>NZ_JASNJD010000029.1 GCF_030164425.1 Pseudodonghicola flavimaris | reverse complement strand
CTCCCAGCGATCTGAGAAACGCAGTCTGAGCATCCATTGCGAAACGCACTCCCATCTTGAGATGGGTATCACCTCGCAGTCCGCGCCGGCGCAGACAACGTGCCGCTCAGACACCGCTTACTTTCCTTCAGTTCCGCCGCCAAGGCGCCCAAGCGATGGATCACCTGATCGAAGCCCTCCGGCGTGACCTCCGGAATGCCGAGGCCGACGGCGACGAAATCGAGATCGGGATAGAGCTGCAACGGCTCTGGCGGCACCGCGCCGGCGGCGGGGGGGACGATCATGCCGACGCAGGTCATGTCCGGCCTTTCAGCGTCAGGATCAGGGTGGAGATATCGTCCTCCGCATGGCCCAGATCGCAGGTCGCGCGCATCAGGGCGCGGGCGCTGTCGGTCATCGGCAGTTCGGCGCGGTCGCCGCCGACCTCGGCGATGGTGTCGAGATCCTTCAGCATCATCGCCACCGTGCCCAGCGGGTTTTCGAAGGTCTCGCGCGCCATGCGCGGGGCGAGGAGCTGGAAGGGCTTGGAATCCGCGAAACCGCCGGCCAGCGCCTCGGTCAGCCGGGTGGCATCCACGCCCATGACCCGGGCGAAGTTCACCGCCTCCGCCACCACCGCCATGGTGCAGCCGGAGACGATCTGATTGACCAGCTTGGTCATCTGGCCGGCGCCGGTTTCGCCCATATGGGTGACCCGCTGGGCCAGCGGCGCCATCAGCGGTTCGGCCTGGGCGAACTCCGCGGCGCTGCCGCCGGCCATGATGGTCAGCGTCCCGGCGGTCGCCGCCGGCGTGCCGCCGGAGACCGGGGCATCGACCCAGCCCATGCCATTGGCGGTCCGCAGACGTTCGGCGAATTCCCGGGTCAGCCCCGGGTCCATCGAGGAGAAATCGACGAAGAGCTGCGGTCCGGTCACCTCGGCCACGCCATCCTCGCCGAAGAGCACTGCCTCGACGGCGGCGGCATTGGTCAGGCAGGCCATGATCACATCGCTCTGGCGCGCCAGAGCGACAGGGCTTTCGGCGCGCCGGGCACCGGCGGCGACGGCGGCATCGCATTTCGATGGCGTCCGATTCCAGACAGTGACCTCATAGCCCGCCTTCAGCAGGTTCATCACCATCGGCTCACCCATCAGCCCGGTGCCGAGGTATCCCAGACGCGGCATGTTCATTCCTCCACCTCGTCGATCGGCCAGTCGACCGCACCGGAATGGGTGATCGCGCCGTAATAGGCGCTTTTCACCTGGGCCGCGTATTTCTCATGCGCGCCGGCCAGACGGCGGGGCGGACGGGCGGCCAGCGCCTTGCGCCGTGCCTCCAGCACCTCCGTGTCGACCAGGAGGTCGATGGTGCGGGCCTCGCGGGTGTCGATGCGGATCGGATCGCCATTTTCGACCAGCCCCAGCGGACCACCATTATAGGCCTCGGGCGAGAGATAGCCGATGCACATCCCCCGCGTCGCGCCGGAGAAACGGCCATCGGTGACCAGCGCCACCTTTTCGCCCATGCCCTGGCCATAGATCACCGCGGTCGGCCCCAGCATCTCGCGCATGCCGGGGCCGCCGGCGGGGCCCTCGTTGCGGATGATGATCACATCGCCCTCGCGGTAATCGCGCTTGCGGATCGCGGCCATGCAGTCTTCCTCGCTTTCGAACACGCGGGCGGGGCCCTCGTGCACCCGGACCTTGAGACCGGCGACCTTGATGAAGGCGCCCTCGGGGGCGAGGTTGCCCTTGAGCACGATCACCCCGCCGGAGCTGTCGCGTGGGCTGTCGACCGAACGGATTACCTCGCCATCGGGTGCCGGCGCATCGGCCACCGCCTCGGCCAGGGTCTGGCCGGTGATGGTCAGCGTGTCGCCATGCATGTGGCCGGAGCGGATCAGTTCCTTGATGATCACCGGCACGCCACCCAGCCGGTGCACGTCCAGCGCGTAATACGCGCCACCGGGGCGCAGGTTGCCGATCAGCGGCGTGCGTTCGAAGACGGCGCCGACATCGTCCATGGTGAAGAGGATACCGGCCTCATGCGCGATGGCGGAGATATGCATGCCGGCATTGGTCGAGCCGCCGGTGGCGGCGACGATGGCACAGGCGTTCTCCAGCGACTTGCGGGTGATCAGATCGCGCGGCAGCGGCCCGCCGCGCTCCAGGATCTCCATCACCATCTTGCCGGCCCTGCGGCCCAGGGCGACCCGCTCGGCATAGACCGCCGGCATTGTGGCGCTGCCCAGCGGCGCGATGCCCAGCACCTCTGAGACCATGCCCATGGTGTTGGCGGTGAACTGGCCCGGGCAGGCGCCGATGGTGGGCATGGCGGCGCGCTCCATCTCGTCCAGCTCCTCTACCGTCAGCTCTCCGGTCATCACCGCGCCTGCCCCCTCATAGGTATCGAGGATCGACACCGGCTTGCCCTTGTAGACCCCGGGCAGGGTGGAGCCGCCGAAGACAAAGACCGAGGGCGTGTTGAGCCGCACCATCGCCATGATCAGCGCCGGCAGGTTCTTGTCGCAGCCGCCGTAGCCCACCAGCCCGTCATAGGCGTGGCCGCGCATCACCAGTTCCACCGAATCCGCGATCAGGTCGCGCGACATCAGCGAATTTTTCATCCCCTGATGGTTCATGCTGAACCCGTCGGAGACCGAGATGGTGGTGAATTCGCGCGGCGTGCCGCCGGCCTCCTGCACGCCGCGATAGGCATAGCGCGCCTGTTCGCCGAGATTGGCGTTGCAGGGCGAGGTCTCTCCGGCGGTGGAAACGACGCCGATCATCGGCCGCGCCATCGCATCGTCATCCAGCCCCTGACCGCGATAGAAGGCGCGGTGCGGCACCCGGTCGAGCCCGTCGGTGGTGATGCGGGAGCGCAGCTTGCGGTTGCTGGCCTTGGGGTCGGTCATTTCAGTGTTCCTCAGGTCTGGATCGGGCCGGGATGGCGGTCGCCGGCGTGGGGAAGGGGACGATCCCTGCGGCCGCCGGGGCGGCCGGGTGCGGAAATCGCCGCGAAGCGCGGGTCGGGCTCTGGTCATTGGCGGGCGCTGGCGCCAACATGCGCGCCAAGACCTCAGCACCGGAACGGGAGAGTGAAACGTGACATCCGAAATCGACAGCGTGGCCGCAGCCCTTGCAACCGCGCGGGGCGTGGTGGCGCCCTATGATCTGCCGCAGGGGATGGGCGGGGCACCCTTCGCCGATGCCTATGCGCTGCAGGACGCCTATGTCGCCGCTATCGGCGCGCCGGTGGCGGGCTACAAGCTGGCGGTGAACGGCAAGCCGCAGCAGGCGCATTTCGGCGTGACCGAGCCGGCCTGGGCGCGGGTTCTGGCACCCGAGGTGCATCCTGGCGGTGTCGTCCTGCCGAAGGCCGCCTATGGTGAGCTCTGCATCGAGGCGGAGATTACCGCCATTCTGGGCCAGGGGGTGGCGGATCTGTCGGGGCCGGTGAGCGCCGCTGACGCGCGCGGGCTGATCGAGCGTTTCTGCGCCTCGATCGAACTGATCGACCAGCGGGGCATTTCCATCGCCGGTGTCGAACTGGGGCAGGCCATCGCGCTCAATGTCTTCAACGCCGGCTGTGTGCTGGGCGAGGGCGGTATCGCCCCGGAAGCGCTGGAACTGGACAAGCTGCATGTGACTTTGAAACTTGACGGGGAACTGGCGGGCGAGGCCACCGGAGCGGCCCCGCAGGATCCTTTTGAGGCGGTCGCCTGGCTGCTGACCACGCTGATCGCGCGGGGCACCGAGGTCGCGCCGGGGATGCTCGTCATGTGCGGAACCCATCTGCCGCTGCGGGTGCTCGACCCGGAGGTCGACCGCGTCGAGGTGACGATGGGGCCGCTCGGCAGCGTCGCGTTTTCGCGCAGCGCCTGACGGTATCGCGTTCGTCCGGGGTCGGGCCTGCGCCCGGCCCCGCAAGGACCTAGGCCACGAAAGAGGCCAGCCAGGTCGACAGGAAGGGCACCACGACGATCAGCGTCAGCCGGAAGATATCGGCGACCCAGAACGGCGTCACACCGCGAAAGATGGTGCCGGTGGTGACATCGGGCAGCACTCCGCGCAGCACGAAGACATTGAGCCCGACGGGCGGCGTGATCAGGCTGATTTCGGTCACCACGACGACGACGATGCCGAACCAGATCGCGTCATAGCCCAGCTGCATGACGACCGGATAGAAGATCGGCACGGTCAGCAGGATCATCGACATGCTCTCGAACACGCAGCCCAGCAGGATGTAGATCACCAGAATGGCGACGATCACCATCCAGGGGGTCTCCTGAAACTGCATCGCGAAGCTCACCAGCCCCTGCGGGAAATCGGTGAAGTTGATGAAATTCGCGAAGAGCAGGGCGCCGATCAGCACGGCGAACAGCATCGCGGTGGTCTCGACGCTCTCGACCAGGATTTCGGTCAGCACCTTCCAGGTCAGCGCGCCGCGCAGCAGCGCGAAGAGGAAGGAGCCGAGCGCGCCGATCCCGGCGGCCTCGGTCGGGCTGAAGACACCGCCGTAGATACCGCCCATCACCACGATGAAGAGGATCAGAACCCCCCAGACGCTGCGCAGGGCGCGCATGCGCTCGGGCCAGCTCTGGCGGTCGGCGGCGGGCCCTTCGGCGGGACGGCGCCAGGTCACCCAGCGCACCGCCAACAGGTAGAAGACCATCCCCACCGCCCCGGGCAGGATGCCGGCGGCGAAGAGCTTGCCGATGCTCTGCTGCGTCAGGATACCGTACATCACCAGCATCACCGAGGGCGGGATCAGGATGCCCAGTGTGCCGCCGGCGGCGATGGAGCCGGTGGCCAGCGAATCCGAATAGCCGAACCGCCGCATCGACGGCATGGCGACCTTGGACATGGTGGCCGCCGTCGCCAGTGACGATCCGCAGATGGCGGAAAAGCCGCCGCAAGCCACCACCGTGGCCATGGCGAGCCCGCCCTTGCGGTGCCCCAGAAAGGCGTTGGAGGCATTGTAGAGCTCGGCCGCCAGCCGGGCCCGGGCAACGAAATTGCCCATCAGCACGAACAGCGGCACCACCGAGAGCTCATAGTTGATCGCCGCATCGAAGGCGGTCTGCCCGACGTTGTAGAGCGCGGCGGTCGGGCTCATCACCCAGGCCATGCCGGCAAAGCCCACCAGCGCCATGACAAAGGCGATCGGGATGCGCAGAAAGGCGAGGATCAGCAGGACGGCAAGGCCGATCAGAGCTTCGGTCATCTCAGCTTTTCCCCGGAATCTTGCGGCCGGTCACGACCAGGATCACATTGCCGAGCGCCGCCAGCGTGGCGATGGCGCAGAGCCCGGCCATCGCCGCGCTGAACGGCCACATCGCCAGGAACAGTTCGTCGGTGACTTCTTCGTATTCGTGCTGGTCGAACGATTTGATCGCCAGTCGCCAGGCGATCAGCCCCAGCGCGCCGGTGCAGAAGAGATGCACGAAGACGGCCTGGATCTTGGCCATCGGCAGCGGGATGATGTCATCCAGCAGGTCGACGGTCACGTGGTTCTCGTTCAGCACCGTCAGCGGCAGCGCGCAGAAGATGATGGCGGGCATCATCAGCGACACCACTTCGTAGGTGGCGGGCAGGGGGGCTGAAAACAGGTAGCGCCCCATCACGTCCGCGAAGGTGAGAAACATCATCGCGAACAGCAGCAGGCAGGCGATATAGGTCAGAAACCACGCCAGAGGTGAGAGACCGCGGATATGCCCCGCGGTCCCATGAGCGGTCTGAATGTCCACTTTCGGATACTCCCGGAGGCCTTACTTGGCCTCAGCCTCGAGCGCTTTCACCTGCTCCTGGAAATAGGCGTAGATTTCCTTGCCATCGAGCCCTTCGGCGGCGGCGGCGGCATAGTAATCCTCAAGAAACTGGTCGCGCAGGCCGCTGATCGCCTCGATCAGCTCGGGCGAGGCGTCCTCGATGGTGTTGCCGTTGGCCTTCAGATCCTCGAGCCCCTTGGCGTTGATCACGTCCCAGCCGTGGCCGGCGATCTTGGCGAAAGCCTCGCCCGAGAACTGGTCGATGATCGCCTTCTCGTCCGCCGGCAGGTTGTCGTAGGTCTTCTTGTTCATGAACAGGAAGTGGCTGGAGGAATACCAGCCGCCCGGCACGTTGGTGGAGTATTTGGTGACATCGGTCAGGTTGAAGCTGGTCACGCTCTCATAGGGGAACATGATGCCGTCGGCGATGCCGGAGGACAGGATCTCGTAGGATTTGGACGAGGGCTGGCTGATCGACACGCCGCCCCAGGCCTCGGTGATCGCCTTGGGGATGACACCGCCGGTGCGCATCTTCTGGCCTTCCATGTCGGCGGGGGTGGCGATGACCTTCTTGGTGTGATGCACCTGACCGGGGCCGTGCATCATCATGCCGACCAGATAGAGCCCTTTGTAGAGCCCCTTGTCGGCCAGATACTTGTCATGGGTGCGCTGCAGCGCGATCGAGGTGATCTCGGCGCTGTCGCCCAGAAGCGGCAGCTCGGCGAAGAGATAGGGGGCGAATTGCTTGCGCGCATAGCCATGCACGGAGAAGGAGACGTCGGCCTGTCCGGTGCGTACCGCGTCCAGCGAGCCCTGCGGCGAGGCGATGGCCTTGGGCAGGCGCTTGAAGGTGATCTTGCCGTTCGATGCCTTCTCGACCGCCTCGATCCAGGGGATGTAGACGTTGAGGTTCACCGGGTGGGTCCAGGGAATCCAGGACGAATAGGTCAGCTCGGTGGCCATCGCCGCACCGGTCGAAAGGGCCGCGGCAGTGATGCCCGCGGAAACGGTTGCGATCAGACGTTTCATGATCATGGTGGGTCTCCTGTTGGTCCGTTTTGGTCGCGCCCCGGTTGGTCCGGAGCCTGATTGAAGTCGGGTTTTAACTTTTATCTTCAGGGTATTGGTACACAAACGCAAACCCCTTTTGGGGAAGGCGGTCACAATTGCAGGGTTCCGATGCTCGCGCCGCCGCAGACATAGAGAGTCTGGCCGGTGACGAAGCTGCTTTCGGGGGCGCAGAAGAACAGGAAGGCGTTGGAGATATCCTCGACCTCGCCCAGCCGCCCGACCGGGATTCGCGCCGCGAGCTGGGCCTCGCGGTCGCTGTCCTTTTCGATGATGCTCCAGAAATTCTCGGTCCGGATCGGGCCGGGGGCCACCACGTTGACGGTGATCCCATGCGGCGCCAGCTCCAGCGCCCAGGTGCGGGCCATGCCGATGATCCCGGCCTTGGTCGCGGAATAGGCGGTGCGGGTCGGCACCCCCAGCGCGGCGCGCGAACTGTTGAAGACCACCCGGCCGAATCCCCGCGCCTTCATCGCCGGCAGCACCGCCTGCAGGAGCGTCAGCGCCGCACCCAGATGCAGCTGGGTCAGCGCCAGCAAGTCCTCCGGGCGGGCGTCCTCCACCAGATTGGGGCGGATCAGCCCGGCGTTGTGGATCAGATGGGTGACCTCGAACCGCCGGGCGATTTCGGCGGCGGTCTTCGCGGTGGCCTGCGGATCCAGCAGATCGGTCGGCAGGCTGATCAGATTGTCATGGGTGAACTCCGGATCGGTCAGCGACACGCAGATCACGCGATAGCCGCGCTCCAGCAGCCGTTGGGCCAGATCGGCGCCGATGCCCTGGCTCGCCCCGGTGATGACGGCGGTATGGTCGGTCATGTGGTGGTCCTTGTGGGCGGTCGTCAAACGAAAACCGGGCGCCCTGGCGGGGCGCCCGGCGCAGGATCAGGGCAGGAGCTGGATATTGCCGAAGGCGGCGTCGCAGTTCAGCAGATCGACCCGCTTGTTCGCGATCCTGATCTTGCCGTCGATCACCGTCAGCTCATGCGTCGCGGTGATCGCCAGCAGGAACTGATCGTCCAGCCGGGTTTCCACGTAATGCATGTTGGTATTGGTGACATAGCGGTTGGCCCCGGCGTCCATCACATCGACGAAGGGGCGCTGGATCACGTGATGACAGCGGCTTTTCGGTTTCTGGCTGAAGGTGCGGGCGCCGTTCAGCCGTTCGACCCGGAGCCTCAGCATGAACTGATCCTCATACAGCAGCGAGGTGACCAGATCTGGGTCGGTCTGCTTGTAGTCGAGCGGCATCCAGTAGACCCCCTCGGGCATCCAAAGATCCAGCCATTCGGTGTAACGGCCCTCGTCCAGCATGCGGGCTTCGTCATAGATGAAGTCGATCAGATCCTCACGGGCAGGAAAGCTCATTCCGCGGCCTCCGCTTGTGCCGGCGCCGGTTGCGGCGCCATGAATTTCACCCAGGCGTGGAACTGGTTGCGCATCTGCCGTTCGGTGGTGCCGTTCTCGACCGCCTCATGATCGAAATCCTCGCCGTCTTCATAAAGGCGCTGGATATTGACCCATTCGATGCCATCGGCGGCCAGCCCTTCCTGCGCGCGTTCGTACATCTCCAGATCGTCGTGCCCGACCATCGAGGTGGGCGCGTTGATCAGCCGGTTGTACATCGCGGTGCGCGCCAGCAACTGGTCAGGGGCATCGACAAGGCGGTAGATATAGCTTTCCACCAGCGTCTTGTCGGGACCGAGCGGAATGAAGTTCCTCAGCTGCTGGATCGGTCCCTTGATCATGATGTTGGGGAAATAGACGGTGTTGTGCCGGTTCTCCCCGAGGATCTGTTTCGCCTTCTCCTCGCCATAGGCGTCGACCATCTGTTCGAAATAGCCGGGGATGGCGGAATAATCCGAATGGATCGAATGATGCACGCCGGTGTGGCCATGGCCATTCGGCCAGGTGCGGATGCCCATGTTCTCGAAGAACTCGTAGGGCGACATGAACGGCGCGATGATCTCCATCGCCATCGGCTTCGGTTTGTCGGCGGGCCAGTCCATATCCTCGAAGATCTTCACCGCGGTGCCGGCGCTGGATTCATGCGCCACCATCGGGTGGCAGGTGTCGGTCTGGTTTTCGACCAGCATCTTCCAGTTGCACTTGTGCATGTAGCGCAGCGGCGGGCCGGCAACCTCCAGCCGCCCGGCGGGGGAGCGGTCGACCATATTGTCGAGCGAGGACAGGCTGTCGCCGAAGAATTCCTCGAACCCGATGCCGTCCTCCGCCAGACGGGCGAAGATGAAGCCGCGGTAATTCTTCACCGCGCCGACCGATTTCATGCCCTGGCCGCTGACGGTCTCTTCCAGCCCGGTGCCCTCGTAGCCCTTCTTCAGCGGGATCGCCAGTTTGCAGCCATCGGTCTTGAACGACCAGGCGTGATAGGGGCAGCGAAAGAACTTGCCGGTATTGCCCTCGCGGTCGATCGCGATCTTGGTACCCTTGTGCGGGCAGCGGTTGTAGAGGACGTAGATTTCGTTGTCGCTGTGGCGCACCTGGATGATCGGCTGATCGCCGATCTGGGTGGTGTAGTAATCGCCCTTGTTCGGCGTCTGGCTGTCGTGGCCGACAAACACCCAGGTGTTGGCGAAGAGATGTTTCATCTCCAGCCGGTAGACCTCGGGGTCGGTATAGACGTCGCGGTGGACCTGATGCGGCTGGACCAGATCTGTGACCGTGTCGATGGTGTAAGCGGGGGTATAAGCGGGCGTGTCGGCTGGCATGTGGCGTTCCTTCCCTAGAGGTCGAGCACCAGGCGGGCCGATTTGGCCCGGCTGACGCAGATCTGCATGAGTTTCCCTTCGGCCTTCTCTGCATCCGACAGCACCACGTCACGGTGGTCGGGGATGCCGCTGATCACATCGGTCTGGCAGATGCCGCAGTCGCCGCGCTGGCAATCGTAGATCAGATCCATGCCGCCTTCCTCCAGAACCTCGATGATGGTCTTGTCCGGCGGGATCAGGAAGACTTCGCCGGTCGAGGCGATCTCGACCTCGAAGGCGGTGTCGCCGGCCTCGTGCTGGGCGGAGGTGAACAGCTCGAAATGAATCTGCGCATCCGGCAGGCCGGCGGCATTGGCGGCGGCGCGGGTGGCCTCGATCATCGGCTTGGGACCGCAGACATAGACATGGGTGGCCGGATCGACATGGGCGAAAAGCGCACTCAGGTTCAGCGGTGCGATATCGTCGTGATGGAACTGGGCGGCGGCGCCGAAGGCCTCTGCCAGCGCCTCCTCATAGGCCATGACGCCACGGTTGCGGCTGGCGTAATGCAGCGCGAAGGGCCGCCCCGCCGCCTGCAGCGCGGTGGCCATCGACAGGATCGGGGTGATGCCGATGCCGCCGGCGACCAGCAGGGCGGGGCCGGTGTGATCCTGCAGCGGGAAATCGTTTTTCGGGCCGGTCACCGCCAGGGTATCGCCGACGGCGAGACTGTGCATCTGCCGGGAACCACCGTCGCCCTCATCCTCGCGCTGAACCGCGATGCGCAGCACATCGCCGCTGTCGCCGGGCCAGTCGACCAGCGAATAGGATCGCTCACCCAGCGGGCCGAGGTCGAATTTCAGATGCGACCCGGCGTCGTGGGCGGGCGGGGCGGCGCCATCCGCCGGCCGGAGCGTGAACTCCCGGATGCGGCCGGTCAGATCGCGAAGGCTGTCTATGACCAGTTTGTCTGTCACGTTTTTATCTCCCTGTGCAAACAATATGAAATTTCATATAATACCGGTCAAGCTTTTTCTTGACTTGCCCTGCGGTCGCGGCAGGGTGGCTGCGCAAGAACCGGGCAGGAGCCTATGACCTCAGAAAAATCGCAATCGGATCAGTCCTTTGTCCCCTCCTATCTGCTCTATCTCCTGGCCAAGGTCAGCGATCGGGCGAGTGCGGAGTTCCACGCACACGCCCGGGCAGAGGGGCTCAGGGTGCCGGAATGGCGGGTGCTCGCAAGCCTGACGGATGAGGATGGCGCGATGACCACGAGGCTCGCCTGGCTGTCGATGATGGAGCAGTCCCGGCTGACTCGAATCATCGATCAGATGGTGGAGCGGGGTCTGGTGATCCGCCGGTCGGATCCGCAGGACGGGCGGCGCGTGCGGGTGTTTCTGACGCTGGAGGGGCGGGCGCTGGCGCTGCGCCTGCGCGAGGATGCGCAGGCGCATGAGGCCCGCATCCTCGCCCGTCTGGACCCCGAGGATGCGGCGCGGCTGAAGCCATTGCTGGCGACGATGCTGGAACAGCTCGAGGCGCCCGAAGGCGATCAGAGCATGTCGCGGCACTCCGGCACCGGGGTCAGCGGCGCGCCATCGGTGAAATAGGCGATCAGATTGTCGGCGGTGAGATCGAACATCGCCTGCCGGGTCTGATGGGTGGCGCTGGCCGCATGCGGGCTGAGGATCACCCTGTCGCTGTCCTTCAGTGCCTGCGGAATCCCCGGCTCCTCGGCGAAGACGTCGAGCGCGGCAAAGCCGAGCGCCCCGGTTTCCAGCGCCGTGATCAGCGCCGGCTCGTCCACCACCGAGCCGCGGGCGACGTTGACGAGGATCCCATCGGGGCCGAGCGCGGCCATCACCTCGGCATTGATGATGTGATCGGTGGCGCCGCCGCCGGGCAGCAACAGGATCAGCGCGTCGCAGCGCCGGGCCATGGCAACCAGGTCGGCACAGTATTCATGGGGAACATCCGGCTGGGCGTGGCGACCGTGATAGAGGATCGGCCCGCCGAATATCTCCAGCTTTTTCGCCAGGGTGCGGCCGATCCGGCCCAGACCGACGATGCCCAGCGTGGCGCCTTCCAGCGTGCGGGTCAGCTGCGCCCGGCCGTCCCGCGCCCAGCGGCCGGACCTGGCATAGGCATCCTGCGCCAGCAGATCGCGGCTTGCCGCCAGCAACAGAAGCAGCGCGTAATTCGCGACATCGGCGTTCAGCACGTCGGGGGTATGGGTCACCAGAATGCCACGCTCCTTGGCGGCGGCGACATCGATCAGATCGTAGCCAACCCCGAGCGAGGAGATGATCCTGAGGTTCGGCAGCCGGTCCATAAGCGCCGCCCCGAGCGGGCTGAAACTGGCATTGGCCATGCCCACCACGCGGTCGCCGAACTCGGCCAGCCAGGCGTCGGAGGGCATCTCGCCGGTGTCGCGGTGCAGGGTGAAGGCCGCATCCAGGCGGCTGTCCAGACGCGGCGGCAGCACGCCGCGGGCGTAGATTTCGATGGTCTTGCTCATGATGTCCTTTCGGGGCGCCTTGGGGGCGCCGCCCGTTGATCGGGGGCGGCGGCCGGGTCCGGCCAGAGGCTGCCAGACCGGAGACGTGAGCACCAGACGCTTGATCACCGGCGGACGGGGGATCGTCGCGTCCTGCACAATGCCGGGGCAGTCGGGGCCGGGGCAGTCTGGGCGGGCCGACGCGCGCATGACGATCATGATGTTTGTGTTGACATGGGCGCCGGAGTGGTCGAAATGCGCCGCCGGTGTGCCATCGCAGCGGATCCTCTCCGGCAGCGGTAGGGAACTGGCGCAAGACCCGCTTATCCATGCAAATGGAAGTTTCTTCGGGGCGAGCTGGCAGAGGCGCCGAACGGCGCGGGCTCAGGGCCCGGCGCAGCCGCAGGGGCCCGTATGGCCGATATGCTTTATCGGTCAAGTAAGGTAAGGGCACTGACCTGCGTGACCAAGGGGAATGCTGCCAGAATGCGCAGCCCGGACCGCCCGCCAGGGGCGGGGATGCGAAAGGGTTGCGAAAGGTTGAAATATCATGGAAATATGGCCGGCAGTCGAACGGCCCACGCGCCGGAGGAGGGCGCAGCGATGCGCAACGCTATCAATACTCGCTCGGGAGAGACATCCATGACCGATACCGGTGACAGCCCGGACCCCATCACGCGCTCCTGGCTGGGAGAGGTCGGGCTGAACGGATTTGCCCCCTATCTGATGAACCGCATCATGGGACGGTACAACGCCGACTTGCGGCGCGAGATGGCGGCGCTGGGGCTCAGCACCGCGAAGATGCGGGCGCTGGCGGTCCTGTCGGTGGTCGACGGCATCCAGATGTCGCAGCTGGGCGTCTATGCGGTGGTCGAACAATCGACCCTGTCGCGGGCGGTGGATTCGCTCTGTTCCGACGGGCTGGCACGGCGCGAAAGCGATCCCGACGATCAGCGCGCCACCCGCATCTTCCTGACCCGGGCCGGGCGCGCCGCCTTCGACCGGATGTGGCCGCATATGGCCGACAGCCATGACCGCATGTTCCAGGGCATCCCCGAGGACGAACGCCGGGCCTTCATCGGCACCCTGCACAAGATGCTGAACAACGTGAGGCAGCACGAGTACTGATGCCGCCGGTGGTGGCTGTGCTCAGCACTCCGCCGCGGCGAACCAGGCCTCGATCTCTTCCGGGCTGACCCGGTCCTTGAGGCCAAGGCCGACCAGCGCGGTTGCCTCCGCCGTGGCCGGGCGCAGCTCCCTGTGGCGGCCGACCAGCTGCAGCTCCATCGGTCCCGCATCGGTCAGCACGAACCCTTTCAGACGGTAGAGCCCGTCTGGCCGTGTCGCCAGCAGCGCCTCCAGCCCGGCCCGTGTCAGCACCCGGTCGCTGCGGTGCTGCCAGCGGACATAGGCTGGATGCGGCACCGGGGCGGGGGCCTTGGGCCGGGGCATCAGTTCGAACAGCAGCGGTGCCAGCGGGCCCTCGGCGGGCAGTGCCGCGGGCGCCGGCGCGCCGATGGCTTCCAGCTGCGCCACCAGCTGCGGATCGGGGGTCTGGCCCTTGGTGATCAGCAGCAGATCGGCGGCGCGGATCTGCTGTTCGATCTGCGGCGCGATGCGTGCGTCCTGCAGCAGCGCCGGGCCGTTCAGCGCATCGAAAAGGGTGATCACCCCGGCATAGCTCAGTTCCGGCTCCGCCTTGGCGGCATTGGCGATGGCGGCCGGATCGGCGATGCCGCTGGCCTCGATCAGCAGGTGATCGGGCCGCGGCCGCCGGTCCAGCGCCTGCCCCAGCGCGATATAGAAGCCGGCGGCCATGGTGCAGCAGACGCAGCCGTTGGTCAGCTCCAACGTATCGCCGCCCTCGGCCGCGATCAGCGCCGCGTCGATGTTGATGGCACCGAAATCGTTGACCAGAACCAGCAGTCTCTGGCCGTGCTCCTCGGCCAGGAGCCGGTTGATCAGCGTCGTCTTGCCGGCGCCGAGATAGCCGCCGATCACCGTCAGGGGCAGGCGTGGCAGGCTCACAGCAGCTGAACCCGGCCACCCAACACCGTGCCGCGCACAGGCACATCCTTGATCGCCATCGGATCGATGGCGGTGGGATCATCGCCGAGGACGGCGAAATCGGCGCGTTTGCCGGTCTCGATCGAGCCCATCTCGCGATCCAGCCGCATCGAATAGGCCGCCCCCAGCGTCACCGCATGCAGCGCTTCCTCGACGCTCACGCATTGGGCGGCGCCGAGCACGCGGCCCGACATGGTGCGCCGGTTCACCGCTACCCAGGCAGAGAACAACGGCGCCAGCGGCGTCACCGGCGCATCGGAGTGAATGGTGACATGCACGCCGGTATCCAGCGCGCTGCGCAGCGCATCCATCCGCCGGGCGCGGTCCTCGCCCACTGTCATCGCGACATGCTGATCGCCGAAATACCAGATGTGATTGGCGAAGATATTGCAGCAGACGCCCAGTTCGACACAGCGCTCGAACTGGTCGATCCCCATCAGCTGGCAATGCTGCAGCACATGGCGGGCACCGGGCCAGGGGTGGGCGCGCTGCGCCTTTTCGATGGCGTCGAGCGCGGCTTCGCTGGCCTCGTCGCCATTGACGTGGATGTCCAGATGGATGCCGGCCTTGTGGTATTCCATCACCTGGGTGTCCAGCACCTCGGGCGGGGTGTTCCAGATGCCGTTGGGCTGGCCGCCGATGTAGCCGGGCCATTTCACCCGCGCGGTCCAGCCCTGGATCGACCCGTCGGTCATCAGCTTGATCCGGCCCAGCCGCAGCTTCTCGGTCGACTGCGCCCTGAGCGCCTGAGCCTCGGTGGCCGTCGTCACCGGGTCGAGCCCGACGGCGCCGACCACCGGCACCAGCCGGGCGGGGAAGCTGTCGTCGCCGGTGATGGACTGCAGCTTTTCGACATCGCCGGGGTTCATCGAGGCATAGAGATCGGTCAGCGTGGTCACCCCGGCGCGCTGCGCCACCGCGCCGAAGGCACGGATCGCGGCGGGATCGCCGGTGATCGTCTCGAAGGCGAAATCCAGCCGCCGCAGCACCGGGAACATCGCCGCCATTTCCTGCAGCTCTCCGGTCGGCTCGCCGCTGGCGTCCTTCAGCACCCCCTCGACATTGCTTTCCCGGGTGTAACTCGCCATTTCCAGCGCCCGGGAGTTGGCGCAGAGCACGTGGAAGCTGGAGAACATGATGGCGACCGGTCGGTCGGACGCGACCTGATCCAGGTGATGCCGGCTCAGCCGTTCGCCGGTGAGGAAGATCGGGTCGAGCCCCCAGCCGATCACCGGCGCGCCCTCGGGCAGGGTCTCGGCATGGGCCTTCATCGCCGCGATCACCTCTTCGGCGGTGGTGACGCCCTTCCACAGCTTGCCTTCGGGGTCGATACGGTCGTGATAGCCGGCGTAGGCATATTTCCAGATGCCACCGGCCATCAGATGCGAATGGCCTTCGATGAAGCCCGGCATCAGCACGCTGTCGGCCAGCGAGTCGTCGACGGTCCCATCGCCCCAGCCGGCGGCGCAATCGGCATCGCCCACCGCCAGAATCCAGCCATCGCGCACCGCGACATGGGTCGCCTGCGGCAGGTTCGGGTCCATGGTGATGATTTTTTTCGCTCGAAACAGGGTGATGTCGCTCATTGCCGTCTCCGGGTCCTTGGTTGCGCGCTGTCAGCAGTGACACAGCAAATTTGATCGGCAAAATAGATTTACTGTCGGGGTAAACCCCATTTTTTGCGAGAACGATCCATGCGCTTCACCCTCAAGCAGATGCGTTACTTCGATGCGGCGCTGCGCAACGGATCGATCGCGCGGGCCGCGGAGGAGATGAATATCTCGCAAAGTTCGATCACCGCGGCGATCGATCTGATCGAACAATCCATCGGGGTGGAACTGTTTCGGCGGGTGCCGGCCAAGGGGCTGCTCGCCACGCCCGCCGGCACCCAGGTGGGGACGCGGGTGGCGTCTTTTCTGGAGCAGGCGCGGCTTTTCGAATCCGATCTGATGTCGCTGACAGGCGATCCCACCGGCACGCTGCGGATGGCCTGTTATGCGCCGACGGCGCCCTATGTGTTGCCACCGCTGCTGAAGCGGATCGCCCAGAGCTATCCCGACATTCGCATCGATCTGACCGAGGGCGATCTGAATTCGATCAGCGATCTGCTCAAATCCGGGGCAGTCGATCTGGCGCTGACCTATCGCATGGTGTTGCCGCATCAGATGATCTCGGTGCCGGACGATCGCGCCTTCACGCCGCTGTTCCATGCCCAGCCCTGGGCCATCGTGCCGGCGAATTCACCGCTGTCGGGGCAGGAATCGGTGACCATGGCCGAGCTGGCGCCGCTGCCGATGATCGTGCTCGACCTGCCAGGGGCGACGGAATATTTCCTCGGGCTGTTTGAATCCCAGGAATTGCGCGCGAATGTTGTGCACCGCACAAAATCCAGTTCGGTGCTGCGTGGGCTGGTCTCGGCCGAGTTCGGCTATTCCATCTTGAACATTTGTGGGCCGGCCGATCGCGACGGCAGCGCAGGCTATGTTGCGCTCCCGATCTCGGATCCGCTGGATTCTCCGACATTTGGGGTAGCTTACGCCGCTACGTTGCAGGAATCGGCAATTGTCCGGGCGGTCCTTCGAACCGGAGAGGAGCTGGTCCGGGAAGGTGGGCTTGATCATTTGTTGATGATTTGACGGATTCATTGTCACATTTCTTGGGGGAATTGTTACAGAAAACACTGTTTTCTGGGGGAAGGGGCGCCGCTAGCCTGATGCCATAAAATCAGAACGACGACCTACAGGGATATCCAAATGACCTATTTCTCTCGCTTGCTGGGCGCGGTTTCCGTCGCCGCGCTGAGCCTGTCGGCGCTGCCTGCGCTGGCCTCCGGCACGCTGGTGATCGCCTCGACCCAGGTCCCCCGTCACTTTAACGGCGCGGTGCAATCGGGCATCGCGACCGGTCTGCCGTCGGCGCAGATCTTCGCCTCGCCGCTGCGCTATGACGAGGACTGGACGCCGCAGCCCTACCTGGCCAAGAGCTGGGAGGAGAGCGCGGACGGCCTGTCGCTGACCCTGCATCTGGTGGATAACGCCACTTTCCACGACGGGGTGCCGATCACCTCGGAGGACGTCGCCTTCTCGATCATGACGATCAAGGAGAATCACCCGTTCAAATCGATGTTCGCCCCGGTCGAAGCGGTGGAGACCCCCGATCCGCTGACCGCGGTGATCAAGCTGAGCCAGCCGCATCCGGCGCTGCTGCTGGCGCTGTCACCGGCGCTCTGCCCGATCATTCCCAAACACGTCTATGGCGACGGCCAGGACATCAAGACGCATCCCGCCAATATCAAGCCGGTGGGCTCCGGTCCCTTCATGCTGGACAGCTACGCCCAGGGCGACTCCATCGTGCTGAAGAAGAACCCGAACTTCTTCCTCGACGGCCGGCCGAAACTGGATGAGGTGATCGTCCGCATCATCAAGGACCCCTCCGCACTGCTGATCGCGATGGAAAACGGCGATGCCGACATGTACCCGTTCATGGGCGGCAGTCAGGAGATCAAGCGGCTGGAGAAAGCCGATCACATCGGCATCGAACGCGACGGCGGCGCCGCCATCGGTCCGATCAACTGGCTGGCGTTCAACACCGCCTCGCCGAAACTGTCGGACAAGCGGGTGCGCCAGGCCATCGCCTATGCGGTCGATCGCAACTTCATCATCAAGGCGCTGCATCGCGGCGTCTCGAAACCGGCGCGCGGCCCGATTGTCGAGCAGTCGCCCTTCTTCAATCCCGACATCAACCCCTATGACGTCGATCTGGACAAGGCCAAGGCGCTGCTGGCCGAGGCCGGCTATCCCGACGGCATGGAACTGACGGTGGATTACATCCCCGGCTTCAAGGAACAGCAGCAGTCGGTGGCGGAATATCTGCGCTCGCAGCTGAAGAAGATCGGCATCGCCGTGACCGTGCGCGCCGCCCCCGACTTCCCGACCTGGGCGGGTCGGGTCGCCAACCACGATTTCGAACTGACCATGGACGCGGTGTTCAACTGGGGCGATCCGGTGATCGGCGTGCACCGCACCTATGTCAGCTCCAACATCCGCAAGGGCGTGATCTGGTCGAACACCCAGAGCTATGCCAACCCGCGGGTGGACGAACTGCTGGCCCAGGCGGCGGTGGAGCGCGATTTCGACAAGCGCAAGGCGCTCTATGCCGAATTCCAGCAGATCGTGGTCGACGATGCGCCGATCTACTTCCTGAACCAGATGCCGCAGATGACCGCCTATGACAAGAAGCTGGTGCATGTGCCCGACGGCATCTGGGGGCCGTTGGCGCCGATGGACCAGCTGGACTGGTCGGAATAATCCCGGCCTTTGCCCATGGCAGCCTCCGTCCCGCGGGACGGGGGAGGCCGAAGTTTCACTTTCTGCCAAGGGATCCCGGGACGCGTTCCGGGATCGGGTGACCAAGCGATGAGCTTTTCCTTCCTGATCCGGCGCCTGGCCTATGGGCTGGTGCTGATGCTGGGCGTCGTCGTCCTCAATTTCCTCCTGATCCGGCTGGCGCCGGGGGATCCCGCCGTGGTGATCGCCGGCGAGATGGGTGGCGCCACCGAGGAGATGCTGCAATCGATCCGCGCCGAATACGGGCTCGATCAGCCGGTGCTGACGCAGCTGTGGATCTATATCTCCAACGTGGCGCAGGGCGACCTGGGGCAGAGCTATTTCTTCAACCAGCCGGTGGCCTCGCTGATCGGTCAGCGGCTGGGGCCGACCATCCTGCTGGTGCTGGTGGCGCAGCTGCTGTCGATCCTGCTGGGCGTCTTCCTGGGGGTGATCGCGGCGCGCAAGCCGAACGGGCCGCTGTCGGCCTTCGTGTCGGTCTTCTCGACGCTGGGCTATGCGGTGCCGGTGTTCTGGACCGGGATCATGCTGATCATCCTCTTCGCTTCGACCTTTCCGATCTTCCCGGTCGAGGGGATGGCCTCGGTGCGGCTGCGCGACGCCGCCTGGTATGTGCGGGGGCTCGATGTGATACACCATCTGGTGCTGCCGGCCTTCACCCTGGCGATCATCTATCTGGCGCAATACGCCCGGCTGTCGCGCGCCTCGATGATGGAGGTGCTGGGATCGGATTACATCCGCACCGCGCGGGCCAAGGGGGCGGGCGAACGCTCGGTGCTGTTCCGCCACGCGCTGAGGAACGCGGCGCTGCCGATCCTGACGGTGGCCGGGCTGCAGTTCGGCAACCTGATCTCGGGCTCGTTGCTGGTGGAGACGGTCTATAACTGGCCGGGCATGGGGCGGCTGGCCTTCGATTCCATCCTGCGGCGGGACTATCCGACGATCATGGGGGGTGCTGTTCTTTGCCTCTGCCATGGTGGTGGTGGCCAATATCCTCACCGATCTGAGCTATCGGCTGGCCGATCCGCGGCTGCGGGGCCGGGGATGAGCGGCATCAGGACAACAGGGCCGCGCCGGCGCGGGGCGGCCGCGGCGGGGCAGGAGGGGGCCAACCCCCTCTGCGCCCCCGGCGGGGGCGCATTCACCCCCGGGATATTTCAAGCCAGAAAAAGAGCGGGATAAGCGATGAGCGAACCGACATCTTCCGAATATGTCGCCGAGAGCCCGGCCCGCGAGGCCTGGCGGATGTATCGGCGCAACCTGCCGGCGGTGGCCGGGGCCGTGATCCTGCTGGCCATCGTGGCAGCGACGCTCTACGGCAGTTTCTTCTATGCCGGCGATCCCTTCGATATCGTCTGGGCGCCGCATGAGATGCCGGGCGTGGAGCCGGGCTTTCCGCTGGGCACCGATTATCTGGGCCGCGATATCCTGGCCGGGCTGCTGACGGGGGGCGCACCGACGCTGACCGTGGGGCTGGCGGCGGCAGCGATCACCATGGTGATCGGCGTGGCGCTGGGGGCGCTGGCGGGCTATTACGGCGGCTGGGTCGACACCCTGCTGATGCGGGTGACCGAATTCTTCCAGGTGCTGCCGGCGCTGCTGTTCGCCATGGTGCTGGTGACGCTGTTCTCGCCCTCGATCTGGACCATCGCCGCCGCCATCGGCGTGGTCAGCTGGCCGCAGACGGCGCGGCTGACCCGGGCGGAATTCCTCAAGATCAAGGAGCTGGAATATGTCACCGCGGCGCGGGCGATCGGGGCGCGCAACAAGCGGATCATCTGGAAGGTGATCCTGCCCAATGCGGCGGCACCGCTGATCGTCTCGGCGACGCTGACCATCGGCGTGGCGATCCTGTTCGAGGCGGGGCTGTCGTTTCTCGGGCTCGGCGATCCCAACCAGATGAGCTGGGGCCTGATGATCGGCGCCAACCGCGAATATATCCTGGATGCCTGGTGGCCGGTAACCTTTCCCGGTCTGGCGATTTTTCTGACGGTCTTCGCGGTGTCGCTGATCGGCGACGGGCTCAATGACGCATTCAATCCGAAACTGAGGGAAAGATGAGCGCGCTACTGGAAATCGAAGATCTGCGCGTCACGTTCCGGACGCGCTATGGCGAGGTCACCGCGCTGGATTCGGTGTCCTTGCAGGTGAATGCGGGCGAGACCCTGGGCATCGTCGGCGAATCCGGCTGTGGCAAGTCGATCACCGCGCTGAGCGTGATGGGGCTGATCCCCAGCCCGCCGGGCAAGATCGCCGGCGGCTCGATCCGGCTGAACGGCGAAGAGCTGATCGGTGTGTCGCCGGCGCGGATGCGGGCACTGCGCGGATCGGATGTGGCGATGATCTTTCAGGAGCCGATGACCAGCCTGAACCCGGTCTTCACCGTCGGCGACCAGATCGCCGAGGCGATCATGCTGCATCAGAAGGTCAGCCCCGATCAGGCGTTCCGGGATGCCGTCGCGCTGCTGGACCGGGTGGGGATCCCCAGCCCGGACCGCCGGGCGCGGGATTATCCGCACCAGCTGTCGGGCGGCATGCGGCAGCGGGTGATGATCGCCATGGCGGTCTCCTGCCGGCCCAAGGTGCTGATCGCGGATGAGCCGACCACCGCGCTGGACGTGACAGTGCAGGCGCAGATCTTCGATCTGCTGAACGAGATCCAGCGCGATTTCGGCGCCGCCATCATGCTGATCACCCATGACATGGGGGCGATCAGCGAAATGGCCGACCGGGTGGCGGTGATGTATGCCGGCCGGGTGATCGAGACCGCCACCGCCGACGACGTGCTGGATTTGCCGCAGCACCCCTATGCCCGCGGGCTGATCGACTGCATCCCGACGCTGGGCCGCGCCGATCACGCGCTGAAGGAAATTCCTGGCGTGGTGCCGCCGCTGCATCTGCTGGGCAAGGGCTGCGCCTTTGCCGATCGCTGCGCCTATAAATTCGACCGCTGCGACGCGGAAAAGCCGCTGCTGACCGATCATGGCCGGCATCCGGTGGCCTGTCACGGCGCCGAGGAGGGACGGATATGACCACGCTTCTCGATGTGCGCGACCTGACGGTGCGCTTCGCCCTGCCGAAGGCTTCGATGTTCGGTCCGCGCCCGCATCTGGAGGCGGTGCGGCAGGTGTCCTTCAGCCTCGACGCCGGCCGGGCGCTGGGGATCGTGGGCGAGAGCGGGTCGGGCAAGACCACGACCGCGATGGCGGCGATCCGCCTGACCCCGGCCTCCGGTGGCCAGGTGCTGTTCGAGGGCGAGGATCTGCTGGCGCTGGACGAGGAAGGGATGCGACAGCGTCGCCGCGACGTGCAGCTGATCTTCCAGGACCCCTATTCCTCGCTCAACCCGCGGGCACGGGTGGTTGATATCGTGCGCGAACCGATGGACCTGCTGGAGATCGGCACGCCGGAGGAGCGGCTGGCGAGGGTCAAGGAGCTGTTCAGCCTGGTGGGGCTGAGACCCGATCAGCTCAATCTCTTCCCGCATCAGTTCTCCGGCGGACAGCGGCAGCGGATCTCCATCGCGCGGGCACTGACCACCAATCCGCGGCTGCTGGTCTGCGACGAGCCGGTCTCGGCGCTGGATGTGGCGATCCAGGCGCAGATCCTGAACCTGCTGGCCCGGCTGAAGGCAGAGCTGGGGCTGAGCTATCTCTTCATCAGCCACGATCTGGGGGTGGTGCGCCATGTCTGCGAGGATGTGGCGGTGATGTATCTGGGCAAGATCGTCGAGATGGGGCCGCGCGATGCGCTCTTCGATGCGCCGCAGCATCCCTATACCCAGGCGCTGCTGTCGGCGGCGCCGTCGCTGTCGCGGCGCAAGTCGAAGGGCTATGTGCGGCCGCTGAAGGTCTCCGGCGATCCG
The DNA here is from genome assembly GCF_030164425.1 of Pseudodonghicola flavimaris. GTDB lineage: Bacteria > Pseudomonadota > Alphaproteobacteria > Rhodobacterales > Rhodobacteraceae > Pseudodonghicola > Pseudodonghicola flavimaris. The sequence goes on along the minus strand of NZ_JASNJD010000029.1, from coordinate 22,877 downwards.
CCCAGTCCGATCAATCCGCCGGCCGGCTGCGCCTTTGCCGAGCGCTGTCCCAAGGCGCAGGCGATCTGCCGGCAGACGCCGCCGGTATTGGCGCCGCTGGCGGGCGCGGGCGGGGCATCCGGTCCGGTCCAGCAGGTGGCCTGCCATTTCCCGGGACCGGCGGCCGAGGCCGCCTGATCCCGCCGCGATCCGCCCTGTCGCACGGGGCTCTGTCCGATATCACCGCCCCGCAGGCCTTGTCCGGCCTGCGGGGCGGTGTTTTTCTGGCCCGGGGACTCGCGGATTCGGGGCTGGCAAGATTTGATTCGAGTAAAATTCGAATCCACTGTTCGTGATTTGAGTAGAATTCTTCGAAAACCTGCCGGATTGGTTCCGGAACGCCGGGGCTGAGGGCGCCGGCCTCCGCCCATCCTGCCCTCGGGGCAGGCGCTGTTCCGGGGCGACAGAGCGGTGCGCTGCTGTCATGGATCGGGAAACAGTATGGGGGTAGAGCGGCGGCGGATGCGCGGATTTCACGGTCTCCGCCGGTCTTTGGTCAAATCTCCCTCAGCAGCCCCGGGAATATTGGAAACAATCTGCATGGCGTACCCTAGGTCAGGACGCGGCGTCAGTCGGGCTGGCGGGATTTTCGGATAATCTGGCGATACTTTTGTTCAATTTTTCTTTTTGTCGCCGTTCTGCGTTGCGGTAATTCTATACGGGCCTACTGGGGGGCACATAACAGATCGGTCGCGCGAGCGGCCGTCCGAGCGCATCGGCAAGATGATGCGAGGACAAGACCCACGAGCCGACGTGCGGTTTGTGACCGGTTGCATAGCTGCGACCGGGCCGGTTGTCGACTGCCGCGAAATAGGGCGTGGCAGGACCGTGATCTGTTTTCCCCGGAAGGTGATTTGGGCTTGAGATTTCCGGCCCGCGATATGGCGTGGGCCGAAAAGGAGTAGTTGTCATGGCTGTAACCCCGAGAACCCCGAACGGTATCGTCGAGGGCGATTCCGGCAACAACAAGATTGATCTGACCTATACCGGCGATCCCGATGGCGATGTCATCGACGGCGGCGATGCGGTTCTGGCGGGCGAGGGGCCGAACGACGATATCGTCGATGCCGGCGCCGGCGACGACTATATCGAAGCGGGTCTGGGCGACGACACCGTCTATGCCGGCAGCGGCAGCGACGAAGTCTACGGCCAGGAGGGCGACGACGTTCTCTATGGCGACAGTAACTACAACGACGGCGCGCCGACCGCGTCGCGCGAAGTGCTGCAATGGGACCTGGCGCCCGATCCGGACGACGGCGGTGCCACCCCGATCGATGTGAACGACAGCCTGAAGGGCGGCTTCACCCAGAACACCGGCAGCGTCGATGTGACCTTCTCGGTCAGTTCCGCCGACTGGGGCACGGTCACCGCGCTGTCGGCCGAAACCGAGAATGTCGACGATATCGTGACCGATGGCACGCCGGCCTCGACCACCAGCGGGCTCGACTCGCTGACCCAGGGCGAAGGCAACAGCGTCGCCTATAACGTCGATTTCTCCGAAGAGGTGGAAAACATCTCGTTCCGGGTGAACGACATCGACGGCGACGGCGTGGTCAAGATCGAGGCCTACGATGCCCAGGGCAACCCGGTTGAGGTCACCCTGACCGCCGGCGCCAACCTGACGCTGCTGGACACCGACACTGTGACCGGCCCCGACACGGCGGATTCCAACGGCGGCTACGATGACAACGACAGTGCCGATTATTCGGTTCTGGTCAGCATCGATGGCCCGGTCGCCAGCCTCAGCATTACTCACAGCCAAGACGGCGCCAACAACTCCGGCGTCACCGTCACGGACATCTATTTCGACGCCGGCACCGGTTGCGTCGACGATGGCGAGGATGGCGACGATTACATCGACGGCGGCGAGGGCGACGACACCATCTACGGCGAAGGTGGCAACGACACGCTGATCGGCGGTGACGGCAGCGACACCGTCTATGGCGGCGAGGGCGACGATTTCATCGACACCTCCTCGACCTCCGGTATCCCGCTGCCCGACCGCGGCTTCCCCTCGTACGAGGGGCTGCCCCCGATCCCGGCCGACGCCGATCCGACCGACGATATGGACTTCGTCGATGGTGGCGATGGCAATGATACCATCATCACGGGCGACGATGACGACATCATCTACGGTGGCGCCGGCAATGACGTGATCGATGCCGGTCTCGACGACGACTATATCGAGGGCGGCGACGGCGACGACTTCATCGTCGGCGGCGAAGGGTCGGACGAGATTCACGGCGGTGATGGCGATGACACCATCTATGGCGGTCTCGACCCGGCCTATCCGGATTACATGAACATCCCCGATGACGGCAGTGCCGGCGATCCCGATCCGGTGACCGACAACGGCATGGACGTGATCTATGGCGGGGCCGGCAACGACACCATCTACGGCCAGGATGACGACGATTACATCGAGGGCGGCGACGGCGACGATTACATCGACGGTGGTGTGGATGACGACACCCTGCTGGGCGGCGCCGGCAGCGACACGCTGATAGGCGGCCAGGGTAGCGATACCATGTCCGGCGGCGACGATCGCGACTCCTTCTACGGGGTGACCGACGGCGATGACGTCGACGGCGGCGCCGGTGGCGACGACTACGACACGCTCTACATGGGCGGGCAGCGGTTCAAGATCACCAGCGAAACCGTCGATGCGGATGGCAACAGCACCTCCGGCACGATGAACCTGCTGGATGATTTTGGTAATGTCACCGGATCGATCGATTTCCACGAGATCGAGAAGATCGTGCCCTGTTTCACCCCGGGCACCCGGATCGCGACGCCGCAGGGCGCGCGTCTGGTCGAGGAGCTGGAGATCGGCGATCAGGTGCTGACCCGCGACAACGGCATCCAGCAAATCCGCTGGGTCGGGCGCCGCGACCTGCAGGCCGCCGAGATGGCCGATCACCTGCAGCCGATCCTGATCCGTCAGGGGGCCCTGGGCAACGGCCTGCCGGACCGCGACATGATGGTCAGCCCGCAACACCGGGTGCTGATCGCCAGTGACCGCACCTCGCTCTATTTCGAGGATCGCGAGGTTCTGGTGGCGGCCAAGCATCTGACCTGGATGGACGGGGTCGACCAGGTGGCACGCCCGGATGTGACCTATATCCACTTCATGTTCGACCATCACGAGGTGGTTCTGTCGGACGGCGCCTGGACCGAGAGCTTCCAGCCCGGGGACCTGAGCCTGAACGGCATGGACAGTGCCCAGCGGATGGAAATCCTGGAGCTTTTCCCGGAGCTGAAGACGCGTGACGGTCTCGCGGCCTATCCCTCGGCCCGCCGGTCCCTGAAGCGTCACGAAGCGGTCCTGCTGATGCATTGATCGCTGCGGGCGTCCGGCTGGGGGGCCGGGCGTTCGCCTCAGTCGGATGCTCCGATGCAGCTACGATTCGATCCGCCAACGGGGCGCGGATCAGGAAGGCAGGGCTTGGTCCCTGCCTTTTCCTTTGGCGGATCGTCGGCGCGGATGATCAGGGGGCGGGAACGGCGGTGTCCTGCCGGGCACGCCAGGCCGCCCAGGCCTCCGGCGTGTCGAGATCGCAGATCGCGTGATCGCCGGGCAGCGCAACCTTCACGACCCTGTCGGCATGGCGGCGCAGCAACGGTTGCGCTCCGTGATCGCCGGTGAGCGTCTGCACCTCGTCGAAAAGCGGCTGGGCGATCACCACCGGATGACCCGGTGCCCCGGTTTCTGACGTGCCGCGCCAAATCATATTTTCAGAATTCAAATCAAGTGATTGTGCGATGTTCTTCAGGTCTTCTGTGGTCAGCTCTGGCAGATCGCAGAGCAGGATCATCGCCGCCCCGGCCTGTGGCGGCAGCGCGGAAAAACCACGGCGCAGGCTGGCCGAAAGGCCGCTGGCGGCATCGGGCACCTCCACCGGTGTCAGCTCCAGCCCGCTCAGCGCGGCATACCGTGGATGCGGCGGCGGCGGAAGCGTCACGTAGACCGGGCCGAGCCCGGCGGCGATCGCCCGTTGCGCCATGCGCCGCAGCAGCGCGACGCCTTCGACCGGTTCCATCAGCTTGTCACGCCCCTGCATCCGGCGTGATTGTCCGGCGGCGAGCAGGAGGATGGGCAAAGCCTGGGTCATGAAACGATCATAGGCCGGCAGAGGGGGAGCTGTCAGCCCCGCATGCGCGCCCCGTCGGCATCGAACAGCGGCTGCGTCACCACCCGGGCCCTGCGCATCTGGCCGAGGATCTCGATTTCCACCTCCCGCCCCTCGGCAATCGCGCCCAGGGGCAGAAAGCCGATGGCGACTGAACAGCCGGCGTGATGCGCATAGCCGCCGGAGGTGCAGAAGCCCTGAACCCGGCCGTCCAGCCAGATCGGCTCATAGCCCTGGACATCGGCATCCTCCGCCTCTACCACGAAGGTGGTCAGCCGGCGGTCGGGCCGGTCGGCTTCCACCGCCGCGCGGCCGATGAAATCGACCGGTTTCCGCAGCGAGATGAAGCGGTCGAGCCCGGTTTCCGCCGGCGTGTAATCCGGCGAATACTCTGCCATCCAGCTGCCGAAGCCCTTGTCCAGCCGCAGCGACATCATCGCCCGCATGCCGAAGGGGATCATGCCCAGAGGCGCCCCCGCCGCCCAGAGGGTCCGCCACAGCTGCCGCTGCGCCATCGGATCGCAGTAGATTTCATAGCCCAGATCGCCGGTATAGCTGACCCTCTGTACCAGGCAGTCGGTCATGCCGATCACCAGCGGCCGCGCCTGCATGAACCCGAGGTCCGCGATATCGGCGTGGGTGCAGGCGGTCAGAACCGCCCGTGCCTGGGGTCCGGCGATCTGAAATCCGTTCAGCTTATCGCTGATATTCTCGATGGTTACGCCATCTTCCTGATGTTTCAGGAACCAACGCATGTGGAACGCCTGCGCGCCGTAGGAGGCGGTCAGCTGAAAGCGGTCCGGAGCCAGGCAGGTAACGGTGAAATCGCCGATCAGCTTGCCGTTTTCCGACAGCATCGGGCTCAGCGACAGCCGGCCCGGGGCGGGCAGCCGTCCGGCCATGAGGCGGTCCAGCCAGGCACCGGCGCGCGGGCCGCTGATGCGGTATTTCCCGAAGTTATGAATCTCATTGATTCCAATGGCTTCTCGAACTCCTTTCACCTCACGCGCCACGGCCGAAAAGGCGTCTGAGCGGCGGAAGCTCGGGGTTTCATAGCCAGGCTCGTCGCCCTGCGCGAAGTAATTGACCACCTCCAGCCCATACTGCTGACCCCAGACCGCGCCCATGTCGGAGAAGATGTCATACATCGGTGTGGTGCGGTTCGGCCGTGCCGCCGGCAGCTCCTCGTTCGGATAGGAGACAGAGAAGCGTTTCTGATAGTTTTCAATGACTTTCGGGCGGGTGTAGCCGGGGGTGATCCAATCGCCGAACCGCGCCACATCCATCGCCATCACGTCGCGCTCGGGCTCGCCCTCGATCATCCATTGCGCCAGCATCAACCCGACGCCGCCGCCCTGGCTGAAGCCGGCCATCACGCCACAGGCCGACCAATAGTTGCGCATGCCCGGCACCGGCCCCACCAGCGGGTTGCCATCGGGGGCGAAGGTGAACGGGCCGTGGATGACGGTCTTGACCCCCGCGGTGGCCAGGACGGGGAAACGTTTATAAGCGAACTCAATGCTGTCGGCGATCTTGTCGAAGTCATCTGGCAGCAGCTCATGGCCAAAGCTCCAGGGCGTCCCATCCACCGCCCAGGGCCGACACGGCTGTTCATAAAAGCCGATGCAGAGGCCGCGGCCCTCCTGCCTGAGATAGCTTTCGCCGGCGGGATCCATCACATGCGGGTGCTCGCGCCCCTCCGCCACCATGGCGAGGATTTCGGGCACATCCTCAGTGACGATATACTGGTGCTCCATCGGGTGCAGCGGGAAGTAGACGCCCGCCATCGCCCCGACCTCACGCGCCCAGAGGCCACCGGCGTTGACCACATGTTCGGCGTGGACCGTGCCCTTGTCGGTGATCACGTCCCAACTGCCGTCCGGGCGCTGGGTCGTCTCGCGCACCATGCAATGGGTCTCGATGGTGGCACCGCCCATCCGGGCCGCCTTGGCATAGGCGTGGGTGGTGCCGGCCGGATCCAGATGGCCGTCCAGCGGATCGTAAAGCGCGCCGATGATGCCATCCAGGTTGGTGATCGGCGCGATCTTGGCGATCTCCTCGGGGCCGACGATTTCGGTTTCCAGACCCATGAAGCGGTGCTTTGCGCGTTCTGCCAGCAGCATGTCGAAGCGGTCGCGATTGTCCGCCAGCGTCACGCCGCCGACGTGATGCAGCCCGCAGGACATGCCGGTGATCTCTTCCAGTTCCTTGTAGAGCCGGATGGTATAGCCCTGCAGCGCGGCCATGTTGGTATCGCCGTTCAGGGTGTGAAAGCCACCCGCCGCATGCCAGGTGGAGCCCGAGGTGAGCTCGGACCGCTCCAGCAGCATGACATCCGACCAGCCCAGCTTGGTCAGGTGATAGAGCACGCTGCAGCCGACGACGCCGCCGCCGATGACGACGACCCGGGTGGTGGTTTTCATGGGGCACTCCCTCGCTGGTTTATCCCATCATCCGATGGTTCCGACCGGGGGCTTGTCCCAAAACGACAGAAAGTGTCGTTCAGGTGTCCCCGCGGGAGGCCGCCTTCGGTGCGGTCCGGGCGGCATAGTGGGCGCGGGCGGTGGCGACCTCCGGGGCTTTTTCCACTGCCCAGGCGGTCAGCACCCGCAGTGGCTCCAGCAGGGTGCGCCCCAGCGGCGTCAGGGCATAGTCGACCCGCGGCGGGATCGTCGGCGTCACCACCCGTTCCACCAGCCCGTCACGCTCCAGATCGCGCAGCGAGGCGGTGAGGGATTTCTGGGTGATGCCGATGCCGCGTTTCAGTTCGGTAAAGCGTTTGGGGCCGGGCTCCAGGTGGGTCACGATCAGCGTGGTCCACTTGCTGCTGATTTTCTGCAGCAGGTCGCGCATCGCCATGCAGTGCGGGTGATCGCGCGCCGGAAGGGCGTCCGGGTTCGGATGCGGTTTCATCGGGGATACCAGGTATCAGAAATGTTCCGTCTTGCAGCGGGCAGGCAAAAGCCTATTTTCGCGCCGGTATCCTGACGATACCTGAGTTTCAGTTCTGCACCAAGACCCATCTGGTCGCAGCCTCCTCCGGCGGCCGCCGGTCCGGGTCCGGGCTTATCCGGAACGTTAAGATAAAGGACCAAACATATGACTCTGAAACTGAAAGTAATCATCGGCGCGACCCGTCCGGGACGTGCTGGCCCGGTGATCGGCGACTGGGCGGCGAAAGCTGCGGAAGCCTTTGGCGGCTTTGACGTGGAGCTGGTGGATCTGGCCAGCTTCAACCTGCCGCTGCTGGACGAGCCGAACCACCCGGCGATGAAGCAATATGAACATGACCACACCAAGGCCTGGAGCGCCGTCATCGATGACGCCGATGCCTTCGTGTTCGTGACCCCGGAATACGACTACTTCCCGCCGGCGTCGCTGGTGAACGCGCTTCAGTGCCTGTCGCAGGAATGGCGCTACAAGCCGGCGGCGACGGTCAGCTATGCCTATGTCTCGGGCGGGCTGCGCGCGGCGCAGGAACTGCGCCTGCTGATGTCGAACCTGCAGATGATGCCGCTGCCGCAGGTGGTGCCGGTGCCGTTCTTCCCGCAGTTCGTCAAGGATGGCGTGGTCGAACCGAACGAGCCGATGACCGACGGCATGAACGCGACGCTCGGCGAGCTGGCCAAATGGGCCGAAGCGCTGAAACCGATGCGCGGCTGATCGCATCGCCAGGGGGCGCGGTGCCCCGCACCGAAGCTTCCGATGCTTCCCGAGGCCGGCGCCTGCGCGCCGGCCTTTTTCATTTCCGAATTGATTTATTTTTCATCTATTGGTTGAGTGAATTTCGATTGCGAATGTATCGTTGTCGAGAGTGGGAGGAGGCGAAATGCTGAGGAGAGCTATTTTCGCGACTGTTTTGGCCATGGTTTCGGTGTCGGGCGCGCCGGCGGCGCCGCTGGCGCCGGTGAACGCACCGGCGACGGGTTTCATCGGCCGTATTCATGAGCTTGCGGCACCGCCGGTGGTGGCTGCCGCCTGCTGCAAGATCTGCAAGAAGGGCAAGGCTTGCGGCAACAGCTGTATCAGCAAGAGCAAGAGCTGCCGCGTCGGGCCGGGCTGCGCCTGTAACGGCTGATCGAGCGACCGAGGCATCCCGGCACATGTCGCGCCGGGCCGATCCGCCGGCTTGTCCTTCTGCCGTCGCCCGGTCATGCTGGCGGCCAGGAGGGCGAGGATGCTGACAACGCTCGTGCAACGCTGGCTGCTGATCTGGCGCACCCTGTGGTTCCGGGTTGCCGGGATTTCGGTTCTGAGCATCGTCGCGGTGCTGGCGGCCAAGCTGCTGGGGCCGGTGCTGCCGCATGGGCTGGATCGGCTGGTGGGGGCGCAGTCGGTCGATCAGCTGCTGGATATCCTCAGCAGCTCGATGCTGGCGGTCACCACCTTTTCGCTGTCGGTCATGGTTTCGGTCTACCGCGCAATCTCGTCGCAATGGACCCCGCGGGCGCATCGCATCCAGCTGCGCGACAACGCCACGCAGATGGTTCTGGCGACTTTCGTTGGCGCCTTCGTCTATGCGCTTTGCTCGATCGTGTTGCGGTCGACCCGGTTCTTCGCGGATCGCGATATCGTCGTGCTCTTCGGGATGACGCTGCTGGTGATCGTGCTGGTCGTGGTGATGCTGCTGCGCTGGATGATCCGGCTGCAGACCATGGGCAGCCTGTCCGATATCGCCGGACGGATCACCGATCAGACCTTGCGGGCATTTCGGCGCCGGATGGCCGCGCCCTGTCTGGGCGCCCGGGAGCTGAGCGCCGAACTGGTGGTGCCGGAGAACGTCATCGACGTGACTGCGCCGCGCTCGGGCTATGTCGAACGGGTGTTCGCCGCGGCCATCGACGCCCATGCGCGCGGTTGCGGTGGCGTGGTCTATGTCCTCAAGGGGGTGGGTGAGTATGTCTCGCGCGGCGAGGTGATCGCCCAGGTGACCGATGCCGAGCTGGCAGAGGCGGTGCTGGGCAACGTGCAGATCGGTTCGATGCGCGATATCGAGCAGGACCCGGGCTTCGGCCTGCATGTACTGGCCGAGATCGGATCGAAGGCGCTGTCGCCCGGGGTGAACGACGGCGGTACGGTGATCGACATGATCGACCGGATCACCCGGGTGCTGGAAAGCTGGCTGGCCCCGCAGGAGGCACCGGAGGCACAGCCGCGCTATCCCGGCCTCTATCTGCCGCCGCTGGACCCGGCGCCGCTGGTGGCCGAGCCCTTCGGCCTGATCGCGCGGGACGGCGCCGCGGTGCTGGAGGTGCAGAAGGTTCTGCAGTCGCGGTTGTCGGGGCTGGAGCATCATCCCGATCCGGCACTGGCAGAGGCGGCGCGCCAGACCCGGGAGCTGGCGCTGCGCCGGGCGATGGAGGCGCTACCGCATGAGGTCGACCGCGAGGCGCTGGCGGCGCATGTGGAGGCGATGGGCCGGCGCTGTTGGGGCGCGGCAGTGCCTGTCTGCGACCTCCCGACCTGACGGAACGGGTTGACAGGGCCGCATACGCCTGAAAAGTTCGGCGCATTAAAAGGCCTTTTTTTATGCCTTCGGGCAAATTTATTCTTGTGTATTGATTGAAAGGGGAACGCGTTATGGCGTCTTCATTTAAGGCTATTGGTGACGAAATTCAGGTGAACACCTATAGCAAAAGCCACCAGGGCGATCCTGCCATTGCGGCCAACCCGAAAACCGGCGGGTTTCAGATCGTCTGGGAAAGCAAGGGCCAGGATGGCGATGGCTACGGCATCTACGGCCAGACTTTCGGCGCCCTGGGCGCGATGGTGGATGGCGAATTCCGCATCAACGACATGACCGTCGGCGACCAGGAAAACCCCGATGTCGCTTTCAATCGCGCCGGTCAGGGCTCCTGGGTGTGGCAGACCGACGCGATCTGGAGCGAAACCAACATCAACCGCGACGAACTGCCGGTCTCACGCGATTACGAGGCGGATAACATCCGCACGCGGTCCAAGACCTTCGGCTTCGACGGCGACGGGGATGGCGAAGAATACTACAATTTCGAACGCGTCCGCTATGGCCGCACCGATCCCGAAGCCGAGGGGCAGGACGCGCTGGAACCGCGGGTGATTTCGCTGGGGGGCGACATGTTCGCCACCGGCTATTACGTGCGTGATTACCTGCACGCGGAATTCCAGTTCACCGTCGATGAATATACCGCCAATACCTATCGGTTGCCGACGAATGGCCAATGGTCCCGTAATTACATGGACACCGAAGTTTTCCCGCGCGGCGCCACCAATTTCGGCGATCTGGCGCAGTTCGATGATGAAAATATCCTGGTGGTGGGGACCCTCGCCGCGGATGCCGAAGGGGCGGACGGGATCATCCAGTTTCAGCTGTTCGAGGAACCCCGGGTGCAGGGCCTGGCCTTCGATCTGAGCGAACGCTTCGTGCTGGAGGGCTCCGGCACCACCGGCGCGGCCTCCGATCCGCGGGTGGTCATGCTCGTGGGCAAGCAGTTCGCCATCACCTGGACCGAGACCACCGGCAGCGGCAAATCGGCACAAACGGATGTCTATGCGCAGATCTTCAGCAAGAAGACGCTGAAGGAAGCCTCTCCGGTCATCCAGGTGCATTCCGACAGCGGCGAGGATCAGGATCACGCCGAGATCACCGCGCTGAAGGATGGCGGATTCATGGTCACCTGGGTCGCGGGCGGCGATGCCGACGGCAACGGCAGCGCCATCATGGCGCAGCGGTTCGATGCCGACGGTGTGCGTTTGGGCAAGGCCCAGGTGGTGAATGCCACCACCAAGGGGGATCAGGCGGATCCGGCGATCGACACGCTGAAGAACGGCAATGTCGCGATCACCTGGGAGTCGGAGACCGGCGACGACAGCGGCCTGTCGGTCAAGGCGCAGGTGCTGAAGATCGGCGCCTACGGGGCCAAGAAGGCGCAGGATCTCTTCGGCACCTCGGCCGATGAGGTGTTCGATACCGGCGCTCGTAAGGACCGTATCGACGGCGGCGGGGGCAAGGACAAGATCCTGGCAGGGGCCGGCAATGATCGTCTGGACGGGGGCGCCGACAACGATGTGCTGAAGGGCGGCGGGGGCAAGGACGTCTTTGTCTTCGGCCTCGGCAGCGGCAAGGACAAGATCCTGGACTTCGCCGATGACACCGACCGGGTGTTGTTCGACAAGGACCTGATGCCGGGCCGGATCACCAATGACAAGCTGGCCGATATCGTGACCGAGGCGAAGGCGGCGCTGATCTTCGACTTCGGCGATGGCGATGTGCTGCGTGTGAACGGCATCAGCGATTTCAGCGACTTCCGGGACGACTGGGGCGCTTTCTGATCTGAGGCCGCGGGCAGAGGGGCGCCTCAGCCCGCGGCCGACCTGCACCACCAGGCGCGCGCGGCGATCAATCCGCCGTCCGCAGCCGGGATCTTTGTACCAGCGCCACCGCGATCAGCGGCCCGATCACCCCGATCACCGCCACGGCGATCAGCAGCCAGCCCAGTTGTGAATAATCCGCCGGTGTCTGCAGGCTGCCGTCGGGAGCCGTGACCTCGCGGGTGACGGTGAACAGCTGGTTGAGGTATTTGGTGCCCAGGCTGCTGGCCGAGAGCGCCAGATTGGTGAAGGAGGCCATCACCGCGAAGAAGGTGGCCTTGAGATTATCCGGGGCGTTGCGGGCGATCCAGGCCAGCATCGGGATCATCGCCACCTGACCCAGTGGGCTTTCCATCGCGGTGTCCAGAATGGCGATGAACCGGGCATCGACGACGCCGCCGGTATGGGCGGCAGTCCAGCTCTGGATGCCGTAGAACAGCCCGATGTTGGGCAGCGACAGAAGCCCGCCAGCCAGCGTCAGCAGCATCACGATGAAGACGATGCTGTGATTGGCCATCAGCGGCCGCAGCACGAACATGCCCGCCAGTGTCAGAACCGAGGTCAGCAGCGACAGGATCGCCAGGAACTGCTGGTCGAAGCCGAGCTGGTCGATGGTGAACCAGGTCGCCCCGGCGCCGGGCAGCGGCGTGGCGCGGAACACGAAGATGATGATCGCGGTGCCGACCAGCGCGCGGGCCTTGGCCGGTTCCAGCACCGCAATCAGCTGGCGCATCAGATAGAGCACGATGGCCAGTGACCCGGTGAAGATCATCTCCTGCGCGTAGGGAACGTCAGAGAGGCCGAGACCGACCGATATCGCCACGAAGAGGCCGCCGCCGATGAAATAGGACCAGTTGGGCGTCACCGCGCCGCCATCTGGGGCGAAATGCGCCTCCGCTTCGGCGCGCGACTGGCCGTTGGCGATCAGCGCCGCGATCTGCTGGTTCTGCTGCCATTTGGCCAGCAGCACGCCTGAGACCGAGATCACCGGGATCGCCAGTCCCATCAGGTAGATGCGGCCGTAGACGGCGCCCTTGGCGGCCTCCGGCAGGGTCTCGATACCGGAGAACAGGGTGATGTTCAGCGCCGCCACTGCCGACAGCGCCCCGATCAGTGCCACCCGGCCCAGCGTTTGCATGGTGGTGTGCAGCGCCCGTGTCGTCGCCTCGTCGAGCGGTTGTCCGGTCGCGTCGTGTTTCGGCACCGCCTCGACCGAGAGCGCGTCTGCCACCGCGTCCTGCAGCACGTAGCCGCAGGGCGACAGCAGCGAGGCGAGGACGAACCAGGCGGTGACCGGCATCATGCCAGGCATCCAGGCGACCCGGGTGGCGAGCCCGTACATGATGGTGAAGCTGGCGGCGATCAGCCCGGCGCCGAGGAACACCAGCACCCATTTCCAGCGCCACATCAGATCGACCAGGTGGCCGATCGGCATCTTCAGCGCCCAGGGCAGGCCGACCCAGAACCCGAGCCCCGCCAGGAAGGCGGCGGAGACATCGAGGTAATCCTTGACGAAGAAGGTCCCCACCACCGAGGTGATGCCGGAGGCGCCATAGGCGAAATAGACCATCAGCGGCGGCAGGAAGGACCAGCGCATCTGCCGGCCGAGGTCGAGCACGACGGCATCGAACCAGCCCCAGAGATCCGCTGACAGCCGCCTCATAGCGGGCGGATCTTCAGCTTTGTGATCCGGTTGCCGTCGCGGCCGGTGACCTCGAAGCGGAAGTTGTGGAAGGAGAACACCTGTCCCACCGTCGGGATCATCTGCGCCTCGTGGATGACCAGACCGGCGACGGTATTGGCTTCGTCGTCGGGCAGCTGCCATTCGGTGGCGCGGTTCAGGTCGCGGATCGTCATCGCGCCGTCGATCAGGTAATGGCCGTCGTCCGATTTGCGCACCGGGTGATCGCCGTCGACGTCGAATTCATCGGTGATCTCGCCGACGATCTCCTCCAGGATATCCTCCAGCGTGATCAGCCCCTGAAGCGAGCCGTATTCGTCCACCACCAGCGCGAAATGCGCCCGGCGGCGCAGGAACTGCCGCATCTGGTCGTCCAGCGTGGTGGTCTCGGGCACGAAGTAGGGCGGTTTCGCCATATCGGTGAACTGAAAGCCGCGAAACGCCTCGGCCATGTCGCGGGCCTTGTCCAGCCGGGCATAGATCGCCCGCAGCAGATCCTTGGCGTGGATCACCCCGATGATGTTTTCCGGCTCGTCGCGGAACACCGGCAACCGGGTATGCGGGCTGTTGACGCATTGGGCGAAGATGTCCTGAGGATCGGCGGCGGCATCCACCATCTCGATGCCGGAGCGGTGCAGCATCACCTCTTCGACGGTGCGGTCGCTCAGATCCAGCGCGCCGAGGATACGGTCGCGGTCCTCCTTCTCCACCACCCCTTCGGAATGGCCGAGCTGCAGCGCGCCGGCGATTTCCTCACGCACGGCCAGCATCTGGCTGTTGGCGTCGATCCGGACGCCGAACAGCCGCAGCACCCCGCGGACGATCAGCCGGACCGCGGCCACCACCGGAGAGAAGATCATCACCATCGGCCGGATCACTGGCGCGACGGTGGCGGCGGCCTTTTCGGAATTGGTGATCGCATAGGTCTTTGGCAGCACCTCGGCGAAGATCAGCACCAGCAGCGTCATCACCAGGGTGGCCAGCGCCACGCCATTCTGGCCGAACACCTTGGTGAAGAGCGAGGTGGCGAGCGAGGCGGCCAGGATGTTGACCAGGTTGTTGCCGAGCAGCACCGAGCCGATCAGCCGTTCGTTGTCCTCGGTCACCGCCAGCGCCTGCTGGGCGCCGCGCGATCCCTTGTCGGCCTGATTGCGCAGCTTGGCGCGACTGGCGGCGGTCAGCGCGGTTTCAGAGCCGGAGAAGAACCCCGACAGCACCAGAAGCAGCAGGATCGCCCCGGCGGTGATCCAGAAGGCGGCGTCGAGAAGGGGGGCTGGGCTGTCCATCGGTGGCTGTATCGGATCTATCTCTTTGGTCTGACACGGTTATGGGGGCGGAGCCCTCTGCGTTCAAGGGGCCTCTGCGCGCGGGGTGCCTGCGGTCCGCGGTGGTTCAGTCGTCCTCGGCGGGGTGGGCCAGCGGGTGGTGGTCCAGCACCAGATCGGCCAGCCGCTCGTCCAGCACATGGGTATAGATCTCGGTGGTGGCGACATCGGCATGGCCCAGCATCGCCTGGATCGACCGCAGATCCGCGCCATTGGCCAGCAGATGGGTGGCGAAAGCATGCCGGAGCCGGTGCGGCGTGACCTTGTCGGGGGCGACGCCGCCGGCGACGGCAAGCTCCTTGATCAGCAGGTAGAAACGGGTGCGGGTCAGGTGGCCGGCCTTGCCGCGCGAGGGGAACAGGAACCGCGATGGCGGCGCCCCGGAGGCCCGGCGCTTGTCCTCGGCCGCGTCGCGTTCCGCCAGCCAGATCGCCAGCGCCGTCCGCGCCGGCGGCGATAGCGGCACCAGACGTTCCTTGCCGCCCTTGCCCTTGACCAGCAGCATCCGTGGATCGCCGCGCGCCGCCGAGACCGGCAGCGACACCAGTTCGCTGACCCGCATGCCAGTGGCATAGAGCAGTTCCATCAGGCAGGTGTTGCGCAGCCGGTCGGCCTCGGTCCGGCCGACCTCACGCGCTGCGGCTAGCAGCTTGTCCACCTCCGGCACGTCCAGCGTCTTTGGCAGCCGCTTGTCTCGGCCGGGGCCACGGATCTGGATCGCCGGACTGTCCGGGCGCCAGCCTTCCTCAAAGGCGAAGCGGTAGAGCTGCTTGATCGCCGACAACCGCCGCGCCCGGGTCGCGCGCGACAGCCCCTGGGCATCGCAATCGACCAGGTAGCTTTCGATCAGGTCGCGGTCGGCGGTGGCGAAATCGCTGCCGCGCCGGGTCAGCCAGCCGGCGAAATCCTTCAGGTCGCGGCCATAGGCCAGCTGGGTGTTGGTGGCGGCCCCGAGCTCTGCCGCTTGGGCATCGAGGAAACTGGCGATCCAGCCCATCTGATCGGCGGAGCTCTCCATGGGTCAGCCCCGCCCGGTAATCATCAGCTGCAGCGCCGCGCGCCGGGCGGTGTCTTCCAGCCCGACGCGGCGCAGTGTTGCCAGCGCGGCGGTCAGCTCGGTCGGGTTGCCGCGGGCGCCACGGTCGAAAAGGCCGATGGCGCGCAGGATGACCTCGCCCAAACGGCCGTCTTTCAGCGCCGTGGTCAGTTCTGGCGGCACGGCGGAGGCATCGCCGAAGCCCAGGGCGATGGCGCGGGCCTGATCGTCGGGCGGATCGGCGCGGCCCGGCGCGCCCTGGGCCAGCGCCCCCAGAAAGCTCTGGGCGCGGCTGTTGCCGGGCGCCTGATGCGAGGCGGCCTCATAGTCCGGGGCCAGCAGGCGGATCTGCCAGGCCAGTGCGGCGGCGGCGTCCTGCAGCGGGATCGCCGCCAGCCGGTCGGCGAAGAGATGCGCGAAAGGCACCTCCAGTCGCGCCGCGCGCATCTGGGTCCAGGCCGTCGGCAGCGTCTTGGCAACCGCCTCGGCGCTGCCGGTGGACAGCGCGATGTCGAAGCGCTGCACCGCCGCCACCCGGTCCCAGATACCGCCCGAGGCGGCGGGTTTGCGGTCAGTGTACAGGCCGAGCAGCTGATTGGGATTGAGCGCGCCGACGCGGGTCAGCCTTTCGGCCGCCTCGATCTGCGCCCGCCAGCCGGCGATCTCGCGCAGGTCGGCATTGGCGAAAGCGCGGGGCAGGGTGGAACTGGGCATCCGCTCGCCGATCGCCTCGAACAGGCGGAAGGTCAGCGGATCGGGATCGACCGCCGCCGGCAACGGCGCGGCGCCTTCGAAGAACTCCGGGTTCAGGAAATGGTCGAGCAGATCGAGCGTCGGCCGCGGCAACAGCTCCAGTGCCTGGGCGGTCTCCAGCGTCAGCGCGGCGGTCTGCCAGTCGCCATGGCGGGCGGTGCAGAAGATACGGGCGGCGTAATGGGGCGCCAGATCGGGGATCTGCTGCAGCACGGCGCAGCTGCGGTCCTCGTCGCCGCTGAGCAGGGTGGTGTCGAACCAGCGTCGGAACAACGCCCGGTTGCGGGTGGGGCCGGCAAGCTCCACCATCGCCTGGGCCGGGTCGATGGCCCCGAGGGCGATCAGCCGGTCGATCTGCGCCAGCATCAGCGCGTCGGCCTCGGCGTCGCTGGCGGTGGCAGGCGGCGCCTTCTCGGCCAGCAGCAGGGTATAGAGCAGCGATTGCATCGCCGGGCTGTCATGCACCGGCACCTCGCCGATCAGCCGGATCAGCTGTTGCGGATCGCTGCCGTGCCACAGATCGACCGGCAGGCCGGTGATCTCGGGGGCGACCAGCCCCAGCGGGGTGGCGACGCTCTCCAGCGGGCTGACCTCGACCTCGGGACGCAGCGCCGCCTCCGCCACCGGTGGCTCCAGCAGCACGAAGCCGCCGGCTCCGGGATTGGCATAGGCCTCTCCCAGCCAGTCGATCACCGACAACGGCTCCTGCGCCACCACCGACGCCGGCCAGAGCGCAGCGATCAGCGCTGTCTTAATCCGCATGCAGGGTGACCGGCTGGCGGACCTCCGCCAGCGGCGGCGAGAAGTCGGCGCCGAACCACGGCCCGACATAGGCATAGCCGACCAGCCCGATTGCAGCCAGAATGATGAGGAAAAACAAGTATTTGAGCAAACGCCCCATAGGGACCCCGTGGGATTGGTTCCGTGCTTTGTCTCAAGTTATATATGGCCTTTTTCGCAAGATCACGTCATTGACTGAAGAATGAGCGAAATTGAGCATACCCCTGCCGCTCCGACGGGCGCCGCGGTCGCGCCGCAGCCCGGATCCGGGTCGGCCAGGGTCAAGAAAACCATCGTCATGGTCGGCATGATGGGCGCCGGCAAGACCGCCGTGGGCCGGGCCCTGGCGGCGCGGCTCGGGGTGCCGTTTCTGGACAGCGATCACGAGATCGAATCGGCCGCCAACATGACGATTCCCGAAATCTTCGCCCGCGACGGAGAGGCGTTCTTCCGCAAGAAGGAGAGCCAGGTGATCGCCCGGCTGCTGGAGGAGGCGCGGGGCGTGCTCTCCACCGGCGGCGGCGCCTTCCTGTCCGAGGCGAACCGGCGGATGATCTCTCAGAAAGGGGTGTCGATCTGGCTGAATGCCGATCTCGACGTGCTGTGGAACCGGGTGCGCCATCGCGATCACCGGCCGCTGCTGCGCACCCCCGATCCCTATGGCACGTTGAAATCCCTCTATGAGGCGCGGGTGCCGTATTATGCCGAGGCCGATCTGGCGGTGCGCTCCGATGCGCAGACCTCGGTCGATGGGGTGGTGGACCGGGTGCTGGACGCCCTTGCCAGCCGCCCGGATGTTCTGGAGCCTGAAACATGAAAGAAACCGTCCATGTCGAGCTGGGCGAGCGGTCCTATGACGTGGAGATCGGCCCCGGGCTGATCGCCGAGGCCGGCACGCGCATTGCGCCGCTGCTGAAACGCAAACAGGTCTGTGTGCTGACCGATGAGACGGTGGCGGAGCTGCATCTGGACGCGCTGCGTGAGGGGCTTGCGACGGCGGGCATCACGATGGAGGCGCTGGCGCTGCCGCCGGGCGAGGCCACCAAGGGCTGGCCGCAGTTCACCCGCGCGGTGGAGTGGCTGCTGGAACAGAAAGTGGAGCGCCGCGATGTGGTGGTCGCCTTCGGCGGCGGCGTGATCGGCGATCTGGCCGGGTTCGCCTCCGCGGTGCTGCGCCGCGGCGTACGGTTTGTGCAGATCCCGACCTCTCTGCTGGCGCAGGTCGACAGCTCGGTCGGCGGCAAGACCGGCATCAATACTGCGCAGGGCAAGAACCTGGTCGGTGCCTTTCACCAGCCGTCGTTGGTGCTGGCCGACACCGCGGTGCTGGGCACGCTGACGCCGCGCGATTTCCTCGCCGGCTACGGCGAGGTGGTGAAATACGGGCTTCTGGGCGATGCTGGTTTCTTCGATTGGCTGGAAACCCAGGGGCCGGCGCTGGCGGCGGGCGATATGGCGGCGCGGGTGCGCGCGGTGACCCGATCGGTGCAGATGAAGGCCGATATCGTTGCCCGCGACGAGACCGAGCAGGGCGATCGTGCGCTGCTGAACCTGGGCCACACCTTCTGCCACGCGCTGGAGGCGGCGACGGGCTATTCCGACCGTCTGTTGCATGGTGAGGGCGTGGCGATCGGCTGCGCGCTGGCGTTCGAGCTGTCGTCGCGGCTGGGGCTTTGTTCGCAGGAAGACCCGAGCCGGGTGCGCGCGCATCTCAAGGCGATGGGGATGAAGACCGATCTGGCCGATATCCCCGGGCCCTTGCCGGATGCGGAGGCGCTGATGGCGCTGATGGCGCAGGACAAGAAAGTGGTGGACGGGCAGCTGCGGTTCATCCTGGCGCGCGGGATCGGCGCGGCCTTCGTCACCTCCGATGTCCCGCGTGAGGCGGTGGTGCGGCTGCTGGACGATGCGCTGGCGGTACGCTGATCCCGGGCGAGATGCCCGTCCGGCGAGACCGGGCGGGCCATCGTGTCTTGTCGTCGTCGCGTCTGTTGGGGGCGGCGCTCAGCGTGCCTTCAGCACCATCAGCTCGCCGACATTCTCGTTGGTGATATAACCCAGCATCTGCCCCCGGGCGTCCACCACCACCACGGCGGGGGCGGATTTGTGCAGAGCGTCCAATACCTTGTCGAGCCCGGCAGTCAGCGGCAGGCTGGGTACGTCGGTGACCATGATCTCAGACACCGGTTGGGTGCGCGGGTGATCATGCGCCAGCGCGGAGAACAGCGCGCTGCGGGTCAGGAAGCCCTGAAATTGGCCCTGAACGTCGACCACCGGGAATTCATGCTGGGTGGTGCGGATCAGCGCCGAGGCGGCGGTGTCCAGCGTATCCGCCGGTGTCAGGCTCTCATAGGCGGTGATCATCGCGTCGCGCGCCTTGAGCTTGCGGGCGAGGCTGCGCATCTCGACGTCCTGGCTTTCGGCATTGGCGGCCATGAAGATGAAGATCGCGATCAGGACCAGGATCGGGTTGCCGCTGCTCAGCCCCCAGAACCCGAACAGGAAGGCGACGATCTGCCCGGCGGTGGCGGCGACCTGGGTGGCCTGTACCCGGGTCATCATCAAGGCCAGAAGCGCGCGGAACACCCGGCCGCCATCCATCGGAAAGGCGGGGATCAGGTTGAACAGCGCCAGAAACAGGTTGAGTGCCGCCAGCCGCGACAGGAAGCTGGCGTTGCCGCCTGCATCGAGCTCGGCGCTCAGGTCGGAGATGCCCTTGGCGCCCAGCAGAGTCAGCGCCGCCCAGATGACGATATTCACCGCCGGTCCGGCCAGCGCCACGGCGATTTCCTGGCCGGGTTTTTCCGGCATCTTCTCCAGCTGCGCCATGCCGCCGATCGGCAGCAGGGTGATCGTCGGCGTGCGGATGCCATAGCGGCGCGCGGTCAGCGCGTGACCGAATTCATGCGCCACCACGCAGGCGAACAGCGCCACCACGAACAGCACATTGTCCAGCGCCGCCTGGGCGCCGTCCTGCACATAGGCGGCATAGCCGATCCAGCCGAGCAGCAGAAAGAAGGTCACGTGGATGCGCAGATCCGATCCGAACAGCCTGCCGATGGAGAAAGACCAGCTCATATTCCTGCCTCAGCCCTGGAAAACGCCCTGAGAAAAAGGGCACGCCGCGGCGTGCCCCCTGAATGTGCCCGTTGCGATCAGAACGGGATTTCGTCGTCGTCGATGCCGCTGGACGGGCCGCCGCGGCTGCCGCCGCCATAGGGATCGCCGCCACCGGAGGGGCCGCTGTCGTAGCCGCCGCCGTAACCGCCGCCCGAGCCGCCCCCATAGCCGCCGCCCTGGCCGCCGCCGTAGCTGCCGCCGCCGCCACCGCCCTGGCCGCCATCGCGACCGTCAAGAAAGGTCAGCTCGCCGGAATAGGGGCGCAGCACCACCTCGGTGGTATAGCGGTCCTGACCGCTCTGGTCCTGCCACTTGCGGGTTTCCAGCTTGCCCTCGACATAGACCTTGGAGCCCTTGCGCAGATATTGCTCCGCCAGCCGGGCCAGGTTCTCGTTGAAGATCGCCACCGAATGCCACTCGGTCTTTTCCCGCCGCTCGCCGGTGTTGCGGTCCTTCCAGGTGTCGGAGGTGGCGATACGCAGGTTGCAGACCTTGCCGCCGTTGGGGAAGCTGCGCACCTCCGGATCGCGGCCCAGATTGCCGATGAGGATGACTTTGTTCACTGAGCCGGCCATGGGACTCCCTCGCTTCTCTCGTCTCTGACGCCTCTGAGACGTCTTATTGGGGTTATCGTCTGTGTCGTGGCGCCCGAATCTCCGGTCGGGGAAACGGGCGCGATGGCGGGCACCCTACAGAACCTGCAGGCCGGATAAAACACGGTTGTCCGCCGATGCCGGGGGCGACCGCGGGGCAGGGACGCCGGCAATCTTCCCTTTGAGATAAATTCCTGTATAGTCGCGCCGGTTCACAATTGGGCAGGGCAGAGCCGTATGCGCAGTATGTCGCTGAGTTTCTTGTTGATTGCCGGTCTTTCGGTGCCGGCGCAGGCGGATATCTTCGCCACCAGATCGCAGAAGAACCTGTTCAAGTCGCAGACGCGTGTGCTCGATACCCGGGCTTCGCAGCAGTATAACGATTCCGTCCGGCTGCTGCCGCCGTCGATCCATACGCCAACCAAATGGGGCCCGCTGCCCTATGCCGGCAAGTATCGCGGCGAATATCTGCACATGGCGCGGGAGGCGGCGCGGCGTCACGACGTGCCGGAGGACCTGTTCCTGCGGCTCGTGCAGCAGGAATCCGGCTGGAACCCCAATGCACTGTCGCACAAGGGGGCTCTGGGGCTGGCGCAGCTGATGCCGGACACCGCCCGCCGCCTGCGGGTGGACCCGGCCGACCCCTATGAGAACCTCGACGGGGGGGCTCGCTATCTGGCGCGGCAGTACCGGAAGTTCAAATCCTGGCGTCTGGCGCTGGCCGCCTATAACGCCGGGCCGGAGGCGGTGAAGAAGCATGGCGGCGTGCCGCCCTATGCCGAGACGCAGAACTACGTGAAAGCGATCTGGGGCAGCTGATCGCAGCGCCCTTCCCGGCAGGCCTGCGCGGGTGGCAGTCACGCTCGCGTGATCTGCGACGCTTTACGGATTTGCGTCAGATCAATTCCTGAGTATATCGCTCTGGTTACGATGCGGCCGTGAAAGGGGAACGGATCATGGCATTTGCGGAAAAAGCGGTGGCGGCGCTCTGCGCCGGGGTTCTGGTGTTGGGCGGGGGCGGCGCGGTTCGCGCGGCGACACCGCAATCGGAGCCGCCGCTCTATGACAGTCTCGAGGAGCTGGGCGAGGCGCTGTTCTTCGATCCCAACCTGTCGATGAACCGCACGCAGTCCTGTTCCACCTGCCACACGCCCGATGCCGGCTTCGTCGATCCGCGCGAAACCGACGCCGGCCGCGCGGTGTCGCTGGGCGATGACGGCCAGTCTCTGGGCACGCGCAACGCGCCCACCGCCAGCTATGCCGCGCTGACGCCGCCGTTTCACCTCGGCACCGATGGCAAATGGGTGGGGGGGCAGTTTCTCGATGGGCGCGCCGCGACACTGGAGGATCAGGCCGGCGGCCCGCCGGTGAACCCGGTGGAGATGGGGATGCCCGATCACGCCGCGGTGGTCGACCGGCTGCGCGAGAACTCCGATTACGTCGCCGCGCTGCAGGCGCTGGTGGCCCCGGATATCTTCGACGACGCCGATCAGGCCTATGCCGGGATGACCAAGGCACTCGCCGCCTACGAGCGGACCCCGGAATTCGCCCCCTTCGACAGCAAATACGACCGCTACCTGCGCGGCGACTATCAGCTGACGCCGGAAGAGGACCTGGGACGGCTTCTGTTCTTCTCGCAGCAGTTCACCAACTGCAACATCTGCCATCAGCTGAAGACGAGTCCGATCGATCCGGAAGAGACCTTCTCGAACTACCAATATCACAACATCGGCGTGCCGGCGAACCCGGCGGTGGCGGCGGTCCCCGATCAGGGGCTGCTGGACAACCCGCAGGTCACCGATCCGGCCGAGGCCGGCAAGTTCAAGGTGCCGAGCCTGCGCAACGTCGCGGTGACCGCGCCCTACATGCATAACGGCGTGTTCAGGGACCTGCGCACGGTGGTGCTGTTCTATAACAAGTACAACTCCAAATCCGCCGCCCGGCAGATCAACCGTAAGCGGTGTCTGAGCGGCACGTTGTCTGCGCCGGCGCGGACTGCGAGGTGATACCCATCTCAAGATGGGAGTGCGTTTCGCAATGGATGCTCAGACTGCGTTTCTCAGATCGCTGGGA
>NZ_JASNJD010000028.1 GCF_030164425.1 Pseudodonghicola flavimaris | reverse complement strand
TCTCAAGACCACCCTCGAGGCCATCGCCGCCGGCCATCCGCAAGGCCGCATCGACGAACTTCTCCCGTGGAACTTCAAGCCGTCAAGCTGAACCTGAGGTGGGATGCAGCCGCCGCTTACAGACTACTGCGCACCGGCCCCAGGAAAAGGCCCAGACCCAAGACAACCAGGGTTTGTGTAGACATGGGAACCGGGTAGAACGGCACCACGATTTTGGCGGATAGTGTCAGAAGAATTGTGCCGACGAGAATTATCGAGATCTCTTGGGTAAGTTTTGCGAGTGTTTGGCTTTGAGTGGTTTCCAGATTCATCTTTTTCGTCCTTGTTTCTGTAGATTGTTAATTTTTTGGATAGTAAGCTCACATGCGCTTGGCGACTTCTTCCAACATGACTTCGCTCGCCCCGCCGCCGATGGCCTGCACACGGGCATCGCGTGACATGCGTTCCACCGGTGTTTCGCGCATATAACCCATACCGCCGTGAAACTGGACGCAGTCATAAAGCACGCTGTTCACCAGTTCGCCGCAATAGGCTTTGACCATCGAGACCTCTTTCACGCAGTCACCGCCCGCGGCATCCAGACCGGCGGCGTGATAGACCAGCTGACGTCCTGCAGCGATCCGCGTCTGACAGTCGGCCAGCCGTTGGCGCACGGCCTGCTTGTCCCACAGAACGCCGCCAAAGGCCCTGCGCTGCTTGACATAATCCACGGTCATGTCCAGCGCGGTTTGCGCTTCGGCACAGGCCATCGCACCCAGCACAATGCGTTCGTTCTGGAAGTTCTTCATTACCGAATAGAAACCGCGGTTGACCTCGCCCAAGACGTTTTCGGCCGGGATACGGACATCTTCGAAGATCAGTTCGGCAGTGTCCGAGCACAGCCAGCCGGTCTTGTTCAACGCCCGTCCGACCGAAAAGCCCGGCGTGCCTTTTTCGACCGCAAATATGGTGATCCCGCGCGACCCCTTGGCATCGGGATCGGTCTTGGCACCGACAAAGTAGAGATCGCCATGCACGCCGTTGGTGATGAACATCTTGGTGCCGTTCAGCACCCAATCCGACCCGTCCCGCACCGCGCGGGAGCGCATGCCCGCCACGTCCGAGCCCGCGCCCGGTTCGGTCACAGCAACGGCGGTGATCATTTCGCCCGAGACGATCGACGGCATCCAGCGCGCCTTCTGTTCGGGCGTGCCGGCGTTTTCCAGATGCGGCGAGGCCATGTCGGTGTGGACCAGAACGGTGGCCGAGAACCCGCCGAAAGTGGATCGCCCGACCTCTTCGGCCAAAACCACGCTGGACATCACGTCCAGCCCCGCGCCGCCATACTGTTCGTCATAGCGCATCCCCAGCACGCCGAGATCACCCATCCGGCGCAGCACGTCGCGGGGTACCTTGCCCTCCTCCTCCCAAGGCTCGGCCTTGGCGGTCACCTCGGCTTCAATGAACCGGCGCAACTGGTTGCGGATCATCTCGAGGTCTTCGTTGAACGGGCCGGTGACCTGAGTAATGCTGTCTTGTCTGGTCATGTGTTTTCCTCTGGATCGAGTTTGATAAGTGGGGCGTGCCCGGCGACCGTATCGCCGGGTGCACAATAGATTTCAGTCACCACGCCCGCGACCGGCGCGGGCAGGCTTTGCAACAGCTTCATGGCCTCAAGCACCACCAGCGTGTCACCGGCTTTGACGCGGTCGCCGAGTGCGACGCGCACCTCGGCCACGGCGCCGGGCATGGGTGCGGACAACAGGTCAGCGACGCCAGACCCGCCGGTGGCACGTTGCAGATGCTGGTCTTCCAGCGTACGCAGGTCTGTCGCGGTCATTCCAGCAGGGGTTTGCAGGTGCACTCGCCAGTGACTCGGCGCGCGCACGACGTAAGCGATGCGCGAAAACGGAACCCCGTCGATGCGTCCGCTCAGACGGCATCCTGTTAAAACGGCACTCTCGACCGTGATGGTCTGGCCGTCCGGTTGAATGGCAGTCAACCCCGACCCGGAGCCGTACATGCGGATCGGTTCGTCTTTGGTTGTGTCCCAATAGAAGGCCGCGCCGGACTGTCCCGCGGGGGCTGTGAGTCGCCATGACCCTAGGCTTTCCCAGGGCGACGCGCCCGCCGGCACGAGACGCAGATGCAGCGCCATCGCGGCAAAGGCCATGTCCCGGGGATCAGCGGACGGTTCAGTCCAGCCGCCTGGAAACATCTCGGGCAGGCCCGAGGTATGGTGACGGAACGCCGCAAAATCCGGGTGTGCCAGTAACGCGCGTTGATAGGCCAGGTTCAGGCCGACGCCGCCGACGGCAAAAGCATCGATCGCGGTGATCGCCCGGCGGATCGCCCCGGTCCGATCCGGCGCGTGGACGATCAGCTTGGCAATCATGGAATCGTAGTGGTGGCCGACGACCGAACCGCACTCTACCCCAGTGTCCAGCCGCACATCCGCAGGCGGCGCCCAAAGGGTGATCTCGCCCGTTTCGGGGTGAAAATTCTCGGCCGGGTTTTCGGCGGCGATGCGGATTTCAATGGCGTGCCCGTCAAACTGCACATCGCCTTGCGTCAGCGCCAGCGGCTCGCCCCGCGCGATGCGCAACTGCCATTCGACCAGATCGATGCCGGTGATCGCCTCGGTCACGGGGTGTTCCACCTGCAACCGGGTATTCATTTCCAGAAAGTAGTATTCACCGCGCCCGGGGTCATAGAGGTATTCCACCGTTCCGGCGGAGCGATAGCCGATCGCCTGCGCCAACCGCACCGCTGCCGCACGCATGCGGTCGCGCACAGCCTCGGGAAGATCGGCGGCGGGGGCTTCTTCGATCAGCTTTTGGTGGTTGCGTTGCAGCGAACAATCGCGGTCGCCCAGATGCAGCACGGTGCCGTGAGTGTCGCCCAGAACCTGCACTTCGACGTGGCGGGCACGGGGCGCATAGCGTTCGAGGAACACCGCCGGATCGCCGAAGGCGCTCTGCGCTTCGGCCCGGGCAGATGCAATCGCTTCGGGTGCGTCGCCCAGATCGGAGACAAGCCGCATCCCGCGTCCGCCGCCGCCGGCGCTGGCCTTGACCAGAAAGGGGGTGCCAAGCGCCTCGGCCTCTTGTAGCAGGCGCGCATCGGACTGATCCTCGCCGCGATAGCCGGGCAGGACGGGCACGCCTGCGGCTTCGGCGGCAGCCTTGGCCTCGATCTTGGAGCCCATCCGCGCGATAGCGTCGGGTTCCGGCCCGATGAACACAAGGCCCGCCGCCTCGACCGCCGCCGCGAAACCGGCATTCTCAGACAGAAAACCATATCCCGGGTGCACCGCACCCGCGCCCGTCGCCCGCGCGGCCTCAAGGATGGCCTCGACGTTCAAATAACTGTCTGACGGGGCGGCCCCACCGATGCAGACGGCATGATCGGCCTCGGCCACGAAGGGCGCGTCGCGGTCCGCGTCCGAAAACACCGCTACGCTTTCCAGCCCCAGTTTGCGGCACCCGCGCTGGATGCGCCGGGCAATCTCGCCCCGGTTGGCGATCAGAACGCGGGTGAAGCTCATTTCACCCGCCATGACGGAACGCCCTTGTTGATGAAGCTGTTGATGCCTTCGATACCTTCCTCCGTCTCCCACGCATCGGCCAGCCGGTCGGCGGTGTAGATCATGTTGGTCTCCAGATCGTGGGACGCGACATAGGCGATCAGCGCCTTGGTATCGGCCACGGCACCCGGCGCGGCCTGAAGGTGATCATGCACCACCCGGTTCACCGTGGCGTCCAAGTCGCCCGGCGCGACAACCTCGGTCAACAGACCGATCCGCTCGGCGCGGGCCGTGTCGAACAACGCCCCCGACAGCATGGTTTCACGCGAATGCACCTTGCCGATGCGGGCCACCACATAAGGCGATATATTCGCGGGCAGAAGGCCCAGTTTGACCTCGGTCAGACCGAAGCGCGCGCCTTCGGCGCCGATGGTGTAGTCGCAGACGGAGATCATGCCGACACCGCCACCGTAGGCCGGGCCGTTGATCCGCCCGATCAAGGGCTTGGGCAGCGTGTCAAGGCGGCGCAACAGCCGCGCCAGCGTGGCGCTTTGTGCGACCCTTTCACTACGGGTTTTCTCGACATTAGAGGCGAACCAGTTGAAATCGCCGCCCGCGCAGAAGCTCTTGCCCGCGCCGGTCAGGACCACAATACGCACATCGTCATCTGCAGCCAGCTTTTCGGCGGCATCGTATAGCTCTGCGATCAATTCGCCATTCAGCGCATTGTGTTTGTCGGGGCGGTTGAGCGTCAGCCTGGCGACGCCACGCGCATCGGTTTCGATAAGGATCGTGTTGTAGGTATTGGTCAACTTGAAGCCTCACATTCTGAATACAGGCGTATGGCGACCGGCTTCGGGCACCGATGTCACGATGGCCAGACACAGGCCAAGGATATCGCGGGTTTGCGCGGGTTCGATCAGCCCGTCATCCCAAAGCCGCGAGGTGGCATAATAGGGATCGGACTGTTCACCGTACTGGGCCCGAACCTGCTCCTCGATTAGCTTCATGTCGGCCTCCATCTTGCCCGGGTCGCCCCCTTTCTGGCGGCGCAGTTCCAGCATCACATTTGTGGCGATGTCGGCAGACATGGTGGCCAGTTCCGCCGTGGGCCAGGCGAAGAGAAAATTCGGGGCGAAACCACGTCCGCACATGCCGTAGTTGCCTGCCCCGTATGAGCCGCCCAAGAGGACCGACAGGCGCGGCACCTTGGCAACCGACATGGCATAGACCAGCTTGGCGCTGTCTTTGGCAATGCCGCCGCGCTCGGCTTCGGTGCCGACCATGAAGCCCGAGATGTTGTGGAGGAACAAAAGCGGGATGTTGCGTTGATCGCACATCGACACGAATTGCGCGCCCTTGAGCGAACTGTCGGACACAAGCGCCCCATTATTTGCGAGAATGCCCACTCGATAGCCGTGAATCCGCGCGGTGCCGCAGACCAGCGTCTCACCCCATCCGGGCTTGAATTCGCGGAATTCGCCGGCGTCGATCATGCGCAGCAGAACCTCGCGCATGTCATAGGGCTGTTTGCGATCGGCGCTGATGACGCCAAGCAGTTCCTCTGGGTTGCGCGCCGGCGGCGCGCAGGTTGCATCGGGACCCATCGGGCGCGACAGGCCCAGTTCGGATACGATGTCGCGCATCAGAGCAAGCGCATGATACTCGTCCTCGGCCAGATGGTCAGACACACCGGAGAAGCGCGAATGCATCTCGGCCCCCCCCAATGTTTCTCCATCAACCTCTTCGTTGATCGCCACCTTGACGATCGAGGGGCCGCCCAGATGGATGCGTGCGTTGCCGCGTACCATGATGACTTCGTCCGACAGGGCCGGGATATAGGCCCCACCGGCCGTGCAGCCTCCAAAGACCGCCGAGATCTGCGGCAGGCCGCTCGCGGACATGTTGGTTTGACGATAAAAGGAATTGCCGAAATGGCGGGCATCGGGGAAAACCCGGTCCTGCTCTGGCAGATAGGCACCGCCGCAATCCACCAGATAGAGGCAGGGCAGCCGGTTCTCGGCTGCGATTTCCTGGGCGCGGATGTGTTTCTGCACGGTTTCGTGATAGAAAGACCCACCCTTCACTGTCGCATCGTTGGCGATCACAACGCAGGGCAGCCCGTGGACGATCCCGATACCGGTCACGATCCCCGCACCGGGCACCTCGCCCCCGTATTGACCGTAGGCGGCAAGCGACGACAGCTCAAGAAACGCAGTGCCCGGATCCACCAGCAGGTCGATCCGTTCGCGGACCAACAGCTTGCTGCGCTTGCGATGCCGCGCGACCATATCGGGGCGGCCGCCAGCCGTTGCTTCGGCGATCCGCGCGCGCAGCGTTTCGACGCGCTCGCTTAGTGCGGCGTGGTTGCGGGTGTAGGTCTCTGATGCGGTCAGCACCGCTGTTTCAAGACGTGCCATGAAGTCAGGTATCCTGTCTTTGGAGTATCCCGTTGAGGAACACATCGGCATAGGTGCGTGACAACGCATCGGCGCTACCGCGGTCCGGGTCGAACCAATCGAGCGTGGCGTTCAATGTACCGATCAGCATCAGGCGCAGGCGACGGATATCGACGTCTTGCTTCAGCGTGCCGTCTTTCTTAAGCTGGGACAGAAGACTGTCCCACTCTGCCTCATAGGCCCTTCGCGTAGGCAAGTTGGCATCCCGGACGGATTGCGGCACCTGCCCGAAAATACGCACATTCGCCGATGTATAATCGCTCACATCAAGAAGTGCGCGCAGATGCGCCCGGATCGCGGCGCGCAGTACCGTTTCGCCGTCGGTATCGGCCCGCAGGTCGGTGATGGCGTCTCTCATGCTCGCGTGAACGACTCGAATCCCTGCATCAAGAACGGCCGCGACGATCTCGTCCTTGGAACCGAAATGATAGTATATGCTACCCGCCTTGATCCCGGCGGCCTCGGCAATTTTTCGGAGCGAAACGGACCCGTAGCCTTGTTCGCGGAAAAGCCGCGCGGCAATGTCCAGCACCCCGTCCCGTCCAACCGCGCTGCGCGATGTCTCGTTGACTTTGATTGCCGTGTTTTGTGCCATAGACTTTCGTATCCCCCAACGCCTAACTAACGCCTGTTAGGTTAATAACTCAAGTGAGTCAATCGTCGTGATCGTGCCAGACTAGAGTTTGCGGAAAATTCCGCATTGGCGACCGCCAAGAGGCCGCCCAGACATTAATGTGCTTGCCCGGACCACGTCATCGGGTCCGGGCAACTGCCTTAGATCACGAAACCGCCACCGCAGATGACGTGCTGGCCTGAAATGAAGTTCGATTCCGGCGCACAGAACAGATAGACGGCACCGGCAGCTTCTTCCGGAGTGCCGACCCGGCCCAGCGGGATCATGCGCTCCATCTGGGACAGGAGATCGGGATTCACGCCGACCTTGATCTCTTTTTCTTCGACCTTGATCGTGCTGTCGCCATCCGCGCTGCCTTCGGTCAAGCGGGTGCGAATCGGGCCGAAGGCGACGGCGTTGACGTTGACCTTATAGCGGCCCCATTCCTTGGCCATCGTCCGGGTGACCCCTAGGATACCGGCCTTAGCGGCGGAATAGTTGATCTGGCCAGCATTGCCGCCGGTCCCTGCGATGGACGAGATGTTGACTACCTTGCGGAACACCTCTTGCCCGGCGGCGGCCTCTTCCTTGGCCTTGGCGCTGATCACCGGCTGGGCAGCGCGCAGGATCTTGAAAGGTGCCGTCAGGTGGACGTCGATGATCGCCTGCCACTGTTCGTCGGACATCTTCTGAACGACGCTATCCCAAGTGTAGCCTGCGTTGTTCACGATGATGTCTAACCCGCCAAAGCTGTCCACGCCGGTCTTGATGAACCGTTCGGCAAAACCGACTTCGGTAACGCTGCCGGCACAGACCACGGCCTCAGCTCCCATTGCGCGCACCGCCTCGGCGGTTTCATTGGCCGGACCGGCGTCCAGATCGTTGATCACCAGCCGGGCCCCTTCCGAGGCCAGTTTGAGAGCGATTTCGCGGCCAATGCCCCGGCCCGAGCCCGAGACCAGCGCCACGCGCCCGTCGAGTTTTCCAGTCATATTGATTCCTCCCGAAAGGCGCTATCAGGCTTTTTCATAAAGCGTGGTGACGCAGGCCCCGCCGAGGCCCAGATTGTGCTGAAGCGCCAGACGTGCGCCATCAACCTGGCGCGCATCTGCCTGGCCGCGAAGCTGCTGAACGAGCTCGGTACATTGCGCTAGGCCGGTCGCCCCAAGCGGATGGCCTTTGGACAAAAGACCGCCCGACGGGTTGGTCACGTATTTTCCGCCGTAGGTGTTGTCGCCATCATCAACGAATTTCGCCGCTTCGCCGCGACCGCAAAGGCCAAGCGCCTCATAGGTGATAAGCTCGTTGTGGGCGAAACAGTCGTGCAGTTCGACCACATCCACGTCCTCGGGCCCGATGCCCGCGTCCTCGTAAACCTGATCGGCGGCGCGCTTGGCCATCGAAAAGCCGACCACTTCGCGCATGTCATGGGCTTCGAAAGTTTCCGGGCCGTCGGTCGTCATGGCCTGCGCCGCGATCCGAACCGAACTGTCCAGTCCGTGCTTGTCGGCGAATTCCTTGGAACAAATGATCGCGGCGGCCGCGCCACAGGTTGGCGGACAGGCCATGAGCTTGGTCATGACGCCGGGCCAGACGACCTGGGCGGCCATGACGTCTTCCGCCGTCACCTTCTGCCGGAACAGGGCAACCGGATTCTTCGCAGCATGTCGGCTGGCCTTGGCGCGGATTTTTGCGAAGGTTTCTAGGGGGGTGCCGAACTCGTCCATATGCGCCTTGCCGGCACCGCCGAAGTACCGCAGCGCCAGCGGGATCTCGGCACTGCCAACCAGTTCGTCGGTTTCATTGTCGAATGCCGCAAACGGGCTGACCCGGTCATGGAACATCGCACCGATTGCGCCAGGCTGCATCTGTTCGAACCCAAGTGCCAGAGCACATTCGACCGCGCCGCTTTCAACTGCCTGCCTGGCCAGGAACAGGGCGGACGATCCGGTCGAGCAGTTGTTGTTCACATTCAGAACCGGGATGCCTGTCATTCCGACATGGTACAAGGCGCGCTGACCGCAGGTGCTGTCGCCATAGACATAGCCCACATAGGCCTGTTGGACTTTATCATAATCCAACCCCGCGTCTGCCAGAGCGGACCGGGTCGCAGCGGTCGCCATCACATCGTAGCTTTCGGATTTTCCCGGCTTCTGGAACGGGACCATCCCAACGCCTGCAACATAGGCTTTGTCTGTCATTTCTCTCTCTCCCTAGTTCGGTCAGGCCACCCTAATCGGTCCGCCAGCCTATTTTCTACCATTTGTTAGATTTTAAATCCCAACCTTGGGAAGTGTCAATATCGCCAAGCTGTGACGTAGGGAGCTTGCGCTATTTTCTAACTTGTGTTTGTTTTCGGGCCACACGCCCTGATCGGCGGCACAATTGAGGGATTCTGGTCCCGGCGCAACCGCTGACAAGCGTTTAGCACTCAGCTTACGAAAGGTGGTCGGAATGGCATACTGTTATGAGTTCAAGGGTTTTATACCCGTCGTGCCCGAGGATACATATGTCCACCCCCAGGCCGTTCTGATCGGAAATGTCATCTTGGGTCATGGATGCTACATCGGCCCCGGAGCAAGCTTGCGGGGCGATTTCGGCAGGATCGTGATCGGGGATGGAGCCAATGTTCAGGA
Source organism: Pseudodonghicola flavimaris (assembly GCF_030164425.1). GTDB lineage: Bacteria > Pseudomonadota > Alphaproteobacteria > Rhodobacterales > Rhodobacteraceae > Pseudodonghicola > Pseudodonghicola flavimaris. The sequence goes on along the minus strand of NZ_JASNJD010000028.1, from coordinate 50,578 downwards.
CAATTGCATCATCCATTCCTTTCCCGGCCGCGACGCCGTGGTGGAAAGCGACGGCCACATCGGCCATGGCGCGATCCTGCACGGTTGCACAGTGGGCCGGAACGCTCTGGTCGGAATGAATTCCGTCATTATGGATGGTGTAGAGCTTGGGGCGGAATCGATTGTCGGCGCGCAGGCGTTTGTGCGTGGCGAAACCGTGATTCCGGCGCGTTCGATGGTGGTGGGATCGCCGGCAAAGGTGATCCGCGAGGTCAGCGAGAAAGAAATCGCGTGGAAAACGCGCGGCACCGCGGAATACCAGCAACTTGCGCGCGATTGTCTGGCCGGATTGAGGCCGGTCGAGCCGCTGAAGGCGGTCGAGGCAGACCGGCCCGGCATGGCGGCCTCTGACGTCGTCTCCATTCAGGAGGCGCGGCGGACATCGTCCTGACCTGTCCGGGAACCGGACCGGTCAGGACTACTTCAGATTCCGAAAGCGCCAGATGCAAGCGCCTTGACGCGGAACGGCACCCCCCGACCCGGTGTGCCGTCCCTCAAGCCTTTACAGACGGAAGATCCCGTAGTGCGGATCGTCGATCGGTGCATTGAGCGAGGCAGAAATCGACATGCCAAGCGCGTTGCGTGTGTCCGCCGGGTCGAGGATGCCGTCGTCCCACAATTCCGAGGTCGAGGTATAAGCCTCGACATCGCGCTTGTATTTTTCCAGCACCGGTTCGCGGATCGCGGCGATTTCTTCTTCGGTCAGCTCTTTGCCTTCGCGCTGAAGCTGCCGAATCTTGACGTCCGCCATGGTATTTGCGGCCTGATCCGCCCCCATCACGCCGATCTCGGCCTGGGGCCACATGAACAGCGTGCGCGCGTCCCAGGCCCGTCCGCACATCCCGTAGTTGCCGGCCCCGTAAGACGCATTGGCGATTACTGTGAACTTCGGCACGACCGAGCCGCCCTGCGCCATCAGCATCTTGGCGCCATCCTTGGCGATGCCTCGTTCTTCGTATTCGCGGCCCACCATATAGCCGGTGATGTTCTGGAAAAAGACCAGAGGCGTGCGGTTCTGGTTGCACAACTGCATGAAATGCGCTGCCTTGAGCGAACTGTCGTTGAACAGCACCCCGTTGTTGGCAAGGATGCCGACCTTGTAACCCCAGATATGGGCAAAGCCGCACACCATCGTGGTGCCATAGTCCGGCTGGTATTCGTGAAAGCGTGAGCCGTCCACGATCCGGGCCAGAACCTCGCGCATGTCGAACTGGGTTTTCCGGTCTTTTGGAATGATCCCGTAGAGTTCTTTGGGGTCATAGTAAGGCTCTTCATAGGCCGCGGTTTCGATGATCGTTTTCGGCGTGCGCTTCCACTGGCCGACAATCTCGCGGGCCAGTGAAAAGGCGTGTTTTTCGGTCGCGGCGCGATAGTCGCCGGTGCCCGATACCGAGGTGTGCATGACCGCGCCGCCAAGCTCCTGAACACCGACCTCTTCGCCGGTAGCCGCCTTGACCAGCGGGGGACCGCCAAGGAAAATCGCCCCTGTGCCTTCGATGATGATGTTGTAGTCGCTCAGCGTCGGCACATAGGCGCCGCCAGCCGTGCAGTGACCGCCGACCACGGCAATCTGCGGGATATTGGCCTGGCTCAGCTTGACCTGGTTGCGGAACACCCGCCCGCCCAGATACCGGTCGGGAAACACCCCGTGCTGCAGCGGCAGGAAACCGCCCGCGCTGTCACAGATATGGATGACCGGCAGGCGGTTTTCCAGCGCGACATCCAGAAGACGCACGACCTTTTTGACCGTATGTGGATACCAAGCCCCGCCCTTGACGCTAGCGTCGTTGGCGTGGATGGCGACCTCGCGACCCTGCACAATACCGATGCCCGTCACCACAGCGGCGCCAGGCACGGTTCCATCGTATTCGCGACAGGCGGCAAGTGTGGAAAACTCCAAAAACGGAGTGCCGGGGTCCAGCAGCAGTTTCAACCGCTCGCGCACGCCCAGTTTGTTCTGGCGGGCAAGGCGGTCGATATCGCGTTGCGGGCGTTCGAAACGCGCCGCGTGCTGGCGGGCGTGGAATTCCTTCAGCCGTTCAGACATGGCGGCATAGTTTGCCTTGTAGTCGGCGGCATTGGTGTCGATCAGACTTTCAATCCTGCGCATTGTCACTCCTCCTCCGGGGCCAATTGGGCCAGGATGTCTTTCAGACCAAAACTGTCGCCTTCGGCGAATGGCATTTCGGCAACGACCCCGTCGCGCGGGGCCGTCAGTGTGGTTTCCAACTTCATGCTTTCGATCACCAGAAGCGGCTGGCCTTCTTCAACCGCATCGCCGGGTTTAACCGCAACCGACACCACGACACCCGGCATGGGCGCCACCAATCGGTCGTCGCTCGCGCCACCGTCGCTTCCGGCCAGGCGTTCGGCGGGATCAACCCGCCCGACTTCGTAGGTTCGCCCGTCCATGTGCACAAAAGTTGCTTCCGGCCCCACGGCCAGTCGCAATTCGCGCACAACACCCTTGGCCCTCAGCTTGTAACCGCCCGGCAGACCCGTCGGGTCCAATTGGCAGGCAACAGCGCCAGTGGGGGTATTGAGCACGAACCGGCTGCCATCATGACCCAGCCAGCAATCAGTCTCTTCTCCGTCCATCTGAAAAATCCGTTGCATCAGTTTCTCCACCCACCCATCTTGCGGTACATTTCCGGTATCTGCATTACGTCACTCACCAGGCGCTCGTCCGATAGGGCCGCCGCCGCCATCAGCAAGTCAGAGACATCTTCGCCCGGCGCGGTCAGCGTTTCGGATTGTTCAGCCAGGAAGCCAGTTGAAACGTCACCAGAGGCGAAATCCGGATGTGCAAGGATTGCATCCAGGTAACCAGTGTTGGTCGTTACCCCGAGAATCACATAGCTTTGCACCGCGCTCCGGGCACGGGCGATGGCCTGCGCGCGATCCGGGCCATGCACGATCAGCTTGGACAACATCGGGTCGAAGTCGGTCGTTACCTTGCCGCCATCCAGAATGCCGCTGTCTACGCGGATCCCCTCGCCCTGGGGTTCGTCCAGCAGCAGGATATTGCCGATCGCGGGGCGAAAATCGGCGGTCGCATCCTCGGCACAGATGCGCAGTTCGATCGAGTGTCCGGTTTGGGGAATATCCGCCTGCACGGCGCTCAGCCCGTCGCCCGCCGCGACACGCAGCTGCTCGGCAACCAGATCAAAGCCGGTTACCATCTCGGTCACCGGATGTTCGACCTGAAGGCGGGTGTTCATTTCCAGGAAATAAAAGGCCCCATCCTGTGCATAGATGAATTCGACAGTCCCTGCCCCGCGGTATTTGACGGCGCGGGCAATTCCGGCAGCGGTCTCGCAGATCTCATCCCGTTGCTCGGGGGTCAGCGCCGGTGACGGCGTTTCCTCGATAATCTTCTGGAACCGGCGCTGGATCGAACATTCACGTTCCCAGAAATGGACCACGTTGCCCTGTCCGTCGCCCATCACCTGCACCTCGATATGGCGCGGGCGTTCGATATAGCGTTCGACGAAAAGCCGCCCGTCGCCGAAATATCGTTCGCCTTCGCGGCGCGCGGTTTCGATTTCGGTCTCCAGCGTGCTGTCCTCGCGTACGACGCGCATGCCCTTGCCGCCACCGCCGGCCGAGGGCTTGATGAGCAGCGGATAGCCAACGGCGCGGGCGCGTTCGACAAAGCTCGCCGGATCATCATCCTCGATGGCCGAGGGGGCGACGGGAAACCCGCGTTCCTCGACGAAGGCGCGGGCGCGGACCTTGTCCCCCATCAGGTCGATGACCTCGGACGTCGGGCCGACAAAGGTCACTCCGGCTTTTTCCAGCGCCGCGACAAAACCGGCATTCTCTGACAGAAAGCCATAGCCGGGATGAACCGCGTCCGCGCCGATCCCTTTGGCGGCTTCGACGATCTGAGGAATATCGAGATAGGCGGCCACGGGCGTCGGGCCGTCGATCATCACGACCTCATCTGCAATCAGATGCGCCGGCCCCTCTTGCTCGGCGACATGACGCAACACGGCAGTCGCAAGCCCGCGGGCCTTAGCGGTGCGCAACACGCGCGCCGCGATCTCGCCCCGATTGGCGACCAGGAGTTTCGAAATGGTCATGGTGTCGTCCTCTTAGTTCCGGGCCGCGGCATTCAGTCCGTCACGTGCGGCCAGATCGGCTGGCACGGGAATTTCGATATCAAGCAGCATCTGCGCGAACCCTTTGCCCTGCGGGTCTATGCGGACCGAAGCGATGCCCCCCCCGCCCAGCGAGTCATGCAGCAGGAAATTCAGCGAATGGCTTCCGGGCAGGTCGAACCGTTCTACCCTGCCGTCGCAGACATGGGCGAAATAGTCCTTCACCACCTCTTCGCTGAGAGCCGAGCGGATATATGGCAGGTAGTCCGGCTTGCGCGCGAGGATGCCGATATTGGCGATGTCCCCCTTGTCGCCCGAGCGGCCCCAGGCCAGATCGACGAGGCGGACCTTGACAACGTCCGGACCGGGCTCGCGGCTATCTGCGGGCGGTGCGGCAGGCGGATCAAGGTGGACTGGCGTGGCGGCCACGCTCACGGGCACATCCTTGCCGTCGACCTCGACCGCGACGGGGGTCTCGGCCTTGCTCTGAAGGAAGGAAAATAGACGGACCACCGGCTGCACCTTTGGCCGTCCGGCGAAGAACCCGGTCAGACCCTGCGCGGTCGAAATCGCCATCGGTGCGATTTCGCCGGCAAAGATGTTCAGCGCGGCGCGATCGTCATGGACCGCGCCGATCTTGAGCACCACCTCGCGGGTCCGGGCGCGCGCATTTGCGCCATAGGCCGCCTCGGCCCCCAGCACCTCGACGCTGACCTGCCGGAAATCTCCCATGTTGCGGTCGCGGAAAATCCGGCGACAGCGGGTCAGGATCGCCTCGGCCACACGTTCGGCCTTGGCGGGTGCGTCAATCGCGGCCAGTGTCAGGGTAGAGACCGCGCGCCAGCCATCGGCATGGGTCGCCGACACCTTGTAGCTGTCGGTGCGCCCAAGCCCCCTGCCGCCCTTGACCAGCACCCGGTCGGGTCCGACCTGTTCCAGGGTGACCCCGGACCAGTCGCAGATCACGTCGGGCAACAGGTAGGCGCGCGGGTCCCCGATTTCATAGAGCATCTGCTCTCCGACTGACCCGGGCACGACCAGCCCGCCGGTGTCAGGCGTCTTGGTCATGATGAAACTGCCGTCTTCGGACACCTCGACGATGGGCATGCCCATATTGTCCCAACCCGGCACGTCCTGCCAGTCGGTGAAGTTGCCGCCGGTTCCCTGGGGGCCGCATTCGATCAGGTGGCCGGCCAGCGATCCCTGGCTGAGCTTGTCCCAGTCATCGTCGCCCCAACCGTATTCATGCATCAGGGGACCAAGCGCGACCGCGCTGTCGGCGCAGCGTCCGGTGATCACGATGTCGGCCCCGGCATCCAGCGCGGCAGCGATGGGGCGGGCACCCAGATAGGCATTCATGCTCCAGATATCATCTGGAAATGCGACACCCGAGAACATTTCCGTCTGACCGTTTTTGCGAATTTCATCGGCCCTAGGCAACAGGTCATCGCCTAGCACGACTCCGATGGACAGATCGATCCCGGCCTGGGCGGCGGCTTTGGCAAGCGCATCGCTGCAGCCACGCGGGTTCACGCCCCCTGCATTGGCAACGACCTTGATCCCTTTTGCCTTGATATCCGACAACCAGGGTGCCAGCGCCTTGACGAAGTCCGGCGCATAGCCCGACTCGGGCGCTTTGGCGCGGGCCCGCGCCATCAGCGACATTGTCACCTCTGCCAGATAGTCAAACACCAGATAGTCGATCTCGCCCTTTGAGACCAGTTGACCGATCGCTTCCGGCGTATCGCCCCAGAAGCCCGACGCGCATCCGATGCGCAGCTTTCGTTCCGACATATTCCTCTCCTCCCCGTTTGATCAGCGGCCCGTCCATTCGGGTTTGCGCTTCTCAATAAAGGCATCAAAGCCTTCGCGCGCGTCTTCGGTCTGCGCCACACGCGGTAACAGTGTTTCTGCAAACCGCATCTGCTGCGGATAGGTCATGTCCTCCATCGCGTGACAGGCGTATTTTCCCAGCCGGATCGCGCTCGGCGACTGCGCGGCGATCTGGGCAACCAGTTCTGCAACCTTGTCGTCCAGCCCCGCGGCATCGGTCACATAGTTGACCAGATTGAACTGCAGGGCTTCCTCGGCCGTCAGAGGAACGCCGGTGATGAACATCTCCATCAGCCTCCGCCGGGGCAGCACGCGCATCATGGGTGGCACGATCGTCATGGGAAACAGACCTACCTTCACTTCCGGCGTTCCGATGCGGGCATGATCCGCCATCACAGCCAGATCGCAGGCACAGATGATGCCCGCTCCCGCCCCCATCGCGACGCCATTGATGCGCGCGATCGTTGGCTTTCGGCACGCCTGTATCGTCTCGAACAACCTTCCGGCAAAATGATCCGGGTCCGCCGGATCCTGAACAAACGGGCCGCCATCCGCCCCCGCCTTGATGTCGCCCCCGGCACAGAAGGCGCGCTCGCCCTCGCCGGTCAGAACGATCACGCGGCAATCGCTGTCCGTCTCGGCAGCACATATGGCGGCCATGATCCCGTCTGCGACCTCACGGTTGAGGGCATTTCGATTGTCAGGACGTCGAATCGTGATACGCACTTCTTTGCCGAGCGCCTGCGATTGAACAACGCTCTCAGTCATTTCCGAAGCTCCCCCCCTGTATTCAGGACACCGCGCTTTCTTACGTCAGGTCGTCAAAAGCTTGGCTTGATCTATTTTCTAACATATGTTTGATTTTGGTCAACACTGCGGACGACATTTTTCGGGAGGATGATATGACCACTCAAAGTGAGGCTATCGCGGCTGATCTGGAAGCCATCAGGGCGAACTATTCTTTGACTGATGAGCAAAGCCAGATCGTCGATCACGTGGATCGGGTATCGCGCGAGGTGCTGCACCCGCTGCAGGCGCGCATGGATGACGAGGAATGGTGGCCCGATGATCTGTTCAAGCAGATGGGCGAGCTGGGCCTGCTGGGGATTACCGCGCCGGAGGAGCTGGGCGGATCGGGGCAGAACGAGTTCACCCAGGCGCTGGTGTCCGAGGTGATTTCGAAGTGGAACCCGGCTGTGGGCCTCTCGCACGGGGCGCATGACAACCTGTGCCTGAATAACCTGCTGCGCAACGGCTCCGAAGAGCAGGTGAAGAAATACGTGCCGGGCCTTTGCTCGGGCGAGCTCGTCGGTGCTTTGGGCCTGACCGAACCGGGTGCGGGATCCGATGCGCTCGGATCCATGGCCACCACTGCCCGCCGCGACGGTGATGATTATGTCATCAACGGCTCGAAGATTTACATCACCAACGGCCCCATTGCCGATGTGATCCTGCTTTATGCCAAAACCGACAAGTCGAAGGGCGCCAAGGGCATTTCTGCTTTCATCATCGAGACGGACAATCCCGGTTTCAAGGTGGCGCAAAAGCTTGACAAAATGGGCTTTCGCGGCTCGCCAACCGGAGAACTGGTGTTTGAGGATTGCCGCGTACCCGCATCCGCCATGGTTGGACCGGAAAACACCGGCGTTTCGGTGGTAATGAGCGGGTTGGATCTGGAGCGTGCTATGGTTGCCTCAGTCTGCGTTGGCATGGCCGAACGCGCCCTGGAACTAGGGCTGGAATACGCCAAGATTCGCGAACAATTCGGCAAACCGATTGCAAGTTTCCAGATGATGCAGTCGAAACTGGCCGAGATCTACACCGAGGTCGAAACCGCGCGCGCATTCGGTTATCGGGCACTGGCCGCCTGTACGGGCCTACCAAAAGGGGCCGGGGGCCGTGGCGAAATCCACAAACTGACCGCGGCGGCCTGTCTTTACGCAGGCGAGGCATTCAACAAGGCGGTGACCGAAGCCTGTCATATTCATGGTGGCTCTGGCTACATGCAGGACACCGAGATCAACCGGCTGTTCCGCGCCAACAAATTGTTGGAGATCGGCGCGGGAACAAGCGAAGTCCGCAAGATCATCATTGCCGAAGAACTTTTGCGCGCCTGAGGGGGACGAGACAATGAACAAGCAACTGCGCAACGACACCGCTCTGCCAACACATTTCATGACGGACGAACAGCAGGCCCTGGCCGATCAGGCCGGCAAGTTCTTCATGTCCGAATTCCACCATCTGAATGCGGAAATGGACGATACTGATGACCTGCCGTCTTCGGTTTTCCCCAAGCTGGGCGAAATGGGCTATCTGGGACTGAACGTGCCGCCGGAATTCGGCGGCGCTGGTTTGGATTTCACCTCGGCCTGCATCATCACCGAACAGCTGTCGCGGGCCTCTGCCGCGATTGGGCTGACTCATGTGGCGCATGACAATTTGTGCGTCAACAACATCTATCGCAACGCCAATGACGATCTGCGCCGAAAATACCTGCCAGGTCTGTGCAACGGAACGCTGATCGGCGCCCTGGGTCTGACCGAACCCGGCGCGGGGTCTGATGCGCTTGGCTCGATGCGGACCACGGCCAAAAAGGATGCCGACGACTACATCCTGAACGGCGCCAAGATCTACATCACCAATGGGCCGATTGCCGATCTGGTGCTGGTCTATGCCAAGACATCGCCCGAAAAAGGGGCCAAGGGCATTTCCGCCTTTATCGTGGAAACCGACACGCCCGGTTTCAAGGTGGCGCAGAAGCTCAACAAGATGGGATTCCGCGGCTCGCCGACGGGCGAACTGGTATTCGAAGATTGCCGTGTTCCGGCCAGAAACATGGTCGGCAAGCTGGATGGCGGGGTTGCCGTTACCATGTCCGGACTTGATCTGGAACGTGCCATCGTCTGTTTCAACGCTCTGGGCATTGCGCAGCGGGCGCTGGATATTTCCATCGACTACGCCAAGACACGCCAGCAATTCGGCAAACCGATCGCCAGTTTTCAGATGGTTCAGGCGATGCTGGCCGACATGTATACGCAGATCGAGGCCGCGCGGAGCCTGTCCTTGCGCACCGCTGCCATGTGTGAAGGCCTCGAAGAGGGCGAAGGCGGGCGCGGCGAAATCCACAAGCTCACCGCTGCGGCGATCTACAAGGCCGCTGAGGCGACATCCTTCGTGCTGGACAAAGCTGTCCAGATTCACGGCGGCTCGGGTTACATGCGTGATACAGAAGTGAACCGGCTGTACCGGACCGGTCGCGTGCTTGAGGTCGGCGCAGGCACCCAGGAGGTTCGCAAACTCATCATTTCTGGCGAATTGCTGAAGAATTAGGGGCGGAACATGAGCGAAGCGAAATCAAGGCGTTACGCGTCGGATCTCATGGCGGGCCAGGTTGCCCTGGTCACGGGGTCCGGATCTGGAATGGGCCGGGCGACGGCGATCGAAATGGCCGCTTGCGGGGCCAGGCTTGCGCTGTTCGCGCGCCGCGAAGAGCCGCTGGAAGAGACCGCCGAAATGATCCGGGCGGCGGGGGGCGAGGCCTTTGTCGTGCCCGGAGACACCCGCGACGAAGACAGTATCGAAGCTGCGATGGGGCGGATCAAGGACCACTATGGGCAGTTGGATGTTTTGGTGAACAATGCCGGCGGCCAGTATATCGCGGCCGCCCGCGATATCACCAACAAGGGCTTCGAAGCCGTGATCCGCAACAACCTGATCGGGTCTTGGCAGATGACCCGGGCAGCGGCGGATCACTTCATGTACGACAATGGTGGATCGGTTGTGTTTGTCACCGCCATCTCGGCGCGCACCGCGCTTACCGGCTTTACACACACCGTCGCCGCCCGCGCCGGTGTAACGGGCATGATGAAAACGCTGGCCGCCGAATGGGGCGAGTACGGCATCCGGCTGAACTGTGTCGCGCCGGGCACGATCAAGACCGATGCGCTTGGCCGCTATCCGATTCCGCCGGAACAGTGGAAAAAGCTGAACCGCTCGGTGCTAAACCGGATGGGGGCGGCCGAGGACATCGCAGGCACGATCATTTTCCTGGCCTCGAAACTTGGCGGTTTCATCACCGGAGAAGACATTTATGTAGACGGCGGTGAGACCTTGCATATGGGTCATGACGCGCGGGACATGATCAACCCCGCGATGTTCGAGAAACGCGAACGGGGAGATGGCAAGAATGAGTAAACACCCAGTCCTTCTGGAGATTTCCGGCAGGATCGCCACGGTTACGCTGAACGATCCCGAGCGGCGCAACCCGGTCACCGGAAACGACATGATCGCTGCCCTTCTGGAGACCTTCGCCAAGGTGCAGGCCGATCCTCAGGTCAGCGTGATGATCCTGACCGGCGCCGACCCGGCCTTTTGTGCCGGCGGCGACATCAAGGAAATGAACGATCCCGACAGCGTGTTCCGCAAGGAGCCGCTGGCGGCGGCGCAGAGCTATGTTGATGGGGTGCAGCGGCTGCCGCTTGCGCTCTACAACATGGATATTCCGACCATCGCCGCAGTCAACGGCCCGGCGGTGGGCGCGGGGTGCGACCTGACCATGATGTGCGACATGCGCATCGCGTCGGAAAAAGCAAGGTTCGGCGAAGTGTTTCTGAATCTCGGAATCATTCCGGGCGATGCGGGCAGCTGGTTCCTGTTGCGTCGTCTGGGCCACCAGAAGGCCGCCGATCTGACCTTCTCAGGGCGCATGGTCGAGGCCAAGGAAGCGCTGGAGCTTGGTATGGTGCTTGAACTTGTGCCTCATGAAAAATTGATGGAACGGGCCCGCGAACGGGCCGCTGTCATCGCCGCGAAACCGCCGCGCGCGGTGCGGGTCGCCAAGCGTCTGATGCGCAATGCCGAACGGATGGACCTGCCGGATTTTCTGAATTCCGCGGCGGCCTATCAGGCGCTCATGCATCAGACCGAAGACCACCACGAGGCGGTTGCTGCGTTCGTCGAAAAACGAAAACCCAATTTCACGGGGCGTTAAAGGAAAGATCGCATGTCAGACATCACCCAAAAGAAGATGGAGCAAATCGCGCAGATGTGGAATGCGCGCGGCAAGGGTCTGATAACGCATATGGCGCTTGAGATCGAAGAGGTCTCGACCGAACGTGTTCGGGTTCGGATGCCGTTCAATCCGGACTTTTGCGTCGATGCGGAACAATCGCTGCTCCACGGTGGTATCCTGACGGCACTTCTGGACAGTGTCTTTGGACTGGCGAACTTTGTTGCCATCGAAGGCGTCAGTACCATGGCCACTCTTGACCTCAGAGTTGATTACCTGCGCCCGGCCCGTTCGCGCGCGGATGTCATCGTTCAAGCGCATTGTTTTCGCAAGACCCGCCACATCGCCTTCAATTCCGGCAGCGTCTGGTTCGCGGGCCATGAGGATGCTGAAATAGCCAGGGGAACCGCCTCGTTTGCATTGACGCGCGGCGAAACCAGCCTGTTTGACGCAATGACAAAAGGAAAAACCTCGTGATGGACGTGCAAACTGTCAATGCCAATGTTTCCCGGGTGCCGTTCTTCCGATTTCTCAACTTTGAGGTCAGAAGTCTAGACAGTCTCCATGCTGAGGCGGAGATGACCTTTGATGACCCCCATATCGGTAACCCGATCATGGAGTACTACCATGGCGGCATAATCGCGAGTTTTATGGAGGCCACTGCCGCCATCGCGGTACAGCCCGATTTCGCCGACGTTCCGGCCAAGCCGATCAACCTGACCGTCGATTACCTCAGACCCGGTGTGAAGGGACCGCTTTTTGCGCGCGCTAACGTCACGCGCAAAGGCAAGCGGATGGCAAGCGTCAGCGTGCTCAGCTGGCAGACGGATCGGGAAAAGGCGGTTGCCGAAGGGCTGTATCACTTCCTTCTGGTCTGACCGGGGCAACCGCTTTCAGGGCTACCTTGTCCTGTGGACGGGGCCGCTTCCCGGTTACAAATGCCTTCCAGTAACAGATAGATGAGCATGCTGGAGAATTCAGGCAGTGATAGATATCCTTCCACTCCTGCCTTGTTCGGGTCGAACCATTCCACCGTCCAGTTTAAGGCACCCAACATCACCTGGCGCAAGGGGCCGATCTTGATATCCGACCGTATGGCACCGTCGTCCTGAGCTTCACGGAGTATCCGATCCCAGAGTTTTCCATACTCATGGCGAATACCCCTGTGCCTCTCCCTGAAATGATTGGGGAGCATTCCATAGCTTCTGATATTCGCCGAGGTGAATTCACTTGCCTTGAAGAGGAAATCCAGGTGCGCCCAGATTGCAGTCGCTATCTTGGCGTGATGATCGTACGGGGCATCGAATTTCCGAACGGCGGCTTCGACACCTGATAGCAAGTCCCTCAGTCCGGCGTTTAGAACTTCGTCAACGATCGCTTCTTTGGAGTTGAAATGGTAATAGACGCTGCCCGCTTTCATGTCCGCTTCTTCCGCGATCTTTCTCAGCGTGGTCGCCTTGTAGCCATTGTCCCTCAGAACGCGCGCTGCGGCCTTTAGAATTTCTGCACGGGTCTTAGCCGCCTTGCTGTCGGGATCCGGGGTTTTGGCGGGAGTGGCGGGGCACAGCTTCAAGCCTTCGGTACCCGCCTTGCGATGTGGACACATTCCGTCAAGTATCAGCTTACTCATTCGTTCCGCGAGGATGCGCACCGGATACTTGTCGACATCGTACCATTCTACGGTCCAGTTCATGGCACTCAGGATGAACTGGCGGATCACAGCAGTGGATATGTCGCTTCGAAGGTGGCCGGCGCGTTTGGCGTCATTCAGGAATTTGCCCCAGGCCCCTGCATATGATGCACGCAATTCGCGATGCGGGGCGCGTGTTTCGTCCGACAACATCGGATAGTTCCGAATATTGGCTGACGTGAAGTCGCTGTCGGTCAAGAGATAGGTCAGATGTGTTTCAATCAGCAGTCCGAAAGTCTTGCGAAAATCCTCCGAACTTGTCGGTGCCGACCGAACAATTTCACTGACCGCCTGATATAGTTGACGGACGCCAAGATCGAGAACTTCGCTCAGAATCTGGTCCTTGGATTGAAAATGATAATAAATGCTGCCGGCCTCAATGCCAGCTTCCTGCGCGATGTCGCGCATAGTCGTTGCGTGATAGCCTTCATACCGAAAAAGTCGCGCGGCCGCAGCGAGTATGGCTTCGCGGGTCCTCTCCGACTTGCTTAGATCGTCATTCACTATCCTGGTATCTTCAATCTGTCGTGCCATCCAGTGTCGATACTTGTCGTAGATGAGGCTGTCCATTGCAATTAATCTAACAACTGTTAGATTACATCGGAGAGAGTGTCGAATCAAGCTCTTTTCAAGGTGCAACGGAAGAGGAGGACCTCCACATGCGAGGGTTGAGTGGAAAACGGGTCGTCGTGACCGGCGGTGGGAGCGGCATTGGCCGAGCGGTTTGCGAACGGTTCGGCGCGGAGGGTGCCGAAGTCGCCGTTTTCGATCTGAACAAAGCCGGAGCGGATGAAACCGCCAAACTAATCACTGAATCCGGCGGAAAAGCGACTGCATTTCAGGCGGATATCACCGATCGCGCACAGGTCGACAAGGCCGTCGCCGAGTTCGAATCCGGCGGACCGATTGATGTGCTGGTGAACAACGCGGGCTGGGACGTGATCAAACCGTTCCTCGACACCGATCCCGACCTTTGGAAAAAGGTCATCGACATAAATCTTTACGGTCCGCTGAATATGCATCACGCGGTGCTTCCGGGCATGGTCAAGAACGGCGGCGGCCGTGTGGTCAACATCGCGTCCGACGCCGGACGCGTCGGATCATCCGGCGAAGCCGTGTATTCGGCCTGCAAGGGTGGCATCATCTCGTTCACCAAAACCGTAGCGCGCGAACTGGCGCGTAAAGGTATTCAATTGAATGCGGTCGCCCCCGGCCCGACCGATACGCCGCTGTTCGCTCAGGTTGCCGAGGGCGAGGCCGGTCAAAAGATCGCCGAAGGTCTCAAGCGGGCGATTCCGATGAAGCGTCTTGCGCAGCCGACGGATTACCCTGGCATCATCTGCTTCCTGTCGTCGGACGACGCAGGGTTCATTACCGGCCAGGTGATTTCGGTTTCGGGCGGCCTGTCCATGCACGGTTAAAACGCTGGCAGCAGCGCCGGACTCAAGGCGCTGCTGCCATACCGTGCCAAGAGTTACCTCCCCGACTGGCCGCGCCTTATATGCGGCCCTTTTTCATTCTAGAAAGGTTGCGAATGTTTCAGCCAGGCTCTGACATCCAGCGGACAAGCACGCTGACCGCATTTCTGAGGGGCTGCGGCATTGACAGTTACGAGGAACTCGTCCGCCGTTCGAATGAAGACCCAGACTGGTTCTTGGGGCAGATCATTGACCATGCCGGGATACGGTTCGCGCGGCCCTACAGCCGGTTGCGAGATATCTCCGAAGGGCCCGAATCGATCCGGTGGGCCGTCGGGAGTACTTTGAATCTGACGGAAACCTGTCTTGACGCCCGAATTGCCGATGGCTTGGGCGACAAGGTCGCAATCGACTGGGTCGGCGAAGACGGAAGCCGCCGCCGCTGGACCTATTCCGACCTTACCGCCGAAGCCTCCCGCGTCGCCTCGGCCCTTGCCACGCGCGGTGTAAGGCCCGGTCAGGCGGTGGGCATCTATATGCCGATGATCCCCGAAATCGAGGCCGCGCTTCTGGGTATTGCCCGGCTGGGCGCGGTTGCGGTGCCGCTGTTTTCCGGTTTTGCGCCCCATGCCATCGTATCGCGCCTGAACGACGCGGATGCCGTGGCGGTGTTGACGGCGGATGCCACACCCCGGCGAGGCAAGCCGGTCTGGATGGAAGCGACCCTTGCCCAAGCTTTGACCGACGTACCATCGGTTCATACCGTGATCAGCCTGCGACGGTTTGGCGATGCGGTGGCCGATCCGGCCCGCGATCTGGACTGGACCGAAACAGTGGGCCGCGCCAGTCCGGAGTTTGCCGCCGTTCCCGTCAGTGCCGATGACACCTTTCTCATCGCCTATACATCGGGCACCACCGGGCGGCCCAAGGGTGTCGTGCATACCCATTTGGGCGTGCAGGCCAAGGCCACGGCCGATTTCCTGCTTTGCCTCGACATGAAACGGGATGACCGGCACCTCTGGATGACCGACATGGGGTGGGTCATGGGACCGCTCACCCTTTTATCGGTGCTCTTGTCCGGTTCGACTCTGGTGCTGGCCGAGGGCGCACCATCAATGCCCGGCGATCCCTTCAGGCTGCTGCGTCTTGCGTCCGAGATGGAGGTCACGCATCTCGGCGTGGCCCCGACCCTGGTACGGCAGTTCATGACGCAGGATACTGAATCTTTGTCGGGCTACGACTTGTCGTCCCTGCGCATCGTCGCCTCGACCGGCGAGCCCTGGACCGAGGATGCCTGGCTCTGGCAGCTCGATCATATCTGTCGCCGCCGCGCCGTGCCGCTGAACATCTCGGGCGGGACCGAGCTTTTTGGCGCGATCCTGACCTCGACCGTGCTGCACGAGCTCAAGCCCGGCGGATTTTCGGCCCAGGCCCTGGGTGTCGGGGCCAAGGTTCTGCGCCAGGACGGCAGCGAAGCCGCACCGGGCGAGGTCGGCGAACTGGTCGTGACCCAGCCGCCTCTGGGTCTGACCCCGGCCATCAGGGGGGACCGCGATCGCTACCTTGACACCTACTGGTCCACCTTCCCCGGCCTCTGGCGGCACGGCGACTGGGTGCGCTGCGATCCGGACGGGACATGGTATATCCTGGGCCGGTCGGACGACACGCTGAACATCGCCGGCAAACGCATCGGCCCGCCCGAGATCGAGGCGGCCCTGACCGAAACCGGAGAGGTGGTGGACGCCGCGGCCATCGCGGCACCTGATGACATCAAGGGCGTGGCTGTCGTCTGCGTCTGCGTGGCGGCACCAAATGTGTCGCCGGACGCGGAGCTCGTGAACCGGCTCAAGGATCGTGTCGGGGAGATCGTCTCGAAACCCTTCCGCCCGCGCGAGATCCACTTTGTCGAAGCGCTGCCCAAGACCCGCAGCATGAAAACCATGCGCCGTGTCGTGCGCGCCGCCTTTCTCGGTGAAGATCCAGGCGATCTGTCGTCGATCAGCAACCCGGAAACCATTCAGCCCATCGCAGACCTGCAAAAGGAAAAGTCATGATCACTGTTTTCGGAGCCACGGGCACGACTGGTGCGCCCCTCGTCGACACGCTTCTGGCAAAAGGCGCGACCGTGCGCGCTGTCACCAGCGACCTCTCAAAGTTAGACGCGCTAAAGGCCAAAGGATGCGAGGCGGTCGTCGCGGATTTCACGGACCCTGCCGCGCTGGCGCGGGCCTGTGACGGGGCAGAAAAGATATACCTGGTCACGCCTGCCCATCTGAACATGCGCCAGTGGAAGGCGAACGTGATCGAGGCGGCCAAGGCCGCGGGCGTGCGCCATATCGTTGTGGCCACGGGGCTTGGCGCGTCGCCCAAGGCGGGGCTGACCTTTGGAAAGTGGCATTCCGAAACCCAGGAGCTGCTGAAGCAAAGCGGCCTTGACTGGACCTTTGTCCAGCCGACCTATTTCATGCAGAACCTGCTGTGGCAGGCCGGTAACATTGCAAAGGACGCCGTGTACTATGACGATCTGGGCGGCCCCGTGGCCTGGATCGACGCCCGCGACATCGCGGATGTCGCCGCCGAGGCGCTGACCGCTCCGGGTTACGAAGGCAAGGCTCTTGGTCTGACCGGGCCCGAAGCTCTTACCGGAGAAGATATCGCCGCCCTCCTGTCCAGGGTGACCGGGCGCACTGTCTCCTGCGCACCCCTGCCGGCCGAAAATGCCAAGGCGGGCATGGTGGCTGGCGGAATGCAGGACGAGGTCGCCAGAGCCATGGTCGAATTGGCTTCCATCGCGCCCAAGGGCTACCTTGCCGGCATCGAGACCACGGTCAGCGATGTGATGGGACGCCCGGCGCGCCGATTTGCCGATTTCGTCGCCGAGAACCGGGATGCTTTCGTCAAGTAACCTGATGGCGGCGCCGCTTTATCTCGAACTGGCGCCGCCTGAGGAAGCGGCCAAACAGATCGACCATTTGTTCGTGTTCCGCGATACCGGTGTGCTGAGCGGTGGTGGACGCGGGCGGTTCGCAACCGACCTCTTTACCCTTTCGGTAACGCGCGACGACAGCGGCGGCGGGCGCGTATCGCTGGCAGAACCGCGCCCCTATTTTTCGCCCCGCCCAAGGCCATTCCAGGGTGTCGTGGCCGGGCTGCGACTGTCGTCACGACCGCAGCGATTTCCCGACTCCAAAGGGCTGGACATGCTGGCCTCAGAACTGGCCCGGGTTCAGACCGGGGACGATGACCTGCCTGCGCTCATCGCGGTGCTTGACGGCCTTGCGAGAGACCTGCGCTTTGCCGCACCACCCGGAGCTTACAGCGACCGGACCAAACGTCGAAAGGTGCGGGCGGAAACCGGCGTGTCGCGGCGGCGGCTTGCGACCTTGCGACGCTTTCGCCGGGCTCTCGGGCAGCTTGCGTCAAAGACCCTGCCGCTGAGCGATCTGGCGCTGGACGCCGGATATTACGATCAATCTCACTTGTCCGCCGCTTGCCGGATCTTCGCCGGCAAACCGCCCGGCGCGTTGCGCGCTCTGTCTATTCCGCGTCGTTTTGACCTTTCGCTACAAGATACGCGCCTCAAAGACCGCCTAAGATTGGTCATTGACGAATGAAATCGAAGAGGAAGACCCGCCATGACACAATTCAAACCGAAAAACCCCGACTATGACGCACGCGTGCGCAACAGTTTCGATCGCCAGAAGGTGATGAACACGTTGGGGATCAGCATTGCCGAGTTGTTACCCGGCCGCATCGTTCTGGAAATGGCACATCAGGTTGCACTGACCCAGCAGCATGGGTTTTTGCATGCCGGAATCGTGTCGACAGCGCTGGACAGCGCCTGCGGATACGCGGCCTTTTCGCTGATGCCAGCGGACGCGGCAGTGTTGACGGCCGAATTCAAGATCAACCTACTCAACCCGGCGGACGGCGAACGGTTTCGCTTCGTCGCTGACGTGGTGAAACCAGGCAGGACGCTGACCATATGCGAGGCGCGTGCCTATGCCGTGAAGGGCCAGGATGAAAAGCTCGTCGCAACGATGACCGGAACGCTCATGGCGCTGATCGGGCGGGCGGGGGTCGCGGACTGAGCGCAACCCGGCCGCAGCACATCCGATCCGGGCGGCCGGGCCGATTATTCAGACAGCTGGATCAGCTGTTCCAGCGGCTCGCGACCTCGGCCAACCGTTTCCCGTAGGCGCGCGCGGTATCCAGATCGCCGCCAGCAGGTTCAGACCTGTCAAGCGGTAATGTTAGCTTTTAGCAGTGCGGTCGCCGATTGTCCGTCGTCAGGGTTTTTCGGAGAGCTGAGACTGTATCGTAACGGAGGATCTGGTTCGGTTTCTGTTCAAGTTTATGCGGCAGCGGCCTGATGCTGCAACCGTAATTGGAACGGATGGACGCCCACGGTGCCGATGGGCTGCCGTCACGCCGGAGTTTCCAGTCAGGGCTGAGCTGGCGCACCATTCTGGCCAAGCGCGAGAACTTTCGTGCTGCCTTCGCCGGGTTCGACTTTCGGGGAGTTGCGAACTTTGACGACAACGACATTGAGCGCCTACTTGCCGATGAAGGAATTGTTCGCTATCGAGGCAAGATCGAAGCCGTGATCAACAACGCTCGCCGTACTTTCGAGGTCGTCCAAGAGGAAGGCTCCTTCGCCGCATTCATCTGGCTATATGAACCTGCCAAGGACGACGCACTGCCACAAATGCGGTCCAAATCAACAGCGTCCGAGACCCTTTCCAAAGACCTACGAAAGCTTGGCTTCAAATTCGTGGGACCGACCACCGTATATGCATTCATGCCGGCCATGGGATGTATCAACGATCACGCAGAAGTCTGTTGGATGCGAAAGGACGTCGAAACAGCCCGAAATACCCTTCGCACACCGACATAGGCAACTGTCGGCCAATTAACGTGAAAAAAATCAAGGCCACTTAGCGTGGAAAGTCACAGACAGGTTTCGCGTCAGTCGACCGAGACTTCAGAGCCTTGAGAGTAGCGTGGCCAATTGAGCGGCGTCTTTGGGTTTCAGCTTTGCGCCGATCCTTTCCGACAGAACCCGTTCATAGATCGGCCACATCGCCCTCCTGACAGATTTACCCTTTTCAGAGATAGAAATGTTTTGACCTCGCCCATCTTCCGAGCAGTCCCGTCGGTCCACCAGCCCTGCTTTCACCATGCGGTCCAGCAACCGCGATGTACCGTATTGGGGTAACAATATCCGGTCTTTGAGTTCGAATGGACGGAGTCCGTCCGGGCCTGCCTTCTCGAGTTCGAGAAGCGCGTCATACCATGCAAGTGGCGGGTATCCTGCCGATTTCAGAGACGATTCGACAGCCTCAAGCAAAACGCGGCTTTTAGTCATGAGGGCTGTCCAGGCGGCCTCAGTAGCATGGTCAATCTCGTTCATATCCAGCACCTATCATGTGCATGCAAGTGCATCAACCTTGACGTCGCATGTAACGCGCTATATATAGATGCAAATGCATCGACATATGGGATCATATCATGTCAAAATCGCACCTCACAGAATTTGGGATATTCCTGCTCCGTATAGCACTCGGTATCATGTTCCTGGCGCACAGCCTGTTTCTCAAGCTCTTCATTTTCACACTTCCCGGAACGGCGCAGTTCTTCATTTCGATCGGGCTGCCCGGCTGGTTTGCTTATATGGTATTTGCAGTCGAGGCGATTGCCGGTGCCTTTTTGGTCCTCGGCATACAGGCGCGGTGGGTCGCGTCGGCGACCGTGCCCATCCTGGCCGGAGCGACCTGGGCTCACTCCGGAAACGGCTGGATGTTCGGATACGAGAACGGCGGGTGGGAATACCCGGCCTATCTGACGCTGCTTGCCATCGTGCAAGGGCTTCTGGGCGACGGCCGTTTCGCCCTCAGCCCTTCCTTCGCGCCCGGTAACGTGCAGATGGAGGGAGAGACAACATGAGCCTCCACCTCATTAGCCATGCGGCCTGCCCATATGTGCAGCGCGCGGCGATCTCGCTCACTGAGAAAGGTGTCACGTTCGAGAGAACTGACATCGATCTTTCGAACAAGCCCGACTGGTTTCTTGCCATATCTCCGCTGGGCAAGACGCCTGTCCTGGTTGTGGACGGGACGCCGATTTTCGAATCTGCGGTTATCCTCGAATATCTTGAGGATACACAACCCCACGCGCTTCATCCGCACGACGCTCTTGATCGCGCCCGCCACCGTGCCTGGATTGAATTTGGATCTGCTGTCTTGAACGACATTGCGGGGTTCTACTCGGCGCCGAACGAGAAAGCGTTGGAAGAAAAAGTGGCGGCGCTCCGCGCAAAGTTCCTTCGGCTGGACGCGGAGCTTGGGGAGGGACCATGGTTCGATGGCCACCGGTTCAGCCTCGTCGATGTCGTATTCGGCCCGGTCTTCCGCTATTTCGACGTTTTTGACACCATCGGAGAGTTTGGCGTCTTCACAGGGCTTGCCCGTGTAAGGGCCTGGCGACATGAACTGGAGCGTCGGGTTTCTGTGAAGAATGCCGTCAGTGAAGATTACCCGACCCTTCTGCGTGACTTCATCAGACGGCGCAATTCTTACCTGTCCCAGATCATGCAGACAGGAGGGCCGAAGAAGACAGTTACACAGGTGCGATCGGCTGACCGCTGATCACTTGATATCGTTTTGTCGGGCCGCAGTACAGAACCGGACGTTTGAGGTCGCTTGGCGAATGTCCGCTTTGTCCCGCACATCGGATAGTCGCCGACTTTCCCTTGAAGGCCCGCAGCAGCCCCAACCGGCAATTGCCGGCAGTCCATGCCCGTCCGTGCGATGCGCAGGGTTACTGCTGCCCCCACAGCGAAACCGGGAACAAACCACCGATCGCATTGATGAATGGCTCAGGGATCTACGAATCCTCCTGAGCTCAAACACCCGGAAAACCCTAGCCGTGTAGTCCGACAGAGGGCTGCGCATCAATCGCGGGTCAATCTATCCCAGATGGTGGATCACTTTCAGGGGGTTACTCCAAAGGGCGGGGATAAGAAGCTCGTGGCAACGAGGATAAGAACGCTTTTATCGCTATTGGGGCGAACTGGCGTGGCTGGCTGACGATCGGGTCAGAGCGAAAATTAATCTGCGAGCCGGGCTTCGAGGATATGCCGCTGGATCTTGCCGCTGGTCGATCTGGGAAAATCCTCGAACGCGATGAAGCGAATTTCGCGTGGTCGCTTATAGCCAGCGAGGCTTTCGCGGCACAAGTTCAGCAGCGCCTCGGCATCCGGCCCGTCATCGTCACAGGCGACAAAGGCCACCGGGCTTTCCCCCCATTTCGCGTCGAAGGCCCTTACCACGGCGGCATCGATCACATCGGGATGAGAAAGAAGCACACGTTCGATTTCCGCCGGATAGACGTTTTCACCTCCGGTCTTGATCAGGTATTTCGCCCGATCCACAAAGTCGACGGTGCCGTCCGCATTGCGCCGGAACAGATCGCCCATGTGGAAAAAGCCGTTGCGAAAGTCACGGGCATTGGTGTCGTCGGCGTTCCAGTACCCGGAAAACAGCGTCGGACCCCGAAGCGCCATTTCGCCCGGCGTTCCATCGGGGACTTCGCGGTCGTCGGGATCGACCAGCCGCACCTCGCAAAAGGCGCTGATGCGCTTGGACAGCCGGTCCGGGGTCACACCCGGCGCGATCAGATCGGCGGTTCCCGGCGGCAGGCCGGTTTCGGTCGCCCCGAAGGAATTCAGATAGGGCGTGTCCAGAAGACCGGTCAGTTCCGCGATCTGATGCGGCGGCACCAGATCAGCCATTGCGCCGCAAACCTTGATCCCCTTCAGCGGCAAAGGGTTGGCGTGCCGTTCGTTAATAAAAGCCTCCAGTGCCCCGGGCATCATCACGAACCAGCCGATCCTGTGGCGTGACAGCGCCTCGTTGATGACGGCGGGCTGCAGCCCGTCCACCATCACCACGGTCCCACCCCGCAGGATCGTTGCCAGCGCATGATCGGTGGAGGCCATGTGGAACATCGGCGCCCAGGCGATGAACCCGTCGCCGGGATCCAGCGCCAGCTGGGCCGCAAAAACCATGGATCGGGCGATATGCGCGCGGTGGCTGATATGCGCCCCCTTGGGCAGGCCCGTGGTCCCCGAGGTATAGAGGATCGTCAGACCGGCCTCGGGGTCGTCAACCATGGTTCCGGTGCGCGGGTCCGGCTCGACCCCGGCAATGGCCGTTTCCAGGTCTGGCCCGACGGTTAGACAGGGTGTCGACGCGACGGCGCGGTAAGCTTCTGAAAGTTCCGGTTCGACAACCGCGAGAACCGGCTCGACCAGATCGATGCAGTGCCGCAGTTCATCGGGGGCAAGCCGCCAGTTCAGACAGGCGACGATCGCGCCGATTCCCGCTGCTGCAAGTTCGACCTCCAGGTATTCTGAGCGGTTATGCGACAGGATCGCGATCCTGTCTCCGGGCGCCACGCCTCGTGCCAGAAAGACAGCCGCCAGACGATCGACCCGCTCCAGCAGTTCTGCATAGGTCAGTTTCCTGCTGCCGTCCTCGATGGCGAGGGCGCGGGCGCAGTCATGTGCGCGGGTTCGAAAGATCGAATACAGATCAGCGCGCCCCGCGCGGATGACGCCGGTCAGCATAGTTTCCCCCTTGCCCGAGCCTCGGTTCAGAGATCCTGCGCCAGGCGCACGCCCTCATCAATGGCGCGCAGCGCATCCAGTTCGGCGGCCTCCTTTGCCCCGCCGATCATCGTAACCAGGACGCCGCGCGCTACAACCTCTTTGGCCAGGGCCCGTTCCGGTTCCTGACCGGTGCACAGCACAATTGTATCGGCTGCGATGACCGTCGGGTTTCCGTCCGCGACGATGTGCAGCCCCGCATCGTCGATATGTTCATAGGTCACCCCGCCCATTGCCTCGACCCCATGTTTGCGCAGCGCGTTGCGCAGGATCCACCCTGTCGAAACACCAAGCCCCGCGCCCGGTTTAGCGGTCTTGCGCTGCAGCATGACGACCTTGCGGCGCGACGGCTTCGGTGCCAGAGGGTCGCCCGCCAGGGCACCCGAGGAGACAAATTCGGGGTCCACTCCCCAGGTTTCGCAAAAGACGTCGGAATTCGCGGTCTCGGCGGGTTTGGTCACTAGGAACTCGGCCACATCATGACCGATGCCCCCCGCCCCCATCACCACGACACGGTCGCCCGCCTCGCGGTCACCGGACAGAATTTCGGCGTAGGTCGCGACGCTGGGATGGTCGATACCCGGCAGGTCGGGAATGCGCGGCGTGACCCCGGTGGCGATGACCACATGGTCAAATCCCTCAAGATCGCTCGCCTCTGCCCGCTGTCCCAGACGCTGCGTGACCCCGTGTTTCTGCATCTGACCGGCATAATACCGCAGGGTTTCGTCGAATTCGTCCTTGCCTGGTGCGGCGCGGGCCAGATTCAGCTGACCGCCCAATTTGTCCTGCGCTTCGAACAGGGTGACATCGTGGCCCAGCCGTGCCGCCTCGGCGGCTGTGGCCATGCCCGCGGCACCACCGCCAACGACGGCCACTTTCTTTGGCGTGTCGGTTGGCGTATCCCGGAATTCCGTTTCACGCCCGGCCCTTGGATTGACCAGACATCCGACCGGCCGGTCCGAAAAAATGAAATCCAGGCAGGCCTGGTTGCAGGCAATGCAGGTGTTGATCTCGTCTGCGCGGCCCTCGCGCGTCTTTTTCACGAAATGCGGATCGGCCAGAAACGGGCGCGCCATCGAGATCATGTCCGCATCGCCAGAGGCAAGTATGTCTTCTGCAAGCTGGGGTGTGTTGATCCGGTTCGAGGCGACTACCGGGATCGACACCGCCGCTTTGACGTTGGCTGCCGCCTTGCGCCAGGCACCGCGCGGCACCGGGTAGGCGATCGTCGGCACGCGGGCCTCATGCCAGCCGATGCCGGTGTTCAGGATATCCGCACCCGCAGCCTCGATCTTGCGGGCCAGTGCGGCAATTTCATCGGCGGGCGCGCCGCCCTCGACCAGATCGGCCGCCGAAATCCGGTAGATGACCAGAAAGTCGGGGCCGCAACGTTCGCGCACCGCGCGCACGATATCGACCGGGAATCGGTGGCGGTTCGCGGCGCTGCCGCCCCAGTCGTCTTGGCGCTTGTTGGTGTGGGTGACGGTGAATTCGTTGATCAGGTATCCCTCGGACCCCATGATCTCGACGCCATCAAAGCCTGCGGCCAGCGCATTGGCGGCCGCCACGGCAAAATCCTCGATGGTACGGAGAATGTCGGCTTCGGTCATTTCACGCGGGATGAAACGGTTGATCGGGGCGCGGATCGGCGACGGGGCCACACACCCTTCGATCTTGGCATAGCGCCCGGCGTGGAGGAGTTGCGCGCAGATCAGGCTGCCTTCGGCCTGCACCGCCTCGCAGATCGGGCGCAGGTCAAGCGCTTCTTCCGGGTCATCGATTCTCGGACCTTCTGGATCGAATATGCCCTCGGCATTGGGCGAAAACCCGCCGGTGACCAGAATCGCCGCCTCCCCCCGCGCCCGCTCAGAGTAAAAAGCGATCTGTTTAGCTATGCCGTCAGGCTCGGTTTCCAACCGCGTGTGCATCGACCCCATGATGACACGATTTCGCAATGTATGCTGGCCTGCGCGGATGGGCGAGAGCATGGTTTCAAAGCTTCCATCTGGTCTATTTTTCACTTTGGTTCTCCTCCTCAAAACTGCACTTGATATACATTCTAACATTTGTTAGATTTTTGGAAAGAAGATTTTCGCTCACGAGGAGGAGCACCGATGCAATTCCAGCCTACAGACGATCAGAAGGCGTTTCGCGAGACCGCAAAGCGCTTCGCAACTGAAAGGCTTTCGCCCACATATCAAGAACGCGCCAGCGGCCATACATTCGACCGTGCGCTGATCAAGGAGATGGGCGCACTGGGGCTGATCGGGGCCGATCTGCCCGAGGAATTCGGGGGTCTCGGCGAAAGCTCTGTCACGTCAGGGCTGATCGTCGAAGAGATCGCCTATGCCGATTTCAACGCAAGTTACGTGCAGCTTCTGGGCTCTCTCATGGGCGGAATGGTTGCCAAACATGCCTCCAAGGACATCGCGTCGGAATGGGTGCCCAAGGTTGTTTCGGGTGATGCGGTCATTGGCCTGGGCCTGACAGAGCCGCGCGGCGGTTCGGATGCGGCGAACCTGATTCTGAGGGCCGAGAAATCCGGCAACGGCTGGCGGCTGAACGGTGAAAAGACATCCATGAGTTTTGCCAGTCAGGCGGATGCGGCGGTCGTCTTTGCCCGTACCGGCGATCCTGACGGCGGCTCACGCGGGGTCAGCGCCTTTTTCGTCGATCTGAACCAGGAAGGCATCAAGCGCACCCATTTTGACGACATCGGCACCAAGCCTGTCGGGCGCGGCTCGGTTTTCTTTGACGATGTTTTCGTGCCGGCTGAAAACATGATGGCGGAACAGGACCGTGCCTTTGGCACGATCATGGCGGGCTTCGACTATTCCCGCGCACTGATCGGGCTGGAGTGCCTGGGGGCCGCGCAAGCGTCGGTGGATGAAACCTGGGCCTACGTTCAGGAGCGCGAGGCATTCGGAGCCCCGATCGTGCAGTATCAGGGTGTCAGCTTTCCCTTGGCCGAGGCCGAGACCCAACTGACCATGATGCGCCAGCTTTGCTATTACACGCTGGACCTGCGCGACCGTGGCCTGCCCCACACCTCTCAGGCCGCCATGTGCAAATGGTACCTGCCCAAAACCGCCTGCGAGATCCTGCACCAGTGCCTGATCCTGCACGGACATTACGGCTACACCACCGACCTGCCCCACCACCAGCGCTACAACGATGTGCTCGGCTTGCAGATCGGTGACGGCACCGCGCAGATCCAGAAGCTGGTGATCGCCCGCGAGAAGGTCGGTCGCATGGCGCTGCAGTATGACAAGAAGGCGAAGGGAGCCTCGAAATGAGCGACCCCATCCTCGTCACTTCCGAGGGCAACACCGGCATCATCGAACTGGCCCGCCCCGAGAAATTCAATTGCCTGTCACTTGAGGTGCATGAGCGTATTTCTGTCGCGCGTGCGGAATTCGAGGCGAACCCCGCTATTCGGGCGATCCTCATCCGGGCGCAGGGCAAGCACTTTTGCACCGGTGCCGATCTGGTGGAAGTGAAAGGTAAATTGAACGATCCCGCCGCGCTGGACCATTTCATCGCCTTTGGCATGAAAAACCTGCGTGCGCTCGAAACCTCCTCCCTCCCTGTCGTAGTCGCAGTGCAGGGGTTGTGTCTGGCCGGCGGGATCGAACTGATGCTGGCCTGCGACGTGTGCTTTGCGGCCGAAAGCGCCCAGTTTGGCGATCAGCATGCGCAATTCGGGCTGATTCCCGGTTGGGGTGGCTCGCAGCGGCTGACGCGGTTGATGGGGCAGCGCCGGGCGCTCGACCTGATGTTCTCGGCCCGCTGGCTCAAGTCGGACGAGGCCAAAGAGGCCGGCCTGGTCAACTACATCGTGCCGGATGCGGACCTGCACAAGATCTCGCTGGAATACTGCCAGAAGATCGCCACCCGCTCGCGTCCCGGCATCGCCGAGATGAAGCGGTTGGCGCGCGAAGGTGCGGACCTTGGTATCGACCAGCAGATGCGGCTTGAGCGCGATGCCGCGGTGCGTGCACTGCCCAGCGATGACGTGGCCGAGGGCCTCGACGCATTCGAGAACCGGCGCGCCCCCGAATTCAAGGCCTGAGGACGAAACATGGATTTCATTTTGAACGACGAACAACGCCAGATTTACGAGTATGGCGGCCAGCTGGCGCAGAAATACGACAATGCGTATTGGCTGGACCACGCGCGCAGGCATGAGTTCCCGCACGAGATGTTCAAGCAGATTGCCGATGACGGTTTCCTGGGCATCATGGTGCCCGAGGAATTCGGCGGCGCGGGCCTTGGTATGACTGAAATGGCCCTGTTCATGGAGGGCACCGCCAATCACGGCATTCCGCTTTTGATGATGGTGGTCGGGCCGACCATGTCGCTGGCCCATATCGCCAGCCACGGGAGCGAGTTCCACAAGAAAGAACTGCTGCCGGCCGCCTGCCGCGGTGATATCCAGTTCTGTTTCGCGATCACCGAACCGGGGGCCGGGTCGAACACGATGAAGGCCACTACGCTGGCCAAGCGTCGAGGCAACCGGTTCAGCCTGTCGGGCGAAAAGACCTTCATCACCGGGGCCGAAGTGGCCGACTACTGCCTCGTGGTGGCGCGGACCAAACCGCATACCGAGGTCAGCCGCAAGACCGACGGCTTTACCCTGTTCGCCGTGGATCTGAAGAAAAAAGGCGTCCACAAGCAGCGGGTGAAGATCTCGATCCCCCTGCCCGAGGAGCAGTGGACACTGTTCTTCGACGATGTGGATCTCGGCCCCGAGGATGTGGTCGGCGAGGTGGACGAAGGGTTCTCGATCCTGTTCGACAGCCTCAACCCCGAGCGTATTATCCTGGCCGCCTTGTGCTGCGGCATCGGCCGGTTCGCCCTGAACAAGGGCGTGGCCTATGCCTCCGAGCGCAATGTGTTCGGCCAACCCATCGGTGCGCACCAGGGCGTGCAGCATCCGATGGCCAAGGCGCATACGGCAGTCGAAATGGCCAGTCTGATGACCCGGCGCGCGGCATGGGAGTTCGACAACAAGCTGCCTGCCGGTGCGTCGTCGAACATGGCGAAATATGCCGCCGCCGAAGCCGGGATCGAAGCGGTCGACGCGGCGCTTCAGGCGCATGGTGGATCGGGCTTTACCGAAGATACGGGACTTTACGAAATGTACCCGCTGGTCCGCCTGCTGCGCACAGCGCCGGTGAACCGCGAACTGTGCCTGAGCTTTATCGGCGAAAAGGTCATGGGCCTGCCACGATCCTATTGATCGCCACGGCTAGGAACGGAGAACGACATGCAATTTGGAATGCGCTTCCGGCGGGAAGATGCCGCCGACAAGGTAAATGATCGCTTCTGGCACGCGATCGAGGGCACGCCGCTCGACGAGGTGCGCCGTATTCAGGAAGAGCGACTGCGCGATCAGATGGCCTATCTCAAGGCAAACTCGACTTTCTATCAGGAGAAGTTCGCGAAAGCCGGTGTGGAATTCGACGATATCCGCACCATCGAAGACCTGCAGAAACTGCCCTATACCTACAAGACCGAGATCCGCGAAAGCCTGGCCGCCGATCCGCCGTTCGGCAAACACCGCGCCGCGCCCATGTACGAGATCATCCAAATGCAGGCATCGTCGGGCACGACCGGCAGCCCCTCATATGTGGCCCTGACCGAATCCGACGCCGAAATGTGGCACGAGATGACGGCACGCTGTTTCTTTGCCAATGGCGTGCGGCCGGGCGACATGGTGCTGCACGCGTTTTCGCTCGCCAAGGGCTTTGTCGGCGGCATCCCCGTGATGCAGGGATTGCAGTACATGGGCACGATCGATGTCCCGGTGGGCGCCGATGGCGGTGCGGAACGGCTGCTGCGCGCCTGCGCCGACACCCGCACGCGTTGCGTGGTCGGCGCCCCGAACTTTGTGCTGCACCTGGCCGAAAAGGCTCCCGAGGTACTTGGCTGCAAGGCCAGCGAACTGGGTATCGAGCGCGTGATCGTCGGCGGCGAACCCGGCGGCGGCATTCCCGCAATTCGGGCAAAGATCGAAAAGGCCTGGGGTGCGAAATGCACCGAGATGCTGGGCGGCACCGATCTGGGCGTGACATACTGGGCCGAGTGCGACGCCCAGTCGGGTATGCACATGGTCAACATGGATTATGTCCTGACCGAGCTGCTCGACCCGGAGAGCGGCAGGATCATTCCCTGGAAAAAAGGCGCAGAAGGCGAGATGGTCTATACCGCGCTCGGCCGCCAGGCGAGCCCGCTCGTGCGGTTCCGGTCAGGCGATTATATCGAAGTGATCGATACCGAATGCTCCTGCGGCCGCACCGGACCGAAGATCCGCTGCACCGGCCGCACCGACGACATGCTGATCGTGCGCGGGGCCAATGTCTTCCCGTCGGCGATCAACAGCATCGTTACCGAAATGGTGCCGGACACCAACGGCGTCATGCGCATCGTGGCCGATTTCGAGGGCCATACCACGCAGGGCGCGCTGACGGTGATTGTCGAACGGGGCCCCGATCGCGATCCGGCCGATGACGTCACCCTCAAAAAGAAAATTGAGCAGCGGCTTCGCGACTCCTTGGTCTTCAAGGCCGACGTTCACCTGGTTGCGGCCGACACTTTCGAAAAACCTGGCGCCGCTAAGGTCGCCTTCGTTCTCAGGAAATATCCAGACCTGCCATGACTAGAATGAAATCCCTTCTCGACAGCGGGTCGGACGACTTCCGCGCCAACGACGTGTCTTACCGCGAAAAGGTCGATGAACTACATGCCCTCCGGCTCTTACAGCGCGTCGGCGGCCCCGAAATGGCGCGCAAACGTCATGTGGACAAAGGCAAAATCCTGCCGCGCGAACGGATCGAACGGCTGATCGACCCGGGCACACCATTTCTGGAACTCGGCGAGTTGGCCGGACTGAATATGCACAAGGGAGTTCCACCCGGCGCCGGCATCATTACCGGTATTGGCGTGATCGAAGGCCGTCAGTGCATGATCATCGCCAATGATGCCACCGTAAAGGGCGGCACCTATTTCGGGATCACCTGCCGCAAACACGTCCGGGCACAGAAAATTGCCTGGAAAAACCGCCTGCCCGTCATCACCCTCGTGGACTCCGGCGGTGCCTTCCTGCCCGACCAGGCCAACCTTTTCCCCGACGAAGGCCAGTTCGGCTCCATCTTTCACCAACAGATCGGCATGTCTGGCGATGGTGTGCCGCAAATCGCCGTGGTCATGGGGCCCTGCACCGCGGGTGGTGCCTATATCCCCGCGCTCTGTGACGAAGTGGTGATCGTGCGCGGTCAGGGCTTTATGTATCTGGGCGGACCGGAATTGACCTTTGCCGCAACCGGCGAAAAGGTCGAAGCCGAAGAACTGGGTGGCGGCAAGATGCATTCGTCCGTTTCCGGTGTGACCGACCATTTGGCCGAAGATGACGCCCACGCTCTGGCCATCACGCGCGAAATTGTCAGCCATCTTGGCGAAAAACCCCAACCCCGCAAGACGCCCGAAACGCCCCGTGCGCCCGCCTACCCGGTCGAAGAGATTTATGGGCTCATCAGCCGCGACCCCAAGGTGCCGACCGACAACCGCGAAATCGTGGCTCGGTTGGTCGATGAGAGCGATTTTCACGAATTCAAGCCGCTTTATGGCGACACGATCATGACCGGCTGGGGGCGCATCCACGGCCACGAGGTCGGGATCATCGCCAATACAGGCGTGCTTTTCGTCGAAGCCGCGCTGAAGGCGACGCATTTCATCAATCTCTGCGTCCAGCGTGATATTCCGCTGCTGTTCCTGGCCGATGTGAACGGCTTCATGGTGGGCCGCGAGGTCGAGCAGATGGGCATTGCCAAGGCTGGCGCCAAGATGATCACGGCCATGTCTTCGGCCCGGGTGCCGAAATTCACAATCATCACCGGTGGCTCTTACGGGGCCGGATACCTGGCGATGCTGGGCCGCCCGTTCCAGCCGGACGCAATGTTCGCCTGGCCGACGGGACGGTCGGCAATCATGGGGCCGGAACAGGCCGCCAGCGTGCTGGCTCAGGTCCGCGCGCAGATCAACGAACGCGAAGGCAAAAGCTGGACCCCCGAGGAGGAGGAAGCCTTCAAGGCACCGATCCGCAAGGAATACGAAGATTTTCAGGGAGCCTATAATTTTGCTTCCAACCTTTGGATCGACAGCGTGATCGAGCCCTGTGAGACCCGTGACGTCATGGCGCTGATGCTGGATGTGACATCGCGCAGACCCAAGGTCGATACCAACTTCGGCGTGTTCAGGATGTGAGGAGCGAACCGTGAAAATCAAAACGCTTCTGATCGCCAACCGCGGCGAAATTGCCTGCCGGATCGCGCGCACCGCGCGGGCCAGCGGTATCACCCCTGTCGGCGTGCATTCGCAGGCCGATGCCAATGCCCTGCATGTCCGCGAGATCGGCAAATCTGTCTGTATCGGTGCCGGGCCTGCATCCGAGAGCTATCTGAAAATCGACGCGGTGATTGCCGCTGCGCAATCAGTGGGCGCGGATGCGATCCATCCCGGTTATGGCTTTCTGGCCGAAAACCCCGATTTTGCTCGTTCGGTCGAAGCCGCCGGCATGATCTTCATGGGGCCGACGCCGGAAACGCTTGAACGTTTCGGCGACAAGGCCAGCGCCAAAGAGGCCGCCGTGGCGGCCAGCGTCCCGGTGATTTCGGGCGCCGAAGGTGCGCGGTCCGATCCCGAGCAGATTGCCGAGGAGGTGCGCCAAATGGGCCTGCCGGTGCTGCTCAAGGCGGTCGGCGGCGGTGGTGGGCGCGGACAACGGCTCGTCACTGACGAGACCACGCTGGTCGAGGACATCGAAGGCGCGCTGCGCGAAGCAAAATCCACCTTCGGCTCCGAAGGGCTG
Organism: Pseudodonghicola flavimaris; assembly: GCF_030164425.1. Lineage (GTDB taxonomy): Bacteria > Pseudomonadota > Alphaproteobacteria > Rhodobacterales > Rhodobacteraceae > Pseudodonghicola > Pseudodonghicola flavimaris. The sequence goes on along the minus strand of NZ_JASNJD010000028.1, from coordinate 18,950 downwards.
CTGTTGGAGCGTTTCCTGCCCGAGGCGCGCCATGTTGAAGTGCAGATCGCAGGTGACGGCAAGGGCCATGTGGTGCATCTGTTCGAACGCGATTGCACGCTTCAGCGCCGCCACCAGAAGGTCATCGAGGAAGCCCCGGCCTGGGGTCTGCCCCGAACGCTTCTGGACGACATCGCACGCGACGCGGTGCGCTTGGGCGAAACGCTGGACTATCGCGGGCTGGGCACGGTCGAATTTCTGGTCGCGGGTGGCGAGTATTTCTTCCTTGAGGTGAACCCGCGCATTCAGGTGGAACATCCCGTCACCGAAGCGATCACCGGGCTGGACCTTGTCGCGCTTCACCTGCGGATTGCCGAAGGCGCGGGCCTTGGACTGGTGCAGGACGATCTGACGATCAACGGCCACGCGGTCGAGGCGCGGCTTTACGCCGAAGATCCGGCGATGCAATTCGCCCCGTCGACGGGCACGCTCTCCACGCTCAGCCTGCCATCGGGCCTGCGCATCGACAGCGGCGTCGAAGAAGGCGATGCCGTCACGCCCTACTACGACCCGATGATCGCCAAGCTGATCGTGCACGCGCCCGACCGGGAAACCGCATTGGCACGTCTGGCCACGGCGCTTGATCATGTCGCGGTCGAAGGTGTCGAGACCAATCGCGCCTTTCTAACGGCGCTGGCGCGAAACCATGAATTCGAACGGATGCAGGTGCATACCCGCTGGATCGACGGCAGGCTGGATGAGCTGACACAGGCACCCGGCCTGACCCGCCCAGATCTGTGGAAGGCGACCGCTGCCATTCTCTTCGTGACCCAGTCGCGCAGCGACACAGACGCCAATCCCTGGACCAACCGTGATGCCTTTACCGGCTGGCGGCTTGGACTGGGCGGCGATGCGATTGAAGCGGGGCAGCGCGTGACGCTTACCGATTCTGACGAGGTATCCGAAGAACTGCGCGTCAGTCCAGTCAAACCGGGTGCCAAGTACACCATCCATTCGGAGAAAGGCGAGGCGCTGATACTGTCGGCACGTGAACTGACCCCGGGCCGTTGGCGTGTCGGCGAAGGCGACACCGTCCATCTGATCGACGCGCGCCTGCACGCGGGCGTGATCGAACTGGATACGCCCGAAGGCCGCCTGGTCTTTCGGCCCGCCGCGCCCCTTGCCTTTGCCGGCGGCGATGCCGCGGCGGATCGCGCCGTGACCTCTCCGCTGACCGGCATGATTGTCGAAATCAAGGTCTCCGATGGTCAGAGCGTGGCCGAAGGCGACGTGGTCGCGGTCATGGAATCCATGAAACTCGAAATCTCGATCCGGGCGGCCGCGGCCGGGATCGCCAGCAATATATCCGTCTCGAATGGGGACATGGTCGATCGCGGCCAGGTCATCGCCGAGATCCTGCCATCCGAGGAGTGATGAAATGAGCGACTTTCCCAAATTCGTAGAATTTCGTGAAGAAGGCCCGCGTGAGGGTTTTCAGATCGAAAAGAAGATTTACCCGATCGAAGAGCGGATCGAACTGATCGACATGCTCAGCGAAACCGGCTTGAAACGCATTCAGGTCGGCAGCTTTGTCAGCCCGAAATACGTTCCTCAGATGGCGGACACCGGCGAGTTGTTCCAGCGTATCAAGCGCAAACCGGGCGTGAACTACACATCGCTGTGGCTGAACGACAAAGGGTTTCGCAAGGCCCTGACCGCGCATGAGGTCGATATCGACCCGCGTCTGCTGTTCTATCCTTCCGAAGCATTCGCCCAATCGAACAACAATTGTTCCTCGGCCGAGATGCGGGAAAAACAACGTGACTGGGTCCGTCTTTACAAGGAAGAGGGATATACCGTCGACGCGGCCTATGTGATGACCGCTTTCGGCTGCAACCTCGAGGGCCCCATCCCCCAAGAACGCATCTTGGACGATTTCCGCTTTATCCTTCAGCTATGCGAAGAAGAGAACATCCCCGTGCCGATCCTCGTGGTCGCCGACACCATGGGTTGGGGAAACCCCGAGGCGGTCAAACGGATGATCGGCGCCCTGCGCGAATTGGCGCCCGAGGCGCGCATCGGTATGCACATCCATGACACACGTGGGCTGGGGATCGCCAACGTTTATGCGGCCCTGTCGATGGGCGTGGACATGTTCGAAAGCTCCGTCGCCGGTCTTGGCGGCTGTCCTTTCGCGGGCCACGGCCACGCGCGCGCCGCAGGAAATGTCTGCACCGAGGATGCAGTGTTCCTGTGTCACGAGCTCGGCATCGAAACCGGCATTGATCTGGACAAGCTGATCGCAGCGGCGGTCAAAGCAGAAGAGATCATCGGTGTGCCGCTCATGGGCCGGGTCATGCACACCGGCGGGTTGGACAAATACCGCAAGTCACTCTGAGGGAGCAAGAAGATGACAAAAGCACTTGACGGAAAGGTCGTTCTGGTCACCGGGGCCGGCGGTGGGATCGGGCGTGATATCGCCTTGATGGCAGCTACCGAAGGCGCCGCCGTGGTGGTCAATGATCTGGGCGCATCCCTGAAAGGCACCGGTCAGACAGAAACTGCGGCGCAGAAAGTCGTCGAAGAGATCAGGGCCGCTGGGGGCGATGCCATTGCCGATGGCGGCTCTGTCACCGATCCCGATGCCGCGCGCGCGATGATCGAAGCCGGGGTCAAGGAATTCGGTCGCATCGACGCGGTGGTAAACAACGCCGGCATTCTGCGCGACGGTTACTTCCACAAGATGACCTATGAGGATTTCGACGCGGTGGTGAAGGTCCATCTTTATGGTGCCTTCAATACCAGCCGCGCGGCCGCCGACTATTTCCGCGAACAGGAAAGCGGCGCGCTCGTGCACATGACCTCGACCTCGGGGCTGATCGGCAATTTTGCCCAGGCGAACTACTCTGCCGCGAAGCTGGGCATCGCGGCCTTCTCAAAATCTGTTGCGCTTGATCTCAAGCGCTGGAACGTGCGGTCAAACTGCATCGCGCCCTTCGCCTGGAGCCGGATGATCTCGTCGATCAAGACAGACACCCCGGAACAGGTGGCACGGGTCGAAAAGATCAAGGAGATGACACCGGCCAAGGTTGCACCGATGGCCTGTTTCCTGATGAGCGACCGCGCGGCTGACGTGTCAGGACAGATCTTTGCGGTTCGCAAGAACGAGATCTTCCTGTTCAACCAGCCCCGCCCGGTGCGGTCGGTTCATTCCGGTGATGGCTGGACCGCCGATGAAATCGCCGATCGCGCCATTCCCGCGCTCAAATCGCAGTTCACGCCGCTCGAAGTTTCGGCGGATGTCTTTTCATGGGATCCGGTCTAATGGGAAAACGCAAAGAAAAAATCAGCTCCAGCATTGCCTGGAGCACCCCTGACAAGATCAGCGTGCGTGGCCTCGACCTGCCCAACGAGATCCTGGGCCACATGAACCTCGGCGATCTGGCGTTCCTGCAACTGACGGGCCGCAAGGCCACACCCGAGGAAAGCCGGGTGTTCAACGCCATCGTCATTACCCTGGTCGAACATGGTATCACGCCCTCGGCCCTGGCGGCGCGGATGACCTATATGGGGGCGCCGGAATCGCTTCAGGCGGCTGTGGCGGCTGGCTTGTGTGGGCTGGGCACCGTCTTTGTCGGTTCTATGGAAGGTGCCTCGAAAATGCTTTACGAGGCACTGCCACAGGACAAGTTGGGCACCGGTGTCGATCTGGATGCGCTGGCCGTCGAGACGGTAGAAAAATTCCGCGCCCGCAAGATGATCGTGCCGGGGCTCGGACATCCGGTGCACAAACCGGTCGATCCGCGCACCCCGCGCCTGTTCCAGATCGCTGCCGAGAACGGCAAGTCCGGTGAATACATCGAGTTGATCCAGAAAATTCAGGCCGTTGCCGAAGAAAAATCGGGTAAGATGCTGCCGATTAACGCCACTGGTGCGATCGGAGCGATCTGCTGTGAATTCGGCTTTCCCTGGAAGATCGTGCGGGGCTTTGGCGTCATGGCGCGCGCCATCGGCCTGGTCGGTCATATCCTCGAAGAGAGCGAAAACCCGATCTCCTATGAATTGTGGCAGCGCGCCGAAGAGGAAATCCTCGAAACCTCCGGCCCGGGAGCGGCTTGAACGATGCAGACGTCAGCCCCAGACACTCACACCGATCTGCGCGATGCCTTGCGCGCACTTTGCGCGCAGTTTCCGCCAGAGTATCATCGCAAGTTCGGCGAAGACGAAACCTACCCCGAGGAATTCGTCGATGCGCTGACCCGCGAGGGCTGGCTTGCCGCGATGATCCCAGAGGAATACGGTGGCTCGGGTCTGGGGTTGACCGAAGCCTCGATCATCATGGAGGAGGTGAACCGCTGCGGCGGAAACGCGGGCCATTGCCACGGGCAGATGTATAACATGGGCACGCTGCTGCGGCATGGTTCGGATGAGCAAAAGCAGACATACCTGCCCGGTATTGCCAGCGGCGCGTTGCGCCTGCAATCCATGGCCGTGACCGAACCGACAACCGGGACCGACACCACCAAACTGAAGACCATCGCAGTCAAGAAGGGTGACCGGTATGAGATCAATGGCCAGAAGGTCTGGATCAGCCGTATCCAGCATTCTGACCTGATGATCTTGCTGGCCCGCACTACGCCGCTGAGCGAGGTCAAGAAAAAGTCGCAGGGCCTGTCGATCTTTATGGTCGATCTGAAAGAGGCAATCGGCAACGGGATGGAGGTCCGCCCCATCGCCAACATGCCCGGCCACGAAACCAATGAAGTGTTTTTCGACAACCTGGAAATCCCCGCCGAGAACCTGATCGGCACCGAGGGGCGCGGGTTTTACCATATTCTTGACGGGCTGAACGCCGAACGGACCCTGATTGCGGCGGAATGCATCGGTGATGGATACTGGTTCGTTGACAAGGCCCGCGCCTATGCCGGCGACCGCGTGGTCTTTGACCGTCCCATCGGCCAGAACCAAGGTGTGCAATTCCCTATCGCCAGGTCCTATGTGAACATCGAGGCCGCCAATCTGATGCGCTTTGAAGCCTGCAGGCGGTTCGATGCCGGACTGGATTGTGGTGCACAGGCGAACATGGCCAAGCTGCTGGCTTCGGAAGCCAGCTGGGAAGCGGCCAATGCCTGCATCCAGACCCACGGCGGCTTCGGTTTCGCACGGGAGTACGATGTTGAGCGCAAGTTTCGCGAGGCGCGCCTCTATCAGGTCGCCCCGATCTCGACCAACCTGATCCTCTCCTATGTCGGCGAACATATCCTCGGCATGCCCCGATCCTTCTGAGGCCAGAAACATGGGTGAGATCGACCTTGACGCGCTGGCGCCCTGGCTGGGACGCACCGAGACCAAGGAAGATGTTCTGACGCAGGGGCTGATCGACAAATTCCGCGCCACGCTCGGTCCGCATCTTTGGGACGAAGCCGGCGATGTCCCGCTGGGGGTTCATTGGTGCCTTGCCCTTGATACCGTGCCAGCTGCCGCCCTGTCAGAAGACGGCCACGCCGCGAGGGGTGGATTTCTGCCCCCTGTTCTGCTGCCCGCCCGCATGTGGGCTGGCGGCGATGTTACGCATATCGCGCCGCTGAAAATCGGCGAAACCATCACCCGACGCTCTTCGATCAGGAATATTGTGGCCAAGCAGGGCCGTAGTGGACCATTGGTCTTTGTGACCGTCGAACATGAGTATCTGAGTGGCAACCGGCTTTGTATCCGGGAGCAGCAAACGATCGTTTATCGTGAGATTTCCACCCCCCGCACGGGCGAGAGCGCAGCTGACGCGGGTGACCCCAACACGCTTAGATCGACGCTGACACCGGATCCTGTTCTTCTGTTTCGCTATTCGGCGCTGACGTTCAATGCCCATCGCATTCACTATGATTACGTCTACGCCACCGAAACCGAAGCCTATTCCGGACTTGTTGTGCATGGCCCATTGCAGGCCACGCTGCTTCTGAATCTGGCGGCGGGTGCGTTGAAAACATCGCCCCACCGGTTTTCGTTCCGTGGCCTCGCGCCACTCACCCTGCCCTGCGAATTGCAACTGCACAATGAAGGGACCGGCACCTCCGGGACAGTCTGGTGTCAGGATCAAAAAGGTCTTCGAAGCTTTTCCGCAGAGTACGCGGCCGTCTGATCGGTCTTCTTCGGTAGCGAATTCAGTTGTTGACCAATTTTTCTAACATCTGTTAGGCTTCGCGGAGAGACTTGGTAAATAAACCAGGCAAACCTCTGAATTTAGAGGTGGGAGGAGGAACAATGCGAGGAAAACTCGTAACCAACGAAAAACCGTGCGGTCAGGCTATGCGCGCCTCCATGAGGTGTGGGGCAAAAGCACGGGCCGCAACATGACCACGAATAACGGGCACGTATCCTCACCGCTTGCGGTGCGTGGTGCAACTTTGAAATTTGGCGGTGTGACCGCGCTCGACGATGTGAGCATTTCTGTGGCCGACGATGAATTGCTTGCAATTATCGGACCGAACGGAGCCGGAAAAACATCACTTCTAAACGTGACTGCGGGCTTCTACCGTCCGCAGAAGGGCCGTGTCGAATTGTCCGGGCAGGACGTGACCGGCCTGCGTGTTGACCAGATCGCCCGGCGCGGTCTGGCGCGGACGTTTCAGGGCACCCATCTTTTTGCCGGGCAGACGGTGGTGGAAAACATTATGATCGGCCGCCACATGCTGATGAAATCGAATGTAGTCCAGGCTTTTTTCCAGTTCGGTCCCGTGATGCGCGAGGAATCGGAACATCGTGAAGCCGCAGAGGAGATCATCGATTTTCTCGAGATCGAGGCAATCCGCAACCGGCCCGTGGGCACGTTGGGGTATGGGTTGCGCAAGCGTGTCGATCTGGGCCGTGCATTGGCGCAGGAACCGTCGATCCTGCTGATGGATGAACCGATGGCCGGCATGAACTCGGAGGAAAAAGAAGACCTGGCGCGCTTCATTCTCGATGTGCGCGAGGCGCGCAAGATTCCGGTAGTTCTGGTGGAGCACGACATGGGCGTCGTGATGGACCTTGCCGACCGGATCGTGGTGCTGGATTTCGGGCGGGTCATCGCTGAAGGCACCCCGGAAGAAATCCAGAAGGACCCGGCTGTCATAAAGGCATATCTGGGGTAGCGGCATGGTCAAACAACGGACAGCAATGGTCTTTTCGGACCCAGCAGTGACACATAGCGAAACCCTGCCGCAGGTTTTGCTCGCGCGAGCGACATCCACACCGACCAACCTCGCCGAACGGCACAAGCGCCTGGGCATCTGGCGTGAATTCACCTGGGCCGATGTTCTTGACAGGGTTCGCGCCCTGGCTCTCGGGTTGGAGAACCTGGGCTTGTCGGCTGGCGAATCCGTCATGATGATTGGCGAAAACGAACCCGAACATTTCTGGGCTGAATACGCCGTCCAGTCGTTAGGCGGCAAAGTCCTGTCTGTCTATCCGGATCAAAACGCTGAAGAGATTCTGTATCTGGCCGAAGACTCGCAAACGCGGATTTTTCTGGCACAGGATCAGGAGCAGGTCGATAAATGCATCGAGATTGCGGGCAAGTACTCGGGCGCCCTGGCGGTCGTTTACTGGGACGATTCCGGTCTGTGGGGCTATGATCATCCCCTGTTGCATTCGTTTGAAAGTGTGAGCGCGGCCGGGCGTCAGATCCACGCCAAGGAACCCGCCAGATTTGAAGAACACGTAAAACGTGGACGGGCGGACGATACCGCCTTGCTGTCCTATACCTCGGGTACCACGGGAAAACCCAAGGGCGTTGTCATCAGCCATCGCTACCTGTTCGACAATTGCTCGCGGGTGATGGGGGCAATCGAAATCGCGCCGGGCACCGAATACCTGACCTACATTTCGCCGGCCTGGGTCACGGAACAGATTTTCGGCCTGTCGATCGGTTTGATCGCGCCCATGGTCGTCAACTTCCCCGAAGGCCCTGAAGACGTACTGACCAACATTCGCGAACTGGCGGTCGACGCACTGGTGTTCAGCCCGCGCCAGTGGGAAAATCTCGCCTCCATCGTTCAGGCCCGGATGCTGGGGGCGGGTAAAATCCGCAATGCGATGTACAACTGGGGTATGAAGGTCGGCCACGACGTTTATGTGGAACGGCTGGAGGGGCGTAGCCCCAGCCTTGCCGCACGCCTGCAGCTTCCCTTTGCCGAAGCTCTGGTGCTGCATCACCTGCGCGACAATCTTGGCCTTGGTAAGGCCAAAAACGCAATGAGCGGCGGCGCCCTGATGGCACCTGACGTCTTTCGTATGTTCCACGCGATGGGGGTTAAGCTGCGCAACGTGTATGGCGCGACCGAAATCGGCCTTCTGACCGCGCATGTCGGCGAAAGCTATCAGCTGGAAACCAGCGGCAGCTGGATGCAAAGCAACACGAACTACGGCGAACCGCTGGAATACAGGGTCTCGGACGAAGGGGAGCTTCAGGTGCGTGGCGGATCGGGCTTCGGTGGCTATCACGGCAAGCCCGAAAAGACCGCAGAGGAATTGACCGAAGACGGTTGGTACAAGACCGGTGACGCGGTGTCGATGACCGACGACGGCGAGCTTTTGTTCTTTGACCGTGTCAAGGATATGCGCCGCCTGGCAAATGGGCACAGCTATCCGCCGCAATTCATCGAAACGCGGTTGCGGTATAGCCCCTTCATCAAGGATCTCATGACCTTGGGCGACGAAACCCGGAGCTTCGTCAGCGCGCTTATCAATATCGATATGGAAGTTCTCGGGCGTTGGGCGGAAGAGAACAAGATCAGCTTTTCGACCTACACCGATCTCTCGCAGAAACCCGAAGTTCTGGACCTTATCAAAGGCGAAGTGGCGCGCATCAATGCGCTCCTGCCCGAAGGCTCGCGCGTGGCACGTTTTGCGAATTTTCCCAAGGAACTCGACCCGGATGAAGGCGAGTTGACCCGCAGCCGAAAGCTTCGCCGGGCCTTTCTGGAGGAACGGTATGCCAAGCTCGTCGAGGCGATCTATGCTGGCGATGACGAGACAGATCTCGAAATCGCTGTGACCTATCAGGACGGCCGTCAAGGCGTTCTCAAGACCACGGTTCGCGTGTCGGATGTTGAAAACGCATCGAAGGCTGCCAAGCGGCAGTCCAAATCTTAAAGGAGGTCGGCGACAATGGTCTATTTCATCAATGACATCATTACCGGGGCTTTGATCGGCCTTCTGTATTCGCTGGTGGCCATGGGCTTTGTTGTGATTTACCGCGCCAGCAAGGTGTTCAACTTCGCGCAGGGCGAGCTTGTGATCATCGGCGGGTTCATCGTCTGGTTCACAACGATGCAAGCGGGGCTTAGCCTTTGGTTGTCGATACCCCTTTCGCTGGTTCTGGCCGGGCTGGTCGGGTACGCAATCGAACGGATTTTCCTGACAAAGCTGATCGGTGAATCGGTTTTCTCGATGGTCATGGTCACCGTCGGCCTTTTGATCCTGCTGCGCGGTTTGGTGCTGCTTGTGTTCGGTCCCGCGGTAAGACCCTTCCCGATCATTTTTCCGCTGAAACCCTTGTTCCTCGGCGATATGTTGATCCCGATGAACCTCCTGATAGGTGGGATCATCACCATTGTCGCGGCCGTCGGCCTGTCGTGGTTCTTCAACCGGACCCGGTCCGGCCTCCGTATGACCGCTGTGGCGGAGGACCACGTCGTAGCTTCCTCGATGGGCATTTCGGTGAAAGGCTCGATTGCCGTTGCCTGGGTTCTCGGGGCAATCCTGTCCACAATTGGTGCGATGATCTTTCTCAGCGGCAAATCGCTGACCTTCCTGGCCTCGGATATCGGGTTCGCGGCCCTGCCGGTGGCGCTCTTTGCCGGGCTGGAATCCATCGGCGGGCTTATCCTGGCAGGAATAATCATCGGCATCGCGCAGAGCTTGACCACCAACTACCTTGATCCGTTGATCGGTGGCTCGCTCGGCAGTGTCGTTCCATATATCATAATGCTTGCCATTCTGCTGATCCGGCCGACCGGCCTGTTCGGCTGGCGCACAATCGAACGGGTGTAATCCATGGATCCTTCTGGCGTATTCCCGACAAGCTATCGCAGTGACAGACGTTTGATCCGAACGCGCTGGCAGTTTCTGGCCCTCGTCGTATTCATGGCTCTACTGCTGTTGGCGCCTTACCTGGTGAGCAGCCGTATCATCGCTATCCTGAATATGATGATGATCAGCGCCGTCATCGCCGTCGGGCTTCAGATCTGCACCGGCTATGCGGGCCAGATCAACCTGGGTCAGGCGGCGTTCATGGGGGTCGGCGCCTATACGGCCTCGATACTGGCCTCGAAGACCGGCCTTACGTTTCTGCTGACCATTCCTCTGGCCGGGCTCTCGGCTGCGCTGTTCGGCTTTCTCTTTGGCTTGACCGCGGCGCGGATCAAGGGGTTCTATCTGGCACTGACCACGATTGCAGCTCAGTTCCTGTTCCACTTTGCCGTATTGAACCTGCCGTCAACCTGGCTGGGTGGATCGAACGGTATCACCGTGCCCCCGGCCGAGCTTTTCGGGCAGCGATTTGTCAGCGAATCTTCGCAGTTCTATCTGAATTTCGCCGTGACCGCGATCATGGTGGCGGGCGCGTTCGGGATCGTTCGGTCACGCTTCGGCCGTGCCTTCGTGGCGGTCAGGGATGATGACGTGGCCGCGGGTATAATGGGGATCAATGTCGCGGCCACAAAGGCAAATGCCTTCCTGATCGGCGCTTTCTATGCGGGCGTCGGCGGGGCGCTTTGGGCCTATCTGATCCGCTTCGTGGGGGTAGACCAGTTCACCCTGTTTCACTCGATCTTCTTCGTCGCGATGATCATCGTCGGCGGGATGGGTTCAATCGTGGGGGCCCTGATCGGCGTCTTCATTATCCGCATCATCCAGGAAATTATCGCGACGGTCGGCCCCAATATCGCCGACTCGGTATCATTCCTTGGCGGTGACATCGTGTTCGCTGGCATGAATGTCGTTCTTGGCGGCGTGATCGCATTGTTTATGATCCTCGAACCCAAGGGGCTGATGCACCGCTGGAACATCCTGAAGTCGTCATACCGTATCTGGCCGTTTCCTTACTGAGAAATAGAGCGGCTCTAAACCTGGGAGGAAGAATATGACTTACCAATCGAATCGAGGTCTTCGCGGCTTACTGGCAGCGGCTGCCTTGGCGGCCGCGGCGACCATGCCTTTGAAGGCGCAGGCCGAAGAGACCTATAATCTGGCCCTGCTGTCGGACTTTTCCGGCCCTTATGCTGACATCATGCCCATCCTGGCAGGCGGACGCGAAGCTGTGTTCACCTGGTGGAATGAAACCCGCGGCAAGGAACTTGGCGTCACGCTGAACTACAAAAACTACGAAACCCGCTATGACGCGGCACAGGTGGCAAGTCTCTGGCCCGGGATCAAATCGGAACTGGACCCGATTGCGGTTGTCGGCCTCGGCGGGCCTGACGTCGCGGCCCTTTCCGAACGCCTGCCGGAAGACAAAATCCCGATGTTCATGGCCACAGCGGCCTACGGCTTTGCCTGGCAACCGGATGCCTGGATTTTCAACCCACGTCCGACCTATTCGCACGAAAGTGTCGGCTTTCTAAACTGGATGCGTGAACAGCGCGGAGGAGACGAACCGCTCAAGGTTGCGATCCTCGCCTCCGAAGCATCGCCTGCCTATGTCGACATGGCAAAGGGCCTTGAACTCTATGCCGAAGAGCACCCCGAGGAGATCGACCTCGTCGAGGTCATCTATACCGAAGTTCAACCCACCGATCTGACGGGGCAAATGCGCCGCGTTGTACGAGCCGGGGCCGAGGCGCTGGTAATCCAAACGAACACCTCTATCGTGGTTGCCGCGAAACGTGGGCTGCAGGCCAACGGGGCGAACATCCCGATCATGATGAGTTCGCATAACGGGCTTCCAGCCTCGGGTGGCGCGCTTGGCGGGCTTGAGCAAATGGAGGGGGACTTTGAAGCCTACGGCATGGCGATTGCGGCCGATGAGGACACTCCCGCGCGACAATTCTACGAGACATTGGTTGCCGATTACGGACTCGAAGCACCTTGGAACGTCGTGACCGCAATGGGCGTATCTCAGGGTCTCTATACCGTGACCGTGATCGATCACGCGATCGAGGCGAACGGCGCCGAGGGCCTGACCGGAGAGATGGTACGTGAGGCGCTTTTTGCCAAACCGATCACCACCGAAGAAACCCATGGGTTCCTGCCGACCTTGTCCTTTACGCCAGAAGCACCGTTCCCATTGGAAGGCCTCAAAGTGAATGTGGGCACCGTCAAAGATGGGAAAATCACCATCGCGGCAACGGGTGTCGACGTTCCGCAAGTTGAGAAATGGTGAATTAATCCGGGCGCCGCAGTCGCGGCGCCCGTTCTGATCCTTAGCCCCGGGCAATATGACCATGCTGGAACTCAACAACGTAGAGGTGACATATTCCGACGTCATCCTGGCGCTCAAAGGCGTGTCCATGACAGTCCGTGCGGGACAATGTGTTGCTCTGCTCGGTGGCAATGGCGCAGGAAAAAGCACGACGCTTAAAGCCATCTCGGGAACGCTCAAATCCGAGGATGGAACCGTTTCGGCGGGGTCCATCGTTCTGGACGGAACTCCCATTCAGAACATGGAAGCCTCGGAAGTCGTGAAGAACGGTCTCATCCATGTGATGGAAGGGCGGCGCGTTTTGCGGCATCTGACGTCAGAGCAAAACCTGATCGTCGGCGGGCACATGGTGCCCAACTCCGCCGAGCTGAAAAAGCGCTTGGACCATGTTTACACCTTGATGCCCCGGCTTGCGGACCTGCGCAACCGCACCTCTGGCTTCATGTCTGGTGGCGAACAACAACTGCTGCTGATCGGCCGGGCCATGATGGCCAGCCCCAAGATCATCGCGATCGACGAACCGTCGTTGGGATTGGCCCCGATGATGATCCGGGATGTTTATGAAGTGCTCAAGCAGCTCAAGTCAGAAGGCACGACCTTCTTCCTGGTCGAACAAAACAGCGCCGCGGCGCTATCGATCGCCGACTATGCCTATGTGATGGAGAACGGCCGGATCGTGATGGACGGCCCTGCCGACAAGCTCGCTGACAACGAGGACATCAAGGAATTCTATCTCGGCGTCACCGCATCGGGCGAGCGCAAAAGCTATCGAGATATCAAACACTATCGCCGCCGGAAGAGATGGCTGGGCTGAGGAGAAGGAATTCATGAGCACCATCCTGGATATCAAGGGCCGCACCGCGCTGGTGACCGGCGCCGGACAGGGCGTGGGCCGGCAGGTCGCGCTTTATCTGGCGGAACATGGCGCAGGCGCTGTTGTGATCAATGATTTTCACGCCGATCGGGCGGAAAGCGTTGCCGCAGAAGTTGAAGCAGCTGGCGCCAAGGCATTGCCAATCGCCTTTGACGTCTCGAACTTCGAGGCGGTCGGCGCAGCTTTCGCCGAGGCGCAATCCGCGTTCGGCGGCGTGGATATCCTGGTCAACAACGCCGGGAACGCGGGGCCGACCTCGCGGCTCGATGATCTGGTGCCCTTCTGGGACTCAGACCCATCGGAATGGAAGCGCTGGATGGCGACCAATTTCGACGGCGTGTTGAACTGCACCCGTCACGCAATGCCCCTGATGGTCAAGGGCGGCTATGGGCGCATCGTGACAGTCATCTCCGACGCGGGCCGCGTGGGCGAGCCGCATCTGGCGGTCTACTCCGGCGCCAAGGCCGGCGCGGCCGGCTTCATGCGGGCAATTGCAAAAGCCGGTGGTCGGTTCGGGATCACCGCGAATTGCGTCGCCTTGGGGGGCACAAGAACTCCGGCTGTCGCCGACCTGATCCCGGATGCAGAGACCGAGAAGCGGGCATTGTCGCAATACGTGATCCGCCGTCTGGGCGAGCCGGAAGACCCCGCCGGAATGATCCTGTTCCTCTGCTCGGATGCTGCCAGCTGGATCACCGGTCAAACTTATCCGGTGAATGGCGGGTATTCTTTTGCCTGCTAGAGCCGCCATCGGACGGCTGCCGCCTCTAGTTGGAGCTGTCCGAAAAAACGCTGTCATTATCTGCCCCGAGCTCGGGGGGCAGATCCGGTATCGCGGTTTCGAAACCATCGAATTTCAACGGCTGGACAATAAAAGTCTCGGCCTTGCCGCCGTCATGCGTAATCTTGCGCAGCAGCTGGCGCGCACGCACATGGGGGTCGTCCAACGTTTCGACCAGGGAATTGACCGGACCCCATGGCACCCCCGCCTTATCCAGAAGGTCGCCCCATTCGGCGCGCGTCTTGTTGACCAAAATCGCCGCGATTTCTTCGCGCAGCGCGGCCTTGCGGGCGACACGGTCGCGGCCTGTCAACGGCGCAAGATCCGCCCTGTTGATCACATCGCAGAACGGTTTCCAGAACCAGTCCTCATGCGCGATGGACAAGGTCAAGAGCTTGCCGTCTTTGCAGGTGAACACGCCATAGCCCGGCTCGGCGATAAATTCGCCCAGCGGTGTTCCATTGGCGGCGGGAACGAGGAATGCGGTCAACATCGAAACCACCGCATCCGACATGGACACGTCCACGTAACGCCCCTGCCCTGTGCGCTGGCTCGACACCACCGCCGACAGGATTGCGATCGCCGCGAACAACGCCGCGCCAACATCCGCAAGGGGGATCGGCGGCACAGGGCCGGGCTGCTTTGCATCGGCCTGATCGGCCAGCAAACCGCCAACCCCTTCATAGCTCAGGTCATGGCCAGCCCTGTCACGATAGGGGCCGTCCTGCCCGTAACCCGAAATCGATACATAAACCAGCCGCGAGTTGACACTACGCATGTCCTCGAAACCGGCACCCAAGGCCGCAAGCTTGCCAGGGCGGAACCCTTCGACGATGACATCCGATTCCTTGGCCAGTTCGCGAAACCGTGCCAGCCCCTCGGCCGATTTCAGATCCAACGCAACGCTGCGCTTGCCTCGGTTCAGTGCCCGGAACAAGGGCGGAAATTGCCGGGCCGGATCGCCGACACCCGGTCGTTCGATCATGATCACCTCGGCTCCCATGTCGGACAACAGCATTGTGGCATAGGGACCGGGAAACTGTTCGGCAAGGCTGAGAATTTTCAGGCCGGCCAGGGGTGCAGTGCTCATATCAATCTCCAGCTCTTTTGTTTTCCACGTGCGGGTCCGCCCGAGTGCAGCGCAAATCGCCGCAAAAGACAAGGCGAAAAACCAATAATATGTATAATTATCAGGAGCTTAGCATGAGTGAAGCAAAGCAGACGCTATTCGTTGAGCGGGTCGCAAAAACTGAATGGATTACCTTCCAGCGCACCGAACAGCTCAACGCAATGTCAACGCAGATGCTGCGCGAGATGGCGGCAGCACTGGAATCGGCGCTGGCCGACGATGGGGTGCGTACAATTGTCCTGACCGGCTCTGGCCGGGCATTCTGCGCCGGTGCCGATCTGAAAGAAGTTGCTGGCGCCAAACATGCACCAGGCGAGCCGGATCTTCTGGATCTTGTCGATCACACGTTTGGGCTGATGCGACATGGCCCGAAACCGGTGATCGCCGCAGTGAACGGGCTGGCGATGGCGGGCGGTTTGGAAATGGTGATGGCCTGCGATCTGGTCTTTGCCGCCGAAAGCGCGCAACTGGGCGACGCACATTCCAACTTTGGCGTCTTTCCCGGGGCCGGCGGTGCGGCGATCCTGCCGCGTAGGATTGGCCTGAACCGCGCGAAATACCTGCTGTTCTCGGGCGAGAACGTTTCGGCACGGGACATGATGGACTGGGGACTGGTGAACAAGGTCATCGCGGACGAAGACCTGCGACAAGCGGTGCAGGCCTTTACCGACAGGCTGGCAGAAAAAAGCCCGGCGGTCTTACGCCGCATGAAGACGGTTGCCAATCGGTCGCTGGACGTGGACGAAACCGCCGCGCTTTCCGAAGAGATGCTGAACCTGCGCGCGCACATGCGATCCTGGGACATGCACGAGGGTCTGTCGGCGTTCAATGAAAAACGAAAACCGCAGTTTCGCGGATACTAGGTCAGGAGGACAAACGATGCAGGACATTTACATCGTTGGCATCGGGATGACGCCGTTCGGAAAGTTCCGGGACAAAACCATCAAGGACATGACCGGCGAGGCCGTCGCCGCCGCGCTTTCCGATGCCCGAGTGACGGCAGATCGTATCGACGGCGCATTCTTCTCGAACGCGGTGCAGGGCCACATGGAGGGCCAGCACATGATCCGCGGCGAAATCGCGCTGCGTGAAATGGGCATTCAGGGCATTCCGGTGGTGAATGTCGAAAACGCCTGCGCCAGCGCCTCGACCGGGTTCAAACTGGCAGTCGATTTCCTCAAGGCCGGCAATGGCGACTGCTGTCTCGCCGTGGGCGCCGAAAAGATGTATTCTGACGACCGTGCGTTGATGTTTTCGGCCTTCGACAGCGGCTGGGACGTCAGCAACAGCGAAGAGGTCGCGCAACGGCTGGCCGATCTGGGTGCAGGGGTCGAGGAACCCGAAGGATCGAAATCGCCCAAGCCCTACAGCGTGTTCATGGATGTCTACGCAGGCTTCGCCCGGCTGCACATGAAGACCTTTGGCACAACTCAGGAACAGTTCGCCGCCGTCGCCGCCAAGAACCATGCGCATTCCGTGCATAATCCACTGGCGCAATACCGAGAAGCCATGAGCGTCGATCGGGTATTGGCCGCGCCGCCGATCACCTATCCGCTGACCCTGCCGATGTGCGCCCCGATCTCGGACGGGGCCGCTGCGGCCGTTTTATGCACCGGCGAGGGGATAAAACGTCTGGGCCTAGATCCCGCGCGCGCGATCAAGGTCAAGGCCGCGATCCTGCGCTCGGGCACCGATCGTCCGCCGGAAGATTACAAGAACCACCTGACCCGGCTTGCCGCGCTTGAGGCCTATGAACAGGCCGGGATCGGCCCCGAGGATATATCGGTGGCCGAAGTGCATGACGCCACGGCCGTGGGCGAAGTGATCCAGATCGAGAACCTCGGATTTGTCGAATTCGGCGAGGGCGGTCCCGCCAGTCTGCGCGGCGAGACAAAGATCGGTGGACGCATTCCGGTGAACCCCTCGGGCGGGTTGGAATCCAAGGGCCACCCGGTCGGTGCCACAGGGATAGGGCAGGTTTTCGAACTGGTCACGCAACTGCGCGGCGAAGCTGGCGCGCGTCAGGTCGAAGGGGCAAAGAACGCCATCGCCGAAAACGGCGGGGGGTTGCACGGGGTAGAAGAAGCGGCCGCCTGCGTCACCATTCTGGGCCGTTGAAACAAGGAGACGAACCATGGAAAACGTGATCGCCGCCGCTCAGGCAATCTATACAGATGAGCAACGCATGTTGCTGGAAAACTTCCGCAAGATGGCCGAGGCAGAGTTCGCGCCGCTGGCCGAGAAATACGAGAACCTCGGCCACCCCCCCGATGCGAAAACCCTGAAGTCCCTGTTCGCCAAGGTCGAGGAATTCGGGCTGATCAGCGGCCTGATCCCCGAAGAGGACGGCGGTGCCGGAATCGACCGCATGACCTATGGCATCCTATACGAGGAACTGGCCCGGATATGGGCCGATCTGGCAATCGCGGTGCTGATTCAGGGTCATGCCGTGTTCGCGGTCAACCTCTTGGGAAATGTGGCGCAGAAAGAGGCCTATCTGAAGCCGCTCCTGCGCAGCGAACGGATCTGTGCCACCTGTATTTCCGAACCAGAGGTCGGTTCGAACGTACGCGAGGTCAAGACACGTGCGGACCGCGAGGGCGATAAGATTTTCGTCACTGGCCAGAAGCTCTGGATTTCCAATGGGGCCCAGTCGGATTTCGCCATCGTTGTCTGCAATCTGGACGACGGTATTTCCATGGTCATCGTCGACCGCGATACCGGCAACTACGAGAGCCGCGAATTGCGCAAGCTGGGGCTTATCGGTGCATCGACCTGCGAATTGTTTTTCGACCGTGCCGAAACCAGCGCTGACCATGTTCTGGGTAATGCAGGCGGCGGCCTGTTCCAGACATTGAAACTGTTTGAGAGCGCTCGCGTGTTTGTCGGCCTGACGAGCATTGGCATAGCGCAGGCGGCGTTGGAATGTGCCGTCAAATATGCGCAGGATCGCCAACAACATGGTAAGCCGATCGGCGGGCACCAGTTGATTCAAGGCTACTTGGCCGACATGGCCACGCACCTGGATGCCGCGCGCCTGTTGTGCCAGCGCGGGCTGCAACTTCTGGACTTGGGCGTGCGCTGTGACACCCAGACCTCGATGGCGAAATGGTATGCAACCGAAATGGCCGTCGAAATCGCCGGCAAAGCGGTGCAGATCCACGGCGGCAACGGCATCACCAAAGAGTTCCCCGTTGAACGGCACTTCCGCAATGCAAAGGTCATGCCGATTCCCGATGGCACCACCGAAATCCAAAAACTGGTCATCGGGCGCAACCTGACCGGGCTTAACGCGTTCTGAAATCGTGACTCTAAGAATTGCGGCCGGGGATTCCCGGTCGCCTTATCGTAGGCCCCCGGTCCGGGGGGGCGGCCAACGGATCATGCCCCAACCGGCGCTGCGGGACGCGTTTGATCAATGCCTGTCCCGCGTCAGTGGCAAAAAACTCACGGTTCAGGTCGGTTTCGATATAACCGGGGCAGATGGCATTCACCCGGATGCCATGCCGCGCCCATTCAAGCGCCAGAGACCGGGTCAGTTGAATCAGCCCTTCCTTGGACGCGGCATAGGCGGACACATGGCTGGCCACCCGTGTGCCCAGAATCGAGGCGACATTGACGATACAGCCCCCGCGTCCGGCATCAATCATCGCTTTGGCGGCGATACGTGGGTAGTGTCCCGGGAGATGGTGTAGGAACTGGCGTCCACCTGCTTCTTCATAGCTGGTGCTGCTCGTTCACTGCGCGGCGATCATCGTCGCCGCGCCGGTATCGTTGCACACGGCCGTCA
>NZ_JASNJD010000027.1 GCF_030164425.1 Pseudodonghicola flavimaris | reverse complement strand
GTCGGTCTTCGAACAACCTCAGACTACGAAGAAGCGCGATGGCCGCCAGCCCGGCCGCGCGCTGCGCTACGCCAAGGGCTTCGCGCGCGGCCTCTTACACCACCCCACGGGGCACTACCCTTTCGGAGGGTCAGCGGGCCTGTCGGTGATGTAAGGTTGGGGTGCGGCCTGCCCTACCAGTCGCGCGCCATCATGATGGTAAGAACGCGCATGGTGGTTTCTGGATTGTCGGGAGCCTCGGCGCCGTAGCGGAAGTCGGAACCGGCCTCGTAGAGGTCAATTTTCCAGAACACAGTCTCGCCGCGGATCGTCACCGCCCCGAAATCGTGCCAGCCGTCAGGGTCATTGTCGGGCTCGAATGTATCGAACGCACCGGTGGCCTTCACGGCTTCCGTCACGAAACCATCGCCGGCCTCGATCAGGGACTGGGTCACGACGAGGCGGCCCTGGATCGCCTGATCCGGGGCGATGCCCAGACAGGCAAACCTGCGGAAGGCATCGTTATGGGCGGCGATGACGGTGGCGTTCGGTCGGGGATACTCTGCGGGTTCGGCATGGCTCATGGGGCTGTCCTTTCGGGATGTGTTGAAACCACCAGACCCAAAGCCAGCTTTTCCTTTCACACGCCCTACCAGCCCGGACAGCCTCGGACGTCATGCGGCCTGTTCCCCCTGCCCCGCCTCCGACACGGCGACGAGATAGTCGCAGGCGCGCTGCGCGTCCGCCGCATGTTTGAAGATCGCCCGCTTGTCTGAGCGGAGCACCCGGACCCAGTTGCTGAGATAGGCCGCATTCAGCTCCAGCGTATGCGCCGAAAACCCCAGCTTCTGACCCAAAAACACCGTACAGAGCTCGGCCACAATCTCTTCGCGGGCATATGCCGTGTTCCCGAACCGAGCGTCGCCATAGCTTCGGTTCAACCGATGCCGGGGTTTCGTCCAGTGACCCAGCTCATGACCCCAGACGGCGTAGAAATTCCGCGGGTTCTCGAAGAGCTCGATCGGGGGCATGTAAATCTTGTCGAGGTTCGGGACATAACATGCTTCCCGACCAGAGAAGCTGACATTGGCACCGATTGCCTCGAAGAAGCTCTGCATATGCGGGATCGGTGCGCGTTCGGGATGAACTTCCGGTTCGGCCGCAGCGGGATGGAAGCGAGGGTCCAACCCCTCGATCTGATCGGCGTTGAAGACGCGGTAGGATTTCATGAAGGGGATGGTTTTGGGGTCTTCGGTTTCCGCCTCCCCGCCGTGGGCGCTTTCGACCTGTTCGCGCTCGGCCGTTCCGTAGTAGACGACCACCGACGATTTCGAGCCCTTGATGACTTTCGCATCGAGCTCGTTCGCCTGCCTCAACGTCATCCAGTAAGGCGAGGCGTATCCGGCCATCATGGTGCGCATGGTCAGCAGGAAGTTGTTGACGCCCTGATAGGGTTCGCCGTTCTGACGGAGCGGCACGGAACTGCCGCCGACGGTCCAGGGCTTGCGCCAGGGCAGCACGCCCCGGTCGATGATCTTAATGAGTTCGTTGGTGATCGATGCCGCGGCGTCGAACTTTGGCTTGCTGGATTTGGCCATGATGATCTCCGATGTCTGGTAAGTGTGCAGACCCGGAGGTACCGTTGGGGAAACACCCTTGGTGGGGACGGCAGGGTCCGTCCAGAACCCTGCCAGACCCCCACCCCGTGACTCTGGATCCGGCAAAACCCAAAGCTTGCTTTTACTTTTTTCATATCACTGACACGAAGTGCCTTTCGGCATCCGTCCAGCGGAAGCCCAGAAATCTCGCCAAGCTGACGCTAAGACCCTTGAGCAAGACACCGAATTCGCTCATTCAGTGATCCCCACGTGCCTCGGTAGCTCAGCGGTTAGAGCTGACCGCTCATAACGGTTAGGTCGCAGGTTCGAATCCTGCCCGAGGCACCACGCGGACATGGTGGAATGGTAGACACCGGAGACTTAAAATCTCCTGCACAATCGAGCGTGCGGGTTTGAGTCCCGCTGTCCGCACCAGAATCGGCCCCGCAACGCTGCAGCACTTTTCGAACCCTCAAAAAGGCTGGCCAACAGGCGGCCTGCAAAGACGTTCAGGTCAATAGGAGGAGCCATTTTCGTTACCGTGCTCGGAGTAGTCCACGAGCATTGAGACTAAGGAAAGCAAGTATCCGTCGGGCTCTCAGACGAAGTAGCGAAATGAGGTCTCGCCCGGCTCAGCGTCTCCGAACTCGTCAAGGATGCCGCCGACTCGACGCGCGAACGACAAAGTCACGGGCCACTTCCCACGAATATCAGCCGTATTCCAATTCATGCGAGTGAGATTCAATACGTCTTGAGCAGCCTCAGTCTTACTACCACCTGACTGCATTCGGATTTCAAACGGCTGCGGAACATGAGGGCCAGGATACGTACCCAACTCGGGCATGAAGCCTGACGTGAATAAGAAGGAGGTACCAGAATTGATAGTGCAAAGTGTTCCGACATTCGGAGGATAGACCCCCAGCCTCAACAGACGCAAACTGCTCGGAACCAGCGTCACGAGATCAACAATGGGGATGTCAGTTAGTGCCGCCTTAATACCCGCAAGTTCGGCGGCATCGAAATATGTGGTCTTGTGCATTACCACTCGTACCGGTGGACCACCCGCACGCGTTGCATATTCCGCCACGATATCTTTTGAGAGATCGTATGCTTGCTCTTCGGAAAGGTGAACATTGCGGCTCTGATCGGGTGTGGCTGGTACGCCATCACCCCGGATTGCAAATCCTTCTCCCTCGCTCGAAAAAGCCTGCGCCAAACTGGATTGAACAATGTGGCGCTTGGTTGTTCTCAGGTGATGGAAAGATATTCCAACAAAGCACGTCTCAGGCCCCGTTTGGGGCAATCGCCATGGAACTCCACCCGCTTTGTAGTAGACACCAACTGAAAAGTTCCATGCTCTGGTTGCAGCATCTTGACCACGAGGCGTGTCCTCAAGAAGGTTCCGGGTGACCATTTGTATCGGAAGCTTGGCTCTGAGCGCACGCGCTTTAAGTGCATGGCGCAAGTCTCTCTTCAGAAAGTCCTCTTCCGTCTGCTCGACTTCTTCAAATAGATCAAACAAATCAAGTTGACCATTGGCCCGAGACTTTCGAATTATAGCTGCAGCTTTCTTTTCCTCGGTTGTCGCGCTTCGCTCTACAGAGTGGGACTTCTTTAGAACCTCGTCTGGCATCGCCATTATGACCAAGTCAGGTCGATTGGAGTCGCGAGCGGCAAGGCTATCCAATGCATCAGCGTAAGCGTCCAGCACCTGCTCGAAGCGGCGGAATGGATCACTGATTGCGAGCGCAGTGCCGAGTTTGTCGCCTACCCCGCCCTCGTCTAGCCGAACAGTCCAACTGTCTTTAGTCACCAGTGCGCTGTGGAACGTCTCTTCGAAACCAGGAAACATCCGTCTCAGTTGTGTTTCGCCTTCCAAAACTGGGATCGGGTTCATGCAGCGCTCTAACCAAGCCCTAGTGAGATCGATCATCCATTGCGGGCCAATTATTCCGACGCCAATCTTCTGCTTCCTTGAAGCCGACCCAAAATGGAGGTCGAATGGCCCCGCCTGTGCCAGTCCTACCTTGGGATCCGAAACCGAAAGAGCACCACCAAATTGAAGGTTTGGGGGCGCCAACTCTTTGACTGACAGCTCTAGCGTCATTGGCCATCGTCCCCACTATCATCATCGGGAACATCTTGTGCTGCATCAACGTCGTCAATCGCTGCAAGATCTTCCAACTCTTGATCAGCCTCCAAAACCCTCCGTTCCAGTTCGTCCTCAAGGGTTCGACCATCACCAAATGCTGTCGACTTATAAGCAATTCCGGGGAACGCACTGTTGAGTAGTACTGTTGGCGCATAATCCGAAAGCGTGTTCCTCGTATCAGGTTTCAAGGCAAACACACCTTCAGCCTCCTCGGACAAACATGCCATCCAGAAAGTCACATCGTGCATCACACTTGGATTAAAGTCTCGGGCAGCCCTTTTTGTCGAAAGAATATTTATTCTATCTCTTCCTAAGTACCGGCGATTGCCGTCGCGAGTGAAGACGTAACCCGGGTTGATAAAGAGACCCCAGTCAATCCCAAAGGCCATCAAGGAGTATGTGAAGGCCTTATGTTCGTAGTAGAGAAGATCGTCAGAATCTCGCCTTGTACGAGCCTTCACAATGGTTCTCGTAGCGCGCTTCACGCGTCCCTGATAAGTGATTTTTCTTTCAGGCTCGTCGGTTTTGGGGAAGTGCGCCCGGCGACGATCCTCGTCAACAACCAGGCCGATTGCCCTTAGGTGTTCGTTCAACAGCTCATGCAGTAGCCTACGCATGATGTTCAAACCATTTCCCTGCTCAAAGAGCTCTGGGATTGTCAGTTCTTCGATGTCTCCATCGTCAAATGGCGTTACATAGTCACTTGTGATCCGCTCCAGATCGTAAAAACTAAAGAAGCGCCCATCTTGGACATATCCTGGAGGAACTGGAAGATCTCCGGCGCTTTTCCGAAGCCCTGATGCTGATCGCGCGGATGTACCGGCGTGCCAAATCTTTTCCGGCAAACCAACAAATTCCAAAAGATTTGTCGTGAACCGTACTGTTTCAGACTGATCTGCTACCGCCGTGCGAGTAATTTCATCTACTGCTTCTGGTCGGGCAAAAATCAGTACCTTAAACGCAGAATTCTGCTCCATCGGATAGAAATGCACATCACCATTATTGTCGATTGTGTATTGAAGCATGTCGGCTAGGCCTGAGCCGCGCCTTTCCATTTCGTTGCTACCGTAAAAGAAACTCGAAATGACTGGGTTTCGATAGCCCTTCAAAACACCCCGCGAACCTCCGCGTACAAGGCTCTCAATCGACTCTGCGCCGGTCCGTAGCGCGACTTCATCTATGAGACCCCCTGGACTTACCGTTTCAATCTCAGTCGGTGAAATCCTGATTTCTATTGGCGCTTCAACCGCATAATCCCGATGCACTAGTGCATTCACAATCATTTCATGGATAGCCAACGGATGATAGGGAGTTACTTGGCGGGATTTTCCATCTTTCAAGAGAAACGGCGAATTGAGGAGAGCGATCGTCTCCTCAAGTGTGTTTAGCTGGTTCCAAAGAGTACCACCAATTTCTCGCTCAACCAAAAAACGTCAGCCTCGCCGGTGTCGATGAGATCAGCGTCATCGCCGAAGGCTCCGCGCAGCCATGATTCCGGACCTACAATGGTTAATTTGACCATTGCCTGGGCGAGGCGCTTGTTAGGAGTTCGAGCGAACATGACCCAAGCAGCGAGCGTAGGCGCCGAACTTTCCGGATCACCTTCAGTTTGATGCAGGAGCTTCTTAACAACCGCGCGTTCTTTGACCCAATCAGAGTTAAAGCGCTCAGGATAAGGTTCGTAGTGCTTGTCGGCGTACTGCTTCAACCGCTGGAAAAGAACCTGTTCATCCAGATCTTCGAACCGCCCGGATTGAAAAGGGCGCATGTCCAAAGGAAGAGAACTCGGGGCGCTGACCGGCCCAAGTTGTTTCAAGGGAGTCTGCCGAGCAACGAGTTGCTCCAGCAGGTCCGTCTTCAATAGTTGATCGAAGCCATCAATTGGAACCCGATTGAAGTTTGAACCAATCTTGTCCGCAAAAGATTGTACCAGAGGCGAGAGGGATTCGCCTATGCTGCGCTTCATATCGCACCAGAAGACCCCGTTTTTGAACCCATTTGCATAGTCAATTTGGTTTTCAAGAAGGTCTTTCA
This sequence comes from Pseudodonghicola flavimaris, assembly GCF_030164425.1. Taxonomy (GTDB): domain Bacteria; phylum Pseudomonadota; class Alphaproteobacteria; order Rhodobacterales; family Rhodobacteraceae; genus Pseudodonghicola; species Pseudodonghicola flavimaris. The sequence continues at coordinate 54,592 of NZ_JASNJD010000027.1, read as the reverse complement.
TGACCGATGGCTCCATTCCGCGATACCCAACTACAATCAATGGGTGATCACGCAAAAGAGGCTTGATATGCTCGACGGTCTCTTGGTCCAACTTCAATACATCTTCGGCCAAATTCTTGTCGGAGTAGTGCTCAACCGATCCATGGATGTGGATTAACTGCGGGTTTGCTGGCGACGTTTTGAACTGGACCCAATCCGACGCAGTGCGGATCTTGACCAAGAAGGGCGGCACTGCTTCAAGAACGGCCGCTCGATCAATGCAATGATCAAAGTTTGTCGTTAGAACCGTTGCAACCCAACCGTTGTCTAAAATCCGTGCTAGCGCCCGATACCCCTGTCCGGGCTTCACACCACGGCTGATAAGTTGCTCGAAGAACTCTCTTCGATCCTGTCCAATTCCCAAAAGGTTGTCGATCGCAACAGGGTATTGGTCGGGGAGACCAACCCCCCGTTTGAACCAAGACTGCTGTTCAAGCCAAGGTATCCAATCAGAATCAACGACGCCTGGGTCCATCGGAGACCGACCATGCGACTTACAGTATGCCCACTTCGCTGCGCGGTTCACTGTTTCACCGGCCGCTGGCACACCGGATGTAACGGAAGCCCCTGCTCCTAGCAACAGAACCGGCTGGCGGTGCTCGGCGAGCAGTGTTTGCAGGCGTCCAACCTCTGCATGTCTAATTGATGATAGAACCTTGCTGTCCATCTGCTCGAATCGTGTTGTTTTGGTTTTGTTAGTTTATTATGCGGAACAAATTCAGAACATGCTAGACTGTTCACTGTCGCAAACCATAGGGTCAGAATGTCTTAGTCACTTTCCTTTGAGTTCAGATTTTTTGCATTCGCGTCATGCACATGACTTTCGGCGCCCAATGAGCGATCAACCGGACAGCGCCCGCACTGTCTGGATCGGCATGAACAGGCGCAACGGCTGATCTGGCAACGGGGTAAAACCGAACGCCTCGTAGTATGCTTTTCGGCGCGCCACGATTTCGGGGTTTCCGCAGTCGAACACATCGAGAAGGACGGCACAGGTTCCAATTTCGTCTGAGACGCGCCCAATCCGGTTGAGCGCATCGGCAAGCAATGCGCTGCCCAAGCCCTTTACCTGCATCGTTTGATCGACGCCGATCATGGAAATGAATGCAGCTGGCAGCATGCCATGCCTTGGCGCCTTCCTGGCCAGCTCATCAGGCATGTCTTCCGCAACAACCGCATGCATGTTGATCCCGTAGAACCCAAGGGTTCTACGGTCATCGTCTAGCACGACCCAGATCCGGACGACATCAGCCTTGGACCCCTTCTTGGCCGTCAACTTCAGGTAATTGTCGATCTGGGGGACACCACAGGAAAAAGCCGTTCGATCCTGGCTCTTGGCATCGAACGGCTCGATTGTGAACTTGGCGTCTACGGCGGCGTCAGTCGGCATTCGCGATCAGCGTCTCGCGCAATGCAAAAGCCTGCTTCAGCCGATTATTCGGCTTCGGAGGATTTTCGAGCGCGCCAAAGAACGCAGCACGATCCGCCTCGCTCTCCAACGCCGTCAACTTATGAGCTTCAATCGTCGTCTGCGCGGCCTTGTATGCAGCGCTCACAACAAAGGAGCTTACCTCAACACCGCTCAAGGTTGCTGCGCGACTGATCGCATCCTTCACCGAAGGCTGTGTACGCGCTTCCAGCCGAGCGCTCTTGGGCTCGTCGACAGCGACAGTGCTATCCTCAAACGCCAACATGGTTGCCTCCTTGATCCGAAACGACGTCAAGCGGCAAGATGCCACTCACACGCAGCTATGTACGGCATATCGTCGTACATGTCAAGTGTACGGCGAATTTCCGTACGCTAAAACAAAGCCTGACTAACACGTTCTCTGGGCGAGAGGCAAACTCACTTTTCTCGAACGGTCGTACCCGGGTTCGCCTTGCCATGCTTTGCCGTCACGAAGCGCCCGGAAATTGCGCTCCGATAGCTGCCACCGGTAGAACCACTCTTGCCAGGCGCTTCTTTTACCGTCGTGCGCGGATGTGACTTCCCATAAGCCTTTGTCACGTACCGCCCCGATTTCGCGCCGCGATAGCTCCCGCCGTTGCCTTTGCCTGCCATCTGAATTCTCCTTCTCAAGTCTGGCGTGTTATTGGGTCCCTCCGAGGCGGAGGGCTGGTTGGGTTCCAAACAAACCGAAGAACCTCCGCTGGAGGCCTGCGGGTCTTCATTGCAAAATCCAGTAGCTCAGAACCGGAGGTGTTCTTCTGGTCAGATGACCGACAGCACTGGGCGTATTTCCCGAATGGATGTTCACATCCGCAAAACTCATCGTCGCCGAGTTCGAGCAGTCTCTCAGCTGCAATCGGCACAGATTGCCGGCCGGGCCATTTTCCGTATTTCTCGAGGTAGAGATGCCGCACGGCCCAGAGGCTATATAGGTCGAGCAGTCCGGTCACCGAACCGCCGGGAAGCCATGTCTTGTCTCGCGGCTCGAATGCGCAAATCGAGCCATCGGGAAAATTCGTATGCCTCGGCCCGATCCATGTTTTACTGACAGCAGTGGTCCAAAAGCCCCAGGCTTGAACCGGCCTTCTGGTGGTATAGGGAAGTTGAATGGCAAATGCGGCTCTTCTACCTAGGCCTTCGATCAGATCGCTCTCAGCGAAGAGCCACATCTGCCTTTCTTGAGGAAACGCGAGCAGACCCGGGTACGCGTCCCGGCATTCCCCTATGCCTTCCGCATAGCGAGACCGTAGTCCTGGCTGGACGAACGGTGCTCCGGAATCGGGCGCCCGGGATTGTCCGGTCGTCCCTTGCCCTCCGGCGGTCCGTTCCCACGGTCGGGTTGCGGATCGTGTCGATTGGTGCCGTGCATCAGCTATCTCCTGGCCCGAAGGTTTCAAGACAACCGAGGAGCTGTCGGGCCGAATGACCCCCCGATTGAACACGGTCGGCAGGATGCCAGCGTCGAGGCCCAAGCCGATGGCCTTCAGGTCGTCCTCGATGCTCTTCCTCATATTGAACCGCCCCATTTGCCGCAGTGTCTGTGCTTTACGGATTCGCAACAGCGTTGCTATAATGAAATCCTGAAACAACACATACGGGGCCAAAATGAAAATTGCAAGAGTCGAACACCATGCCTAGTGTGCAATTCGACGGGAACGGCTTCTACGCCGCGTTGGACGCGGTACGGGAGGAACGGAAGCTCACCTGGAGAAAGGTTGCAGAACAGTCGGGGGTGAGCGCTTCATCGCTCACGCGGATCTCGCAAGGGAAGAGACCGGATGTAGACAGCCTAGCATCTCTGTGCTCATGGGCGAAACTGAGCGCCGACGATTTCATGCGCGCGCACGACAGCAGTCAGAATGGCGAGCCCTCGTCGTTGACCAAAGCACTGATGTTGTTCCGCGCAGACCCAAACTTAGGAAAAGAACAGGCAGACGCTCTCGAGCGCATCATTCAATCCGCATATGAGGGCCTGAGGACGCACTGATGGCACTAAGGCGGGGCTTCAAGACCGATGCGGAATGGTACGCTCAGGATGTTCGACGCGAACTCGGCATCCCTGAAACCGGAAAACTGTGCCCATGGAGCCTCGCAAAACACCTTGAGCACATCGTTGTTGATCTTTCGTCATTCCAGAAAGAGCACCCACTCGACGTCGCACGCCTTCGGCAATGCACAGGCGCAAAGGGATTTTCTGCAGTCACCATTCACAAGGGTACTGCACGGCTTGTGATCTTGAACGATGGCCACGAGAAGCCACGTCAAACGGCGGATCTTGCTCACGAACTGGCACACGGACTCCTTCATCACGTCCCGCTGCCTTTGAGTGATGAAACTGGTGTACGCATGTTCAATGCCCGAGATGAAGAGGAGGCGCATTGGCTGGGACCAACCCTGTTGGTTCCAGGTCCCTCCGCCCACGCGATTGCGAGACAACGCCTTTCGATTGAAATGGCGGCAGCGCAGTATGGTGTGAGTAAGGAGTTAATGCGTATGCGGTTGAACATATCTGGCGCGTTTAAGCGTGCTAAAGCGGCAGGCTGGCGTTGACGTCTTATCACGTCCTCGCATAAACCTCCGCCTAGCTCGAGCTGTCTCGATCGAGGCTTTCAAATGCCTCGTATAAGGATAGGGATCGCCTGGGCAGGGTAGCCAACATCTCATCGACATCGAGCGCATATCGGTTCAGTAGGAAGGTGTCAGGTTTTCGGCGGATCTCGTAAAATTTCACCGTCGTGGGCCGATCTTCCAACGCCCTAACGACAGCATATTTGACTGCCAGCGGGCACCTCATCCCGAAGACAACCTCCTCCAATTCGATCGGAGAGTCCTGTGCACCACGTCGACCGATAAGCCGCCATTCTTTCTCGTAGCGCCAGTCCTGAGCTTTCTTCAGAAGCACAGCGTCGTCGACGACCTGGCGGGCGCCGCGATCACCATCTAACATCGCGAGAACCATACTGGCCGCGACCATACTGCTGCCACCGTACTTGATCTTGAAGACCTTGTTGGCGGCTTGTTCGGGCAGCGAGTACCCTATGGCGAGGCCTCGGTGCTGATCGCCGTAGTGGCTCCACATCAATGGACAATTATTGCGTTCGGCAAGGGACACGATGCCACCATCGTATCGACGGAGCAGTTCTTGCTGGATGGCTTGACCGAGAAGGAAGGCAACCGGGTTCTCCAATCGCAGATCGGGATCTGTCGCGTTGTACCGGATATTAGAAATGATCTGCTCCGCCTGACGCCGGCTAAGCTTTAAGATGTGATCACGTGTCTTCGGCCCCCTGTATCGTATCGTCGAAGCTGCCGCACTCAACTCGCCGTGCACGCGATGCTCGATCAGTTTGATCAGCATGGTTTCCAACTGATCTTCAGCCAAATCGATCTCGATGCTTGGCTTCGTGTCCAAAGGATCGTTGAAGGTACTGGGGTCAGCGAAATAGAGTTGGTCTTCGACCAAGCCGCTGAGCGTTCTGTCCGAAAACGCCCGATACTTGTAGAGTCGACGGGGGGTTTTCAACTACTTTCACCTCCTAGTTCGAGCTCCGGCAGGTCCCGTAAACTCTGCAGGTCGAACGTCACCAGAAACGTTTCGGTCGTCACGAAGGTATGCGGCGCTCCGGGACGCGGCGACCTGGGTCCGCTCGTAATCAGATCCTTGTAGCGCAGCCGGGCCAGCAGATCGCGGCTCACCTCCTTGCCGAAGATATCCGCCAGGCCCGCCCGGTCGATCGGCTGGTGATAGGCGATGGCGCAGAGCACCCCCATTTCCATCTCGGTGAAGGCCAGCGACTGCTCGCCGAGATCGGCCGCCGCCTTGATCGCCTCGGCGAACTGCGGTCGCGTCCGGAACATCCAGCCACCGGCTACCTGCGTGAGTTCATAGGGGCGGCCTCCCAACTCGGCCTGAATATCCTCGATCAACAACTCGACCGAGGCCCCCTGCCCCACCACGCGCGCCAGATCCTCGCGCCCGACCGGCGACGCACTTGCGAACAGAACCGCCTCGATCCGCCCCATCCATTCGCGCCAGCGCAACTCCGGCGGCAAGTCGTCCAGCTCCCGGTCAAAGGCAGCGCCGCCCTCATCCGCCGGTTTCCGTTTCCTGGTCGCTGTCGTCATGATGCGATCCCGTAGAGTCGGAAACTCGGCCGTCCGGTCAATTCCCGGGCCACGCCCAGCTCGACCAGCCGGTCGCAAAACCGCCGCGCGGCGCGATCGGTCATCGGAATCGAGGTCCCGCGAATTCTTGGAGACAGCACCGACGCCGGGGCCACGGCATCCTCGGTCAGGAACAGGTCAACCGCTGCATCTGACCCTTTCGCCCGCAGCTTCGGCGCAACGGTGCGAAGCGTGTACGCACGACGGGTGTCACTTAGCACTTAAAGATGATAATCTGATCTTCCTTATTTCAATGACTTAGCTTTGCCCCTAAATGTGAGAATTGGCACTTAAATTAATAATGGAGACTGGACTTTAGCCCTTAATTCGATAATTGTGGCTCCGATTTTGTCGGGTTCTCATTGTGACCGAACCACTTCTATACGAGATAGACGACGCCGTGTGGGCAGAAGCCTGTCGCCGTGCGGCTGCGATCCGCAGATTCCTGGAATCCAGTTCCGGTGAGTCAACAGTGGCCGCTATTGCCGATCTTGCCTCCGAACTGCAGGTCAGCCAAGCGACGACCTACCGTTTGCTGAGGCGGTTTCGGGCGGACGGAACTGTCATGTCGCTCGTTGAGACCAAGCGCGGACGCCCGACGGGCCATCGCGCTTTGGATGCTCGGCGCGAGGAGATCATCGAGAAGGCAATCCGCACGTACTATCTGAAACCGACCCGGCCACCGGTCTCGCAGCTGGTGCGGGACATTGAAACGGATTGCGCTTCGGCAGGATTGAAGTCGCCGCATCGCCGAACGATCGAGCGGCGGCTGGGCGACCTGGACCTGCGCCACCGGGCGCAGCGTCGGGGCGAAACGCGGACCGTAAAAGCAACGACGGCGGTCCCGGGAACACTGAGCACCTCCCGACCCCTCGAGATTGTTCAGATCGATCACACGAAGGCCGACATCTTTGTCGTCGATGAGGAAACCCGCGAACCAATCGGACGACCGTGGCTGACCCTGGCCATGGATGTCTTTAGCCGTATGGTGACGGGCTTCTACTTGACCATGGATGCGCCATCCCGGCTTTCGACGAGCCTATGCCTGCTGCATTCGGTCTATGACAAGACGGCCTGGCTCAAAGCGCGCGAGATCGAAGAGCCCTGGCCCGTGGCCGGCCTTCCCGACCGGGTGCATGTGGACAATGGCGCGGATTTCCGGAGTCGCGCGTTCAAACGTGGCTGCGAGAATGCAGGCATTGCGATCGACTGGCGACCGCCGGGTACGCCGCGCTTCGGCGGACATATCGAGCGTTTGATCGGCACCCAGATGGGACGGCTGCACCTGTTGCCCGGTACGACCTTCAGCAACGCTCAGGACCTCGCGGAGTATGATTCAAGAAAACATGCGGCGCTGACCCTGCGCGAGTTGGAGCGCTATATCGCCCTCGACATTGTCGGGTCCTATCATCAATCCATCCACAGCTCGCTGAGCCGCCCTCCCCTCGCCGTCTGGTGGGACCATGAAGGCGAGATCCCTCTGCGGCTGCCTGAGGATCGATTGCAGTTCTGGGTCTCTTTCCTGCCGGAGCAGGAACGGACCTTGCGTCCAACCGGCATTCACCTGTTCGATCTGCGCTACTGGTCAGCCGCACTCAGCGCCGATGTCGGCCGGACTGAGCGGCGGCTTCTCGTGAAGTATGATCCGCGTGATATGTCGCGTGTGTTCGTGCGGCGGCCCTCAGGCAACTTCGTCGAAGCCCGCTACGCGGACCTGACCCTGGCACCCATTTCCCTGCACGAGGCTTTGACGGCGCGTCGCACCCTGCGTGAGAAAGGGCGGCGTGAAGTCGATAGCCGCGCGGTTGTGAGGACCGCACTCGAACAGCGGAAGTTGGTTGATGAGGCCGTAAACAGAACCGCTGCCGTGCGGCGCGGCAAAGCTCAGCCGAGGCGTGCCGACGACCTCCGGGATACGGGCACGCTCCGTGGTGTCGACTCCAGCAAACCGGTGCCTTTTGTTGAGGACACCGAATGAGCTGGAGCCATAATGACGAACGATCACCCTCATCTTACCGCCGACGCGGCAGCCCTGCTGTCTGAACCCCAGGCGGGACGCATTCGCGCCATCAGGTCCCGCCGTTGGGTTCTCTACCCTCGCGCAAAGCAAGCCCTCGATCGCCTCGAGGCGCTCCTTGATCATCCGAGAGGTTCCCGCATGCCGTCTGTCGCGATCTATGGCGACAGCGGGATGGGCAAGACCATGATCATGCAACGCTTCCGCGATCAGCATCCGCCACATCTTGATCGCCGTACCGGGATTCTGAAGACACCGGTCCTGGCCATGGAAATGGTTAGCCGCCCCGGCGAGCGGCGCTTCTATGGTGAACTGCTTTCCCTCCTCGGCGCACCCCAGGCACCGCGGGCCGATATTGCTCAGATGGAACAGGCGACGCTGCGGATTATGAAGGCAATCGGCACCCAGGTTCTGGTCATCGACGAGGTCCACAACATCCTCGCCGGGACCTATCGAGAGCAACGTATCGTGCTCAACATGCTGCGCTTTCTCAGCAATCGGCTCCAAATCTCACTGGTCTGCTTCGGCGTGAACGACGCCCGGGAAGCCATCGGCGGTGACGTTCAACTTGCGCGACGCTTCGAGCAACTCACCCTGAACCGTTGGGCCGCCAACGAAGACTTCGAGACGCTGATCGCGTCGATCCTGCGCAATACGCCATTGCGGCGACCCTCTGTGCTGACGCCGAAATCCCTGCGGCGCATTCTGCAGATTACGGACGGTATCACGGCGAACATCTTCCAGATGCTGGGCAGTCTTGCGATCGAGGCTATCGAGAGCGGGACCGAACACATCACCGACGGCGCCGTCGAGGCTTGGGTGCCTGCATTTGATGCCGAAGCGGTCTTCGCATGACGGGACCCCTGCCCGTCACCTTGCCACCTCTGCGCGGCGAAGTCCTGTCATCCTGGATCAGTCGCCACGCGGACTTCTATGGCGTCACGCCGTTGACCATGTTGCGCCATGGATTGCCGGATGCGACATCCCTTGAGGCAATCGATTTTTCCCTGACCAACGCCCAAGCGAACCGGATTGCGGGGATGTTCGGTGTCAGCCCGCAACTTGTACGCAGCCTGAGCTTCGCGGGTGCCCCCAAAGCGGCTCACCGGTTCATCGCCAAGAGTCCAATGCAGCGTTGCGGGCGGTGCACTCAAACCGATGTCAGCCCTCCGCCAATTCTTAGAAGCGAATTGCAGGGGTGGCGGATCACTTGCTCGCACTGTGGGGAACCCTACCAGGACAAGACCACCAGTGACGGCGAACGGACGCTTGAGCCATATCGCGCGGCAGCACGTCGCGGTGAGACCTTGTTGAACAACCACGCAGAGCGCCGCGTGGAAACATGGCTGCCACCTCTGGAGATCGCGCGGCTTCTGCTCATGCGCCGCATCCCCTGGCCGCCCCCGCGTGACGGCGATCTCTGGCGCTACCGGCTCCTCGGCGCCATCGTCCCCGATTTCGATGCCATACTGGCCAGGGAGACTTCGTTTCCACATTCGCCAAAACACCCCATCCTGCCACTCTGCATCCGACCCGCGCTCCTGGCAGGCGTGGCGATCATTGACCGCGCAGGGCCACCGATGCTGAAGATGCTGCACGGGCACATGATGGGCGAGAACAGAAAGCGCTTTGTCATGGCGACAGACCATTTGGTAAGCCCGGCGATCGAGTGGGGACCACCCCAGCAGTTCCAACTGATATGAAACCCGGGCCAGATGATTCTCAGCTTAAAGTGCCAAAAATCTTCAAATCGACCGCATTCTCACATTTAAGTGCTAAGTGACAAGAGCGCGTATTTCCAGGACACCCATGCCAAGATCGGGCTGCTGCCGGGCTGGGGCCTGTCGCAGCGCCTACCGCGGGTCGTCGGGCCGTCGACGGCGAAGGAAATCTCCCTCACCGCCCGCCGCGTGCCTGCGACAGAGGCTGCTTCGCTTGGTTTTGTCACGCGGGTCGTGCCGGATGACGCGCTGGCCAGTGCCGCGCGCGAGGTGGCCGAGGGGATCGCGCAATGGGACCCGGCCCACATCGCACGGATCAAGGCGCTGATGGACGACGGCTATGCCCTGCCGCTGAGCGACGCGCTGGTGCTGGAAGTTGAGCGCGCCGCCGACCTTAACCGACAGGTCAAGATCGGCGGTCCAGGTCCGGCGTGACGGCAATCGCGCCCCGAATCAGCTGACGAATTCGGGGCCGACGTTCGACGTGGCCATACCGGTGCGGTCGGTCCGCCTGCCGTTGAGTGGGTCGAACAGGTGAAGCGCCTCTGCTGGCCAGTCGAGCCACGCCAGCATGTCTTCGCGCAGGGTGGTCGACTTGGGCAAGGTGGCGGCCACGGAGTCGCCCGACGGCATCCGGCAATGGGCCAGCCGCGCGGCGCCGAAATCCTCGATCAGCTCGATCCGGACTTGGACCTTGCCGGTGGCGGGCGAGAGGGAGACATCTTCGGACCGCAGCCCAAGGATCGTGTCGCCGGAGGCCCGGACGCCCGGCAGGTCGATCCTATGATCCTCCGCGCCGGTCAGATGACCAACACCATCGGCGATCCGGACGGGAAACAGCGACATCGCGGGCGAGCCAATGAAGCTGGCGGCGAAGGTCGTAGCGGGGTGGGCGTAGACCTCGGCCGGGGAGCCGATCTGTTCGATCCGGCCGCCGTTCATGACGATCAGCAGATCGGCCATGGTCATCGCCTCGACCTGATCATGGGTGACGAAGACCGAGGTTGCACCAAGCTGACGGTGCAGGCGCTTGATCTCAAGCCGCATCTGTACCCGCAGCTTGGCATCGAGGTTCGAGAGCGGTTCGTCAAACAGAAACACATCCGGCTTGCGCACGATGGCCCGGCCCATGGCGACACGTTGCCGCTGCCCGCCGGAGAGCTGCGCGGGACGGCGGTCCAGAAGCTCGGAGAGGCCGAGGATGCGGGCGGCTTCCTCGATCCGGGTCTGACGCTCGGGCTTGGGCAGGCGGGCGATCTTGAGCGGATAGGCGAGGTTCTCGGCCACGGTCATATGAGGATAGAGCGCGTAGTTCTGAAAGACCATGGCGCAACCCCGGTCCGAGGGTTCGATATCGTTCATCAAGTGATCGCCGATCCGCAGCTCTCCGCCGGTGATCTGCTCCAGCCCCGCGATCATGCGCAGCAGGGTGGACTTGCCGCAGCCCGACGGGCCGACGATAGCGGCGAAACAGCCATCCGGGATCTCGGCGTTCAGGCCATGAACCACCTGTTTGCCGTCATAGGATTTGCGGATGTCGCGGATGCTGACACCGGTCATGCGGTTGCCTCCATGTCGATGATACGGGCGCAAAGGGCGTCGACCGTCGCAGGCGTCAGGCCGATCCGGTCGAGATAGGGGTGGATGCCGCCGTAGGTCGCGTCCAGATGGGCCAGCAGATGCAGCATCGACTGCGGGTCGCTGCCCAGCACGGCGGCGGCAATGGCCGGGTCGGTGCCTTGTTCCAGAACATGTGCCTGAAGGCCGTCGATGATCGGCTCCAGCAACTCGCGCGTCATGGCATAGTCGGTGGCGATGGTCTCGGCATCCACCCCGCCAAGCGCGAGCAGCAGCGCGGCGATCAGCCCGGTGCGGTCCTTGCCGGCGGTGCAGTGGAACATGACCGCGCCATCGGGGGCCTCGGCAATCGCGGTCAGGGTCCGGGCGATGGCGTCGTGCCGCTTGTCGAGCGCCTGGGTGTAGAGCGTGCGCAGCACCTGATCTTCGGGAATGTCGTGGGGGATCCGCAGGCTCTCGAACAGCGGAATCTGAAGGTAGATCACCGCCGGATGGTCAGCAAAGGGGTTGGGGAAGCGTGCGTGTTCCGCCGCGTGCCGCAGGTCGATTACCGTAGTGAGCCCCATGGCGTGCAGCTGGTCCATCGCGGGGCCGTCCAGCCGGTGCAGGCTGTCGGCGCGCAGGATGCTGCGCCAGCGGGTGCTGCCCTGCGTGCCCGGATATCCGCCGAGGTCACGGATGTTATAGGCCCCCGGCACGGAAAGAATTCGGTCGAATTTCATCAGCGCAACCCCGATTTCATAAAGGATTGAATGACCTGCCTTTGCAGGACCACGTAAAAGATCAGGATCGGCAGGCTGGCCATGGTCGAGGCGGCCATCAGCGGACCCCATTGCGTCCCTTCCTGCGTGATGAACATCTGGATGCCGATCTGGACGACCGAATTTTCGGCCGTGCGGGTCAGCAGCAGCGGCCAGAAATATTCGTTCCAGGTCGAGATGAAGATCAGGATCGCAAGCGAGGCGATCATCCCGCGGAGGTTCGGCACGATGATCCCCCACAGAACCCGCCAATGTCCAGCCCCGTCCATGCGCGCGGCCTCGAGCACCTCTTTCGGGAAGGCGCGGATCGACTGGGTCAGCAGCATGATCGCCAGCGCATGGGCGAAATGTGGCAGGACCAGCGCCGTGACCGTGTCCAGAAGGCCAAGCCGGGCGACCAGCAGGTAGTTCGGGATCATCACGACCTGCAACGGGACCAGCCATGTCAGCGCGACCAGCCCGAAGACCACCCAGTCCAGCCGGAACCGGAAGCGTGCGAAGGCATAGGCCGCGAGCACCCCGGTCAGAAGCTGGATCACCGTGACGGAGGCGGAGACGACAACCGTGTTCCACAGCATCGCGCCCATGGGGATCGACTGAAGGGCCTGGGCGTAGTTTTCCAGCGACGGGGCCGTCGGCCAGAGCGTGCCTTCGAAGATGCGGTTGGCGGGCCTCAGGGAGCTGACGATCATCCAGTAGACCGGGAAGACGCAGATGAGCGACAGAAGGATCATGGCCGCATGGCCCGGCAGCATCCGGGTCGCGCCCGCGCGGCGGACAGCCCGGCGGCGCGGGACGGCGAAGGTCGCGGTTTCAGCTGTCATGGAAAGAATAGCGCTCCATCAGACGCAGCAGGAGGAAGGCGAGGGCGCCGAAGCCGAGGAAGAGGATCATCGCGGCGGCGGAACTCCACCCGACGGAGAGGGAGGAAAACCCGAACTCCCACAGCAGGTAGTAGATGTTCGTTGTCGCGCCGAGCGGGCCGCCTTCGGTCAGGACGTGGATATAGGAAAAGCTCCACTGTGCGCCCAGAAGGATTGTCATCATCACGAGGAAGAGGATGGTCGAACTGAGCAGCGGCAGGCGGATGTCGCGGATGATCTGCCAGCGGGTCGCGCCGTCCATCCGCGCGGCCTCGACCAGCGAGGGGTCGATATTGGCATTGGCGGCCGACAGGATAAGGGTCGCGAAGCCGACGAGCTTCCACCCGGTGATGAAGATGATCGTCCAGATGGCGATATCGGGGTCGTTCAGGAACTGGACGGGTTCGAAGCCAAGCGCCGTGATCCCGACATTCACCAGCCCGTGCCCGGGGTCGAGCAGCCAGCGGAAGACAGATGCGGCGACCACGGGGGCGATGATCATCGGCAGGAAGATCAGCGCGCGATAGATGTTGCGGGCGCGGGGCGGCAGATCTTCGGTCCAGATGGCGATGGCCAGCGGCACGAGCACCGAAAAGGGCAGCATCCCCAGCATGTAGATCGCGGTATTGCCAAGCGCCTGCCAGAGCTTGGGCAGGGCGAGGATGTTTTCGTAGTTCTTCCAGCCCACGAAAGTCTTGGGTGCGAAAGGGAGCATGTTCCAGTCGTAGAAGCTGAGCCATGCCGCCTGCACAAGCGGCGCGTAGATCCAGATGACGAAGGTGGCAATCGCCGGGAAGAGGAAGAACCAGGGCAACGAAAGGCGCCCGATCTTCAGGGATCGGCGCGGCTGTGCGCGGGCAGGGGTGTGGATATCGGCGACGGTCATTTCGGCTCCTCGAAGGAACGGGGGCGGATCGGGCCGACCCGGGGGCCGACCCGAAGTTCAGGTCAGCTTCCGGGCATCATGGCCTGGGCTCGGGCTTGCGCGCCTTGCATGATCTCGGCCACGTCGCCGTCGCCAAAGACGGCTTGCTCGGCGGCCTCCATCAGCGTTGCGGCGACTTGGCGATAGCTGGTGCCGGGGTACGACCGCCACGGCTCCATCCGCTCAAGCTGGGCGAGGTTCGGGCGGACCAGCGGGTTCGCATCGACCCAGTCCTTCAGATACTCCGGATCGTCGACGATGGCGGTCCGCAGCGGCAGGTAGCCAATCTTGGAGGTGATGATCGTGTAGCCCCGTTCGGAGGTGAGGAACTTCATCAGCTCCCACGCCGCGCGCTGCTTGACCGGGTCCTGAGAGAACATGACCAGCCCGCTGCCGGAATTGGTCGGCGACGCGGGACGCTCGCCAAAGCCCGGCATCTGCGCGGCGCGCAGTTCATAGTTGCCTTCGGCCTGGCTCAGCAGGTGGTTCTGCAGGCCAGATGAGTCGATGTACATCGCAAGCTTGCCCGCCGCCATGCTTTCCAGCGCCTCCCCGCGAGAGATATTGCCGTAGACGCCCGCATCCTTGAGACCGCGCAGCATGGCGACTGCCTCGATGGTCTCGGGCCGGTCAAAGGTGACGGCCGTGCCCGCATCGTTTATCACGCTGCCGCCGTTGGACAGGATGACGGATTGCAGCAGCCAGTCGTACGGGCCGACCTGCACGCCGATGATGCCGCCGGCAAATCCGTTGGCCTCGGTCTTGTCCTGAATGGTCAGGGCGTAGTCCTTGACCTCTTCCCATGTCTTGGGTGGCTGGTCGGGGTCCAGCCCGGCCTCACGAAAGAGGTCGGCGTTGTAGAATACCATCGGGGTGGAGAAGGTATAAGCCAGTGCATAGGTCTTGTCGCCGACCTTGCCGAGGTCGAGGCCCGAGGGGACCATGCCCTCCACATGCGCATCCCAGTCGGCCTGTGGCACGGCCTGATCAATCGGCACGGCGCCCAGCTGCTGCCCGGCGTAGGCGAGGTCCGAGAAGATCACCTGCGCGACATCCGGTGGACGGCGGGCGGCGATATCGGTCTGGACGCGGGTGCCCATGTCATTGACGTTCACGCCGACGCCCTCGACCTTGATCATCGGGTTCGCGGCCATGAATTCTTCGATCAGCTGAACGGTCGCGTCGTGACCCTGCCCGGCGGTGGCGAGGTTGTAGTTGTAGAAACTGATCTCGACCGGTTCGATGATCTCGTCGGCCATTTGCGCCCAGACGGGGCCGGTGGCCATGGTGGCAATACCAAGCGCAAGCAGCGCGCGGCGGGATAGGGGGAAGGTCATGGTGTCTCCTGTCGGTTTGTTTGGGTGTGGTCGCGGGCCTGAGGATCAGCCCACGACCTCGGCGGCGGGTTCGGACATCAGGCGGGCGGCGTCTTCATGGCTCATCGCCATTACGGTGCGGCCTTCGGAGGGCTGGGGCAGGAAGTTCACGGTCAGCCCGCTGTCGCGCAGGGTGCAGACCGAGAATCCGGTGCCGTCGGTGGCTTCGATCGCCATGTCGCTGAAGGGCTGCATCCGGGAGTGGTGGCCGTTGCCGACAAAGACCGGGACGCCGTTCCAGATCGACACGCGGTCCTGATGGATATGGCCGCAGAAGAGGCCCAACAGGGGCCGTCCGCTCAGGACCTTGCGGAGCTTTTCGGTATCTTCGGCAGCGAGGCATTCAAAGGCCGGTTCGTCTGCACCCATCATCGGCGGGTGATGCAGGACGACCACCTTTGGCAGGTCCGCGTGACGGTCGAGCGCGGCGGCCAGCCATTCAAGCTGCGCGTCCTCAAGCGTGCCGTGGATCTGATCCGGGGTCGAGCTGTCGAGAACGATGACATGGACCCCCGCGATGACCGCCTCATGATCGTAAGGCGCGTCCAGATCGGCGCTTTCGCCCAGCATCTCGCGCCGGAAATCGGGGCGGCTGTCGTGGTTGCCAAGGGCAAAGAGGGTCGGAATATCGACGTCGTCCCAGATCGCCCGCAGGCGCTGATAGGCGACCGGGTCTTCGTTGTTGGTCAGGTCGCCGCTGACGATGATGAACTCGGGCCGGTCGGGCAGGGCGTCGATCCGGGCAAGCGCGTCCCGCAGGATCGCGGCCGTGTCGGAATAGAGGTGCGGTTCGTCAACATCTGGGTTCGACATGTGCAGGTCGGTGAGGTGAACGAAGGTCTTTGGCATCGCGGGTCTCCTTGGGCATGCCTTTCCTGATCGCGGCCGGTGGCCGCGGCGGGATGGCTGGGTCTGGCTGTTGTCCGGTGAGGCCGGAAAGGTCCGGGACTCACCGCTTGAGTTCGGGTTTTCCATCGACTAGCGTGACTATGTGACAACTGAATGAAGGTTCATTCATGAATTTGGTCAGGGCAGAAAAACCGCGCGGCGACGACAAACGGGCGCGCATTATCAAGGCAGCGGGAGAGCAGTTCGTCCTGTCCGGCCTGCAGGGTCCGATGTCGGAGATCGCCGAACGGGCGCACGTGGCGATCGGATCTCTGTACCTGTATTTCAAGTCGAAAGAAGAGTTGATCAAGGCCGTCTATGCCGATCTGGCCGCCGAGATGACGGCGTTTCTGGTCCGCGAACCCGCCCCGGACGAGCCTCATGAAGAGCGGGTGAAGCGTTACATACGGGACTACCTCGATTTCATCGCGATGGATCCGGATCGGGCGAGCCTGTTCGGTTACTGAAGTGGTCCTATCATTTCGGACAGGTTTGCAGCGTTTCTAAGGTGTATCGGGTTTAGGTTTCATGCTGCTTTTTGCTTTTCCAAGCCTGCCCAATATGCGTCGTCTGGCGTCCGCCGATCAAGCCCGGAATGGGGCCGCTTGGTGTTGTAGAAGGCCATCCAGTCCTTAACGACGCGCCGCGCCTGGAAGCCGTCGGTGATTTCCTCAAGGTAGATGGCCTCTTGTTTCAGGCTTCGCCAGAGGCGCTCGATGAAGATGTTGTCGAGGTAACGGCCGCGCCCATCCATCGAGATGCGCACGCCTGCCTCGGTCAACGTCGCGATCCAGGCTGATCCCGTGAACTGCGACCCTTGATCCGTATTCATGATCTCCGGTGGGCCGTGTTTCGCGATGGCCTCGTTCAGAGCCTCGACACAGAAGTCGGCATGCATCGTGTTCGACAGCCGCCAGCTGAGCACCTTGCGCGTGGCCCAATCCATGATGGCAAGCAGATACAGGAAGCCGTTCTTGACAGGCACGAAGGTGATATCCGCACACCAGACCTGGTTGGGTCGGTCGATCTGCATTTTCCTCAGCAGATACGGATAAACCGGGTGCTGCGGATGCCGCTGGCTGGTTCTGGGGCGCTTGTAGATTGCCTCCAGCCCCATCTTCGCCATCAGTCGGCGCACGCGATGGCGGCCCACGACGGTGCCTTCCCGGCGCAGATAGGCCGCGATCTGGCGTGACCCGAAGAACGGATACTTCGTGAACACGCGGTCAATCTCTTTCATCATCGCCAGCGTCTCGGCATCAACACCGACCGGCGTGTAGTAGAACGCCGACCGGCTCAGGTTCACCAGCTTGCATTGCCGGCTGATGCTCAGTTCGGGATGGTCGCGCTGGACCATCGACCGTTTCTTTGCCGGGCTCACCTCTTGAGCCCTTCCGACAAAAAATCGTTCTCCACCGCCAGCCTCCCGATCTTGGCGTGAAGCTCCTTGACTTCGGCTTCGGTCGGGCCGCTTTGCTTGCCGCCCGAGAATACGTCCGCCATGCCCTCGATGGCCTGCCGCTTCCACGTGCTGACCTGGTTAGGGTGCAGCTGATGCTTCGCCGCGATCTCCTGCACGGTCTTGTCGCCACGCAGCGCTTCCAACGCCACCTTGGCTTTAAACTGGTCTGTAAAGTTCCGGCGCTTCGCCATTCTCGTATCCCTTCAAAGGTTTGGGATACACCTTAGCCGACTGTCCGGATTCCTGGGACCACTTCAGTCAGGCCCTTTAGTGCAGGTGCGTAGTGGAACTTCTTGTTGAACAGAACGCCGCCAGGAAGATCCGTCTTGTTGGTCGAGCCATTGCGCAGCTTCGAGATCGCTGCCTTGGCCGCATCCGTCGCCTCAGCAAAAGCAAAGGGGAATTCATTCGGATCAAATGGCTTGGCCGCAATCTCGGCAAGGGCATCGTAAATTTCAGTCGGGTTCATCAACAGGCCTCAGAATTCGTTACACTATTCGTAGTCAAAGAAGCCACCGGAAACTACCGAAAATAAACGCGAAATACACGCCTGGCGAAATCTAATTTGCCGCTTTTCAATCCATTTTCTGCTCTGCGACCGCTCGATACCCTCGCCGCGTCTTGTTCGCTGCGAGCTTCAACAAGGCGGTCAGAGCATGCCCCTCGTCCGGGTGCTGTTCGATTAGCATCTGCCCTCGAAACCCGATACGGCCCCATTCCCGCACAAGGCATGCGCCGCCAAACAGGTCCGCCTGAACGCTCATTCGATAGAAGCGGCGCATGTTGAGAGACGGGTCGATCCGCTTGAGATCGACGTTCGTCGGGAACACTTCCATTTGCTCCATTGTATCCAACATATTGGGCAATCCTTACTTAGACACCACAATACCAAGTGGACACATGCGTTTCCACTATGTTCTAGTTTTTCTCGATTCGGACGAAACTGTTTGCTGAACTCCTCCCCCAGTAGCAGAACTGCTGCAGGTTTAGGACTTCGACTGTACTTCGTGTTCTTGAATAGGGCGACAAATGGTAAAGAACATCTGCATATTCTCGGATGGCACCGGCCAGATGGGTGGCGCCAGGCCGGACCAACGGCTGTCGAATGTTTACAAGATGTATCGAGCGATGCGCCCGGGTCCAGATTCACCAATTAGCTCTAAGGACCAAGTGGCTTTTTACGACCCGGGCTTGGGAACAGGAGAACGCGGTGGGTTTTTCGGTCGGATCAAGCCGATCCTGGAAAGCGCCGTCGGAACTGGCATCGACCACAACATCATCGATTGCTACGAGCAGATTATTGCCCATTACGAGCCCGGTGATCGCGTACTGCTGTTTGGGTTCTCTCGCGGAGCTTATACGGTCAGAGCACTGGCAAACGTTATGAACCTCTGCGGTGTCCCGACGCAGATGCCGGATGGTTCGCCGGTCCCGCGTCACGGTCCCGGATTGCGCAAGATCGCCAAGGACGCTGTAAAATTCGTGTATGATCACGGTGCTGGAAAACCGCGCGGACAAGATCCTTACTTCAAGAACCGTGAAGAGCTCGGCAAACGATTCCGCAAGAAGTATTCGAGCTTTCCCATTGAAGGTGAAGACAACCAAGGCAACGTTCAGCCAACATTCATCGGGGTCTTCGAAACGGTGGCATCACTGCGAACGGCACTTGTCCGCACCTTGGTCTGGGGCGTCACTTTCGGGGTCGGAGCGGCTTTTGCCGCGGGTGTTGCATTCGGGTGGTCTTGGCTTTCGGTTGTTCCACTCGGCGTACTACTGGCTGCGCTTCTTTGGCAGCTTGGCTCCCTGTTGCTCGACAACTTCAAATATTTCTCCGACGATCCCGATCGCAAACTGAAGCTCTGGCGCCCAACGGATTGGCCACAGATCCTCAAGACGGGTCACTTCGCGGCGTGGAACAAGCGCAACTACGACAAGTGGCTGGATCCCGATGTCCAACACGCCCGTCACGCCATGGCGATCGACGAGGACCGTGCTGACTTTCCAAGGGTTGGATGGGCATCCAAGGCGGCCGCGATTGAGACCAAAGATCGAGAGCCGAAGTGGCTGAAGCAGGTCTGGTTCCCGGGCTGTCATAGCGACATCGGCGGAAGCTATCCCGAGGCAGAGTCCCGCCTGAGTGATATAGCCCTCGATTGGATGGTCGACGAATTGAAAGACTGCGTGCCGTCGATCCAGATCAACGAGAACGTCTTGAATCGCGCCCCTGACCCTCTGGGTTTGCAGCACCGCGAAGACGCGATGGTAGCATTTGGCCCCCTCCGCATCCGCTGGAAGAAGGGAATTCGCGCAGTTGGCGACGACTTCCCGCTCCATCCTTCAGTCGAAGAGCGCATGCGAGCCAAGGCCGTGGCCCAGTGTGGCGAGGTTAAACCCTACCGACCTGCCCAATTGAAAGAGCGACGCGACTTGAAATCCTACTACGACGAATCGACGGCGCTCACCCACCCAACAACTCCTCGATGAAATCCTCCTGCCGGTCGAGCGCTGCCTCCCATTCCCTTGGCACGGCGGCTTCCCGCTCGAGCGTCTCAGGCAAAGGCTGCCCGCGCCCGGCCTCCATCGCCATCACGCTCATCGCGCGCGCTTCGCGGCGCTGCGAGCGGTCCCGGACAGGTGCGCGTTCGGCTGGTTTCGCTTGCTCGTCTGCGCCGGCCTCATCACTACCGTCGCTGCCCCAAGGCCCCACGCCCTGCACGCTGGGCGGATAGGGGAAGGGCTTGCCCTCCTGGCGGGCGAGAATGTCCTTGAAGAACGGATCGTCGTAATACTTGATCCGGCTCGCCTTGATCGGATGCTGGGGCGAGGCGAGGATGATGACCTCGTCAGGGTCCATCAGGCGCGCTTCGGTCTCGGAAAGCAGCGGCCGTTCTTCCAGCCGCGCTGATGTCGAGGTCGCGCCAAGGAACCCCTTGTTGCGGCCATACATCCGGGTGACCGCCTCGCGGGTGGTGCTGCCGACGGCGGCGGAAACTTCCTTCACGGTGCGCTGATCACGCGGGGTGATGTAGAGCTTGAGCCCTGCCCCGTTCTCGAGGCTTTCGCGGCCCTCTGGCCCATAGATCCGGTCGAGCGAGGCCAGCGACTGCGCGATCATCGCGACGCGACCGCCGTAGCTTGCCAGCGAATGGATCGCGCGTTCGAGATAGGGCATCGCCCCCATCTGCTGGAATTCGTCGATCATCATCATTACGGGCCAGGGCTCGTCCGGGCCCGGCTCATTCAGGCGGATCGAGGCGATGAGGTCGGCGAACATCAGGCGCAGGAGCGGCGCCAGCGTCGCGATGTGATCCTCGGAGACGGCGATGTAGAGCGACTGCGGGGTCTTCCGGAATGTCGAGAAATCGAAGTCGCTCGCCTCGGTGGCCGAGCGCACGGCGGGGTTGTCCCATTGCTTGAGACCGGCGGTCATCAGCGCCTGAATGTTCGAGGTTAACAGTCGCGACGAGGCAGAAGCGGCGTTGGTCCAGAGCTCGCGCAGGATGTCTTCCTCGGCCTCGTCGGCATAGGTCTTGTACTGGGCGTTCTTGTACTCGCCCCCGGCGACGATCTTGTTCACCTCGCCGAGGTTCGGTGTGCCGCGCTGGATCGACAGCAGGCAGGCGGCGACGAAGATCGACTTACCGGCCTCGGAGAAGGTGTCGAGCGTCTTGTTGTCCTTGTCGAGGAAGAGGTCGGCCAGGATCGACACCTCGGTGAAGCGCTGCGCGAATGTCGGGGCCTTGGCGATCCGCGCGAGCGGGTTGTAGCGATGCGTGGCATTGGCCCAGTCGAAGGGGCTGAAGCGATAGACCTCGTCGCCATTCAGTGCGCGAAGGCGCGCGGTCTTCTCGAAGTTCTCGCCCTTCACGTCGAGCACCACGACCGAGCCCGCGAAACTCAGAAGGTTCGGGATCACGAAGCCCACGCCCTTACCGGCCCGCGTGGGCGCGACCATCATCACATGCGGGATGGTGGTCGAAGAGATGAACTCGGCCTTGGAGGTCGGCGCGCCGAGCTTGCCGCAGACAAAGCCCTTGCCGGGTGCCTGAAGCATGTCGTTCTTCTTCAGCTCCGCCTTGGTCTGCCAGTGGGCTGAGCCGTAGTCGTCCCGCTCCTTCTTCCAGGTCCAGGCGAGCGCCAGGGCCCCAAGCCCGATGGCTCCGAAGCCGACGGCGCCAAAACCCACCTTGAAGGCTTCGGGATGCGCCGCGCGCGCGCCCGCGCTCGCCTTCCAGAGCGCCAGCATGTCGAAACTCTGAAACCCGGTTTTCAGGGCCAGGGTCAGGTAGAAGGCGGCGACGATGGTGCCGATGACGGCCCCGCAGATCACACCGAAAAGAAGCGCAGCCCAGAGGGGAAGTGTCTTGGTCATGATGGTAATCTCCCTCAGAATTCCAGCTCGTCATCGAGGCCGCGGTCTAGTGTTTTGTTTCGGGCAAGATCACGCCCCAACTCTTGCGCCTCCTGCTGGCCGCGCAACCGCGCGACCTCGGTCGCCTTGTCCTGCTGCAACCCGGCGGCGCGGTCGGTGAACACCTGGTCGCCAGTCTCCTCAAAGGTCATTTCGAGGAATTCCTGCGTGACAGTGATCTGGTCGAGCTTGCTCGGCAGGGCCGCATCCAGCACCTCGTAGTTGCCGCGGCGAAGCTCGGCCAAGCCTTCTTCGCCCAACTCCTTGAAGAGCTCGGATTGCAGGGTCCGCTCGACCACCTCTTCCTGTTCCTCGCTGAGCTTGCCGTCCCGCAACATGTCGGCGAGGTCCTGCAGGTAGGGATTGGGCGTCCGGTCGTCTTCGTCGATAAGCGGCAGGATCTCCTGTTCTTCGTCCGCGAGGGTCCGACCGATCTCGACGCCCATCTCCTTTGCTCTTTCCATCAACGCGTCCATTACGCCGTCGACCTTTTCCAGCGCGGCATCCAGTTGGTCATCATTGGCGGTCTCGACGCTGAGACCGTCCTTCGCCAGCACCGCGTTCATGTCCCGCTCGACCCAGTCCTGCGCCATGCCGTAGTTCCGCGTGCCGCCCGCCGCGATCCGGGCCATCAGCTCCTCGCTGTCCATGCCTGCCTCTTCGGCGCGCTCGAGCACGTCACGCAGCCCCTCGTCCTTGCCGGACTGCAGCGCAGCAATCAGCACCTCGCTGCCCGCCCCCGGCGGATAGGGTTCTTCGAGCTGCTTGCCAAAGCGCGCCCGTAGCTCCGGGTCCGGCACCATCTGCGAGAGATCCGCGATGATCGGCGCGGCTTTGGCCTCGAAGGCGGCCCGCTCGGCCGGGTCCAGTTCCTCGGCCTTGAGCTTCAACGCCTCGATCGTGCGTTCTGAATAGTCGATCGCATCACCGACGGTCTTGATGTCCTTCATGTCTATCTCTCCTTCGGTGAAGTTCCACGGCGTGCCGGAACCAAGCCCGTCCGCCATGCCGCGCACGGCGCGCGCCATGTGGCGCTGGTCCATCCGGTCCAACAGGTCGGCGAGGTTCTTGTAGTCCTTGGCGAAGCCCACGACCTGTGCCTGCGCGATTGCGGATTCCTGGGCCGTCATGACAATCTCGCGCGGCAGGCGGGCCTCTTCCTTGGCGCGGTAGATTTCCTCGATGCCTGCAGGCTTCTCGAAGATGCCGCGCTCGAGCCGGGTGGTGGCGTCGAGCATGACGCCATAGCCTTCCGCGATCTCCGCCTGCTTCTCGCGCATGAGCTGCGGCGACATCACGCCTTCGGCCCAGCAGGAAAACCAGGTGCCCTTCTCGACGCCGCGATTGTTCAGGATGATATGCGCGTGCTTGTGCGCCCGGTCGTCATGGACCGCGAGCACATAGTCCCACTGGTCGCCATATTCGCCGCTCTCGAAGAAATGCTCCGTCCAGTCCATGGCGATGTCGCGCACCTGGTCGACCGTCACGTCGGTCGGGAAGGACAGCAGCATGTGCGAGGTGAAACCGAGCTTGGTCGAGCCGCGCCAGGTCCCGGCCCAGTCCTCGATAATGTCCTCTTTCTGCTCCTCAGAAAGCACCGCGGTATCGGTCAGCGCGTTGGTCATCGTCGAGTAGGTGTAGACCGCCTTGTCATTGATGTAGGAGAGCTGCGCCCCGAGCGAAGCACGCGTCTTGCAGCCTCCGGCCCGGATCCGTTTGAACACCGCCGCCCGGCTTTGCCCCGTCGCCGCCTTCAGCGCGTTACGCGCCGACAAGGACCCCACGCGCGAGAAACTCCGACCCTGTCGACGCCCCGCCAGCCGCGCGTCGATCCGCGCCGCGGCCTGGCCCCGGATGCGCTCATCCTCCCAGAGCCGGCCCATGACCGAGGCATAGAGAGCGAGCGGATCAGCCATTCCTGACGAGCCTCAAACCTGTCACGGTCTCGCGCGGGGTGCTCTCCAGAACCGCGCCATCCGCCCCCTGCCCTTCTTCCCTTTGCGGCCATTCCTGATGACGCAGCGCCCGCGCCGCATCCTTCATCCGGCCCATCTCACGGCTCATGGACTGCGCCAGATCAAGGAGTTCGATCAGCACTGCGCGGTCCGCCTCTGAGACCTCCAGCCGACCGCGATGGACCGCCTTGGCGAGAAACAGTCCGGCGTCGCTCACGTCCTTCGCCTGACGCCACGCGGCGCAGAATTCCGCGACAAGATCACGCGGCACATCAAGGAATCCGCAACGACCGCGCAGCACCGCGTTGAGCGCCTGCGACCGGTTGGCATACCCCCGTGCGCGCCACTCTGCATCGAAGGCGTCCAGCTCTGATCGGCTTGCCCGGAACGCCACCGTCTCGCTTGGATCGCGCACCGCGATCCCCTCGCCCGCCTCCTCTTTTGCGAGCCGGTTTACGTGGCGCGGAGAGATGCCAAACGCCGCCGCCAGCTCCTTCGCGCTCTCGCCCGCCGCAAAGCGCCGCGCAACTTCGATGCGCTGTTCAAGCTTCAGGTTTTTCGCTGGCCTCGGCATGGGTCAGACCCCTCGGACAAAATGTGCAAACATTGGCCATATCCTGCCAACGTCTTCCTTCTCTCCTTCGCTTGTACTTCAATTCATCAGATTGCGCAATATTACGTTTTGCATGTTGTGTATTTTTGCTAGCATTGGACGCCATCAAGACCGCGCGGCGCGGCGCGACATGGAACGGCTCCCGCCCTCATCGATGCAGGAAAACCAGGTCGAAAAAGCTTCCGAAATTTGCGCTCAAACAGCACGCGACGAGAGGCAAACTGAATGCCCGAGCCGGTCACAGATCGGGCGCGAGGAACACGAAAACGGCCCGCGCGGAATGGCGTGGGTCGCACCCTCTGAGGGCGTCACGAACTTTTGAGAGTCGACGTCTGACCCCTGCGAATCCGAAGACCCGCAGGGGCGTCTGGGTCAGTGACCCAGTCCCTGAGAGCGCAGGTCGTCGTAGCGGCTGCGCGCGATCAGAGCCTCGGTCTCGAGGCTGTCGAGAGTCTCGGGATGGGCGTCTTCATCGAAGGCGGCGAGGTAGGCCTCGAAGGCCATGTCGGCTTTAAGTTCGGCGAGGTCGATGGAATGTTCGAGTGTCATGGTGTGATCCTTTCCGTTGATCGTCGTTGGACGGATCGTGGAAAAGACCGGGGGCATGAGAGCGGGCTGCACCCGGCACGGGGCGGAATGAAATGGAGCACGCCGGGGGCAGGTTTGTTGTGAGCGATGCCCCCGCAGCGCTCAAGGCGCCAGCCGTCCAGAAACCTGCCCCCGGCGTTGCTGACCACTCGACCCCGGGCTAGCGATCTCTGAGGCCAACAGGTCGACGGAAAGGCGCACGGCGGTGACCTTCACGTGAGACGTTGCCCTCTGTAGCATGACGTTGGTTCGCGGTTTCCACCCTCGCGGCACAGGGTGATTTCGGCGCCTCTGGCAGCTCCGCCAACACGACCCAAGCGCGGGTTGCTCGACTGAGAGAAGGAGTGAGCTTGTCTCGCTGAGCGGTCTGCCAGTTCTCCCTGCTGACATTCGATTCCGCCTCGGCCGCGCGTGATCCGCACTGTCACGGAACAGAATGATCGGAGCCGCTTCTGCGACCTATCCAGTCTGACTACCCGCCTCTGCGTGCACGTCCGAAATATGCCGCATTCTTCGGACACCGGCATCCGGCCCGTCCTTAGGGCGCACCTAAGAACGAGAAATAGCCAGACCGCCGGAGCGGTCTGGCCGTTGGCTTACGCGGCGTCTTTCGGACCCCAGGGAATGACGGCCTGCAGGGACAGATCGTCCTGGTTTGCGGCCTTGCCGAGGTTGGCGTTGAAGCCGTGGTCACGGATGGTCAGCGTGTAGTAGTCGGCGCCGGTCTCCTTGTTCTGTTTCTTCCAGATGCCGCCGCACTCGACCAGCTTGCCGCGCGGGGAGCGGCCGAGGACGCGGTGCGTGGGGGCCATCGGGTTCGTGCTTGCGACGGGTTCGACCGTGATGTCGAGGTCGAAGGTCAGGGTCGAGATGGAGCCGACGCCCTTGGCGGTTTCGATGTCGGCGCTGGTGAATTTGATGCAGTTCGTGGTCATTGCTCTTCTCCTTGTTTGCGTTGCAATGATGGTCACCTTGCAGCTGGCCAAGGCCCGGCCACACCGAAGGCGAAGCGCAGCGGAGAGGGGCAGGCGCCGGTCTTTTTGCCTCGCGAGGAATGACCCGGAGGGTCAGGGGAAAAAGATCGGCGACAACCTTTGTGGACGGGACGACAGCTGCGACCAGCATGTCATGCAACTCAGACATCGGGAGAAGTGCGGTGGCCTCGTAGGAAAATGAGTGAACAGCCGAGGGAAATGCCGGGGGCGGTGACTTTTCTGTCCTCTTGCCCCGATCCCCACCCGGACGAGTCGGAACTTTGCCTGACCCAGCGTCAAGTGCTGCGACGGCTGGTTTCCATGGCAACGCGATGTGTGTTGTCTGGAAGAGCAGCAGGGATACCGTCGAAGCCTCGACACCCTGCTCGGCTCACCCGGATTTCGAACGGACCCTCTACGACAGCCCGATAACCTGCGATTTGCGCATCACGACTATCACCGGCCTTATGCCAGCTGCGGCCAATGCGATTCTGCGGTCGTCGAACATCGTTTACGGCCAATGATGCCGCGGCAGAACAGCATATCCAGCAAGGCGAGGAACAACACCGGCCGAGACGCGAGGTACAAGAACACAGATGTAGCGCGCGCCCCAGCGACCGAAACCGAAACGGCCGAGATGAAGCGTTGCCACGACCATGCGACGGCTGGTCGGGCTGGCTCCGGAGGAGACTGCGCGGCCAGCGGCACGTCGCAGGGAGAGGCGGCGTTTCAGCTCGGGGAGGGCGGCTGCGTGCAACCGACCGAGTAGGGCGCGGTCCTGACCAAAGGGCAGGAGGGGCCAATGTTCCCCTTGAATGCTTCAACTTAAGAATCAAAAGTTACATCAACGGCAGGGCCATTGAGACAGGCGGAAAACACTTTGATTGAGCTGAAAATCGAACTTGTTGCTATTAAACCACCGATCTGGCGTCGGATCCTCGTGCCGAATGACATCAGTTTAGACATCCTGCATTCCGTTCTCCAGGGCGCGATGCCTTGGCAAGACTACCATTTGCATGAGTTCGAGATTGGCGACGACAAGTTCGAGGCCCGCGACGAAAGTGACGACAGCTGGGACCCAAACGATGGCCGGAAGGACGAAAAGAGGTTTACTCTTGGCGAGCTAGTCAAGAAAGGCAGTCAGTTCACATACACTTATGATTTTGGCGATGGTTGGCGGCATCTCGTCACTGTTGAGAAGGTTAGAAAGCCAACCGGAAGACCAGATCAGGACTTTCCTGCTTGTGTTGCCGGAGAGCGCGCGTGTCCGCCAGAGGACAGTGGCGGGCCCTACTCTTACGAAGAGTTTCTCGACGCGCTGACCGACAAACACCACCCGGAACATCGTGATACAAAGCAATGGGCGGGCGCGTTCGAACCGGAAGTGTTCAGCGTGCAGCAAGCCAATGCTGCCGTCGGTGCGATGTTTGTATGGGCAAAAGAACGCCACAATCGAAAGTGAAACTTGGCTTTGGTTTGGCGCAGCGGCTTCGCCATGGGCACAAAGCTTCAACTTTTCGATCCGAATGGCCGAGCGTCTCCTCGGCCAATCTAGGGCACCCACGCCCTGCTTTGCTGGTGAGCTTCAGAGCTGACAGCCACCAGTCTCTTTGAGAATTTCAGAGTTTGTCGATCCTTGGCGGACTATCTCACAGGTTTTCAAAGAAACAAGTGGCGGCCTCTTTAAAAATATATCATTGTGTCGCCTATGAGCGGACAAGAACACGAAAAACTAAAGAGCCTTCTTGAGGCTGTCCCGACGGGGTTCCTCGTGGACTCCGCCTGGCTTGAGCACCACGGGATAGGCCGACGTTCATCCTACGCCTATGTCCAACGCGGCTGGCTAGAACGCCTTGGACGCGGAGTCTTCCGCCGCCCGGCACCAGGCAGCGCCACCACGAATACGCTCGATTGGAAGACCTGCCTGCTCTCGCTCCAGCACATCATGCATTACCCTGTCCATATCGGGGGCGCGACGGCATTGGGCCTGCAAGGCTATGCGCACTATCTCTCCCTCGGCGACAAAAGCACGGTTTGGCTCTACGGCTCAAAAATCCCCAACTGGCTCGAAAAACTGCCGCTCAACGCCGAACTCCGCACACGCAGCGTATCGCTGTTCTCCGATCCAGAGTTGGGTGTCAACGACGCGCGAAATAATCTCAACGAGACAGCATCGTCCCTGCCATGGGACTGGAAACTGGTGATGTCCTCGCCGGAACGCGCGATCTTTGAGGCGCTGGACGAGTTGCCGGATCAGGAGAGCTTTCACAACCTCGACATGGTGTTCGAAAGCCTGACGACGTTGCGCCCAAGAACCCTCTCGGCACTGCTCAGAAGTTGCAAGAAGATCAAGGTCAAACGCCTGTTCTTCGTGTTCGCCGACCGCCACGACCATGCCTGGCGCAAGCGACTCGATCCGGAAGAGTTCGACCTCGGCAGCGGGGATCGCGCATTGGTCAAAGGCGGCAAGATACATCCGCGCTACAGGATCATGGTGCCCGAAGAGTTTGTAAGAAAGGAACGTGGTCATGGCGCGTGAAGACTATGCCGCCCAAGTGGCCCTGCTCGTGCGGGTACTTCCATATGTCGCGAAGGAGGAGATATTTGCGCTCAAGGGCGGGACAGCCATCAACCTCTTCTATCGCGACCTTCCGCGGCTCTCAGTCGATATCGATCTGACCTATCTGCCTGTCAAGGACCGCGCCGAAAGCCTCGCTGAGATCAACGACGCGATGGACCGGATTGCCGCTGCCATCGAAGGCGGCATCACCGGCGCCAAAGCGCAGCGCATTGCCGGCGGCGGCGGCGGCGCCACGCGTGCGCTCGCACGCCTCGGCGCAGCCGAAATCAAAATCGAAACCTCCCCCGTTACCCGGGGCGTCGTGCATGATCCGGAACAACGTGAAGTCTCCGAAGCCGTCGAGCAGGAGTTCGGATATGCGACGATGAACATCGTCGCTTTCGAAGATTTGTTCGGCGGTAAGCTACATGCGGCCCTCGATCGCCAGCACCCGCGAGACCTCTACGACGTCAAGCTCCTCTACGAGAATGAAGGGTTTACCGACGAGTTGTTCCGTACTTTTCTGATCTACGTTGCGAGTTCACCCCGCCCGCCGCACGAACTTCTGAACCCAAACCTGATCGATCTGGATCAGCCCTATGCCCGGGAATTCGAGGGCATGACGAAGGGAGCGGTCGACCTTGCGGAATTGGTCTCAACGCGCGACCGCCTGATCGGTGATATCCAATCCCGCTTGGATGAGAGCGCGAAGAGGTTTCTGAGAACCCTGCATGAAGGCGACCCCGACTTCGACGCGATCGACCGCCCTCAAGCGGCCGAGCTTCCGGCGGTCAGATGGAAGCTCATCAACGTGAACAAGCTGAAAGCAGAAAACCCGGAGAAGCACGCCGTCCAAGGGGAAGAGCTGGAGAAGCTCCTCGGCTGAAGATGGATCAGAGATGACTGATTTCGAGAACGACCCCGACTACGAAGAATGCTTGGTCACGTTTTTTGATGTGCTCGGCTTTCCAACAAGTCTGCGGGCCGCCCCAGTTTCGAGGCGGCCACTTCCAGAGCGTCAATCTTGTCTTCGCGCGACAACGAAAAATAGGTTTGGTTTTCTGTCATTGCGACGACGCAAGCGCGCTAAGTTCCTTGGCCATCCAGGTTGGCGCACCGGCACGAAGGCTCAGAAGCTCGCGCTGCTCCTCTTCGTTCAATGTCGCCTTGATACGCCTCAAAGCCTGCGCAGCTTCGGTTTTGCCGAAATATGCAAGCGCCCGAAAAGCGTGGCCGGCACGACTGTTGGGTGCACGAAGCTGCCAGCTCGGCACATGTTTAAGCTCGACGCTTTGCGCTCCGAGTTTCAGATGACGGCTCGGCCCGGAAGTCCAATAGACTTGACGGGATGGATTCTGTGTCGAAATACCGAGCAGGTTCGCTGCCGACGCCCCGCTTTGCGACACACGCTCACCGGTTGATTTCGCAATGTGCTCAACCACGGCCTGAACCGAGGGTGCCCGGCTCCCGAAGCGGGTTTTCACGGGCAGTGCGAACAATCCGCGTCTCACACGCAGAAGCTCCCCACGTCGAACCAAACGCGACAGCGCCTGGTCGACCGCGGCACGCTCTCCGAGGTGCAACAACTCCCGCGCCGACAGGGTCGCCCCCTCCGGCAGCGCTTCAGCATAGGCCTTGATCGCTTGAGATGTGGTTTGCATGCTCGCCTCCATGTGTCAGATATATAGCTTAGTTTCTGACGGTTTTCAAGCTGAAGCTTCCGTGGGTCAGTCTCGCTTAGGACCAGATCGCACTATTGGGACACCTTCCCCGAGCCTCTGAGGCACAAGGAGGAGATTCATGACGACGGCAAATCATGACCAATTGGGTTCGCGTTGTAAGGCCCATATCGACCAAGCGACAAGAACGGCCCAAACCAGCCATGGCCGCTGTCGTCAATCGCTGCGCTGCAGCTTCACCAGACCGGACTTTCACTGCAGATGCATGATCTCGGTGCCATCGACCTCACAGCTTGCAGCAAAGCCTGCCGTTCGGCCAACGGCCGTGAAGGTCTGCTTCCCACCCGTTAGCAGACTTTAGGAGGCGCTTGTACACAAAAACGCACACTGGACGCCGTAACACCTTGATAGCGAATCAAAATCGCTCCTTGGGTTTAATTCAAGACCGACGCGATTGCCGAACGGAGTGGCCGAACCCGGGGGGCTGACATCCAACGTCTACACCCTCTGCTGCCATCATTTCCTACCCGACAGTCACACCAAAGATTGTGCCGACTGCCGCTGTCGCGGCCATCGCGAGGGCGCCCCAGAGCGTGACCCTGGCGGCCCCTCGCGCGACGCCAGCGCCGCCCGCCGAGGCGCCCAGTCCACCGAGAACCGCGAGGCCAATGATCGTCGATGCTGCCACCAAGAGCGCGATCAACGTTTCCGGCACGAGCAGCACCACGATCAGTGGAAGCACCGCGCCGACGGCAAAAGTCAGCGCCGAAACCAATGCCGCCTGGACCGGGCGGGCCGTCACGGTCTCGGAAATGCCCAGCTCGTCGCGCGCATGCGACCCAAGCGCGTCTCGCTCGGTCAGTTGAACCGCGACCTTCTCGGCCAGATCCCGATCAAGACCTCGATCGACATAGATCAGGGTTAGTTCCTCAAGCTCAGCCTCCGGTGTTTCCTCAAGTTCGCGCGTTTCGCGCGCAAGGTCGGCTTGCTCGGCGTCGGTCTGGGAACTGACTGACACGTACTCGCCTGCAGCCATCGACATCGCACCGGCCACGAGCCCGGCCAACCCCGCGATCAGGACCTCGGGCTTTTCGGACCCCGCTGCGGCGACGCCGACGATAAGGCTCGCGGTCGAGACGAGACCGTCATTGGCCCCAAGTACGGCCGCCCGCAGCCAGCCGATGCGGTGCACCATGTGGATTTCGGAATGCGAGAGACGGCTCATGGCGTGGCTCCTTGAACAATGTCGGCCTGCCCTGACGTTGCGGGCTGTGGTTTGGCCATAGCAGGCTCATGCGGCACAATGCGCAGCGCCCGCAGGGCGTTGAGGATCACGGCGACGTCTATCACCTCCTGTAGAAGCGCTCCCTGCACAGGGGTGAGGTAGCCGAAGGCGGCGGCAATCATGCCAAGAACCGAAAGGCCGATCCCGGCGACAACACTTTCGACGGCGATCCGCCGGGACGCGCGGGCGATCTCAATGCCGGGCCCAAGCCGGTCGATCCGGTCGACAAGCAGCACCACGTCAGCGGCCTCGGCGGAGGCAGCGGCGCCCCGAGCACCCATGGCCACACCGACATCGGCTGCCGCGAGTGCCGGCGCGTCGTTCACGCCGTCGCCCACCATCATGACGGGTCCGTGCTTGCGCTCTGTGAGAACAAGGAGAACTTTCTGATCCGGCGTCAGCCCGGCGCGCAGACCGTCGAGACCCAGCCCCTCGGTCACGCGCTCGGCCACATCTGCGCGGTCGCCTGTGGCCAACAGTATACGCCCGATACCCTCGCGGCGCAGACCTTCCAGCATGACGCCCGCGCCCTCGCGCAATGGGTCGGACATCACCAGATGCCCGACCATGTGTCCATCGACCGCTACGGCGACAAGGACCGATCCGGCGCTCTTGGCGGTGGCGGGGTGATCGCCCGTCATCCGCCCAACCCGGGACGCCACGAAACCGTCGCCGCCGACGATCACGCTGCGGCCCTCGACATGGCCCACGACCCCTTCCCCCGGAAACTCGGCAACCTCGGACGGCACGGGCAGCGTTAAGCCCTGCGCCTTCGCGGCGGCGACGACGGCCTGTGCCACTGGGTGCTTGGAGGCCTGATCGAGGGATGCCGCAAAGAGCAGGATGTCGTCCTCGTCCATGCCATCCGCACTATTTATCGACACGATCTTCGGGCGGCCATCCGTCAGCGTTCCGGTTTTGTCGAGGATGAGCGTGCGGATCCGCGCCATCGTTTCGAGTGGCCCCGCGCCCTTGATCAGCACGCCGAAATGCGCGGCTCGCGACAGGCCCGCGACCAGCGCCACAGGAACGGCGAGGATCAGCGGACAGGGCGTCGCCACGACCAGAACGGCGACGGCCCGGATGGGGTCGCCGGTGAACCACCAGGCAGCGAAGGCTATGGTCACGGTGACGGCCAGGAATCCCAGAGACCATCGGTCGGCCAGCCGTGACATCGGTGCCTTGGACGCCTGCGCCTCCTCGACCAGTCTGACGATTCCGGCATAGGTGCTGTCCTTGGCCTCGCGGGTCGCCGTGACGTCGAAAGCCTCGCCTGCATTGGTAGAGCCGCTCATGGCCTCGGCCCCGCGTGCAAGCCGCACCGGTAGCGACTCGCCGGTCAGCGCCGAAGTATCGACAAAGGCCGCGTCAGAGGCCACCGTGCCGTCCACCGGCACCACGTCGCCCTGACGGATCAGCAGCCGATCGCCGGGAGCGATTTCCTCAAGCGGTATATCTTCGAGGCCGCCATTGCGATGCCGTGTCGCTGTCCGCGGAACTCGGGACAACAGGTCGTGCATCTCGTGCCGGGCGCGGCCTTCTGCGAAGCTTTCGAGGAAGGTGCCACCGGAATACATCACCGCGACGACCGCCGCGGCGAGAGTCTCACCGAAGACGAGCGCGGCAGTCATCGACAGCGCTGCGACGATATCGAGGCCCACCTCGCCGCGTCCAATGCTGCGCAGGATCTCGACTGTGAGCGCGGCAAGGGCTGGAACAACCCCGGCGAACCAGACGATGTTCGCGATGTCGCGCCTGCCAGCGAAATAGAATGCAAGACCCGCGATCAGACCAATCACGGCCAGAAGCAGAATTGCGGTCTTGAAGCGATCGGTGCGGGTCTGGTCCATTCGGCTTATCTCCCCTCTGCTGGGGTCATCGCCGCTGGCTCTTCGGAAAAAAGTCGTCCGACTCCTACGCCCCTCGCGCTCCCTGCATCATCGCGCAGGAGGAACAGGGCGTCGAGCCCTTGTTTTCTTGCGAGTTTCGCTCCTTTGTCGAGACCGAGCACCATAAGCACCGTTGCCCAGGCATCGGCCTCGGCACAGCTGCGGGCAACGACGGTGACGGAGGCAGGCGACGCGATCAGCGGCGCGCCGCGTCTCGGATCCATTGTGTGCGAGAGACGGCGACCCTGCACCTCGACCCAGTGGCGGTAGTCGCCCGAGGTCGCGACGGCCGCGTCCTGCAGCGCGAGGATTGAATGCGGCCTTCGGCGCTCGGAGTCCGGCGCCTCGACCGCGATGGTCCAGGCCTCGCCGTCTGGCCGCACACCCATCGCCCGCATCTCGCCGTCAATCCCTATGAGTCCGGCGGAAATCCCATGATCGCGCAGGGTCTCGGCCAGGCGGTCGACGCCATAACCCTTGGCGATACCGTTGAGGTCGAGCGCGACGGGCGCGGTCTTGCGAACGTGGTCGCCGTCGAACTCCAGGACTTCATGCGCCGGGCAACGAGGGTTTTTCATCGCTGCGCGGATGCCATCCGGCGTGACGTCTCCTGGCCCGAAGCCCCAAGCTTTAACCGCGTCGCCCATGCCGATATCGAAGGCCCCGCCGGAGGCGCGCCCGATCTCCAGGCCGAGGCGTATCACCTCGCGCAATCGCGCGGGAACAGCGATCCATTCGCCGACCGGCGCCGCATTGAGCCGCATCAGGTGGCTATCGGGTTTCCAGGTGGACATCTGTGCGTCCACCTCATCGACAGCCGCCTGAAGCGCCACGCGGACCGTGGCCGGGTCGAAGTCCGGTTCCGCGAAGAACAGCGTGGACCAGCGTGTGCCCATGGTCGGTCCGTTCAGCGCGACCTTCACCAGCTCAGTAGACATCTTCGACATACCGCCCCTCCGCCTTCAGGACTGCCGGCGTGAGCCCGGCCGGCGCGAGGATCTCGGCCAGCGTATCGGCCACGCCCGCCGCCATTTCACGACCGCCGCAGACCATCACGCGCGCCCCGTCACGGATCAGTCTGGTGACCTGGGCCGCGTCGTCCCGCAACGCGTCCTGCACGTAGTGCGGATGCTCCACCCGCGAGACCGCCATGACCAGACGCACCAGGCGTTCCTCATCCTGCCAGGCGGGCAGTTCCTCGCCGTAGAAGAAATCGCTTTTGGGATGCCGCATCCCGAAGAAGAGGTGGATGGGCCTGCGGCGCGTGTTGCCGCGCACAAAACCCGCGAGCGGCCCGATGCCGGTCCCCGCGCCGATCAGGATCAGCGGTGCCCGGCTCGGCCCCGGACGGAAGCCAGGGTTGCGGCGGAGGAAGGCGGTGACCGTATCGCCCGGCTCCAGGGCCGTGAGCTGACCCGAGCAGAGACCGCCGGGGTGCTTTTTCACGACGATCTCGATGAAGCCGTCGCAGCGCGCGGAGGCGAGCGAATAGAGCCGCGGGACGGCGCTTCCTTCCGGCAGGACGCCGATCAGGTCACCGGCCTCGAACCGCGCGAAGCCCGCCCCGACCAGCCGCTGCCAGAGCGTGACGCGCGGAAGCGCGAAGCGGAGGATCGCGGTCGGGGCCTGCACCTCGGCGCCGTAGTCGCGGCGCGAGACGAGGGTCAACGTTTCAGTTTTCGGCAAGACGGGCTGGTGCGACAGCTCGAGGTCGATCCTGAGAGCGTCGCCCAGTGCGCGGCCCCAGCGGGCGAAATCCTGCGGCGATTGGCGGTCGACGGTTTCGAGCGGAAGAAGCTCGGGCCAGCCCTTCGCCTGCGCCGCTGCTGCGACGTCCTTGGCGAAGGCGCAAAAGGCTGGAAAGCTGCGGTCGCCGAAGCCAAGCACCGCAATGGGCATGTCTGGCACCCGATCGAACGCGTTCAGCCGATCGAGAAAGCCCTTCGCTGAGGCGGGCGCCGCCCCGTCGCCGTAAGTCGCGGCGAGCAGGATGATCCGCTCGGCCCTCGTGTAGCGCTCTGGCGCAAAGCCCGACATCGGGCCGACATGGACGCTCTGCCCGGCTTGCGTCAGCGCGGCATGAAGCGTCGCGGCAAAGCCCCAGGTGCTTCCCCCCTCGCTGCCGACGAGCAGGATCGTCCCGGCGCGGCCTGCGGGCTGGTTGCCCCGGATGCGCGGCCGCGCGCGCCGCCCGGCGAGCCAGATCAGGACGCCGGTAGCGCCCATCGCGGGCACGCCGAGCGCCATGAGCCCGAGCACGAGACCGAGCACCGCCGCACCCTGTCCGGTGTGCAGCATGTAGATCGTCTCGGAGACGCGCTCCCATCCGGTCAGGTCGGCCCAGGCCAGGAGGGCACCGTCGCCCTGATCGAGATATCCGGTGCCCCGGTCGGTCTTGAGCGTGAAGACATCCGTGGTGTCCCCGGGATAGGGAAAGCTCAGCTCGCGCAGGTCTGCGACTGGTATTTCGCTCAGACCGGCAAGGCGGTCGAGCGCAACGCCCGTCTCATTGCTCACCTCGGCCGGAAAGGCCGGCGGGGCTCCGCCATCGGGAAGCAGGTCGAAGGTCGACGCCGTCATCCACAAAGCCGTAGTCGAGGAAAGCAGAAGGCCAACCACGGCGATCCGGGCGATTTCGACGTGAAGACGACCAGCGAGCGGTCCGCGCAGAGGCGCAAACCAGTGCCGCCATCCGCCCGTCCGGCGCGCGACCAGTGCCGCTCCGGAAAGGGAGAGGACCAGCATCGCGGCCGCCCCTGCAGCCATGGCGATGCGCCCGCCGTCGCCCAGAAACAACGAGCGATGCAGGTTGGTAATCCAGCGTTCAACTTGATTGGGATCAGCCGAGGCCACGCCCTCACCCGTGGCGGGGTCGATCACGGCGGCGCCCGGCGTGCCTTGATCGAACCAGTAGGCGGTGATCTGTCCCGATGGCGACCGGCGGATCTGCTCGACGCCCGGATAGACCAACTGGATGCGATCCGCGAGAGTGGCGACCGTCAGTTCGGTCTCTGCCTGTGGCGCGGCAAGCCGCTCGGCCGCAGGAAAGACAGACAGCGCCGCGCCACTCAAGCTGAGGATGGTGACGAGCACGAGGGCCAGCAGACCCGGCCAGCGATGGAGTGCACGGATCATGGCCCTCACTCCTCACATGTCGTAGGCGAAGCTGGCGACGTAGCGGCGCCCGGGCACAGAAGTCCCCGCACCGTCGGTCGTGAGTGGCACCGCCACCTCGTTCGGACTGTCGCGCATATCCTCGACGGCTGCGTCGATGTGAAGCGTGTACCCCGCATCGAACAGCGCATCGGCGAGGTCGAGAGTGATCTCCAGCGTGCGGCCCGCGCCAATGCTGGCGCCGGTGATGCCGTTCACTTGCGCGGTGTCGCCACCCGTGGCGCGGTACCAGTCGGTCAGATGCTCGTAGTATTTGGACTTGCCGCCAGCCATCCAGAGACTGCCGACATAGGCTCCAGAGGTATCTGTGACGTAGAGCGCAAGATAGGCGCCGTCGCCGCCGTAATTATTGAGCGTTGCGGTCAGTGTCACCGGCCGCGCCATGGCGAGGCTGGGGAGCGTTAGCGCGGTGGTGAGAGCGAGCGTTGCGAGAAGCGATTTCATCGGATGTATCCTTATTCGGAGAGGGGCTGCGGAGTGGTTCAGTTCACCTGAACCTGCGGCGGGGCACCGTTCCCGAAAAGGCCGTTCTTCGGCGGTGCGACGGTGCCCGCGGGCGCGGGATTGCGGGCGCCACCGCGACAGTCATCATCGTCATCGTCATCATCGTCATCGTCATCATCGTCATCGTCATCGTCGTCATCGTCATCGTCGTCGCAGTCGTCGTCATCATCGTCGCCATAGCGGCTCCGCGAGCCGTTACGGTAGCGGTCATCGTCATCGTCGTCGTCGCTTGCAAGAATGAGCGGCATCGCTTGCGCGCGCTCTTCGAAGAACGCAGTGAACGGCCGAAGGCCGCCGTCGGGCGCCTGCATCGCGCTCCAGGCAGGGACGCCGATCGCTGTCGTCAACGCGGTTGTGGCGGCGAGAAATGTCAGGGTCTTTTTCATGGCAGGGTCTCCTTTCGTCTGCTGAGGACAATCTGGAGAGCCGACCTGAGGGTTTCCTGACAGCGCGGCAGTTTCCGCTTCAGCTTGCTGTCAGGAAAGAAAAAGACCCCGCCGATCAGGGCGGGGCCAGGTTCGGCCGATGGGACGATCGACCTTGGGGGACTCCTCCGGTCAGGCGATGTCGCCCGGCTCGGGCGCACGTTTGGTACCGGTGACCATGGACCGCGCAAGGTTTTCGCGATGCCGGAACGAGGTCAGAACCACGCCGCCTATATGTACCGCGATCAGCAGAAGCATCAGGTTGGCAAGGGTTTCGTGCACCTCCCCCACTGCGCTTTCACCGCCTTCACCATATTCTGAGCGTTCGTCGCCATCCTCGTCGGCCCAGGCTGTCGCCACGATCTGCGGAACATCGGGCAGCATCGCCATGCGGGTCTCATCCTCCATCAGCCACCCCGTGAAAGCGGTTCCCGACAGGGCGATCAGCAGTGCTACGACCATCACAGCACCTGCGGGATTGTGGCCCAGATAGCGGCGCTCACGACCACCTACCATGTCGCTGAGATACCGGACTGTCGCCGACGGCCCTTTAAGAAACTGGGAAAAGCGGGCATAGCGGCTTCCGACAAATCCCCAGATCAGACGGAAGGCCACCAGCCCGGCAACGACGTATCCCGCCACCTCATGGACCGTCGAGAGCTCTTCGGCGCTCAGGTATGCCACCACGAAGGCCACCACGAGCCCCCAGTGGAAAATCCGCACCAGCGGGTCCCAGACGCGGACCGGACCATCGGCATCATGTCTTCCGGCCTCGCCTTCGGTCGCATAGGTTTCAGTCATCGTCGTCATCCTCGTACTCGAATTCAATGATTTGCAGATTCGACGGGTGCACCGTCACCTCGATCCGGCGGCCCTCGGCGTCGCGGCCGTCAATTTCATAGCAGCCGTCGTCGATCTTGATGCGCCGCACGGTCCAGCCGTTCTCTTCGGCCAGTCGAGTGACGGCATCGCGCGGTTGCCAATCGGCCATCGGTACAAAGCAATCATCGTCCGCCAGTGCGGAGCCGGCCGGGAACACCGCGAGAAAGCCGAGAATTGTCAATGTCTTCTTCATAGGCCAAACTCCTCATGGGGCGCGTCTCGTTGCAAGGTATGCGCCACGAAGCTGACAGCAGGCTGAAGAAGTTCATCCGCGCGCGTAAGCTTTGCGTCAGCCGTAGCCGCCAAAAGAAGGTTAGGGACAAAAGGAAAGAACAAATATGCGCATCCTGCTGATCGAGGACGACACGGTTCTGGGAGCCGCAGTGCGCGACCAGATTGCCGCCGATGGCCAATCGGTGGACTGGGTCACGCGCCTCGATACGGCCGGCGATGCGGTGAGGGTCACGTCCTATGACCTGATGCTCCTGGATCTGATGCTTCCGGATGGCCGGGGCATCGGGTTCCTCAAAGGCCTGCGCGCGCGGGGAGATGTGACCCCGGTCATCATCCTGACCGCGCTCGACCAGGTCTCGGATCGGATCGAAGGGCTGAACGTGGGCGCCGACGATTACCTCGTGAAGCCCTTCGACCTTGCCGAGCTGTCTGCCCGGATCGGCTCTGTCGCCCGGCGTTACAGCGGCAACCCGAATCCCATCCTCACCCATGGGTCATTGGACATCGACCTTGCTGCACGCAGTGTTCACCGCGACGGCAAGCCCGTTGCGCTGACGGCCCGCGAATGGGCGCTGTTCGACGCCTTCCTCGCCCGGCCCGGTCAGCTGCTGTCAAAGGCGCAACTGGAGGAGAGGCTCTACGCCTTTGACGCCGAGGTGGAGAGCAACACGATCGAGGTCCATGTCAGCCGCCTGCGCAAAAAGCTCGGGAGCGAGGTCATTGAGACCGAGCGCGGCATGGGCTACCGCCTGGGCAAACCATGAGGTGGCCCGCGAGCCTCATGGCGCGGCTGGCCCTGTCGGTCGGCCTTGTGCTGACGGTACTTTGGCTGCTCGCTGCGAGCGTCACCGGCGTGATTGTCCGGGGCGAGATGGACGAAGTCTTCGACAGTGCCCTGCGCGAGACCGCTGAGCGGATCCTGCCGCTGGCCGTGACCGACATTGTCGGACGGGAAGATGAGGGGGTAACGCAACGGCTCGCCCCGATCCGGGAACACGACGAGTTCTTTACGTATCTCGTCCGCGATGCCGAAGGGCGCGTCCTGCTGCAATCCCATGCGGCGGACCCCGCTGTGTTTCCGCCCTATGACGGGCCGGGGTTTCGGCAGACCGCCACCCATCGCCTCTACGGTGACGCAGCGCTTCAAGGGACGATCCGCATCACTGTGGCCGAACCGCTGGCACATCGTGCGTCGACCGCGCGTGAAATCCAGATGGGCCTTAGTCTGCCGCTGCTGATCGTCCTGCCGGTCGCCTTGACTGCGATCATCCTTGCTGTCCGTTTCAGCCTCGACCCGTTGCGCCGGTTCCGGGTGCGGCTGGAGTCGCGCGGCGCGCGCGACCTTTCAGAGGTTCCCGCTGACGATCTGCCAAGGGAGATCGGGCCACTGGCCGACACGCTGAACAGCCTGCTGGGCAGGTTGCGCGATGCGTTCGAGGCCGAGCGCAGCTTTGCTGCGAATGCCGCGCACGAGCTTCGAACGCCGCTCGCGGGTGCCATTGCGCAGGCGCAGCGGCTCCGCTCGGAGACGCGCGACCCGGCCATTGACGCCCGGGCGGCCGATATCGAGGCGTCCCTAAAGCGGCTGACGCGGCTTTCCGAACGGCTCATGCAACTTGCGCGGGCCGAAGGCGGGCGCCTTCGGATGGACCAAAGCGCGGATCTTCGCTCCGTCGTGCGGATTGTGGTGGACGATATCGGACGCGCGGGCACGCCGGGCCGCATCGTGCTGACACTGCCGGAAACGGCCGTCATGTCGGACATTGACCCCGACGCCTTCGCCATCCTCTGCCGGAATCTCCTGGAAAATGCCCTTCGCCATGGCGAGGAAAATGCTCCGGTTGACATGACGCTGACGGCGGAGGGGCGGCTTGTCGTCGCGAATGATGGTCCTGTTCTCTCCCGTGACACCCTTGACCGCCTCACCGCCCGTTTTGAGCGTGCAAGTGCAAGCACCGACGGCAGTGGGCTGGGCCTCGCCATCGTCGCCGCCATCGCGAACCGGATCGGTAGTCCGCTCAGCTTGGCATCTCCGCGTCCGGGCAGGTCTTCCGGTTTCGAGGCCTCCATCAAGCTACCGGCAGCCCCCGCCGGAGACCTCGCGCAAGGCATGATGCTAAGGGAGTGACAATTCGAGGAGCATCAGCACCTTCGCGCTTGCTGGCATGTTACCGCATAATCGCTCACCATCAGTACGATCGCCGAGCCATGCAGCAACGAGGCCGGTGCTTTGGCCACCCAAGCCCCAGAACCGCTTAATCAAAAGACTTTCCGCCGCCCACGCAACACAATGCCGATTTGCGCGATCGAAGCATCTACACAAACTGCCCTTCGACGTCCGTCGAAATACTGAATACTCGCTTAAATCGACACTATCCATCACGAGTTAGATGCAAAGATCGTTTTCGCATGACCGCTTCCACCGGCTTTCAGACGTCGGTTCAAATCGCCGCATTGGTCAATCCAGGCTCCGGTCAGCCTTGCGACCGCGCAGAAAAATTCGCGGTGCAACGCAATCTGAATGTCAGCTCTCAATGAAGCTGCCGCGTCGCATCGCGGTTGCAGCGAACTTCCGGAATCCGCCGACAACGACGAGGAGGGAATACCCTGTCGCCAATAGATGCATGAGGCTTCGTTTGGAAATCCTGAAACGATTATCACATTGTAATCGTGCGGCTTTCTTGGCCCGCGGATGAATCGGTGCACCGCAAATGAAACGATAAGCAGAACGGCGGACTTCACCCTCTGCATCGGCAGCTGGTTACCCGAAATCGACTTGTGGTGCTTCGTCGACAACCCCCGCATCCGCCAACTGCTCCCGATCCGGAAGATCGCGAAGGCTCTCTAACCCGAACGCCACGAGAAACTGCTCGGTCGTCACAAAGGTGTAGGGAGCCCCTCGCCGGGGCGACCTTGGCCCGGTCCCGATCAAGTCGCGCGCATGCAGCCGGCCGATCAGGTCGCGGCTGATCTCCTTGCCGAAGATGTCCTTGAGCCCGTCGCGCGTGATCGGCTGATGGTAGGCGATGGCGGCCAGAACTGCGACGTCGAATTCACTCAAGTCCAGTAATTGATTACCGACATCTGCCGCCGCGCGGATCGCAGGGGCGTAGGCAGGTAGGGTCCGGAAAATCCACCCGCCGGCGACCTGCGCGATTTCGAACGCCCTCCTCTCCAAATCGGCGCTGAGGTCCTCGACCAGCAGGTCAATCGACACCCCCTGCCCCACGACGCGCGCGAGGTCGTCGCGCGGCACCGGCGCGGCAGAGGCGAAGAGCACCGCCTCGATCCGGCGCATCCATTCGCGCCAGCGCAGCTCTGGCGGCAGGTCGGCCAGCTCGCGATCCAGTTCGGGGTCAGAGCGATCCTTCGCCATCGCTACACCCCGTAAAGCCGAAAGGTGTCGCGCCCGGTCAGCTCGCGC
The DNA here is from genome assembly GCF_030164425.1 of Pseudodonghicola flavimaris. Taxonomy (GTDB): domain Bacteria; phylum Pseudomonadota; class Alphaproteobacteria; order Rhodobacterales; family Rhodobacteraceae; genus Pseudodonghicola; species Pseudodonghicola flavimaris. The sequence goes on along the minus strand of NZ_JASNJD010000027.1, from coordinate 12,751 downwards.
ACCGCGCCGAGGTCGACCAGCCGGTCACAGAGCCGCCGCGCGGCGCGATCCGGCAAAGGCAAAGCCGAAGGTGCCATCGCATCACGGGTCAGGAACATCTCGACCGCTTCTCCTGCCCCCTTGGCCCGCAGCTTGGGTGCGACTGCCTTCAGATGCGCCGCCCGGCGCGCGAGATCTGCCGCGAGGCGCACTGCTTCGACCACCGAGGAGACAACAGCGCGATAACAAGCAAGGCGAAGGTCATCGCCCTGTTTGCGCAATTCGGCGCGTTTCAGGCCTGCGGCCAGCAGCGGCACGACATGATCCCAACCGAAGGTTTGGGCGAGGGCCGCGTCCGCGAAGATCAGCGCAGGCACTTCCGCACGCGGCGCCTCGCGCAGCACGGCCTCCAGCACCATCGCGGCAGGGCCGACCGGCACGCCCTGCCCCGTATCGAACCATGTAGCAATCTGGCCCGGCTCAACGTTCGGCAGGGCTCGGCCCAGAGCCTTGACCGACACCGGCTTTTCCACAGCGCGCTGCCAGGCCAGGTAGGTTTCCCCCGCCGGGCCGGGCAGATCGTCGGGGCGCAGAAGATGTACGGCGTCGCGCAACTCCCCTGCCCTCTCTGGGCGCCCAGAGAACGCGATACAAGCCTCGGCCGCGCGCAGCGCAAGCCTGTCTCGCAACAAGGTTTGGGGAACGTCCTCGCGGCTCAGCACTACATGCAGATGGCTCAGCGCGGCGCCCGACAGAAAGGCCACAGTTTCAAGGGTTTCCACACGCCCGGAGGTGACCCAAGCGGGCATTCGGGGTATCGTGTCGAGGTCGCTCATGTGATCGGGCCGGGCAAATGTCATGCCGGAAGCCTACATCGTCGCGGCGCTTTCCACCAGTAAATAGTACATAAACCGCCCCGCCTTGTCGTTCCTGTTTATGTCCAATAAGTTTGCATTATCGGACCTCAAAAGATATGCTCAGCGACATGTCAAAAATGAATGAGAAATCGATCTCAGACGCACCAATCGGGTCTTCCATCAACGAAGACGACGCGAGAGACCCGACATCCAGCGAGGCTCTGACCCTGCCCTCCCATGTGGCCGGCTCAGGTACGCTGGATCGACTGGCCGAGAACGCACGTGATTACGCCAAGGCCTCGACCGCCGAAAACACCAACAAGGCCTACGCCGCCGACTGGAAGCACTTTGCGCGTTGGTGCAGATTGAAAGGCGCGGAGCCCCTACCCCCGTCTCCAGAGATGATTGGTCTCTATCTGACGGACCTGGCCGCGCCGACCAATGGGTCCCCTGCCCTCTCGGTGAGCACCTTAGATCGCCGCCTTTCTGGGCTTGCCTGGAACTACGCGCAACGTGGGTTCGCGCTGGACCGCAAGGATCGCCACATCGCCACCGTCCTGGCCGGCATCAAGCGCAAACATGCGCGGCCACCGGTACAGAAAGAAGCGATCCTGCCGGAAGACATCCTCGCAATGGTGGCCACCCTGCCCTACGACCTGCGCGGCCTGCGTGACCGAGCCATCCTGCTCTTGGGATATGCTGGCGGGTTGCGCCGTTCTGAAATCATCAGCCTCGATGTCGGTAAAGACGATACGCATGATTCAGGCGGTTGGATCGAGATCCTCGGTGACGGTGCTGTGCTGACTCTGAATGCCAAAGCCGGTTGGCGCGAGGTGGAGATTGGCCGCGGTTCTTCGAACCAAACCTGCCCCGTTCATGCGCTGGAACAATGGCTGCATTTCGCGAAGATCGACTTCGGACCGGTCTTCGTCCGCACATCCCGCGACGGAAAGAAGGCCTTGGAAAAACGCCTCAACGACAAGCATGTCGCCCGCCTCATCAAATCCACCGTCCTGAAATCCGGCATTCGCGCCGAGCTGCCGGAAAAAGACCGCTTAGCGCTGTTTTCAGGCCATTCCTTGCGCGCCGGTCTCGCCAGCAGCGCGGAAGTCGACGAACGCTATGTCCAGAAGCAGCTCGGACACGCATCGGCCGAGATGACCCGCCGGTATCAACGCCGTCGCGACAGATTCCGGGTGAACCTGACCAAGGCCGCGGGGCTTTGATCCGCTGCCCCATTACGCCGCCTGCCCGCTGAGCCTACCGTAGAAGCTACGCTCGAGGTGCAACTCCCCTGCCCCGGCCTTCTGGACAATACCACGGAGATAGCCGCCCGGAGACGCGACTTCGCCGGCGCAATGCTTATCGAAGGTCAGAACCAGCGCGGCGGTTGCAATTTGAGGCCCAAGACGAACCTGCGCGAGGTTCCAGGCATGCTCCGAGACGCCAATCATTGGCCTCAACTGGCCAGCAACCCGGTGCAGATCGCCCCAATCTTTGAGATACCCGCCCATATTGCGCGCCCAGGACGCGAATTCGGGACAAGCCTGCATCACAGTCGGCAAATCAAGCGCTGCTCCACGTTTTTTGCGGGTCTCAGCAACCCACTCTTCCAACTCCCTATCAACCTGCTCTTCCGGTGGCGCATTTGGCACCACGCCCGCCGCTTGCTCAGTTTCTGAGCGATTACAGGTTACAGGATTTAGTTGGGTTGTAATTAGTATATGGGGGTCAGAAATGACCTCCCTGGGGTTCATTTTTTGAGTCTTTTCGAAGACTTGTGCCTTGGTTGCAGGCGTGTTTTCCACAGGTTGGACAGCCTCAGTTGCCTTAAGGTAAGCTGCCTCGACACGCTCCTGAAGCTCTTTGAACCAGGTCAAGAGCCGGACAAGCTGTTCGGAAGCTTCGTGGCGGCGCGGAAGCCGGTCCAAAAGCTCTTCGAAGAGCCCCGTGAACTGCGCCCAGGGCCCGCGCAGCGCGTTGCTGACGGCAGCCTCGATCCGCGCCCTGATCATCCGTCGTGCCACCGTGATCTGGCGCTTCAGGCGCTGACAGAGCTCACGTTCGGCCTGTAAATCGGCATGCAACTCCTCGAACTCCTCGACACGGGCCGACAGCGGCGACAGATCGAAGCCGTAGGCCTCGATAATGCGCCCATCGGCGTCCCTGCGCCCCCACCGCTTGCCGTTCGGGCTGTCCTGGAAGGAGATCACGCCGATCTCGGCCAGCCGTCGCGCATGGCGTTTGAGAGCCGAGAGCGAGAAGCCCGTCTGCTCCATCAGATAGGCGTTTGATGCCCAGACGATCGGGCGCTGCCCCTCCTCCCAGTCCTGGGCCTGAGTAAAGGCCCCGAGCGTGTCGAGGAGCATCATGTCTCCGGCCTTGAGGCCAATGTATGCACCGACCCGCTTTACGGCCACGAAGGCCCGCGTCTTGGGTACAGCTAACTGTTCACCGGCTTGGGCAAGCTGCTCTGCAATGCCAAGACCCGGTGTCGGCTTGCGCCAACCTGTATGTTTCATGCCTGTTTCTCACCTCCAGTTATGTGGAGGCAAAAGAAAGCCGTTCGCCGAAGTGGCGTTCTTGTTGACAGTGATTCGCGGGAGAGATATCTTCTAAGCGACCAAACTTTTCAGATTAGCTCTCAGGCCACGCTGCTTGGGGGCTTTTCTTTTGCCTAGATCATTGTTCTGACTGCTCCTCTTTCGTCGCGAGGAATTCACTGTACAGCTGATCAAGCCGGCCCGAGAGAAAATCCCCGAACTCGGTCGAGTCTTGCGCCGTGAGTGAAATGCTGAATGCCTTTCCGGATCGGCCGATGACGCCTTTGATGCGGCCTTTGCCGGCGGTCCAAGTACGTTTCTTGGGCGCGGCACGCGCTTTTCGGCTTTTCGGCGCCCTGCCCGCTTCTGCTAGCTTGCTGTGCAGGAACTCGAAGCGTGCATCGCTGTCGAGACCCTGAAAACCGTCGAACTCCAAAGCTCCTTTGAGGATCTTCTCATTCTTGGGCTCCGAGGCCAACTTCTTGAAATCCTCCCAACGATCGCGCCCGATCTGCTTGGCTGGGCCAATCTGTTCGATGACGTGCCGCGGGACGTTCTGCGCCACTGACAGCATGCGCGAAAGCAAAGTACCGTCAATGGTCAGGGCGGACTGGATCACGTCCTTTGCTTGCCCCATATCCAAAAGGCTCTTCGCAAATAGGGCCTTCTCAATAAATGAGAGATCTGCGCGCGCAGTGTTCTCCTGCCCTTGAGCAAGAATGTGGGCCACGTCGTCCATCGGCTTTACAACTGCGCGAACCTTACGGCCGAGCGCCGATGCAACTCGCACACGGCGATGCCCGAAGACGATCATGTAACGACCATCTGCTTCTGGATGCGGTCGAAGTAAAACCGGTGTGTCCTGGCGACCGGCCGCGATCGATGCTTTCAGTTCGTTGAAAGCAACATCGTCATCACTAAGCCGATCCGAAACGAATGACACATCGATCAATTGCGGATCAATCTCGACTATTGTTTCGCCTTCAAGGAGACGCTTCGAGTTCTCCGCAAGGCTATCAATCGAAACCTTCATCGACTTCGAAGCTCCGCGCATTGCGTATCCGGAGCGCCCGGAATCCTTGGGCTGCTCCGGCGAACCAGCCATGACGCTCTTCAGGAGGTCTTTGCGAGCCATCAAGTCATCTCCACTTCGTTAGAATCCAACCGGCGCGCAGTCTGCATTTCGACAGTTGCACGGCTGTCAAAATTGGCGCTCTGCACGGCTGTCAAAACCACAGTCATTCTCGCCCCCAAGCCTTGTGGATCAATTCGGCGATTTCGTCGTTGACGTCGTTCAGGGAGGTCACTGCACGGTCATAAGTGGTTCGAACGAACTGAGAGCGCTCAACTTCGTAAAGCGTCTGTTTGGTGATCCCAGCGTCGGAGATCGCCGTCGATTTCAGTACAGGAGCCGAAAGCATCTGGTTTGGAAACATCGCCTGGAGGAACCCGACCATCTGCTTTTGAGGACCATCTGTTGGCTCAAACCGCGTTACGAGGTAGCGGAACCACTTCAGGCGCATGTTTGCTCCGGCGTCACGGATCGTCTTCATGATCCCGCCCAGCATCAAAAGAAACTGGCTCATCGACATGACGTCCAGCATCTGAGGATGGACCGTCACAATTACCGAGGAAGAAGCCGTCAGAGCAGTGAGCGTGAGGTAGCCCAGCTGAGGAGGGCAATCGATTACGACCACGTCATAGCGGTCATCAACTTCACTGAGCGCCTTGGATATCCGAGTGAAGAAGGTGCGGCCCTCATGGGGATCGCTGCTCGTCAAAGCAACCGGCGTATCGTATTCGTACTCCTGAAGTTCGAGGCTTGCCGGAACGATGTCTAGGTTTGGGAAGTTTGTCGGCCGGATTACTTCAGAGATGGGCTTGCGCTCATCGTCATACCGGAGCGTCTCATAAAGCGAGGGCACGTTGTCGAGCTCAGGCTGGATACCGTGCAAAGCTGTTAGTGAGGCTTGAGGATCCAAGTCGATCGCAAGAACACGATGGCCCTTCAGCGCTAAATGCTGAGCGAGATGAGCTGCGGTAGTGGTCTTTCCGCTGCCCCCTTTGAAGTTTACGACAGAAACAACGTGCAGTTCTTCGCCAGGCTGTCGATAGGGGACATAACGGCGCCTTCCGGGACGGCCATGCTTGTCCAGATAGGCTCTCAATTCCAGCATTTGCTCAGCCGAGTAGCTGCGCCTGCCGGAAGACGACGTTTCGGGCTCGGGGCCTTTGCCCTCGAGGTGAAGCTTCTTGATCGTCGATTGGGTCACGCCGAGATAGTAGGCAACCTCTGCCAGAGAGAACTGACGTAGACCTTTCTGGGCGTCTGGAGGATACTGTTCCTGTCGCAACATGTTGAGACGGTCAGAAATCAGCTCTCCCTGCTGAAGGATGATCTCGTCGAAGGGTTGATCCTTCGTATCAGCCTCAAAAGACCGTTGTCGCATCTGACTGCCCTCTAAATATCGCTTTTTCAGCGATTTCGCTCATTAAAGTGTCATCTACACGGAAAAATGAGTCTTAACAATGATTTTCGCCCGGCGGCTCGACCCCACCCAATCTGCCAGCGGGCCTAGATGCCTCGACAAACTGTAGTGATCACGGATGGCTCCTACCCAATATCTTGGGATGACCTGTCGCAAGCTCTGACTTCCAGCCAATTAGCGCGTCACATGACCACGACCGCAACCTTATGTTATTATTTATTTTTCCTCCATTGCACGGCTGTCAAAATGCAAGAGGTACTAAGCCTTAAAGTGCGTGGGGGACGACGGAAAAGTCTTCTCCGAAACGGATTGCGTCATCATCTCCCTTATGCCCGATCAGCTTTCAGTTGCTTCCACCAAGCACACCAACCAGTGCGCGCCAACATGCAGGCAATGCATGTCAATGCGAAGGGACGCGGGGGGAAATCGGCTGGGTTGCCCCGGCCGATTCTTTGCGTCACGCGGCGTCTTTGGGGCCCCAGGGGATGACGGCCTGCAGGGACAGATCGTCCTGGTTCGCGGCCTTGCCGAGGTTGGCGTTGAAGCCGTGGTCGCGGATGGTCAGCGTGTAGTAGTCGGCGCCGGTCTCCTTGCTCTGCTTTTTCCAGATACCGCCGCACTCGACCAGCTTGCCGCGCGGGGAACGGCCGAGGACGCGGTGCGTGGGGGCCATCGGGTTCGCGCTCGCGACGGGTTCGACCGTGATGTCGAGGTCGAAGGTCAGGGTCGAGATGGAGCCGACGCCCTTGGCGGTTTCGATGTCGGCGCTGGTGAATTTGATGCAGTTCGTGGTCATTGCTCTTCTCCTTGTTTGCGTTGCAATGATGGTCACTTTGCAGCTGGCCAAGGCCCGGCCACACCGAAGGCGAAGCGTGAGCTGGAGAGGGGCAGGCGCCGGTCTTTTTGCTGCGCGAGGAAAGACCCGCAGGGTCAGGGGAAAAAGATCGGCGACAACCTTTGTGGACGGGACGACAGCTGCGACCAGCATGTCATGCAACTCAGACATTGGGAGAAGTGCGGTGGCCGCGAAGGAAGGTGGGTGAACTGCCGACAACTAAGAACGCCGAAACGATCCTTTCACAGTCACACCTGATCTTTCGATACATACCACGACCCGTCGCAACGCAACACCGGCCCGTCTTGAGGTCCTCGGTCGAGTTACCAATGGCCTAGAGCAGAAAGTGATCTCACAGGCTGGAGAAGTTGAAATGCCCAGGCGAGGACGCGCACATCTTTTCCCGACAGCTTCAATCCCGGCCGCGTTGCGAACTTCGAAGATGTCCCGTATGGCAGCGCAAAACTGAGCAAACGACGTGTGCGACTCGGAAGATCAGGCAAACGCCCGAGCCCGCTCCAATCCCGACACGTGTCGGGATGAGTGAAGAGGATAAGCAGTTGGACGGCGCAACACAGAATGTGGTCACCGAGGATGGCCTGCGCGATCTGCTCTCAGATGGCTACCTCATCGAGGTGATCTGCAACCAGACTGCCGAGAAGCGCCATAACAGTTGGTATGGCGCGTGGATCGTGCACGCGGTGACGAAGGACGGCCAGGACGCGAAGATGCTTGTCACGAGCCGCAGCGTCTTCAAATTGCGCGAGTTCAAGACGATCGTCGGATTGGTCAGTTTCCTGGCCGAAATGGGGCGCCTTTCGGCGAACATCCCGCTGATCCCGGGACGACGTGAGCGTCACGAGGCTTTTGGAAGTCCCGCGACAGCGACAAACTAGAAATACTCATCCACACACTCAGCAGTCTGACAGACCAAATCCTGCAATACTGCGCACCTCCGCGAACTCAAAGTGCGAACCGCACTGGGCGCTCTGACTGATGTCATTGTAGAACCGGGGCCTAAGCCCCGATCCTCTTGATGCGGATCCCGAGCTTGCGGGCCTTGTCGACGATGTTCTCTGTGATACCCGAACCTGGGGTGGCGATCAGCCCTTGGGGCATGGTCTCCAGCATCTTGTCATTGCGCTTGAAGGGGGCGGCCTTCCCGTGGCTCTTCCAGTCGGGCCTGAAGACCACCTGGGTGACACCTCGGGTATCTGCCCAGCGGGCCGCGATCATCTCGGCGCCTTTGGGCGTGCCACCGTGCAAGAGCACCATGTCGGGGTATTTCGCAAGGGTGGCATCGAGGACGGACCAGATCAGGTCGTAGGCCTGATAGTCGCCGCCCGAAAAAGCGATCCGTGTGCCTTCGGGGCAGTGCACCTCGGTCTCCTTGCGGCGCTTGGCCGAGAGATAGGCCCGACTGTCCACCACGGCGGAGATCAGACCCCGATGCGAGACCTTGGATCCGGTGCGGGGCAGCCAGGGCGAACCGGTGGCGGCCGAGAAATGGTCCACGGCCAGATCGCGCATCTGCTCGAAAGCGTCGCGATGGTCCCAGAGCTTCAGCCCGATCATCTGGAGGCGTTCCAGCTCGACCGAGGCGACCTCAGAGCCGTCCTGGATCGCGAGGCTTTCCCGGACCTCGAATTCGTTGTCGTCGAGAAGCTTCTGGATATGGGTCAGCCGGCGATGGAAGATCGAGGTGAGGGACCAGAGCATCTCTTCAATATTGTCCTCCAACTGGCTGCCGGTGAGGAGGCCGATGGTGGTCTCAAAGAGGGTCGCCATGGCGAGTTCGACCTCGTCGGGTTGGGGCAGGGGGCGATGATCGGTCTCGCCGGGTCCCGGTGTTGCGCCGTGAAGTGCGAGGTGGTCGAGGATGGCGGAGGTCACGCCGGTCTCCTCTTGGATGTCTGTCTGATGGGGCATTGTCTGGTTCCTCTGTTTGATCTGACCCGATTTGGATGGGGCGATGTCAGGACCGGCGGCGACCGGGCCGCATCCGTCAGGATCGGAGCGAAGCGGAGAATGTGACCCGGACCGGAAAATTGGTCCCGCGAGGAATGCCCTGAAAGGGGAGGGGAATTTTCCGGGTAGCGGGCGCATTGCTGCCCGGGCGAGGGGCACTCAGCCCCGACCCGCTGGTCCATCGCTCCCCTTGTCCAAACGGGATCAGATCGAACCGGCGGAACCTTTGCCCTGTCGGACATCAATGGGTAGGCAGGCGGTCATCCGCCCCCAATCTCCAGACCTTGCGCTTTCATGGCCTCTAAAAGGGACCGGCGCAGCGCATCCTTGCCAAGTGCCCGCAGATCGTCGTTGAAATCGCCCATTGCCGGCACGAGATCACCACAGGCAATTCCTCGCGATTCCAGTTGGTTACGCAATCTCTTTGATGCATTGCGTCCTGCTTCATCATTGTCCCGCGCGATCCAGATACGCTTGATCCCCGGCGGCGGGATGAAGAGGCCGAGATGGGTGGCGGTGAGACAAGACGCGAGGTCGAACTCAAGCAGAGCCGTGCCAACCGAAAGGGTGTTCTCGAGACCTTCGCCGACGATGAGATCAGTGCGCCCGGTGCCAGACCAGAAGCGGATGGCATGGCCATGAAGCTGCCCAAGGATCCGCTTCGGGTTCTCGATCGCGGCCAGACCGCCGGTGGAGGGGTCGAGATAGGTGCGCGCGCAGCCAGTGATCTGGCCCCGATTGTCCGTGATCTTCGCCAGCAGGGCAGGGGCTCTGTGCGGCGGATCAGGCCCGTCCTCGCCGTGGCGCAGGAAGACCTGCGGGTGATAGCGGAGCGCTGGACCGAAGCGCGAGATCCCGCGCCCCTGCAAATAGGTGGCCGCCAGAGTGCCGAGGACCGGCTTGCCTGCGGCAAAGAGCTTCCGCGCCCGCGCGATGCGTTTGCTGGAGGCTGCATCCGGGCGCTCAGCCTTTCGGGTTTCACGAGGTACGGCAGCGCAGGGGGCCTCGCCGAGAAAGGACTGCGCCTCCCTCAGCGTTTCCTTGAGCGTGACCGAACCAAGCCGTTCCTGCAGCAGGTCTATCAGATCGCCATATTGCCCCGTCGCAAAGTCGGCCCAGGATCCGGCCTTGCGCCCACCTTGAGCTTGCAGCCGGATGGCGAGGCTTTGACCTTTGGCCCCCGAGGTATCGCCAACCTGCCAATAGTTGCCCTGCTTGCGCCCCTCGGGGAAATACTGGCGGCAGAAGCTCTCGGCCCGATCTGCCAGATCGGCCGAGAGGTCTGCGATGCTGCGCCGCGCGTTCATGCGGCGGCATTCGCAGCGTTTGCGCCAACCGGATGCTCGCCGAGCACGCGCGCCAGCACGTCAATGCCGTCCACCGGGATGAACACCCGCGTCTTCCACTGGATCACCTCGGTGAAGCAGCCCAAAGCCTTCAAACCGGGCAGGGCCGCACCGGACGCGCCGATCAGCTCACATCTCGGCTGCCCCATCACGAGCGACCGGCGCAACTGGTAACCGCCGAGCAAGCTGAGGGTCGTCTTTGCGTCCATCACCGCGCCGAACACCTCCTGCGGTGCCATCTCGATCTGACAATCGAGACCGAGGCGCGCGTAGACATTGAGAAGCTGATCCTGGCTGACCAGACGGCCGATGGCGCGTTCCCCATCCTCGGTCTGCAGGCGATAGATGCGCATGTTGTCAGCGGGCAGCCGATCCCAGATCGGCAGGAGCAGCCCGCAGATCAGCGTGATCTTCGAGGTGGTGAACTCCGGCACGGCGGCGACTTCGGTCTGCCAGAGATGTTCGAACATCGAGTCATCAATCTCCTCCCAATGCGAGGTCGAAAATTCGCTGGCCGCGAGGATCTCGGTTCCCATGGGCCGCAGCAGTTTCACCCGCAGGATCGGCACACCGTCTTCGTCCATGAAGGCGGGCGCCTTCACCATCAGCGCCGCGCGTTTGGAGGTCGTGTTCCAGCAGAGCGTCGCGCCCTCTGTGTTTGCGCAGATCGATTTGACCCGGGGCAGGGCGAGAGGATCGTTGCGGTCTGTGCGCTCCACGGTCAGCGCAGTGGCCGTCGCCCCCGTCGCCTCATGCTCGAAGATGACCTTGCGATCGACGATCTCGAACTTCTCCGCGCGCAGGGTCTCGAGGCCGACATCCAGCGTGCCCGCCTGCCGCGCGTCTTCGATGATCGCCGAGAGGAACCCGCCGAAGGCCTCGAAAATTGCGTCTTGCACGTCAATCCTCAGAGCAAGGCAGCGGTTCAGGAACTGCTGGATCGGCGGCAGGGTTTCCTTCATCGTGCCGTCCGCGTCATCGAGCGTCAGCCCGGTCATCTCCTGGAATTTGGCGTAGGAGCAGGCGTCAATCTTGCCCGCGCGCAGCTTGTAGAAGAACTGGCGCCGCGCCGCGCGTGCGTAAGGGCTTTCGAGGTTGTCCTCGGCGCGAAACATGTTCTGACCGCCGGTCTCGCGTTGCCCCTTGGTGATCGCCCCGAGCGTGTCGAGGCGGCGCGCGATGGTGGAGAGGAACCGCTTCTCGCCTTTCACATTGGTGGCCACCGGCCGGAACAGCGGCGGCTGCACCTGATTGGTGCGATTGGTGCGCCCGAGCCCCTGGATGGCATTGTCGGCCTTCCAACCGGGCTCGAGCAGGTAATGCACCCGGAGGCGCTGGTTCTTTGCCCCAAGGTCGGCGTGATAGCTGCGCCCGGTGCCACCTGCATCTGAGAAGATCAGGATGCGTTTGGCGTCATCCATAAAGGCCTGAGTCTCGCCGAGGTTGGAGGAGGCGGGGCGGTTCTCGACCTTGAGCCGCCCTTCGCGCGTTTTCACGATGCGCCGCTTGCGCCCCGTGACCTCGGCCACCGCATCGCCGCCAAAATGCCAGAGGATCTGGTCGAGCGCGCCCTGCACCGGGGCGAGGGCACCCAAGTGCTCGATCAGATCGTCCCGCCGCCGCTCCGCTTCGCGGCAGATGATGGGATTGCCGTCAGCATCGAGGGCGGGGCGCGACCGCAGATCGCCGTTCTCGTCGGTGTAGGGCTCGAAAAGCTGCGTCGGGAAGCTGTGCATCAGGTAGTCCATGATGTTTTCACGCGGTGTAAAATCGACCTGCAGATCGTCCCAGTCCGAGGCCGGAATCTCCTCGAGACGGCGTTCCATCACCGCTTCGCTGGTCGAGACGACCTGAATCACTGCAGAATGCCCCGCCGCCAGATCCGCCTCGATCGCGCGGATAAGCGAGGGGCATTTCATGGCGGTGATGAGATGGTTGAAGAAGCGCTGTTTGTTGCTCTCGAAGGCCGAACGCGCGGCGGATTTTGCCTGGGCGTTCAGCGTGCCGGTCTCGGAGGAGATGCCAGACGCCTGAAGCGCGGCCTCAAGATTGGTGTGGATGATCTGGTAGGCATCGGCATAGCTGTCGTAGATCGCGATCTGAGGGGGCGTCAGGTCGTGCACCAGCATCTCGTATTCGACCCCGGCGTAGGAGAGCGAGCGTGCCAGATATAGCCCGAGCGCCTTCAGGTCGCGCGAGATCATCTCCATGGCGGCAATACCCCCGGCCTCCATCGCGGCGACAAACTCTGCACGTGTCACGAAGGGGAAATCGCCAGTGCCCCAGAGCCCGAGGCGGGAGGCATAGGCGAGATTGCCGACGACCGTGGCCCCGGTGGCCGAGACATAGAGGACGCGTGCATCAGGCACAGCGTTTTGCAGTGCGAGGCCAGCGAGGCCCTGCTGTGAGGCCTTCTTGTCGCCGCGGTCGGACTTTTCGCCAGCAGCATTGGCCATGGCGTGGCTTTCATCAAAAGCGATGACCCCGTCGAACCCTGCGCCGAGCCAGGACGTCACCTGGTCGAGACGGGAGGCTTTGCCTTCCCGCTCGGCGGAGCGCAGCGTGGCGTAGGTGACGAAGAGGATGCCTTCGGGCAGGCGGATGTCGCTCCCTTGGCGGAATTTCGAGAGCGGCACGATATCGCTTTCACGCCCCCCGAGGGCCATCCAGTCGCGCCGCGCATCTTCGATGAGCTTGTCGCTCTTCGAGACCCAAACGGCCCGGCGGCGCCCTT
>NZ_JASNJD010000026.1 GCF_030164425.1 Pseudodonghicola flavimaris | reverse complement strand
CTCAAGACCACCCTCGAGGCCATCGCCGCCGGCCATCCGCAAGGCCGCATCGACGAACTTCTCCCGTGGAACTTCAAGCCGTCAAGCTGAACCTGAGGTGGGATGCAGCCGCCGCTTACGACCAATCGCAGGTTTCGTTGGCTGCGCCCTCTCGCAACCAAGTGTGCGTGGAAAACATGGCAGCACGTCAATCTCGGATCCGGTGCCGCTTGAGTTTGTGTCGAGTGAATATCCAGTTAATCCCTTGGGGCGATAGTTCAGTCGTTGTCGATCGCGAGTTGCAGACCGTCCCAAGCTGCATATTTGTCGCCTGTCTCTCGGATGTGCGTATAGCGTTTCAGGCTGACCCAGGACCTGTGCCCGCTGACTGCTGCGACATGGGGAATGTTCCAACCCATCTCGAACAACCGAGAAATGCCTTCATGGCGTAGATCGTGGAAATGCAGATCCTCGATCCCGAGCAGTTTGCAAGCGCGGGTGAAGTTGGCCGTGATCGCGTCGGGGGAGTAGGGGAAGATCTCAGTCTTGCTCCTGCGCATGCTGTCGATGATCCGAATGGCTTCCTCGGGCAGATCGACCCAGGTATCGTTTCCGAGCTTTTCGCCGGGATGCTTCATGTCACGGATCAGGATGCGCTTGTGCTCCTTCTGGAAGTCATCCCAGGTGAGGCGGGTGATCTCTGCCAACCGGCGGGTCGAGAAAAGAGCGAAAACGATCACCTTGTGCATGGGCATGGCTTGAGGTATTCGCTGGCGCCGATCAATGAAGTGGGTCAGCAGCCGGTCGAGTTCATCGAGGGTGGGTCTGCGATTTCGCTGCGCGGAACGGGAGATGATACCCATGCGGCGCGCGACGGTGATCGCGTCTCTCATCTCTCGGTCATCCAGTCGGAAGTCCCACATCGGTCGTGCGATGGCGAATATGGAGGCGAGATGGCTCGCGTAGTTCCCGACGGTTTGCGGTTGTCCAGGCAGAGACTGAAGGAACTCGATGATATCCTTCGATTTGATGGTGGAACAGGGCAGATCGGCGATCGGGTAGGAGGCGATGGTCCTGAGGACCTGCGCCTTTGTGCGACCGATGTCCTTCACCGTTTCTTCGGTGTAGCGCTCGATCGCTTTGGACAGGGGAGGGTCGGATGCATTCAGTTCCTCCAGCGCTCCGGGCTTGGCAAGCTCTTTCTCACGCTTCTTTATCCAGGCGGTCGCAGCGGGGCGTCTGTCAAAGGTTTTCGTCTCATGATAAGTAGAGCCCTCTCGCATTACACGCACACGAGCTAGATAGCTGCTACTGCCATCTTTACGTTTGCGCGTGGTAATCGAGCCCATGATGGCCTCCTGACTTGGTACATGGGAATTCTATTTGGTACATTGTGCCAAGTCCAGCGTCGAAATCGGCGTGTTTGGTACAGAACAGGCGGGAACGAGACGAAGATGAGGCGCAGCTAAGTGACTGATGAAATAAAAAAATATGATTTATCAAAGGCCTCTCGCCTGTCCGTCGCGCCCATGATGGATTGGACCGATCGGCATTGCCGCTACTTTCACCGGCTGATGTCGCAGGAAACCCTGCTTTATACCGAGATGGTCACCGCCCCGGCGCTGGTGCGGGGTGGGGCGCTGCATCTGCTGGACTACAGCCCCGAGGAGCATCCGGTGGCGCTGCAGCTGGGCGGCTCCGACCCGGCGGAGCTGGCAGCGGCGGCGCGGCTGGGCGCGGCGGCGGGCTATGATCAGATCGACCTCAATTGTGGCTGTCCTTCGGACCGGGTGCAATCGGGCCGCTTCGGGGCGGTGCTCATGACCGAACCCGATCTGGTGGCCGATTGCGTCAAGGCGATGCAGGATGCCGTGTCTTGCGAGGTGACGGTGAAATGCCGGATCGGCGTCGACGATCAGGACCCGGAAACGGTGCTGCCCGATTTCCTTGCGCGGGTGTCGGCCGCCGGCTGCCGGCGGTTCACCATCCATGCCCGCAAGGCCTGGCTGAAGGGGCTCAGCCCGAAGGAGAACCGGGATATCCCGCCGCTCGACTACGATCTGGCGCTGCGGATGAAGGCCGATTTTCCCGATCTGCATCTGTCGGTGAACGGCGGTGTTGCCAGCCTCGATCAGGCGGAGGCGTTTCTGGCGGCGGGCTTCGACGGGGTGATGATCGGGCGGGCCGCCTATCATCAACCCTGGGATATCCTGGGGGCGGCGGACACGCGCCTTTACGGTGCGAAACGCGCGCCCTGTGACGGGCCCGATCAGGCCGCCCGCGCCATGCTGCCCTATATCGAGGCGCATCTGACCGCCGGTGGCCGGCTGCATCAGATCACCCGCCATATGCTGGGGCTGTTCGCCGGGCGCCCGGGCGCCCGGATCTGGCGCCGCATCCTGTCCGAGGGCGCCGCGCGCGCTGACGCCGGCCCCGAGCTGGTGGAAGAGGCGCTGACGCATATTCGGGCAGCCGAACCGGCCGACTGAGCTGTTACCGCCAACGGTTCTGGTCTCTCTCTCCGCCCGGGTGTAAGCCGCCGACACATTCCCAATCTGAGAGAGAGCGTATGCCCGATACGATGTTGTTGTTGCAGATGCTGGTGCTGTTGCTGGTGATCGGCGCTCTGGCCGGGGTTCTGGCCGGGCTGCTCGGCGTCGGCGGCGGGATCGTCCTGGTGCCATCCTTCTTCTATGCCTTCCAGACACTGGGATATGGCGGGCCGCAGCTGATGCAGGTCTGCCTCGCGACCTCTTTGGCGACGATCATCGTGACCTCGACCCGCTCGGTGCTCAGCCACAACCGCAAGGGGGCGGTGGACTGGAGCATCCTGCGCGGCTGGGGGCCGGGGATCGTCGTCGGTGCCGTGGTCGGGGTTCTGGTCGCCTCGCAGCTCCGCTCCAGCGCGCTGCAGGCGCTGTTCGGTATTCTGGCGCTGTTGATCGGGCTCTATTTGGCGCTGGGGAAATCCGAATGGCGACTGGGCGAGGAGATGCCGAAAGGGATCAAACGGGCCAGCCTGTCGCCGATGGTGGGCTTCCTGTCGGTGCTGATGGGCATCGGCGGCGGCAGCTTCGGGGTGCCGCTGATGACCCTGCATGGCACCCCGATCCACCGCGCGGTGGCGACGGCGGCGGGCTTCGGTGTGATCATCGCGCTGCCCTCGGTGCTGGGCTTCATGCTGATGCCGGTGGATGCGGCGGCGCAGCTGCCCTATTCGATCGGGGCGGTGAACATCCCCACCTTCCTGGTGGTGATCGCGATGACCACGCTGACCGCGCCGCTGGGGGTCAAGATCGCCCATGCGATGGATCCGAAGCCGCTGAAACGTGTCTTCGCCGTCTTCCTGATCCTGGTCGCGCTGAACATGCTGCGCAAGGCGATGGGGTGGTAGGCGATTTCTTCACCCGCGGCTGGGCCCGGTTCGGGGCCGATCCGCAGGTGCGTCTGTGGGCCGCCGCGGCCCTGACGGCCGGGCGCGCCGCCCTGCGCGACCCGGCCTTTTCGCAGGGCCATGTCTGCGAGGGCTCCTGGTTCGTCGGTCTCGACGCGCTGCCCAACGATGCGGTGGGGCGGGTGGCCGGATCGGCCCCTTTGTCCGGGCCGGCGGTGGCGTTTCTGCGCGACCAGTTCGGTACCCTGCCGCCACTGCACCGCGGTCAGCTCTCCACCGTCTTTCCCGGCTATCCGCGACCGCGCGCGGGGGAGGGGCCGGGCGCCTTCCGCTATCGTCAGCGACGCGATGCCGCGCATCTCGACGGGCTCAAGGCGGAGGGGCCGGATCGCCGTCGCCGGATCGCCGAGCCGCATGCCTTCATCCTTGGTCTGCCGCTGACCGATGTATCGCCACAGGCAGCGCCGCTGGTGGTCTGGGAGGGCAGCCACGAGATCCTGCGCGCCGCGCTCGCCGCCGCGCTGGCGCCCTATCCGCCTGAGCGCTGGTCCGAGATCGACGTGACCGAGGCTTATCAGGCGGCCCGCCGAGAGGTGTTCGAGACCTGTCGGCGGCTGCCGCTGCCGGCCCGGCCGGGGGAGGCGGTGCTGCTGCATCGTCTGGCGCTGCATGGGGTGGCGCCCTGGAGCGCGGAGGCGCCGGCGCCGGCGGAGGGACGGATGATCGCCTATTTCCGCCCGCCGATGCCGGGCGGGATCACCGCCTGGCTTGGCGCGGACTGAGCCGGGCGGCGCCGTGGCGGGTCAGCGGGCGGCCCGGGCGGCCCGGCCGCCGCGACGGCGGCTCAGCGCCGGTTTGCGCTCGGGCAGGGCGGCCATGACCTCCCGGCGATCCTCGGGGCTCATCTGCGACCAGCGGGCGATTTCATCCAACGTCCGGTAACAGCCGGCGCAGATCTGCGCCGTCGGGTGGATCACGCAGATCTTCACGCAGGGGCTCTCGACTTCGGCGCGCTGCCAGAGCTGATCGGTCATGCTCATCCCTCTGCCTTCATATGGCGCATCCGGTCCAGCGCCCCTTGCAGGATATACCCGGCGGCGACGTTGTCGATCAGCTCGGCGCGACGTTTTCGGGACGTATCCGCCTCCAGCAGCGCCCGTTCGGCGGCCACGGTGGACAGCCGCTCGTCCCAGAAGCCGATCGGCAGATCGGTCAGCCGGCTGAGATTGCGGGCGAAGGCGCGGGTGGACTGGCAGCGCGGCCCCTCGCTACCGTCCATGTTGCGCGGCAGGCCCAGCAGGATGCCGCCGGCCTCGCGATGGGCGATGATCTCCAGCAGCCGGGCGGCATCGACACCGAATTTCTTGCGCCGGATGGTCTCCAGCGGCGTGGCCACGGCGCCGATCCGATCGGAGACCGCGACGCCGATGGTCTTGTCGCCCAGATCGAGGCCGACCAGCGCGGTCATCGGCGGCAGCGCGGCGACGAAATCGGCGAAATCGTCCTGGATCATTCGGCGATCCCCGCGTTGCGGGCTGCCGCTTCGATCTGGGTCAGCGCCTGGGTATCGCTGGCGAAGGTCTGCAGCGCCTCCTGATAGATCGCCCGGGCACGGTCGGTCTGTCCCAGCACGCCGAGCGCGCCGATCAGCCGGGCCCATTCCGCCGGGCTGCCGCCCTCGCTCGCCAGCCGGTCCGACAGCCGCCCGACCATGCCCTGGATCATCTCCTGCCGGTCGGCATCGCTCATGTCGCGGGTGGCCTCGACGTCGGCGGCGCTGGGGCCGGGCATCATCGGGCCGCCAGCCGCCGGCGGCAGGCTGTAGCGGACCCCGGCCAGCGACGCGAGCTCTTCGATCTGGCCGCGGATCGGCGCGATCCAGTAGCCATCCGGCGGCCCCATGCGCAGGGTCTCCTCCCAGATGCCGAAGGCGACGTCGGGCCGCCCGGTCTGCGCCATCATCAGGCCCCAGTAATAGCGCGCCGGTCCGTAGTTGGGATCGAGTTTCAGCGCCCGGCCCAGGGCCTGTTCCGCTGTCGGCGAGACATAGCCGCCCGCCGCCATCACCAGGAGTTCGGCATAATCGCCGTAATCCTTGGCGGTGGCCGCATCGCCTTTCAGCTCCAGCACCCGGGCCTTGGCGGCATAGGCGGCCTTGAAGTTGCCGATATTGGCCTCATGCTGGGCCAGCAGATCGTGGCCGCGCAGATCGTCGGGACGGGCCGCCACGGTGCTGCGCAGCTGGTCGATCAGCTTCTGATAGCCTGCCTCCAGCTCCGGCGCCGGCTGCGCCGGCATCCGCGCCTCGGCGGCGGTCTGATCGGGGCGGCTCTTGCGCGCCTCCGCGGCCATGGCGATGCGTTGCTGCAGCCCCAGATCGCCATAGCCCGGCGCTCCGAGGGCGCGGTAGACCAGGATCGAGCCGCCGATGACCAGCACCGCCAGCGCCACCGCCATCACCGCGGTCGCGCCCGCCGGCTGGCCGTCGCCGTTGCCGGCGCCGCGCAATGCGGCATCGGCCGACAGGATCCGGCGCGAGACCTCGGTGCGCAGCCGGTCGGCGTCTTCCTGGCCGATCACCCCGCGCGCCAGATCGCGGTCGATTTCCTTCAGCTGGTCGCGATAGACCTGCATGTCATAGGCGGCCGCGGGCCCGGCGCCGGCGCGGCTGCGCATCATCGCCAGAACCAGCAGCGCGGCCGCCGCCAGCGCCATCAGCGTCGTAATGATCCAGAACGTCATGAGCTCTCCCGTTTCATCCTGATCTATCGTGCCGGAGGGCCTGAAAAAAGGGCAAAACGCTTGTCATGGCGGTCATGTCGCAACTGTGACCGGGAGCGGCAATTTGCAGTGGGAAAAAGCCGGGTCAGGCGGCTATGACTATAGAGGACAGACACCGATCGGATTCGCCCATGAAACGCTATTCCGCCTTTGCCGTCGCCCGTGAGGCCCTGAGGTATCACAAGGGCTGGGGCCGGGCCTGGCGCGCGCCCGAGCCGAAGGCCCGTTATGACGTGATCATCGTCGGCGCCGGCGGGCACGGGCTGGCCACGGCCTATTACCTCGGCAAGAATTTCGGCATCACCAATGTCGCGATCCTGGAAAAGGGCTGGCTCGGCGGTGGCAACACCGGGCGCAACACCACCATCATCCGGTCGAACTATCTGCAGGATTCCTCTGCCGCGATTTTCGAGAAGGCGCGGTCGCTCTATGAGGATCTCAGCCAGGATCTGAATTACAATGTGATGTTCAGCCCGCGCGGCTGCCTGATGCTGGCGCAGACCCAGTCCGAGGTGCGCGGCTATGAGCGCACCGCGCATGCCAATGCGCTGCAGGGGGTGGAGACCGAGTGGGTCGGGCCCGAGCGGGTCAAGGAACTGCTGCCGATCATCAATCTCGACGGGCCGCGCTATCCGGTTCTGGGCGGGCTCTGGCAGGCTCGCGCCGGCACCGCGCGGCATGATGCGGTGGCCTGGGGCTATGCCCGCGCCTGTTCCGACATGGGCATGGATATCATCCAGAACTGCGAAGTCACCGGGGTGATGCGCGCCGGCGGCAAGGTCACCGGCGTCTCCACCACCCGGGGCGAGATCGGCTGTGACAAGCTGGGGATGGTGGTCGCCGGCCACTCCGGCGTGCTGGCCGATCTGGCCGGCTTCCGCCTGCCGATCGAAAGCGTGGCGCTGCAGGCGCTGGTTTCCGAACCGGTGAAGCCACTGATCGATATCGTCGTCATGGCCAATACGGTGCACGGCTACATGTCCCAGTCCGACAAGGGTGAGCTGGTGATCGGCGGCGGCACCGACAGCTTCAACAACTATTCCCAGCGCGGCAGCTATCATCACATCGAACATACGCTGGCGGCGCTGATCGAGACTTTCCCGATCATCTCGCGGATCAAGATGCTCCGGCAATGGGGCGGCATCGTCGACATGACCGGCGACCGCTCGCCGATCCTGTCGAAAACGCCGGTAGAGGGGATCTTCGTCAACTGCGGCTGGGGCACCGGGGGCTTCAAGGCGATCCCGGGATCGGGCTGGGCCTTTGCCGAGCTGATGGCCCGGGGCCAGTCGCCGCTGGCCGAAGAATTTTCGCTCGACCGTTTCACCGAGGGCCGCTTCATCGACGAAAGCGTCGCGGCGGGGGTCGCGCATTGATGGTTGTCTCGATCAAAGACTTCGTGAAGGCCGCCTTGCTTGAGATTTCGGATGCAGTCGTCGAGGCGCGCAAAGAAAGCCGCGTCAATATTGCTCCCGGCTATGTTGAAGGGATTGCGCAAATTGAACCTCAGAGTGTGCAATTCGAACTTCTTGTTGAGGTCACCAGTGAGAGCACGAAGGCCGGAGATGCGAAGGTGGAAGTTCCGGTCTTAGGGATTGTGCGCGCATCTGCCGGGATAGATGCCAAAAATAACCGGAATACCACTAACTCCCAGAAAATATCATTTTCTGTTCCAATCTACTTCCAGGCGCCTAAGAATGAAGAGGACAGATAGATGCTGATCCTGACCTGCCCCTGTTGCGGCGTCTCCGCCGAGGAAACCGAATTCGCCGCCGGCGGTGAGGCGCATATCACCCGTTTCGGCCCCGGCGCCTCTGACGAGGAGTTCCGCGACTACCTCTTCGCCCGGGAAAACCCCAAGGGGGTGCATTTCGAACGCTGGCGCCATGCCTATGGCTGCGGCAAGTGGTTCCATGCCGCCCGCTGCACGGTGACGCTGGAGGTCTTCGGCACCTATTCCGCCCAGACCCTTGAACCGCCGCTGGCGATCCGCGACGCCATCGCCGCCCGGCGCCCCGGCTGGACATGGGGCGCCGCGGAATGAGCCTTCTTCTCTGCAAAAATACTCACATCGCGCCCCGCGTCCCAAGCGAAAGGCCCGCCGGATGAGCACCCGTATCGCCAAACAGGGCCGTCTGATCGACCGCTCCCGCCCCGTGACCTTCACCTTCAACGGCAAGCCGATGAAGGGCTATGCCGGCGATACCCTGGCCTCCGCGCTTCTGGCCAACGATCAGATGCTGGTCGGCCGCTCGTTCAAGTACCACCGCCCGCGCGGCATCGTCGCCTCCGGCGCCGAGGAGCCCAACGCGCTCGTCGGTCTCGGCCTGGGCGCGCGGTTCGAGCCGAACCAGCGGGTCACCACCACCGAGCTGTTCGACGGGCTCTGCGCCAGCAGTCAGAACCACTGGCCCAGTCTGGAATTCGATGTCGGCGCGGTGAACGCGGCGCTGGCGCGGTTCTTTCCCGCCGGCTTCTATTACAAGACCTTCATCCATCCGCGCGCCTTCTGGAAACATGTCTACGAGCCGGTCATCCGCCAGTCGGCCGGGCTGGGTCAGCCGCCGAAGGAGGCGGATGCGGATCGTTACGAGCATTTCTATGCCTTCGCCGATGTGGTGGTGATCGGCGGCGGCGTTGCCGGGTTGATGGCAGCGAAAACCGCTGCCGCCACCGGCGCCCGGGTCCTGGTGATGGAACAGACCGCCCATTGGGGGGGCCGCGCCCCGGTGGACGGCGGCGAGATCGACGGTCAGCCGGCCGAAGACTGGATCGCCGCAACCGTGGCGGCGCTGAAGGCGCTGCCCAATGTCACCCTGAGGACCCGCTGCATGGGGGCCGGGGTGTTCTATCACGGCTATCTTCTGGGCTATGAGCGGCTCAGCGATCATCGCCCCGGGGCAGAGGGGCCGCGCCACCGGCTGTGGCGGGTCCGCGCCCGCCAGATCGTCACCGCCACCGGGGCCATCGAGCGGCCGCTGTCCTTCGCCGGCAACGATGTGCCGGGGGTGATGCTGGCCTCGGCGATGCGCGACTATGCCGTCAACTACGGGGTCATCCCGGGGCAGAAGGTCGTGGTGGTCACCAACAACGACGACGCCTATCGCACCGCCATCGCGCTGAAACGCGCCGGGGCGGAAGTGCTGCGCATCCTCGATGCCCGCGCCACCGGCGGCGGCACGCTGATGGAGGAGGCCCGCAGCCTCGGGCTGCGCGTCGATTGCGGCCGCGCCGTCGCCAAGGTCGCGGGCGGCAAACGGGTGAGCAAGCTGGCGATCTGCGCCCAGGAAGGCTCCGGCGCCGCGCTGGAGGAAATCGCCTGCGACTCGGTGGCGATGTCGGGCGGCTGGTCGCCGGTGGTGCATCTGTGGTCCCATTGCGGCGGCAAGCTGATCTGGGACGAGGCGCAGGCGATGTTCCGCCCCGATCCGGCGGCCGCACCGGTGGGCGCCGACGGGGCCGGCTTTGTTCTCGCCGCCGGCGCCGCCAATGGCTATATGGGGCTGGGCGCCGGGCTGGCCGATGCCGCCGCCGCCGGCAAATCCGCCGCCCAGGCCGCGGGCTTCAAGGCGAAGAAATCGGCGCTGCCCGCGGTTCTCGAACCGGAAGAGGCGCCGATGGTGCCGGTCTGGATGATGCCCGCCGCCGCCAGCCCCGAGCTGCGCGCCAAGGCCTGGCTGGATTTCCAGAACGACGTCAAGGTCGCCGATGTCCAGCTCGCCGCACGCGAGGGCTACGAGAGCGTCGAACACACCAAGCGCTATACCACGCTGGGGATGGCGACAGATCAGGGTAAGCTCAGCAATATCAACGGTCTGGCAGTTCTTTCTGATGCACTGGGTCAGCCGATCCCGCAGGTGGGCACCACCACTTTCCGGCCGCCCTATACACCGATCAGCTTCGGCGCCATGGCCGGCGATGCGCGTGGCGAGCTGTTCCAGCCGCTGCGGCGCACGCCGATGCACGGCTGGCACGAGGCGCATGGGGTGGACTGGGAACCGGTCGGCCAGTGGCGCCGTCCCTTCGCCTATCTCCGGGACGGCGAAACCCCTCATGACGCTGTCATGCGCGAGGTGAGCAATACCCGGCAAGCCGTTGGAATTCTTGATGCCTCCACGCTGGGCAAGATCATCGTCAAGGGCCCGGACGCCGGCCGCTTCCTGGACCTGATCTATACCAACATGATGTCCAGCCTGAAGCCGGGCAAATGCCGCTACGGGCTGATGTGCTCTGAAAACGGCTTCCTGATCGATGATGGCGTCGTCGCCCGCTTGGACGAGGACAGCTTCCTCTGCCACACCACCTCCGGCGGGGCCGATCACATCCATGCGCATATGGAGGAATGGCTGCAGACCGAATGGTGGGACATGAAGGTCTATACCGCCAACGTGACCGAGCAATACGCCCAGATCGCTGTTGTCGGCCCGAAGGCGCGCGCCGTGCTGGAGGCGCTCGGCGGGCTCGATGTGTCGAAACAGGCGCTGCCGTTCATGGGCTGGGTCGAGGGCGAGCTGGGCGGGATCCCGGTGCGCATCTACCGTATCTCCTTCTCCGGCGAGCTGTCGTTCGAGATCGCGGTGAAGGCGGGCTATGGCCGGGCGCTCTGGGACCAGCTGATCGCCGCCGGGGAGACCTTCGGGATGATGCCCTATGGCACCGAGGCGCTGCATATCCTGCGGGCCGAGAAGGGCTTCATCATGATCGGCGACGAGACCGATGGCACCGTGATCCCGCAGGATCTGGGACTGGACTGGGCGGTCTCCAAGAAGAAGGACGACTTCATCGGCAAGCGCGCGCAGCAGCGCAGCCACATGACCGATCCCGCCCGCTGGAAGCTGGTGGGGCTGGAAACGCTCGACGGCAGCGTGCTGCCCGATGGCGCCTATGCCCCGGCCGAAGGTGTCAACGCCAACGGCCAGCGCAACACGCAAGGCCGGGTGACCTCAACCTATTATTCGCCGACGCTGGGCCGCGGTATCGCCATGGGGCTGGTTCTGAACGGCCCCGATCGGATGGGCGAGGTGATCGATTTCCCGGGGCTGAACGGCAAGACCTATCAGGCGAAGATCGTCGATCCGGTGGTCTTCGACAAGGAGGGGGAGAAGCAGAATGTCTGACCCGATCAGCCCGCTGAGCGGCGCCCGTTTCGACGGGATCGCCCATATCGAGGAAGCCGGGCCTGCCGGCATGATCACCCTGCGGGGCGATCTGGCCTCGAAACCGGTGAAATCGATTGCCGCCACGGTGACTGGCGCGAAGCTTCCGGCGCAGGGGCAGATCGTCTTCGGCAAGACCGGCGCCGTCGCCTGGATGTCGCCGGACGAGCTGATGCTGTTCTGCGCCTATGAGGCCGCGCCGGCCGGGGTGGAGCTGGCGACCGCCAGCTTCGGGGCGGCGCATGGGCTGGCGGTGGATGTCTCAGACGCGCGGGCCAAATTCCGCATCTCCGGTCCCGCCGCGCGCGAGGTGATGGGCAAGATCTTCCCGATCGATTTCGCGCCGGGCCAGTTCGAACCGGGCCGCTTCCGCCGCAGCCGCATGGGCCAGATCGCCGCCGCGGTCTGGATGGAGGCCGACGGCAGCTTCGGCATCATCTGCTTCCGCTCGGTGGCGGAATATGCCTTCGCGCTTCTGAATGAGTCCGCCCTGCCGGGATCGGCAGTCGGAATTTACTGAACCGGGGCGCCGTTACGACCGGCCTATTCGGTGAACAGGAAGGTCGGGAACCGCGTCAGCGCCGCCGCCGCGGTGAACGTCGCCGCGGTGACAGGGGCGCCGTCACCGTCCCGGCACTGGCCGTAGAAGGATAGCTGGTCGAAAAGCCGGCCCATCCGCGCCGCCCGTTCGCCCTCGTTCAGATAGGGCGCATGGGTCGAGAGATAGAGCGCCGGGCGCACCGCCTGCAGCCAGGGCAGCAGCTCCGGGATCAGGTCGAATTCCGCGCCTTCCACATCCATCTTGACCAGGCCCACCCCCGACAGATCGACATCGCCGGCAAAGGCGCGCCAGTCGAGCGTGACGACATCGCTGCCGCCGGCCTCTGCGCCCTTCAGCAGGCTGGTCATGCTGTCGCCCGGCTCGCCGCCGAAGCTCGCCATCCGTGCCACCCCGGTGCGGGCGGCCAGCGCCACCGGCAGGGCGGAGACATTGGCCAGACCGTTCAGCTCGATATTCCAGGCCAGATGGCGAAAGGCGGTGGCGTCGGGCTCGAACGCCCAGACATGACGCGCCTTTTTCGCCGCATAGAGCACCGTCGGTCCGATCCAGGCGCCGATATCCAGATAGTCGCGGTCGGCCGCCAGATGGGCATCGAGCACCGCGAAGGTTTCCGGCTCCCAGCGACCGGCACCGGCCCGGCGCCAGAACTTGCTGTGATAGGGATCGAGACGGAAGGGCACCCCGCCCAGGCGGCCCCGATAGGCGCCCCGCGCGCGATAAATCGCCTTGCGCAGCCGTGTCAGCATCCTGCCTGCCTCTCTTCTCGTCCGCCCTCCGCGGCTCGGCTCTTCTTGGCCGGGGGGCGGGGTTTTCCCGTCATGGGCCTTGACCTGCCTGCGGCAGGGCCGCATGTACTTGCGAGGAAACGCAACTTAGAAAGCAGGGGTCCAAGATGGCTTTTGAACTACCCGATCTCCCTTATGCACATGACGCGCTGGCATCCAAGGGCATGTCTGCGGAAACGCTGGAATATCACCACGACCTGCACCACAAGGCCTATGTCGACAACGGCAACAAGCTGATCGCCGGTACCGAGTGGGAAGGCAAATCGGTTGAAGAGATCGTCAAGGGCACCTACCAGGCCGGCGCGGTCGCCCAGAACGGCATCTTCAACAATGCCTCGCAGCACTGGAACCACACCCAGTTCTGGGAAATGATGGGTCCGGGCGGCGCCGCCATGCCGGGCGCGCTGGAAAAGGCGCTGGTCGAGTCCTTCGGCTCGGTCGATGAGTTCAAATCGCAATTCGCCGCCGCCGGTGCCGCGCAGTTCGGTTCCGGCTGGGCTTGGCTGGTGCAGAACGCCGATGGCTCGCTGGCGGTGACCAAGACCGAAAACGGCGTCAATCCGCTGTGCTTCGATCAGACCGCGCTGCTGGGCTGCGATGTGTGGGAGCATTCCTACTACATCGACTTCCGCAACAAGCGTCCGGCCTACCTGACCAACTTCCTGGACAACCTGGTGAACTGGGAAAACGTCGCCGCGCGCCTGAAGTAAGCGCGCCGCGGCAGGGGCCGTGCGCCCCGGCCGAGACGATGACGCCCGGTCCCCGCGACCGGGCGTTTGTCTTTCCGTCGCCGCCCGCTCATCGCGGGAAGCAGGCGCCGGGGCCTGCAGATCCGGGCGGGCCGGTCCCTTCTTCTCTGCCCAAATACTCACCTGTCCGGCATCCGCCCCGGGCGCGGGTTTTGAGATTTGAGGCCTCCGGCGGGAGTATTTCGCCAGAGAAGAAGGGGGCGCGATCAGGCCAGCGCGCCACGCAGCAGGGCGATCGTCTCTTCCGGGCTGTCGGCCCAGCTCAGCAGCGTTTCCAGCGAAGGATCGGCGAAGCCTTCGGCGGTGATCTGTCCGATCAGCGCGCGCAGCGGGTCCCAGTAGCCTTCGGTGTTGAGGATCACGATCGGCTTGTCGTGCAGCCCCAGCTGGCGCCAGGTCAGCACTTCGAACAGCTCGTCCAGCGATCCGGCGCCGCCGGGCAGCACCACCACCGCCTGGGCGTTCATGAACATCACCTTCTTGCGTTCATGCATGGTCTGGGTGACGACATAGCGGGTCAGGTCGTGTTTGCCGACCTCGCGCCGCACCAGATGTTCCGGGATCACGCCGAAGGTATCGCCACCGGCGGCCTGGGCGGCGCGGGCGACTTCCCCCATAAGACCGACATCGCCGGCGCCATAGACCAGTTGCCAGCCCGCCTGTGCCAGCCCGGTGCCCAGACCGCGCGCGGCCTCGGTATAGGCGGGCAACCTGCCCGTGCGTGAGCCACAATAGACACATACGGATTTCGTGGGCATCGCCGGGCCTCTCATTCTCTTGTCATGGGGGTGATTTACGTGTTTTGACCCCTGATAGCCGGATTGCTAGGCTGGCTCAACTCCGCGCAGGGATCTGCGACGCCGCAGCTGGGGAGCGGGCGCACAGGCGATGGCGGCGCGGAGACACGGGGCAGGCCGGCAGTGGGCAACAGCGATGGCTGCGCGCGGGGCGAACGGATGCCTGCGCGCCTCCGACAGACGTGGGGATGGACGGAATGGCGACGGAAACGGGAAGCTGGGGGCTGACGGGCATCCTCGGTCTGGGCGGCGCGGTCGTGGTGGCCGGGGCGGTCGGGCTCTATTACTATGTCAATGTGGCGGGGCAGGGGACGGAGACCGCGCCGGCAGTGATCCAGCCGGCCCCGGTCACCCCGGCGCCCGCGCCGGAGGCCGAAGCTGTGCGCCCGGCAGGGGAGAACACCGCTGCGCCGGCGGCCGAGGCGGCTCCGACGACGCCCCCCAAGACGACCTCCGATACGGTCCCGGCGACCGTCCCCGCGACAGCAGCCGACACGACAGCGGGCACGGCGCCCGCGCCCACGGCAGAGCCTGCGGATGCCACGATGGCTCCGCCACGGTTCGATCTGGTGCGGGTCGAGGCCGATGGCACCGCGGTGATCGCCGGTCAGGCGCTGCCGCAAAGCCGGGTGACGCTGCTGCTCGATGGGGTCGAGCAGGACGGCCTGACCGTCGGACCGGAGGGGGAGTTCGTGCATTTCCTCACCTTGCCGCCCAGCGAGGCGCCACGGGTGCTGCGCCTGAAGGCGGTGCTGGGCGAGGCTGAGGTCTTCTCCGACGACGAGATCATTCTGGCCCCCGTTCTGGCCCCCGTTGCCGCGCCGGTCGTTGCCGAAGCCACCTCCTCAGCGGGGGAGGCGGAAGCGGTTGTGGCGGGGACCCCCGCGGCGACCGGGGACTCACAGGGCCGTGCACCGGCACCCGCGACGGATGCGCCGGTCGCGCCCGCACCTGCGCGCAGCGAAACCGCCATGGCCCCCGCGACCACGGATGTGGGGACGCAGGCGCCCGCGCCGGTGGGGGGGACGCCGGCCCCGGAAGCAACGTCCGCCCCGGCTCCGGTCGCGGTGCTGCGCTCCGATGCCGGGGGGGTGGAGCTGATCCAGCCCGCCTCGGCTCCGCGCCCGGATGCGCTGCAGGCGCTGAGCCTCGATCTGATCGGCTACAGCGCCGAGGGGGAGGTGACCCTCTCCGGCCGTGCCGGTGGGCAGGCGCTGGTCCGGGTCTATCTGGACAATCGCGCGGTCGAGGACCTGCAGGCGGCGGGCGATGGGCGCTGGTCCGGCAACCTCACCGGCATCGCGCCGGGGGTCTATACGCTGCGGCTCGATGAGCTGGACGATACCGGCGCGGTGGTCAGCCGGCTGGAGACCCCGTTCAAGCGCGAGGCGCCCGAGGCGCTGGCCGCGGCCCCGGGGCCGGCCGCCGGCGCGGCTGAGGTGCCGCCGGTGCGGGCGGTCACGGTGCAGAAGGGCGACACCCTCTGGGCGATCTCCCGGGCGCGCTATGGCGAAGGGGTGCTCTATGTCCGGGTGTTCGAGGCCAACCGCGACCGTATCCGCAATCCCGACCTGATCTACCCCGGACAGGTCTTCTCGATCCCGGAGTAGCGCGCCCGTTCCTGCGTGCGGTTCAGGGGGCAGGCCGGGACCGTGCCCGCGGGGTGGTCCACAGGTGGGCGTATCGGGGCAGAGATGATCCCGGGGCCAGGCAGGAAGGTCGCGGGCTCTGGTCATTTTGCCGGCGCCGCCCTATGTGGGGGCGCAGGCAAGGAAGACGCATGACCCAACCGACCGATATCCCCGCCCAGGCCGAACGCGCGTCCGGCTGGCGCACCATCCGAAAAGTCGCCCCCGATCTCTGGCCCCGGGAACAGCCCTGGGTCAAACGCCGTGTCGTTCTGGCGATGCTGGCGCTGGTGGCCTCCAAGCTGATCGCCGTCTACACCCCGATCCTATACAAGGAGGCGGTGGACGCGCTGGCCAAGGAGGGGGTTCCCACCATCGCACTGGGGGCGGTCGGGCTGACCGTGGCCTATGGGGTGGCGCGGATCTTCAACACCGGGCTGCAGCAACTGCGCGACGCCATCTTCGCCCCGGTGGCGCAGCGGGCGCTGCGGCGGCTGGCGCTGGAGACCTTCACCCATATTCACCGCCTGTCGATGCGCTATCACATCAGCCGCAAGACCGGCGGGCTGAGCCGGATCATCGAACGGGGGGTGAAGGGCGTCGAATTCCTGCTGCGGTTCCTGCTGTTCAGCGTCGGGCCGCTGATCCTGGAGCTGACGCTGGTTGCCGTCATCCTGACGGTGCTGTTCGACGCCTGGTATCTGCTGATCGTGGCGGTGACCATCGCGCTGTATGTCTGGTTCACCTTCAAGGTCACCGAATGGCGGGTGCAGCTGCGCCGCGAGATGAACGATCAGGACACCGATGCCAACCAGAAGGCGATCGACAGCCTGCTGAACTATGAGACAGTGAAATACTTCGGGGCCGAGGACCGCGAGGCGGCGCG
Source organism: Pseudodonghicola flavimaris (assembly GCF_030164425.1). Taxonomy (GTDB): domain Bacteria; phylum Pseudomonadota; class Alphaproteobacteria; order Rhodobacterales; family Rhodobacteraceae; genus Pseudodonghicola; species Pseudodonghicola flavimaris. The sequence goes on along the minus strand of NZ_JASNJD010000026.1, from coordinate 56,215 downwards.
CTATGACGTGGCGATGCGGGGCTATGAGCGGGCGGCGCTGAAGACCGCCTATTCGCTGGCCTTCCTGAACTTCGGTCAGAGTCTGCTGATCACGCTGGGGCTGATCGGGGTGATGGTGCTTGCCGCGATCGGGGTGCAGAACGGCACGCTGACGGTGGGCGATTTCGTCATGGTCAACGCCTATATGATCCAGATCACCATCCCGCTGAACTTCCTCGGCACCGTCTATCGCGAGATCCGCCAGGCGCTGGTCGACATGGGCGAGATGTTCGATCTGCTGGAGCAGCCGCAGGAGGTCAGCGACAAGCCGGGCGCCCCGGCGCTGAAGATCACCGGTGGCCGGGTCGAGCTGGACGACGTGCGGTTCTCCTACAACCCCGACCGCGAGATCCTGAAGGGCGTGAGCCTTGCCGCGCCCGCGGGGCAGAGCGTGGCCATCGTCGGCGCCACCGGCTCGGGCAAATCCACCATCGGCCGGTTGCTGTTCCGCTTCTACGACGTCACGGGCGGCGCCATCCGGATCGACGGTCAGGACATCCGCGATGTGACCCAGGAAAGCCTGCATGCGGTCATTGGCGTGGTGCCGCAGGACACGGTGCTCTTCAACGATACCATCCGCTATAACATCGCCTACGGTCGCGACGGGGTCAGCACGGAAGAGATCGAGGATGCCGCCCGCGCGGCCCAGATCCACGATTTCATCAGCTCGCTCCCCGACGGCTACGACACCCAGGTGGGCGAACGCGGCCTGAAGCTGTCGGGCGGCGAAAAGCAGCGTGTCGGCATCGCCCGGACGCTGCTGAAGAACCCGCCGATCCTGCTGCTGGACGAGGCGACCTCGGCGCTCGACAGCCATACCGAGCAGGAGATCAAGGGCGCGCTGGCCCGCGCCGGCGAGGGGCGCACGGTGATCACCATCGCCCACCGGCTCTCCACCATCGCCGAGGCCGACTGTATCGTCGTGCTGAACGCCGGCGAGGTGGTCGAACAGGGCACCCATGCCGATCTGTTGGCGCGCGGCGGGCGCTATGCGACGCTGTGGCGCCGCCAGCAGTCCGACAGCGACGCGGCCTGAGCTTTCCGCCCCCGCCGCGCCGATCGGGGTCTGCGGCGGGGGCGAACCCAGATAACTTCCGATTTTTGCCATGATGCCGTCCCGATTGTCCGTAGGGTCGGGCCCGGGGACGCCTGCGGGCGTCGGGTGCCGGTGACAGGAGCGTAAATGGGCAGGCGTGTTGGATTGGCGCTGGGGATCGTGATGGCCGAATTTGTGGCGGTCATCCTGGTGTTCCAGGTTTTCACCTCTTTCGAATGCCGGCAGACCGGCGTGGAGCTGGCCTGCCGGGCGCTGCGCGGCGGGGCGCTCAGGGGGCTGTCCGCGGTGGCGGCCATGACGCTGCTGCTGGCGCTGCGGCCCGGGCTGCGCCGGGCGCTCGGCGATCTGGCGGCGCGGCTGCCGGGGCGCCGTCTGTGGATCGGGGTGCATCTGGCCGGGCTGGTGCTGATCTTCCTGCCCTGGCTGATCTCGGACGCGCAGGTCCGGCGCGGCGATTTCGCCGGCTTCCTGGTGCTGCTGATCTTCGGCACCGCGGTGGCGGCTCTGGGCGGGCTGCTGTGGTTGATGCAGGCCGGGGCCTGGCGGGCGTGGCTGCGTCAGGGCGGCGCCGGGCTGGTGCTGCTGGCGGCGCTGGCCGGGCTGATCCCCGATCTGGCCGAGGTCCTGGGCACCGCCTGGAGCATCGAGCGGCTGCAGATTTCCACCTTCTATGCGGTGGCGGTGATGCTGTCGCTGGCCGGACAGCAGGTGTTTCTGCATCTGGGGCCGCCGACCATCGGCACCGAGACCTTTCAGGTCGAGGTGTCCGCCGCCTGTTCGGGGATCGAGGGCTTCGCGCTGATCTTCGGCTTCATGGTGCTCTACGCGCTGCTGATGCGCGGGATGCTGCGGCCGGGGCGCTATTGGCTGATCGTCTTGCCGCTGGCGTTGCTGGCCAGCTGGGTGTTCAACGGCGTGCGGATCGCGGTGCTGATCCTGCTGGGCACCTATGTCTCGCCGGAACTGGCGGTCAACGGGTTCCACAGCTTCGCCGGCTGGCTGTTCTTCACCCTGCTGGCGCTGGCGGTGCTGGCGGTGGTGCAGAACCTGCGCTGGCTGCAGCGCGGCAGTGGCGGCGCCGCACCGGAGGTGGCGACCGAGGCGCCGCAGACCGCCGCGCCGCTGCCGCTGACGCAGGACTGGACGGTGGCTAGCATCGTGCCCTTCATCATCTTCATGTGCTCCGGGCTGGTGGTGAACAGCTTCTGGCAGGCCCCGGCGCTGGGATTCCCGCTGCAGGCGGCGATGATGGCCGCGGCGCTCTGGGTGTTTCGCAAACCGTTCCTGCGGCTGGACTGGCGGCTCGACCCGGTGGCGCTGGCGGCCGGGGCGCTGGTCGGGTTGGCCTGGGTGGCATTGGCAGAGCGCGGGGCGCAGCCGCTGGCCGGGCTGGAGACGCTGGGGGCGGCGGCGCTGCTGATCTGGGCGGCGGTGCGGGTGCTGGGCACCTCGCTGCTGGTGCCGCTGATCGAGGAGGCCTTCTTTCGCGGCTATCTGCTGGCGCGGCTCGACACCGGTGGCTGGCCGATGCGGCTGGCGGCGATCCTGGTGTCGACGGCGGCCTTCGCGTTGTTGCACGGGCGGATCGTCGAGGCCGGCGCGGCGGGGATCGTCTTTGCGCTGGTGATGCTGCGGCGGAACCGTCTGGCCGATGCCATCGTCGCGCACGCGGTGGCAAATGCAACAGTCGCCGCTGCAGCGGTGCTGAGCGGCGACTGGTCTTTGATCTGATCTGAGAGCCGATCGTATCGGGCAGGCTGGCTTCTGCGGGTCCGTCCGGGCGGTCGGCGCCGGGGTCAGGCGCGGCGGCGCTTGAGTTCCCAGGACAGGATCAGGGCGGCGCCGATGGCGGCGACGGCCAGCAGGCTGGTCGAGGCGTCGATTTCCGGCACTTGCGAGCTGGAGCCCGAGCCGCTGTCGCCCCAGCACCAGTCCCAGAAGGAACCGAAGGTGCCGGCCGAGGTCTGGGCTGAAGCACTCAACGTGCTGGCGAAGAGCGCGGGGACGGAGGCGGTGGCAATGATGAGTTTACGCATAAAAGATACTCCCAGTTGATCCGTCTTCAGATGTGGCAGACCGGGAAAATTTTAGCAAAAATTAACAACATATTGGCGGATACCCGGAACCAATACCGCAGGTTGATTTCTCATTGTTCCCGGTTGGGGAAAGATAACCCTCCGGTTGCAGGGGTAGATGCTCAGGAAGGGGGCATCCGGCGGTTGCCGGCGGTGGCGACCGATTCGGTTCTGGCGAATCGCGATGGGGGATTCTGGCTGTGGTTGTCCCCGGGCCACCGGGGCGGTCCGGGGCACGGATGGCGGTTCAGCTGGCCGCGCTGGCGGTCGGAGGAGCGGACGGGGCCGTCACCGGGGGATCGCTCTCCGCGCTCTCGGGCGGGGTGTCTGCGTCCTGATCCCAGATGATCTCGGTCGATTTCAGCCGCCGGACCGCGCGGTGCAGCTGCATGTCCCGGGCGATCCGGCTGCCGCGACCGGCGCCCAGCCGCGCCAGCAGCTGCAGCCCCCAGCCCAGATAGCTGCCGATCCAGACCCGGATCGCCAGCAGCGACGGGGTCACGATCAGGGTCAGCACGGTTGCGATGCCGAGACCGAAGACCACGGCGGTGGCCAGCTGCTTCCACCAAAGCGCGGTGGGGCTGTCGATCGAATAGCCGCCGCCGATGAAATCGAGGCTGAGGCCGAACATCATCGGCGTCAGCCCCGCCATGGTGGTGATCGTGGTCAGCAGCACCGGGCGGATCCGCGCCTCGGCGGTGCGGACGATGGCTTCGATCCGGGGCATGTACTGGCTGAATTCCTGATAGGTGTCGATCAGCACGATATTGTTGTTCACGACGATCCCGGCCAGCGCCACGATGCCGGTGCCGGTCATGATGATCGAGAAGGGCTGCTGCATCACCATCATGCCGATCAGCACGCCGGTGGTCGACAGGATCACCGCCAGCAGCACCAGGACCGAGTTGTAGAAGCTGTTGAACTGCGCCAGCAGGATCACGAACATCAGCCCCAGCGCCGCCAGGAACGCCTTCATCAGGAAGTCCTGGCTTTCCGACTGGTCCTCCTGATCGCCGGTCCATTCCCAGCTGACGCTGGCGGGGAAGGGGGCGGTGTCCAGCCAGTCGGTCAGCATGGCGATCCGTTCGTTGACATTGATCGGGGCGAAGTGCGCCCCCGCCGCCACCGCCTGTTCCAGCGCCGTGACATCCGCCGCCGCGCCCAGCTGCACCAGTTCATAGCGGCTGCCGTCCGCTGCCTCGATCACCGCGCCGCCGGTCGACAGGCCGCCGCCCAGCTGGTGCAGGGTGGCCAGGGTGACCTCGTCGCTGCTGCCGTCCGGAGCCGGCCCGACCATCTTGTAGAGCCCGGACTGAACATCGGCCTTGACGTCGAAATAGCGCTGCTGATCGACCCGGCTGATTGTGGCGAGCTTGGCCACCGGTTCACGGGTGACGAAGTTGGACAGCGGCACCAGCCCGTCGGCGGTGCGCAGCTTCAGCGTGTCCAGCGTGCTCAGCACCCGGTCCCGGCGCGGCAGGCGCACGCGGATCTCGATCTCGTCGTCGGAACTGTCGACCCGCATGGTGTCCAGCAGGATGCCGCGGGTGACCAGCTGCACCATGGCGCCCACGGTGGCGACGTCGGCACCGAAGCGGCCGGCCTTCTCCACGTCGACGTCGACCTGCCAGTCGATGCCGGGCAGGGGCAGGGTATCCTCGGTCTTGATCAGCCCGGCGGTGTCGTCGAACCGCTGGCGGGCGTATTCGGTCGCCGCGGTCAGCTCGTCCCAGTTGTCGCCCTTCAGCCGCAGGTGGATCGGCTTGGCAGAGGCCGGGCCACGGCCCAGCGGCACCACCTCGGTCTCGAAGCCGGGCAGCTTGGCCAGTTCGGCGCTGAGCTGGTCCAGAACGAAATCGCCGTCATATTCGGGAACCGTCATCTCCCGCTCCAGACGGCCGCCCAGCCAGGGTTGCAGGGCACGCGGACGGTCTTCCCAGGGAATGATCTCGAACTGGATCTGGCCGACAGTATCGGCCGGCAACTGGGCGCCGCCGGTGTTCTGGTTCAGCCCGCCGTCGCCGGCGAAGGAGAAGACGTTGATCACCGCCGGATGCGCCTGCACCACCTGTTCGGCCTGACGCACCATCGCGTCGGTTTCCGCCAGAGAGATATTGCCGCGGGCACGGACATAGACGGTGGCCTGTTCGGGTTCGGATTCGACGAAGAACTCCACCCCCCGGGAATTGGCCGGGAACAGGATGGCGGTGACATAGAAGACCCCGGCAAAGACCGCGGCCACCGCCACCAGCGGCATCACCGGGTTGCCGGCGATCAGATAGATCACCCAGCCGAAGACGGAATAGCGCCGATCGGCCCCGACCGGGCGCGGGGCGCGTTCGATCCGGGCGGCGCTGAGGGTGATGGAGCCGGCGACGCCGGCCAGCAGGAACAGGATCCCGCCCAGCAGCGAGCCGGTGACCGCAGAGATCGGCACCGCCGCGGGGATCAGGTAATGCGGGTTCAGCACCTGCATTGCCGCCGCGAACATCGCATAGAGCGCGATGGGCACCAGGATCGCGCGCAGCACCCAGGGCGTCCGCGCCCGAAGCGCGTCAGAGATATGGCTGAAGCCGCGCGACATCCGCCCGGTAACGCCCCCCATCACCGGCAGGTAGACCAGCGCCACCACCAGCGAGGCGGAGAGCACGAAGATCAGCGTCACCGGCAGCATGCCCATGAATTCGCCGGGCACCCCGGGCCAGAACAGCATCGGCAGGAAAGCGCAGAGCGTCGTCGCGGTGGAGCTGATGATCGGCCAGAACATCCGTTGCGCCGCCTCGACATAGGCATGCATCGGGCCGGAGCCCTCGGAGATCCGCTTGTCGGCGTATTCCACCACCACGATGGCGCCGTCGACCAGCATGCCCACCGCCAGGATCAGGCCGAACATCACGATATTGGAAATCGCCACGTCCATCGCCGCCAGCAGCGCAAAGCAGAGCAGGAAGGAGGTGGGGATCGCGAAGCCCACCAGCAGCGCCGCCCGGCTGCCGAGCGAGGCCAGAACCACGATCATCACCAGCGCGATGGCGGTCAGCACCGAGCCTTCGAGCTGGTTGACCATGGAACCGACGACACGGCTCTGGTCGTTCGAGGTGCCGACCTGGATCGCCGCCTGCAGTTCGGGCGGCCATTTGGCGCGCGCCTTCTCCAGCGTTTCCTTCACCTGGTCGACGGTGTCGATCAGGTTGTACCCGCGCCGCTTGACCACCTGCAGTGCGACGGTGTTTTCACCGTTGAAACGGGCGGTGCCGACGCGATCCTCGAAGGTGTAGTTGATCTGCGCCAGCTCGCCCAGCGTCACCACCCGGTCGCCGTTGGTCTTGACCGGCAGGTTGTAGACGTCCTGCGGGCTGTCGAAGGAGGAGGGGATCTTGACCGAAAATGTGCCTTGATCGGTTTCGACCTCACCGGCGGCGATCAGCTGGTTGTTGTTCTGCACCACATTGACCAGCTCGGCGGCGGTGACGTTGTAGGATTCCAGCCGCAGCGGGTCGATGACGACTTCCAGCAGCTCGTCGCGGTTGCCGGCGATCCCGGCCTCCAGCACCGCGTCCAGCGATTCCAGATCGTCCTGCAACTGCTTGGCGACCCGCGCCATGGTGCGCTCCGGCACCGCGCCGGTCAGGTTGACGATGACGATGGGAAATTCCGAGAAGTTGAACTCGGCGATGGTATATTGCTCCGCCCCTTCGGGAAATTCCGCCTGAGCGGCATTCATCGCGTCGCGCACATCGGCGGTGGTGGCGGTCTTGTCCCAGCCGAATTCGAACTCCAGCGCCACCCCGGCATAGCCTTCGGCGGCGGTAGCGCTCATCTTGTCGAGCCCGTCGATATCGGCCAGCTCGGTCTCCATCGGCTTGACCAGCAGTTTTTCGGCATCCTCGGCCGAGATGCCGGGGAATTGCACCCAGACGAAGAGCGCCGGGATCTCGATATCGGGCTCGCCCTCCTTGGGCAGCGAGACATAGGCATAGCCGCCGACCAGAAGCGAGATCGCGATGAAGGCCAGGACCATCCGGGCCCGGGCGGCGGCCCAGTCGACCAGCCTGGTCATTGCGAGACCTCGCGATAGCTCGGGATCACGGCGACGCCGGCGGTGACGAAATCCTGTCCGACGACGATCACATCGGCGCGTTCGCCCAGGCCGCCGACCCAGACGCCGTCGGCCTCGTCGCGCAGCACCTCGACCGGGCGGAAGCCGACCAGATTGTCGGGCTCCACCACCCGCACACCCAGCCGTCCTTCGTTGTTCAGGGTCAGTGCCGACTGCGGCAGCTTGTGGGCAGTCGCCCCCTCGGCGGCGATGGCGATGCTGGCGGTCTGACCGTCGCGGATACTCAGGTCGGGGTTGGGCACGGTGATTTCCACCTCGAAGGTACGGGTGGTCTGATCCGCAGATCGGCTGAGAAAGCTGACCGCGCCGCGGATCTCCTCGCCGGTGGCCAGCACCGCCTGCGCCGGGGCACTGAGGGTCACGCGGGCGACCTCGGTTTCGGGCACATAGCCGACCACCTTGATGGGATCGAGCTGGATGACCTGGGCGCAGGGGCTGCCGGGCTGCATCAGGCTGCCGAGTTCGGCGGCGTCGGATTCCAGAAGCCCGGCGAAGGGCGCGGTGATCGTCAGCTGGGTGATCTCGCGCTCGGCGGCGGCGACGGCGGATTGCGCCGCCTCGATCCCGGCCTGGGCGGCCTCCACCCCGGCCTCGGCCGAGGCGATGGCGGCCTCGGCGGAGCGGACGGCGGCGGCGCGTGCCAGCAGCGTGGTCTGGGCGGTGAAGCCGCCCTGGCTAAGCTTTTCGGCGGCGGTGTAGTTGATCTGCGCCTCATCGAGGACGGCGTGCGCCTCCTCCTGCCGGGCCTGCGCCTCGGGGACATAGGCGCGCGCCTCGGCCAGCGCGGCGCGGGCCTGCGCCAGCGTCGCCTGGCGGGTGCCGGGGTCCAGCTTGCACAGGACGTCGCCGGCGGCGACGAAGGTGCCTTTGCGGCGGGGTTCGGAGAACACCGCGCCGGTGATTTCGGCCTGCACCTCGACCTGGCGGGCGGCGCGGGTCTCGCCGCGCAGCACGACGGCGCTGTCGATGGTGCGGGCGACGGAGCGCAGCACCACGACCCGCATCGCCTTGCGTTCCTCCTCCCCCGCCGCGACGGCTTGGGGCGCTGCTTCCGTTGGGGCGGTCTCGGCCGTCGCTTCGGATGCCGTGGGCGCGGTGTCGCGGGCGAAGGCCAGAAGCGCGTCGCGCTTGAAGACCAGCAGGAACAGGGTGGCGGTCACCAGCAGCGCGGTCAGAAACGGGATCGGTCGCATGAAAAACTCGAAAATCTCTTGAAAGTGTCGGGCCGGGGCCGCGAAAGCGAAGGGGATAGCAGAGGTTTCGGCATTTCCATAACATCTGTCCAGCTTGGACAGTCAATCATCCTTGATTTTTGTTCAACCGTGTCGCGCAGGTCTCCGCCGGGGGAATTTTGCCCCGGCCGGAGCCCTTGGCTTGGCGCGGGATCGGGGGTAAGAGGAGGAAATTCCGCCGCTGCCCGGGCAGCGTGGGGAGAGTTCAAGCGGCAGCGTCGCGGGCACAGGTCCGGCGGGTGCCATGGCAGGAAGGGCGGGGGCGAAGGATGAGCGACGCCGACAGTTTCATCGACGAGGTCACTGACGAGGTCCGCCGCGACCGTCTGTTCGCGCTGCTGCGCCGCTATGGCTGGATCGCCATCGTGGTGATTGTCGCCGTGGTGGGCGGCGCCAGCTACAACGAATACCGCAAGGCACAGCAAACCGCCGCGGCGGAGGCTCTGGGCGACCAGATGCTGGCGGCGATGGATGCCGATGCGCCGGCCGACCGGGCCGAGGCGCTGGCCGGGATCAGCCCGACATCCGCCGGTGGCGGCGCCGTGCTGGATTTCCTGACCGCCGCTGCGCGGGCAGAGGCCGGTGATACCGAGGCTGCCGTCGCCGCGCTGGAAGAAATCGCCCGCAACGGCGATCTGGAACCGATCTACCGCGATATCGCCGGCTTCAAGGCGCTGGTGCTGCAGGCCGATACGTTGGAGGCGTCGGACCGCCGTCAGCGGTTCGAGGCGCTGGCCCGTCCCGGCGGGGCGCTGCGGCTGCTGGCCGAGGAGCAACTGGCCCTGATCGATGTCTCCGAAGGCCAGACCGAGGCCGCGCTTGACCGGTTGCAGCAGATCCTGCAGGACGCGGAGGCCAATACAACCTTGCGGCAGCGCGTGTCTCAGGTCATCGTGGCGCTCGGCGGTACGCCGGCGACGGTGTCCGGGGTGCAGCAGGGCTGATCAGACAGACCGGATCGCGTGCCCGCGGGCGGGCGGCCGGTACTTGGAACTACGAACGAAACGACAGGCAGAGCATCAGGCACCTTCCCATGACCGCAGCGTTTTCCCTTTCGCGTACCGGGCTGGCCCTTGTCGGCGGCACGGTTCTGTTGCTCTCCGCCTGCGCCGAGCAGGAGGTGATCCTTCCCGGCGAGCGGGAGCCGATCTACGCCGAGGAGACGCTGGCAGCCGAGACCCCGGCGAATGAGAGCCGCGTGATCCGGCTGCCGTCCCAGACCAGCAACAGCGCCTGGACGCAGGGGCAGGGCACCCCGTCCTATCGGGTCAGCAATCCGGCGCTGTCGAGCGCGCCCAGCCTGCTGTGGACGGCGCCGATCGGCGAAGGGGACGCGCTGCGCCAGCGCATCACCGCGCAGCCGGTGATCGCCAACGGCCTGATCTATACGCTCGATTCCTCTGCTCGCGTCACCGCCGTCACCACCGGCGGCGCCGTCGCCTGGAGCACCGATCTGGTGCCGGCGACCGACTCCGACGGACAGGCCACCGGCGGTGGGCTCGCCTATCACGAAGGCACGCTCTATGTCTCCTCCGGCTATGGCCGGCTGACGGCGCTGGATGCCGCCACCGGCAAACAGCGCTGGCAGCAGCGGCTGGACGCCACCGGATCGGGACAGCCGACGGTCTACGGCGGTCTGGTCTATCTGGTGGCCGGCGACGATACCGGCTGGGCGGTCGACACCAAGGACGGCCGCATCGTCTGGCAGGTCTCGGCCACGCCGAGCATCACCAATGTGCTGGGTGCCCCGGCGCCGGCGGTGAATCAGGAACTGGCGATCTTCGCCTTCGGCTCGGGCGACCTGATGGCGACCTTCCGCCGCGGCGGTCTGCGCCGCTGGTATGCGTCGGTCGCCGGCAAGCGCAAGGGCCGCGCCCGCACCATGATCATGGACGTCACCGGCAGCCCGGTGATCGATGGCGGCCGGGTCTATGCCGGCAACCAGTCGGGCCGCACCGTGGCCTATGATATCGACACCGGCGACCGGCTGTGGACCGCACGCGAAGGCGCCCTGGGGCCGGTGGTGCCGGCCGGCGGCAGCGTCTTCCTGATCAGCGACCAGAACAAGCTGGTGCGGCTCGACTCCCGAGACGGCACAATCATCTGGACCAACGATCTGAACGACTATGTGCGTGACACCTCGCGCAAGCGGGGCGCGGTCTATGCCAACTATGGCCCGATCCTGGCCGGCAACCGCATCGTGGTCGCCTCCAGCGACGGCTATGTCCATTTCTTCGATCCCAAGAGCGGCGGCTGGCTCTCCTCGCTCGAGGTGCCGGGCGGCGCCACCACCGCGCCGTCGGTGGCGGGCGGCACACTTTATGTGGTCAGCCGCGCGGGCCTACTCTACGCTTTCCGTTGACGCGCGGATGCGCTAAAGGGCGCATTCAGGTTTTCGAAAGTTCGTACGCATGAGTTTCACCCTCGCCATCGTGGGCCGGCCGAATGTCGGCAAGTCCACATTGTTCAACCGTCTGGTCGGCAAGCGGCTGGCGCTGGTCGATGATCAGCCCGGCGTGACGCGCGACCTGCGCGAGGGCGAGGCGCGGTTGGGCGATCTGCGCTTTACGGTGATCGACACCGCCGGGCTGGAGGACGCTACCGACGACAGCCTGCAGGGCCGGATGCGGCGCCTGACCGAACGTGCCGTCGACATGGCCGATGTCTGCCTGTTCATGGTCGACGCCCGGGCCGGGGTGACGCCGACCGACGAGGTCTTTGCCGAGATCCTGCGCAAACGATCGGCGCATGTGATCTTGGCCGCCAACAAGGCCGAGGGATCGGCAGCCGATGCCGGGGTGATCGAGGCCTACGGGCTGGGGCTGGGCGAGCCGATTCGTCTGTCCGGCGAACATGGCGAGGGGCTGAACGACCTCTATTCCCAGCTGATGCCGATCGCCGATGACTTCGCCGAGCGGGCGGCCGAACACGCGCCCGAGACCGAGGTGACGGTCGATGACGAGGCCGATTTCGATGAGGACGGCGAAGAGATCGCCGGTGCGCCGGCGCCCACTGCGGCTAAACCGCTGCAGGTGGCGGTGGTCGGTCGCCCCAATGCCGGCAAGTCGACGCTGATCAACAAGATCCTGGGCGAGGACAGGCTGCTGACCGGGCCGGAGGCCGGGATCACCCGCGACGCAATTTCCCTGCGCATCGACTGGGATGGCACACCGATGCGGATCTTCGACACCGCCGGCATGCGCAAGAAGGCCAAGGTGCAGGAGAAGCTGGAGAAGCTCTCTGTCTCGGACGGGCTGCGGGCGGTGAAATTCGCCGAGGTCGTGGTGGTGCTGCTGGATGCGGCGATCCCCTTCGAGCAGCAGGACCTGCGGATTGCCGATCTGGCCGAGCGCGAGGGTCGCGCCGTGGTGGTCGCGGTCAACAAATGGGATATCGAGGATCAGAAGCAGGAAAAGCTGCGCGATCTGAAAGAGGCCTTCGAACGGCTGCTGCCGCAACTGCGCGGGGCGCCACTGGTCACCGTCTCGGCCAAGACCGGGCGCGGACTCGACCGGCTGCACGATGCGATCCTGCGCGCCTATGACGTCTGGAACCGCCGGGTTTCGACGGCGCGGCTGAACCGCTGGCTGACTGGCATGCTGGAGCAGCACCCGCCGCCCGCGCCGCAGGGCAAGCGGATCAAGCTGCGCTACATGACCCAGGCCAAGACCCGGCCGCCGGGTTTCGTGGTGATGTGCAGCCATCCCGACAAGATGCCCGACAGCTACAGCCGTTATCTGGTCAACGGGCTGCGGCAGGATTTCGACATGCCGGGCACGCCGATCCGGCTGACGCTGCGCAGCCAGAGCGACAAGAACCCCTATAAGGGCCGCAAGAAATCTGGGCCGAGCGCGCTGAGAAAGCACCTGAAGTAATCGTTCCCGTTTCTAAGTCAGAAGGGGCGTGCCAGATCTCGGGTGGGCGCCCCCCTGCTTTGGCAGGGGCGAGACATCGGCGCTCTGTCGCCTTTTGTTTCGGTGCCGAACGTCTGCAGGACGCCCACCCGCGGGGAGGGCCGGGCGAGAGGTGAAAAGCCGGGGTAATCCCCCGGGCAGCTCCGCGCGTGCCCCGGTTCCCCGGGATATTCCCTATCATTTCGCCAAGATCCGGGGTTGTTTTGTGGCGCGAACCTGTTAAGTCCCCGCTCTCGGTTATGGGTCCCTATTGGTCGGAGGCGCACCCCTGATGCAAACCCCCTATTATCTGATCGACAAGGCGCGGCTGCTTCCCAACATGGAAAAGATCGCCTGGCTGCGGGAGCACTCCGGCGCCAAGGCTCTGTTGGCGCTGAAGTGCTTCGCCACCTGGTCGGTCTTCGACATGATGAGCGAATACATGGACGGCACCACGTCTTCCTCGCTCTTCGAGGTCAAGCTGGGGCGGGAGAAGTTCCCCGGCGAAACCCATGCCTATTCCGTGGCCTGGGCCGATCACGAGATCGGCGAGGTGTTGGCGAATTCCGACAAGGTGATCTTCAACACCGTCGGCCAGCTGACCCGGTTCGAGGAGCCCAGCCGTGGCCATATCCGCGGCCTGCGGGTCAACCCGGGCGTCTCGACCTCGGATTTCGACCTGGCCGATCCGGCGCGGCCGTTCTCGCGGCTGGGCGAGCATGATCCCAGGGATATCGAACCGGTGGCCGATCTGATCACCGGATTCATGTTCCACAACAACTGCGAAAATGCCGATTTCGACCGCTTCGACGCCATGTTGGGCTCGATCGAACAGCAGTTCGGCCATCTGATCCGGCGGATGGACTGGATCAGCCTCGGCGGCGGCATCCATTTCACTGGCGAGGGCTATCCGCTGGATCGGCTGGCAGACCGGCTGAAACGCTTTGCCGACCAGAACCAGGTGCAGGTCTATCTGGAGCCGGGCGAGGCGGCGATCACCAAGTCGACCACGCTGGAGGTGACGGTTCTGGACACGCTCTACAACGGCAAGAACCTGGCCATCGTCGACAGCTCGATCGAGGCGCATATGCTCGATTTGCTCATCTACCGCGAAAGTGCGAAGATGGAGGAAAGCGGCGATCAGGACTGGATGGTCTGCGGCAAATCCTGTCTGGCCGGTGATATCTTCGGCGAATTCCGCTTTCCGGCGGCGCTGAAGGCGGGCGACCGGCTGAGCATTCAGGATGCGGCCGGCTATACGATGGTCAAGAAGAACTGGTTCAACGGCGTCAAGATGCCGGCCATCGCCATTCGTGAACTGGACGGCAGCACCCGCTTGGTGCGCGATTTCACCTATGAGGATTTCACGGCCGCTTTGTCGTGAAACCTTGAAACTGAGGCTTTACCCCGAACTACAGGAACACGAAGGAGGTCCCTTGAGTTGAAACGAGACGTTCTCATCATCGGCGCTGGCGGCGTCGCTCAGGTCGTGGCGCATAAATGCGCGCAGAACAACGATGTGCTTGGCGATATCCACATCGCCAGCCGGACGCTTTCCAAATGTGAGGCGATCCTTGAGTCGGTCCGCGAAAAGGGCGCGATGAAGCAGGAGGGCGTCCTCAAGGCGCACCAGGTCAATGCGATGGACACCCAGGCGGTGGCCGATCTGATCCGGGAGACCGGCGCGCAGATCGTGATCAACGTCGGGTCCGCCTTCGTGAACATGTATGTGCTCGATGCCTGCATCGAGACCGGCGCGGCCTATATCGACACCGCCATTCACGAAGACCCGGCCAAAATCTGCGAAACCCCGCCGTGGTATGCCAACTATGAGTGGAAGAAGCGCGATCTCTGTGCCGAGAAGGGCGTGACCGCGATCCTCGGCGCCGGCTTCGATCCGGGTGTGGTCAATGCCTTCGCCCGCTTTGCCATCGACCAGATGGATGAGGTCAAGTCGATCGATATCGTCGATATCAACGCCGGCTCGCACGGCAAGTATTTCGCCACGAATTTCGATCCGGAGATCAACTTCCGCGAATTCACCGGCACCGTCTACTACTGGGAAGACCAGCAGTGGAAAGAGAAGAAGATGTTTGAATCGGGCCGCGACTGGGACCTGCCCGTCGTCGGCACCCAGCGCGCCTATCAGTCGGGCCATGACGAGGTGCACAGCCTCGCCACCAATTATCCGCAGGCCGATGTGCGGTTCTGGATGGGCTTCGGCGATCACTACATCAATGTCTTCACCGTGCTGCAATCGCTGGGCCTGCTGTCGGAGCAGCCGGTGAAAACCGCCGAGGGGCTCGAGGTCGTGCCGCTGAAGGTGGTCAAGGCCGTGCTGCCCGATCCCGCCAGCCTGGCGCCGGGCTATATCGGCAAGACCTGCATCGGCGATCTGGTCAAGGGCGTGAAGGACGGGGAGGAGGTCGAGCTCTTTGTCTACAACGTCGCCGATCACAAGGAAGCCTATGAGGAAGTGGGCAGCCAGGGCATTTCCTATACTGCCGGCGTGCCGCCGGTGGCTGCCGCGATGCTGGTGGCGAGCGGAGACTGGGATGCCAAGACGATGAAGAACGTCGAGGAACTGGACCCGAAACCCTTCTTCACCATCCTCGACCAGATCGGCCTGCCGACCCGGGTGAAGGATGCCAAGGGCGATCACCCCTGGAACGCCTGAGCCGGGGCTAGGGGCTGAGATGACGGAAAGGCGGGCCACGCGGGCCCGCCTTTTTCATGTTCAGCTGTCCGGTCCGCGCCCCGCGCGGGGGCGGGGCGGCGGCTCAGAAATCGAAATTGCCGGCGTCGTGCAGGTCTGAGACCTTGATGTCCTCCACCAGAATTTTCACGTTGGCGAAGCTGATCAGCACATCCGAGCCCTTGCGGGTGAAATCGAGGTCGGAGAGGTCCGACGCGCCCCGGTCGATCACGATGGTGTCGCGGCCCAGGTCGAAGTCGGTGATCCGGTCGCTGCCATCGCCGCGGGTGAACAGGAAGCTGTCGCGGCCGCCGCCACCGGTCATCACGTCGTTGCCCTTGCCGCCGATGAGCCGGTCATTGCCATTGCCGCCGAACAGCGTGTCGTAGCCGCCGGCGCCCTTGAGCAGGTCATTGCCGTTGCCGCCGTTCAGCATATCGTTGCCGCGCCCGCCATAGAGCTTGTCGGCGCCATCGTTGCCGAAGAGCCGGTCGGCCAGTTTGCCGCCGCTGATCCGGTCGTCGCCGTCCAGACCGAAGAGGATATCGCTCAGCGCGCTGGCATAGGTATCGCCCGTCATCACGTCGTTGCCGGTGCTGCCGGTGTCGACCGCGACGGTCTTGTTGCTGAACTCCAGCAGCTCGACATTCGTCAGCAGATCCCGCCCCATGGCGCCGTCCACCACCACGGCACGACCGGCGAGCCCGATGCTGGCGGGTGCATAGGGGGTGTCCAGCACGAAGGTATCGGTTCCGGTGCCGCCGTCGACCTCATCATCGCCGGTGCCCAGCCGCAGCCGGTCATCGCCCCCGAAGCTGGAATAGGTCTCGCCCTGGTTCCAATAGGAGGTGAGGGTGTCGTCGCCGCCGAAGACCTTCTGCGTCAGCGTCGCGACCGAGCCATAGACCAGATCGTCCATATCCAGACGGACGCCCGAAACCGTCACCAGCGGTGTGCTGTGATAGCTGACATCGACGCCGCTGACGGTGCCGCTCTGAAGCGTGCCGCCGCTATAGGCGAAGGTGCCGCTGATCCGGATGAAGAAGCCGTCGACGCTTCCGGTGATCAGGTTGGGCGACAGCGAAGGCGAGGAAAAGGAGTCGAAATCGATCTTCTCGAGGTCTTCGGCCGCCCAGGAATTCAGGCTGGAATAGAGGAGGATATTGGTCATGTCACGAGGTCGTCCTGGCTGTGAGCTGTGCATGGAACAGGCGCGGGCGGCGCCGGCTGGCACAGGCGACCAACATCTAAAGCGTGTATCGTGGGTGGTTCAAGCACGCGTGGCGGTATTTTGGGGCTGCCGTCGCGGCAGGGGCCGGGCGGCGGTTTTGCCCGCCTTGCGGCGGGTGGTCATTGGGCGAACTACAGCGGGCGGATTCTGCTTATGCGGCGGTGTGACGGCTTGTTCCCCACAACTGAACCAATTAGTTTGCACCGGAAACCGGGATCTAAGCAGAAACGGGACGATCATGGATCTTCGCGCCTACACCCGCCAGTACGCCAAGCAGGATAACCGTCTTGCGGCGCTCAGCTATTTCGGAACCTTCGCAGTTTATTTCGCATCGCTCTACGTGCTGATCGCCTATGCCAGCCTGTGGTATGTGATGATCCCCGCCGGGCTGGTGCATGCGCTGTGCGCTGTGCGTCTCTACGTGCTGCAGCACGATTGCGGCCATCATTCTCTGTTCAAGACCCGCCGTCAGAACGAACTGGCGGGCGAGGGGCTGTCGCCCTTCACCTTTTCGCCCTTCACGGTGATGAAGCAGAATCACAATGAGCATCACGCCGGGGTCGGCAATCTGGAGCATCGCGAGACCGGCGAGATCTATACCATGACGCTGCGGGAGTGGAACGAGGCCAGCTTTGGCCGGCGGCTGTTCTACCGGCTTTACCGCAACCCGTTCATCTTCATCCCGCTGGGTTCGGCCTTCACCTATTTCATCCGCTACCGCTGGCCGCGCAACACGGTGAAGTACGGTGTGCGCAGCGTGCTTCTGCACAATCTCGCGGTCTTCGCCTGGCTGGCGCTGATCTGGGCATTCGGCGGCTGGCAGGGGCTCGGGCTCTATCTGCTGTTCTCGGTGATCGGCGGCATGATCGGCGTGTTCCTCGTCTATCTGCAGCATAATTTCGAGGATACCTATTGGGACCGCCGGCCCGATCTGGATCCGCAACTGGCGGCGCTGCAGGGGTCTTCGGCGCTGGATTTCGGCTGGTTTTTCGATCTGGTGGTGGGCTGTATCAACCTGCATGACATCCACCATTTCAACGCCCGCATCCCCTCCTACCGGCTGCGCGCCTGCCACTATAACCTGCCGGAGGAATACGCGCCGCGGCGGATCAAGTTTCCCGAGGCGGTGGCTGCGCTGAACCTCAAGCTCTGGGATGAGGACGCCAAGCGGCTGGTGCCTTTTCCCAAACGGCGGCGCCGGTCCGAAACCGGCCAGACGGTAACCGGCTGAGCCGCCGGTTCGCGCAGCAGGAACCGATCGTTGCAGGGGGCGGGCCGTCAGGGCGCGCCTCTCTCTCGTTGAATTTGTATATTTTTTGTATATACATTTGGCGCACGACTGCGCTAGGGTATCGGCTCCTCCGGCGCCGACCGGGGGCAGTACCCCCGCAGGCGGACACCAGAAGGAGATCAGATGCGCCCTCTCACCGACATTCGTGGCATTGGACCGGCAAGGGTCCTTGCCCTGGCAGAACACGGATTTCGCAGCCTCAGCCAGTTGGCGGCGGCGCGGCCGGCCGATCTGACCGTGGTCAGCGGCATCGGTGCGGTGACGGCGGCGAGGATGATCGCCGAGGCGCAGGCGCTGCTGGACCAGCCGCCGGCCGGAGCTGAGGTAGCGCCGGCCCCGGCGCCGGAGGTTGTGGCCGAAACGCCCGCGGTTGCCGCGCCGAAACCGGTGCCGGTGCGGGCGGCAAAAGCCGCCGCCAAGGCGCCGCCGGTGCCCGATGCGCCGGTCACCCCCGCGCCGGTCGAAACCGCCGAGGAAGCCCGGGCGCGCAAGCGGGCCAAGGCGCGGCTGAAGGCCGCCAAGGCCGCCAGAAAGGCAGAGACGCTCTCCAAGGCCTTCGCCAAGGCGCAGAAGAAAGCCAAGAAGAAAGCCAAGAAGGCGAAGGAAAAGGACAAGGCCGCGAAGCTGAAGGCCAAGGCGAAGAAAGCCAGGAAGTCCGGGAAGAAGGCGGCCAGGGCCAAGGGCTGAACCCGGGGGCGCCGGAGGGAGCCCCCGGCGCCGGTTCCGCACCTGTCCTCAGGCGCGTGTCGTCGGCGCTGTCTGGCGGCGGCTCAGACCAGCTCGCCCACAGCGCTCAGCGTCAGCTTGCCGCCCAGATAGGGCGCCAGCACCTCGGGCAGGGTGACCGAGCCGTCTTCCTGCTGGCCGTTCTCCAGCACCGCGATCAGGCAGCGCCCGACCGCCAGGCCGGAGCCGTTCAGCGTATGAACGAATTCCGGCTTGCCACCCGCCTCGGGGCGGAACCGCGCGTTCATCCGCCGCGCCTGGAAATCGCCGCAGGTGGAGACGCTGGAAATCTCGCGATAGGTGTCCTGCCCGGGCAGCCAGGCCTCGATATCGAAGGTGCGCCGCGCGCCGAAGCCCATGTCGCCGGTGCAGAGCACGATGGTACGATAGGGGATGCCCAGCTTTTCCAGGATCCCCTCGGCGCAGCGCAGCATGCGCTTCTGCTCGTCGTCGCTCTCCTCGGGCCTGGTGATCGACACCATCTCGACCTTCTCGAACTGGTGCTGGCGCAGCATGCCGGAGGTGTCCTTGCCGGCCGATCCCGCCTCGGAGCGGAAGCAGAGCGTGTGCGAAGTCATCCGCCGGGGCAGGGCGGCCTCGTCGAGGATTTCGCCGGCGACCGTATTGGTCAGCGTCACCTCGGAGGTCGGGATCAGCCACAGCCCTTCCCGCATCAGATAGCTGTCCTCGCCGAATTTCGGCAACTGGCCGGTGCCATACATCGCCTCTTCGCGGACCAGCACCGGGGTGTTCATCTCGGTCAGGCCGTTTTCGTCGACATGGGTGTTCAGCATGAACTGCGCCAGCGCCCGGTGGATACGCGCCACCGCGCCCCTGAGCACGACGAAACGCGCGCCCGACAGTTTCGCGGCGGTCTCGAAATCCATGCCCGGGATCACGCCCGACAGCTCGTAATGCTCCTTCGGTTTGAAATCGAAGGTCTTCGGCGTGCCCCAGCGGTGCAGTTCGACATTGTCGGCCTCGTCTTCGCCATCGGGGATGTCGTCATAGGGCAAGTTGGGGATGCCGGCCAGCATCTCGGTCAGCTGGGTGTCCAGCTCCTTCGCCTCGGCCTGCATGGCGGCGACTTCGGATTTCTTGTCGGCCACCTCGGCGCGCAGCCGTTCGAATTCGGCGTCATCCCCCTTGGCCTTGGCGGCGCCGATGGCCTTGGCGGCCTTGTTCTGATCCGCCTGCGCGGTCTCGGCCGCCAGGATCTTGGCGCGCCGCGCCTCGTCCAGCGCCAGAAGCTCGGACGAGAGCGAGGAAACCCCACGCCGGGCAAGCGCGGCGTCGAAGGCGGCCGGGTTGTCGCGGATGGCACGGATGTCATGCATGGGGATGCTCCCTGAAACACTGTGAATCGTGGGGGCCTTATGCAACATGTCGCCCCCGAGGGGTAGGGGGCGCAGTGTCTATGGTGGTGTGTCCTGCGGGTCGTCCCAGGTCGAAGGGTCATCCGGGTCGAAGCCGATGGATTTCTGGAAGGCACGCCAGGCGGTTTCGAAGTCGTCGCCGATCAGTTTTTCTCTTGAGAAATGCGGCGGCCAATCCGGGTGATCCCGGGTGACGCCCCCGGGCAGGGTGACGGTGGCATCGCCGAAGACCTGGTCGATATGCGGGGTGATTTCTGGTATATTGGTAAAATCAACCTCACTGACAGCCGCACCTCGGAGAGTAGCGGCTGTCAGTGAGGTTGATGTGTCGAACTCCGCGCGCTCGAGGTACACCCCCTGCAACTCCGCGCTCCAGAGGTCCGCCCCCTGCAACTTCGCGCGCTCGAGGTTCGCCCCCTGCAACTCCGCGCGCTCGAGGTTCGCCCCCTGCAACTTCGCGCGCTCGAGGTACACCCCCTGCAACTCCGCGCGCTCGAGGTACACCCCCTGCAACTCCGCGCTCCAGAGGCCTGCCCCCTGCAACTTCGCGCCCCAGAGGTCCGCCCCCTGCAACTTCGCGCCCCAGAGGTCCGCCCCCTGCAACTCCGCGCGCCCGAGGTCCGCCCCCTGCAACTTCGCGCCCCAGAGGTCCGCCCCCTGCATGGACGCCTCAGCCAGAAGAATACCTCCGAAGTTAAAACCGTCATGACTCAGCAGCATCCCTTGCAGGTTGGCGCCGGTCAGGTCGATGGTTTTCGGATCAAAGGCACCATCGAAGGATTTTCGCAGGCGTCCCAGCGCCTGAACGGCGGTTTGCATGTCTGAGCGTTTGACGGTCAGCTGCCGCGCCCAGTCTTTGAGTTGGTCTGGTCTGGCATCTGGGGGGGCAGGCTCCGGTGGAACCTCCTTGGACAGTTCCCGGACATAAACGCTCAACATCCGCACGATCCGCGGGACTTCCGAGGGTTGCTCTTTCGCCAGCCCCTCAAGCCGGTCGATGGCGGCATTGCGGCGGACGATGTCGGGCTCCCAGATGTTCTGCTTTTCCGTTTCGTCCCACCGTTGCCGCATCGCGTGCAGATCGTCGCTGGCGGTGTTGATCTTGTCGTTGAAGAGGGATTCTGCGGCCGTATCGGTTTGCCGCGCGGTCATCCGCACCTTGATCAGCGTGAAGGGCAGGGCCACCACCGCCCCCAATGTCGCGGTCAGACCGGCGATGCGGGCGATGGAAAAGCCCCAGACCTTGGCGGTATCGCCGGGGATACCCATCCAGATCAGATCCCAGATCAGCCAGATCAGCCCCACCGTCAGGGTCAGGAACAGCGCGCCCCAAAACCCCAGGGCGATCAGGAACAGGCCGGAGTTCAGGCTGGTAAGCCCCAGCCGATCCTTCAACCGCTCCAACGGGGCGACATGGCTGGAGCCGGCGGGGATCATCGCCCCGAAGATCACCAGCGTCAGCAGGGCCATCCCGCCGATCCCGGTGATCGCCCAGAAGACATCGGGCGGGATCGGCAGGGTGGTGGTGGGCTGGTCGCTCATCTCGCGCTCCGGTTGTGGTGGGGCCATCATGGCGATGCGCCGCCCGTCGGCCAAGCCTTTCGTTGCGCCCGTCTCCCCGGTTCGTCGGTTCTCTGCCCGATCCGGGGCAGGGCGGGGCGCGCGCGGTGGGGTTGAAACCGCCATATTTCCCGCCGCCCGCCCGGCTTCACGGAAATGTCGTCGCGCCGGGCCGGGGCGGGCCCATTCGTTGCCTTGCATTGCCCCCCTTCCCGACATAGGTTCCCGGCAATCCGCGGGGGGGTCCCCGCCTTTTCCGGTTAGAAGGAACACCACATGCAAGGTGGCGCAATCGCCCAGTTTCTCCCGCTGATCCTGATCTTCGCGATCATGTACTTCCTGCTGATCCGTCCGCAGCAGAAGAAGGTCAAAGAACACCAGTCGATGGTCGAGGCGCTGCGCCGGGGCGATCAGGTCGTGACCCAGGGCGGGCTGATCGGCAAGGTGAGCAAGGTCAAGGAAGACGGTGAGCTTGAAGTCGAGATCGCCGAAGGGGTCAAGGTGCGCGTGGTCAAGTCGACCATCGCCCAGGTGCTGAACAAGACCGAACCGGCCAAGTAAACCAGACCGTCCAACCCTCTGAAAAGGCCGGGTCATGCTGCAATTTGAACTCTGGAAGCGGGTGTTGATCTGGGCCGTTTGTGCGGCCGGGATCATCCTGTCGCTGCCGAATGCCTTCTATAACCGGGTGGAGCAGGCCAACGATGCCCGCGCCGCCATCGAGAAATCGGGCGCCACGCCCGAGCGGGAGGCCCAGGCGGCGCGCTGGCCGTCCTATCTGCCCAGCGACCTGGTCAACCTCGGGCTGGACCTGAGAGGAGGCGCGCATCTGCTGGCAGAGGTGCGGGTGGCCGATGTCTACAAATCGCGGATGGAGGCGCTCTGGCCGGAAATCCGCGATGCGCTGCGCGCCGACCGCGCCAGCATCGGCACCATCCGCCTGCAGCCCTCGCCGGAGGCGGAACTGCGCATCCGCATCAGCCAGCCGGAGGGGATGGACACCGCCCTGAAGACCGTCCGTGCCCTGGCCCGGCCGATCCAGTCGCTGACCGGCGCCGGATCGACCGATATCGTGGTGTCGGGCAGCGGCGATATCATCACCGTCACCCTGTCGGAGGCCGAGAAGCTGGCCACCGACGACCGCACCGTGCGCCAGGCGCTGGAGATCGTGCGCCGCCGCATCGACGAGGTCGGCACCCGCGAACCGACGATCCAGCGTCAGGGCGCCAACCGCATCCTGATCCAGGTGCCGGGCATCGGCAGCGCCGCCGAGCTGAAATCGATCATCGGCACCACCGCGCAGCTGACCTTCAACCCGGTGGTCGGCCGGGGCTCCGACCCCGATGCCAATCCCGGTGTCGGCAACAAGCTGCTGCCGGCGCTGAACGAGACCGGGACCTATTATACCGTCGAGGCCGCCCCTGTGGTCACCGGCGAGGAGCTGGTCGACGCCCAGCCCAGCTTCGACCAGAACGGCCGGCCGGCGGTGAGCTTCCGCTTCAACACCTCCGGTGCGCGCAAGTTCGGCGATTATACCCGCGACAATATCGGCAGCCCCTTCGCCATCGTGCTGGATGACGAGGTGATCAGCGCGCCGGTGATCCAGGCGCATATCGCCGGCGGCTCCGGCATCATCACCGGCAATTTCACCGTCGAGGAAAGCACCAATCTGGCGGTGCTGCTGCGTGCGGGCGCGCTGCCCGCCGGGCTGGATTTCCTCGAGGAACGGACCATCGGTCCGGAACTGGGGCAGGACAGCATCGATGCCGGCAAGATCGCCACCGGCGTGGCCTTTGCCGGGGTGCTGATCTTCATGGCTCTGGCTTATGGGCTCTTCGGGCTGTTCGCCAATGTGGCGCTGATCCTCAACATCGCGCTGATGTTCGGCCTGCTGTCGCTGATCGGGGCGACGCTGACGCTGCCGGGGATCGCCGGCATCGTGCTGACGGTCGGCATGGCGGTCGATGCCAACGTGCTGATCTTCGAACGTATCCGCGAGGAGCTGAAGACCGCCAAGGGCCCGAGCCGTGCCATCGAACTGGGCTATGAAAAGGCGCTGAGCGCCATTCTCGACGCCAATATTACCACCTTCATCACCGCCGTGATCCTCTTTGCGATCGGCTCCGGGCCGGTGCGTGGCTTCGCCATCACCCTCGGCCTCGGTCTGATCACCTCGGTCTTCACGGCGATCTATGTGACCCGGCTGCTGATCGTGATGTGGTACGACCGCCGCCGCCCGAAAACGATCGAGGTCTGAGATGCGACTGCGACTGGTTCCCGAACATACCTCCTTCGATTTCTTCAAGCACTGGAAGCTCTGGCTGGGCTTCTCCGGCATGATGATGGTGGTGGCCTTCATCTCCTTCCTGATGCAGGGGCTGAATTACGGCATCGACTTTCGCGGCGGCACCACGATCCGCACCGAAAGCGCCACCAACCTCGATGTCGGCGTCTATCGCGATGCGCTGACGCCGCTGGGGCTGGGCGATGTGGTGATTTCCGAGGTCTTCGATCCCGGCTTTCGCGCCGACCAGCATGTGGCGATGATCCGCATCCAGGCGCAGGACGATCAGGAGGCGGTTTCGGCCGAGATGATCGATCAGGTCGAGGGCGCGCTGAAGACCGTGGTGCCGGACATCAAGTTCGTTTCGGTCGAATCGGTCGGCCCGAAGGTCTCGGGCGAGCTGATCCAGACCGCGGTTCTGGCGGTGGTGCTGGCGATCGGGGCGGTGCTGGTCTACATCTGGCTGCGTTTCGAATGGCAGTTCGCCCTGGGTGCGGTGGTGGCGCTGATCCACGACGTGCTGCTGACCATCGGCATCTTCTCTGAACTGCAGATCAAGTTCGACCTCGCGATCATCGCGGCGCTTCTGACCATCGTCGGCTATTCGCTGAACGATACCGTGGTCGTCTTCGACCGGGTGCGGGAGAACCTGCGCAAATACAAGCAGAAGCCGCTGGCCGAGGTGCTGAACCTGTCGATCAACGAAACGCTGAGCCGGACGCTGATGACCTCGATGACCACGCTGCTGGCGCTGATCTCGTTGCTGGTTCTGGGCGGCGACGTGATCCGCGGCTTCGTCTTCGCGATGACCTGGGGCGTGATCGTCGGCACCTATTCGTCGATCTTCGTCGCCTCGGCGATCCTGCTGTTCCTGGGCGTCAAGCGCGACTGGTCCAAGCCCGACCCCAAGAAGACCGGCAATCAGTTCGCCAACATCGATGCCTGAGGCGCTGAGCCAGGCGCTGGCGACGCCGGGTCTGGTCTGGCTGGCGCTGGCGGCCTTCGTCGCCGGCACCGTGCGCGGCTTCGCCGGTTTCGGCACCGCACTGGTCTTCATGCCGGTGGCGGCGCTGGTGCTGCCGCCGGTCTGGGCCATCATCACCGTGGCGCTGATGGATGCCTTCGGGCCGATGCCGAACCTGCCCGGTGCGCTGCGCCAGGCCGACCGGCGTGATCTGCTGCGGATGAGCCTGGCGGCGTTGCTGGGCCTGCCGCTGGGGCTCTGGGTGCTGGGGGTGGTGGCGCCCGAGGTGTTCCGTTTCGGCGTCTCCTTCCTGGCGCTGGGGATGCTGCTCTGCCTGATTGCCGGGGTCCGCTATCATGGCCGCTTCGGCCCCGGGCTGATCTTCGGCACCGGCGGGCTGTCGGGGTTTCTGGGCGGCGCCGCCGGGCTGCCCGGGCCGCCGGTTATCCTGCTCTATATGGCCAGCCCGCATCCGGCGCCGGTTGTGCGCGCCTCGACCCTGACTTATCTGTTTCTCTACAATATCCTGCTTCTGGCGCTACTGGGCTGGCAGGGAATGCTGAACGGCGTGCCGATCTGGTTGGGGCTGATGCTGGCGCTGCCGAATGTGGCGGGCAATGTGCTGGGGGGCGTCATCTTCCGCCCGGGGCTGGAGAAAGCCTATCGCGCCGCCGCCTATACGGTGATCGCCGGTGCCGCGGTGACCGGGCTGCCGGTCTGGGGCTGAAGGGCGGCAACCGCGCGGACGGGACCGGCGCAGGACTGGGGACAAGAGATGCGAGTAACTGAAGTCGAATTCACCGATGCTGAACCGATCGAGGGCTATGGCCCGGGGTTTTTCCGCATCGGTGGCAAGATCCGCCAGGGCGCGGTGCTGACCGGCCCGGCCGGAACCGCGACCTGGGGCGGATATGACGACCGGGCGCCGCTGATGGCGCTGGCGGGGCAGGTAGACGTGCTGTTCGTCGGCACCGGGGCGGAGATCGCCCATATCCCCGCCGATCTGCGCGCGCTGCTGGAAGAGGCCGGGCTCGGCGTCGAAACCATGGCCTCTCCCGCCGCCTGCCGCACCTATAACGTGCTGCTCTCCGAAGGCCGCCGGGTGGCGCTGGCGATGCTGCCGGTCTGACCCGGCCCACGCTGGGCTGCACTGGCCCCATTGGCACGGGCCGCGCCTCCTCTGCACGGGCTGAGACGGAATGCGCCTTTCTCGGTGCCCCGCAATCGGGTAAGCGGGAGAGGATGGAAATGCGTGTAACCGATCTGACTGTGGCCCGGGGCGGGCTGCCGGTGCTCTGCGGGCTCAGCTTTGTGCTGGAGCCGGGGCAGGCGCTGATCCTGCGTGGCCCCAACGGCATCGGCAAGACCACGCTGCTGCGCACCCTGGCCGGGCTGCAGTCGCCGCATTCGGGCCGGATCGAGGGGGCGGAGGACCGGATCGCCTATGCCGCCCATGCCGATGGGATCAAGCCGACACTCAGCGTGCGTGAAAATCTCACCTTCTGGGCCCGGGTCTTCGGTGCCTCTGGCATTGTCGAGGCCATCGAGGCCTTCGATCTGGCGACCCTGGCAGAGCGTCCCGCCGGCAGCCTGTCGGCCGGGCAGAAACGCCGGCTGGGGTTGGCGCGGCTGCTGGTCACCGGCCGGCCGGTCTGGGTGCTGGACGAGCCGACGGTATCGCTCGATACCCGGGCGGTGGAGATGTTCGCCGCCGCCGTGCGCGCGCATCTGGCCTGGGGCGGCAGCGCGCTGATCGCCACTCATATCGACCTCGGGCTTGAGGCACAGGTGCTGGATGTCACCCGGTTCCGCGCGGTTTTGCCCGCGGCCGGCGACGATTTCGACGAGGCCTTTTTGTGATTGCCCTGCTGATCCGCGACCTGCGGCTGGCGATGCGCGCCGGCGGGGGCTTCGGCCTGGGGCTGGCGTTCTTCCTGATCGTCACGGTGCTGGTGCCCTTCGGCGTCGGGCCGCAATCGGCGCTGCTGGCGACCATCGCGCCGGGCATCCTCTGGCTCGGGGCACTCCTGGCCTGCCTGCTGTCGCTCGACCGGGTCTTCGCGCTGGACTGGGAGGACGGCTCGCTCGATCTTCTGGCCACTGCGCCGCTGCCGCTGGAGGCGGCGGTGACGGTCAAGGCGCTGGCGCATTGGCTTACCACCGGCCTGCCCTTGGTGCTGGCGGCGCCGCTGCTGGGGGTGCTGCTGAACCTGCCGGCGCCGGGCTATGGCTGGCTGGTGATATCGCTGGCGCTGGGGACGCCGGCGCTCTCGGTGCTGGGCACCTTCGGCGCGGCGCTGACCGTGGGGCTGAAGCGCGGCGGGCTGCTGCTGTCGCTGCTGGTGCTGCCGCTCTATGTGCCGACGCTGATCTTCGGTGCCGAGGTCGCCCGTCGCGGCGCCACCGGGATGGAGGCGACGACGCCGCTGCTGCTGCTGGCCGGGATCAGCGCCGGGGCGATCGCGCTGCTGCCCTTTGCCAGCGCAGCGGTACTGCGGGTGAACCTGCGTTGAATGTGTTGTGAATTGAGAAGGCCCGGAGGAGGGGCTAGAGAGGCAGCATGTCGAGTTCGGAAAAAATGAACGCCCTGTGGTCCTATGCCAATCCCAGGAAATTCCTGGCGGTGACCGAGCGGCTGATGCCCTGGCTGTGGATCCTGTCGGGCGCCTGCCTGGTGATCGGTCTGGTCTGGGGATTCTTCTTCACGCCCGACGATTACCGTCAGGGATCGACGGTGAAGATCATCTATCTGCATGTGCCCTCGGCGCTGATGGCGATCAATGGCTGGCTGATGATGCTGGTGATGTCGCTGATCTGGCTGATCCGGCGCCATCATGTCAGCGCGCTGGCCGCCCGTGCTGCGGCGCCGGTGGGGGCGGTGATGACGGTGATCGCGCTGGTCACCGGTGCCATCTGGGGCCAGCCGATGTGGGGCACCTGGTGGGCCTGGGACCCGCGGCTGACCTCTTTCCTGATCCTGTTCCTGTTCTACCTCGGCTATATGGCGCTGTGGTCGGCGATCGAGGATCCCGATACCGCGGCGGATCTGACCTCGGTGCTCTGCCTCGTGGGCTCGGTCTTCGCGCTGCTGAGCCGCTATGCGGTGAACTTCTGGAACCAGGGGCTGCACCAGGGCGCCTCGCTCAGCATGGACAAGAAGGAAAACGTCGCCGACGTCTTCTATATCCCGCTACTGGTCTGTATCGCGGGCTTCGTGTTGCTGTTCATCGCGCTGGTGTTCTATCGCACCGGCACCGAAATCCGCGCCCGCCGTATCCGGGCGCTGCAGGCGAGAGAGAGGGCAGGGGCATGATGCCGGATCTGGGAAAATACGCCGATACCGTGCTGTCGGCCTATGCGGCGTCGATCCTGCTGCTGATCGGGCTGGTCGGGATCAGCCTGTGGCGCGGCCGCCGGGTGCGCGCCGAGATGGAAGAGACCGAACAGAGGATGCGCCGCAAGAATGGCTAAGATCACCCCCCTGATGATCATCCCGCCGGTGATCTTCGCTGGCTTCGTCGCGCTGGCCGCGATCGGCATGTTCCGCGAGGATCCCGAGGCGCTGCCCTCCGCCCGTCAGGGCCAGCCGGCGCCGCCTGTGGTGCTGGCGGCGTTTCCCGGCCGTGACGGCTTCGACGATGCCGCCCTGCGCGACGGCAAGGTCAAGCTGGTGAACTTCTGGGCCAGCTGGTGCGCCCCCTGCCGGGTCGAACACCCCAATCTCGAGGCGCTGGCCGAAGAGGGCATCACGCTCTACGGCGTCAATTACAAAGACGAGACCGCCAATGCGGTGAAGTTCCTGGCCGAACTCGGCGATCCCTATTCCGCTCTGGGCCGGGACGCGGCCGGCAAGATGGCGCTCGACTGGGGCGTCTACGGCGTGCCGGAGACCTATGTGATCGACGGCGAGGGCACCATCCTGATGCGCTTCGCCGGGCCGGTCACCCAGCGGGTGATCACGGAGAAACTGCGCCCGCTGCTGCAGCAGGCGGCGAAGGGCCAATAGCCGCGGGGCCGGCGGTTACAGCCGATAGCCGCCGGAGACGGTGAGCACCTCGCCGGTGATGAAATCCGCCGCCTCGGAGACGAGAAACCGCACCGCGCCGGCGATATCCTCGGGCCGGCCGATACGGCCGAGCGCGGTGTCCTCGACAAACCGGGCGGTGAGCGCCGCGTCGCGCGGCGCCTCCGGCGTGTTGATGGCACCGGGCGCCACCGCGTTGACTCGGATGCCGGCCGGTCCCAGTTCCTTCGCCATGCCGCGGGTCCAGAGGTTCAGCGCCGCCTTGCTGGCGCCGTAGAGCACCGCATCGCGCGGCGGCAACACCGCGTTGATCGAGGAGATGCTGACGATGGCCGCGCCCGGACGCAGATGCGGCAGTGCCGCCGCGAGCAGCGCCGCCGGCGCCAGCAGGTTGACGTCGAGCAGCGCCTGCTGCGCAGCGCGGTCCACCTGGGTCTTCGGCGTCTGGGCGATGATCCCGGCATTGTTGACGATCACGTCCAGCCGGCCGAACCGGGCAAGGGTCTTCGCCACCACCCGCTCCGCCGCACCCTCCTGCGCCAGATCGGCCTGCAGGGCGAGCGTGTCCGGTGCGGCGATCCGCTCTGCCGCCGGCGTTGCGCGGTGCCAGGTCAGGGCCACCGCATGATCCGTCGCCAGCTCCGCGACGATGGCGCGGCCGATCCCCTTCGCCCCGCCGGTGACCAGGGCCACTTTCCGCATGCCGTCTCTCCCGCGCGCTGTCTGTCGCGCGATCGTTTCGGTTCGGCGCGCAAGGGTCAAGGGCCTCTCGCACGACGGGCGGGGACCGGGGGCTGTCTGCCCCCTCTTGGGCTTTTGGCCCAATTCACCCCCGAGAGTATTTCCGCAGAGAAGAAGACCGGAGAGAAGAAGAGCAGAGAGAAAAAGACTGGGCACTGCGATATGTCTTCTCTACCTAAATACTCCCGCCGGAGGCGTGCCGGGATCACTCTCGCGGCGGGGGTGCCGGGTTCCGGCCGCGGCGCAGCCGGGCGACGTAATCGCGCAGCAACGGCACCCGGTGGGGACGGAAGCTGTCGCCGGTGCGCTGCACCGCGAGGATCGAGGTGACCTTGAACTGGCGAAAATCCCGGCGCAGGCAGCACCAGCCCAGCAGCATCACCGCATTGTCGAGATAGGCCAGGGCCAGCGGATGGACGCGGCGGTTGGTCACCGCGCCGGCGTTGTCGCGATAGCGGATCTCCAGGGCCTCCTCGGCCCAGCTGGCCTCACGCAGGAGGGTAATGTCGATGGCCGGGGCGGCGGGCTGGGCGAAACGGTGGACCAGATTGATCGCCTGCACCGCCTGGCGCTGCTGGCGTTCGGGCAGGGTGGCGGTGATCTTGGTCAGCGCATCGGCCGCGGCTGCCGCCAATGGCGCATCGCCGCGCGCCTGCACGTCGGAGAGGCCGAGGACCAGCGCCTCGATCTCCAGCTGGGTGAAGGTCTGCGGCGGCAGCGCCGGGTCCTCGGTCATGGTATAGCCGAGACCGGCCGCGCCCTCGATCCGGGCGCCGGCGGCGCGCAGCGTCTCGATATCGCGGTAGATGGTCCGGTCGGAGACCTCCATCGCGGCGGCCAGCCGTGCGGCGGTGACCGGCGGCGTCAGGCCCCGGATCAGGTGCAGCAGGCGAAACAGGCGGTCGGTCTTGGCCATGGCGGTGATATGCCCGGAGTCTCATGACGGAAACTGTCAGGAGGAGGGTGGCATATCCGGCGCATAGAAACCAGTTACGGAGGGCATGCCGATGCCAATCCTCTACCATTCCCCATTGACCCGGTCGACGCGGGTGATCACCCAGCTGATGATGATGGACCGGCTCGACGCCGTCGAAGTGCGTCTTGTGTCGGTCCCGCGGCGCGACGGCTCGGGGCATCGCGATCCGGCCAATCCGCATCCTGAGGGCAAGGTGCCGCTGCTGATCGGCGACGATGGCGCGGCGATCCGGGAATCCAACGCCGTGATGCTCTATCTGGACGAGTATTTTGGCCATCCCCTCGGCATCGCGCCGGGGCGGCCGGGGCGCGGCACCTTCCTGTCCTGGATGTGCTACTACGGCGGTGTGGTGGAACCGGCGCTGGCGCTGGCCATCGCCGGGGTGAGCCATCCGGCGCTGACGTCGACATTCCGCGGCATGCCGGAGGTCGAAGCCCAGATCGCGGCGGGGCTGGGGCAGGCGCCCTTCCTGATGGGGGCGCGGTTCACCGTGGCCGATCTGATCATGGCCTCGGCCTTCCAATGGGCGGCCAGTACCTTCACGCTGCAGAGCCCGGTGGTGCGTGACTGGGTGGCGCGGGTGACGGAGCGGGTCGGGGGCGTTCCGGTCAACGATTACGAGCAAAAGGCGCAGGCCAGGTTGGCGGCTGCGGGCTGAGCCCGCTGCGGCTGTGGTCCTGCGGTTCCGCCCTGCACAGAAAGAAAAAGCCCCGCCGGAAGGCGGGGCTTTGCTGTTTCAGGCTCTGGCGGTCGCTTACGACTTGGCCAGGTTGCGCAGCACGTAGTGCAGAACGCCACCGTGTTCGATGTACTCGATTTCGATGGCGGTATCGATCCGGCACTTCAGCTGGATCGTCTTCTCGGTGCCGTCGGCATAGGTGATGGTGCAGGGCACTTCCTGCAGCGGCTGGATGGTGTCCAGGCCGGAGATCGACACGGTCTCATCCCCCGTCAGGCCCAGCGTCTTGCGGGTCTCGCCGCCGGTGAACTCGAACGGGATGACGCCCATGCCCACCAGGTTCGAGCGGTGGATACGCTCGAAGCTCTCGGCGATGACCGCCTTGACGCCCAGCAGCGCGGTGCCTTTGGCTGCCCAGTCGCGCGAGGAGCCGGCGCCATACTGTTCGCCGCCGAAGACCACCAGCGGGGTGCCGGCGGCCTGATAGGCCATCGACGCCTCGTAGACGCTGGTCTGCTCGCCATCGGGGCCTTTGGTATAGCCGCCTTCGACGCCGTCCAGCATCTCGTTCTTGATGCGGATGTTGGCGAAGGTGCCGCGCATCATGATCTCGTGGTTGCCGCGACGCGAGCCGTAGGAGTTGAACTCCCGCGGTTGCACCTGACGCTCCAGCAGATACTGGCCGGCGGGGGTGGTGGTGGCGAAGGAGCCGGCGGGGGAGATGTGGTCGGTGGTGACCATATCGCCCAGGATCAGCAGTTCCTTGGCGCCTTCGATGTTGGTGATCTTGCCCGGCTCCATGCCCATGCCCTGGAAGTAGGGCGGGTTCTGGATGTAGGTCGATTGCGACGGCCAGTCGTAGGTTTCGGCCTCGGTGGTCTCGACTGCCTGCCACTTCTCGTCGCCTTTGAAGACATCGGCGTATTTCGCCTGGAAGGCTTCGCGGGTGACGACTTTCTCGACCAGCTCGGCGATCTCCTGGTTGGAGGGCCAGATGTCTTTCAGGAAGACGTCGTTGCCGTCCTTGTCCTGGCCGATCGGCTCGGAGGTCAGGTCGATGTTCATGTCACCGGCCAGCGCATAGACCACCACCAGCGGCGGCGAGGCCAGGTAGTTGGCGCGCACGTCGGGGCTGATCCGGCCTTCGAAGTTCCGGTTGCCCGACAGTACCGCGGTGGCGATCAGGTCGTTGTCGTTGATCGCCTTGGAGATCTCGGGCTGCAGCGGGCCGGAGTTGCCGATGCAAGTGGTACAGCCGTAGCCGACCAGGTTGAAGCCGACGGCGTCGAGGTCTTCCTGCAGGCCGGCGGCCTCCAGATACTCGGTCACCACCTGCGAGCCGGGGGCCAGCGAGGTCTTGACCCAGGGTTTGCGGTTCATCCCCAGCGCGCGCGCCTTGCGGGCAACCAGACCTGCGCCGATCAGCACATAGGGGTTGGAGGTGTTGGTGCAGGAGGTGATCGAGGCGATCACGACCGACCCGTCCTTCAGCTGATAGTCTTCACCTTCGACCGCGGCGGTCTTGTGGATGTCGACGGCCTTGGTTGCCACCGGACCCTCATCGGCCATGTCCTTGGCGTCGGAGGAGATGTCGATGCCACGGTAGTCGGCCACGACCTTGGTGAAGGCGCTGGCGGCGGTGGTCAGCGGCAGGTAGTCCTGCGGACGCTTCGGACCGGAGATCGCCGGCACGATGGTGCCCATGTCGAGTTCCAGCGTCGAGGTGTAGACCGGCGCGTAATCCGCGGTCCGCCAGAAGCCGTTTTCCTTGGCGTAGGCTTCGACCAGGGCGATGGTTTCCTCGTCGCGGCCGGTCTGGTTCAGATAGCGCAGGGTTTCGGCGTCGATCGGGAAGAAGCCGCAGGTGGCGCCATATTCCGGGGCCATGTTGGCGATGGTGGCGCGCTGTGCCAGCGGCAGGTTGTCGAGGCCGGGGCCGTAGAATTCGACGAATTTGCCGACCACGCCGTGTTTGCGCAGCATTTCGACGACCTTCAGCACCAGGTCGGTGCCGGTGGTGCCTTCGACCATCTCACCGGTCAGTTTGAAGCCGACGACTTCGGGGATCAGCATCGAGATCGGCTGACCCAGCATCGCGGCCTCGGCTTCGATACCGCCGACGCCCCAGCCCAGAACGGCGGCGCCGTTGACCATGGTGGTGTGGCTGTCGGTGCCGACCAGCGTGTCGGGGTAGGCGACCAGTTCACCGGCCTGATCGGTGTCGGTCCAGACGGTCTTGGCCAGATACTCCAGGTTCACCTGGTGGCAGATGCCGGTGCCCGGCGGCACCACCCGGAAGTTGTTGAAGGCGCCCTGGCCCCATTTCAGGAACTGGTAGCGTTCCATGTTCCGCTCGTATTCGCGGTCCACGTTCATCTGGAAGGCGCGCGGATTGCCGAATTCGTCGATCATGACCGAGTGGTCGATGACCAGGTCGACCGGGTTCAGCGGGTTGATCTTCTGGGCGTCGCCCCCCAGCGCCTTGATGCCGTCGCGCATGGCGGCGAGGTCGACCACGGCGGGAACGCCGGTGAAGTCCTGCATCAGCACGCGGGCCGGACGATAGGCGATCTCACGCGGATTCTGACCGCCTTTTTCCGCCCATTCGGCAAAGGCCTTGATGTCGTCCACGGAGACGGTCTTGCCGTCCTCGAAGCGGAGCATGTTCTCCAGCACCACCTTGAGAGCGGCCGGGAGCTTGGAAAAATCGCCCAGGCCTGCTTCGGTGGCCGCGGGGATCGAATAGTAGGAGATGGATTTACCGTTCACGCTGAGCGTTTTGCGTGTCTTGGCTGTATCCTGTCCAACGGTGATAGGCATATCTGGCCTCCCTCAGAGAGTCGTGGATAACGGGAATTCGCTGGCCGCGTTCTGCAACAGCACGAGGCGTCATTCAATAGTGTTCATCGTTGCTGCGGCGATTTTGTATACCATTGCACACAAAAAAGCGGAAGATCCCCGGCAGACCGGCAGCGAACCGCTCACCGGGGCGGCTGACTGCGCTAGGGGACGGGGCAGAGCAGGCTTCGGCCGGTCGCCGTCGCCACGCTGATCGCGTGTCTCTCAAGAAACATTGATTGGTTCTTGCGGCAAGCGGGCTCTACATTCTAACACGTCGCTCAGGGGGAAATGCCACACCGATGAAACCGATTGCCGCGAGTTTGACCGCCTTATGGATGCTGGCCGCTGCACCGCTCTGCGCGCAGCAGGCCGCCTCGGCCGCAGCGCCGGCGGCCGATCCGGTGCCCGGCCCGGTGGTGGTGGAGCTGTTCACCTCGCAGGGCTGTTCCTCCTGTCCGCCGGCCGACCGGCTGCTGCGTGAACTGACCGACCGCGAGGATGTGCTGCCGCTGGCGCTGCATGTCGATTACTGGGATTACATCGGCTGGAAGGACGTCTTTGCCGCGCCCGGGTTCACCCATCGGCAGAAGGCCTATGCCCGGGCGGCGGGGCGCAAGATGATCTATACGCCGCAGATGATCGTGATGGGGCAGGAGGATGTGGTCGGCGCTCATGCGATGGAGCTGGCCGAACTGATCATGTCGCATATGCGCCGCCCGGTTTCGGTCATGATCGGGGCGGAGACGCGCGGCGGCGTGCTGCATGTGTCGCTGCAACCGCTCGGCCCGGTGCAGGGGCCCCTCGACGTGCAGCTGGTGCGCTACACGCCGCTGGAGCATGTGCAGATCGCCCGGGGCGAGAATGCCGGGCGCGATCTGGATTATGCCAATGTCGTCACCGATTGGGATGTTCTGGGCGAATGGGATGGCACCTCAGAGGCGCAATTCCAGGCCGATCTGAAGGGCGACAGCCCGGCGGCCGTGCTGGTTCAGCGGTCCGGGTTCGGGCCGATCGTGGGGGCTGCGCGGGTCCGGCGCGACTGAGCGCGGCGCGACTGTCCTTGCCGCCAGCTCCCAGCCGAGCTCAAACCTTCAACCTCAGGCCTCAGCCGGCGTCGCCGCCATCGTCCTGGTGCGGCATGTAGGGTTTCCAGCGCCGGTGGATCCAGAACCACTGATCCATATGGGACCGCACCATCTTCTCCAGATCCGCGTTGATGTCCTTGGTCATGGTGATCGGATCGCTATGGGCGATCGGCTCGTGCATGATGATCTCGAAATCCAGCCCGTTGGGGCGGCGCACCGCATAGACCGGGATCATCGCGGCGTTGTATTTCAGCGCCAGCTCCGCCGGAACGACAGAGGTGACGGCCGGCTCTCCGAAGAAATCGAGCGACTCGCCGCCATGGGTATGCAGGTCGCCGACGATGGCGATGATGCCGCCGTCCTTCAGATAGCGCACCATCTGCATCATGCCGCGGCGGCCCTGTTCGAAGATCGGCTGCCCGACCGAGCCCAGCATATGCACGTAGTGTTCGTTGAAATAGGGGTTGGCCATGCGCCGGTAGAGCGCCCCCATGTTGTGGCCGCGGCCGATCAGATTGGCGCGCGCCGCGTCGTAATTGCCGAAATGCCCGGTGATCAGGATCACCGGTCGGTTGTCGCGGCGGGCCTCTTCCAGCGCCAGCAGGCCGGGGCCCTTGACCGGGGCGCGGCGGGCGCGTTCGGCGAAGGCGGCGCCGGAATAGAGCTCGATCACCGCGCGGCCGGCATTATCGGGCACCGCCCGGCACAGCCGCGCCACTTCCGCCTCGGGCAGGTCGGGAACGACCAGGGCAAGATTGTCGCGCACCCGCTTGGCCCAGCCGGTGATCGGCGCCAGCCGGCTGACCACCCAGCCCATCGCCGGGATGCGCCAGCGATAGGGGATCAGCATCACGGTCCCGATGATCCCGCGCAACAGCAGGTTGGTGGCGTAGTATTTGGCGCGCTCACCACGCGACAGGGTAGAGGGATCGGCGGGCATTTGGCTCAGGCAGTGGGGTCAGTCAGATCAGCTGCGATAGGTCTCGCGGTGCCACACATAGAGCCCGGCCCCCGCGATCACAAGCGTTCCGACGATGGTCCAGACGTCGGGATATTCCCCGAAAACCGTCATCCCCCAGAAACTGGCGAAAATCAGCCCGCTGTAGGCATAGGGCGCCAGCATTGCCGCCTCGCCGCTGGAAAAGGCGCGGATCAGCAGCATCTGCCCCAGGGTGCCGCCCAGGCTGAGCCCGAGGATCAGCAGCCAGGCGATCAGATCGGGGCGCTGCCAGTAGAAAGGCACCACAAGGCTGAAGACCACGGTGCCGACCACCCCGGTATAGAAGAGCGAGGTCCAGGGATCCTCGCCCGGGCCGAGCCGTCGAGTCAGCAGCGCATAGGCCGAGTAGCAGCAGGCCGCCAGCAAGGGCAGCGCCGCGGCCGCGGAGAAGATGCCGCTGCCGGGGCGGATCACGATCAGCGCCCCCACCATGGCCGCCGCGATGCCGGCGATCCGACGCGGCCCCAGCTTCTCGCCCAGAAACAGCGCCGCCCCCAGCGTGATCAGCACCGGGCTGGTGTTCATCAGCGGCGCCGCGGCGTTCAGCGGCAAGAGCGTCAGGCCGGTGAAGAAGAAGATCGTGGTCCCCATCAGCATGAAGGACCGCAGGATCTGCTGCACCGGATGGCGGGTGCGCGCCACGATATGCAGCCGTGGGGCCACCAGCAGCACGACAAAGAGCATCTGCCCGGCATAGCGGGCCCAGAGCCCGGCGGGCACGCCGATCCGTGGCGCCAGCGACTTGGCGAAGACATCCATCATCGAAAAGCACAGTGTGGCGCCGATCATCAGCAAGATGGCGCGGTTTCGCGATGCGGTCGCGGCTTCCGTGCTCATCGACGGAATTCCCGCCGGGGCGCCGTGTGGGCGACCCGCGCGTGTTGCGGGCGGGACGGTAGGGGCGCGCGATCACGTCGGCGCATGGGGGGATGGGCAGCTGTCATGGGATGTCCGCTATGCCGGATTGCGGCCTGTGTCCATCGGCGACCTGCGCTGCGCCCTCCGGCGACGCGTGTGAGGGCGCCCGCGTTCCGGCCGGGCAGTGGGGGATGCTCAATAACTGAACGTCATCCCGGTGCGGATCGCCTCGCGAAGCGCGGTTTCCGGCCAGCTGCCGGCGCCGCCGCGCGCGGTGATCTCGCGCCACTGGGCGATGGCGGCATCGGTGTCGCCGGCCTCCACCAGCCCCTGACCCAGATAGGAGCGCGCCAGCAGGTTGTCGGGGTTCCGGGCGATCGCCTCGTCATAGAACATCTGCGCCAGCGTCAGATGGCCCAGCTTGCGGTGGGTGAAGCCCCAGTAGGTCAGCACCCGGTCGTCGCGCGGATCGGGCATCGCCCGCAGCACGCTCTGCGCATCCTCGTAGCGGCCGGCATAGGCCAGTTCGCGCACCGCGCCGTAGAGGGTCTCCGGATCCAGCGCGGAATGTTTCGGATCGACGCAGGTTTCGGTCTTCGGGTCCCAGACCTGTGCACCGGTGCAGGTCTTGGTCGTCGCAGTCGGTTTCGGCGGCGTGGTGCTGCTGCCGCCCATCCCGGCGGCGAT
Organism: Pseudodonghicola flavimaris; assembly: GCF_030164425.1. GTDB lineage: Bacteria > Pseudomonadota > Alphaproteobacteria > Rhodobacterales > Rhodobacteraceae > Pseudodonghicola > Pseudodonghicola flavimaris. Next base: position 18,781 of record NZ_JASNJD010000026.1, on the reverse strand, counting down.
GGCCGCAGCGGGCAGCAGGGAGCTCAGGGCGAGGGAGAGGAGGGGGCGGTACATGCGGCGGGCTCCGGAGGAAAAGAAAGCGACAACAGGACCATGGCGCTGCCCGAGGGGCGGACAGGCTGAGACGGGTGAGTGGCTGGCGCCGGCGACAGGAACCGCCCACCGCAGGCACCGGTCCATGCCATGTCGTGCGGCGTCAGCTGTTGATCTGGGCGACGCAGGCGCCCTGTGCGGCATCCCATGCGGTGCCAGGTGCGCAGGACTGCGCCTCGTGCCGGTCGGGGCACATGGCAAAGCCGAGGGCGGGAAGGAGCGAAAGCGCCAGGCCGGCGAGCGCGGTTCTGATCTTCATGTCGTACCTCCTGTCAGACTGATGATCTGATCAAGGGTAAACCAGGCGGCGCCCTGCGCAAAGAAAAACCGCGCCACCGGCGGGGGCCGGGGCGCGGTCTGACCGTTTCGTGACCGGCGTGGCTTATTCGCCGAAGACCCGCTTGAAGATCGTGTCGACGTGTTTGGTGTGATAATCCATGTCGAATTTCGCGTTGATCCCGTCGACGCCCAGGGCGGCAACGACATCCTTGTCCGCGAGCAGCTGTTCGCGGAAATCGACACGGTCTTCCCAGACCTTCAGCGCGTTGCGCTGCACCATGGAGTAGGCATCCTCCCGCGAGACGCCGGCCTGGGTCAACGCCAGCAGCACCCGCTGCGACATCACCAGACCCGGGAACTTGTTCATGTTCTCCAGCATGTTGTCGGGGAAGATCAGCATCTTTTCGACGACGCCGGCAAGCCGGTTCAGCGCGAAGTCCAGCGTCACGGTGGCGTCCGGGCCGATGCCGCGTTCGACCGAGCTGTGCGAGATGTCGCGTTCGTGCCAGAGCGCCACGTTCTCCATCGCCGGCACCACGGTCATCCGCACCAGGCGGGCCAGACCGGTGAGGTTCTCGGTCAGGACCGGGTTCTTCTTGTGCGGCATCGCCGAGGAGCCCTTCTGCCCCATGGAGAAGAATTCCGCGCCCTCCAGCACCTCGGTGCGCTGCATGTGGCGAATCTCGATGGCGATATTCTCGATCGACGAGGCGATGACGCCGAGGGTGGCGAAGAACATCGCGTGGCGGTCGCGCGGGATCACCTGGGTCGAGATCGGTTCGGGGCGCAGGCCCATCTTCTCGCAGACATGTTCCTCGACCGCCGGGTCGATATTGGCGAAGGTGCCGACCGCGCCGGAGATCGCGCCGGTGGCGATTTCCCATTTCGCTTTCTCGAGACGGTTCTTGTTGCGGTCCATTTCGGCGTAGAAGCGGGCGAAGGTCAGACCCATGGTGGTGGGTTCGGCGTGAATGCCGTGCGAGCGGCCGACGCGGACGGTGTACTTGTGCTCCAGCGCGCGGGTTTTCAACGCGGCCAGCACCTTGTCCAGATCGGCCAGCAGGATATCTGCGGCGCGCACCAGCTGCACGTTCAGCGTGGTGTCGAGCACGTCGGAGGAGGTCATGCCCTGATGGACGAAGCGGGCTTCTTCGCTGCCCACGTGTTCGGCCAGATGGGTCAGAAAGGCGATGACGTCATGTTTGGTGACGGCTTCGATCTCGTCGATGCGGGCGACGTCGAAGTCCACGTCCTTGGCCTTCCACACCGCTTCGGCGTTTTCCTTCGGGATCACCCCGAGCGCGGCCTGCGCGTCGCAGGCGTGCGCTTCGATCTCATACCAGATCTTGAACTTGGTCTCGGGCGACCAGATGGCGACCATCTCGGGGCGGGCGTAACGGGGGATCATGGGCGGCGGGACCTTTTGTCAGATGGGTTTCCTGCGGGCAATGCTGCGCCGCCTCTTACCCCCCCCGGCGGGCGGCGACAAGCGGGCAGGCCGCGCGGGGGGCGCTGCCCCGTCTCCTGCGGAGACTCCCCCGGGATATTTAGGGCCAGAAAAAGGGGGCGTGAGCGGCGCAGGGCCAAACGGTCCAGTGGAGGGTTTTCAGCCGCGACCGGGAGGAGCCCCGGCGAGGCGCTTGGAATGACGCGCAGGCGACGGGAGCGTCCCCTGCCGCGGCGGGTCAGCTTTCCTCCGGCACCAGTTCGGTGTGGACCTCGGCGCCATGGCTCAGGGTCCGGTGCACCGGGCATTTGTCCGCAATCTCCAGCAGCTTGACACGCTGGTCGGCGTCGAGATCGCCGCAGAGCCGGACCGCGCGGGTGAAACGGTCGATCTTGCCGGGGCTGCCGCTGCCGGCGTCCTGGGCATGGACCTTGGCGTGGGAGATATCGACGCTGACACCGTCGAGTGGCCAGTTCTTGCGCCGGGCGTACATCCGGATCGTCATCGAGGTGCAGGCGCCGAGCCCGGCGGACACCAGCCCGTAGGGCGACAGCCCCTGATTGCTGCCGCCGACCGAGACCGGCTCGTCGGCAAGCAGATGGTGGTCGGGGCCCGACTGCACGTCCTGCAGAAAACCCGCCGGATCGGCCTCCGTCACCCGGACAATGCCTTCGGGGGCGGTATGGGGCGCGGCGGGGGCCTCCAGCGCCAGATAGCGCCGGGCCCAGGCGGCGATCACCTCGGCGGCGTATTCGGCATCCTCGGGGCGACTGATCATGTGATCGGCGGTGTCGAGGGTGACGAAGCTCTTTGGATGTTTCTTGGCCAGAAACAGCCGGGCGGCATTGTCGATGCCGACCACATCGTCGAGCGGCGCGTGCATGATCAGCAGTGCCGCTTTCATCCGGTGGAGCGCGGCGTCGAGCTTGCTGGCTTCGATATCCTCGACAAAGCTTCGGGTGATGCTGAAGCTTCGCCCGTCAAGTGTAACCTGAGCCACGCCTTTTTCTCGAATTTCCGGCATGGCGTCGCGGATCAGATGGGTGATGTGCTCCGGATCGTGGGGCGCGCCCAGCGTTACCACCGCCTTGATCGAGGGCAGATCCGGGGCGCTGCGGATCGCCGCCGCCCCGCCCAGCGAATGGCCGATCAGCAGCCCCGGGGCCATGCCGCGCGCGGTGAGATAGTCGACCGCGGCGCGGAGGTCCGCGACGTTGGAGCTGAAGCCGGTATTGCCGAACTCCCCCTCGGAATGGCCAAGCCCGGTAAAGTCGAACCGCAGCACCGCGATGCCCATCGCCGCCAGTCGCGCGGCAATCCGCCGGGCGGCGGGAATGTCCTTGGAACAGGTAAAGCAATGCGCGAAAACGGCGGTGGCCAGATGCGGGCCCTCGGGCAGGTCGAGCCGCGCTGCGAGCTCGGCGCCGTCATGGCCGGGGAAGGTGATGCGTTCGGTGGGCATGAACAGTCCTTTCTGCGGTCCGTGTCTTAGGCTGGGCACTTGAGAGAGGGTTATCAACCCCCGGGCAGAAAAGGAAAAGGCGGCATGGCGATATTGCGCAGACTGGGGGCGGTTCTGGTTCTGGCCGGGGCGCTGGCGGTGGCGGCGGGATATGGTGGCGCGCTGCATCCGGCGCTGGATGCGGTGGCGGTGTTCCGGGTGCCGCTGGCGCTGGCGACGGCGCTGGTGGCGCTGGCGCTGTGGCGTCGGCCGCGCGCTGCGGTCTGGGCCGTGGTGGCGCTGATGACGCTGGCGGCGGGGCCACGGCTGTGGGCGCTGTGGGGGCCGTTGCCGGCGCAGGCGGCACCGGATTTCAGCCTCTATCAAAAGAACCTGATGTTCAGCCTGGCCGACCGGGCGCCGGTGATCGCCGATATCCGGGCGCGGCGCGCCGACGTGGTGACCCTGCAGGAGGTGTCGCGCCCCAATCAGGCGGTGCTGGAGGCGCTGCGAGAGGTGTATCCGTCGCAGAATTACTGCGATTACCGCAGCAATGGCGGGCCGGCGGTGCTGTCGCGCTGGCCGATGGTGCCGGGCAGTGCCACCTGCGGACCGGGGTTGGCGGCGATCCAGATCGAGACGCCGCAGGGCCGGCTCTGGGCGGTGTCGATCCACCTGCGCTGGCCCTGGCCGTTCGAGCAGCCCGATCAGCTGGCGTTGCTGGAACCGGTGCTGCGCGATCTCGACGGGCCGAAGGTTATCGGAGGCGATTTCAACAACACCGCCTGGTCGCAGGCCATCGCGCGGGTGTCGGCGGCCAGTGGCACGGCCCGTGTCGGCCGCGAGGCGGTGACCTTCTCGCTGCCCTTCGGCGGGCTGGGAGTGGGGATCGATCATGTGCTGTCGACCGCCGCCCGCGGGCAGATCACCGTGCTGGATCGCCTTGGTTCTGATCACCGCGGCCTTTTGGCGCAGCTCGCGATCTAGGCTTCGGAGCGCCGGCAGAAGATTTTCGCGGTGCCGGCGCCCTGCGCCTGCTATGGCAGGAGCATGACCGTGATTCTGCAAAAATCCCTTCCCTACGATGTGTCGCAACATCGCCGCCTGCCGGGCATCCAGCCTCTGAAGATGGAGGACTGGCTGCTGCGGGACGAGGCATTTGCCGGCCAGATGGCCTATCGCGACCGGCTGCTGGCGGAGAAGCGCGACAAGGTGCTGGCGCTGGACGCGGCTGCGCGCCCGGCGGCGCTGGAGCTGTTGGACATGGTGCTGGCGGCGGCCTATCCCGACGCTGGCGCTGGCGACCGGGTGACCCGGCCGGACGGGATTGAGGTTCGCCTCGACCGCGACGATCCGCTGGCCACGCTGGGCCGGCTGGTGCAGGAGGATTTCTGCATCCTGGAAAAGCCCGAGGGGGCAGGCGAGCATGTGCTGACCGGTGCGGTCCTGTGTTTCCCGGCGAGCTGGACGCTGGCGGAGAAATTCATGCATCCGCTGCTGCGCATCCACCGCACCGTGGCGCCCTATGACGACAACGTCGGCGCCCGGGTGCAGCGGCTGTTCGACGGGGTGCAGGTGGGCCGGCCGCTGTGGCGGTTCAACCAGATCTGGTACATGGATGCCGATCTGCATGCGCCGCGGCTGGAGGCGGACAAACGCTGGCTGAAGGGGCCTGAACCCTATTTCCGTAGCGAACGGCAGACCATGGTGCGGCTGCCCGAGACCCGGGCCGTTGCCTTTGGCATCCACACCTACGTTCTGGAGGCCGCCGATGTGCCCGACGCGGTGGAACGGCCCGGCGGCGCGGCCGTGGCGGCGATCTGAGGTCCTGAGCGGAGGCGGCGGGCCGCGGCCGGCTCAACCGTCGATCCGTGCCGCCATGATGGCGATGGCCTGCTGATAGACGCCGGCGGCGTTCCATTGCCGGATCACCTCGAAATTCGGTTCTCCCGGCTGATAGCCACGGCCGGGGGTCCAGCCCTTCTGTCGCAGGAAATTGGCGGTGGAGGCCATGGAGTCGGAAAGGTCGAAGAAATCGATCCGGCCATCGCCATTGCCGTCGACCCCATAGGCCAGCGCGTTGCCCGGCAGGAACTGGGTATGGCCCAGCTCTCCATGTCGGGCGCCGAGGGTGGTGGAGCTGAGCGCGCCGCGGTCCACCAGCTGCAGGGCGGCGAGGGCATGCGGGGTGAAGAACTCCGAACGGCGGCAATCATAGGCCAGGGTGGTGATGGCGGAGACCACAGGGCTGTCGCCCATGAAGCTGCCGAAACCGGTTTCCATGCCGTGAAGCGCGATCAGAATACCGGCGGGCACGCCATAGACCCGTTCCAATGCGGCGTAGAACTCGGGATAGCGGGCCTTGCGCTTGCGCCCCTGCGCCACGATGGTGGCTGCGCCACGGACCTGCATGAATTTCTCCAGACTGTAGCGAAAGCTTTTCTGGTTGCGGTCGGCGGCGATGGTGCGGGTGGCATAGCGGGCCTCGGCCAGCGCCTGCAGTCCGCGCGACCCGACACCGGCGCGGCGGGCCTCGACGGCGAAATCGCGTTTCCAGGCGGCAAATCCGGCGCCGGTATTGCCGCATTGCGCCGCCGCCAGCGGTAGTGCCGGCAGCAGCGCCAGCAGGACAGAGGGCAGCAGGTGGGGGCATCGGCGCATGTTCGGGGCCTTCTTTCGGGGACATCGCCCCGAGCTTGCCCGCGCCGGTGGCCGCTGGCAATCGACAATGCCCGCCGCCGCGCGCGCCTGGTGTCGCGGCGGCGGCAGGCAGGCCCGGCGGTTCAGCGCGGCAGGCGGCTTTCGGCCAGTTTCACCCAGTAGGAGACGCCGAAGGGGATCGCCGCGTCGTCGAAGTCATAGGCAGGGTGATGCAGCGTGGCGCTGTCGCCGTTGCCGATGGCGATGAAGGCACCGGGGCGGGCCTCCAGCATGAAGGAGAAATCCTCGCCCCCCATCACCGGCGGCAGTTCGGTGATCACCGCCGCCTCGCCCGAGATGGTCCGGGCGGCGGCGATGGCGTGATCGGTCTCTGCCGCGTGGTTGCTGGTCACCGGGTACATCCGGTCGTAATCGACCACGGCAGAGCCGCCATTGGCCGCGGCGATGCCGTCGCAGATCTGGCGGATCCGGGTCTCGGCCAGATCGCGGGTCTCCGGCCTCAGGGTTCGCACGGTGCCGCGCATCACCGCCACCTCGGGGATGATGTTGTGGGCGGTGCCGGCGCTGAGCTCGCCGATGGTGACGACGACGGAATCGAGCGGGTCGACATTGCGCGAGGCGATGGTCTGCAGCGCGCCGATGATCTGGCCGCCGATGACCACCGGATCGATGCAGCGCTGCGGCGTGGCGGCATGGCCGCCCAGCCCGGTGATGGTGATCTCGAACTGATCGGCAGAGGCCATCATCGGCCCCTTGCGGATGGCGAAGGTCCCCACCGGCAGGCCGGGGTAATTGTGCATGCCATAGACCTCGGCGATGTCGAACCGCTCCATCAGCCCGTCGTCGACCATGACCTTGCCGCCGCCGCCGCCTTCCTCCGCCGGCTGGAAGATCAGCGCCACGCGGCCGGCGAAGTTGCGGGTTTCGGCCAGATATTTGGCCGCCCCCAGCAGCATCGCGGTATGGCCGTCATGACCGCAGGCATGCATCTTGCCCGGCACTTGCGAGGCATAGGGCTTGCCGGTCTGTTCCTCGATCGGCAGCGCGTCCATATCGGCACGCAGGCCGATGGTGGGGCCGCTGCCGCTGCCGTTGACGATCCCGACCACACCAGTGCGGCCGAGACCGGTGACGATTTCGTCGACACCGAATTCCTTCAGTTTGTCGGCGACCAGCGCGGCGGTGGTCTCGACGTCGAAAAGCAGCTCCGGCGTCATGTGAATCTGCTGTCGCCAGCCGGCGATCTCATCCTGCAGTTCGGCGGCGCGGTTCAATACGGGCATGGTCTGTCACCTGTCCTTTGGAAAGCATTGGAGAGCATGGGGCCGGAGGTCAGTCCAGCGCCTCATGCGCGCGGGGCGGTTTCATCGGCAGCAGGGCGATCAGCCCGACCAGGTTGGCGATGATCAGGAACCAGGCCAGCGACAGCGGGTTGCCGGTCGCGGTCACCAGCCAGGAGGAGAAGACCGCCGCCGTGCTGCCGAACACCGTGGTTGCCGCGGCATAGCTGATCGACAGCGCCGCGGCGCGGACCTTGCGCGGGAAACACTCGGGCAGCAGTACCAGCCCGGGCGCGGCGCTGATCGCCTGCAAGGTCGACAGGGTGCCGACGACCAGCAGCAGCGCCGTCAGCGTCTTCTGCTCGACCACATAGGCCAGCGCCGGATAGATCAGCGCCAGAAGCAGCAGCCGCGGCCAGATCACCAGGGCGCGGCGGCCGAAGCGGTCGGACAGCGCGCCGCCCAGCAGCGATCCGAAGAAGGTGACGACCCCGGCGATCAGCGCTGCCAGAACCGCGGTGGCCATCGGCATCTGCAGCGACTGGATTGCATAGGTCACCATATAGGTATTCAGAACATAGGTGGTGATGGTGGCGCCACTGACGGTCAGCATGCTGAAGATCATCAGCTTGCCATGACCGCGGAACAGGCTGGCCAGAACCCCGCCCATGCTGACGTGTTCGCCGACCTCGATGGTTTCGTCCATGTGGCGACGGATATACATGCCCACCGGCGCGATCAGCATGCCCAGCACGAAGGGTACCCGCCAGCCCCAGCTCTGCATCGCCTCGGGCGAGAGCGAGACGGTCAGCACTGCGCCGATGGCGGCGCCGGTGGCGATGGCAAGCCCCTGGCTGGCCAGCTGCCAGCTGCCCATCAGGCCGCGTTTGCCGTGCGGCGCGCTTTCGATCAGGAAGGAGGTCGCGGCGCCCATCTCGCCACCGGCGGAAAAGCCCTGCAGCAGGCGGGCGCCGACCAGCAGCACCGGCGCGGCCAGGCCGATCTGCGCATAGGAGGGGGTCAGCGCCATCACCGCGGTTCCCACTGCCATGAAGCTGATGGTCATGGTCAGCGCTGCCTTGCGCCCGGCCCGGTCGGCATAGGCGCCGATCATCACGCTGCCCAAAGGCCGCGCCAGAAAGCCGACGCCGAAGGTCGCCAGCGACAGCAGGATCTGGATATTGGGGTCGTCGGCGGGAAAGAATTCCTTGCCGATGGTGACGGCGAAGATCGAATAGACCACGAAATCGAAGAACTCGAGCCAGTTGCCCACCACGGTGCCGACCACGGCCTTGCGCGGCACCTTCTTCTGGATGGCCGGAGCGGCCTGGGTTGTGAAATCATCCGGCTCCGACACCGACGCATTGCTGTTCACGCTGAGAACCCCGCTTTTTCATGGATTTTCAGGGACTATCGTGCAAGAGAAAGCGAAACAAAAGTGAATGATAGTTCCGCTAAAATAACCATTTGGTTATTGTTCTGAGGTGGAGGAAGTCATGGCATCGAAACTGGAAACCCGTATCAAGTTCAGGCATTTGCGCGCCGTTCTTGCGGTGCATGCCCACGGCAGCGTTGCCGCCGCCGCGCGCGAGCTGTGCGTATCGCCGCCAGCGGTGTCCAAAAGCCTGGCGGAGGCCAGCGATATCCTCGGGGCAGAGCTCTTTCGTCGCAACGGCCGCCATCCGGTGACCACCGAGGCGGGTGAACTGCTGGTGCGCTACGGCCGTCAGGTGCTGGCCGATCTCGGCGATCTCGAAGCCGAGCTGACGCTGCTGGCACAGGGCAGCACCGGGTCGGTGACCATCGGCACCTCGACCCATCAGGCCAAGAGCTTCATCGCCGAGGCCTCTGAGCGGCTGAAGCTGGAACAGCCGCGCATCCTGATCCGCATGCAGGATCTGGAGCCGCTGGATATCCTGCCGCAACTGCGCGACGGGCGCATCGAACTGGCCTTCGGCGATTTCCATCACGTCGCCCGGGTCGGCGATGTCGACGGGCTGAAGCTGTTCGACTCCGAAACCGTTCTGGTCACTAGCCGCGATCACCCGGCGCTGGCGCTGTCCGATCCGGACTGGGCGGCGCTGACCGGCTATGCCTGGGCGCTGCCGCCCCACAGTCACATGATGCGCACCGCCTTCGAGGCGCTCTGGGCCAGCGAACAGGTGCCGGCGCCGACCAATGTGTTCGAGAGCAGCTCGTTGCTGTCGATCCCGCTGACCTTCGACAAGATGCAGCTGATCGGACCGGCCCCGCGTGAGCTGGCGGAAGAATGGCGGCGGATGGGGCTGGTCGGTATCCTTCCCCAGCCGGTGTGGCTGGGGATGAACCCGCAGGGGCTCCTTTGGTCGCGCGATCTGCCGCAGTCGCCAGCGGTCAGGGCCTATCTGTCGATCTGCCGGCGGATGCTGGCAGAGGACAGGGCGCGGGAGACCGCCGCGCCCTGATCCCGGTCCACGCCGTCTCAGCGCGGCGTCAGGTGAATGCCCGCCAGCGTGCAGCGCACCGATCCGCCGGCGCGCTCGATGGTCGGGATATCCAGCGCCACCGGCGTCGCCGTTTCGGAAATCGCGGCGATCTGATCGGGGCGCAGCGCCGCCAGCGCGGTGGCGGAGAGGGCGAGGATCCGCCCGTCGCGCCCCTGCAGTTCCAGCGCATTGCCGGCAAAACGGTGGATTTGCGCCGGGCTGAGGGCGATCACCCGCCGGCCCGACCGCTCCAGCCGCGCCACCACATCCTGCCGGCGTGCCGCGTCGCTCAGCATGTCGAGCCCGATCATCGCGAATTCGGTGCCGATGCACATCAGCACATTGGTGTGATAGATCGCGGCCCCGCTGGCGTCGTGCGCGTCGAAGACCATCGGCTCGAAGCCGAACTGGGTGGCGAAGCGCTCCAGCGCCACCGGGTCGGTCCGGTCCGATCGCACCGCATAGGCCACCCGGTCGATATGATCGAGCACCATCGCCCCGGTGCCTTCGAGATAGAGCCCATCCGGCTCCAGCCCGGAATAATCCACCACCTGCTGCACCCGATAGGACCGCTTCAGCATCTCGATCACATCGGCGCGCCGTTCGCGGCGCCGGTTTTCCGCCTTCATCGGGTAGATCGCCACATGGCCGCCGGCATGGGTGGAAAACCAGTTGTTGGGAAAGACCGCGTCCGGCGTGTCGCGGGTCTCGTCCTCGAACAGATGCACGGTGATCCCCAGCCCCCGCAGCGCCTCTGCCGCGCGGCTGATTTCGGCGTGGGCGGCTGCGGCCAGATCGCTGCGCGGTGGCGCCATGAGCTGGAACCGGTTGTCGATCGCGGTCTGGGTGTTGACGGTGAAATGATGCGGTCGGACCATGACCACCGCCGCCGGGGCCTGGACCGAATAGGCGGGCATGCGGATGGCACCCATCACAGGGCTGCCCGTTGCAGCATGCCGAACAGGTCCCGGGCATCGTCGGGATCGGCGATCAGGTCGATCTCCTGATAGAAATCGCTGCCCTCCACCTGGTCGCGCACATAGCGCAGGGCGGAGAAATCCTCGATCGCGAAACCGACGCTGTCGAACAGCGTGATCTGCCGGTCGTCGCGCCGCCCTGGGGCCTCGCCGCGGATCACCTGCCACAGTTCGGTCACCGGGTGATCCTCGTCCAGCTGCTGGATCTCGCCCTCGATGCGTGTCTGCGGCGGGTATTCCACGAAGATGTCCGACCGCAGCAGAATATCGCGATGCAGCTCGGTCTTGCCGGGGCAATCGCCGCCGATGGCGTTGATGTGTACGCCGGCGCCGACCATGTTGTCGGTCAGGATGGTGGCGAATTGCTTGTCGGCGGTGCAGGTGGTAAGGATCTCCGCCCCCTCGAGCGCCGCTTCGGCACTGCGGCAGGAGGTGACCCGCAGCCCCCGCCCGGCCAGGTTCCGCGCCACCTTGGCCGTCGCCGCCGGGTCGATGTCATAGAGGCGCACGGCGTCGATCCCCAGCACCGCCTTCATCGCCAGCGCCTGGAACTCCGCCTGGGCGCCATTGCCGATCATCGCCATGGTGCGGGCGTCCTTCGGTGCCAGATGCCGCGCCGCCATCGCCGAGGTCGCGGCCGTCCGCAGCGCGGTCAGCAGCGTCATCTCGGTCAGCAATAGCGGATAGCCGGTCGACACCTCGGCCAGCAGCCCGAAGGCGGTGACCGTTTGCAGCCCCTCGGCCATGTTCTTGGGGTGACCGTTGACATATTTGAAGCCGTAGAGCGTCCCGTCGGAGGTCGGCATCAGCTCGATCACCCCTTCGCGCGAATGGGCGGCGATGCGCGGCGTCTTGTCGAACATCTGCCAGCGGCGGAAGTCGGCCTCGATGGCATCGGTCAGCGCCCGCAGCAGCGGCTCAAGGCCGATATGATGCACCAGCCGCATCATGTCGGCGACGCTGACGAAGGGGACAAGGGCTTTTTCAGAGGGGGAGTTGGGCATGAGTCTCTCGGGTGTTGAACCTGTGAGACAGAGTATGAAGCGCCGCGATTTTGACGGATATATCAAACCTGCATTGTTTTTGTCAGTATTTCTGGCGATATTGATAGTCATATTGTGCAATATGATCAGGCATGCTGGATGCAAGACGCCAAATATATCCCCGATGAACTTGACCGCCGGATCATCGCGCACCTGCGCCACGACGGCCGCGCCTCGCTGTCGAAACTCGCCGATGCGCTGGGGGTGGCGCGCGGCACCGTACAAAGCCGGCTTGATCGGCTGATCCAGACGGGAACGCTTCTGGGGTTCACCGTCCGTGTGCGCGAGGATTACGACGACCGCAGCATCAACGCGGTGATGATGATCGAGGTGGTTGGCAAATCTACCACCCAGGTGATCCGCCAGCTGCGCGGCCTGCCGGAGATACGGCGGCTGCACACCACCAATGGCAACTGGGATCTGGTCGCCAACATCCGCGCCGCCAGCCTGTCGGATTTCGACCGGGTGCTGCGCGAGGTGCGGATGATCGACGGCATCTCGAACAGCGAAACCAGCCTGCTGCTCAGCAGCGTGTGATCCGGCTTCGGTCTTTTTCTGGCGACAAATGTCCCGGGGGTGCGGGGGCTGGCCCCTTTGGCGCTCCGGTTTCGCCGGGCGCGCCACGGCACAGGTTGTTCCGAGGGCCGGGCAGGGCGGTGCCTTCCGCGATCCCGGAGCCGCCCGAACCTTCTGAAGCAATCGGCGCCACGAAAAAGGGCGCCCCGTGGGGCGCCCTTCCTGCGGTCTCCGTCGCGGGGACGGATCAGCAGCTGTAGTACATGCCGTATTCGACCGGGTGCGGGGTGTGCTCGTAGGTTTCCACCTCTTCCATCTTGAGCGCGATATAGCCCTCGATCTGGTCTTTGGTGAAAACGTCGCCCTGCAGCAGGAAGTCATGGTCTGCGGCCAGGCATTCCAGTGCCTCACGCAGCGAACCGCAGACGGTCGGGATGCCGGCCAGTTCTTCGGCGGGCAGATCGTACAGGTTCTTGTCCATGGCTTCGCCCGGATCGATCTTGTTCTTGATGCCGTCGAGGCCGGCCATCAGCAGGGCTGCGAAAGCCAGGTAGGGGTTCGACGAGGGATCGGGGAAGCGGGCTTCCACGCGTTTCGCCTTCGGGCTTTCGGTCCACGGAATACGGACGCAGCCAGAGCGGTTGCGGGCCGAATAGGCGCGCAGAACCGGAGCTTCGAACCCGGGGATCAGACGCTTGTAGGAGTTGGTCGACGGGTTGGTGAAGGCGTTCAGGGTCTTGGCGTGCTTCAGGATGCCGCCGATGAACCACAGGGCCTCATCCGACAGATCGGCATATTTGTCGCCGGCGAACAGCGGCTTGCCGTCTTTCCAGATCGACATGTTGACGTGCATGCCGGTGCCGTTGTCGCCATAGATCGGCTTCGGCATGAAGGTCGCCGATTTGCCATAGGCGTGGGCCACGTTGTGGATCACGTATTTGTATTTCTGCAGCTCGTCGGCCTGTTTGGTCAGGGTGTCGAAGATCAGACCCAGCTCATGCTGACAGGAAGCCACCTCGTGGTGGTGCTTGTCGACCTTCATGCCCAGACGCTTCATGGTCGAGAGCATTTCAGACCGCAGGTCCTGGGCTTCGTCCACCGGGTTGACCGGGAAGTAGCCGCCCTTGACGCCGGGACGGTGACCCATGTTGCCGACTTCGTAATCGGTGTCGGTGTTCCAGGCCGCGTCGGTGGCGTCGACTTCGTAGGACACCTTGTTCATGGTGTTCGAGTATTTGACGTCGTCGAACAGGAAGAACTCGGCTTCCGGGCCCATGTAGGCCGCGTCACCGATGCCGGAGGCTTTCAGGTAGGCTTCGGCCTTCTGCGCGGTGCCGCGCGGGTCGCGCTCATAGGCTTCGCCGGTGTCGGGCTCGACCACCGAGCAATGGATGCAGAGCGTCTTTTCCGCGTAGAACGGATCGATATAGGCGCTGTCGGTGTCGGGCATCAGCTTCATGTCGGAAGCTTCGATCGATTTCCAGCCGGCGATCGAAGAGCCATCGAACATGAAGCCCTCGTCAAGGAAGTCCTCGTCGACCTGATCCGCCATCACGGTGACGTGCTGCAACTTGCCGCGCGGGTCCGTGAAACGGATATCGACGTACGCGACATCCTCCTCCTTCATCAGCTGGAGAACTGCATCCTTGCTCATTCTGCAATGTCCTTTTCTGTAGGGTCGTTCTGAGATGTGGGTTACAGCGCGTCCGAGCCGGATTCACCGGTCCGGATGCGGATCGCTTGCTCGACGGTGCTGACAAAGATCTTGCCGTCGCCGATCTTGTCCGTCTTGGCGGCTGCGATGATGGCATCGACGGCGGCGTCGACCTGATCGTCGTCCAGGACGACCTCGATCTTCACTTTGGGCAGGAAGTCCACCACATATTCCGCGCCGCGATAGAGCTCGGTATGGCCCTTCTGGCGGCCGAAGCCTTTGACTTCGATCACACTCAGGCCTTGGACGCCGACGTCCTGGAGAGCCTCCTTCACCTCGTCCAGTTTGAACGGCTTGATGATCGCTTCGATCTTTTTCATCGACGAACTCCTCGCAACCTTGTCTCGCCGGGTCAGATCACTTCTAACTGACAGCCACAATCCGATACGCCGCCGGGGTCAAGCCCGGACAGAGCGAAAACCGGGGCGAGATTAAAGTTTAGGCTGAACGGCTAAATAATGGGCGATATTGAATCGCTGAAAGGTTCATCATGACGGAATTGCTGAGCGCGGCGCAGATGCGGGCGGTGGAGGCGGCAGAGATCGCTTCGGGCAGGGTGAGCGGAGAGGTCCTGATGGAGCGCGCGGGCGGTGGCGTGGTCGATGCGATGCTGCACCGCTGGCCGGATCTGGCAGGCGGTACGCCGCGCGCGGTGGTGCTGGCGGGGCCGGGCAACAACGGCGGCGACGGTTTCGTGATCGCGCGGCTGCTGAAGGCGCGCGGCTGGCAGGTCACCGTCTATCTCTTCGGCGATGCGGAGCGGTTGCCGCCCGACGCCCGGTTGAACTGCACCCGCTGGCAGGCCGAGGGTCCGCTGGAGCCGCTCACCGGGTTTTCCGCGGCGGCGCTGGCCGCGGCGGAGGGGCAGGGCCGACCGGTGGTGATCGACGCGCTCTTCGGCACCGGGCTGTCGCGACCGGTCGCCGGGGCGCTGGCGGAGCTTCTGCAACCGCTCACCGACATGCCGGAGCCGCCCCGCATCGTCGCGGTGGATATCCCCAGCGGCATCTGTTCGGACAGCGGCCGGGTGTTGGGCAGGGCGATTGCCGCCGATCTGACCGTCAGCTTTCACGTCGCCAAGCTCGGCCATTATCTGGACGCCGGGCCGGATTATGCCGGCCAGCTGGTGATCGCGCCGATCGGGCTGCCGACGGCACCGGGGGGCGGCGCCGACCGGGTCGATCTGGTCGGCACTGGCGCGGCGGGGCGAGTTGAACTCGCTGCCTGCGACAAGGGGCGCCGGCAGGGCTGGGCCAAGGGGCAGCACAAATTTGCCCATGGTCATGCCCTGGTGATGAGCGGTGGGGCGGGGCGGACGGGGGCAGCGCGCCTTGCCGCACGGGCGGCGCTGCGCACGGGGGCCGGGCTGGTGACGCTGGGGGTGCCGCCGGCCGCGATGGAGGAGGTTGCGGCGCAGATCACCGCGCTGATGATGACCGAAATCCCGGATGGCGCCGCCCTGACCCGGGTGCTTGAGGACCGGCGGCTGAATGCGCTCTGCCTCGGGCCGGGGCTGGGGGTGAAGCCGCGTGCCCGCGCGCTGGTGGAGGCGGCGCTGGCGGCGGGGCGGGCGACGGTGCTCGATGCCGATGCGCTGACGCTGTTCCGAACCGCACCGGAGGAGCTGTTCGAGCAGCTGCACAGCGCCTGCGTGCTGACCCCGCATGACGGCGAATTCGCCCGTATCTTTCCCGATCTCGCCCAGCGGTTGCGCGAGCCGGCGCAACGCGGGCCGGCGTTTTCGCGGCTGGACGCGGCGCGCGCCGCGGCCCGGCGGGCCGGCTGCGTGGTGCTGCTGAAGGGGCCCGACACGGTGATCGCCGCACCGGAGGGGCGGGCCGGTATCCATGGCGCGCTCTATTCCCGGCGGGTGCCCTGGCTGGCGACGGCCGGCGCCGGCGATGTGCTGGCTGGCATCGTGACCGGGCTTCTGGCCCGTGGTCTCCCCCCCTTCGGGGCGGCCCGGGCCGGTGCCTGGCTGCATGCGGAGGCGGCGCGGTGCTTCGGTCCCGGCCTGATCGCCGAGGATCTGCCCGAGGCGCTGCCCGCGGTGTTCCGGGCGCTGGCGGAGGCGGGCGCTGGCGGCTGAGTGGCGCGCGCTGGAGGGGCGAAACCGACCCGCCGCGGCGCCGCTTCCCGACCTCTTCACCGCGCCGCAGGGATGTGGTTTTTTCCTCGCATCGCCTGACAAGCTTTGCTAAGAGGCGCAGCACGCGCGGCCCGGGCCGCCGAGTGCGGGTGTGGCGGAATTGGTAGACGCACCAGATTTAGGTTCTGGCGCCGCAAGGCGTGGGGGTTCAAGTCCCTTCACCCGCACCACGTTGATTTCAAATGATAAAGTTTCGAATTCCCTCGCTTGGCTTCGCGTTCCGCGCGGTGTTTTGGCACTTCATTTGGCACTTTCACGTTTCGTTTTCGTTCCCTTCCCGAGCGGTCTGAGCCCTTTTCGAGCCTGCTTTTCGGTTCGCCTGCGCCCGGTACTTCTGGACCATCGCGAGGGTCTTGTGTCCGGTAACTGAACTGCGCCTTGAACCGCGCCGGGTCTGTCGGAGGCTTTAACTCGCAAGTACAGTGAAGCCAGGATGAGCAAGACCACGAACAAGTTTTCCCTTGAGGTCCGGAACCGCGCCGTGAGGCTGGTGCTGGAGAACGAGAGCCAGCATGGCTCCCGCTGGCAAGCCGTCATGTCGATCTCCGCCAAGATCGGCTGCTCGGCACACACGCTGAACCAGTGGGTCAAGAAGGCGGAAGTCGACAGCGGCAAGCGGACAGGCATTCCCGCCGACGTCGCCGACCGGCTGAAAGCGCTGGAGCGCGAGAACCGCGAGCTGCGCCTGGCCAACGAGATCCTGCGCAAGGCATCCGCTTATTTTGCGATGGCGGAGCTCGACCGCCCACTGAAACGATGATCGCCTTCATCGATGCCCATCGCGGCACGCACAGGGGCGAGCCGATCTGCAGGGTCCTGCCGATCGCCCATCCACTTATTTCAATCATCTGGCCAAGTGCTCCGATCCGTCCCGGCGGTCAGGTCGCGCCCCTCGCGACCATGCCCTCCGTTCCGAGATCCGGCGGGTCTTCGAGGAGAACTGGCGTGTCTACGGCGTCCGGAAAATCTGGCGGCAGCTCCGCAGGGAAGGTATCTTTGTCGCGCGCTGCACCGTGGCGCGCCTGATGAAAGAGATGGGCATTCAGAGAGTTATCCGCGGCAAGCCATGCCGGACGACGATCCCCGACAAGAAAGCGCCGTGCCCCTTGGACGGGGTGAACCGGCAGTTCCGGGCGTCTGCTCGGAACATGCTCTGGGTGAGCGACTTCACCTATGTGGCGACCTGGAAGGGGTTCGCCTACGTGGCTTTCGTGATCGATGCCTATGCTCGGAAGATCGTCGGATGGCGTGTGAGCACGACCGCGCTTGCCGGGTTCGTCCTCGATGCCCTGGAACAGGCTGTCCATGACCGTTGGCCGGCAAAGGGAATGGGGCTGGTCCATCACAGCGACTGCGGCTCCCGGTACCTGTCCATCAAGTACACGGAGCGGCTGGCGGAAGCGAGCATCGAACCCTCCGTCGGCAGCGTCGGCGACAGCAACGACAACGCCTTGGCGGAGACGATCAACGGTCTCTACAAGGCCGAGGTCATCCACCGTCGTGGTCCGTGGCGCAACTTCGAGGCTGTAGAATACGCGACGCTGGACTGGGTGGACTGGTTCAACAACCGCCGCCTGCTCGAGCCGATCGGAAGCATTCCGCCCGCGGAAGCCGAGGCGAATTTCTACGCAGCTCTGGAACCTGAGGACATGGCCGCGTAACTATCCCAAACCGGCCTCTGACAGACCTGGCGCGGTTCACATCCTGATTGCCCTTGTCGACGGTCTCAAGGGCTTCCCCGAGGCGATCCGCCGCCTTCCCGGACACCATGGTCCAGACCCGTATCGTGCATCTGGTGCGCCATTCTCTGAACTTCTGCTCTTGGAAGGACCGCAAGGTCGTGGCCGCCGATCTGCGCCGGATTTACAGCGCTCCGAGCGCCGATATGGCCGAGGCCGAACTCGATGCCTTCGAGGAAAAGTGGGCCGGGAAATTCGCCTCGATCGCCCCGGCCTGGCGCCGGGCGTGGCAGGAAGTGATCCCGTTCTTTGCTTTCGATCCCGCGATCCGGAAAATCATCTACACCACGAATGCCATAGAAAGCCTGAACCGCGTGATCCGGAAAACGATCAAGACGCGTGGCTCCTTCCCGACCGACGAGGCCGCGACCAAGCTGATCTATCTCGCCATCCGCAAATTTGAGAAGGATGGTCGCAATGTCAGAGACATGGTTTGCGGCCCGCAATCAGTTCGCCATATTGTTCAGCGAGCGCTTCGATGCTTGAGTATCTGAAACCGCATGGGCCAGGCCAGATACACAGTCTTCAGGACACTCCCCTTGAGCCTGCCGAACATGTTCTCGGTCCTGTTGCGCCTTTTGTAGCGGCGCTTGTCGTATTTCACGGTCTTCTTGCGCTGTTTCCGGCCCGGGATGCAGGCGTGTATCCCTTTGTCGTTCAATGCTTCTCGGAACCAATCGGCGTCATAGCCGCGATCCCCTAGCAGCCATTCGACATTCGGCAGGCTGCTTAACAAGGCCCATGCGCCGATGTCGTCACTGACCTGTCCCGCGGTCACGAACAGGCTCAGCGGACGGCCCTGGCTGTCGCAGATGGCGTGCAACTTGCTGTTCATGCCGCCCTTGGTTTGAATAGCCCCGTGTATCGTGGACGCCTTCATTGCTAATTTTGAGGCAAGGAGGCCATGATGAGCAGCACCAAGTTCAGCGACGATTTCAAGAGAGACGCCGTCGCGCAGATCACGGAGAGGGGCTACC
>NZ_JASNJD010000025.1 GCF_030164425.1 Pseudodonghicola flavimaris | reverse complement strand
CTGACGGCCGTGTGCAACGATACCGGCGCGGCGACGATGATCGCCGCGCAGTGAACGAGCAGCACCAGCTATGAAGAAGCAGGTGGACGCCAGTTCCTACACCATCTCCCGGGACACTACCATTCCGATCGCCTCTGCAAGCAGCACTCGATCATTTATCGGGCTGGTCTGGGCGTGGCTGATGTCTATCTCGACATTAGGGGCCGCCGAGGGGTTTTCTGGCAGCACTATTCGCCAGCCCTCACCTTCCATATAAACGTCGCCGAGCATTGTCTTCAACTCGTATGGATGCCCCCTTACATCTCCCCGAGTAATTGCATTGGGCCCTCCGAATACATGGTCAAAGGCCGCGCCTTCGTAGGAAGTAATGCGTTCCACAAACGCCTTGATTGAGGCGACTTGTGCTTCGGATGGGGTCCACTCTCTATTGGCGCTTCCTGTCAATGCGTTCCAATGAGGAAAGCCCAAACGATTGGCAACAAAGTCGAGTGCCACATGTTGCGGTTGCCCCATCGCTCTGGCGCAACGCTTTGCCAAGAGCTTCAATGTTTTAAGCTTGTCGTTCTCTGTCATGATCCATGTCCAAGCTGGATCCGACTAGGTGCCCGCTGCTAATCAGACCCGCCGATGGCATGAAGTCTGCTGTTCGAAGTCAAGGTCGCTGCAAAGCTTCGCATGGCGGGCACACCGGCCTGCGAGAAAGGCCGAGATCAACATCTGCCATTTTCGAGCGCAGGTCAACACCGATGAATTACAGGCGTGGGAGTCCAACAACTAAGCATCGTTTGCCAGAAAGGGTACCAGTTTGACCGGTTTCACGGCGACGGGTTGAGGCCTGGGAGAGTGGTTCCCGGCGCCTGTCGCGGGAGATACCCAGATGATGTCCCCGCAACTTGTGTAGCTCCCCGCGGGCCTCGCGCTTTTAAGCAGGCCATCGCGCTTGAACTTCGACGCGGCCGCTAGAGCGGTTGAGCATCGCCCTAGGGACAGTGCTCACTAAAGCTTGTCGAACACTGAGCCCATCCTCGGCTCGAACAGCCTTTCATAGGTCTTGAGCAGATAGGTGTCTGTCATACCGGCCACGAAATCGCTGATGTGCCGGAGGTCGCCATCTGCTGCGTCGAATTTCGCTTGCGCATCGCGCGGGAGCAAACGTTCTGGATCTGATTGCATGGCTTCAAAGACCGAGACAACCATGGATTGCCCCTTGAATTCGAGATGTTGCACGCCCGGACTGCGAATAACCACCTGCATTACGAGCTCTTTTAGGGCCTTGAGGAAGCGGGCCTGACCTTCTGGAATCTCGACGCGCCAGCGGAGCAAGGGGTCTTGGAATTCGGGACATTCGATGAAACGGACGGGTGTAATCAGATGATTGACCCACCGGCTGATCCAGCGCTTGCGCGTGTTGCTGTCGCCAAACAGCCCGTCGACCATGGCCTCGTATGGGGCGTTGCTCTCGGTGGGGCCCTTCAGCCGCCTTTCTTCGACAAAGATCTTGCAGGATTCCTCGGGAACGAGGTCGCGGAACTGGCGCTCTGTGACGAGCCGAAGTGCAATGGCATCCTCCAAATCATGGACCCCGTAGGCGATATCGTCCGCGAGATCCATGATGCTGCAATCGAGAGACTTGTGGAGAGTGCGGGCATGCTTGCCTTCGCGCTTTTCGATCAACGTGAAGGCATCCCGATCGGCATTGCCGAGCGGCTCGAGAATCCAGTCGACGACGTCGGTTTCGCTGTCGAGATATCCCTTTGGCGGAGTCGAGGCTTTCAAGTCGATGGTTTGCAGAACCGAAGGGCCCGCCTGCAACCGCGGGCGCAATTCGGGGTTGCGCAACCTTGAGAGTGCAACAGGGTATTTCAAGACGCCAAGCATGGAACGACGTGACAGGTTGGCCCCCGCAGCGGCAGAGAAGTTTTCGAGCCGTGCCAGGAGACGCAGGGTCTGGCCGTTGCCCTCGAACCCTTCCGCATCGCGCATGCAGTAGTTCAGTGCGACTTCACCGCCATGGCCGAATGGTGGGTGGCCCAGGTCGTGGGAGCAGGCGATCGCATGGATTTGGCTGCGGTCCGGGAGACTTGCCGTTGCCGAGTGATCGGGGAAACTGCGCGCGAGCTGGACTGCGAGCCCTCCCGCGATCTGAGCAACTTCCAAGGAATGCGTCAAGCGCGTGCGATAGAAGTCACTGTCGCCGAGATTCAGGATCTGGGTCTTGCCCTGCAATCTTCTGAATGATGCCGAATGGATCACCCGGCCATAGTCGACATCCCCGATATTCCGGGCGTCTTCCTTCTGCGGGTTCCAGGCCTCTCGGCGAGCATTCCAAGTACTCAAATCAACTCTCCTCGGCGCGATGTCTTAAAGTTCATGAATGACCGGAGGCGTTACGCAAACGCTCTTTGCGATCTCGACCACGTGGCGGTGGTGGGTCAGGTAGATCGCTTGGCCGCGCGCGCCGATGGCTTCCATGACGCGGCAGGCGGCGCTGGTGCGCGCCTCGTCGAAGGTTTCGAAGATGTCGTCGCAAAAGAACGGAAGCCTCGTGCCCTGCGCGACAAGTTGTTCGTGGGCCGCTGCCCGCAGAGCTAAGTATAGCTGAAAGCGCGTGCCCTTGGACATTTCGGCCGCACGCTTGCTGACCCCATTGCCATCGACGGCGAGCAAAATCTCGGACTCCTTGTCGATCTGGGTACTCAGCGTCGGATAGGCGCCTTGCGTGAGACTGGCGAAGCAGTCTTCCGTGGCCGTCAACATGCCGCTGCGATGGCTGTCGCGATAGCGCCGGATGGCGTCGGAGGCGAGGTGATGGCCCAGGGAAAGTTCGAGATGCTCCAAGGCAGCCTCTTCGAGCTGCAGTTCCAGCGTCGCTTTCTGCTCGACCAATTCCGCAACCGTGTCGTCTCCCTTCACCTCGGCTAGGGCATATTCGGCGGCTGTGCGGTTTTGAATGGCGAGGGTCAGCTCTTCCTCGGCATGGGCAAGATCGGATCGGTTGCTGTCGAGTTCGCCCTCCAATGCGGCAACTGAGGTCTCTGCAAGCTGGGCGCGGGCTGTCTCGATGTCGGTCGTGCCCAGTTCGGCCAGGACCTGGCGGGTGATTTTCGCCAGCGCGGCGCGGTTGTCGATTGCTTTCTGCGTGCGAATTGCGGCCTCGCGCAGGGCGCCGATATCGCCCGGGGTGGTCGTATCGGGGAAAAGCATGGCGATGGTCGCGACCTCTTGGTCGATGGCGTTTTGTCGATCCTTGTGTTCGACGAGATCGGCCTCGGCCGTCTCGATCGCGGTGTCGAGTTTTCGGCCCGTCTCAGTGGCCGAGCGCGCTTTTTCCGCCAGGGTTTTGAGGGCGGCGAATGTCTTTGCCGCCGTTGCGTGAGGCTCCTGCCCATGGGCGCGTGCCAGGCTGTCGATCTCCTGGGTGAACTGCTTTTGGTCCGCCTGCATGGTTGTGATCCGGCGCCCGGCCGCGGCCCGTGTGTTTTCGTGTTCGCGCAAAGCGCGCAGGGGCTCCAGCGATGCCTCCAGCCGTTCGGGGGGCAATGCCACTCCGAGGAGGTCGTGGACCAGTGCGCGCCAGGTCTTCTTCGTATCCTCCCTTGCCTTAAACGCTTTTGCGTAACGCTCTTCGCGCCGGGCAAGATCCCGCTGCGCCTGTCGCAGGGTTGCCTCGGCCGTTGTATGGGCGTCGGTTTGCTTGCGGTCGTCCTCGGCCTGACGCCGGGCCGCCGCCAGGGCGCCGGTCAGATCTGTCGGGGGAAAGGGCAGGGTCCGGGCCAGCTCGGCCAGTAGGGCGTCGGCGCGTTGGAGGGTGGATTGATTGGTCTCTTCGGTATCGCGCAGGGCCTGGGCATCTTCGCTGGCCGCCTCGTGACTTCGCCGCCAGTCCAACCATTCCGCAGCCGTGATGCTGTCTGGAAGGCCAACCTGAGCCGCCGCCGCGCTGACCGAGGCCTCGATATTGGTGCGTTCTTCACGAAGGGTTTCCAGGCGTTTGTCGGTCTGAGCCGCACGGGCGCGGGCCTGGGCTTCGGCCTGGCCGATTTCGCGGAGCTGTGCCAGTTCGCGGGACTGCGCCAATCGCGCTTCGGCAGCGATATCATGCCCTTGCATTGCCTCGTGGAAGTCGGCGGCGGTCTGTCTGTCCAAGGCGGCAAGATGCTCCGCCCAGCGTGCATCGCGCCGCGCGCGCAGATCCTCGGCATCGGCATCCGAGATGAGCTTCGCGTCCCGGGCCAGTGATTTGGCCTGAGCCCCGCGGGCCTCCGCATCCTCCAGATGCTCGTCGCGCTTTGCCGTTGTCGTGCGCAGGTCGTGAAGCAAGTCCTGATGGCGCTCGGCCCAGTTGGTTGCCTGGTGACGGGAGGTCGGGCAGGCGGGTAGGTGATCGAAAGTGACGCCTGCGAATGAGAGCGCAGCCAGGGAGCGCCGCGCCTTGATCTTCATATCCGCGATCGCCTGTTGCGCTGCGGCGTAGGCAGGGGCGAGGGTCTCCGCATCGAAGCGCAGCAGAATATCTGCTACCTGTGGGCGTTCCTCATCCGCGGGCGCGCCATCCTGCATGGCTTCGGTCGCGGCGATCACCCGCTCTTTCAATTCGGCGGTTTCGCGCGCCTCGATCTTTTCTTGGGAAATCGCCTCGCGCAAAGCTTCCCTGGCGCTCTCCAGAGACGCAATATCGGCGCCCGACAGGACCAGCCCTTGCAGATCGACGTCTGGCGAGGTGACCCCAAGATCCCATGCAGCCTGCTTCATCGATGCCTCCGCGGCCCGCCGTTCGTCCTCGCGCCTGTCAAGGTCGAGCTGTGCGGTTCGATCCCGCGCGGCGAGATCCTCCAGCGCTGCCAGCGCGGTCGAAAGCTCAAGACGCTTCGGATCCAAGGCGACGGCGTCGCGATTTTCCCTGAGGTTCGCGATCTCCTCGGTCAGGCGTGCGATATTCTGTGTGGCCAGCCCACGGTCTCTGTTTAGCTCGATCAGCCGTTCCGGATCGAAATCCAGATGATCGGGATAACTCGCGAAAGAGGCAATCGCCTGTTCCAGGTCCCGGATCTCGCCCATCAGGGGCAGGGCACGCCGCTGCGCCTCCATGCGCGCCTTCGTCAGATTCAGCGCATCCCGCGTCTTGCGCGCCTCCCGCTCGGCCTCTTGTGCCTTGCGCAAATCTTTCTTGAGGGCCTTCCAGGCGCTGGCGGTCACGTCGCGGTCTTTGATCTCTTTTTCAACGTCGGCCAAGGCGCGTTTCAATTCGGCCATGTGGGTGGTGCGTCCGCGTTTCTTCCATAGCGCGTCGGCCCGCTCGCGGACTTGATCCAGAACGGTGCTCAGGTCGGCCACGCCCGCTGCAGCGGAAAAGAGCAGGCGCCCGATATCCCCTTCGGCATTTGCGATCTCTTCGCCGCCGCGTTCGATTGTCTCGTCGTCAAGGCAGAGCAGGCGGCGGTAATCCTCTTCGGACAATCCCGCGAGATGGGCGGAGAGGGCAGCCTCGGGCAGCGGGGTGCCGGTCGCGTCGACCAGCGATCCGCTGCGCGTCGGTAGTCGCGTGAAATCACGCAAGACACCGTCGATGTCCAGCCTGGCCGAGACTTGGAGGTTATTGCGCGGATGCTTGAACGCATAGCCCTCGCGCAGCGGGAAGCCGTAGAATAACCGTAGGACGGCTTCCATCGTGGTGGTTTTTCCGGCTTCGTTCGGGCCATAGATGATGTGGAAATCATGGCCATCGGAGGCCGAGCCAAAGTCGAAGTGCCGGTCGGTGAAATGGCCGAAACGATCAAGGGAGAGGCGCTGGAGCCGCATCAGTGTCCGGCCCCCTTCATCTGGGCCAGGACGACGTCGGCGCCGGCCTTGGTCAATTTATCCACCATCGCATCGCGCGCGGCCTCATCCGGCAGCAAGCGGTCGCGCAGGGTAACGGGCAGTTCCTGCAGGACGGTCTCGACCTCGTCGCGGGCGAGGGCGGCAAAGCCGGGCTCGCCGCGGATCGTTGCCATGATCGTCGCCAGTTCGTCGGCGGCGCCGCTTGCGCCTTCGGTTGCGTCCGGCGGCGGCAGGTCGAACAGGAGTTTGTCGATCCAGAGATCCCCGGTGGCCTGGGCAAGCTCGTTCACCTGTTCGATCCAGACATCGCGATCCCGTAGGATTTGCCAATGGCGCTTCGGCGTTCCGGTCAAGATCAGTCGGATAACGCCGATCGGCGCCGCGATCTGGTTGCGCATCGCACTCAGGTGGGACTTCAGCAGCCCGCGCAGAGCCTCGTCGCTTTCCGTCTCTGTCACATCCAGTTCGCTTTGGGCGAATTCCACGACCGAACTGGGTACTTCGCTAATATCGATCTGGCCCTGATCGATGGTCAGCAGCGTCGCGGATTTTGGGCCGGACTCGCCTATATCTCGCCCCTGCGGGGTGCCGGGCATGACAATCCAGGGTGCGGCCGAATGGACCTGCCGTTTGTGGATATGGCCGAGCGCCCAATAATCGAACCCCATGCCGGCCAGATCGGCGAGGCTGCAGGGGGCATAGATATCATGACCCGCCGCACCGCCAAGCGAGCTGTGCAGCATGGCAATATTCACCACGCCCGGAACCGGCGGTTTGAACCGCGGCAGAAGGCTGTCGGGCGCGTGACGGTCCGCGAAGCTGACACCGTGGATCACGATGTCGTCTGTCAGCGGCACCATGCCGCCGCGTGCATCGAAAGCGTGAACTTGGGCAGGCAGATCAAGCGCTCCGGTGATCGGGTTCTCGGCATCATGATTGCCTTTGATGTAGAAAACTTTGATCCCCGCATCGCCAAGGCGATCAAGCTCGGCCATCAGGAAGGCGCCCGTTCTTGCGCTGCGCTCTTTTCCATCGAACAGATCGCCGGAAATCAGGACTGCGGAGAGCTGTTCGGATATGGCGAAATCGACCAGTCCGCGGAAAGCGGACCGGGAGGCTGCTGCAACCGCGTCGCGAAGGTCCGAGTTGCGCAAGGCCAGTGACCTGAGGGGAGAGTCCAAATGGACGTCAGCAGTGTGAAGAATTTTAATCAAGATCGAACCCCTGACATAGATCACGTGAGCCTGGCGCTTGCGTATTGAACAGTAAGGGAAATTTCATTGGACTCTGGGCGCGAGAGGTTGCTCGATAGTGAAGTTTCTGTGGCACGTTTCTTCCTGCGGGCCACCATGCCATCCTCCATCGAAATTATGCGATAGTGGCCTGTTGCTTCATGAAGTGACTGGGGTGCGTCAACAACTTTTCAGCTAAAGTTCTGAGGCGGCGGGTCATGCGGTGGGGGATCGCAAGTGCGGCAGACACGATCGTCGCCCATGCACTATCCTCCGAATAAATCTCCTGTTTTGGATCGTTCGTCGAGGAGATCATAGAAGGTTTCCATGTGTTTTATGAAGCCCTCTTCAGTAACTCTGTAACGAAAATCAAAGGTTTCTGCTCTGAATTTTCGTATCCCGGACAGTTCTGGGTACTCTGCCAAAATTAAGAAATGCGGGACTTTCCTCTCGGTCGCGGCAATGGCGTTAACGATCGCATGCCTCTGTTGCTGCTTGAGTGGAGGTGACTTATAGGGATAAATGAAGACTTCGAAAATTTCCTGATTTGCCTTGAAGCTAAAGTCAGGTGAAATGTCGACTTCATGTTTGCCGAAGGCGATGGTCCGTCGCTCACGTTCGATGAAATTTGCCTTACCAATTGGAATATATCCGCAGATTCCGTCAAATATTCCTAGTTTTGCAGCGGCTTCCCCAGGCCCATCCAAGGCCGCAATCGTGTCGCGCGCCTTATCTACGGGGTATCCTTTCAGGATCATAGTCAGGATATGATAGAGATCTTCGTAGTTCCAAACGCCGCCGCGTTGAGCATCATATGCGGCGATTTTTTCTTTTAGTCTTTGCCGCTCTGAGGATGTTCCCGAAGGCCCATGTGCGCCGGGATTATATTCGCCTAACCCTCTGAGAAATTCGGTCTTTGACGTTCGTCGCACGCGCGCCTCGGATGCAGGATGAAATACAGATTTGAAGTCAAAACGACCCTTGGCATTGCGTCAAGACGTGACATTGCCAAGATCATCGGATCTCTGCTATCTGGCGTGAAGTCTGTATGCCCACCTGTTCAGTTGCGGATGTGCTGATTGTTTGCTGCGAGCTTTGCGCGCTCGGCAATGGATGCACAACGTTCGATGAGGTCGTCGAAATGCTCGGCGTCTTCAAGCAGGAGACCGTCGTCGACCATATGCGCGTAATCGGCCGCGAGCGCGGTACGAGCCTCTCCGTTTGGGACCAGTTGCAGACGGCCGTGAACCGCGGCTTCATAGTCCACGGGTATTCCGTCTGCAGTCTTCTCCGGAAAGAACATACGCTTGTGCCGCGCCACTGCAGAGGCGAGGTCACGGTCGGAAATGGCCACATCCGCGATGCCTGCATCGTCGAGGCGGACCAGGTCATGCCAGTGGCGCGCGAAGCGCTCCCCGCGGAGCCGTCCCTGTACGCAGAAGACATGGATCGCCGTGGCCTTCTCCCAAAAGGTTCGTTCGGCATGCATCACGCGCGGGGTCGCGGTCGGAAAAGTCACGCCATCGATCAGCCCGTTCGCGTCCCAGGCGACGTCACGCAGGCTCGCCGGTTCGCCCGTCGACCTCGCGCCGAATTCCAGCATGACGCTGGGGGCGACGTAACCGGAGCCAGAAGAGCCGGCCTCGTAATCGATGAAAAGCTTGTCGCCATCTGCCCGTGTCGAGGCCGATAGCCCTTGCGCTGCAATGGCGTCCTGGATCAAGGGCTGCGTCGTTTCGACGACCCATTTCGGCAATCGATCCCGGACAGCTTTCGACCAGCGCTTTTCCTCGCTGCGCGTGGTTGGCAGGGCTTCGGCGCGTTCTCCCACCAGATCAGGTGCGATTGCCCGTATGTCATATGTCAGATCAACATCTTCAGAGAAGCGCTGGATCACCCCATAGGCTTTGGAAAGGGAGGTTCCGCCCTTGAAAACGAGGTGCTCACTAAGCTCGGAACCGAAGAGGGTTTGAAGGGCCCAGACAACCCAGACGTCCTTTTCGAGCAGGTGCGCGGGCCGCCCGGAGCGATCTGCCGCTACGGCCAGGGCCTCCTTGCGGTCTGCAGACGGTAAAGACAGGAAGGGCTCAGGCATGCGCCGCCCTTCCGACACTGCGTGCAAGCCAGGTCGGGAACTGCGGCGCGGCGGTTACCAATTCGTCAAACGCCGCTGCGGGCAGTTTCTGCTTCAGCAATCTAAGAGCTGTCTCTGCCTGTTCCGGCCCAAGCCAGGCCAGAGCGCGAACAGCACTGCCAGCCGGCCTCTTCCCGAGGGCGAGTTGCCATCGGGGGGCGTGGCGCAGTTCCACGAGTTGTTTGCCCAATGAGAGCGTGCGGCTGCGACCCGAGGTCAGGTACACGGAGCGAACAGGCACTTGCGTGGTCAGGCCGAGTGCATTCGCTTCGGCGGCGCCAGTTGGAACGATGACTTCGCCACGTTGCGCCGCGAGGGCCTCCACCGTCTGTTCCACGGACGGAGCGCGCGTGCCAAACCGGCTTTTGATCGGTCGCAGGTAAACCCCGCGCCCGGCACGGATCAACTGGCCGCGCTCGGCAAGGCGCGACAAGGCCTGATCCACACCGGCACGGCTGCCGAGGTGCAGCAGGCCCTTTGCGGCAAGTGGCGCCCCTTCCGGAAGTCCCTCTGCATGGGTCAATATCTGTTCTGCAAGGTGCTGCATGATCTTTCTCCTGTCAGAAATATACGCAGTTTTCTGACAGAATTCAATCCGTGCTGTTGAGCGAGATGAAGAAGGGGGTGGCTTCGTGCCGTGCGTAGCAGGCTGGCCTTCGGCGATTTTCAGATGGAACACGCTTACCGAAGCCCCTGCAGTTGCAGGCATTCCTTGACCGCTGCAGCCCGCCTCTTGTCGAGGTACTCGGCCAGATCGTCGATATGGACGCCTTTGGCGCATTTCTGCGACGCTTCCATGCGGACGAGGGGCAGGGAAATGGAACCCGCCGAGACTTTGCGGATGAACTTGTCGGTACTCAGACCAAAAAAATCCCTGGCGACATCCTCCGCAGGAATGATCGGTCGCCCGGAATACATCGCTATCAAGAGAAACGCCGTGTTCATGATCCCGGAGTGAAACACGATCGCAGAGATGGGAGAAGGGCGCGCAGCCGGTTGTCGGGGAGACGGATAGCATAGAGCGCAAATCGGATGGGCACGCTGGGTCGGGGGATCATCTGAAGCGCGTGAAGGGACAGGAGCCCATGCCCAGGTGGTCGTGCGCAAACATCCTCGGGTTATCGAATGCGAGCATCTTCGGTGCATTCGGCATGATGCCTTTCACGCCTTTGGACCCTTCGACATCAGTTGCTCCAGAGTTGGCGGTGGGTCCGTGTCGTTCTGGATCAGTGTCTGGGACCAAAGGATCGAGGTTTCGTAAAAACTTCGACACACCGTCTCACCGTCCTGGTCGAACCAGTGTGTTGCCTCCGGCAGAAGCTCAAATGGCAAGGGGTGGTGCGCGAACGGATTGTGAAAGACCTCGATTTCAGCCGACCACGGTTCACTCCCTGTCGCCCAAAGGTTGCGATATTCATCGCTGGTCACATCCAGGCAGAAAGGGATGCCCCTGAGAGCGCCCGGCGTCCTGTCATAGAAGTTGCCAATCCGCATGTATCGCAGTCCACGCGGCGCGCCCTGACCCGATACCGCAACGCGGTTGAGCTTGGCCATCGAACACGCGTTCGAAAAGATAACTGCAGAGAGTTCGGCATGGCCCGCATAGGCAAACAGGCCGGCGGGAAATCTGGCCTTGCCCTTGAGGTGGGATGCCTTCGTCGGACGCGCATGCATGCGCCCGTCGATTTCAACCTCTTCTGCGCCCTCGCCATAGAGATATCCAATCAGTCCTTCCCGGCTCCAGATCATCGATGCCGGTGCCTGAAAGTCCGCAATCGCCAGGGCGAAGGGCTGACCCTTTACATGCGGCAACTGATCGTAGTTGCGAGCAAGCTTGTTGCCGATTGTTTTGGCAAAGCGCAAAGCTCCGGCGCCGAAAAACGCCTCCTCCCGGTCGGCCGGCAAGGCGCTCGGCGGCGCGTTCACATGGTTGTAAGGATCTGCCGGATTGGCCGTCACGGCTTCCACCCATGCCGAACCGCCAAGCCTGTTCTCGATGCGGAAATCCGGGGACTCATATGGTTGGGTCACGAGCAATCCCTGCTCACGAAACGTGGCCAGCAGCTGCGCTTCCCACAACCGCGTGTGAAAGTTGTTCGTCTGGCAATCTCCTGCCCAGTTTCGATCTGGCTTTGGAAGCGCGAGATAGAGCTGGTTGAGCGTCCATGCCGCGGGGCGATGGGACGGCAGCGTCAACGTCGCGAACACGTCGCTCGCCGTCCTTCCTTCCAGATCATAGAGCGCGGGCCGCTGCATGACGCCCGAGGGAACAGGTTCCGGAGGCTCTCCGTCTTTCAGGAGAGGCGGCAACTGGGCGAGGGCTTCCTTTTCAGCGGCATAGCCTTCACGCTCGGCCGTCACAGTCCAGACTTGGTCGGTTCGCCGACGCATGACCAGCATCCCATAGGAGCGATCATTCAGATCACGCCTGAGAATGCCACATGAGAGACCGTCTTCGCTGAGCCATGCGCCGACAGGGGGCCGTATTCCGAACCCATGCCCCTTGGGGAGGGACAGCGCATAGATGCTGAATTCCCATTGCGGTAGCGCTCTCAAAACTTCGTTCCGTCAATTCAATTGGGGGGGCGCCGATCGAGCGTTTCAAGCCTGCTCCCACGACGTCCAGAGATATCCAGTTCTAGTCTTTAAACCCCCTGGTGAATAGCCGGGAGGGGAAAGCCTTCCCCCTGGTCGGCACTGGCGTTGCCGACGCACCCCCATCAGCGGGGAGACCCCGCAACGCCCCCTGAGAGTGAAAGTGCGGGCGGGTTTTCCGTGACGGGTTGAGGGCTGGAGGAGAGGCCTCCGGCGCCCGTCGCGGAGATCATTCCGATGGCCAGAGAGCATCGCGCGGCCCGCAAGAGCGGCCCGCGCACCAACCTTTATGACGACATCACCGACAAGATCATCGCAGAGCTAGAGGAGGGCCGACTGCCCTGGGTTCAGCCCTGGGGGACGGCGGCGGTGCAGGCGCCGCTCGCCATGCCGCGCAACGCCAGCACGGGTCGGCAATATTCCGGGATCAATGTCCTGATCCTCTGGGGCGCCGTGATCCAGCATGGCTATCCAACCCAGCACTGGCTGACCTTCCGCCAGGCGCTGTCGCTCGGCGGCAACGTCCGCAAGGGCGAGCGCGGCACAACCGTCGTCTATGCCGACCGGTTCACGCCTGAAGACGAGAAGCGCCGCGCCCGGGAGACCGGGGAAGACGCAAACAGCATCCCGTTTCTGAAGCGCTTTACCGTGTTCAACGCGGCGCAATGCGAGGGTCTGCCCGACGACATCGCCGTCGAGGCACCACCACCGCCGCCCGGGCTGATCGAGCCGCAGGTCGAGGCACTGATCGCCGCGACTGGTATCGACTTCCGGATCGGTGGTAATCGCGCCTTCTATGTCCCCGCGCTCGATTATGTGCAGGTGCCACCTCCGCATGCCTATTTCGAGCCGATCAACTGGCACAGGACCGCCCTGCACG
The DNA here is from genome assembly GCF_030164425.1 of Pseudodonghicola flavimaris. Taxonomy (GTDB): domain Bacteria; phylum Pseudomonadota; class Alphaproteobacteria; order Rhodobacterales; family Rhodobacteraceae; genus Pseudodonghicola; species Pseudodonghicola flavimaris. Next base: position 72,630 of record NZ_JASNJD010000025.1, on the reverse strand, counting down.
AGATGGGGCACGCGACAGGACATGCCTCACGGTTGGGGCGGGACTTCTCGGGTAGTTTCGGCACGAAGACATACGCTTTCGAGGAACTGATCGCCGAGATTTCGAGCGCGTTCTGTTGCGCCTCGCTCGGGATCGTCCCGACCGTGCGCCACGCAGATTACGTGGGCTCATGGCTGGAGGTGATGCGCGAGGATTCCCGCGCGATCGTCCGCGCCGCCTCGCAGGCCAGCAAGGCGGCCGACTGGCTGCTGGCCCATCTGCCCGACGACAGCACCGATGTTGAGCGGCAGACCCCGACGGAAGAGAGGGCCGCAGCATGATCCTTCTGACGGCGTCACAACGCGCGCAGCTTTTGGCCAATGGTCGCCAGGCTGACACCGACCACATTCCGGTCGTGAAGTTCTTCAATCCCTTCGGCGCCGGTGTCTGGCTTGCGACCGAGCTCGACGAGGACGGCGACATCATGTTTGGCCTGGCCGACATTGGCTACCCCGAGCTTGGCTTCTGGAGCCTCAACGAACTGCGCTCGATCCGGCTGCCCTTCGGCATGGGTATCGAGCGGGATCTGCTGTTCAGGGGGGGCTTCCCGATCTCGGTCTGGGCCGAGGCCGCCCGCGAAACCGGCAGCATTCGCGATGCCGAGCGTGTGCTTTATTGCTCTGGCTTCGGTTGACCGGGATCCTCTCCGATACGCAGATCCGGCATTCCTGATTATCGGGTTTGTGGTTCTGCGGGTTCGGCGTCGCTCTCTTCAGAGGAAGAGGGCGGCGCTTCGCTTCGTGACGGGCTTGTAGCCGGAGAGAGAGGCTCCCCGGCGTCCGTCATGGAGACACTGACATGGCCACTGTCACGCAGAAAATCACCCTGTCGTCCTCGCGCGACATCCCCTTCAACAAGCTGGTGCTCAGCCAGTCCAACGTTCGGCGCGTGCAGGCCGGCATCTCGGTCGAGGAACTGGCCGAGTCCATCGCCCGTCGCGGGCTGATCCAATCGCTGCATGTCCGGCCCGAGCTCGACGCCGAGGGGCAGGAAACCGGCCTCTTCGAGGTGCCGGCTGGCGGCCGCCGCTATCGTGCGCTGGAATTTCTGGTCAAGCAGAAGCGCCTCAACAAGACCACGCCGGTGCCCTGTATCGTCTCGGAGGCCGGAGACGACATCCTGATCGACGAGGTGTCGCTGGCCGAGAACATCGAGCGCGCGCCGCTGCATCCGCTCGACCAGTTCCGCGCATTCCAGGTCCTTCGTGAGAAGGGCATGAGCGAGGAGGAAATCGCCGCCGCCTTTTTCGTCGACGCCAAGGTGGTGAAGCAGCGTCTGCGCCTGGTCTCGGTCTCGCCGGCGCTGCTCGAGACCTATGCCGGGGATGGCATGACGCTGGAACAGCTTATGGCCTTCACAATCTCCGACGACCATGCTCGGCAGGAACAGGTCTGGGAGGCGATCAAGGATAGCTGGCAGAAGGAGCCCCATACCATCCGTCGCATGCTGACCGAGACCACGGTGCGCGCCTCCGACAAGCGGGCGCTCTTCGTCGGCATCGAGGCCTATGAGGCGGCGGGCGGCTATGTGCTGCGCGATCTCTTCCAGCAGGACGATGGTGGTTGGCTCCAGGACCCGGTGCTGCTCGACCGGCTGGTCGGGGAGAAGCTGAAGGCCGAGGCGGAAACCATCGCCGCCGAAGGCTGGAAGTGGATCGAGGTCGCCGTCGATTTCCCTTATGGCCACACCAGCGGGATGCGTCGCCTGACCGGCACCACCATCGACCTGACCGACGACGAACGTGCCGAGCGTGAGAAGCTGCGGGACGAGTTCGACGCGCTGGAGGCGCAATATACCCAGGCCGACGAGTTTCCCGACGAGGTGGATGTCCGTCTCGGCGAGATCGAGGAGGCACTGGAGGCCTTCGAGGCTCGGCCGATGCGCTATGACGCCGACCAGATGGCTCGCGCCGGCGTCTTTGTCAGCATCCGCCATGACGGCCAGCTCTCCGTCGAGCGCGGCTATGTCCGTGCCGACGACGAGGCGATGGAAGGTCAGGAAGGGCAGGGGGCCAATGGGTGTTCTCCCGAGGGCGGCGAGTCCGGTGGTATGCAGCGCGCTGTCATCACCTTGGGCGGTACGGCGACCGAACCCGAGGAGGACGATGAGCTTGAGACCATCCGGCCGCTGCCCGATCGCCTCGTCAGCGAGCTGACCGCGCATCGCACGCTGGCGCTCCGCGATGCCGTGGCGATGAACCCGCATGTGGCGATGACGGCGCTGCTGGATCGGCTGGTCACCGATTGCTTCCTGCCGCACTCCACCAGGGGGTGCCTCGAAGCCCATGTCCGGGAAGTTCATTTCCCGGCGCAGGCCGATGACCTGGGGGAGAGCGTCTCGGCGCGCGCCATCGCCGAGCGGCACGAACGCTGGGGCGATCACATCCCGGCCGACGATGCGGCGCTCTGGGACTGGCTGGCCGATCAGGACGACGACACCCGGATGGAGTTGCTCGCCCATTGCGTCAGCTTCGGCGTCAACGCCTTGCACGAGAAGCCCAACCCCTATGGCGGCATGGGCGTCAGCCAGCACGGGCTCGACGTGCGCCTGTCCCAAGCCGACCGGCTGGCGCGGGCGACGGGCCTCGACATGGTGGCGGTGGGCTGGCGCCCGACCGTCGGCAACTATCTCGGCCGCGTGACCAAGCCGCGGATCATCGAGGCGGTGCGCGAGGGCGCTGGCGAGCGGGCGGCGCAACTCATCGACCATCTGAAGAAAGGCGATATGGCCACGGAGGCCGAGCGCCTGCTGGCCGAAACCGGCTGGCTGCCGGAGCCGCTGCGAATGGTCGATCCCGATGCCGATATCGCGTTGGATGCCGGGGTCAACACGGAGGCGGATGATCTGCCTGAATTTCTTGCCGGCGATGGCGAGGATGAAGACGCCACGGAGGACGAGGAGCAGCCAACGGTCGCTGCAGAATGATCCTCAGGTGGGGCGACATTCGCTGGCCCGCCTCATCCCTTCCGTTTCCGCAACGCGCCCGGTCCTCGTGACCGGGCTTTTTCCTTGGAGAACCCTGATGCCTGCAACGATCGATATCGACCGAATATTCCGCGAGGACAGCGCCAACCCGCCTTCGGAGCGCACGCTGCCTTGGGAGGAAACCCGCGACGGCATCACCGTGGTGGTGGAGCCGAAACCACATTGGGCCGAAGACATGCGTGTCTTTCACCTCGAAAAGCGAGAATACTGCCGCTACACCGATTGGGCCGCGAATGGCGGTCATGCCCGGTTCTACGGTCATATCGACACCAGCGGTGACGACGTGATGATGAGAGCGCGGCCATGATTGCGCGCGAGATCGCTGATGGTCTTTGGGATTGAGCCTTGCGTCGCGTTGAAAACATGCAAGGAGTTTCCCGGGGCTTATCGGCGCGGTGGGTTTGGCAATCTCGGCCCGATCGTCGGCATTTCTTTCCAGAGCTGCGAACGATCCGCGCTTAAGGGCAACTTGGACTGTTGTGCAGGCAGGGCCTTCATCCGCCCTCAACGAGACGTGCTTTCCATAGGAGACATGACGCATGACGACCTTTCTTATCTACCCGCTGGCCGCCCTGGCCGAGATCGCAGGCTGTTTCGCGCTCTGGTCGTGGTGGCGCGGCGCCTCTATCTGGTGGCTCGTGCCGGGCGTGACGAGCTTGGTCCTCTTCGGCGGGCTGCTCGCTTTGATCGATACCGAGGCCGCCGGTCGCTCCTTTGCTGCTTATGGTGGGGTTTACATCATCGCGTCGCTGTTCTGGATGTTGAGCACGGAGGGGCAGCGACCGACCCTGTGGGACCTGACCGGGGGCAGTCTGTGCCTCCTTGGCGCCTTCGTCATCCTGCTTGGTCCCCGCGCAGTCTGATGCCCTGAGCCTGTCCTGCCCTGCTGCGCCACACCGAGGTCGGCGGTCGGGAAAAATATATGTTGCGCAGCACCTTGCGGCGATGGGGGCGACCTTCCAGATAATCGGGATCGTGTCGACGTCAGCCCCGCGGAGTGGCAATCATGATTGAAACCTGGGTGCCGCTGCTGGGCGGTCTGATTTTGCTGGTTGCCGGGGGAGAGCTTCTGGTGCGCGGGGCCGTGCAGGCGGCCGAGCGCATCGGGATCTCGCCACTGGTGATCGGCCTGACGCTCGTGGGTTTTGGAACCTCAATGCCAGAGCTGGTGACATCGGTGCAGGCGGGGTTGAACGGATCGCCGGGCATTGCTTACGGCAATATTGTGGGCTCCAACATCGCGAACATCCTTCTGATCGCAGGCGTGTCTGCCCTCATCTGTCCGATCGTTGTTGCGCGGTCCGCGCTTCGCAGGGATGCCATCGTGATGCTGGCGGTCGCAGCAGGCTTTGCGGTGCTCGCCTGGGCCGTGCCCATGGGGCGGATGGCGGGCGCAGGGCTCGTGGTCATGCTGATCGGTTACATCTGGTTCGTGATCCATCAGGAAAGGGGCGCGGCTGATGGAGGAGCCCTGCACGACAAGAGCCTGGCGCTGGCAGAGGTCGACCCGGGACTCGCCCCGCCTCATGCGGTGAAGCGTCTGGCCGTCCCCATTCTTGTTGCCCTTGCCGGCTTGATACTTGTGGTCGCTGGCGGATCGTTCCTTGTGAGCGGAGCTGTGGAGCTGGCGCGCGGGTTCGGGGTCTCCGAGACGGTGATTGGATTGACCATCGTGGCGGTCGGTACCTCCATGCCGGAGCTGGTCACGTCGGTCATCGCCGCCTTGAAACGCCATGGAGATGTGGCGTTCGGCAACGTGGTCGGGTCGAACATTTACAACATTCTCGGGATCGGGGGAACGACGGCCCTTATCGCCCCGTCACAGGTCCCATCCGAAATCGCAGGGTTCGACGCGCCCGTGATGGTGTCGGTGTCACTGCTCTTGGTGCTGTTTGCAGCTACCGGCCTGAGGATCGGTCGGCGTGAGGGTGCGATTCTTGTAACCGGATATGTCGCCTACCTCTGGATGCTCTGGCCGTGACGCAGGTACCGCCCCGCCGTCAGATTTCGGCTGAGTTTCAGCAATGGCATGGCAGTTCCGTCAGCTCAAGCAGGGGGCTGCCTTAGAGCAAACCTGAAGCTCCAAAGAGGGGTCGGAGCCCTCATGCGCGTCTTCAAGCAGGAAGGGTGGCATCCCCTTATCGCACGCGGTCAGACGCCGGAAACGGAGACAAAATTTGGTCTTCCCCAATGCCGGCCAAAACCGACTCCTGCCCGAAGCGGGCAGTATGTCGTCTCAGTCGGGACAGGAATCAAACTTCGATATCGATACCGGTCTGAAGCAAGGCCGCGACTTCGGTCTGGATGGGCGTCATCAGATCGACGTCGACCTCCGGGGTCGCGATGCCGACAACGAGCGCATAGCGGGCCTTGCTGTTCGCTCGCCCCAGGGCTCGCCTTTCGCGCCACCAGCCCGAGATCGGGTAGACATAGAGGAGATCGCGCTCCACGAGCTCGACGGCGCTGCCCTCCCAGATATCCATGTGAATGGAGCCGGCAGAGATCGACTTCGGCCCGAAGAACCAGCCGTCGTTGTCTTCGTTGATCGGGCGAGGGTCGTTTTCGCCACGGTCATCCTTGTTCACCCGGCGCAGGAAATTCCCGTCGGTTTCGCGTGCCCGCTTGAGGTCGAAGCGCAACCCAAAAGACTGATATCGGGCAGGATCGATTGCGCTTGCAAAGCTTGGGTTCGGCTCGACAAAATATGAGAGCGTCACCTTGAGGCGCACAGGCTGGTCGCCTAAATCCTCAAGGACTTGTCGGGGCCAGGGCAGGCGGTAGACATGAGCATCCGAGAAGCGCACGCTGCCATTCTCGACCCGGAACGGTTGGATATATTGCTCGGCGACCAACGCAAGATCATCGCGGGCCGAAGCAAGGGCGCGCCGAAGATCCGGTACCCCGTATCCGTATTTTCTCGCCAGCGCCTTTCTGTCCGACTTTGACGCGGTCGCGTTGAATTCCGCAAGCATATGCGGCGTCCACCGGGCGCTGTGCACGGTCAGGGCGCGGATGGTTTCAGGCCAATACTCCGGGTGCTCAGCCATGATCCGCGTCGTAAGCCGTGCCGCTTGCGCTGTCGCTGCGCTGGTTGCCCAGAACGGTGTCACCGGATGCGGAGCGACCGATTTCGCTGTCGTCAGCACCGAGAGGGAAGGGAGCCCGGACAGTGCTTCGAGCCCCGATCTGCTTAGCGCGCGGTTTCCAGCTTCAAAGACGATCTCCGGCTTGATCGGCGACTGCCCCGCACGCCAAAGCGCGCTCGTCCGGCTGTAGGGACTGCGGTCCCCGGGAGGAGACCATCCGCGCCAGTCTCGGTAACCGGCTTCTGCGATTTCTGATTTCAGAGTTGTGCCGCCGACCGTCAGGACATTCCATGCCTGTGCGGGATCTTCTCCTGGAAACGCGTCGCCATCGGCGATGTCCTGGGCGCGTGAGCTGTCCGCGATGTTGCCGATCGCTTGGACGAAAAGGCGCCGAATATGGTCCGGGCCCTCCTCGATTGCGTCCACGCCCGCCGAGATCTGGTCGAGAGCAGAGCTCCAGGCCGTCGGCTCCGCTCCCGACCGGTTTTCATTCGTCACGGCCATGCAAAAGACCCTCGGCCGCTCGGCAGCCGATATCTCCGGAAGCGAGCTGGCGGAGGTTGTAATTGCACCATAGGAGCCGGGATCATTCTGCTCGAAGCCGTCCGGCGGAAGGATTTTGACGGACTCGAGGCGATGCGCAAGAACTGGACGCGACGCATCTCCCAACGGCATTGTCAGGTCGCCGTGGAGTGCCAGCCCGGCCATTCCGGATCCATGCCCGCTGGGACTATCATCATCCACCCCCCAATCAGCATGCACAGCGTGCATGTCACCGGGAGCCAGGGCAGGTTCAATCAGCGGATGGCCGCGGTTCACACCCGTATCAAGGAGGCACACCGCGGGCACGTCGCGGCCTGGCCAGGTGATCCTTTCGGCCAGATCATCCACGAACGCGTTCGCCATCTCCTCGAGTTCATCCGTGAATACTGTCGGCGTATCGCTCGCCCGCCGGATTTCGGAAATGCCTCCCGTTGAAAACAGCAGCATCTCGATCGCTGCTCTGCGCCCATGCACCGGAAGAACCACGACTTCGGGGAAGTGCAGCCAGTTGTCTTCGCCCCCGACGGTCAGGCCGAGCCGCTGAGCGCTTGCCTCGACACGTTCGAGGCGGTCGGCAAAACACCACAAGGCCCACCACATTTCCGCCTGCGGATCATCGGGCAGAGCCAGGGGATCGTCGCGCCAGAACGTTCGCAAGCGCGCGGCGCGGATATGCTCGACAGGCTCGACGCGGGACTTCTTCGGGGCCTCGGCACCTTCGTCTACTTCCGTAAAGGCGTAATCCCTGAAAACCGCCTCAAAGACATCTCTGGTTTCGTCGGGGACGAAGAGGGCGATGCGACGGGCGCCTGTTTCGGAAAGTGTGACGGCGCCCTGGCGTGTCCCCTCGCGCGTCTTCTCCAGCGTGGTCGGTCCCACAGAGGGTGCGAGCTCCACCTCAAGGTAGACGCCGTCGGATGCCGGAGTTCCCTCTGGTGCCCCCAAATCCTCTCTCCCGAGATCAGACGCCTCGAAGGCGGCTTCCAGTTCGCCGACAATGCGCTGGCCATGTTCCTCACGGATACGCTGAAGCGGCCGTTGACGGGCGTTACTGCCTGGGGACTTGTAATTGCGGATAGTCGAGAGACCGCTCAGGTCGATATGTCGGTACTCGTAGTCAGCCAATGTGCCCCTGTTCTTCAGAGAACACCGTTCTCATAGCCTGGCGTTTGCGAAGCTCGCGCGTCAGATCGGCGGTGGAAATCTGATTTCGTTCTGAAAGGATTGCCGCTTTCACGGCCTCTTCTGCCGCATGGACAATCTCCGCCTGACTGAGGCAGGTGGCCGCGGCAACAATGGTTTTCCAATTGATCTTGGGATATTTCATCGGCGACAGATGGGCCTTGATAATGGCGCGCACTTCATCTGCTGATGGCATCTCGAACTGCAGAACTTCATCGAAGCGCCGTAGTAGCGCGCGGTCGAGAAGAGAGGGATGGTTCGTGGCAGCCACCAGAACACTGTCGGTCGCAGAAGGCTCTTCCATGAACTGCAGGAAGCTGTTCAGTACCCGCCGCATTTCTGCGACATCATTCGTCGCCAACCTGTTGCTGCCTACGGCATCGAATTCATCAAAGAGATAAACACCTCTGCGCTTCTGCGCTTCGTCGAAAACAAGACGCAGTTTGGCGGCCGTTTCCCCCATAAAGCGCGTGATCAGGGTTTCGAGACGGATCACGAACAGAGGAAGATGGAGTTCGCCCGCGAGCGCCTCGGCGGTCATCGTCTTCCCCGATCCGGGAGGTCCGGCAAAGAGGAGGCGGCGGCTCGGTGTCTTCCCATGTTCCCGGAGCCAATCCCGACGCTGTTGCTGAAGCACAACCGCTTCGAGATGACCTTTCACATCTGCATTCAGCACCACATCGGCAAGATGGATCTGCGGGTCCCGCAGATCGAGAAGGCTGTCGAGGTCTCCACGTGGCCGAGAAAAGGCGATCGGGACAGACGCCCGCGTCCCGCGCTGTGAACGTGCGGCATCTACTGCCGCACGGATATCCTCTGCGGTCGCACGGTGTCCCTGGCGGGCTTCACCAGCCGCAACCTGAAGCGCGATGGAGAAGAACTGTTCTTCATCGCCTTCCGCCTGGCTTCTGAGCATCGCCAGTATCTGTTTTGCATTTGACACCGCGTCGCCCCAGTCGTCTGTCTTTTCGTCGAATCCTAATTGAATCTCGCGGTTTTGGAAAGATCGGCGTGATCGAAACAAGTCGCACATGGGCATATTTGTTGTGCCCGCAGGTGCGCGTTGCGGGGCTTTGCCCGGCGGATCGCTCTGTATTCAGATCATTCGAGCGCTGTGACCTGGCCTCCAGAACCACTGTCGCACCACCGCCCATCAAGCGGTCAGGTCGCATGACCGTCATGCCGTGTACAGGGGGCGGAGAGTCACGCGGCGGCTCCAGTTCCAACTTCACCATGTCCCCGTCATCCCATCAAGGCACGTGCCATGGGTTCGGTCCCATCTCCGGCCTGTAACGCAATTCCTCTGTTGATGCTGCGGTAAGGGTTGGCCGGGCGAAGCATCTGCAAGGGGAGATCCGGCACCTGTCGGATGCAAGACACCACCCCCGCTTCCATTCGCTAACCTTGGTCTGATCCGTCTCTTTGACAATCAACCCATGAAGGGTCGGCTTACGCATGCGTGCCGCCCTCGGGGCTTCGGAGCCAGTCCGAACGCCCGAGGGTGAGTGCAGATCCGGTCAGACACGTCGGGCGCCTGGTCAGCGCGGGGGATGGTCCCCCGCCTCCAGTGACAGGAGCCAATCCCGATGTCCTATGCAGATGCCACCGCTTTCGCCGCCAGCCTCGCCACCACTCTGATGGTCGTGATCGTCGTGTTCCAAGCCGGGGACGGAACCCACGGCGCCATGCCGGCCGATGAGTTCGACGGCGACGAAGACATGGTGAAGCTGGAACTGGATCCTTTTGAATGAGGCGCGCAAGCGCCTCATTCACCCCCTCCGGCGCATTGCCCCCGGACCTCGGCGCCGCGGCCTCTCAAGGCGCCTGGAGTTGCTAGCCTCAGAACCGCTGAGCCACCTATGATCCAGGCACGATTTTCAGAGCGCTCTCAGGCTGTTGCAAAGGTTCTGGGCAACAGCCCCGATGAGGGGGGCGTTGACGGTCACGAGGCCTTTCGCGGCCTGGGTTGCTGCCACGCAGATAGGGGATAGAGGAGGGACTTGGGCATTCCAATGCGTCCCCCGCGCCGTTTCCTGACAGCTGGAAATGCGGTCGTGTTGCTGCTATTGATGCCTCGTATTTTCAGTGAAAGGGCAGAGGCATGAGTCTGGGTGACCGGATTGAATTTGCAGGCGGTTCTTATGAGGTGCGAGGCATGGTGGACGGACGATACGTCGTCCGGGTCCGAAATCGGGACCGCAACAAGGAAGTATACAAGGTTTGGACCGAAAGCGAGCGGAACGATTTTGATAAGGTGCAGAAAAATCGCGCCGACAACGCCGACAGGAACGCGCAAATATACGAACGCAACCTTGCCGGAGAGACGAAAGCAAGCCTGGCGCGGGAATTCAGCTTGAGCCCCACCAGCATCGGGCAGATCTGCGCCAAACAGGCACGAAAAGAAAAATCTGGGAACATCCGTCAGTCAAGGACCCGATAACCTCCGTCACGTTCCCATTTCACGATATCAAAGTCTTTTGGAACATCCATATCGTAATAGCTGAACTCAGATGCCTGCTTGATCCACTTATATTGTGCGCGGGTGAACCTCAGCATCATGAGGTTTTCCCGAATTTCCAAATGGATCTGCTTGATATTGGCATTGCGTGCGAAGGCCGCAGATACGAATTCCACTGTGCGATAGCCCGCACCGATAGTCCGGGCGCTGCCGTCCGCTTCCCAAAGTTGCTGGCGCATCGCCGGGCCGTAAGCGTCTCGCATGATGGGCAGCAGCTCCATCTGTTTGCGGACAAGCAACTGCCGGAACTTCTGGCGCTTCTGCCGGGCTTCATCGTTCAGATCCAGCGCGTTGCCTTCCTCATACAGCAATGCCCATGCACCGATGAGCAACAGGCCGGTGTTGATGGTGGCAACGTCGCCGGTATACTTCGATGTCTGCACGCCGGGGATAGAGGCAATCTCCCGGTCCAGTTGCTCGATGTAGCTGGCAACCTTAGCTGCCTGTTCGGCTTGGCGTGTTGCCGCAACTTCCTCCGCCCGCGCCGCGGCTGCGGCTTCAGCCTCAGCTTTTCGGGCGGCGTCCGCAGCCTCAACCTCGGCCTTGCGCGCCGCTTCTGCCTCAGCGGCCTTCGCCGCTTCTATGGCGTAGCGTTCGGGAGCCAGGTCTTCCAACTCCGAAAGCCACTTGGTTTGGTCGCGATCTTCAAGTTCTGCCAGATAGGCGGCAGGGTCCGTTGCCCGCCGATCAGCCAGGCGCTGCGTATCCGACACGAGGCCATAGGACGCTGCAGTGGTCAGAAATCCGACAAAGAACGCGACGGACGCGCTGAATGCGCGGTGCCCCAAGTGAAGTTGGGGTAGAGGTTTGAACACCGCCACCAAAGGTATTACGAGGAAAACCAGCCCGACCCATACCCCAATTTTCGGCGCAACCGTTGCAAGGATCATGCCCGCGATTGTCAGGGCGACAACAATGCCGAATCCTTTCAGAAAAGCTTTCACTTCGACGCCCCTTTCAGATCACGGGTTATAGAGCGAGAACACCCCGCCTTCGAACAGGTACCAAGCCGACTTCCGCGCCTCGTTCGTGACGAATGGATACATCACATGCCGCTTGGCTGGGTTGCCGCCACCCTCACAAGTGATGCGGTGAACAAAAAGGGTTTCGCTGCTTAGCGTCATTTCCTCGCGAAGCGGCAAGAACAATTCAAATTCGGGATTGGTGAAAAAGGCGTCATTGTCATACGGGGTATAGGAGGAAGACTGACCAGCATAGTCGCAGTTATAGAAAACGCCTTCTGCGTATCCGCGATTGAAGGTCTGAGACTGACCGATGACACTTTGCGGGTCGATAAACCACGCTTCGCCGGTGAAACCGACAACCGACCAACGGGTGTCTATGAAGTCAGCCTGCGCTGGGGTGAACAGGAGAGCACCGAATGCGGCGGCCAGGATTGTGGAAACTGGTTTCATAAATATTCTCAGTATTCAAAGGAACGAGGCGATCTCGCGGCATCGGTTTCCATTTCGATGCAGCCTTGAAGGATACTATAAGACCCACCGCTAACCCGCGCGACCTCATCGCAGTAATTGCGCGAAGTGCCGGACAGTTGTGACCAAACGGGTTTCAGGACGTCGTAAGCCTGCTGCTCCATATCCATGCAGCCGTTACGGATCATCGCGGATCCACCGCTAACATCCGCGACTTGTTGGCAGTAGCTTGCAACATCGTAACGGGGAATGGTCTGGGCCTGTGCCGGAATGCCAAAGCACGCAAAGTACACCAGAGAAATAAAACCCACTCTGCTCAAGATCCGCTCCAAGTAAAATTTACAATATGTGGCCACACCATAGCGCGAATGCAATCATACTATCCAGATGAAACAGGCCTCCTGCCGGCTTCGTCCTGAAGGAGGGGCGCCCCCATTGGTGCCGCCGGACAGAGAGAGGCAGAGAAGGGAGGGGGCTCCGTGACGGATTGAAAGCCGGGGGAGAGGCCTCCGGCGCCCGTCGCGGAGATGTCCAGATGAACGCACTTACTTCCTGTTTTCCGGCCAATGCACTGCCAGCAATGCTCGCAGACGCCGGCCCCTTCAGCCTGATCTGCGTCGGCGAAACCTTGGTTCATGATCCCGACCTCGGCTCCTGGCCAGTCCAGACCACCGTCCTCCTCGGTCGGTTCCGAGAGCTTGACGAGGCCATTGGGTGTGCCGCGCGTCGGGGCCGCCCCGGCGGGCTTCGCGCGGAAGACATGCCGGGTTTCACCCCGAACCTGCTGGTGCTTCAGGACCACCAGCAACGGTTGTGTTTGGCAGGACGGATCACATCGGCCGGCTTGATCTGGTGCGCGCCGGTCGCCTCCGAGGCGGAGGCGCGGCGTGTGGTGCAGAAGGCCTGTCGTCTCCGAGGGCAGGCGATGGCAGCCCAGGATCGGGGCGAATACGAGACAGCGTGTGATCTGCGGCGCGATGCCACCGCTCTCGATGCCCGTCTGGTCGACCCGGCCTGGCGGGGTGTCGTGCAGATCGGTCGGCTTCAGGCCGCCTGATTCCTCATCCGCCTTCCCATCCCCTTCGCCCGGCCTCGCGCCGGGCTTTCGCATTTCAGGAGCCTGATATGGCCGACTATTTCACCCATTTCTCCTGCCTGCTTGACGTGGGTACCCCCGAGAATGCTGCCCGCGCGCTTGATCTCTACAACGCGCTCTCGAATGAGAGCGCCGCTGAAGATCCGCCCTCGGACGGCTTCCTGCTCTCTATCCAGCCAGAACATGGTGGCACTCAGCTCTGGATGCGTGATGACGTCACCGGCGATCCCGAGCATGTCATCCAATTCGTCAAACGCTGCGCGAAGGAGTTCGGCCTGACCGGCCTCTGGGGGATGCAATACGCCAATAGCTGCTCGAAGCCGCGTGTGGACGGGTTCGGCGGCGGGGCGCATGTCCTTGATCTCGCCACCGGAGAGACGGTGGACTGGATCTACACGGACGGCTGGCTTGCCATCGTTCTCGACGGAGGCGATCCCTATGCCTGATATTATCGAAACCATCGTCTACCGGTTTGAGGAACTTTCCGAAACGGCACGGGACAAAGCCCGCGCCTGGTATCGCGAGGGGGCTTCGACGATGACTGGTATGATGCCGTCTATGAGGATTTCCAGCGCATCGCGGAGATCCTCGGCCTCGACCTCAAGACCCACGCCGTCCGGTTGATGGGCGGCGGCACACGGCAAGCCCCCTGCATCTGGTTTCGCGGCTTCTGGAGCCAGGGCGATGGCGCCTGCTTCGAAACCTTCTATGCCTACCGCAAGGGCGCCCCGGGCCGGATCAGGGACTACGCGCCGCAGGATACCGAGCTGCACCGCATCGCCGATGCCCTGCAAGCGGTCCAGCAGCACAATTTCTACCAGCTTCGCGCCGAGGCCACCCATCGCGGCCATTATTACCATGAGTATTGTATGGCGATTTCGGTCGAGCGTGACAGCCCGAGCTGGCAGGACATGACCGCCGACGCCGAGGAGGTGGTTATCGAGGCGTTGCGCGATCTCGCCCGCTGGCTCTACCGCCAGCTCGAGCGCGAATACGACTATCTGTCTTCGGATGACGTCGTCGATGAGACCATCATCGCCAACGGCTACACCTTCACTGAGGCCGGCCAGCGGTTCGGGTGAGGTGCAACGCCTCAGAACTCCTCCTGCAACTCCGCATAGATGGCTTCGATCCGGTCGGCCTCCCCGTCGGTCAGAGCGGAGAACTCCTTCGCTCTGGCACGTCCGGAGAGTCTGCCACCGTTCTGGTGCAGGAAGCGAAACAGCAGGTCGAGCACGCGGTCCGGCATGTCGATCAGGCCCGAGACGCGGGACTTGAAACCGTCATAGGCACGCAGGAAACGGGTCTCTGTTGGCAGGTCATGGTCGATTGTCTGGGCCACGCAGGCGAAGAGGAATTCGGCATGGGGCGTGGCATCGAAGAAGCGATAGAAATCGCCGGTGTCGTTCAGAACCTCGACGTTCCCGCGATCGGTTGGGCGCCAGCTGACATGGGGCAGCAGTCGACGCGAATAGCTCTCGAGGACCTGCCGGTAACCCTCGATCCGTTCGAGGATCACCGCTGACACCGGAAAGACCAGCCCGGGCGGATTGAAGCCGCGTGCAGCAAGCACGTGGTGGATCAGGTAGCGATGAAGGCGCCCGTTGCCGTCCTCAAACGGATGGATATAGACGAAACCGAAGGCGAGGCCGGCAGCCGCCAGAACAGGGTCGAGGCTCGGGGCAATGTCGCGGTCGAACGCTTCGATCCCGGCGATCAGCGCGGGCAGGTCTTCATGCCGGGCGCTGACGTGATCGGGCAGGGGGGCGCCGGTCGCGCGGTCGTGCTCGCCAATGAAGCCGCCATCCTGCCGCAGGCCCAGATGGACGAAGCGGGCATCGCCGATGACGATGCGTTGCAGGCGTTCGAGTTCTGCCCGGTCGATCGGATGCCGCCCGGCTTCGCCGATGATCTGGCCCCAGCGCCGGATGCGATCCTGGGGCGGGTTCTCGCCTTCGATCTGGAAACTCGACCGTGAATCCTTGAGCAGCAGGAAGGCTGCCGTGCGCGCGAGCAGATCGGCGGGCACCTCGGCCAGCACCGCGCGGGCCTCGGCTGCCAGATCGCGGGCGATGAAGGCCTCGATTGCCGCTGTGCGGAAGATCATCGGGCAAAAATCCGGTGTGCCGGGCAGGTTGTTACGGACCCGGTGGCGCGGCGAGGGGGTACCCTGTGTTTCCCATTGGAGCTTGGCATCGACCACGGGCGCATAATTGCCGCGCGTGGCGTCGGGCAGATTCAATTCCGCGCCGAGGAGCCACTCGTAAAGGAACCAGATCCTGCGCGCGTAGCTGCCCGTCGGGGCAGCCTCGACAATGGCCTGGATCGGCTCCGGGCCGGTTGCCATGAACAGCCGCTTGAGAACTGCTAGATCCAGCCCCTCGTAGCGCAGCGCGAAGGTCAGATGACCGATGAGGCTCGCCTCGGGTTCATGGCGGGGTGTGTAGAGGCGCCAGCCGTCGGCCGCGTAGACCTTGTGACGTGGGCCGATGGCGGAAAGTGTCCGGGGCAGGGGCGTTGCGAGCGCATAGGCATCGATCAGCGCAGCATAGCCCGCAGGTGTGGCCTCCTCGGGGAGCCAGCGCTCGTGAAAAACGGTTACGGCACCTGAAAACGGATTCCTTTGCGCCTGCTCCATGAAATTCAGATCTCAGCCATGATGATTGGTTTCAGATCTATGTATCTCATGAATATCAATTCTAATCAATCATGCCTCGCGAAAGTTGATGGCGGAGCGCTGTCGCCGTCAAGTCTGCGAGGTTATGGGGCCTATGATGAAGAGTTAGAGAGGTACCGGGACAGGGTGAGTCCGGGTGGTTGAGAGAGAGCGCCGTCCGGGTCCTCCCCGTTCCCGCTCTCCGAGGTTCCCCGACATGAATATCTCATCTCCCGTGACCGATCCGGTCACGCCGCTGGCGGCTGCGCCAGCGATCCTGGCCGCCGCCAATCTCCTCCTTCCCCATCTCGAACGCGGTCAACGCGTCAATACTGTGGACCTCCGCAGTGCCATGGAAAGCGCTTTCGGCGCCTCCGACGCCAGCGGCGCGTGGGACTGGAAGCTCGCCTATGAGGCCTGCGAAGTCGCCACGGTTCTGTTCCTGCGCAAATACGGAAAGGCGCTTTTCCGCAAAGCCGGTTCTCCGGTTTCCCGGCTCGATGCTATGGCGAAGATCGCGGGCCTTCTTCCGACGCAGACCCGCCGCTCCGAGGAAAGCCAGAGCTTCCAGCAGTTCAGCACGCCTCTGCCTCTCGGTCTTGCCGCGCTGGCGGCGGCCGCGATCACGCCTGATGACGTGGTGCTGGAACCCTCGGCCGGCACCGGCCTGATGGCGATCCTGGCCCAGACCGCGGGCGGTTCGCTGATCCTCAACGAACTCGCCGAGACCCGTGCCGATCTTCTCTCGTCCCTCTTTCCGGCCTTTCCCGTCACCCGGTTCGACGCCGCCCAGATCGACGATCATCTGGCCCCGGAGGCCGTGCCATCCGTTGTGCTGATGAATCCGCCATTCTCGGTCATGGCCAATGTCGAGGGACGGATGGCGGACGCTGCCTATCGTCATGTCGCTTCGGCACTGGCCCGGCTCGCCCCCGGCGGACGGCTGATCACGATCACCGGCGCCAACTTCGGACCGGAAGCTCCAGCCTGGCGCGATGCCTTCATGCGCTTGCAGGTTCGCGGACGTGTGGTCTTCACAGCGGCCATCGATGGCGCGGTCTTTGCCAGGCATGGCACCAGCATCGACACGCGGCTCACCGTCATCGACAAGTTGCCCGCCGACGATCCGTCCGTCTTCCCGGCCTCGGCAGGGATCGCGCCTGATGTTGCCACGCTGCTCGGCTGGATCGAAAGCCAGCTTCCGCCGCGCTTGCCGGTCTCGCTGCCGAAGGTCTCTTCTCCCGTGCCGGCGGCTGCCCCGAAGACCGTGCGCTGTTATCTCGCTCACGCCGCAGCGTCCCGACCCGCCGCTGCACCAGCGTCCGATCCCGCGGTGGTGGAGCTCGAGTATGAGACCGTGGACTGGGCGCCGCCCGAGGGCGCGTGCCTGTCGGACGCGATCTATGAGGAATATGCGCTGCAATCGCTGCGCATTTCTGGCGCACAGCCGCATCCGACCAAACTGGTGCAATCGGCCGCCATGGCCTCCGTCGCACCTCCGAAGCCCTCCTACCGACCGATGCTGCCCACCGACATCCGTACCCGGCTTTCCGACGCGCAGTTGGAGACGGTGATCTATGCCGGGGACGCCCATGCCGATCACCTCGCCGGCGCCTGGACTGTGGACGAGCATTTCGACAACGTAAGCGCCGCTGCCGAAGGCGCCGCCGACGCTGTCCGCTTCCGCCGGGGCTTCATGCTTGGTGACGGCACCGGCGCTGGTAAGGGACGCCAGTCCGCCGCCATCATTCTCGACAACTGGCTGCGCGGGCGCCGCAAGGCGGTCTGGATCAGCAAGTCCGACAAGCTGATCGAGGACGCGCAACGCGACTGGTCGGCGCTCGGAATGGAGCGACTCCTGGTCACGCCTCTGTCACGCTTCCCTCAAGGCGCAAAGATCACGCTCTCGGAAGGCATCCTTTTTACCACCTATGCCACGCTACGCTCCGATGACCGCGGCGAGAAGGTTTCGCGCGTGAAGCAGATCGTCGAATGGTTGGGCAGGGACTTCGAAGGGGCCATCATCTTCGACGAAAGCCATGCCATGCAGAATGCCGGAGGCGGCAAAGGAGACCGCGGCGACATCGCCGCCTCACAGCAGGGTCGCGCAGGCCTGCGGCTCCAGCATGCCCTGCCGGATGCGCGCGTGGTCTATGTCTCGGCGACAGGAGCCACGACCGTTCACAATCTCGCCTATGCCCAGCGTCTCGGCCTCTGGCATGGCGAGGATTTTCCGTTCCAGACCCGCGCCGAGTTTGTCGAGGCGATCGAGGCCGGTGGCGTGGCAGCCATGGAGGTGCTCGCCCGCGATTTGCGTTCTCTCGGCCTCTATACCGCGCGCTCGCTCTCCTACGACGGCGTCGAATACGAACTGGTCGAGCACAAGCTCACCGACGAGCAGCGCCGCATCTATGACGCTTACGCGGCCGCGTTCGCCGTGATCCATGGAAACCTGGACGCGGCGATGGAGGCGGCCAACATCACCGGCAGTGAAGGCACGCTAAACCGGCAGGCCAAATCCGCAGCGCGGTCGGCCTTCGAGAGCACCAAGCAACGCTTCTTCGGGCATCTGCTGACCTCGATGAAGACGCCGACGCTGATCCGCTCGATCGATGCCGATCTCGAGGCGGGCCATGCCGCCGTCATCCAGATCGTCTCCACCGGCGAGGCGCTGATGGAACGGCGGCTGGCAGAAATCCCCACCGAGGAATGGAATGACATTTCCGTCGATGTCACGCCGCGGGAATACGTCTTATCCCGAGCTCCGGATAAGACATAATATGCCGCGTCAGCATTATGCTGAGTTCGGGGCTTCAAGCTGTTGTTCTGGTGATTCATTTTCAGGTTTCCGCTTTGGATAATCATGATGCCTCTGCTCTCAACCGCAGAAGGACATCTTCCATGAACTCCCCCTCGAACTCTCCGCTCGCCGACCGGGCCGGCGCCGACGAACTCGCTCTGGTCCGCGCCTATTTCGCGGACAATCCACGGCTTTCGGCAGGCGCGCTGAGCGCCGCCCGGCATTTCCTGAAGTGGGCACGCGCCCGGAAGATCCCGATCAGAGATTTCGATGCATCAGCGGTGGACAAGTTCTTGCGCCATCGCTGCCGCTGCGGCCGCTACAGCCCTGCGCAACTGCGCAAACCTGTCTACGCCACCGATACGCGCAGGTTCCTGAGCTATCTCGAAGCCACCGGTTTGGTCATGATTGCCGATGATGTCGCGCGGCTCGGGCAATATCTGGAGGCCTATGCCGGGAAGCTCAGCGCCGCCGGTTACAGCAAGGTGACGCATTCGATGCGACTGAGTCAGGCGCGCCATTTCGCGGAATGGGCGCGGCAGATGCGTGTTTCGGTTCGTGGAATCGACGAGGCCATCATTGTCCAATTCGCGCATCATGATTGCCGTTGCGGGATCAAGACCAAGCGCGGTAAACGGGTCGAGGGTTCCGGCACCTGGGGTCGTCGTCGTGGCGCTCGTGCTTTTGTCCGGTTCCTGCGGGAAGAGCGTCTGATCCCCGCAGAAGCGCGTGACTGCATTACCGCCTACGATCCGCGCCTGACCGAGTTCTCGGAATGGCTGCGCCGCGAACGTGGGGTGACGTCAGAGACTCTACGGCGTTATTTGAACGAAGCCGGCCGCTGGCTGGAACGCCTGGGCGCAACCCCGAAGGATTACAACGCGGCGGCAATCCGGTCTATCGTTCTGGATCAGGGCGAAGAGCGTTCCCGATCATCTGTGCGCATGACGGTCACCGTGCTGCGCTCCTTCCTGCGATTCACCATCGTTCAAGGTCAATGCTCCCCGTCGCTTCTCCATGCGGTGCCACCCGCTGTTCGGCGCAGGCTTTCGACCGTCCCGCGCACCATACCCACCGCGAAGATCGAAGAGATCATTGCCTCCTGTCGCACCGATACGCCCGTCGAGATACGGGACCGTGCCATTCTCCTCCTCCTCGCCCGGTTGGCCCTGCGCGCGGGAGACATCTGGCAACTGCGGCTGTCCGATATCGACTGGCGCGCGAGCCGCTTGCGATTGCACGGCAAGGGTAGACGCGGAGAGATGATGCCCCTGCCGCAGGATGCAGGCGATGCGCTGCTGGCCTATATCGAGGATGTGCGTCCGGTGGTCGCCACGGACAGGATTTTTCTCCGAACCCAGGCACCGTTCACTCCGCTGCGATCCGCTGCCGAGATCGCCGGGATCGTTTCCCGTGTCCTGAACCGGAGCGGTTTTACTGGCTTGCCGACCGGCTCACATGTCTTTCGCCATTCGTTGGCGTCGGCCTGGTTGCGCGGTGGTGCGGATCTTGACCAGATCGGTGTCGCCCTCCGCCACACCTCGCGCGATACCACCGCGATCTACGCCAAGGTTGATGTCGAGATGCTGGCCGGCGTGGCTCAGCCATGGCCGGGGTGCGCATCATGATGCATCACCATGTCGACCGCTTCGTCCAACTGAATCGTGCCCTTGGAATGAAGTTTGCCGCGCAGGAGACATCCTTGCGCGCCTTCGCGGATTTTGCCGCGGAACGGTCCATCACGCACGTGACGGCGGCGTTGATACTGGAGTGGGCCGGTGGCGCATCGACGCCGGATGCCGCGCGGGCCCGGTTTGATCGCGCTCGCGCGCTGGCGGTGTTCCTGCATGCGGAAGATGCGCAGCACGAGATTCCGACTATGGGTCTGCTGGGCCGTTCACGACGCCGGCGACCTGCTCCGCATATTCTGACGCAGGACCAGATCAGTCGGATCATGCAGGAGGCGCTGCTGGTGCCCGGCCTGACGCCGATCAGCCCTCTGACCTACCACAACCTGTTCGGGCTGCTTGCCTCGACAGGCTTGCGGATTTCGGAGGCTTTGTCCCTCCGGCGCGACGACCTGACGGAAGATGGTCTCATGATCCGGAAGGGAAAGTTCGGCAAGAGCCGTCTCGTGCCCATACATGCCTCGACCCGCGCCGCGCTGGAACGGTATCTCGAAGCCCGCTGTATCGTGCGCAATGCTGGCGACGATCTTTTCGTTCTGGGTCATGGCCGCGCTCCAACGGCGACCAGGGTTTACGTGGTCTTTGTTCGGATCGTGCGGAAGCTCGGCTATCGCAACCCGACAGGTCCCGGCCCCCGGGTGCACGATCTGCGCCATACATTCGCGGTGCGATCTCTGGAAGCTTGCGGGAATGACCCGCAGGCTGTCTTGCGGCACATGAAGGCCCTGAGCACCTATCTCGGCCATGTCGATATCGCCAACACCTATTGGTACCTCGAGGCCACGCCGGTCCTGCTGCAGATGATCGCGTCGACCGCCGAAGAGACCTGGATCGGAGGTGCCGCATGACCCCGCTCGCTCCCGACCTTTCAGCCTTCCTGCAAACCCACCTCCCGGGCGAATGCGGAGCAAGCCGACATACCATCGCGGCCTATGCGCATGCATTCACCCTTCTCCTGCGGTTCGCCGCCGAACGGCTCAAGCGTTCCCCTTCGGAACTTGCCATCGAAGACCTTGATGTGCAGATGATCAGGGCGTTCCTTGACCATATCGAGGAAGGGCGTGCCAATTCCGTCCGGTCCCGCAACGCGCGGCTGGCGGCAATCAAATCGTTCTTCCGTTTTGTCGAACATCGCCACCCGGCATGTCTTGAGCAGGCAATGATGATCCGGGCCATGCCGATCAAGCGGACAGATGCCAAGCTTATCGACTACCTGACCAAGGAAGAAGTCCGCGCCTTGCTTGCCGCGCCGAACCACCACACGCCGGGCGGTTTGCGCGACCGGGCGATGCTGCATCTGGCCTATGCCGCGGGGCTGAGGGCGTCCGAACTGCTCGCGGTGCGAATGGGCGACTTTCCCGCAGGGTCGTTTTCCAGCGTGCGGATCCTGGGCAAGGGGCGGCGGGAGCGCATCCTGCCGCTCTGGAAAGAGACCCAGGCCGCCATTCGCACGTGGCTGGCCGTCCGCCCAGGCGATGCGGGGCCGGAGTTATTCCTGAGCCGCGACGGCCGCAGGATGACGCGGGACGGGTTCGCCTTTAGGCTCAGGCAACACGTGGCGACCGCCGAACGCTCGGCACCCTCGATTGCCGCCAAGCACGTGACCCCCCATGTGCTGCGGCACAGTTGCGCCATGCACACGCTTCAGGCCACCGGCGATATCCGCAAGGTCGCGCTCTGGCTCGGCCATGCTAGCATCCAGACGACGGAGATGTATCTGCGCGCGGACCCGACCGAGAAGCTCGCGCTCTTGGATGCCCATCACGCCCCGCTGATCAAGCCGGGTCGGTTCCGGGAACCCTCGGACAAGCTAATGCAGGTCTTGGCCGTCGCCACACAGAGATCCTGACCGACCGGGCAGAATTGGCGTCCCGCTTTCGGCGGGGCGCTATTCCATCACATAGCCAAGGGCCCGATAGCCCGTTCGTCGCTTGGCGGCCATTCTGGACAGGACGGGCACCGAACTGTCGACATAGTCGACCACCAGCACGTCTTTCTTTTCGTCATGCCGCCGATGCAACCTGCCGACATATTGCGCCAGCGTGCCTTTCCAGGCGATCGGCATCGTCAGGAACAGGGTGTCGAGCCGGGCGTCATCGAAGCCTTCGCCGATATAGCGTCCTGTCGCGAGGATCAGCCGTTCCTCGTCGTCATCGACATTCAGCGCCGCATGCGCGGCCTTCCGATCCTTTGCAGACATGCCGCCACGGAGCACGACGATGTTCTTCGCAAATCGGGAGAACCGCTGATGAAGATGCTCGAGGTGATCCTTCCGCTCGGTCAACACGATCGGCGAGCGTTTGGCCTCCAGTGACTTCAGCACGTCGTCGAAGATCAGATCGTTTCGGGCCTCGTCCTCCGCCAGAGCGGCATAGATCGCGGGCATTGACGGGCGCTCGGCCATGGCGAGGGCCTCTGGCAGCCGGAATCTCGTGTGACGTTCCCGCGCCCGATGGTGAATGCCGCTTTCGGCGGCCTGTGATTTGGCGCTCACTTGATGGCGCACCGGACCGCATTGCATGAAGATAATCGGGTGATGCCCGTCTTTTCGAGCGACCGTTGCCGACAATCCCGTGACATAGCGCGCCTTCGATCTGCGGGCCACAAGCTCAAAGCTTGCAGCGGACAGGTGATGGCATTCATCGACAACGAGGTGACCGTAATCGGCTACGACGTCGTCAACTTCGCCTTTGCGAACCAGGCTCTGGATCAGCGCCACGTCGACCACACCGGTGGGTTTGCGCTTTCCGGCGCCGATGGTGCCGATCTGCTTCGGGTCGATCTGCAGAAAGGACCGAAGGCGCTCGACCCATTGGCTGAGGAGTTCGCGACGGTGGACCAGAACTAGCGTATTGCGGGCACGATGTGCGATCAGCGCCGAGGCCACGACCGTCTTGCCGAATGCAGTCGTGGCGGCAAGCACGCCGGTATCGTGTTCGGCCAATTCGTCAAGCGCTCGCGATTGCTGCTGGCGAAGTTCGCCACGGAAGTGAACCGTCCCCGGCAAGCGGGTTCCGTCTTCGCGCAAATCGTCCAGATCGGCTGTCGCACCGTGATCGGACAGGAACCCGATCGCTTCGTCGAAGCTGCCGCGCGGCAGGGCGACGTGTCGGGGATGCAGTTCGGCACAGGACACAATTCGCGGCTTGCCGAATGTCGGCAACCGCATCGCCTGCGCACGATAGAATTCAGGGTTCTGGAACGCGGCCAACCGCACCAGTTGGGCAATCATGGCCGAAGGCAGCTCCGAACGGTCGATATAGATCTGGTCTGCGACCGTCACCTTGATGGTCGGTGGAACGGGAACATCGAGGCGGCGCGGCGTGCTGCGGCGCGAGGGGGGCATTTTCCAGGGTTCGTCCGCCTGTTCGTCATCCACCGGCATGCGGACGCCCAACACCCGCCCGGAAAGCTCTGCCGCTTCGACAAGGTCGGTCACCGCCGCCGCCGACATTCTCGGCAGGGAGGACAAATAAGCCCACTGATCGGCAAAAGGCCGCATGTCCGTGTCTACAAAGACGCTGTTGCCCGTCTTGCGCGCAGTGTTCTGGAGCGGCAGTGCGATCAGATTCCCGAAGCCGCCGAGCGGCATGATATCCTGGTTTGGAAACAGCCGGTCATAGGAAGCAAAGCCGATTTCCGGCCGCCTTTCCATCGTTTCCGTGATCAGGACCGACCCGAGCTGGCGCGCCAGACGGGCGGCGACCGGTTCGGAGAAGAAGATCCAGACATGACCTCCGTTCCCCGACCTCGATCGTTCCAGCGCTGCGGGAACTCCCTTCACCCGGCAGGTTTCGAGCAAGGCATTCGCGTCATCCGTCCAGGATGCCTTGTCAAAATCCGCCGCCAGGAACCAGCATGTATCACCGGGCAGCAGCGGATAGACGCCGGCGACAAAATCTCCGCTTCGGCCATCATCACCGCGCAGGTGTTTTTCCATGATGCTTTCGTCCGGCGGGATGAACTTCTGATGGGGGCATTCGCCACATTTGACCTTCGGCTTGCCGCAGATGCCCTTCACCCATTCGTTGGCACAAGCAGGCGAATATCCTGAGCGACCGGTCTTCCTGTTTTCCCATCGCACCGGGAATACGTCAGGCCGACCGGCGAACAGGCGGCGGAACAGATCAACCTTTTCGTGCGACGGCGAGGCATTCGTGACGGGGGCGTTGTCGAAGGAAGGCTGTTTCACTGCCAGCGCATGCTCTGCAGCGAGGTGAGCCTCGAGTGCCACCATCTTGCGCTGAAGCTCACGCTGCTCGGCATCCAGATCTGCCAGACGCGCTCGAACCCGCGCCAAGTCCGCCTCTATGTCGCTCTTTTCAGCCACCCGCGATTTCCACCCAGTCTCTTCCGTCCCGCCCAGCATAAAGCGCGGAAGAGACTGGCGTAAGAAGGTCTGCATGGCAGCCGAGCGGAGAGTTCGAGGGGGAGTTCATGGGGGATGTCCTTCTGCGGTTGAGAGCAGAGGCATCATGATTATCCAAAGCGGAAACCTGAAAATGAATCACCAGAACAACAGCTTGAAGCCCCGAACTCAGCATAATGCTGACGCGGCATATTATGTCGGCTCGTATTTGCAGCATTCCTTCCCGGTGCAGCTCTACGAACCCTTCACCGACAGCGAAGGCAATCTCTCCTCGCGGCCCGTGTTCCGCGATGGTCAACCGGTCGAGAGCCGCGAAGCCGTGGCGCGGCGCGATGAGATGCTGGAGCAGCTCGGCTCGTTGCCGCCGGTTCCGGGGGCGCTCGACCAGATCGTCCAGCGCTTCGGCACCGATCTGGTGGCGGAGGTTACGGGGCGGTCCCGGCGCATCGTGCGCAAGGGCGATGGCGCATCGGCCCGCCTGGTCGTAGAGAGCCGTGCGCCCTCCGCCAACCTTGCCGAGACTTCGGCCTTCATGGATGACCAGAAGCGCATTCTGGTCTTCTCGGATGCGGGGGGCACCGGGCGCAGCTATCATGCGGACCTTTTGGCGCGGAACCAGCGGCTGCGGGTGCACTACCTGCTGGAGCCGGGCTGGAAGGCCGATGCCGCCATTCAGGGGCTCGGGCGCACCAACCGCACCAATCAGGCGCAACCGCCGCTGTTCCGACCCATCGCCACGGATGTGAAGGCCGAGAAGCGGTTCCTCAGCACGATCGCGCGTCGTCTCGACACCCTCGGCGCGATCACCCGTGGCCAACGCCAGACCGGTGGACAGGGCCTGTTCCGGCCCGAGGACAATCTGGAATCCGCCTATGCCCGCGATGCGTTGCGCCAGCTCTATCTGCTGATCGTGCGCGGCAAGGTCGAGGGCTGCTCGCTTGAACGCTTCGAAACCGCCACCGGTCTGACGCTGATGGACCTGAACGGCATCAAGGACGACCTGCCGCCGATCACGACCTTCCTCAATCGCCTGCTGGCTCTGACCATCGAGTTGCAGGGCATCCTGTTCTCTGCTTTCGAACAGCTTCTGGAGGCCCGGATCGACGGGGCGATTGCCTCAGGCACCTATGACATGGGGCTGGAGACGCTGCGCGCAGAGAGCTTCATCGTCACCGACCGGCAGGTGATCCACACCCATCCCGGCACCGGTGCTGAAACGCGGCTCCTGACCCTGACCGAACGCAAGCGCAACCAGCCGGTCTCGCTGGATGCGGCGCTGGCGGAACTCGACGATCCGCGGGCGAAGCTGCTCGTCAACGAGCGGTCAGGCCGGGCGGCGGTGCAGGTCCCGACCACCAGCGTCATGCTGGACGATGGCGAGATCGAGCGCCGCGTCCGGCTGATCCGGCCGATGGAAGCGATGAACATGCCCGTGCGGGCGATGGGCGAGACCCACTGGGTCGAGATAGACCGCACCGGCTTCGCATCGACGTGGACCGCCGAACTGGCCGAGGTGCCGGAGTTCACCGACAGCATCCTGCATATGGTGACCGGGCTCCTGCTGCCGATCTGGAAACGCCTGCCGCAGGACTCCTCCCGCGTCTATCGGCTCCAGACCGACGAGGGCGAGCGCATCATCGGTCGCCGGGTCTCGCCCGCATGGGCGGCCAATGCCGCCACCAGCGGCGTCGCGACCAGCATCACGCCGGACGAGGCCTATGCCGCGCTGATCGAGGGCCGGACGATCTTCGATCTCGCCGAAGGGCTGCAACTGCGCCGGCCCCGCGTCATGGGCGCGAACCGGATCGAACTGACCGGCTTCACCGATACCATGCGCGATCGGCTGCGAACCTATGGTCTCTTCAGCGAGATCATCTCCTGGAAACTGCGCTTCTTCGTGCCGGTCGGCGGATCGGGGCCGGAGATCATCGGCAGACTGCTCGACCGCTTCCCGGTCGAGCGCATTTCCGAGCGGGAGGCCGCGTGATGGCACGTCTCAACGCTTCCGAACTGGCGCAGCGTCTCGGCCGAGAGGCCGAGGCGGTCTGCCGCCACTATCTCTCGAATGGGCGTAAACAGGGCAATTACTGGCAGGTCGGCGATGTGCAGAACAGTCCCGGCCGCTCCATGTTCGTCCGTCTGACCGGGCCGGAGTCCGGCAAGGGCGCGGCCGGCAAATGGACCGATGCGCAGAGCGGCGAGCATGGCGATCTGCTCGACGTGATCGGCGAAAGCCTCGGCCTCATCGACTTCGCCGACATCGCCGAGGAAGCCCGCCGCTTCCTCAGTCTGCCGCATCCTGAACCGGAGTCATGGTCCCGCACGTTCCGAACACCGCCAGCACCATCCGGATCGTCCGAAGCGGCGCGTCGCCTCTGGCACATGACCCGGCCATTGATCGGCAGTCTCGCGCAGACGTATTTACGCGGACGCGGCATTACGGATTTACGCGGAACCGCAAATCTGCGTTTCCATCCGAATTGCTACTGGCGACCCGAGGGCGATGGGCCGACAGAAACCTGGCCCTCCATGATTGCCGCGGTGACCGACCTCAACGGCAGGATCACCGGCGCGCATCGCACCTGGCTCATCCGCGACGGCTCTGGCAAGGCGCCGCTCGATCCGCCGAGGAAGGCGATGGGCGACCTGCTCGGAAACGCCGTCCGGTTTGACGAGCCGCAGGATGTGCTCGCCGCAGGCGAAGGCATCGAGACCATCCTGTCGCTCCGCCAGGCCTTGCCCACGATGCCGATGGTCTCGGCACTTTCCGCCGGACATCTCGCCGCCATCCTGTTCCCGCCGCATCTGCGCAGGCTCTATATCGTCCGCGACAACGATCCGGCAGGCGACGGCGCGCGCGATGGCCTGGTGGTCCGTGCGCACGAGGCCGGGATCGAGGCGATCACGCTCTCGCCCATGCTGGGGGATTTCAACGACGATCTCGTCAGCCTCGGACTGGAGGCGCTTCGGGCGCAGATCCGGGTGCAGATCGCGCCCGAGGACGTTGTCCGCTTCATGGCCCTGACGCCATAGCCGGCACGGGGGCCGGGATCGGGAAGCTCTGATCCGGTCATGCGCAGTGGGCTACATCCTGTCATCGGCAGGAGGACCGCGCCTTGGCCTTCTGAGAGGGCGAGCGGCCCACAAGCGCTCCGGCCCGGCAATGGCGGCGCCCAACTGATTTCCGTCGGCGGCCCGCCACCCCACGCGACAGGTCGCGTGGGGACCCCGTCTCCCCCGCCTTTACAGCGCGAAACAAATCAGCCGGGCTTTGCCATCAAGGCCCTGAGCCAAAGGGCTCGGGCTGCCCGGCCGGAACGCCCGTGGGCTTGTCGTCGCCATGAAGGCCGCGACGGTCGCGGTCCAGCCGAAGGACTCATCCCATGTATGCCCATGACGAATACGAACCCGATCACGGCATGTCCCCGACCGGCCATGTCATCGAAGACCTCGAACTCTATGGCTACCGTCCCGCCGAGGACGAGGCCGATCCCCGGATCACACCCGAAGACGACGCGATCCGGGGCGCAGTCTCCGACATCTTCGACGCCCTGATCTCCACCATGGCCGACACGAGCCTCGATTCCGACCTCGACGAGATCCTGTGGTCCACCGTCAACACCTTCCATCGTGCCGTCGAGCGGACCGAACGCAAACTCGACGACAACGAGCAGGCGCAGAGGCGCCTTCAGCGGGAACAGGACGGCAGCGAGGTCAAATCCGTCCAGCTCGAAACCCTGATC
Source organism: Pseudodonghicola flavimaris (assembly GCF_030164425.1). GTDB lineage: Bacteria > Pseudomonadota > Alphaproteobacteria > Rhodobacterales > Rhodobacteraceae > Pseudodonghicola > Pseudodonghicola flavimaris. Next base: position 44,492 of record NZ_JASNJD010000025.1, on the reverse strand, counting down.
GGTATCGGCCAGAGCCTGATCGAGCGCCGCGACAGCATGGAGACCTTCCGCGAGACCGCCGCCGACCTCTACCTGCGCAGCACCGGCACGCCCTGGTCGCCGCGCTCCGGCTCACGGGTCAACCATCGCCAGATGACCTCGGCCATGATCGACAGCCGTGACTTCATCGCCGCAAAGCGCAGGGCCGACAATGAGGTGCTAGTGCCCTCCGGGCCGAAGATCGCCTTCTCGGGCGGAGAGACCACCGATCACCGGCTGATCTGGGACAGGCTCGATCAGGTTCATGCCAAGCACCCCGATATGGTCCTTCTTCACGGCGGATCGCCGAAAGGTGCCGAACGCATTGCGGCCACCTGGGCCGACAATCGCAAGGTGCCGCAGGTCGCCTTCAAGCCAGACTGGGTGAAACATGCCAAGGCCGCGCCCTTCAAGCGCAACGACCGGATGCTCGATACCATGCCGATCGGGGTCATCATCTTCCCCGGCTCCGGCATTCAGGAGAACCTTGCCGACAAGGCTCGCAAGATGGGAATCCCGGTCTACCGCCTGGCGGAGGGCAGCGCGTGAGCGCTGCCAGCAATCCATCGCCACCATGCCCGGCAGAACTCTCGCCATGCCGGGCGATTTCATGCTATGTTCGCCTTGCGCCATGGTGGTGGTGGAAGGCGCGACCGTTCCAAGTCAAACGGGAGTCTCCACCATGATCGTTCTCGGAATCCTTACATCTTTCGCGGCCATTGCGGGCCTGTGCTGGTTGGTGTTCAACCTCGCGGTCTTCGCCCTGCCGTTCCTCGTCGGACTTCATACCGGCATTTGGGCCTATGGAACCGGCGCAGGCTGGTTCGGTGCAATCCTCGTCGGCGGCTTCGCCGCAGGGTTGACGCTTGCCATCGGTCAGGCGCTGATCCTGCTCGTGCGCCCGCTCTGGGCGCGGTTTGTCATCGCGCTGATTTTCGTGGTGCCGGCGGTGCTCGCCGGCTTCCACGCCACCCTCGGGATCACCAGGGCCATGATACTCTCGGAGACATGGCAGATAGTCTTCGCATTCATCGGCGCTGGCGCCGTTGGCGTTTCCGCCTTTCTCCGCATTGCCGGTTCGGCTTCTGAGCCTTCGGACAGCTCTCCCGTGAGCGCCTGACATTGCCGACGATCCGATGAGGCGGGGCCTGATCAGTGCTGGACTGCCATCCCAATCGTCAGATTCCCGGTATGGGGTGGTGTGCGGATCGGCATGAGACCCGCGTCGCGGCCCGTGGCCGTGCGGTGGTAATGGCGGACCGTTCGAGCGGCAAGTCGCACCTGTGATTGCGGGGGGCACGTCGGGCGGGGCGCCTGGAGCGTGATGCGCATGGCCTGTCGCGGGTGAGCAAACCCGCCGGTGAAAAGCCGGTCAGGTTGAGGGGCATCCGCGATCGCCATCGTCTCCGTTCCTTGCCCGTCCCATGTCCGCTCCATACGGCCCTTTCAATGGCCTGATCTGGCCGAAGATCGGCTACGCCTCGACCGGCTTGGCGCAACAGCGCCGCCATAACTTTCTTCCCTTGGGCTGTGCCCATTCCGCGCGGAACAAGAAAGTTCTGCCTTTGCTGTCCAGCCCCCGGCACGCCGGGGGTGCACCGCCGGTCGTCTCCGGCCTGTCGATCGCCATCGGGCCGCAATGGTGCGGACCCGGAAACGGAAAACGGAGACCTAAAATGGCAACCATCGGCACCTTCAAGAAGACCGGCAACGAATTCACCGGCGAAATCGTCACCCTCAGCGTTCAGGTCCAGGGCGTGCGCATCGTTCCCGACACCCGCGCCACCGGCGAGAACGCCCCCAGCCACCGCGTCCTGGTCGGCCGCGCCGAGATCGGCGCCGCCTGGTCCAAGCGCTCGGGCGAGGGCCGCGACTATCTGGGCCTCAAGCTCGACGATCCGAGCTTCACCGCCCCGATCTACGCCAACCTCTTCGACGACGAGGACGGCGAGAGCTACGCTCTGATCTGGTCCCGCCCCAACGGTCGCCGCGGAGAATAACGCCGTCGCGAGGCCCCGGTCGAAAGGCCGGGGCCGACCGCCAAGCCGGGCAACCGAATCGGTTCCAGAAATATGCGACGCCAAAGCGAAAACGCGATGTAAACACGTCAGAATTTTGGTGGTGAAATTCTATGATGCGACTATAATAGTCGTAGTTCTGGCGTTTGCGCCGGGCCGGATGGGAGGTGATCTGCATGATCACCGCCCGACAATCACGGGCCGCGCGGGCGCTTCTTGGCTGGACACAGGAGCAGCTGGCGGATGAGGCCCGGGTATCTTTGACCGCGCTCAAGCGTCTCGAATCCGAAAGCGGGCTCGAGGTCTATGAGACCACGCGCGATCAGGTCCGACGGGCTTTCGAGGCGAATGGCATTCTGCTCCTGAACTCCGACCAGGGGATAGGAGTGATGCATGTTCAGGCGAAGGCTGCCTCGAAGGCCTGACCTTTCCGGCAGGTTTTGCAGAGAGCCGAATTGCGCTATTGCCGTGCTCACAAAACTGTCAACTGGCTGTGCTAAGGATGTGCAGCAAACGCCGTGGGGATGCGCGTGACGATCAGCAGCTTGCAGGATGTACCGCCGCAGGGGGACGTGGTGACTGAGTATGACCGTCATCACATGGCGCAGTATATGCGTTTGCTCGATGCTGCAGGCGAGGGCGCGAGCTGGCAGGAGGCCGCGCAGATCATTCTAGGTCTCGATGCGCAGACAGAGCCAGAGCGGGTGCGTCTGGTCCATGACGCACATCTTGAACGCGCGCGTTGGTTGAGCTCGGAAGGGTATCGGCAGTTGGCGGCGGGGCGAACCGCCTGAGGAGGTGATGCGTGCCACGCATCACCTGATGCCTTGGGGCGGGCTTCCCAAGTGATTGATCTCTTGGAATCCTTTCTTGTGATCAACCCAGGGGAGAGGCGATGCCATGCAACCTGATCGCTCGAATTGGCGTGACCAGGCCGCCTACGACTATCTTGATGATCTGGCTGCGCCGGACCTCGGCTGGGAATGCCTGCGCCGCAATCCCGAATATCAGCATGACTACGCGAAGCTCGCAGGAGAACCCCCGGAGAGGGTTGATCTGATGGATCAGGTCGGCCGTCGATGGGGGTTGTGCTTTCCCGATCCGGCCCGGGCTGCCCGCCTCCGTTGCGGAGGTGTTCTGGTGTCCGGCGGTCGATACAGGTGTCGTGGTGCTCGTTGCCGCCCCCGAGGCACTGGCCGAAGAGTCAGACGCCCCCGGTAGTGAAATAGTCGCCCCGACGGGCAGGGCGTCCCCCATTGGCAAGCACCTGCGCCACAGGCTGCCGGACGGGACATACCTGCATCTCGTCGCTCCCCTGAAAGACCGTGGTCGGCTTGTCGCCACCGTTCCTCTCGGCCTCGAGGGTCTCGATCGCATCGAAGCAATCCAGCGGCTCCTGGCGGATCAGCATCGACGTCGATCCATCCCCCGCGACACCCGCCTGACCGCGCAGCAGAAAGCGCGCCTGCGGCGTGTCCTTCAAGCCTCCGACGCAGCCTTCCATGGCGCGACCCAGAAGCAGATCGCCGAGGTCTTGTTCCGTACCGGTCACCTGGACCGCGATGAATGGCAGGTGTCCTCGGCCCGTTTTGCCGTCTCCAGCCTCCTTCGCGAGGGACGTGACCTGATCGCAGGCGGCTATCGCAAGCTCCTGCGTCACCAGCGCCGCCTTTAGGTCGGGGATCCCGCGCCGCGGTGTGCGGATTTACCCCTGCCAACTCCCCACTGCATCTGACCGGACGCGCTTCGCCATCGTGACCGTCATCAGCCGCTGTTTCGCGGCACTGGTCACACACAGTAGGGAGACGCCCGATGTCCGCCATCTCAACCGAACTTCCCCCGCGCTATCTGCGCACCAAGGAAGCCGCCCAGTTCCTGAGCCTGTCGGCTCGGACGCTGGAGAAGCACCGGACCTATGGCACCGGTCCCGCCTACCACAAGCTGGGCGGACGCGTGGTCTATGCGATCGAGGACCTGCAGGCCTGGGTCGGACGCGGCGCTGTCACCTCGACTTCCGACCCGCGCGGGCAGGTGCTGCCAGCGAAACGCCACACGCTCCCCAACCTCCCGCAGCCCGGCCGCTTCGTGCGCTGACGTGGGGGTGACACCTTCATGACTGATGGACGCAGACCCCGTTCCGAGCGTGGACAGCTCGATCTGTTCCGCGCGCTGCCCGGGGATTTCGCCCCAAGAGATGCGCAAGACCTCATGGCCTATCCCTTTTTCTCCCTCGCCAAATCCAAACGGGTCGCACCGATCGACTTTGCCGCTGGTAGCGTCAGCATCCGGGTCGAGGCGGTTCCCGATCACGGTATGGCCACAATCTGGGATGCCGACATCCTGATCTGGGCGGCGAGCCAGATCGTCGAGGCGCGTGACGCGGGGCTGCGCACCTCCCGGCTGATGGCCGCCACCCCTTACGAGATCCTCACCTATGTCGGTCGCGGAACCGGTGCGCGGGACTATCAGCGCCTGAAGGCGGCGTTGGATCGTCTCCAGTCGACGACGATCTCCACCTCGATCCGGCAGCCGGCGGAAGGACGTCGCCATCGCTTCTCCTGGATCAACGAATGGCAGGAGCGCAGCGACAGGGAGGGGCGCCCGGACGGCATCGAGTTGATCGTGCCCGACTGGTTCTACCAGGCCGTGCTCGACAATGCACTCATCCTCACCATTGATCGGGCGTATTTCGACCTGACTGGCGGGCTCGACCGTTGGCTCTATCGCCTGGTGCGCAAGCATGGTGGCAGGCAACGTGAAGGTTGGCGTTTCGACTTCCATCATCTTCACCAGAAGTCCGGGGCGCTGTCCCCCTTCAAGCGCTTCGCCTTCGAGCTTCGCGACATCATCCGGCGGCAGCCGCTGCCGGGTTATACGCTCTTTCTCGAGACAGAGGTTGGTGGCCGCAAGCTGCTGGCTTTCGAGCCTGCTCCGGGCTGTGGAAAACCTGTGAATGGGCTCGTGCTATCGGGAACCCGGGCTATCGTGCTATCAGGAACCGAAGGCTCGTGCTATCAGGAACCCAAACAGGGGGTAACGCACGGAAGCAAAAGCGGAAATCGCCCCCTTAACTTAGAGTCTAACAAAGAGTCTAACTTTGAAGAGCGCGCGCGTGATGTGGAAAACCTCATCCGTGCCACCGCAAAGAGCCTCAGCCAGGCCGGTAAGACGAAGGCAGCCGTCGCCCCATCGGTGCCGCGAACGGCTTCCGATCAGGGTGTCGCAGCAGCCTCCGATCATCCAGATACGCCCCGCCTTCCTCTCGAATTGCCGGGAGGTGGCGAATGATCGTCGCTCTGCTCAATCAGAAGGGTGGCGTCGGCAAGACGACGCTGGCGCTCCATATTGCTGGCGAATTGGCGATACAGGGCAAGCGCGTCACCCTGATCGATGCCGACCCGCAAGGCTCCGCCCTGGACTGGTCGCAGCAACGCGCCCGCGAAGGTCTGCCGCGGCTCTTCGGCACCCTCGGCCTGGCCCGTGACACCCTGCACCGCGAAGTCCCCGAACTTGCCCGCACAGTCGATCATGTCGTTATTGATGGCCCACCGCGTGTTGCGGGGCTCATGCGCTCAGCGCTGCTCACCGCCGATCTGGTGCTGATCCCGGTACAGCCCTCGCCATTCGATGGCTGGGCCTCTGCCGAGATGCTGTCCCTCCTTGGGGAGGCCCGCATTTATCGGCCGGAACTTGTCGCCCGCTTCCTGCTCAACCGCTGCGGCGCGCGCACCGTTATCGCCCGGGACACCGCCGAGGCGCTGGCGGATCACAATCCTCCTGTGCTTGCCAGCACGATTGGTCAGCGCGTCGTCTTTGCAGATGCGGCGCAAACCGGTCGCCTCGCCAGTGACATCGACCGTCAATCGCCTGCTGCCCGAGAGATCGCGGCGCTGACGTCTGAGATCGGGCGCCTCGGTCTTGGGAAGGTGGCGGTATGACCGGGCGCAATGACAAGCGTGGTTTCGCCGCGCGGCCAGTCGATGCCGAGACCTGGATCAAGGCTGGCGAGGCGCCATCCGCACACGGTCGCGCGGCGGCGATCTATACGGCCCGGCTTACCATCGACATCACCCCGGACCTGCGCGGTCGCATCAAGGTCGCAGCTTTCAGCCGAGGCGTCACTGTCGCTGACATGCTGCGCGAGTTGCTCGGGCGCGAATATCCGAAACCCGAAGGAGAACCTCAATGACCGGCTTTGTGATCCCCGGCGTGACCGGAGACGGATCGTTCGACGCCCATTCCGGCGGCGAGCTGACGCGCGTGGAACTGACCTGGGTGGAGAAGCGGATCGAGTTCTGGATCAGGTTCGGCCAGGAGGCCGGAACGCAGATCCTCGACCGCAGCCGCCGCATCGTCTTCTTCCGTCCCGGCGCCGTGTTTGGCTTCGTCCGCTGGGCGGCGAATGACTACGGAACCGTTGTTTCGCGCATCGACATTGTGCGCGCGATCGCGCCTGGTAGCGCCTGTCAGACGCTGCCCTGCGTGCGTCCCGGTGGCGAGATTTTGTTGAAGATCGAAGGCTGGCCCAAGGTCGAAGAGGTCCTGCGCCATGTCGATGCTATCGAGGGTCTCGGGATCGACCCTGCCGAGGTCGATCCCGACCACTGGCGCCATGTCGCCCACTGGATGAAGGCGGGCGAAGCGCCGCGCGCCTATACGGCGGAACGCCATGCCGCATGGCTCCGGCGCCGGGAGATCGGAAAATGACCCGTGCCCGCTACATCATGGCGACGGTCGCGGCGGTCGCCACCGTCATCGCCGGCAGCATTCCGGTTGCGCCACGGCTGGTCTGGAACGCCTCGGCCAGCGTGCCGATTGGTTTCTACACCATAGCGCCGGCGGATCGGCTCGAGGTGCCAGATCTGGTCGTGGTCATGCCGCCCGAACCCTTTGCAGGTTTCATGGTCGCGCGCGGCTATGTCGGTCGCGATGTACCGATCCTGAAGCACGTCATCGGGCTGCCGGGACAACGGGTCTGCCGTGACGTCGCCGCGATCACCGTCGATGGCAGACACCTGGGGGAGGCGCGAGAGCGCGACAGCCAGGGCCGCGATCTTCCTGTCTGGCAGGGCTGCCGCACCATCGCCGAGGGCGAGGTTTTCCTGATGAACCCGGCGGTCTCTGACAGCTTCGATGGCCGATATTTCGGTCCGTTCCCCACCTCGGCCGTGATCGGCCGGGCCAGTCCACTGTTCACCGATGAGGGCGGCGATGGCCGCCTCGTCTGGCGCGCGCCGGATCGGTGACGGCGCGCTCATGGCGGGACGTGCAAGCGGCCCGCATCCCACTCACCGCATGAGGAAGGAGCCTCCAATGCCACAGATCGGTCAATTCACCCGCACCTCGTCCGGCTATGCCGGACAGCTTCGCTCGCTCTCGCTCGACCTGGAGCTGACCTTTGTTCCCACCGACAATGTCGATACCGAGAAGGCTCCTGCCTATCGTATCCACCTCGGTGACGAGGAGGGCCCGGAGGTTGGCGCGGGCTGGAAACACACCGGCGAAACCGCTGGGGCGTTCGTTTCGGTCCTGCTCGATGATCCGGTTTTCCGGCATCCGATCCGCGCCCGCCTGTTCCAGTCGGATGAGGAGGGCAGGGCATGGGGGCTGCACTGGACCCGCCCGAAGAAGCGGGATGAGCAGGACTGAAAATGACAATGTCCTGCACCCGTCCCGCTTCGGGGAGATGCGGCGCCCGCCGCCGCATGCTCCTCCTTCTTCTTTCCGGCCTCTTCCTTCCGGCCACTGCCACGCAGCCGCTCTTCGCGCAAACCGGTGTGCCCGAACACGCAATCGCCGCGCATCCCTACGCCGCCCAGGTCACCGAGGCATCGCAGCGCTTCGGCATTCCGACGACATGGATCATGGCCGTGATGCGGGCAGAGAGTGCGGGCGATCTGCGTGCGGTTTCTTCCGCTGGCGCGATGGGGCTGATGCAGGTCATGCCCGACACCTGGGCCGGGCTGCGCATCCGTCATGGTCTTGGCGGAGACCCTTTCGAGCCGCGTGACAACATCCTCGCGGGCACGGCCTATCTGCGCGAGATGTGGGACCGCTATGGCAATGTCACGGCGATGCTGGCGGCCTATAATGCCGGTCCTGCCCGCTACGACGAATACCGTTTGGCGGATCGTCCGTTGCCGGCCGAGACGCGTGCCTATGTCGCCGCGCTTGCGCCCGTGCTGCTTGGCGAGCGGCCATCGGGCGGCACTGTTGCTGCAGCCCGGCCGCTCGATTGGCGTGAGGCGGCGATCTTCATCAGCCGCGACGACGGCGGGTCTGCGATCGGTTCTGTGTCGCCTCACCGGACGGTCGGCGGCGCTCCTTCACCCGTCCCGGCGTTGCCGCAGGCGGGCATCGCCCCGCAGGCCGAGGGCCTCTTCGTCAGGCGAGAAACTGGTGAGGCCCGGCCATGACCTGCGCGACGACACTTCGCATTCCGTCGTACTCGGGCGTGCTTCTGAGGGGACGGGCGGTGGCGGCAGGCACCACGACCGAAGGATGGCAGGATAAAAGGGCGCACGGTGCGCGGTGGTTGGGCGGTTGTTTTTGTTCATGTTTTTGCTGCGATCCGCACCGTGTGGCGCGTGTTCGCACCGTGCGAGATGTGCCTAAGTTTGTGAAAATGATCGCTGTTTCGCACTGTGTGGGGACCTCCCATGCCCGATGATCGCGAGTTCCGCATCCGTCCGGGGCGTATCCGCTCGACACGGGTGCAGCAGGGCCGGCCCTTTGTCGCACAGGCCCTGGCTGCGGCGAAAAAGGCCGGGGGTGGTGTGTCGCGGGCCGGGCGCGTCACCCCGAGCAATCGGTCCCGCTTCGGGCGTGGTCAGCGCGCCAGCATTCAGGCCAACCGCCTCATCACCGCTCGCACGCGCGGCGCGGTGATCAAGGCGCGTGTGGTGCGGCACAGCGGGACGTCCGCGCCTCTCGGAGCCCACCTCGATTACCTGCGCCGGGATGGCGTGACCCGGGATGGGGAGAAGGCCAGGCTCTTCGGGCCGGGAACGGAGGATGCCGATGGCCGGGCCTTTGCCGAGCGGTGTCGCGATGACCGTCATCATTTCCGCTTCATCGTCTCGCCCGACGACGCCCCGGACATGTCTGACCTGCAAACCTTTACCCGCGATCTCGTCGGGCGGATGGAACAGGATCTCGGCACGTCGCTTGACTGGGTCGGCGTCGATCACTGGAACACCGCCCATCCGCACGTCCATCTGATCGTTCGGGGTGTGCGCAACGACGGCCAGGATCTCGTAATCTCACGGGACTACATCAAGGAGGGGATGCGGGACAGGGCACGGGCTCTCGTCACCCAGGAACTGGGCCCGCGCAGCGATCTCGACATCCGCCGGACACTTGAACGCCAGTTCGGGGCGGAGCGTTGGACGCAGCTCGACCGTCAGTTGCTGCGGGACGCGGGGCGTTCGCGCATCCTCGACATGGCGCCGGATTCGGATCGGCAGCCGGACGCGTTTCACGCGCTGAAGGTCGGGCGGTTGCGAAAGCTGGAAATCCTCGGCGTCGCCGACCAGATCGGACAGTCGCAATGGCACATCAGGGACGATGCCGAAGTGGTCCTGCGCGAGATGGGGGAGCGTGGCGACATCATCAAGCGGATGCATCGTGCCCTGACGGACCGGGGGATCGAGCGCGGGTCCTCGAGTTACGTCCTTGCCGCGGAGAGCCTCGATGCTCCCGTCATCGGTCGTCTGGTCCAGCGGGGCCTCGATGACGAGCTGAAGGGGACAGCCTATGCCGTCGTCGATGGTGTCGATGGCCGGAGCCACCATATCCGTCTGCCCCATCTCGACGCCGCCGGCGACAGTGCACCAGGCTCGATCGTGGAACTCCGCACCTATGACGATGCGCGCGGCCAGCGTCGTGTCGCACTGGCGGTTCGGTCAGACCTGGACCTCGCTGCGCAGGTGACCGCGCCCGGGGCGACCTGGCTCGACCGGCAGGCCATCGCGCGGGAACCGCTTGCGCTGTCGGACCAGGGCTTTGGTGCCGAGGTCCGGCAGGCTCTGGACGCGCGCGCCGATCATCTGACCTCGGAGGGGCTGGCCGAGCAGCGGGGCGGCAGGGTCGTCTTTGCCCGGCGCCTGCTCGGAACCTTGCGCGACCGGGAGTTGCAGGCAGTTGGCGCGCAGCTCTCGGGAGAAACCGGGTTGCCGTTCGGCAAGGCGGGGGCGGGCGACTACGTCAGCGGCCTCTATCGCCAGCGTCTCGCACTCGCTTCGGGCCGCTTTGCCATGATCGAGGGCTATGGAGCTGACGGCGCGTTCGGCTTCCAACTCGTGCCCTGGTCCCCCTCCCTCGAAAAGCACCTCGGCCGGAATGTCGCCGGCGTCGCCCGCGGGGACGGCGGGGTCGATTGGGACTTCGGCCGCAAGCGCGGTCTTGGCCTCTGATCAAAACACAGGAAAGGAGCGACAGTCATGTCCGCAACAAAAATCCTTTGGGGGCAGATCTCCATCGTCTTCCTCATCATTCTGGCCACCACCTGGGGCGCGACGCAATACGTGGCCGCGAGCCTCGGCTATCAGGCACAGCTGGGCCCGCCCTGGTTCGTGCTGTTCGGGACGCCCGTCTACTATCCTCCCGCCATCTTCTGGTGGTGGTATTTCTATGAGGCCTACGCGCCACCGGTCTTTGCGACAGGTGGGATCATCGCCGCCTCGGGGGGCTTCATTGCTATCGGGGTGGCCATCGCTATGTCGGTCTGGCGCGCCCGCGAGGCCCGCAACGTCGCGACCTATGGATCTGCCCGATGGGCGGAGATGGGCGAGGTGAAGGCGGCCGGACTGCTTGACCCAGATGGTGTTGTCCTCGGTCGCTATGAGCGGCAATATCTGCGCCACGATGGGCCGGAGCATGTGCTCTGTTTTGCGCCGACACGATCCGGCAAGGGGGTAGGGCTCGTCGTGCCCTCGCTTCTCACTTGGCCCGGCTCGGCCATCGTTCATGACATCAAGGGCGAGAACTGGCAACTGACCGCCGGGTTCCGCGCTCTACACGGTCGGGTCCTGCTGTTCGATCCGACCAATCCGAACTCTTCGGCCTACAACCCCCTGCTGGAAGTCCGTCGTGGGGAGTGGGAGGTTCGCGATGTCCAGAACATCGCCGACATCCTCGTCGACCCCGAGGGGAGCCTGGAGAGGCGAAACCACTGGGAGAAGACCAGCCACAGCCTGCTCGTCGGGGCGATCCTGCATGTCCTTTATGCCGAGAAGGACAAGACGCTGGCCGGCGTCGCCAACTTCCTGTCCGACCCGCGGCGTCCCGTGGAGTCCACGCTCCGCGCGATGATGCGGACGCCGCACCTGGGCGAGGCGGGGCCGCATCCCGTGGTCGCCAGTGCCGCTCGCGAGTTGCTCAACAAGTCCGAGAATGAACGCTCGGGTGTGCTTTCGACGGCAATGTCTTTCCTTGGCCTCTATCGCGACCCTGTCGTCGCTCAGGTCACGCGCCGCTGCGACTGGCGGATCGGTGACATTGTCGGGGAAGTGCGTCCCGTCACGCTCTATCTCGTAGTGCCGCCATCTGACATCAATCGCACCAAGCCGCTCATCCGCCTGATCCTCAACCAGGTCGGCCGACGCCTGACCGAAGACCTGCAGGGCAAGGATGATCGTCATCGGCTACTTCTGATGCTCGACGAGTTCCCGGCGCTCGGTCGCCTCGACTTCTTCGAGAGTGCGCTGGCCTTCATGGCGGGCTACGGGTTGAAGAGCTTCCTCATCGCCCAGTCGCTGAACCAGATCGAGAAGGCCTATGGTCCGAACAACTCGATCCTCGACAATTGCCACGTCCGGGTGAGTTTCGCGACCAATGATGAGCGTACGGCCAAGCGGGTGTCCGACGCTCTCGGCACCGCCACCGAGATGAAGGCGATGAAGAACTATGCCGGGCATCGTCTGGCGCCCTGGCTCAGCCATCTCATGGTGTCCCGGTCGGAAACTGCGCGGGCGTTGCTCACCCCCGGAGAAATTATGCAGCTGCCGCCCTCAGACGAGATCGTCATGGTGGCTGGCACACCACCGATCCGGGCGACAAAAGCACGGTATTACGAAGATGCGCGGTTCACCGAGCGGGTCTTGCCGCCACCCGACTTAGTGGAAGTGGGCGTCTCGGGAGAGGATGACTGGAGCAGTCTGGCAGTCCCCACGCAAGAGGACGAGCCCGAGTGGCTTTCCGAGACAGCATCGGAGGACAACGATCCGACCGGCTCGGAGCGCCGTCTTCAGCCGGAGTTGGCGCAGCCTCAACCGGTCGACAGGCAGTCCCCCATTGAGAACGAGTTTGAATTCGACCCACCCGAGGATGAGGAGGATGGTGCCATCCGCAATCGCCGCATCATGCAGCAGATGCGCGGTGTCGCGCGGCAGGTCTCCCTCAATCCCGATGACGGCATGGAGCTTTGATCATGACCACCAGCCGCAAGAAGACGAAGATTTCGGTCTACCTCGATCCTGAGGTCATGAAGATGCTGGCAGACTTCGCCGCCCGGCGTGATCGATCCCAATCGATGGTGGCCGAGGCCGCGATCGCATCCTTCCTCTCTCCGGATGACGCAGAGCGCCGCGACGCGGTTCTGGCCCGACGCCTGGATCAGATCGACAGGCGGATCACCCGGCTGGAACGCGATGTCGGGATCTCCGTCGAAAGCCTGGCTGTGTTCATCCGTTTCTGGCTTGCGACAACACCGGCTCTGCCGGAACCCGCGGCCAAGGCGGCTCGGGCCAAGGCAGGGGAGCGCTACGAGGCGTTTATCTCGGCTCTCGGTCGGCGCCTCGCGCAGGGCCCGAAGCTGCGGCAGGAGGTGTCGGAGGATGTGGACGGCGGCGGGGCAGCAGGTGGCTGAAACGATGTCACCTGCCTCAGCCGCAAAGGTCGGGGCTGTAGAAGTGATCTTGATACCTGGGATGACGGCTGCGGTCGATGCAGAAGCGTCACCGCACTCATCATCGGGCCGCGTTTCATCGATCGTCGCCAGTGAATCCCATTCTTTGTTGGCGAAAGTGCCCTCATGGCGCCTGAAACACGACTGAGGCCAAGGCCCTCCAGTCCCTGGTTGCGGCCTACAACACAATTTCCTCGGGACTGGGGGACACGCCTGAGACTTGGCGCCCGCGGCTGGCAGCGCACGGCAATGCGGCCGCTGCGCCCCACCTGTGGGCAGGTGGCTTCCTGCTCGGGACGAAGTTCGCGCCCAAGCTCTGGAAACCGGTATTGCAGGCAGCAGAGAGCGACCTGAGAGGACCGATCAGATGGAGTGGTTGCCGCCCTCCCCAGACGGCATCGCAATGTGCCAAGGTCGTGGTGTTCAACGCCACGCGAAGAGGAGGACGGCGAGATGAAGGAGATGATGATTGGGATCGATCTGACAAAGGCAGTTTTCCAGGTCCACGGTGCCCTTCGGACAGGGGAGGTCCGTTTCCGCAAGAAGCTCACGCGCAAGCAGTTGTCAGAGTTCATGGCACAGCAGGCGCCCAGTCTGGTCATCTTCGAAGCGTGCGGCAGCGCACATTATTGGGCGCGCGAGATGGAGGGGCTTGGGCACGAGGTGAAGCTGATCGCGCCGCAATATGTGCGCCCCTTCGTCAAGCGCCAGAAGAATGATGCTGCCGATGCCGAGGCGATCGTCATCGCAGCCCGTCAGCCTGAGATGAGTTTTGTAGAGCCCAAGACAGTTCAGCAGCAGTCCCGCGCGGCGGTTTTTCGTGGCCGCGAGCGTCTGGTACATCAGCGGACCGCTGACGTGAACGCGTTGCGGGCGCTCCTGTATGAGCACGGCTATGTATTCCCCGCCGGGATACGCCATCTCAATCGCATAGCAGCGCTTGTGGAGGATGAAGCTTCAAAGTTGCCAGCGCTGATCCGGGAGGAGAGCCAGGACCTGCTGACGCAGATTTCAGAGAAAACGGCGCGTATCATCGAGCGCACCATGAAACTCAAGACGCTGGCCGCCGCTTCAGACAGGGTGCGCCGGCTTCAGAGCATGCCAGGTGTGGGGCCGCTGACGGCTATTGCGGTAGAAGCGTTTGGCCCAGACATGGCACAGTTCAAAGCTGGGCGCGGCTTTGCGGCTTGGTTGGGCCTTGTTCCCAAGCAGCATTCCTCTGGAGGCAAGGAGCGTTTGGGGCGGATGACCAAGGCCGGTCAAGCCGACATCCGACGCCTCCTGATCATTGGGGCAATGTCACGACTGAGCTGGCTTGGGCAGCGTACCATTACGGAGGGGAGCTGGCTGTCACGGATGTTGGCGCGCAAACCCAAGATGCTGGTTGCGATTGCGCTGGCTAACAAGATGGCCCGCCAGATATGGGCGATGCTGACGAAGAACGAAGATTACAGGGATCCGGCGCTGGCAGGCGCGGCATGATGCTCATGTCGAACTGCTAGCGACGGTGCCGAGGGGAGTGTGAGAAGACGGCGACCTGAATGGGCAAAACGATCGAACAGATCCGGATCGGGAAAACCAGTCGTTCTCTGCGAGCAGAAAGCTCGGCGATTAGATTTGGACCCGATCCGCTGATCACCATCCCGGCCCGCGGCTTTTGAGAATGCCGCATCATGAAGGCCTGACAAAAGTGCGCACTCGATCACACGCCAACAGGGTCACAAACTTCTTGCATTACGGGCGGCAACCACAAAAGAGAAATGGCCGACCCCCGCGCCAACCTTGATACCGCCACTGTCGCGAAGGTAGCCAGGGCTGTCGCCGCCATCCGCGCGCACTTCATGCCGCGCAGGGCAGAGTCCTTCCGCAGATAGCGACCCGCTCGTCAAGCATGGCCTACAACGACCAACTCGTGTCGTTCACGGTTCTTCAAGTACGGCTTGACGAACTTTGGCGCGATCAGGCACACCTCATGGCCGATCGCGGCCAGTGAAGGGCCGTGCACCGCAACAATGCATCCGGGATGCATCAGCATGAACGCCAGGAACTGCTTTCGCGACAGTTTATTGCGAAACACGATCTCGCCGTCTGCTGTCGCTCCGTGCAGTTGGAAGACCTGTTTCGCCAAGTCAACGCCGATGATTAGAGACTTCCTTCATAGCCTTTTCCTCCTGATCCTTCATGGATCATTCTGACACAAGTACCGTCAGGAAGGGCTACCTAACCCATCATCAGAGCCGTGCGCCCCACTTCCTGTCATCAGTGCACTCAAGAAACCGAAGGTTCTTGGCGGGAGCGAAAACGCGGCAGGCAGCTTAGGCCTTTTGGGGAACGGCTGTTTGTACCAGATGGTCAAAGCTCTTGCGTGCCATATCTTGCCAGTATTGCGCGAGCAGGGCGGCAGCGGTGAGCGGCGTGTCTGCCTTAGCAAGTTCGTGCAGCATTCTAGCGTTATCCTCGGCAACTGAGGCAAGAAGATCGCAGCCTTCGCGCCACGCCTCGGGAGAGGCCTGAGCGGAACGCGTCATCAAGTCAACGAATTGGGCCGGAAACGCAACTGCCGCGGCAGCTTGAAAGGGCGCGGTTTGAGCTGTGGTCGGTTTCGTTGTCATTTTTAGACTTCCTTTGCGAAGGATTGGGACCGGAGGTTACCATCTGTGCCTGCATTCCTACTTCGTCCATTGACATTAGTCAACGACCGATGATTAAGCTTCCGCAGGCTTATTTTCAACGATTGAGGAACCCTCATATGGCGCAGGATTCGAAGAATTCCGACCCACGCAAGCCTTCGGAAGCAGGCGCCGACAACAAGTCCTTCATGCGGTCGATGCGAAGGCTACCTTCAACTCAGGGCGAGAGTGAGCCGCTGGGGATCGAGGCATTTCAGGCCTATGATAAAATGCGCGAGGCTCTCTCCGGCCAGTTTACCGGCGGCGCGTCGCCCGGCTCGGCGGCAATGGCTTATTTCGACTGGGCCTTCCATCTGGCCTCTGCGCCTGGCAAGCGAATGGAGTTGGCCGTCAAAGCCGATCGCAAATGGAAACGGCTTTCGGCGTGGCTCTGGTCGTCGACATTTGATCCGCAAACACCACCGGCGATCGAGCCCCTTCCTGGCGATAACCGCTTCTCCGACGAGGCCTGGAGCAAGCCACCATTCAGTTGGATGGCTCAGGCTTTCCTTCTTGAGCAACAATGGCTTCACAACGTCACGCATGAAGTGCCGGGCATGACGAAGCACCACGAAGAGGTCGGCTCATTCGCGGCGAAACAGATGCTGGACGTGTTCGCTCCGTCAAGCAATCCCTTCACCAATCCGGAAGTTATCGCTCGCACCTGGGCCACAGGTGGCATGAATTTTGTCAAAGGCTTCCAGAACCTCATGGAGGACCAAGCGCGCAAGATGACCGACCGCCCCGCAGTAGGGACAGAGGCCTTCTTGCCTGGTGAGACTGTCGCAGTTTCGCCGGGTAACGTCGTGTACCGCAACCATCTGATCGAGTTGATCCAATACAGCCCGACAACCGATAAAGTGCACCCCGAACCAGTTCTGGTCGTTCCTGCCTGGATCATGAAATACTATATTCTCGACCTCTCCCCAGAAAATTCGCTGATCCGCTGGCTGGTGGCGCAGGGCCATACCGTCTTTGCGATTTCTTGGCGAAATCCAGATGTCTCCGACCGTGATCTGGAAATGGAAGACTATCTTGAGCTTGGGGTCATGGCCGCATTATCAAAAATCAATACTCTGGTTCCAAAGACCAAAGTGCATGGCGTGGGCTATTGTCTCGGCGGTACGCTGCTCTCGATCGCGGCGGCAGCGATGGGTGGGCAGGCTGACGACCGGCTCAGCTCGGTCACGCTGCTTGCGGCGCAGGTGGATTTTACAGAGCCTGGAGAACTGGCTCTTTTTATCGACCCGAGCCAACTGCATTTTTTGGACAGCATGATGTGGAACCGCGGCTACCTCTCGGCGGACCAAATGTCTGGAGCGTTCCAGCTATTGCGCTCGAACGATCTGGTCTGGTCGCGCATGGTACGTGAGTACATGATGGGCGAACGCACACCGATGAATGACCTGATGGCCTGGAACGCGGACAGCACGCGCATGCCATACCGGATGCACTCGGAATATCTTCGCAAACTCTACCTGAACAATGAACTCTCCTCGGGCCGCTTCATTGCGGATGGACAGACGGTCCTCTTGCAGAACATTCAGGTACCGCTCTTCGCTGTCGGCACCGAGCGCGATCACGTGGCGCCTTGGAAATCGGTCTACAAGATCCACCAGTTCACCGACTGCGAAGTGACTTTCACGCTTACTTCAGGCGGACACAACGCCGGGATCGTCAGCCCACCGGACCATCCGCGTCGCCATTATCGTTTGGGGACTCACAAACACGGCATACCGCTGCTGTCGGCTGAAGACTGGCAGGCCAAACATGAGCAGGTGAAAGGATCGTGGTGGTTAGTCTGGCAAAAATGGCTGGCTGCACATTCGAGCGCGATGGCTGCCCCACCAGCCATGGGCACGGCGCTTGCCAAAGCTCCCGGCACTTATGTGTTCCAGAAGTGACCATCATGACCGATGCTTTGACCAACCGAACCTTCGATCAGTTGCAGCCCGGCGACCGGGCAGCCCTGACGCGTGCCGTGGGTGTTGACGACGTCGCGCTTTTTGCCGCGGTATCGGGGGACAACAATCCCGCGCATATGGATGCCGGTTTTGCCGCTCACGGCCCATTTGGCCATGTCGTCATTCACGGAATGTGGACCGCGGCGCTGGTGTCTGCCGTTCTGGGCACCCGCTTGCCGGGACCTGGCACCATCTATCTGGGTCAACAAATCCGCTTTCTGAAACCAGTCTCACCGGGCGACACCATTACCGCCACCGTCGAGGTAATAGAGCTCATCACCGGTCAAAATCGGGTACGGCTTTCGACGATCTGCGCCAACCAACAGGGTGAAACCGTGCTTTCGGGCGAGGCACTCGTCATTGCCCCGACATCGCAGGTGATGTGGACGCCTGACAACATGCCGGAAGCGATGATCCGCTATAAGAGCCGCTATCAGAACTTTGTCGATGAGGCGCGGGGGCTGGCCGCCGTTTCGGCGGGAATCGTGCATCCCTGCTCCAAAGCGGCAATCCTTGGCGCGATTGAGGTACGAGATGAGGGGATTTTTGAGCCCTTGCTGATCGGCCCCGAACCAAAGATCCGTGCCGCCGCCGAGGCAGCGGGCGTGGCACTTGACGACATGGTGATCGAAGACACCCCGCACAGCCACGCCGCCGCTGCCCGTGCAGTCGAACTGGCGGCGGCCGGGCGCATTTCGACTCTTGTCAAGGGCAGCCTGCATTCGGATGAGCTCTTGGCGGCTGTGGTCTCGAAAACCGGTGGTCTGCGTACCGAACGGCGGATAAGCCACGTCTACGGAATGGATGTGCCAGCCTATGGCAAGCCTGTGATCGTCACCGATGCCGCGATCAATATTGCGCCCACGCTGGAGCAGAAACGCGACATCTGCCAGAACGCAGTCGATCTTATGCATCTTCTCGGTTTGGAGCGACCCAAAGTTGCTGTGCTGGCCGCGGTTGAAACTGTAAACCCGGCTATGCCCGCGACGCTAGATGCAGCGGCCTTGACCGTGATGGCGGCACGCGGACAGATTACGGGGGCGATGGTCGATGGCCCGCTGGCTTTTGATAATGCCATCAGCCCTGAAGCGGCGGCTACGAAGGGCATCATCTCGCCGGTAGCGGGCGAGGCTGATATCTTGCTCGTTCCGGACCTTGAGGCCGGGAACATGCTGGCAAAGCAGTTGATCTATTTTGCCGGAGCCACCGCTGCGGGCCTCGTGCTGGGCGCTCGGGTTCCCATCGTGCTGACAAGCCGCGCCGACCCGCTGTCGGCGCGCATTGCCTCGGCAGCGTTGGCCAAGCTCGCGGTAAGCCGCAAGACCGAAGTGGTCGCGTGATGGAGCGAGATCTGATCCTGACGTTCAATGCCGGATCATCGACTATCAAGTTGGGGTTCTTTGCACTGACGCAGACGGGACCCAGCCGGCTGGCAACTGGTGTGATCGATTTTCGTGATGAACCGTTCGAGCTCCGCCTGAAACGGAAGGGCGCGACCTTTTCGCAAGTGCTGAAAGCAGAGGTTGATGATTTGAGGGGAGTGCTTAATCATGCCTTTGGCTGGCTGGCGGGGCAATTCGATCTATCGCGTTTGGCGATGGTCGGGCACCGAGTGGTTCACGGCGGCGATATATTCACAAGCCCCACCCTCATCACCGACAAGGTGATTTCCCAGATCGACGACTTGGCTCGCCTGGCCCCGCTGCATCAGCCGCAAAGTCTGCGGTTGATCCAGGCGATGCGCGGTCTCTACCCAGGTCTGCCGCAGACCTCTTCCTTCGATACCGCTTTCCACGCGACACAGAAACCGCTGACCCGCCGTTTCGCGATTCCCCGCGCGCTGCATGATCAAGGCATCAAGCGCTACGGCTTCCACGGGCTCTCCTACAGTTTTATCGCGCGAGAGCTTGCTGAAATCGTGCCCGGCGCCAAGGCGGTGGTTGCCCATCTGGGCAGCGGTGCCAGCCTTTGCGCGATGGAAAATGGCATGAGCGTGGACAGCTCGATGGGCTTTTCCACCCTTGACGGAGTCCCAATGGCCACACGTTCAGGCGCTCTGGACCCGGGCGTGATTCTTTATCTGATGGGAGAGCTGGATTGGGATCTGAAACGCGTTGAAACAATGTTGTACCACGAAAGCGGGCTCCTTGGCGTTTCGGGTTTCGAAGCCGACAGCCGGGAGCTCATGACGAGTGCCCGCCCCGAGGCCGTCGAAGCAATCGATCTTTTTTGCCAGCGGATTGCGGGCGAGGTGGGACGGCTGACGACCAGTCTTGGCGGCATCGACGCATTGGTCTTCACTGCTGGGGTCGGCGAACACCAACCCGGCATCCGAGAAAACGTGGCGAACCGGTTGGCGTGGCTAGGGCTGGAGCTTGATCACCTGGCCAATGTCAGAAACGCCCGTGAAATCAGTTCACAGAAAAGCCGGATCCGAGCCTTTGTCATCGCTACGGATGAAGAGAGCATCATCGCATCCGAGGCTGTCAGCTTGATGGGATTATGATGAGTGGAGTGATTGATTTGAACGGCAAACGCGGGCTTGTCGTGGGTGTTGCGAATAGGGCAAGTATCGCTGCTGGCTGTGCGCATGCTTTCCGCGCGGCTGGGGCAGAGCTTGCGCTGACCTATCTGAACGACAAAGCGCATCAATGGGTTGCGCCGGTCTCTGAAGAAGTAGACGCAAAACTACTGCTGCCCTGCGATGTGCGCGAGCCCGGCCAATTGGAAGCCGTGTTCGATCGTATAGGTTCGGAATGGGGGCAGCTGGATTTTCTCCTTCATGCGATTGCTTTTGCCCCCCGCGAGGATCTGCATACCAGCGTGGTCAACTCCACGGCTGAGGGGTTTGCACTGGCCATAGACGTTTCCTGCCATTCTTTCCTGCGTATGACGCGATTGGCCCGGCCTTTAATGAAGTCGGGTGGGTCGCTGATTACCGTCAGCTTCTATGGCGCTGACAGGGTGGTCGAGAATTACAATCTGATGGGACCGGTCAAGGCCGCCCTTGAGGCTTCGGTTCGCTATGTCGCCGCCGATCTTGCAGAGGAAGGCATCCGTGCTTTTGCGCTCTCCGCCGGACCAGTAAAGACGCGTGCCGCCTCGGGAATTGACCGCTTCGATGCGTTGTTGGATGAGGTGCGTGCGCGCACTCCTTCTGGCAAGCTGGTTGATATCGAGGAAATAGGCAGACTCGCAGCCTTTCTAGCCAGTCCCGTCGCCGCACCGATGAGTGGCTCGGTCGTCTATGCCGACAACGGATATCACACCACGGCCTGATATGGGCCGTCTTGGCAACACGAGAGGCAATTCGCTCAGCGAAGGTTCACGATAATCGTGGTGAAGCAGGGTTAACAGCTCGCAAATGCAAATCGTGCCGCAATGTGTTTGTCACAAGGATCCTGATTCTGGCAAAAGCCCGGGCCAACGCCCGCAGGTAGCTGAACTTCGTGCCTGAAGAGCCGGCGACCGGTAGGAAGCCACGCTCCCACAATACCATTTGCGCGGATCAGGGCACCGAGTTCGTGTCGCGCGACATGGCCCTCTGGGACTATTAGCGCGGCCTCGCTCTGGGCTTATCGCGCCCGAAATAGCTGACGGACACCGCTTTCATCAAAGCATTCAGCGGCCAGTTCCGGACGAAATGTCTGGACCAGCATTGATTCATAACCCGTGCAGATGCCGCCGAAAAGTTAAAGGCCTGGCGCATATACTACAATGAGGAACAGCCCCAGTCATGCTGACGAAATCCGGGGGCATCACCAGCCTGTCACCCTCTTCAAAATCCGATGGTGCCCCTCCCTAATCAAGTTTATTATTGTCGTTCAAAATACTCTGTAACAGAGAGGCGGAGACAGATCGAAGTTCATCGTCGGATATCGATCTGATCGGCTCGATCTCCAAGATATTCCGAGAAAGAATCGCGCCGAAAAGAAATGAGGTGGCGAACATCACCGCCATCTTCTCATGCTCACCGAATGTACGGGTGAGTAGTGCCACGAAGTTCTGCTCCAAGATCTCACGGATGATCTCCCTTGGTTCCGCGCTTGTGCAGGATCGCAGGACGATGTCCAACACCCTGCCTTCGTTCACATCGGTTGACGCGTCATCGGTGATGACGTTGCAGATTCTCTCGATGAGAGCACCGGAAGATATGGGTTCGTCGAACAAGTCATCGATCTTCATGACTGCGAGGATTGCCGCCCTGAACAACTCGGCTTTGGATCCGAAGGCTCGATTAACGTATGCGACATCCACGCCGGCCCACGCCGGCTCTCGCAGCAAGATCGCGGACGCCGACTTCGGAGTAGGGAGATCGAGAAAACAGGACGACCGCCGCCTCCAGAACGCGTTGGCGTCCCGAGATCTGTCGAGGTTCAGAGTTCGAACTGCTGCGCATGTGCTCATTGCCCTCCCTAGCGGCGATATCATCGACCGTTGACTTTGCAGTAATTGCTGCGCAAATAGACACAAAAGGCCATTTTGCCTAGCCTGAAATTTCTTCTCTTGCCCGGATCGCCGTCATGAAAAAATCGAATAAGAAATACCTTCTTGCCGCCCTCGTAGCGCTTGCAGGTGCCGTTGGCTATCTTGTCTGGACTGAAATGCGCGATCCAGGTCTGCCGACTGGGCTCGCGGCGGCGAATGGCCGCATAGAAGCTACGGAGTTCGATATTTCTGCACTGACTGGCGGACGCATCGCAAGTATCCTGCCGGCTGAGGGCGATTTCGTCCATACAGGGGACGTTCTCGTGCAGATGGATGTGGTGCAGCTGAACGCCCAAAAACGCCAAGCGGAAGCACAGCTGCGCCGCGCTGAGATTGGTGTTGAAACCGCGAAGGCTCTCGTAGCACAGGCCGAAGCGCAGAAACGCGCGGCGGAGGCGGCCGTGAGTCAAGCCCAAGCCGTCGCGGATGCGACCGCCCTGCGTCTTGCCCGCTCGGAGCGGCTGGTCGAGAGCAATGCAGTGTCACAGCAGGTACTGGATGACGACCGCTCGAATAATGCCCAAGCTCTCGCGGGCGTTGCCTCGGCTGAAGCAAGCTATGCCGCAGCCCAAGCCGGCGTGAGCAGCGCCCTCGCTCAGGTGGTAGATGCAGAGGCCGCCGTCGATGCGGCGAAAGCCTCCATCGATTCCATTCAGGCCTCGCTGAACGATGCCACGCTCAAGGCGCCGCGCGATGGCCGAATTCAATATCGCGTCACCCAGGAGGGTGAAATTGTAAGCTCTGGCGGACGTATCCTGAGTTTGGTCGACCTTGCCGATGTCTACATGACGGTCTTCCTCCCAACCTCTCAGGTCGGCAGGGTTCAGGTCGGCTCCGAAGTTCGCCTTGTCATGGATGCGGCACCGGACATCGTGATCCCTGCAGCGGTCTCCTATGTGGCCGATGTTGCGCAGTTTACACCCAAAACGGTCGAAACCGCGGATGAGCGCGAAAAGCTGATGTTCAGGGTGCGGGCACGCATCGATCCGGACCTTTTGGTTCAGCATATCGAATATGTAAAAACCGGTCTTCCCGGCATGGCCTATCTGCGGCTCGATCCAGATGCTGCATGGCCTGACTTCCTTGCAAATGTCGTGAAATGAACGGGGTCGCCGCCGGGGTGTCCGGCCTGACACTGCGCTATGGCGCGGTTATAGCACTGAATGATGTGACCTTGGACATCCCGTCAGGCTGCATGGTCGGACTGATCGGACCGGATGGGGTTGGCAAATCGAGCCTGCTCTCTCTGCTGGCTGGAGCGCGTGTCGTTCAGGAAGGCGATGTCAATGTCCTTGGCGGGGACATGCGGAACCTCAAGCACCGAAACCGCATCTGCCCGCGCATCGCATATATGCCACAGGGGCTCGGCAAAAATCTTTACCCGACGCTTTCAGTCGAGGAGAACCTGGATTTCTTCGGCAGCCTCTTCGGCCATGACAAAGCCGAGCGTGAGCGTCGTATTGTAGATCTGCTCGCCGCCACTGGCATGTCTCCTTTCCGTGACCGCCCCGCGGCCAAGCTTTCGGGTGGTATGAAGCAAAAGTTGGGGCTGTGCTGTGCGCTGATTCACGATCCAGACTTTCTCATCCTCGACGAGCCGACGACGGGCGTCGATCCGCTGTCGCGTCGTCAGTTTTGGGATCTGATTGATCGAATTCGCGGTGAACGGCCCGAAATGAGCGTGATCACCGCCACTGCTTATATGGAGGAAGCGGCGCGCTTTGATTGGATTGTCGCGATGAACGCCGGTCGTGTTCTCGCATCTGGGACCAAACAGGAGCTTCTGGAACGCACCGGCGCGAGCGATCTCGATACAGCCTTCATCTCACTATTGCCCGAAGAGGATCGCGACGGAGATGCTACAGTAGTGATCCCGCCACGGGCAGATGAAATGACAGACGTCGCCATCGAAGCAGAGGGGCTGACCCAACGCTTCGGAGACTTCGTCGCTGTGGACAATGTCAGTTTCCGCATTTCTCGTGGCGAGATTTTTGGCTTTCTGGGATCGAATGGCTGCGGCAAAACCACGACGATGAAGATGCTGACAGGCCTTCTGGAGCCAAGTGAGGGCCGCGCACGACTCTTTGGCCATGAGGTCGATGCCTCTGACCTGGGCGTACGGCGCAGGGTCGGCTTCATGTCGCAGGCCTTCTCCCTATATTCCGAATTGACGGTAAGGCAGAATCTTGAACTGCATGCCAAGCTCTTTGCCATGAAGCCCGAAAAAATACCTAGTCGTGTCGCGGAAATGATCGCGCGTTTCGACCTTGCGGATGTCATCAATAATCTGCCCGATGCGCTGCCGCTGGGTATTCGTCAGCGGTTGTCTCTGGCTGTTGCGATGATCCACGGACCCGAGATCCTGATTCTGGACGAGCCAACCTCGGGCGTGGATCCGGTGGCTCGCAACGCCTTCTGGAGGATTCTGGCGGAGTTGTCGCGACAGGATGGGGTGACAATTTTCGTCTCTACCCATTTCATGAACGAAGCGGAATGGTGCGACCGCATCAGTCTGATGCATGCCGGGAAGGTGCTGGTCTCGGACACCGCCGCCGAAATCACCCGCAACAAGGCCTGCGATACGCTGGAAGATGCATTTGTAGCCTATCTGCAAGACGCAATCGGTGAGACACCTGAAGTACTTGAGCCAATGGAGACTAACGCGATAGCGCCCGTTTCAGGGGCAGGCGGAGCTTCGGAGGCTGCAAGGCAGAAGGGGTTTAGCCTGCAGCGCCTGTTAAGTTATTCGAGGCTCGAAAGCTTGCAACTGCAGCGCGACCCTATTCGCCTCGCCATGGCTCTGGTTGGCACCCTGCTCTTGATGATCGTGATCGGACTGGGCATTAACATGGATGTCGAGGATCTGAGTTTTGCAGTCCTTGACAGAGACCAGACCACGACAAGCCGCTCGTACGTTGCCGACATTTCCGGTTCACGATATTTCATCGAACAGGATCCACTGTCCAGCTACGATGAACTGGATGCGAGGATGCGTTCGGGCGATCTGTCGTTGGCAATTGAGATCCCGCCCGGCTTTGCCGCAGATATCGCCGCGGGACGAGATGTATCCGTGGGAGCCTGGTTCGATGGCGCCAACACCACCCGCGCCAATACCGTCCAAGGTTACGTACAAGGTATGCACTCTGCCTGGCTCAGCGCACAAGCCCGCCAAATCTACGGAGATGCCGCACTGACAGGCAATTTTGAACTGGTCACACGCTATCGATACAATCCGGACGTGCGAAGCCTTGATGCAATGGTCCCCGCGATCATCCCTCTTCTCTTGCTGATGATCCCCGCAATTCTGACCACCCTCTCCGTGGCGCGTGAGCGCGAGCTTGGCTCGATCATCAATTTCTATGTGACCCCAGTCACACGGCTAGAATTTCTGATCGGCAAACAGTTGCCTTATATCGCGCTCGCCATGCTGAACTTCCTGCTCATGATGGCCATAGCGGTTACGTTCTTCGCGGTGCCGTTCAACGGCGATTTCGTCGGCTTTGCACTGGCAGCATTGATCTATGTCGTCGCGACCACGGCTCTCGGGCTTCTGGTCTCGGTGTTCATCGCGAGCCAGGTAGCGGCTTTGTTTGCGACCGCTATGCTGACCATGATCCCCGCGGTCAGCTATTCAGGCCTGATCGACCCGGTGTCTTCGCTGTCCGGATTTGGACGCGTCGTCGGAGAAATATATCCGACAACATGGTTCGTCACCGCGGCGCGCGGCGCATTTTCCAAGGCCTTTGGCATGGCAGAATTGGCCGGTCCGATGCTGGCCATGGGAATTTCCGTTCCGGTCATTCTAGGGTTGGCAGCGTTTTTCCTGTCGAAGCAGGCGAAGTGAGGGCGGGATGAACCTGAAGAATACCTTTAACCTCGGCGTAAAAGAGCTTCGCGGGCTTTGGCGGGATCCGGTTATGCTGGCCCTCATTGTTTACGCGTTTTCACTTTCTGTCTGGACCAGGGCGAACTCTTCCCCCGATGCTCTGAGCAATGCCGCCATCGCCATCGTCGACGAGGATCAGTCACACCTTTCCACCCGGATTTCCTCGGCCTTCTATCCGCCGTATTTCGTTTCTCCCCGAATGATCACTGCGGCCGAAATGGATGACCGCATGGACCAGGGACTGGACACTTTCGCGGTGAACATCCCCCCCGATTTTGAGCGCGACGTGTTGGGAGGCAGAAGCCCTGCGATTCAGCTCAACGTCGACGCCACCCGTATGAGCCAAGCCTTTACCGGCGGTGGATATATTCAGCAAATCGTCTCCGCCGAAGTATCTGAATTCGTCTCTGGTCACCGCTCCGAAACGGAACTGCCGGTGGATCTGGCATTGCGCGCGCGTTACAATCCGTCCCTTGACCCGAAATGGTTCGGAGCGATTTCGAGCGTGATCCAGTCAATTACGATGCTGTCGCTGGTGCTGACAGGATCCGCACTGATCCGCGAAAAGGAACATGGAACGGTTGAACACCTTTTGGTCATGCCAGTTACCGCAACCGAGATCATGGTCTCGAAAATCTGGTCTATGGGGTTGGTGGTGCTCTTGGGCTCTAGTTTCTCACTGCTTGTCGTTGTGCAGGCCTTGATGGATGTACCCGTACAAGGCTCAGTTGCTCTTTTTCTCGCGGGTACGGCGTTGATGATCTTTGCGATGACCGGCCTAGGCATCTTCCTGGCCACCATTGCCGGATCAATGCCGCAATTTGCTTTGCTGCTGATGCTGGCGCTCCTGCCGCTGCAGGTGCTGTCGGGTGCAATGACGCCGAGAGAGTCGATGCCAGAGATTATTCAAAACCTTATGCTTGCGGCACCGAATACCCATTTCATTATTCTGTCGCAGGGGATTCTATTTCGAGGGGCAGGGTTCGATGTCGTTTGGCCGCAGTTTTTGGCGCTCGCGCTGATTGGCTTTGTTCTGTTCCAGCTCGCCCTGGTCCGTTTTCGCGCTTTCCTTAGGTAGGACATGGTTTTGCGGCAAGCTCTTTTCCTGATGTTTCTATTGCTTGCGGGTTGTGCGTCGCGGCCTGGACCGGAAGTGTTGGTCCCGGATACGACGACCCTTCCGGACGGGGCTCGTAATATCAGGGTGCTTGCGATGACTACCCGCGCGCAAGTGACAGACTATCCAGAAACCTTTGGGGGCAATCGCGCAGACAAAACAACTTTTCTAGAGTATATTGTCTCGGTTCCACCGAACCATCAGCCTGGAAAGATCGAATGGCCAGATCTTGAAATCGACGCAGCGAGACATTTCGCAGTCCGAAATGACACAATCCTGAGCGCGGAAGCATTCTCCCGCAAAGCCTCACAGCGTCATGTCGGAGTGTATATTCACGGATTTAACACCAACTATCAGGAGGCGCTTTTCCGCGGTGTCCAACTCGCTGCTGATGCGCAGATCGACGGAGAACCCATAGTATTTTCATGGCCATCCGAGGGGAGCGCGACAGCTTATCTGGCTGATCGCGATGCTTCCGATTTTTCGCGTGCAGCTTTGGCAGATCTTCTGACAATGTTGACAAAAGGGCGTAGCGTTTCAGATCCGCTACCCGTTTTGGCTCATAGTATGGGTGCCCGTATGACGATGGAAGCGCTGGTCCATCTAAGCCTCGCCGGACGGAGCGATGTTCTGGATCGCACAGTTCTAGTACTCGCCGCGCCAGACATAGACATTGATCTATTCCGCAAGCAGATGGCGTCCATCGGAAAAACGAAACATCCCATTACTATTCTTGTTTCTTCAGACGATCGCGCGTTGAAAATTTCTGCACGACTCGCCGCCGATCGGACGCGACTTGGGGCCGTCGATGTTAACGATCCGGCAATTCAGCAACTCATAGTTGATACGGGAGTTCGTATTGTGGATGTTACCCAGATCGAATCCACCGACTCGACGCATAGTCGCTACATCGGATTGTTTTCAGGAGTATCTTCAGTCAACGTAAACGCTAATCCATTTGGAGGAGTGCGCCATGCCGGTGCCTTTGTTTTTAACAATGTCGGCGACGTATTTCAGGTGATAGGCGGAGCTTTAAGCGAGTAATACCAACTTTCAATAATTCTGACTCTCGGGCTTCCCAAAAGCCGATGAATCTGAATCTCTGTTGCGGCTTTGTTGCACAAATCGCCTGAAGGATTCATCTTATGAATCCAGCATGATAGCTGGGAGGCATGAGCAGTTGGTCCCCTACGAAGTACAAGACCAGGAACTGGCCTGCGTACAACACGGCGCTGAAGGAGCGCGGTTCGTTATCGATCTGGTTTGATCCTGAGATGTCTTGGTACGCGCATCGGACAGGCAAGCGCGGGCGTCAGCCTGAGTTCAGCGACGCGGCGATCCAGGTTTGCCTGACGATGAAGGTGCTTTTTGGCATGCCCCTTCGTCAGACGACCGGTTTTGTCGAAAGTCTGCTGCGTCTGGCAGGGCTCGACTGGAAAGTCCCGGACTTCAGCACTCTGTGCCGCCGACAGAAGACGTTGAATGCCTCCATCCCTTACCGCGGGGGAACTGAACCGCTGCATCTTCTGATCGATGCGACAGGGATCAAAGCCGAGGGCGAAGGGGAGTGGAACGCACGCAAGAATGGCGGGAGCAAGAAACGCCTGTGGCGCAAGCTTCACCTTGGTATGGACGAGGAAACGCTGGAGATCCGCGCGGTCGGCGTCACGACCAGCAATGTCGGTGATGCACCTATGCTGCCTGACCTGCTGGAACAGATCCCACGCGACCTAGAAATTGCGACCGTCACCGCTGATGGCGCCTATGATACTCGAAGATGTCACAATGTGATCGCGGCTCGGGGAGCCGCCGCCATTATCCTTCCGCGTAAAAATGCCCAACCCTGGAAGCCAACCACAGCGGGCGCTATCGCGCGAAACGAAGCTGTGAGAGCCTGCAAATATCTCGGATGAGCACTCTGGCGAAAGCTGACCGGATATCACCGCCGGAGCCGCGCAGAGACAAAGATGAACTGCGTCAAACTACTCGGCCAAGGCCTCATGGCGAGGGACTTCGACCGGCAGGTCGCTGAGTTGCAGGTCCGGATCGCGGTGCTCAACCGCTACACGGCCCTCGGCATACCCGTAACTGAGCCCGTAGGATAGGTATGTCTCGGGAAAGGGGACCTCCGTTCACACCCAAATTTGTGCAACAGTGCCACTCAACGCTCTGAAAGCCGGATAGTGACCGGGCCGCGCTGGTGCGCACGAAAATGGGTGCCGATCCACTCTCGGCACGGTCTATGTGTTCCGAGCTAATCGTCCTGATCGGGAAAGGTTTCGCCTTTACTGATCACGCATTTGAAACGCACTTTGAGTTGATCTCGCCGAAAAGTCAACAAGCATTGACTTATGTCGGGATGCCGTTATAGTTTCAAGTAAACCTGAAAGGACTAATCATGGGGAGCCGGCCGCCGCGCGGAGAAGGTGTTACACGCCGCAAGATTCTTGAAGCCGCGATAAAACGATTTGGCGAGCATTCTTACGAGGAAACCAGTCTTCGCGACATCGCTGGCGATGTTGGGGTTGACGTTGCCTATGCTCATCGATCCTTTGGATCTAAGAAAATGCTTTTTATTGAAGCGCTTGAAGCTTCATCAGAACGGCTTGATCTAAGTGTTCTAGAGCCTGATAAGATTGCAATTTACTTGGTGGAACGGCTACTTGCAGAGCCTCGTGGCAGGGTCCTCCCTAATATTAGCGCATTTGATATCCTCATCCATTCCGTTCATAGTGCGCAGTTATCGCCTCTCCTTAAGGAGCGATTTGAAAGCCTGTTCCTTCGCCCGCTTTCCTCTAAATTCGAAGGTGTTGCTGAGGAGAGAATCTACGTCGTCATTTCACTCCTACTAGGTTTTGGAATACTGCGTGATTTTCTAAAGCCCCCAACTGTTACCGCGTTAGGGCGTGATAAAGTCACTGCGATGTTGACCTGCCTAATTCACCAAATCCTGAGCGAGAGCCCTCTTTTGCAAAGAGGAAACAACCCCGATTGAGCGCAACCTCTGTATGGGCGTGTTGGATGCATTTTGGATTCGCGGTTGGCGAGTTCCACTTGCCGAATACATAGTGTTTGACCGACGCAAAAGGCCCTTGCTTGCCCCCTCCGGCGCTAAAAATACTTCTATCTCGATCGGGCCGAATGGCTATTCTCATGTGAAAAACGTCCGCTACGCAAACTATGGCTCGGATTGAAGCGAATTTATTGCGATGACCTTGCAGTATTGGAAAGTTTAAGCTTGAAAGTCAACGAGTGTTGATTTAGATTGAGAGTGCTAAGCTGCACCAAGGAAAGGAAGGTGGCAGTGCGGGGCGCGTTTGCGTTTATTGTTGGGTTCACAACTCCGTGATCGCTGTGGTGCTCAGCCTAAAAACTGGGGCGACAGTCAGCCCCATTGAGTTTGCCAATAAGCGGCGTGCAGGAAGTCTTGCCATTGATTGTTTCTCGGCAGCAAAGCCGCGGTAAAAAAAGAGTCGCCGCGTCTCAACTTAAGTGTCGGCTGTTTATGCGGAGGCGGCTTCATGATCGAACTGCGTCAACTACACTATTTGATTACTATCGCCGAATTTCGGAGTATACGTGCAGCTGCCGAAGCCCTGAATATACAACAATCAACACTGAGTCGCACGATCCGCGCCATTGAGGATGATTTGGGTGCGATGCTATTTGAGAGGCACCATAACGGTGTCGAATTTACTGAAGCTGGGCAGGCTTTCATTCAGGAAATCAAGACAGTGATCAAGCTGCTCGACCGCGCAAAACGATATGCAAGGCTGGCTGGTCGTGGAAAGACTGGAAGCCTAACGATCGGAATCCAGACCTCCTTGGGTACAGGCTTCCTGAAGGAACTGCTTAGGCGATACTCGATCGTCCATCCCAAGGTTCAACTGAGCGTGCTTGATGGCACAACAAAAGAGCATGTTAAATTGGTGGCTGCGGGCTCTTTGGATATTGCCTTTATCACCGACTGCGAAGTTCCTTCCAGCTGTGATTATGCACAGCTCTGGCAAGAAGAGGTCTTTGTTGTCACCTCAAAAGACCACGCCTTGTCGTGCCAGCCATCGGTCGGTTGGTCGTCCATGCAGAACGAACGAGTTCTAGTTACCGTCGCAGCGCCTGGACCCGAGGTTGAAGCTTTCATTCGTAAAGCTATGGTTGTCGACGATGGGTGCAGCCTTAAGATCGATCGGATTGATTCCACGCAAGAGATGCTTCTGGATCTGGTCGCCTTGAATCAGGGTATTACGGTTGCAGTCTCATCTTGGCAAAGACCGGATGAGCGAGAACTTGCCTATCTTCCGTTTAACGAAGCGAAAAAAAGTGTACCGTTCAATGCCATTTGGAAAAGGACGAACAGCAATCCTGCGCTTCGGCGGCTCATAAGTGCCGCACATATATGCGCTGGACGGCATCGCAAGGGCACGTCCGATTGGACGTATTCCCAGAGCTATCCTGACCACAGCGATATCTCCATTCTGCAAGTGGCGCTTCCTTCTACATGATCATCGGGTGATGGAGGAGTTGGTCGGAAGGCCCAAGACATAGTCGATGCCATGCTCCTCGCAGAAGGCCGTAACCTCGGGTTTGCAGTAGTGTCCATCGCTGCGGATAGTAATGTGGGTTTCTGGCCAGTGGTGTCGCAGTTGGCGAACGAGACGCCGGATGTGTCCGGCTGCCTCCGCACCCGTCGGCGTCCTGCCAGTGCCCACAGCATGGCGATCGGCTGGCCCGTGGCCGTGTCGTAAACGTGGATCGGCAAGAAACAGCGTTCGCCGTGATGATCATTCCAGAACGACAGCTGCTGGTAGCCGTGCACGACACACAGGTGTCATCGATATCCAGCTTCATCGCCTCGGGGGGGGCTTGGATAACTGGCTCCGTAGATGCCGATCATCGCTTCCATCAAACGCACCAGCTCGCGTGTAGTCGGTGCGTTCTCCCAGTGTCTCATGATCATCTGGCTGGCAAGGCCCGCGCCCGATCCCGGCAGCTTGCCCAGTGCCAGGCGGAAGCCAGGATCATCGCGCAGAGCATCAAGGTCATCGGCATTCTTATAGCTGCAGCCGATCACCAAGACCCGCGCCCGCAGTATGTCATCGAGTTGGTGGATCACCCGAAACTGATCGCGCGGATCGGCAATGCAGGCGGCGAACCGTGCACAGAGTCCCATTTCGCGCTCGGCCTACGCCAGCAGCAGAACGCCTCCATTCGACGTGATCCTACCACCGTCGAAGGCCACTGTTACCGACCGCTGGAAACGTAATCAGCAGCGCGCTATCCCCCCCCTCCGAGTATGACTCGTGGCATTTCTTGCCCCGTTGCATGTTTGGTCTAAGCACTTAATTTCCTACAACAGGACAATGGTTTACGCTACTACCGCCAACCCTCTCGTGCGCTCCGGTGAATAAGAGAGGTCAGTTCGGAACGACCTCGGCTCCCTTTGCATTTCGCCGATCACCTGTCTTTACACGCCACACTACTACGCCCCTCAGAAACCTGTTGAGCCTTAGGCTTTTACGGCTTTCTTAATCGACCCCGATCCAGGGCGGCCGGTTGGAGGCGCCCGCAAGGGAACGGGGCCGGCATGGCGAAGACCGATCAGAGACCAGAGGTGATCCGGAGAGGCGCGCGGATGCTGCGCACCGCGCTCGGGCCGGCGATCGCCGGGTTTCTGGACGACCCCATGACCGTCGAGGTGATGCTCAACCCCGATGGGCGGCTCTGGGTCGACCGACTTTCCGAGGGGCTGGCCGACAGCGGCAAGACGCTGAGTGCAGCCGATGGTGAACGCATCGTACGACTGGTCGCGCACCACGTCGGCGTCGAAGTTCATGGTCTGTCCCCACGCGTCTCTGCGGAGCTCCCGGAAACCGGCGAGCGCTTCGAGGGGCTGCTGCCTCCCGTGGTCTCAGCCCCGGCCTTTGCCATCCGTAAGCCAGCCGTAGCCGTCTTCACGCTCGACGATTACTCCGCCGCCGGGATCATGACCCCTGCGCAGGCCGAGGCGCTGCGGCAGGCGGTTGCGTCACGTGCCAATATCCTGGTGGCGGGGGGCACCTCGACCGGCAAGACCACGCTGACCAATGCGCTGCTCGCCGAGGTGGCCAAGACCTCCGATCGCGTCGTGATCATCGAAGACACCCGAGAACTGCAATGCGCCGCGCCGAACCTCGTGGCGATGCGCACCAAGGACGGTGTTGCCAGCCTGTCCGATCTGGTGCGGTCCTCGCTGCGTCTGCGCCCCGATCGTATTCCGATCGGTGAGGTGCGTGGCGCCGAGGCACTGGACCTGCTCAAGGCCTGGGGCACCGGCCATCCGGGCGGGATCGGCACCATCCATGCCGGTTCCGGGATTGGCGCGCTGCGCCGTCTCGAGCAGCTCATCCAGGAAGCCGTCGTTACCGTGCCCCGCGCCATGATCGCGGAGACCATCAACATCGTGGCCGTCCTGGCCGGTCGAGGGTCCGCGCGTCGTCTGGTCGAACTCGCCTGCGTCGAGGGCCTCGGGCCGGAGGGCGACTACCGGATTTCCCCTGCCATTTCAGACCCCGCCATCCCTCACGAACAAGGAGATCCCGAATGATCCGTCACGCCCTGCGCATCCGCCAGCACATCGCCACCGCGGCCGCCGCCACCTATGTCAGCCTGTTCATCGCCCCGGCTGCTCATGCCTCCGGGTCTTCCATGCCCTGGGAAGCACCGCTGCAATCCATCCTCGACTCCGTCGAGGGGCCGGTGGCCAAGATCGTGGCGGTGATCATCATCATCGTCACCGGTCTGACGCTGGCCTTCGGCGATACCGGCGGCGGTTTCCGGCGGCTGATCCAGATCGTCTTCGGGATTTCCATCGCCTTTGCGGCCTCGTCCTTCTTCCTGAGCTTCTTCAGCTTTGGTGGCGGGGCGCTGATCTGATGGGTGGCGACCGGTGGCCCGCAGGGACAGGACACTCTCCGGTGGAGAGTGTCCAGGGAGGAACGCCATGAGCGCAAGCGAATGGCAGGGCTTCGAAGCCCTCGACGCGGTGCCGGGATACAGCGTTCCGGTCCACCGCGCGCTGACCGAGCCGATCCTGCTCGGCGGAGCCCCGCGCTCAGTCGCCATTCTGAATGGCACACTCGCGGGTGCGGTCGGCCTCGGACTTCAGCTCTGGCTGGTCGGGATCCTGATCTGGGCCGTCGGCCACATCGCCGCCGTCTGGGTGGCAAGGCGCGATCCGCTCTTCGTCGAGGTCGCCCGCCGCCATTTGCGCATTCCCGGTCATCTCTCGGTGTGAACCCACATGATGAATCTCGCAGAATACCGTCGCAACGCCTCGCGCCTCGCCGACTACCTGCCCTGGGTGGCGCTGGTTGGGGAAGGTGTGGTCCTCAACAAGGACGGCTCGTTCCAGAGAACGGCGAAGTTTCGGGGTCCCGATCTGGACAGCGCCGTCGCGGCCGAACTGGTCGCGGTCGCCGGACGGTTGAACAACGCATTCCGCCGCCTCGGTTCGGGTTGGGCGATCTTCGTGGAAGCGCAGCGCTCTGAGGCCGCGACCTATCCTGCAAGCACCTTCCCGGATGCGGCATCGGCGCTGGTCGATGCCGAGCGCAAGGCCGATTTCGAGGAGGAGGGGAGCCATTTCGTATCCGGCTATTTCCTGACCCTCCTCTGGCTTCCGCCGGCGGAGGACGCGGCACGCTCAGAATCCTGGCTCTACGAGGGCCGCGAGACCTCAGGTGTGAACCCCTGGGATCAGGTGCGCGGCTTCATCGATCGTACCGATCGCGTGTTGGCGCTGCTCGACGGCTTCATGCCGGACTGCCACTGGCTCGATGACGCCGATACGCTCACCTACCTGCATTCGACGATTTCGACCAACCGGCACCGCGTGCGCGTGCCCGAGGTGCCGGTCTATCTCGACGCGCTCTTGCCCGACCAGCCGCTGGCCGGCGGGCTGGAGCCGCGCCTGGGCAATCAGCATTTCCGCGTCCTGACGATCACCGGCTTTCCCGGCGCCACGACCCCGGGCCTGCTCGACGATTTGAACCGGCTGGCCTTTCCCTATCGCTGGTCGACCAGGGCCATTCTCATGGACAAGCTGGATGCGACGAAGCTGCTGACCCGGATACGCCGTCAGTGGTTTGCCAAGCGTAAGTCCATCGCCGCGATCCTCAAGGAGGTGATGACCAACGAGCAATCCGCGCTGGTCGATACAGATGCCGCGAACAAGGCCGCCGACGCGGACATGGCCCTGCAGGAACTCGGCGCGGATCTGGCTGGCATGGCCTATGTCACTGCGACGATCACGGTCTGGGACGAGGACGTTCGCCGCGCCGACGAGAAGCTGCGGCTGGTCGAGAAGATCGTCCAGTCCCGCGATTTCAGCGTCATGGTCGAAACGGTCAACGCCGTCGATGCCTGGCTCGGAAGTCTGCCCGGGCATGCCTATGCCAATGTCCGGCAGCCACCGATCAGCACATTGAATCTTGCCCATATGATCCCGCTCTCGGCGGTCTGGGCGGGGCCAGAAGAGGATGAGCATTTCGGCGACGCTCCGTTGCTCTACGCCAGGACCGAAGGCTCCACCCCGTTCCGGTTTTCTCTTCATGTCGGGGATGTCGGTCACACCCTCGTCGTCGGCCCGACCGGCGCGGGCAAGTCTGTGTTGCTGGCGCTGATGGC
Source organism: Pseudodonghicola flavimaris (assembly GCF_030164425.1). Classification (GTDB taxonomy): domain Bacteria; phylum Pseudomonadota; class Alphaproteobacteria; order Rhodobacterales; family Rhodobacteraceae; genus Pseudodonghicola; species Pseudodonghicola flavimaris. The sequence continues at coordinate 8,762 of NZ_JASNJD010000025.1, read as the reverse complement.
GCTGCAGTTCCGGCGGTATCCGCGCAGCCAGGTCTTCGCTTTCGACTTCGGCGGTTCTATCCGCGCCGCTTCGCTCGCGATGGGCGGCGACTGGCATGACCTCGGCGGAGAGCTGACCGACGCTGCCGAGAGCTCTGTCTCGCTACAACCGCTGGCCCGCATTCACGAGACCTCCGAGCGCGCCTGGGCGGCCGACTGGATCGTCGCCATCCTGACGCGCGAGAACATCCAGATCACCCCGGATGTGAAGGAGCATATCTGGACGGCACTGACTTCGTTGGCCTCGGCCCCTGTGGGCGAGCGGACCATGACCGGGCTTGCGGTCCTGCTGCAATCCAACGATTTGAAGCAGGCGCTCCGCGCATACTGCGTGGGTGGACCCTATGGCAGGCTGCTCGACGCCGAGACCGAACAGCTGGGATCGGCGGATGTGCAGGCCTTCGAGATCGAGGGGCTGGTGGGAACCGGCGCGGCGCCCGCCGTCCTCTCATACCTGTTCCACCGGATCGGTGATCGGCTCGATGGACGCCCCACGCTGCTCATCATCGACGAGGGCTGGCTCGCACTTGATGACGATGCCTTCGCGGAGCAGCTCCGCGAATGGCTGAAGACGCTGAGGAAGAAGAACGCCTCGGTGATCTTCGCGACGCAGAGCCTCAGCGACATCGACGGCAGCGCCATCGCGCCGGCGATCATCGAAAGCTGCCCGACGCGGCTCCTGCTGCCGAACGAGCGGGCGATCGAGCCGCAGATCACCGCGATCTATCGTCGCTTCGGCCTCAATGACCGGCAGATCGAGATCCTCGCGCGAGCCACGCCCAAGCGCGACTACTATTGTCAGTCGCGGCGTGGCAACCGGCTGTTCGAACTGGGCCTCAGCGAGGTCGGTCTGGCCCTCTGCGCGGCGTCGTCCAAATCGGATCAGGCGCTGATTGCTGAGATCTGCGCCGAGCACGGCCAAGACGGCTTCCTCGCCGCCTGGCTGAAGGCGCATGGCCTCGATTGGGCCGCCGATCTGATCCCCGACCTCACCAATCTCGCCTTGGACGCGGACGGGGCCTCTCCGGCCACCGCTGTTGTTGAGGACGCCGACATCGACCTTGAAGAAGAGGAGATCACACCATGACTCGCAAGATCACGTTTCGGTTCGCCGGCCCGTCGCTGCTCGCCCTCGCGCTGGCGATGCCCATGGCGATGTCGCCCATCGCAGCGCCGCCCGCGCACGCGCTCTTCGGCATCGGCGGGGGGCCGTTCATCGTCTATGACCCGACCAACCATGCCGAAAATCTCCTGACCGCGGCGCGCGCTCTGGAGCAGATCAACAACCAGATCGCACAGCTCCAGAACGAAGCGCAGATGCTGATCAACCAGGCGCGCAATCTCGCCAACCTGCCGTATTCCGCGCTCCAGCAGATCCAGCAGAACGTCAGCCGCACGCAGCAGCTCCTGGCGCAGGCGCAGAACATCGCCTTCGACGTGCAGAGCATCGACCAGATGTTCCAGCAGGACTATGGCAACCTTTCCCTGACGGCGACCGACCAGCAACTGATCGCCGAAGCCCGGTCCCGTTGGGAGAACACCGTCGTTGGCCTGCAGGATGCCATGCGCGTGCAGGCCGGAGTCGTTGGCAATATCGAAGCCAATCGCGCCGAGATGTCCGCGCTCGTAGGGCAGAGCCAGAACGCGGTCGGTGCTCTGCAGGCCACGCAGGCGGGCAACCAGCTCCTCGCGCTGCAATCGCAGCAGCTCTCAGATCTGATCGCGGTGATCTCGGCAAACGGCCGCGCCAACGCGCTGACTGAGGCCGAGCGCGCCACCGCTGCTGAACAGGGCCGCATCCAGCGCGAGCGCTTCCTGACGCCGGGCTCGGGCTACCAGCCCGGCAACGCGCAAATGTTCAACTGAGGCCGGGAGGGGAGACGATGGAGGGGAAGGTGCTGGCCCGGATCGCAGCCATCGTATTCGTGGCGATCGCGATCACAGCCACGGTGATCGAGATGACACGCGAGGAAGCTCCCGTGCCGGCCAGCAGTGCGCCCGCGCTCCAGCCGTCTGCCGATCCTCTCCGCGCGACGCTGCGCCGGTGCCAGCAGCTTGGCGAGGCCGCTGCCAGCGATGCCGATTGCCTCGCCGCCTGGACAGAGAACCGCGACCGGTTCCTCGGCCGGACGCCTGCATCTGAAGCGCCGCAGCATTCGGGAGACCAATGAGCCATGGGCGGTACCGGCGTCATCGACAACTTTCTGGGCATCTTCACCAGCTATATCGACAGCGGGTTTGGGCTGCTCGGTGGCGAGGTGGCCTTCATCGCCACCACGCTGATCGTCATCGACGTGACGCTGGCGGCGCTGTTCTGGGCCTGGGGCGCCGATGACGACATCATCGCCCGGCTGGTGAAGAAGACGCTCTTTGTCGGAGTCTTCGCCTATATCATCTCCAACTGGAACAACCTCGCCCGGATCGTCTTCGAGAGCTTCGCGGGCCTCGGTCTGATGGCCTCGGGCACCGGGTTTTCCGCTGCCGACCTTCTGCGCCCTGGCCGCGTGGCCCAGACCGGGCTAGAGGCCGGACGACCGCTGCTCGAAAGCATCTCCGATCTGATGGGCTGGGTCGCGGTCTTCGAGAACCTCGTCCAGATTCTCTGCCTGTTCTTCGCCTGGGCGCTGGTGATCCTCGCCTTCTTCATCCTCGCGGTTCAGCTCTTCGTCACCCTGATCGAGTTCAAACTCACGACCCTCGCGGGCTTCGTGCTGATCCCCTTCGGCCTCTTCGGCAAGACCGCTTTCATGGCCGAGCGTGTGCTGGGCAACGTCATCTCGTCCGGCATCAAGGTTCTCGTCCTCGCCGTGATCATCGGCATCGGATCGACGCTCTTCGGCCAGTTCACCGCTGGCTTCGGCGGCGTGACCCCGACCATCGATGATGCCATGGCGATTGTTCTGGCTGCCCTGTCTCTGCTGGGCCTCGGAATATTCGGCCCCGGTATCGCCTCGGGTCTGGTGTCCGGCGGGCCGCAACTCAGCGCGGGGGCGGCCATTGGTACCGGCCTTGCCGTTGGTGGCGCTGCGATCGGGGCCGGAGGGGCGACCATGCTGGCGGCACGCGGAGCCGGGTCCGCGCTCTCCGGTGGCGCCGCCCTCGCACGCGGCGGCGCGGGCGCGGCGGGTGCTGCCTCGAGCGCCTACACGCTCGGCTCGATGGGTGGTGGAGGTCTCCCCGGCGGGATGGCTGGTGTAGCGCGCGCCGGGGCCGCTGCCGCGGCATCACCGCTCAAGAAGGCCTCCTCTCGCGCGGCTGGCGGGCTCCAGTCCAGCTACGCCGAGGGCGTCAAGGGCGGTGTTGTGGCGACGGGCGGAACCACCTCAATGGGCACGGTTGGCGGAGCGGCACCCGAGCCCGCCATCACCGGCCCGCCCTCCTCTGATGGTCCGCCAGCCTGGGCGAAGCGCATGCGCCATAGCCAGGCCGTGAGCCATGGCGTGCGCGCTGCCGCTCATGCCGTCCGATCGGGCGACAGCCACGGCTCGGGCTCCTCCGTCAATCTCTCCGAAAGGGATCGCTCATGAACCTCTTCAAGCGTTCCGTCACGCATTATGGCAAGACACCTCAACCAGAGACGCCTTACCAGAGGGCAGCGCAGGTCTGGGACGAGCGCATCGGCTCCGCTCGCGTCCAGGCCCGCAACTGGCGCTACATGGCCTTCGGCAGCCTGATCCTTGCGGCGGGTTTTGCCGGCGCCCTGGTCTGGCAATCCGCGCGTGGCACCGTCGTGCCCTGGGTCGTTCAGGTTGACGTGCTCGGCGAGGCCCAGGCTGTCGCTCCGGCCTCCGCCGACTACGAGCCGACCGATCCGCAGATCGCCTTCCATTTGGGTCGCTTCATCGAACAGGTCCGGTCCATCCCCGCCGATCCGATCATCGTGCGGCAGAACTGGTTGCGCGCCTATGAGTTCACCACGGATCGCGGGGCGGCTGCTCTGAACGACTTTGCCCGCGCCAACGACCCGTTCACACGCGTCGGTCGTCAACAGATCGCCGTCGAGGTGTCCTCTGTCATTCGGGCCTCGCCGGGATCGTTCCGCGTCGCCTGGAGCGAGCGCCACTACGAGAACGGTCAGCTTTCCACGACCGAGCGCTGGACCGCGATCCTGACCGTCGTGATCCAGACCCCGCGCAGCGCCGAGCGCCTGCGCGCCAATCCCCTCGGAATCTATGTCAATGCGATCTCCTGGTCGCGGGAGATGAGCCAATGACTGAACAGCATCTGCATGCAAACAGGTCTTCGGACATCAGGACGCCGACGTTGGTTGCTCTGCTGCTGTCCGCGTCCTTGTTGGCGGGGTGTGCCAGTAACCGGGTGCCGGAATTCAGCTACGACGAGTCCGTGCCGCCGCTGCCCACTCCGCCCGCCTCGGCTGCCGAGGAACGCCCTCGGCCCTTGCACACGCCGCCGGTCTGGACTGTGGCGCATGGCGGAGCGGCGGCGGGCACGCCGACCGGACGTATCGAAAACGCCAATGCCGCCGCCCGGGTCGAACCGCGCCGCGAAGGCTATTACAATGCGATCCAGATTTATCCCTGGTCGGAAGGAGCCCTCTATCAGGTCTATGCCGCTCCCGGTCAGATCACCAACATCGCACTCGAGCCGGGCGAGCGTCTGACCGGCGCAGGCCCGATTGCCGCGGGAGATACCACGCGCTGGATCATCGGCGACACGGAGAGCGGGACCGGATCCACCGCCCGCGTCCACATCCTCGTCAAACCGACGCGGGACGACATCTCGACCAATCTGGTGATCAGCACTGACAGGCGGGTGTACACGATCGAGCTGCGTGCGCGCGAGGCGCTCTACATGCCCTCCGTCGCCTGGGCCTATCCGGCAGCGCCCCGTGGCGGTCGACAGGCTGTGGCAACCTCGCCGACCATTCCGGCGCCCTCTGCCCGCAATCATCGCTACGGCTTGCAGATCCAGGGGGAAAGCCCGCCCTGGCGTCCGGTCTCGGTCTTCGATGACGGCCGCCGCGTCTATGTCGTCTTCCCTGCTGGCATAGCCCAGGGCGAGATGCCGCCGCTCTTCGTGCTCGGCGCCGACGGAGAACCGCAGATCGTCAACAGCCGTATCCACCGGAACGTGCTGATCGTGGATCGCCTCTTCGGTGCGGCGGAGCTCCGGCTGGGAGCAGGAGACCGCCAGCAGGTGGTCCGGATCGTGCGCATGGAGGAACGCGAGGCGGATGCGCAAACGGAGGGTGATGCGCAAAGGGGAGGGGCGTCATGAGTGACACCGATCCTGCAGCGCCGATGCGTCTGCGCCCCGATCCGCCGCGCGTGACGAGGCTGTCGCGCAAGGTTCTGGCCGGTGTCGGGGCGGTCGCGCTGTTCGGCATTGGGGGCACGCTGATCTATGCGCTTCAGACCCGTGAGGCAGGGCCGGGAGGTGGAGAACTCTATTCCATCGACAACCGACCGGCCGCGGACGGCCTGGAGGGGTTGCCGTCCGACTATACCGGACCGGTTCTGGGACCTGCGCTGCCCGGTGACCTCGGGCGGCCGATCCTCGATGCGCAGGAGCGGGGAGTGCCCGTAGGCCCTCCGCCGATTGCGGGCCCGACCGTCGATCCGGACGCGGAGCGCCGCAGGGCAGAGGAGGAAACCGCGCGTCTGAGCGGTGTCTTTTTCCAGACGGCATCTGGCAGGGCAACAACGGCCGGGGTGGGCGTGAACCTTCCGGGCCTGGGGGGCTCCGAGCAACCTGAGGGGAACCGGTATACGGCGTTCCTCAACGGTCCGGTGGACCGGCAGACCGTCGCATCGGATCGCATTCAGCCGCCAGCCTCGCCGTACATCCTTCAAGCCGGAGCGGTGATCCCGGCCGCGCTGATCACCGGCATTCGCTCCGATCTCCCGGGCCAGATCACCGCGCAGGTCACCGAGAATGTCTATGACAGCCCGACCGGATCACTGCTATTGATCCCACAAGGAACCCGCATCATCGGCCAATACGATGACGGTGTGACGTTCGGCCAACGCCGCGTGCTGTTGGTCTGGAACCGCTTGATCCTTCCCAGTGGCCGATCCATCGTTCTCGAACGTCTGCCAGGCGCGGATGCGAGCGGCTATGCCGGCCTCGAGGATGACGTTGACTACCACTGGTGGGATCTTTTGCGCGCAGCGGGTCTGTCCACGCTGCTCGCGATCGGCGCGGACCTCGCCACAGATGACGAGGACCGCCTGGTCCAGGCGATACGCGATGGCGCGGTGGACACGATCAACCAGGCCGGTCAGCAGATCGTACAGCGTCAGCTGCAGGTCGCGCCGACATTGACGATCCGGCCGGGCTTTCCAGTCCGGATTATCGTGACCCGCGATTTGGTATTCGAACCCGCAGGAGGCTGACCATGACGAAACTGAAGCTGGGACCGGTGCCCGACGACAAGCCCGTGAAAGTGACGGTGGAACTACGCGCGTCCCTTCACCGCGATCTGGTCGCGTATGCCGAAATCCTCGCCCGCGATAGCGGCCAGACCGCCGCCGATCCTGTCCGGCTTATCGTACCGATGTTGGCGCGGTTCATGGCGACGGATCGCGGATTTGCGAGGGCGAGGCGGCCGAAGTCAGCTCTTGGTCCCCCTGATTGACTGTGTCGTTCGGTTGACCCATCGCCTTGCCTTTGGCCATATTTAGTAGTCGCCTGAATGCCGGATTGTCATTCGCTGGGGACCAGACTGCAGAGAATGGTAGAATCTCATCCTTGATCGGTCGATAGACAATACCTGGAAATTGTGCGACCGTCATTGCCTCACTGACGAGGGTTAGCCCCCGGCCAATTGCCACCAGTGGTAGTAGATTGTCTCGACCGACAGAATGTACATGAATAGTTGGATGAGATCCCAGGTCAGCCAATCTGCGCACCAAATGATCATGAATCTCTTGTCCCGGCGGAGCTTCACTCACGATGAAAGCCTCCGTAGCCAACTGCTGCCATATAAGTTCGGTCTGGGGAACCAAAGCGTGATTGTCTGGGAGAACGATGAAAATTCTCTCCGACCATAGATGGATCTGTTCGCAGCCTGACCATTCCTTGGAGCCCGTAAGGAATGCAATGTCGAGTTCGAACTGACGAATGGCCGCAACGTGATCATATGGGTTTCCATCAACGAGCTCGACGTCAACTCTGCTATGCCACCGACCGTAGTTGCTCAGCAATTCAGCGAGGAACCCAGAAGCGATCGAAGAGTATAAGCCGATTCTTATGCGGCCTTGCTCTGAGCGTCCCATTGAAGAAACTTCAGCGGCTCCTTCCCCTAAACTACGAATAATTTGACGAGCTCGTGGAAGGAAACGACCGCCGGCGTTGGTCAGTCGAACACCGTAGCTATGCCGGTGGAAAAGCGACGCTCCCATGCGATCTTCGAGATCGCGTATACAGCGACTAATCGTCGATTGCTGTAGCCCGATGGCCAACGCCGCCTTGCGGAAGCTCCCATGTTCAGCAGCAGCCAAGAAACAATGGAGATGGCGAAGCTCGACTAACTCGCACCGTTTACGCATGGCGCCAGTTCCTGTGCTGCTGTCGCGCTAAAGTCCCGGGCCGCAAGTTATGAGAGGCCAGAGTGCCGTGCCGCATAGACAATCGGAGCCGAGTGCCGTCAGCCGACCTCATTGTTCGCGCCAAGAAGGAAACTATGCGCAGTCGAACAGGCGGCCATAGAAAACCAACTATATGCGATCGTTTCCCGAGCCTTGCGGCCGGACGGTCAACTGTACAGCCCACATCTACCTCCTCCGGACATCCCGCCGGCGCGGTTGCAATGATGTCGGCAGGTCTCCTGACTACCGGGTAAACGCGAATCTAGCCTTCTCAGGGAGAACCCAGTGGCGTGATAAATCGTGCTCACCGTCTACAGTTGCGGGGGGCAGTTTTGTTATGCGAGTTCGTGTCTCTAACTGCGAATTCCCTATTAGTTCCTTTCGGAAACCGACGTATTAGGAAGCTGACCATGGGGAAACGCTTCGGTCAAGTGATGCCAATAACGCAGGCGTTTTCCTGCTCGGTGCCGTTCGGGATCATTTCGAGACGCTGGGCAAAGCGTTCGACAAGGAAGACGTTGCACGTGCGGGCATTGACAAGCTCGGTGATCAAGTGAGTGCGCTGAATCCCGAGATCGCAAATTTTACGGATAAGGCGCTGATCCTGTTGCACAACAACGGCGCATTCAGCTCCTTTGGGCAGCAGTCTCGCTATAGGTTTGTCTTTAATGAACTGGGCGTGAACCCCGCCGGGGCGGTGGGTGAAACCGGGCTTCATGGTCAGCCTGTCACAAGTGAATTCATCTAGAAATCGAACGCCGATCTGATCTTTGCGATCGACCGCACCGCAGTGATGGAAGGCCGTCCGACTCTGACAATAGACCAGATCGCCAACCCGCTTCTTGAGGCCACAAAAGCATGGCAGGATGATCATGTGATCTTCGTCCATCCCGGGGCCTGGCGACAGCGACCGGGCCGAGCTTTTTGTCCATCATGATGGACGAGTTCAGCGCCGTTTATGACGATCCGGGGGGCTGCCCGAAAGCGCATTAAAGCGTCTGGAAAGTTTTGGGAGATACTCCAAAATACTTGGTATCTGGTGTTCGACCAATCGTAAGCGGTGTCTGAGCGGCACGTTGTCTGCGCCGGCGCGGACTGCGAGGTGATACCCATCTCAAGATGGGAGTGCGTTTCGCAATGGATGCTCAGACTGCGTTTCTCAGATCGCTGGGA
>NZ_JASNJD010000024.1 GCF_030164425.1 Pseudodonghicola flavimaris | reverse complement strand
TCAAGACCACCCTCGAGGCCATCGCCGCCGGCCATCCGCAAGGCCGCATCGACGAACTTCTCCCGTGGAACTTCAAGCCGTCAAGCTGAACCTGAGGTGGGATGCAGCCGCCGCTTACGATCAACCCGGAAACCGGAGAGCCCTTCGGCCCGCCGGAGGTGGACGGCACCCTGTCGATGGAGGAACTGACGACAGGCCCCGCACTCGACGACAAACGCATCGACGCGCTGGTGGCGTTTTTGAAGACGCTGACGGACGCGCGGTATGAGGATTTGCTGGAGTAGGGCGAAGGTAAGGGGGAGTTTGATGGTTACGTTCCGGCCCGAAGCTGCCATTGAGCGCGCTCTTCAATGCCGCACTGCAGCCTTACAGAAGCGGACATCCGAGCTAATCATCGGCATTTCAAAACCGCGAACCGCCGCTACAGTGTGTCCGGCAAGGCGTCGGCCAAATCTTTGAAGTTTTGCTCCATCAAAGCGTTGATCAAGGCTTCCCTTTGCAGAGTTGTCAGCAGCTTGCTTGGATTTCTCTCCTCAATTCGAAGCCAACGGAGGTAAACCCCTTCCATGTGCGTTTTCAGAGAAGCCGGTGCCTCGCCTTTGTTGCTTACTCCAGCCTGGCACATCCGTGCGACCTCCAGCCAAAATTGATAGTGGACACTTCTAATGGTTCGTAAGTTCTTGTCATCGTAGTCGCCATCAGGAACCGTAACGTGTGCTCCATCCAACCCCACGAAACCACTACACGCCCAGCTTGAGAGATTACAAAGCAGTTCTAAGCGATCCCGTGAAAACCTCTCTGACAGCGGGAAGTTTGCACGAGCACAGTTGTCTGCCAGATTTTCAAATGCTGTGATCGGATAGTAGCGCCAAGCATTGGGGCCGGACTTAGGTGTCCCGCGAAGCCTCACACGCAGTGTCTCTATGCTTACACTTTCCATGTCTTCTGGAGCCGCAGATTTCCTTGCCTCATCGCACAAGTCAAACCAAGTAAGCTCTTCTCCATCCAGCGATACGCGGGTCTTTGCAGGCAGTCCGCGCAAGGTGTTTGCGTGATACACTATAGATTTGGGGGATTTGTCCTTTTCAAAGGAGGCCTCGATCAGAGCCACGGAATCGTCAATAAGCTTGATCCTCTTGGGATCATCGCCGTTGTAGTGTTTCGACAACTGAGCCAGACCCCTTGATAGGTATCTGAAGTAATCAGGTTTGGCTTCATTGCCCTCGCCCGCGAACAGTTGAGTAAGTGTATACCTCACAACGTCTTCAACAGCCTTTGGGCTCTCGTGGGAAATCTTATGGGCCCGATCATAGCCAATCAGATACACCATATTTGACGCCAATGCTGACAACTGCGGAGGATTGGCGGACATCTGTTTATGCGGCCCGACTTCGGCAAATGTTGCGTAGTGAACCCACTTCGATGCGCGGAATGTTCCCTGCGGTCGGGACTTGTTCGCCGATGTGCCGAAAACCTCCCGAAAGAGGAGCTTTGCAATCCTAGGATGACGAAACTCATAGCTTCCCATTCCGACCTGGGCCACCTCCCCAAGCATCCGACCAAAAAACTTGGCGACTTCAAACTCGCTGTTGCCCTTCGAAATCCCAAGCACCTGAGTGTGATGTTCGACGTGCGCAGTGAGTTCACCGCGCTTTGGTAAACGCCCGTTTGCAATCCGATCATTGATATCAAACAACCAGACCGCGCTTGCCATTGTGTGGAACTCATAGCTATCGGGTTCATATGCATCTACTAGCCGTCGATAGCGTAAATACAACGCTTCGCCCCTCGTTGCCGCGATCATTGCTGGTAGGAGGCCGTATCCAGACGCGCGTTTGATCTCTTCCGAAAAGAGAGTTTCTAAGCTCACGTCTGGGTCGTCGGCTGCATCGAACTTCTTGATCAATGCCACGTATTTCTTAGCATCTTCAGGTGATGTCCTGGCCACCGAGATTGCGTTCACTTCGGCCTGGAGCCTCTTCTCCACCCAGCTTCGATCTTTTTCTCGACATCCCACAAGAACCTGAACTTCCTTAGTCTCAGAAGCGTTCAATTCTCGACACCAAGCTGGAAAGCTAGGCTTGCCGTATTGTCTATCGGCCACCACCAGGGCCCTTTGGGTCGGTGGAGGTGGGGTATCAGGCAGTCTTCCGTCGCGACTCCAATAGGCAGTAATGTCCTGTCTCTTGCGGGTGAGATATTCGAGGAACTGCAGCAGTAAAGATGTTACACCTTCCCCAATTGGAGCATTCAATACTGTGATAGACTCACCAGCTTCAATGGATGTCAGCAATTTCTCGACTTGATCCAATTGTGGAACCATTCCCTCGCGGACGACATGAAATGATGGTTGAGCCCCACGCAGGTAGTTCCTGATAGTCGCATCGCGGTCCGGCGACGCAGCCGGTTTGAAGTCACTCTTGGCTACTTCCAGCGCCCACCACGGGTTCCAGGTCTCAGGATCCTTTACCGCATCAAGCCTCGGATCGTGCAACAACTCAAGCTCGACGATGATCTGATCTTTGTAGGACTGAGAAATAGGTTGTTTCGCGTTTATCCATCTGGATACCTGCGCCTTGTCAGTATTGAGGCGCTCGGCAAGCCATGCGGACGTGGTGGTCATCTCTCCGATTCGGAGACGCATCAACTCGGCAAACGCACGAAGTTCACTCACTGTGCAACTCCCCGTCAACTATTTTGCAATGCTCTGCAACTTGTCGCAAATCCTGCTCTTCTCACGCAACCTCGTCCTAACTCCAATAAGAAGCACGTCAGGCAATTCCTTGTCTAGACCTGCCGCTTTGGTGGGGTCGTAGATCAAGGAGAAAGACATGAACCTCATCATGATTTCACATGCGGTGATTTGCATCGCCTACGCAGGGGCATTCGTTGGCCTGGACAAGCAGACAGTCTCTGCGGTTGTGGCACTGGCTTACGCCGTCATTGTGTGGAACGACTGGTTCCGCAGGCACTAGGGTCAAGACCCATTAATCTGCAGTGCTCAGTTCGGCAGATTAATGGGTCCTGACCCTAGGTCGAACTCGAAGGGTGCGTCTGAAGCGCTAGCAACCGTGTGTATATGCAGGTCGATTTTTTTCACAACCGATTGTTACATGCCCGCAGCTTCAAATAGTACCGTTGAACTGTCTATGACTTGAAGTTCCAATGTCCGCTTAGGTTCTTTCCCCGAACAAGGTTCGCTGTGCAGCGAAGGTCAGCAATCCGCCCGAAACGGCATTGCCGCCCTCACTCCCCCGTAATCCTGCCTATCGGTCGCATCCTCGCCATGTCTCATGGCTCAGGTGGCATTTCACCTGATGGCCCTCGGCCAGCAGCCGCGGCGGCGGCCTCTTACGGCGGCATCTCCCGCCCGGCGCCTGCGATTTCCGGCGGCGTTCGTCGATGTGGCGGACTGCGTGGAGGTTGGGGTGGCCTGTCGGAAGCCTCAGACAGGTTTCACCCTTTCGGCCGGGGGTCGTTTCCGGGTCTCTGCGTGACGGCTCCGCCCCAGCCATCGGAACGGGTCCTCGGTGAAGGCCCGGGGCCCGTCGAGCTGGATTTTCCGCTCCCGCAGCGCGTCGGAAAATGGGCGCCACCCCATCCAGATTTCGGCGAAGGCGACCAGCTCGCATTCGATCCAGACATCGACGTCGCCACCGGGATCGGTATGGCAGATATCGATGTCCGGCCCCGCATAGGACAGCCAATGGAGCTTGTGCCCTTCGGGGGCGTCGACGAAATGGAGACGGACGAGGAAATTGGCCGGCATGTTGGGGAGCCGCGATACCGACTTGCGCAGGTTCCACAGCAGAAATCCGTAGTCGACATCGCCGATCGCGAGGTCGGGCTCAATCCATTCCTGGCCCCAGTCTCCCAGCGCTTGGATGACCGGCAAAAGCGCTTGCCCGGCAGTGGTCAGCTGATAGCCGGCCCGCCGCCCCGGTCCGGGAAGATTTCGGCGCAAAAGACCGGCTTGCTCCAACTCGGCGAGCCGGGCGGACAGCAGCGTCCGGGACATCAGCGGAACACCGTTGCGTATCTCGTTGAAGCCGAGAGCTCCATCGAGCAGCTCCCGGATGATCAGCACGGTCCAGCGCTTGCACAGCAGGTCGGCGGACATCGCGACCGGGCAGAACTGTCCGTAAGATTTCCTGTCACGCATCTTCTTGCCTCCAGAACCAGTGTTCGCCGGATCGGGGGTGGGCTCAAGTCCAGATTTTGGACCTTGAGGTCCAGAACCTGCACTATCGCCGGGGTCTCTCAGGCGGCAACCTCTTGCGGAAACGCGTTGGAAGGAGACCGGCCATGGGGGCCATGGAAGAACTCAGCGGCAAGGAAAATGGCGATCTGTGGGGGCACGCCGCACGGAATTGGGCGGAGGCGCAGGAACAGACCCTGGCGCCGGTCTTCGATGAGGTGCTGCGGCGTACCGTGAAACCATCGACCAGCTATCTGGACCTCGGATGCGGGGCCGGGATGGCCTTGGCGAAGGCCCGGGCGCTCGGTGCGGCGGTTGCCGGCCTGGATGCGTCGGCGGCCCTGCTGGACATCGCCCGCGAGCGCGTGCCATCGGCCGAGTTGTATCTCGGTGATCTCGAAGCCTTGCCCTTCGCGGATGCCAGCTTCGATGTCGTGACCGGGTTCAATTCCTTTCAATACGCGGCCAATCCGGTGCGGGCACTGGAAGAAGCGGCGCGGGTCGCCCGACCCGGAGCCACGATCGTGATCGTGACCTGGGGAGAGCCTGAGGGCATGGATGCGGCCCAGGTCGTCAGCGCGATGAAGTTGGTCCTGCCGCCGCCGCCGCAGGGCGCGCCGGGCCCCTTCGCTCTTTCGGCATCGGAGAGGCTGCAAGCCTTTGCCGAGGCGGGAGGTCTGGAGCCTTACGAGATACTGGACATCGAAAGCCCGTGGATTTACCCGGACAGGGAAACCGCGCTCCGGGGCCTGTCATCGTCGGGAGTCGCGGCCCGCGCCATCCGGTACTCCGGCCAGGAGGCCGTCGATGCGGCCCATGCGGCGGCCATTGCACCGTTCCGCCAGCCCGACGGCAGCTATCGTATCGGTGCGAGATTCAAGGCGATGTGCGCCTGCCCGGCCAGTTCCTGACGCGTTCTGTTCAGGCCCCGCCGAGCTTGCATTGCCCGGCTATGCAGCCCTTCGGCGCGGCCGAGGCGCAAGGCCGCGGAGGGCTGGCCGGGGTTGCCCCTCACTCCGCCGCGATCTTGATCACCGGTTCCATCTCCGCCAGCGTCTGATCGCTCAGGTGGCATTTGACCTGATGGCCCTCGGCCAGCATCCGCACCGGTGGCACCTCGCGTTCGCAAAGCCCGTCCGGCACCTGCGATTTCCATCGGCAGCGGGTCTGGAACGGGCAGCCGGGGGGCGGGTTCATGGCAGAGGGGATGTCGCCCTCCAGCACCACATGGGTCTTCTCGATCGAGGTGTCGGCGATCGGCACCGCCGACAGCAGCGCCTCGGTATAGGGGTGATAGGGCGGGCTGAACACCTGATCGGTACTGCCCAGTTCCACCACATGGCCCAGATACATCACCATCACCCGGTCGCTCAGATACCGCACGATGGAGAGATCGTGCGAGATGAACAGCAGCGTGGTCTTGTGTTCGCGCTGGATCTCCATCAGCAGGTCGGTGACCGCCGCCTGCACCGAGACGTCGAGCGCCGAGACCGGCTCATCCGCCACCACGATACGGGCGTCGCCGGCAAAGGCGCGGGCGATGCCGACCCGCTGCTTCTGCCCGCCTGACAGCTGCCGTGGCATCCGGTCGGCAAAGGCGCGCGGCAGCTTGACCAGGTCCAGAAGCTCCAGCATGCGCTGGCGCCGCGCCGCCTCGGTGTCGCCGACGCCGAAGATCTCCAGCGCCCGCATGATCTGCCGGCCCACGGTCATTGATGGGTTCAGCGTGTCGAAGGGGTTCTGGAACACCATCTGCACCTCGCCCACGGTGCGGGCATCGCGGGCCTCGATCGGCACCTGTTCGATATTGCGCCCGTCCAGCAGGATCTGGCCCGCGGTGGCGGTCTCCAGCCCCATCAGCACCTTGGCGAAGGTCGACTTGCCGCAGCCGCTCTCGCCGACGATGGCGAGCGTTTCGCTCTCCCGCGCCTCGAAGCTCAGTTCCTCATTGGCCTTGACCACCTTGTGGGCCTTGCCGCCGAAGAGCGCATTGGCCGCGACTTCGTAGTATTTCTTCAGCTTGTCCATCTTCAGGACCACCGGGCCGATCTCGGCCTTGGCCTTCTGCTCGACCGCTGCCATCGGCGCATTCCAATCGATCTCGGCGAATTTCAGGCAGCGGGTGGAATGCCGCTCGTTGCCGGGCACCTCCTGCATGACGATGGGCCGGGCATCGCAGCGGCCGGCTTCGAAATAGTCGCAGCGCGGGCCGAAGTTGCAGCCGGGCGGGCGTTCGTGCGGCAGCGGGAAGTTGCCGGGGATCGCCTTCAGCGGCCGGCTGGTCTTGTCGGCGCCGGGCAGGGGGATCGAGCGGAACAGCGCCTGGGTATAGGGGTGCTGCATGCTGTCGAAGACATCGGCGATGCTGCCGCGCTCCACCGCCTCGCCGGAATACATCACGCAGAGCCGGTCGCAGGTCTCCAGCACCAGCCCCAGATTGTGGCTGATGAACAGCATCGACGTGCCGTATTTCTTGCCCAGGTCCTTCACCAGTTCCACCACCGCCGCCTCGACCGTCACATCGAGCGCGGTGGTCGGCTCGTCGAGGATCAGCAGCGATGGCTCCGACATCAGCGCCATGGCGATGACGATGCGCTGCTGCTGCCCGCCCGACAGCTGGTGCGGATAGGAATTCAGGATCCGCTTGGGGTCGGGCAGCTTCACGTCGGTGACCAGCTGCAGCGCCCGGGCATGGGCTTCGGCCTCCGACAGGCCCTGATGGATCATCGGAACTTCCATCAGCTGGCGGCCGATTTTCATCGCCGGATTGAGGCTGGCCATCGGCTCCTGATAGATCATCGCGATCTCATGGCCCCGCAGCGCCCGCAGCTCCGCCTCCGACATGTCGGCCATGTCGCGGCCCTTGAACCGGACCGATCCACCGGTGATGCGGCCGTTCTTGCCCAGATCGCGCATCACCCCCAGCGCCACGGTGGATTTGCCGCAGCCGCTCTCGCCGACCAGCCCCACCGCCTCGCCAGGTTGCACCGAGACGGAGAAATCCATCACCGCCGGAATTTCCCTCAGACGGGTGAAGAAGGAGATCGACAGCTTGTCGATTTCCAGAATGGGCCCGTCATACGCCGGTTTCGCCATCTCGTTCTCCCTTCCGGGCGCCGCGCGCCCCTGCTTGGGGTCTTTTTCTGGCCCCAAATATCCCGGGGGTCCGGGGGCTGGCCCCCGGTCCGCCCTCAGTCCTTCAGGCTTTCCTCGCGCAGCCCGTCCGCCAGCAGGTTCAGGCCCAGCACCAGGCTCAGCAGCGACAGCGCCGGCGCCAGGGCAGGGTGCAGATAGATCGACAGAAGCTTGCGGCCCTCGTTGATGGTCGATCCCCAGTCGGGGCTTTCGGGCGGCAGGCCAAGCCCGAAGAAGCCGAGCGTCCCCAGAAGGATGGTGGTATAGCCGATGCGCAGGCAGAAATCGACAATCAGCGGGCCGCGGGCGTTGGGCAGGATCTCCCACAGCATGATGTACCAGGGCCCCTCGCCGCGGGTCTGGGCGGCGGCGACGTAATCGCGCGTCTTGATGTCCATCGCCAGCCCCCGCACGATGCGGAACACGGTCGGCGAATTGACGAAGACGACCGAGACGAAGACCACAAGGATCCCGCCCGGGATATCGAACAGATCGAGCGTCTTCGGCAGTCCGGGGATCCGGGTCGAGGGGGTGTCGATCAGCAGGCCGTTCTCGGAGATCAGCGACAGGTAGATCCAGAAGGCCAGCCCCAGCACACCGACCAGCAGCGGTAGGCGCAGCCGCGGCCGGGTGTGGTAACGCGAGTTCAGCAGCACCGCCAGGAAGATGATCGGAAAGATGAAGAGCACCGCTGCCATGTAATTGGGCACGCCGGTGTTGACGATCTCGGGCGTCACCAGCAGGTAGAACAGCAGGATCACCGGGAAGGCCAGGATCAGGTTGGCCAGGAAGGACAGCAGCGTGTCAAGCTTGCCGCCGTAATAGCCCGCCGGCAGCCCCAGGGTGATCCCCACCATGAAGGCGAAGAGGGTGGCGACAGGGGCGATCTTGATCACTTCCCAGGCGCCCTTGACCATGCGGCTGAACACGTCGCGGGCCAGGTTGTCGCCGCCCAGAAGATACCAGCCGTAGTCCTCCGGCCCGGCGCCCCTGAGCGGCGTGCCCGGCACCTTGTTCTTCATGCCCGAGATCTGGGCCAGCGGGTCATGGGTGACGATCAGATCCATCTGGGCGAAGATGCCGGTGAAGACCCAGAACATCACCAGCGCGAAGCCGATCATGCCGATCGGGCTGTCGAACAGCTTGCCATAAAGCCCCATGCGCCGCTTGAAGACGACGGAGAAGGCGAAGACCAGCGCCAGCGCGATCCAGACCGGGGTGAACTGATACAGCACCCGGATCAGGATTTCGAAGGTATTGAGAGGTTCCATTGGCCTGTGTCTCCCTCAGGAAATCCGGATACGGGGGTTGAGGTAGACATAGCCGATATCGGAGATCAGCTGGGTGACCAGCACCACCACCACTGAGACGACGGAGACCGCCAGCAGCAGCTCGATATCGTTGTTGCCCGCCGCCTGCACCAGCGTCCAGCCGAAGCCCTTGTAGTTGAACAGGGTCTCGACGATCACCACGCCGTTCAGCAGCCAGGGGAACTGCAGCATGATGACGGTGAAGGGCGCGATCAGCGCGTTTCTCAGTGCGTGTTTCAGGACGATATTGTGAAAGGCCACCCCCTTCAGCCGGGCGGTGCGGATATATTGGGCGGTCATCACCTCGGTCATGCTGGCCCGTGTCATCCGCGCGATATAGCCCATGCCGTAAAGCGCGATGGTCAGCACCGGCAGAAAGAAGTTCTCGAAACTGGCGTCCTTCATGGCGCTGGTGGCGGTGCCCTTGAACCACTTCAGTCCGACGGTGGAGGAGGTGAAGACCGCGATGAAGATGACGCCCGAGACATATTCCGGCGTCGCCGTGGTGACGATGGAGAAGGTCGACAGCCCGCGATCCAGCCAGGAGCCCTCGCGCATCCCGGCCAGAACGCCGACGATCAGCGCCGAGGGCACCATCAGTACCAGCACCCAGAACATCAGTTTGCCGGTCAACCCCAGCCGGGTGCCGATGATGGTTGAGACGTCTTCCTTGAAGACGGTGGAGCGGCCCCAGTCGCCCTGCAGGATGCCGCAGAAGCGGGGGGCGGTGGCGGCCGTTTCGGCACTGACGGCACCGTCGAGGCAGCGGCCGGTGATCCCGTCCTCGGTCTCGCGGGTCCATCCCGGCGCCGCCCCCAGCCATTCGCCGTAGCGCAGCAGCATCGGCCCGCCATAGCCGTTGCGGTCCAGCCAGCTGGCGACCGCCTCGTCCGACATGCGGAAGTTGCCCTGGGTTTTGGCGAGCTTCTCGAGGTTGGGATAGAGGTTCGTCAGAAAGAACACGATGAACGTCAGGCATAGCGCCGTCAGGATCATCACGCCCGCGCGACGTAAGATGAAAAGTCCCATGGGGCCCCCTGTTGGTCAGGCTTCGTCATGATCCGGGAGGGCCGGATCCTGTCGTGGCGGACGCGCAGCGCGCCGCGGGGTCGTGACGTGATGCAAGGCTGCGTCGGCCGCCCCGGTCTCCGGGACGGCCGCGGGCTGGGACGGGCCTATTCGGCCCAGGCCCATTTGTACTGGTGGTGATCGTAGGAAATATGCGCCTCGGTGCCGACGAGGCCGGGCCGCATGTGGCGATAGAGCGACCGCCAGTAGGGCTGGATCGTCACGCCTTCCTCCTGGATCAGCGCCTCGCCCTTGGCGGCGATTTCGCGGCGCTTGTCGGCGTCGGCGATGGCCAGCGCCTCTTCCAGCAGGGCGTCGAATTCCGGGTTGGACCAGCCGAATTCATTCCAGGCCTCGCCCGAACGATAGGCCAGCGCCCAGATCTGCACACCCAGCGGCCGGTGGTTCCAGTTGGTCGAGCTGAACGGGTATTTGGTCCAGTCGTTCCAGAAGGTCGAGCCCGGCAGCACGGTGCGTTTCACCTTGAAGCCGGCGTCGCGCAGCTGGGCCGCCACCGCGTCGGTGGTGTTCTTGCGCCAGTCGTCGTCGATGGAGAACAGCTCGTGTTCGTAGTCCATCATGCCGGCCTCTTCCATCAGCGCGACGGCGCCTTCGGGATCGGCTTTCAGCGGCGGCAGCTCGGCATATTCCGGGTGCATCGGGCCCATGTGGTGGTTTTCCGCGATCTGGCCGCGGTTGCCATAGCCCAGTTCCAGCAGCACCGCGTTGTCCACCGCCATTGCCAGCGCCTTGCGCACGCGCTTGTCTGCATAGGGGGTCTTGCCGTCGATTTCGGCCAGCTGGTTGGGGCGGATCACCAGGGTGGCACCGGTCACCACCTCGGATTGCACCAGGCCGATGTCGTTCATGATGTCGATGAATTCGCCCACCGATTCATGCAGCATGTCGACTTCCTCGGATTCGATCGCCGCCAGCCAGGCCGAGGGATCGGTGCCGAAATCGATATATTCGATGGTGTCTAGATAGGGGCCGCCATAGACCTCGGTGCCCCACCAGGGCAGCTCGTCGGTGACCCGTTCCAGCGTCGCGGCGACGCCGACCTCGACATGGGTCAGCTTGTAGGGGCCGGTGCCGATCAGTTCGGTGGGCTTGGCCGGATCGTAGCTCGCATGCACGATGGCGGCGGGGTAATCGGCGAAGCCGGGGATGATCGAGATATCGGGGCTCGCGGTCTTCAGCACCACGGTCATCGGGTCGACCACGGTGATCGCGCCGTCGCGGGCGACGCCGGTGTCGGGATCGACCAGAGAGCCGACGCGCGCCGCCATGGAGTTGCCCTCGACCGCCTTTTCGCACCAGCGCGCGATGTTGCGGGCGACATCCTCGGCGGTGAAGGGATCGCCGTTGTGCCACTTGATGCCCGGGCGCACCTTCAGGGTGTATTCGGTGGCGTCGTCATTGACCGACCAGCTTTCCAGCAGCATCGGCCGGAACGAACCGTCGTTCTCGTATTCCACCAGATATTCGCAGGTGCCGCTGATCTGGGCCGCCATTTCGGACCAGTCCATGGTGCGGGTGTCCTTCAGCGCCTTGACCTGCAGCTGCACCCGCAGCGTGCCCCCCATCTTCGGGGTGCCTTCCAGCGTCTGCGCCTGGGCCTGGGTTTCGCCGATCAGCCCGTAGGCCGCGGCGGCACTGACCCCTAGCGCGGTGGACCGGGCCAGGAATTCACGCCGGCTCAGCTTGCCCTGTCGATATTCTTCGGCATGCATCCGCGCCGCGGCATGGATGGGGGCATTTTCGGTTTTCATGGATGGCTCCCTGTGATGCGAGTGGTTCGGTGAGCTGCCGGCGGGAGATCCCGCCGGGACCTTAGGCCGCCCTCAGCAGTTTTCTTTTATGCAGAGTATGGTTCCCCATGGGGGTATTCGGCCAAAGAATTCCCTGTGCGTCAACAGGGGCATTTCGCATTCCTTGGTAGAAAAACGACGCCGAATAGTCAAAACACGACCGCGACCACCGGCGGGTTATTTTGTGTCGGGCCGGGCGGCACGGCGCAGCGCGGTCGGGGTGTGTCCGGTGTGCTGCTGGATGAAGCGGGTGAAATAGGCCGCGCTGCCAAAGCCCAGATGGCGGGCGATGTCCTGAACCGGCGTATCGGTCGCGGTCAGCAGGCGGCGCGCCGCATAGAGAATGCGCTCGGTCAGCAGGGCGGCGGCGGTGCGGCCGGTCTCGCTGCGACAAACCCGGGTCAGATGGGTGGGGGTGACGCCCATTTCCTGGGCGATATCCGCCATGCCGGCGCCCGAGCCGTAACTGTCGACCAGCCGCGCGCAATAGGCCTGAACCAGCCGGTGAGCGGCGCTGGGGCGCGCCTCGGACAGATCGTCGATGTGGCGGCGCAGCCAGATCGCGATCAGCTCGCCATAGGCGCGCATCGCAGAATGCCGCAGCGGCCGGCCGCCGGACTGTTCGCGCCCCAGCGCGTCGATCAGCCCGGTCAGCTCGCTTTGCGAGGCGACATCGCGGATGCGCAGGTGTTGTACGCTGCGCGGCAGCGTCAGGCCGCTGGCGGGCGGGATCACCAGCGCCTGACCAAAGCCGTTGCGCATCATTTCCAGCGCCATCAGGTGACGGGCGGGGATGAACAGCGCGTTATGGGTGCCGACACCGCGGCGGCTGCCGTCCAGCAGCGCCACGCCCTGTCCCCGGGTGATCCAGATCAGCAGATGTTCGGCCCGGTCGTGCGCCAGCTCAAGCTGCCAGCCGCCGCCCTGGGTGAGCTGCGCAAGGGTGACCAGCCTGAGGTCCGTCGTCTCGCTGGGATCGAAAGGCATCTGTTCGAAATAGATAGGCTTCTGGCGATTACGATCCTGAATTTACAGCATAGTGGCGCGAATCCGACAAGCCGGCGTCCCGGGTGCGCGTTATTCCGCCGGGTCAACCCGGTGCCATTGCCGCATTCGGCGCCGGAACCAGGTGCGCTGACGCTTGGCGAATTGCCGGGTGGCGATGGTGGCGTCGCGGCGCGCCTGCTCCAGATCGATCTCTCCGCGCAGGTGGCGCATCAGCTCGGGCACACCGATCGCTTTGCACGAGGGGAGCGCCGGGTCGTAGCGGTCGCGCATGGCGGCGACCTCTTTCAGCGCCCCCTGCGCCAGCATCTGATCGAAGCGTCGCGCGATCCGGTCGTTCAGCCAGTCCTTGTCGGTCTCCAGCACCAGCGGCAGGCAACGGTCGAGCGGCAGCAGCGGCGGCGGCGTCTCCGCCTGCCAGGCGGCCAGAGGCCGGCCGGTGGCGCGCTGCACTTCCCAGGCGCGCTGAACCCGGGCCCGGTTCCGCCGGTCGAGGCCGGCGGCAGTGACGGGATCGAGATCGGCGAGCAGCCGGTCGAGCGCGATGCGGTCGGCCTCGGCCCTCACCTCTGGTGGGGTCGCGGGGATCTCGGCCAGCCCCTCGGTCAGTGCCAGGAAATAGAGCCCGGTACCGCCGACGATGATCGGCCGCTCCGGACCTGCCAGCAGCGGCGCCACATCGCGCAGCCAGTGGCCGGCGGAATAGGGCGCGTCATAGGGCAGGTGACCATAGAGCCGGTGCGGCACCTCGGCCTCCTCCGCGACGCTGGGGCGGGCCGAGATCACCCGCCAGCAGTCATAGACCTGGCTGGCGTCGGCATTGACGATCACGCCGCCCCGGGTGCGGGTGATCTCCAGCGCCAGGGCGGATTTGCCGCTGGCGGTGGGACCGGCGATCAGAACCGGTGTTTTCTCGGGGATTTCCGGCAGCTGTGCCAATTCGCTCTTCCGCATTGCGCGCGCCGTCTTCTCCGAATGCACAAATTCGCGCCGATCCCGGCGCTTGTTGCATTGAACCCGGCGGCGATTTCCGACATTTTGGCGCGAAAATAACCCCGTGCCAGAGCGGAGCGCAACATGACCTCTTCCGAAACAGCTGAAACCCAGACCTCGCCGGTGAAATACAGTCGCGTCATGCTCAAGATATCGGGGGAGGCGCTGATGGGCGATCAGGGCTTCGGCCTGCATCCTCCCACCGTCGAGCGGATCGCCCGCGAGGTGAAGGCGGTGCACGATCTGGGGGTGGAGATCTGCATGGTGATCGGCGGCGGCAACATCTTCCGCGGCCTCTCCGGCAGCGCCCAGGGGATGGAGCGGACCACCGCCGATTACATGGGGATGCTGGCCACCGTGATGAACGCGCTGGCGATGCAGTCAGCGCTGGAAGGTCTGGGGGTCTTCACCCGGGTGATCAGCGCTATCCGCATGGACGAGGTGGCAGAGCCCTATATCCGCCGCCGCGCCGTGCGCCACCTGGAGAAGAAACGGGTCTGCATCTTCGCCGCCGGCACCGGCAACCCCTATTTCACCACCGACACCGCCGGCGCCCTGCGCGCCAACGAGATGGCCTGCGAGGCGATCTTCAAGGGCACCAAGGTGGATGGCGTCTACGACAAGGATCCGCATAAGTTCGCCGATGCCAAGCGCTATGACACCGTCAGTTATGACGAGGCGCTGGCCAAGCGTCTGGGGGTGATGGATGCCGCCGCCATCGCGCTGGCGCGCGACAACAACCTGCCGATCATCGTCTTCTCGCTGGACGAGCCGGGCGGTTTCCGCGGTATCCTCGCCGGCGAGGGCACCTATACAAAGGTGCATGCCTAGGGCTATAGACCGCGCGAACGACAATCCGAACCCGGGGGAGTGGACAGAACCATGTCCGAAGATTTCGAACTCGATACCGATGACCTGAAACGCCGCATGGACGGGGCCATGTCGAACCTGCGCACCGAATTCGCCTCGCTGCGGACCGGGCGCGCCTCCGGCTCCATGCTGGAGCCGGTGATGGTCGAAGCCTATGGCCAGATGACCCCGATCAACCAGATCGGCACCGTCAACGTGCCCGAGCCGCGGATGGTCACCATCAACGTCTGGGACAAGTCGATGGTGAACAAGGTCGAAAAGGCGATCCGCGAAAGCGGGCTGGGGATCAACCCGCAGTTGAACGGCACCATCATCATGTTGCCGATCCCGGAGCTGAACGAGGAACGCCGCCGCGAGCTGACCAAGGTCGCGGGCCAATACGCCGAACACGCCCGGGTGGCGATTCGCAACGTGCGCCGCGATGGCATGGATCAGATCAAGAAGGCCAAGGCCGACGGCATGTCCGAGGACGATCAGAAGTTCTGGGAGGCCGAGGTGCAGGATCTGACCGACAAGGCGATCGCCCATGTCGACGAGGCGCTGGAGGCCAAGCAGGCCGAGATCATGCAGGTCTGATCCGGATCATGTCCTCTGGTTCAGATACCGGTTCCGGCAGCGCCGAGGGCGCGGCGCGCGGGCCTCGCCATGTGGCCATCATCATGGATGGCAACGGTCGCTGGGCGCAGGCGCGCGGCCGGCCACGGCTCTTTGGTCATCACGCCGGCGCCCGCCGGGTCCGCGAGGTGGTCGAGGCCTGCCCGAAGCTCGGGATCAAGTATCTGACCATCTTCGCCTTCTCGACCGAGAACTGGAAACGCACCCAGACCGAGGTCGCCGGGCTGATGAGCCTGTTCCGCCGCTATATCGCCAAGGAAATGCAGGCGCTGGCGGCCAAGAACGTCCGCGTCCGTTTCATCGGCGACCGGGTGCGGCTGGATGCCAAGCTGATCGCGCTGATGGACCAGTTGGAACTGGAAACCGCCGGCAACGACGGCACCCATCTGACCATCGCACTGAACTATGGCGGCCGGGACGAGGTGGCCCGCGCCACCAAACGGCTGGCCCAGGATGTCGCCGACGGCCGGCTGAAGCCGGCCGATGTCGACGAGGAAACCCTGCCGAAATACCTCGACACCTGCGTGCTGCCCGATCCCGATCTGGTGATCCGCACCAGTGGCGAGGCGCGGATTTCCAACTTCCTGCTGTGGCAGTCGGCCTATGCGGAATATGAGTTCATCGACACGCTCTGGCCGGATTTCTCCGCCGAGGAGCTGGAAAAACTCTGCACCAGCTATGGTCGACGCGACCGGCGCTTCGGGGCGGTGAAGCTATGAGCGGGCAGGGGGGCGCCGCGGGCCGCTGGGGCGATCTGACCGCCCGGGTGCTCTCCGGCATCGTGCTGGCGGCGGCGGGGCTCGGCGCGGTCTGGGCCGGCGGCTATATCTTCATCACCTTCGTGTCGATTGCCACCGGGCTGATCGTCTGGGAGCTGACCCGGATGATGCCGCCCGACGTCAGGCCGCGGTCGGTGGCGATGGGGCTGCTGGCCGGCGGCGCCGCCTTCCTCGCGATCTACCTCAAGGCGGGTTTCGCGCTGCCGATCCTGCTGGTGCCGGCGATCATCGGCTTTTTCTGGCTGCCGGAACACCGGCGCGTCTTTGTGCCGTTCCTGATCTTCATCCTGATGGCCTCCTTCGGGATGATGTCGGTGCGCAACGAATTCGGCTTTCCCTGGATGGCCTGGCTGGTGCTGGTGGTGGCCGGTACCGATATCGCCGGCTATTTCGCCGGCCGCATCTTCGGCGGGCCGAAGTTCTGGCCCAGGATCAGCCCGAAAAAGACCTGGTCCGGCACGGCCGCTGGCTGGGTCGTCGCCATGGCGGTCGGCTGGCTCTTCATGCCGATCACCGGGGCGGGGGCGTGGCTGATCTGGCTGTCGGCGCTGGCGGCCTTCGCCTCGCAACTGGGCGATATCGCCGAAAGCGCTGTCAAGCGGCGGGCGGGGGTCAAGGATTCCAGCGCGCTGATCCCCGGTCACGGCGGCCTGTTCGACCGTTTCGACGGTATGCTGGGTGCGGCGATCCTGGTTCTGGTGATCATGCAACTGACGGGCTATCCCCCCGGACCGGTATAGAGGGGATGATGCAATGCGGCGGGTGACGATCCTGGGGGCGACGGGCTCCATCGGGCAGAACACCATCGACCTGATCCGGCGCGATCCGGCGGCCTATGACGTCGTGGCGCTGACCGGGGGCGGCAATATCGCGCAGCTGGCGGCGGATGCCCGCGCGCTCGGCGCCGATCTGGCAGTCACGGCCTATGACGACCGGCTGGACGATCTGCGTGCGGCGCTGGCGGGCTCGGGGGTCGAGGCCGCGGCGGGGCCGCAGGCGATCCTCGAGGCGGCGGCGCGTCCGGCCGACTGGGTGATGTCGGCGATCATCGGCGCCGCCGGGCTGGCGCCGGGGCTGACGGCGCTGGAACGGGGCACCACCCTGGCGCTCGCCAACAAGGAATCGCTGGTCTGCGCCGGGGAGCTGGTGCTGGGCACCGCCGCCACCCATGGCGCCCGCATCCTGCCGGTGGACAGCGAACATTCGGCAGTGTTTCAGGCGCTGGTGGGCGAGGAGATCGCCGCCGTGGAACGGGTGGTGATCACCGCCTCGGGCGGCGCGTTCCGCGACTGGCCGCTGGAGCGGCTGCGGACCGCGACAGTGCAGGAAGCCTCGACCCATCCCAACTGGGACATGGGCCAGAGGATCACCATCGACAGCGCCTCGATGTTCAACAAGGCCATGGAAGTTCTTGAAACACGAGAATTCTTTGGTGTTCGTCCGGAGCAGATCGAGGTTCTGGTGCATCCCGAATCCATGGTGCATGCGCTGGTCGGTTTCGTCGATGGTGCGCTGATGGCGCATGTCGGGGCGCCGGATATGCGGCATGCTATCGGCTATGCACTGAACTGGCCGGCCCGCCGGGCGCTGCCGGTGGACCGGCTGGATCTGGCCCGTGTCGGCCAGCTGAGCTTCAGCGCCCCAGACGAGGCGCGCTACCCCGCGCTGCGGCTTGCCCGCGAGGTGATGGCGATGGGCGGGCTGGCCGGTGCGGTCTTCACCGCTGCCAAGGAACGCAGCCTCGACGGGTTCATCGCCGGACGAATCGGATTTCTCGACATGGCGGCGGTGGTCGAGACGGTTCTGAACCGCTTCGCCGGCGCGCCGGGCATGGCGCAGATGAGCATGACCCTTGATAACGTGCTCGGGACAGACCATCTCGCCCGGGAGTGGGCGGATGACGCGATGACCGAGAGAGCAGGATAAGACTTTGAATATTGTTGAACTGGTTCCGCAGTTCGGCGGGGTGATCTACACCGTCGTTGCCTTTGTCGTCGCGCTGTCCGTGATCGTCGCCGTGCATGAATTCGGCCATTACATCGTCGGCCGCTGGAGCGGTATTCACGCCGAGGTCTTCTCGCTCGGATTCGGTCCGGTGCTGTTCAGCCGTGTCGACAAGCGCGGCACCCGCTGGCAGATCGCCGCCTTGCCCTTTGGCGGCTACGTCAAGTTTCTGGGCGATGCCAATGCCGCCTCGGCCGGGGCGGACAGCGAAACCATGGCCGAAATCTATCGCAACAACCCCGACGATCTGCGGCACACGATGCTGGGCGCGCCGCTCTGGGCCCGGGCGGCGACGGTGGCGGCGGGACCGGTGTTCAACTTCGTCCTGTCGATCGCCGTCTTCACCCTGGTGTTCATGGTGCAGGGGGTGCCGCGCGATCCGCTGACGGTGGGCGAACTGCACCCGATGCCGGGGGCGCAGATCGACCTGCAGGCGGGCGATGAGATCCTGGCCATCAACGGCACGCCGTCGCCGGATTACACCGATGGCACCTCTTGGCAGGGCTTCCTGGGCGATCTGCCGGTCGCGCCGACGCTGGACTATCTGGTGCGCCGCGACGGGCAGGAGATCACGGTGGCCGGCCCGCAGCCTTTCCCGGCCTATATCTACCGGGTGGTGCCGCGCAGCGCCGCCAGCGATGCCGGGCTGAAGCCGGGCGATGTCATCACCGCGGTCGAGGGGCAGCCGGTCTATGTCTTCGATCAGCTCAAGCAGGTGGTCGAGGCCTCTGACGGCAAGCCGCTGCTGCTGACGGTCTGGCGCGACGGGGAGGAATCGCAATTCACCATGACGCCGCGCCGGGTCGATGAACCGCAGGCGGATGGCAATTTCGCGACGCAATGGCGGATCGGCATCGCCGGCGGCATGGCGTTCGAGCCGGCAACGGTCACCGCCGGCCCGGTGCAGGCCTTCACCGGCGGCATGATCCAGACCTGGGGCATCATCACCGGCTCGCTGTCGGGGATGTGGCACATGATCACCGGGGCGATCAGCACCTGCAACATCTCCGGCCCCATCGGCATCGCCGAAACCTCCGGGCAGATGGCCAGCCAGGGTGCGCAGAGCTTCATCTCCTTCATCGCCGTGCTGTCCACCGCTGTGGGGCTGCTGAACCTGTTTCCGATCCCGGTCCTGGATGGCGGCCACCTGATGTTCTACGCCTATGAGGCGGTGTTCCGCCGTCCGCCCAGCGACCGGGCGCTGAAGGTGCTGATGAGCGTCGGCCTGGCGCTGGTGCTGTCGATGATGGTCTTCGCGCTCGGCAACGATCTGTTCTGCTAAGGGCAACAAAGCCGGGGCGGCCCGGTCGCGCGCTCTCGCGCCGCGGCAAGGGCGCGCCCCGGTTTTGCCCAAGTGTCGCCATATTCCGCCCCTAGGGTCCCGACGCAGCGAAACTGCGAAGCGTCAAGAGGACCACGAGATGCAAACCCTGCACCATTCCTATCGCGGGCTGAGCCTGGTCATGCAGTTGAACTGGGACCTGCTCCTGTATGTCGGCACCATTCTGGCGGCCCTGACGGCCGGCGGCTGGTTGCTGAGCATGCTGTGATGGCGTCCGCCGCCGGCGTCCCTGCGCCGGCGGCGTGCCCCGCCCAATTGGGCTTTTGACATCGACGGGCAATCCCGATACTCACTTCCTCAACGTCTGCTAAACACTGGGTTAGAGAATATGGGATTGGGGAGCACCGCAGGAGAACCCTGCGCTGACCGTGGTATTGGCTGCACCGTAAACGGCCGTGTGCTGACCGCTTTTGTTCTGTGTATGGCACTGTCTGTGGCGGTCGCCCCGTCTGGCGCCCAGGCGCAGGATTATCGTTTCAACAGCATTCGCGTCGAGGGCAACCAGCGGATCGAAGACGCCACGATCGCGTCCTACACCGGGATTGCGCGCGGCAAGACCATTTCGGCGGGTGAGCTGAACGATGCCTATCAGAAGGTGATGGCCAGCGGCCTGTTCGAATCCGTCGATATCGAACCGCGCGGCGGCACCCTCGTCGTCACCGTCACGGAATACCCGACCATCAATGCCATCAGTTTCGAAGGCAACCGGCGGATCAAGGACGACGCGCTGGAGAAGCTGATCGAATCCACGCCGCGCCAGGTGTTCAACCCGGCCAAGGCGCAGAGCGATGCCGATACCCTTGCCAAGGCCTATTCGCAGCAGGGGCGGGTCGCCGCCACCGTGGTGCCGCGCATCATCCGCCGCAGCGAGAACCGCGTCGATCTGGTGTTCGAAATCTCCGAAGGCGACACCATCGAGGTCGAGCGTGTCAGCTTCGTCGGCAACCGGGTCTATTCCGACCGGCGCCTGCGCCGGGTGATGGAGACCAAGCAGGCCAACTTCCTGCGCACCTTCCTGCGTTCGGACACGCTGATCGAAGACCGGATCGAGTTCGACAAGCAGGTCCTGCGCGACTTCTACCTGTCGCGCGGCTACGTGGATTTCCGCGTCAACAGCTCCAACGTCGAATTCACCCGCGAACGTGACGCCTTCTATCTGGTGATGGATATCACCGAGGGGCAGCAGTTCCGCTTCGGCGAGATCTCGACCTCCAGCGAATATCCCGGGGTCGATGCCGCCGCCTATCAGGACGCGTTGAAGATCAAGCCGGGCGTGGTCTATACACCGACGCTGGTGGAGAACTCGATCACCCGGATGGAACGGCTGGCGATCAAGCAGGGCGTCGATTTCATGCGGATCGAGCCGCGGATCACCCGTAACGACCGCGATCAGACCCTGAATGTGGAATTCGTGCTGACCAAGGGGCCGCGCGTTTTCGTCGAGCGGATCGATATCGAGGGCAATACCACCACCCTGGACCGCGTCGTGCGCCAGCAGTTCCGCACGGCGGAGGGCGACCCGTTCAACCCGCGTGAAATTCGCGCCAGTGCCGAACGTATCCGGGCGCTGGGGTATTTCTCCAATGCCGATGTGAATGCGCGCGAAGGCTCCAGCCCCGAGCAGGTGATCGTCGACGTCAATGTCGAGGAACAGCCGACCGGTTCGTTCAACCTCGGCGGCTCCTATTCGGTCAACAACGGTTTCGGCGTGGCCCTGGGCCTGTCCGAGAACAACTTCCTCGGGCGCGGGCAGCGCCTGTCGTTCACCTTCTCGACGGCGGAGGATGCCGAGGCCTATGTCATCGGCTTCACCGAACCTTTCCTGATGGGGCGGCAGCTGCGGTTCGACCTCGATCTCGGCATGTCGAACACCAATTCGAGCTACAGCACCTATGACACCGAGCGGCTGTTCTTCTCGCCGGCGCTGACCTTCAACCTGTCGGAACAGACCCGCCTGAGCCTGCGGTACTCCTGGCAGGGCAACGAGATGAAGTCGCGCGACACCGCGATCGAAGGGCCGGTGATCGCCTCTGAAATCGCGCGTGGACGCGAAAGTGCCAGCCTCGCCGGCTTCACCTATACCTTCGACAGCCGGCTGAACGGGCTGGACCCGACCGCCGGTTTCCTGCTGGAGTTTGGCACCGATTATGCCGGGCTCGGCGGAGACAGCAACTATCTGCGCACCAAGGCCAAGGCGATTGCGCAGAAGAAGATCCTCAACGAGGAAGTGACCCTGCGGGCGAGCTTCGAGGCCGGAGCGCTGACCTGGCTCGGCGATGACACCAGCCGGACGGTTGATCGCTTCCTGCTGTCGTCCGACATCATGCGCGGGTTTGAGCCCGGAGGTATCGGGCCGCGCGACATGTCGCCGGATACCAGTGGCAATGCCTATGACGATGCGCTCGGCGGTAACTTCTACGCGGTCGCCCGGTTCGAGGCTGATTTCCCGCTCGGCCTGCCGGAAGAGATCGGCCTGCGTGGCGGTGTCTTCCTCGATGTCGGCAACCTCTGGGGGTTGAGCAATGTCGATACCTCGGCGGCGGCCTCGACCTGCGGCACCAGCGGCACGGGCAGCTGTATCGTCGGCGAAGACGGCTCCTGGCGGTCGGTGATCGGCCTGTCGTTCCTGTGGAACACCGGCTTCGGTCCGCTGCGGTTCAACTTCTCCAAGGCCATCGTCAAGGAAGACTACGACAAGGAACAGGCCTTCGACCTGACCCTGCAGGCGAAGTTCTGATCGATCATGGGGCGGCGCCGTCTTTCGGTTGTGCTGGCGGCGCTGGCTGCCTGTGCCGCCCCCTTTGTCCTGCCGGGCCTCGACAGCCCGGTCGGGCCTGCGGCGGCGCAGGAGCTGCCGCATAACGTCATTCTGACCATCGAGACCGACCGGCTGTTTTCCGAATCCGCCTTCGGCAAGCGCGTCGCCAATGAGATCGAGGCCGAAAGCGCCGTGCTGGCGGCGGAAAACCGTCGCATGGAAGCGGAGCTGAGCGGCGAGGAAAAGGATCTGACCGCGCGGCGCTCGGATATGGAGCCGAAGGCCTTTCGTGCCCTGGCCGATGCTTTCGACGAAAAGGTGCAAGGCATTCGCCGCACCCAGGATGCCAAGGCGCGGGCGCTGAACGCCAAGGCCGACAAGGCGCGGGTGGATTTCCTGCGGGCCGCCCGCCCGGTGCTGGAAACCCTGATGCGCGAGGCTGGCGCCGGCGTGATCCTGGAACGCTCCAGCGTCTTTCTCAGTGCCAATGCCACCGACATCACCGCCGAGGCGATCCGCCGGATCGATGCGACGCTGGGCGATGGCGCGCCCGGCGACGCCGGCGCGTCGACCGGGCCAGCCCCGGCAACGGCCCCCGGCAGTGCGGTGGAGAGCGCACCGGGGCGCGATCAATAGCGCCGCTTGCCCAACGGGGCCGGTGTTGCTAGTCAGGCCGGAACGACGATGAATGGGGACCTGCCATGACCGCAGAGATGAAGAGCGCCGATATCCAGTTGATCCAGCGCATCCTGCCGCACCGATATCCGTTTCTTCTGGTGGACAAGGTGGTCGACATCGACGGCTACAGCGCGGCGCGCGGCATCAAGAATGTCACCATGAACGAGCCGCATTTCCAGGGCCATTTCCCCGGCACCCCGATTATGCCCGGCGTCACCATTGTCGAGGCGATGGCGCAGACCGCGGGTGTCATGCTTGGCATCGGCATGGATATCGTCGACACCGATCTGCTGATCTATTTCATGAGCATCGACAAGTGCAAGTTCCGCCGCAAGGTGATCCCGGGCGATGTGCTGGAGATGAACGTCTCCACCCTGCGCGGCAAGCCGGGCGGCAAGATCTTCAAATTCGCCGGCCGGGCGACGGTGGAGGGCGAGCTTGCCGCCGAAGCCGAATTCACCGCCATGGTCGATATCCAGAAGGACTGAACCGATGTCCGCGCATCCCAAGGCGCAGATCCACCCCAGCGCTCTGGTCGATCCGGAGGCGACGCTGGGCGAGGGCTGCGTGATCGGCCCGTTCTCGATCATCGGGCCCCAGGTGGTTCTGGGCGACCGGGTCGAGGTCAAGAGCCATGTCATCGTCACCGGTGACACCCGTATCGGCGACGAGACCGTGATCTTTCCCTTCGCCGTGGTCGGCGAGGTGCCGCAGGATCTGAAGTATCAGGGCGAGGATAGCCAGCTGATCATCGGTGCCCGCAACCGCATCCGGGAACATGTCACCATGAACCCCGGCACCAAGGGCGGCGGCGGCATCACCAGGATCGGCGACGACGGGCTGTTCATGGCAGGCTGTCACATCGCCCATGACGCCCAGGTCGGCAATCGGGTGATCGTGGTCAACAATGCCGCCGTGGCCGGCCATTGCGTGCTGGAGGACGATGTCATCATCGGCGGGCTCTCCGGCATCCACCAATGGGTGCGCATCGGACAGGGGGCCATCGTCGGCGCGTTGACCATGGTGACCAACGATGTGATCCCCTACGGTTTGGTGCAGGCCCCGCGCGGAGAGCTGGACGGGCTGAACCTGGTCGGGCTGAAACGCCGCGGCGTGCCGCGTGCCGATATCACCGCGCTGCGGGCCGCCTTCCAGATGCTGGCGCAGGGCGAGGGCACCTTTCAGGAACGGGCCCACCGTTTGGGCGAGGAAACCGACAGCGACTATGTCCGCAATATCGTCGATTTCATCACGGGGCAGAGCGACCGGTCGTTCCTGACCCCGGGGAGCTGATCCGATGCTGGCGCTGATCGCCGGACGTGGCGCCCTGCCGGTGGCAATTGCCCGGGCGCAGGCCGAACCAGCGTTGATCTGCGCGCTGGAGGACAACGGGCCCGACCGGCTGGACGTGGATCTGTGGTTCCGGATCGAAACGTTGGGCAGCCTGATCGCCGATCTCAAGGAGCGGGGGGTGACCGGCGTCTGCATGGCCGGCGGCATCCGCCGGCCTGCAGTGGATCCGGCGGCGCTGGATGCCGCGACGCTGCCCTTCGTGCCGGTGCTGACCTCGGCGCTGCAGGCCGGCGACGACGGTGCCCTGCGCGCGGTGATCGGCATTTTCGAAAGCGCGGGCTTTACCGTTCTGCCAGCGCAGGAGGCGGCGCCGGGGCTGCTGATCGGTCCGGGCTGCCCGACCGCGGCGCAGCCGGCTGAGCCGCACCGCCGCGATGCGATCCGCGGGGCGGAGATCGTTGCCGCCATGGGCGCGGCCGATATCGGCCAGGCCTGCGCGGTGCTGAACGGTCAGGCGCTGGCGGTGGAAGGCGCCTTCGGCACCGACTGGATGTTGTCGACCCTGTTCGACCGTCCCGATGACGGCGGCGGCATTCTCTTCAAGGCGCCGAAACCGGATCAGGACCGCCGCGCCGATCTGCCGGCCATCGGCCCCGATACCGTACGCGGCGCCGCGGATGCGGGGCTGGAAGGCATCGTGATCGAGGCCGAGGGCGTGATCCTGCTGGACCCAGAGGCGGTGGTGGCGACCTGCGACCGGATGGGGCTGTTCCTCTGGTCGCGGGAACGGGCCGGCTGATGCGGGTCTTCCTGATCGCCGGAGAGCCCTCGGGCGACCGGCTAGGGGGCGCGCTGATGGCGGGGTTGAAGGCGCTGGCGCCGGAGGTGGTCTTCGACGGGATCGGCGGGCCGCTGATGCAGGCCGAAGGGCTGACCAGCCGGTTTCCCATGGATGAGCTGAGCGTGATGGGGCTGGCCGAGGTCCTGCCGAAGTATTTCCACCTGAAACGGCGGATCGCCGAGACGGCGCAGGCCGCGCTCGACACCCGGCCCGATGTGGTGATCGGCATCGACAGTCCGGATTTCTGCCTGCGGGTCGCCAAGCTGGTGAAGGCCGGAAGCGATATCCGCACGGTGCATTACGTCGCCCCCAGCGTCTGGGCCTGGCGGCCGGGGCGGGCGGCGAAGATGGCGCAGGTCATCGACCATGTCCTGGCGCTTCTGCCCTTTGAGCCGCCCTATATGGAGGCCGCGGGCATGGCCTGCGATTTCGTCGGGCACCCGGTGGTGGCGGAACCGGTGGCGACCGGGGAAGAGGTCGCGGCCTTTCGCGGCGCCCACGGACTGGGAGAGGCGCCGGTCTTGCTGGTGCTGCCGGGATCGCGGCGGGGCGAGGTGAGCCGTCTGGCCCCGGTCTTCGGCCCGGCGCTGGCGCAGGTCCTGGCGGCGCGCCCCGATCTGCGGCCGGTGCTGCCCGCCGCCGGCCCGGTGGTGGGGCTGGTGCGGGAGCTGACGGCGGGCTGGGCGCAAGCGCCGCTGATCCTTGATCCGGGGGCGCCGGAGGCGATGATCCACAAACGCGCTGCGTTCCGCACCGCTGAACTGGCGATGGCGGCCTCGGGCACTGTGGCGCTGGAGCTGGCGGCGGCGGCGACGCCGATGGTGATGGCCTATGATTTCAACTGGCTGACCTGGCAGATCATGCAGCGCATGGCGCTGATCGACACCGCCAATCTGGTTAATCTGGTCAGCGAGACCCGCGTGGTGCCGGAATGCCTCGGCCCTGACTGCCGGGCCGATCTGATCGCGGAGACCGTGCTGCGCGAACTGGCCGCGCCGCAGGCGCAGCACCAGGCGATGGCACTGACGATGGAGCGGCTGGGGCAGGGCGGCGAGGCACCGGGCCTGCGGGCCGCCCGGGCGGTACTGGCGCGGATGGGGCGCCAGGCGGCAGCGTAGTTCCTTAGCAGACCCGCGCCCGTGGGCGGCCGGGATCGCCCGAGATCGGGGAAAGCGCCCTATTCGCCGCGCCAGATCCAGCCGCCGCCGAAGATACGGCTGCCTTCGGTTTCATAGAACACGCAGGCCTGTCCGGGAGAGATGCCTTCCTCCGGTGTCAGCAGCTCCACCTCCGCCGTGGTCGGCGACAGCGGCCGCACGATGGCCTCGCGCGGTGGCCGGGTCGAGCGGACCTTGACCGACAGATGCCATTCCGGACGCGAGGTGAAGGGCTCATCGCCCAACCAGTTGATCTCCCGCACCGGGATGATCCGGGTCGAGAGCAGTTCTTTCGGGCCGACCACGACCTGTTTCTTGTCGACATCCAGCTTGACCACATAAAGCGGCTCGGCGAGCCCGCCGATGCCCAGCCCGCGGCGCTGGCCGATGGTATAGTGAATCACCCCATCATGGGTGCCCAGCACGCGGCCGTCGGCATGCACGATCTCGCCCGGTTCCGCCGCGCCGGGGCGGAGCTTCTCGATCACGCTGGCGTAATTGCCGTTCGGCACGAAGCAGATGTCCTGGCTGTCGGGCTTGTCGGCCACCGCCAGCCCGTAATCCGCCGCCATCGCCCGGGTGGCGTCCTTCGACGGCAGATGGCCCAGCGGGAACCGCAGATAGGCCAGCTGCTCTGGCGTGGTGGAGAACAGGAAATAGGACTGGTCGCGGTTCGGATCGGCGGCGCTGTGCAGTTCCGGCCCGTTGGGACCCATCTTGCGCTGGATGTAATGGCCGGTGGCCATGCAGTCGGCCTCAAGATCCTTCGCCGTCTCCAGCAGATCCTTGAATTTCACCCGTTCGTTGCAGCGGATGCAGGGCACCGGGGTGGCGCCGGCCAGATAGCTGTCGGCGAATTCGTCGATCACCGCGTCCTTGAAGATGTTCTCGTAATCCAGAACGTAATGCGGAAAGCCGCGCTCCTCCGCGACGCGGCGGGCGTCATGGATATCGATGCCGGCGCAGCAGGCGCCCTTCTTGGCCAGGGCAGCGCCATGATCGTAAAGCTGCAGCGTCACGCCGACCACGTCATAGCCTTCGGCGGCCAGATGCGCAGCCACCACCGAGCTGTCGACGCCGCCGGACATCGCCACCACCACCCGGGTCTCGGACGGGGGCTTGGGAAAGCCAAGCGAATTCAGCGGGGTATCGGTATCCAGCGCCATGGCGGCGGCTCCTTGATCGTCGCGGTCGGGGGGTGAACGCCGCAAAAGCAGCAAGTGCGTCGGAATATAGGAAAATCT
Organism: Pseudodonghicola flavimaris; assembly: GCF_030164425.1. Classification (GTDB taxonomy): domain Bacteria; phylum Pseudomonadota; class Alphaproteobacteria; order Rhodobacterales; family Rhodobacteraceae; genus Pseudodonghicola; species Pseudodonghicola flavimaris. The sequence goes on along the minus strand of NZ_JASNJD010000024.1, from coordinate 62,859 downwards.
GCGACACTCTCAAGGGGCGGTTTCACCAACGGTTAAGGCCTCTCTGTCATCTCTGGGGCGGGAATCTCTGAGGTGTTGGTGATGTATCTGAAGAAAGTGGAAGGACCGCGGGCCGTTAAGCTACCGGATGGCACGACCATGACACGGGCCGATCTGCCCCCGGCATCGACCCAGCGCTGGGTCGCGTCGCGCAAGGCGGCGGTGGTGCGCGGGGTGATCTACGGGCTGATCACGGAAAGCGAGGCGCGAAAACGCTATTCGCTGAGCGATGAGGAGCTTCAGTCCTGGATCGGCGCGGTAACCAAACACGGCGAACAGGCCCTGAAAGCGACCGCTTTGAAAAAATATCGACAACCATAGGTTGATATGTGATACTTCCGTGGCAGATATCACGGTAGTAACACGCGATTAACACATTTTCGCCAAGGTTAACGCGACTATCGGAGGTGGCTTCTACGGAGATTCCATTATGCGTGTACTATTGGTCGAGGACGATCCGGCAACGTCGAAAAGCATCGAGCTGATTTTGACGCATGCCAACCTGAATGTGTATACCACCGAGCTGGGGGAAGAGGGCATCGACCTCGCCAAGCTCTACGATTACGATCTGATCCTGCTGGATCTGAACCTGCCCGACATGAGCGGCCATGAGGTGCTGCGGCAGATTCGATTGGCCCGTGTCGATACGCCGATCCTGATCCTGACCGGCGCCGACGATACCGAAAGCAAGCTCAAGGGCTTTGGCTTCGGTGCCGACGACTATCTGACCAAACCTTTCCATCGCGATGAGCTGGTGGCGCGGATCCATGCGATCATCCGCCGCTCCAAGGGGCATTCGCAATCGGTGATCCACACCGGCAAGATCGCGGTGAACCTGGATGCCAAGACGGTGGAAGTGGCTGGCGAGCCGGTGCATCTGACCGGTAAGGAATACCAGATGCTGGAGCTTCTGAGCCTGCGCAAGGGCACCACGCTGACCAAGGAGATGTTCCTGAACCACCTCTATGGCGGCATGGATGAGCCGGAGCTGAAGATCATCGACGTCTTCATCTGCAAGCTGCGCAAGAAACTGTCGCAGGCCACCGGTGGCGAAAACTACATCGAAACCGTCTGGGGCCGTGGCTATGTCCTGCGCGATCCGCGCGAAGCGGCGGAAACCGAAAAGCTCGCCGCCACCGCCTGAGCCCGGCCTTAAATCTTTTCAAGGCGGGCTGTGACACCGCGCCGAACCCGGACCGGGGCAGGGTCCGGGCGGCGTGATCGCCGCCGCTCTGGACCTGAGCCGGTCTGCGCCCTATCACCATACCGAACCCCCATTCGGCACCAAGGGCGAGGCGCGCAGGCACGTGACGGACGACATCGAACAGCTCCCGGTTGACACTCTGACCGAGGATCAGGCCCGCGCGGAACTCGCGCGGCTGGCCGGTCTTCTGCTGCAGGCGGATACCGCCTATCACGGCGACGATGCGCCGGTGATGTCGGATGCGGATTACGACGCGCTGAAGCGGCGCAACGCGGCCATCGAGGCCCGATTTCCCGATCTGAAACGTCCCGACAGCGCCTCGGACCGCGTCGGCGCCCGCCCGGCGGAGGGCTTCGCCAAGGTCACCCATGCCCAGCGGATGATGTCGCTTGGCAATGCCTTCGAGGCCGAGGATGTGGCGGCCTTCGATCTCAGCGTGCGCAAATACCTCGGGCTGGAGGCGCGGCAGATCGCCTATACCGCCGAGCCGAAGATCGACGGGCTGTCGCTGTCGCTGCGCTATGAAAACGGCATCCTGGTGCAGGCCGCCACCCGTGGCGACGGCGCGGTGGGCGAGAATGTCACCGCCAACGCCCGCACCATCCCGGATATCCCGCAAACGCTCTCCGGCGCGCCGGCGGTTCTCGAGGTGCGTGGCGAGGTCTATATGGCGCATGCAGATTTCGAGGCGCTGAACGCGCGGCAGGAGGAGAAGGGCGAAAAGACCTTTGCCAATCCGCGCAACGCCGCCGCCGGATCGCTGCGCCAGCTCGATCCCGAGATCACCCGGTCGCGGCCGCTGCGCTATTTCGCCTATAGCTGGGGAGAGTTGTCGGAACCGCTGGCCGAGACCCAGATGGGCGCCATCGCCCGGCTGCGCGATCTGGGCTTCGTCACCAACGATCTGACCGTGCTTTGCGACGGTCCAGACGCCATGCTGGCGCATTATGCCCGGATCGAGGAACAGCGCGCCACGCTCGGCTATGACATCGACGGGGTGGTCTATAAGGTCAACGACCTGGCGCTGCAGGGCCGGCTGGGGTTCCGCTCCACCACGCCCCGCTGGGCCATCGCCCACAAGTTCCCGGCCGAGCTGGCCTGGACCCGGCTGGAGACGATCGACATCCAGGTCGGCCGCACCGGCGCGCTGTCGCCGGTGGCGCGGCTGACCCCGGTGACGGTGGGCGGCGTCGTGGTCTCCAACGCCACCCTGCATAACGAGGATTACATCGCCGGCCGCTCCGCCTCGGGCGAGGTGCTGCGCGAGGGCAAGGATATCCGCGTCGGCGACTGGGTGCAGGTCTATCGCGCTGGTGACGTGATCCCCAAGGTGGCCGATGTCGATCTGTCGAAACGCCCCGAGGGGGCGGAGCCTTACCAGTTCCCGCATGTTTGCCCGGAATGCGGATCCGAGGCGGTGCGGGAGGAGGGCGATTCCGTCCGCCGCTGCACCGGCGGACTGATCTGCCCGGCGCAGGCGGTGGAAAAGCTCAAGCATTTCGTCTCCCGCGCCGCCTTCGATATCGAGGGGCTGGGCGCCCGGCAGGTGGAGTTCTTCTACCTGATGTGCCGGATTTCCGAACCGGCGGATATCTTCATGCTGGCGGCGCGCGATGGCGATGCGGGCCAGCTGACCGCCGATCCCCGTGCCCGCATCGAACAGCAGATCAGCGACCCGGACCGGCGCGGCGGTGTGCTGGCGCAGCTGGCCGAGATGCTGCGCGGCTCCGGTGTGCCGGTCGATGAGGGCGACGCCGATCATGTGATCGCCGGCATCCGCCATCTGGCCGGCCGGCCACTGGCGCAGATCAAGGGCTGGGGCGAGAAATCGGCGCAGAACCTTTTTGCCGCGATCGAGGAACGGCGCCGCATCGGGCTGAACCGGGTGATCTTCGCGCTCGGCATCCGCCATGTTGGCGAGGTGGTCGCCCGCGATCTGGCGCGTCACTACGGGACCTGGGAGGCGATGATCGCCGCGCTCGATACCGCCCGCCCGGCGCTGGAACGGCACCAGCAGGCCGAAGATGCGGTGGCCGTCGAACGGCTGGCCGCGGCCGATGATGGCCGGCGCGCCCGGATCGCCGACACCCGTGCCGCCGTCTGGTCGGCGGAGCCGGCGCTGCCCGAGGGCGCCCGTGCCGCCTGGGACGATCTGGTGGGGGTCGACGGCATCGGCACCATCGTCGCCATGGCCCTTGCCACCGCCTTCGCCCAGGGGGCGGAGCGGGCCTCGATCGACCGGCTGGCAGCGCATCTCGACATTCAGGCGGTGGAGGCGCCGAAGTCCGAAGGCAGCCCGGTGGCCGGGTTGACCGTGGTCTTCACCGGCACGCTGGAGAAGATGACCCGGGCCGAGGCCAAGGCGCGGGCCGAAGCGCTCGGCGCCAAGGTGTCGGGCTCCGTCAGCAAGAAGACCGATATCCTCGTCGCCGGGCCCGGTGCCGGCTCGAAGGCGACCAAGGCCGCCGAACTCGGCATCCGTACCATGGATGAGGACGCCTGGCTGAGCCTGATCGGGGCGGCATGAGCGGGCGGCCGGAACCGCTCTTCCCGCTGTTCGCGGGGCTGGAGACGCTGGAGGGCGTCGGACCCAAGACCGCCCAGCTGATGGGGCAACTGGGCCTGGCGCTGCCACGCGATCTGCTGTTCCATCTGCCCTATGCGGTGATCGACCGCCGCCGCCGCGACAGCATCCGCGGCGCCGAGCTGCCCTCGACCCTGACGGTGGAGGTGACGGTGGGAACGCATCGCCCGCCGCGCAGCCGCGGCGGCGCCTATCGCGTCCATGTCTCCGACGCGCAGGAGGAGTTTCAGCTGGTCTTCTTCCACGCCCGTGGCGACTATCTCAAGCGGGTGCTGCCGGAGGGCGCGAAACGGGTGGTCTCCGGCAAGCTGGAGCTGTTCGACGGCATGGCCCAGATGGTCCATCCCGATCACATGCTGCCGGTGGAGGAGGCGGGCGATATCCCGGATTTCGAACCGGTCTATCACCTGACCCAGGGGGTCAGCCAGAAGCTGATGTTCAAGGCGACGCGCTCTGCCCTGATGCGGACCCCGGACCTGGCCGAATGGATCGATCCGGCGCTGCTGGTCAAACAGGGCTGGCCCGACTGGGCCGGTGCGCTGCGGATGGCCCATGCCCCCGAGGGCGTCGATGATGTCACCCTGACGGCGCCGGCGCGCGAACGGCTGGCCTATGATGAGTTCTTCGCCCATCAGATGACCCTGGCGCTAGCCCGGCGGCGCGAACGCAAGGGGCGCGGTATCGTCACCGAGGGCACGGGGCGGCTGCGCAACCGGGTGCTCTCGGCCTTGCCCTACCGGCCCACCGGCGCCCAGTCCCGCGCGGTGGAGGAGATCGCCGCCGATATGGCGGCACCGCAGCGGATGAACCGGCTGCTGCAGGGCGATGTCGGCGCCGGCAAGACTCTGGTCGCCTTCCTGGCGCTGCTGATCGCGGTGGAGGCCGGCGGGCAGGGGGTGATGATGGCCCCCACCGAAATCCTCGCCCGCCAGCATCTGGAGGGGCTGCGCCCGATGGCGGAAGAGGCCGGCGTGGTGCTGGAGCTCTTGACCGGGCGCGACAAGGGGGCGGAGCGGCGCGCCAAGCTGGAGGCCCTCAGGCGCGGCGATATCCAGATCCTCGTCGGCACCCACGCGGTGTTCCAGCCGGATGTGGCCTTCGCCGATCTGCGGCTGGCCATTGTCGATGAACAGCACCGCTTCGGTGTGCGCCAGCGGATGGAGCTGGCGGAAAAGGGCATGGGCGCCGATGTGCTGGTGATGACAGCGACGCCGATCCCGCGGTCGCTGGCGCTGGCGCAATATGGCGATATGGATGTCTCGGTGCTGGATGAGAAGCCGCCCGGGCGCAAACCGGTGAAGACGGCGGTGATTTCCACCGCGCGGCGCGACGAGGTGGTGGCGCATCTGCGCAAGGCGATCTCGGAGGGCAAGCAATGCTACTGGGTCTGCCCGCTGGTCGATGAATCCGAGGTCTCCGATCTGGTCGCGGCGGAGGAGCGGTTCAAGCACCTGCGCGCGGTGCTGGGCGAGGGGCATGTGGGGCTGGTGCATGGCCAGATGCCACCGGCCGAAAAGGACGCCGCCATGGCCGCCTTTCAGCGCGGCGAGACCTCGGTTCTGGTCGCCACCACGGTGATCGAGGTCGGGGTGAACGTGCCCAATGCCAGCATCATGGTGATCGAACGGGCCGAGATATTCGGTTTGGCGCAGCTACATCAGCTGCGTGGCCGGGTCGGGCGCGGCAGTGCCGAAAGCACCTGCCTGCTGATGTATCAGCCGCCCCTGAGCGAGGGCGGCCGGCGCCGGCTGGAGGTTCTGCGCGAGACCGAGGATGGCTTTCGCATTGCCGAGACCGATCTGCAGATGCGGGGCGCCGGCGATTTGATCGGCACCGCCCAGTCGGGGCTGCCGCGGTTCCGCATCGCCGATATGGAGCGGCAGGCGGCGCTGATGGCAGTGGCGCAGAGCGATGCGCGGGCGCTGCTGGAAACCGACCCGACGCTGTCGGGAGATCGGGGGCAGGCAGCGCGGGCGATGCTCTGGCTGATGCAGCAGGACCAGGCCATTCGCCTGATCGACGTGGGGTGAGCCACGCCCTGGAAACGATCCGGTGGATTGTTTCCAGGGCCGAAGGGCGGGGGCGCGGTCTGATCGCGACGTGGTCCAAGTCGCACCGTGCCGGTTCTGCTCGTGATGGCTGCCTGCGGATCGAAACGAGAATGTTCGACGCCGGAAAACCCAAGCCTTTTCAACTCATTGTCGTGGATGTTCCTGAAAGTTCGCAAATGTTCTCAAAAAGTTCTTGTCCGACTCGGCGTGATATGAGAACAAAAGGTCAACAAACATCGCCGGCCCAGCCCTGAGACCGGCCCCGACATGGAGTTGACCCGATGCTGAACCAGATCAAGACCGCCATGACCACCAATCGCGACACCCTGCTGCAGGATGCTCTCGGCGTCGTTTCCCTCGTCGTCATGCTGGTGGCGGCGCTGCATCTGCCCGGTCTGATCTGAGACGGCCCTGATCCGAGGTTTTCTGTTTCTGCCTGCGATCTCCGTGCCGGGGGCGCCTTGCATCCCTGTCCCATTCCGATGCGAGGGTGACCTGCCTATCCCGATCCCTGCTGCTCCGGTTGTCCGCCGGCGCTTATGGTGTCCCCCGGATCCCGCATGAGAGACGCATCACTGCCGCCGCCGTCCTGCCCAGGACGTGCGGCGGTTTTTTTATGTGTCCTGCGGGAAAAGGCGCGAGCCGACCTTCCGGGTCAGAGCTGGCCGGTGGTGATGATCTGCAGCAGCGCCGTCAGCACCGCATTCGCCGCGACCGAGGCCAGAACCATGCCCATCACCCGGCTGACGATCGCTGATCCCGCATGGCCGATCAGCCGGATGATCGGATCGGCCAGCCGCATCAGCAGATAGGCCACCGCGATCACCGCCAGCATGATGACGGCCGTCACCGCCTGATCGGCGATGCTGAAGCGGTTGTTGTCGGTCAGGATCACGATGGCCAGCATCGCCCCGGGCGAGGCCAGCGACGGCACCGCCAGCGGAAAGATCGCCGGGTTGGGCGCAGCGCTGCCGGTCTCGTCGCTGTCTAGATCGCGGCGGTCGGTCTCGGTCTTGCCCTCGCCGAAGATCATCGTCAGCGCGAAGAGGAACAGCACGATGCCGCCGGCGACCTGAAAGGAATTGAGCCCGATCCCCAGCGCATTGATCAGAATCTGGCCGAAGACGAGGAAGAACAGCAGCACTCCGGCGCTGACCGCCGCCGCCTGCAGCGCCACGCGCGGCCGCTGCGCCGCCGACAGCCCGGCGGTGATGGCGATGAACACCGGAATGGTGCCGATCGGATCGATCACCACCCAGAGCGTCACGAATTGTTCCAGAAACCCGTGGATCATCGGCGCCCCCTGCCGGTCACCGCAGCAGCCATCGGGTCAGCAGCCGGGGGCCGCCGCCGGTCAGGCACAATCGGCCTGTTCGGCCTGGGCCATCGCCTCCGCCGTCGCCTCCAGCGACAGCAGGATCGAGGCATGGCGGTTCTTGTAATCGCGCGCCGGCAACAGCACCTCCAGCCCGTCAAAGGGGGCCTCGGGCACCGGGCCGCCCTCTTTCAGCATGGCCTTGAGCTGATCGCGGGCCTTTTCGATCTCGGCCCGGCTGCGGCCGATCGCGGCGGCGCCGACCACGGCAGCGGCCGCCTGACCCAGTGCGCAGGCTTTCACATCCTGGGCGAAATCGGCGATCCGCCGGTCCTTTACCGTCACATCGACGGTAATGGTCGACCCGCACAACGGCGAGCGTTTCTTGACGGTGGCATCGGGGGCAGCGAGCCGGCCCAGATGCGGAATATCTGCGGCCAGCGCCAGAATGCGGGCCGAATAGAGCTTGATCAGATCGCTGTCGCCGGACATGGGTTTCCCTCGTCTTCGCTTCTCTCTACATAGGGGGCCCGACCGGCGTTGCAAAAGGTTTTCCGCTCATGTCCTTCGATCCCGCGACTTTGACCTATACCGAGGCCGGGCTGATCCCCGCCATCGCTCAGGATGCGGCCACTGGAGAGGTGCTGATGATGGCCTGGATGAACGCGGCCTCCATCGCCCGCACCTTGGAAACCGGCCGCGTCACCTATTGGTCGCGCTCGCGGCAGAGCTTCTGGGTCAAGGGCGAAAGCTCCGGCCACGTGCAGGAACTGGTGGATTTCCGCATCGATTGCGACCGCGATTGCCTGCTGGTGGTGGTGAACCAGACCGGCCCGGCCTGTCACACCAACCGCCGCAGCTGTTTCTATACCGCGGTGCGCGACGGCGCCGAGGTGGAGCTGATGAAGCCGATGGAGTAACCTGTCGTGCCGGCGCCCCTTCGATCTGGCTCACATATCCCGGGGTGGGGGCGGCGCGCCTCCCGTCCTCACGCCGGGGGCGAGCCCGCCGGCTGGTGCCCCATCTCGCCGACCATCTGCCGGATCATCTCCGGCGTCACCCCCTCCGCCCGGTAGCGTGCCAGCGCCCGGGCATCGTCGCGTTTGGCCAGCCGCTTGCCGGCGGCATCGCGGATCAGCCGGTGGTGGTGATAGAGCGGGGTCGGCAGCCCCAGCAGCGCCTGCAGCAGCACATGGATCTGTGTCGCCGCGAACAGATCGGCGCCCCGGGTCACATGGGTGATCCCCTGATCGGCATCATCCACCACCACCGAGAGGTGATAGGAACTGCCCATCTGCCGCCGCACCAGGACGATGTCGCCGACGGTTTCGATCAGCCGGGCGCGGTCGAGGCGATGGCTGCCGGGATGCATCGGCCCGGTTTCAGTGAAGGCGCGGAGCGGCAGGGCGGCGGTGGCTTTTTCCATATTCAGCCGGATCACGTCTTCGGGCCCGGCCTCGCCCATGCTCCGGGTGCGGCAGGTGCCGGGGTAAATCCGCCCGTCGGGGCCGAATTGCGGCACGCCTTCCTGCGGCGCGCCGGCGGCGGCCTCGATATCGGCGCGGCGGCAGCGGCAGGGATAGGTCAGCCCCAGATCGCTCAGCCGTGCCAGCGCCGCGCCATAGCGTGGCAGCCGGTCCGATTGCCGCATCACCGGTGTCGGCCAGCGCAGCCCCAGCCAGTGCAGATCGTCGTAGTTCTGCGCCTCCCACTCCGGCCGGGACCGGCTCTGGTCGATATCCTCGATCCGGAGCAGGAATGTCCCGCCCGCGGCCTGCGCCATATCCCAGGCCAGCAGCGCCGAATAGGCATGTCCCAGATGCAGGGGCCCGGTGGGAGAGGGCGCAAACCGGGTGACGAAGCTCATCGCCGCCGCAGCACCATCACCCGCGCGGTGGACCCGAGACCGGCCACATGCGGGCCATCCTCGTCGAAGTCCAGCACCGCCTCGGAACTGCCTGCGGTGCGCTCCAGCGTACGGGCATATTCGGCATCCTCGAAGGCCCGGCCGTTATAGCTGAAGGCGATCCGGCCGCCCGAGGGCAGCGCCATCAGGATCGCCGGCAGGCAGGAGGCCGGGGCGGCCCCGGGCGAGATCGCCCCCACCGCCGTCACCAGCCGGTAGCGCGACACCAGCGCCGGATCGGGGTTGCCCATCGGCAGTGGGATCAGCTTTTCATAGACCTGCTTGGCGCGGGCCGCCTCCAGCATCCCGGTCGAAACATCGGCGCCGTGCAGCCGTTGGAACCCGGCATCGGCCAGCGCCTGGCCGGACAGCCCGGTGCCGCAGCCGAAATCCAGCAGCGGCTGGGCCAGCTCGGCCTCGGTCAGGATGGATTTCAGGGCGGCGGCGACCCGGGCGGGCGTGGCGTAATCGGCGCCAACGAGCTCGGCATCATAGCTGCCGGCCCATTGGTCATAGACGTCGCGTTGCGTTTCGGCGTCCTCGACGCCGTAGATCTTCTCCAGATATGTCTGTGTCATGCGCCGCACTATGCAGATTTTCGCCCCGGATTCCAGCCGCACGCGGTCACGCCTTGGGGAGCGGGCGGCGGATCAGCCCGCGGCGCCCGCCAACCAGCTCTGGAAATCCGCCTTCGCGCGGTCGGTATAGGCCTTGTAGCGGTCCTTGCGGCCGCGCCGCCCGCCCCTGAGCCCCTCGACCGGGGGAAAGAGGCCGAAGTTCACGTTCATCGGCTGGAAGCTCTTCGCCTCGGCGCCGCCGGTGATATGGGTGGTCAGCGCGCCCATGGCGGTGGTTCCGGGCGGGGCGCTGAGCGTGCCACCGGTCATCTCCGCCGCCGCCAGCCGCCCGGCCAGCAGCCCCATGGCGGCGCTTTCGACATAGCCCTCGACCCCGGTGATCTGGCCGGCGAAGCGGATATTGGGCCGTGATTTCAGCCGCATCTGCGCATCGAGCAGCGTCGGCGAATTGATGAAGGTGTTGCGGTGGATGCCACCCAGGCGGGCGAAACTGGCGTTCTCCAGCCCCGGGATCATCCGGAACACCTCGGTTTGCGCGCCGTATTTCATCTTGGTCTGGAAGCCGACGATGTTGAAGAGTGTCCCCAGTGCGTTGTCGCGGCGCAGCTGCACCACCGCCCAGGCCTTTTCCTCGGGCTTGTGGGCATTGGTCAGCCCGACCGGCTTCATCGGCCCGTGGCGCAGGGTTTCGCGGCCACGCTCGGCCATCACCTCGATTGGCAGGCAGCCGTCGAAATAGCCCGCCGTTTCGCCCTCGTGAAACTCGGTCTTGTCGGCGGCCAGCAGCGCGTCGATGAAGGCCTCGTATTGATCCTTGTCCATCGGGCAGTTGAGGTAGGCCGTGCGCTCTTCCTCGGTCTCGCCCTTGTCATAGCGCGACTGCATCCAGGCCACGTCCATATTGACGCTTTCGGCATAGACAATGGGGGCGATGGCATCGAAGAAGGCCAGCGCATCGGCGCCGGTCTCTGCCTGGATCGCCTGGCCGAGGGCGGAGGAGGTCAGCGGCCCGGTGGCGATGATCCACTGGCCCTGATCGGGCAGCTCGGTCACCTCTTCGTAAGAGACCGAGATATTGGGGTGATCCATCAGCCGCGCCGTCACGGTTTCCGAAAACGGATCGCGGTCGACCGCCAGCGCTCCGCCTGCGGGCAGGCGGTGGGCATCGGCGGTGGCCATGATCAACCCATCGGCGGCACGCATTTCCCAATGCAGCAGCCCAACCGCATTCTGTTCGCTGTCATCCGACCGGAAGGAATTGGAACAGACCATCTCGGCCAGGTTGCCGGTGCGGTGGGCGAAGGTTTCGACCTTGGGGCGCATTTCGTGGATCACCACGCGCACCCCGGCGTTTGCCGCCTGCCAGGCGGCCTCGGACCCGGCCATGCCGCCGCCGACGATATGAAGTGTCTCGCTCATGTCTCGCCAGATAGGGCAGGCGCGCGTCCGGTGCAACGGCAGAGCGGAGGGGAAGCCCCGGGGGCGTGACCCGGCGCAGGGGACGCGCCGGTCACGAGGATGCGGAGATCGGAAAGACAACCGCAGCCGATGCGATGAACGAAGATTGGCCGTCGCGGCGAAACGGTTCAGCCGGTGAGAGCAGTACGGCCCGGAGGGACGCATCACCGGCGACGGCCAGGTTCGGATGCAGTAGCATCAGGCTGCCACAGGGGCGGGGGCGAAGAAAGAATTTGTTGTATTGAATTTTATCAGTTCACCCGACGCCCGCCGCCGGCCTATTGCGTCCAGTCGGGGCTGCGCTTGTCGAGAAAGGCGGCGATCCCTTCTTCGGTATCGCGATAGAGCATATTTTCCACCATCACCTGCCCGGCATAATCATAGGCCTGATCCAGCGGCATCTCGATCTGATCGTAGAAGGCGCGCTTGCCGATTCTGACCGCCGCGCCCAGCTTGTCGGCCAGCTTGGCGGCCAGGGCGGCGGTTTCGGCCTCCAGATCCTCGGGCGCGACGACGCGGTTGATCAGGCCGCGGCTGCGGGCCTCCTCCGCCTCGATGAAATCGCCGGTGGTCAGCATCTCGAAGGCGTGTTTGCGGGCGATGTTGCGGCTGAGCGGCACCATCGGGGTGGAACAGAACAGCCCGATGTTGACGCCGTTGACGCCGAACCGGGTGCCGGCCGCGGCGACCGCCAGATCGCAGCTCGCCACCAGCTGGCAGCCGGCGGCGGTGGCGATGCCATGGGCCTGGGCGATAATCGGCTGCGGCAGGTCGCGGATCGACAGCATCATCCGGGTGCAGCGATCGAACAGATCCTTGAAATAGGCCTTGCCGCCATCTTCGGCCTGACGGCCGGCGGTCATCTGCTTCAGATCGTGCCCGGCGCAGAACACCTTGCCGGCGCCCGACAGCACGACGGCCCGAATGCTGCGATCCTCCTTCAGCGCGTCGAACTGGGCCTGCAACGCTGCCAGCATCTCGTCTGACAGCGCGTTCAGCCGCTCCGGTGCGTTCAGCCGCAGATGCGCCACCGCGCCGGTGTCGTGACGTTCCAGAATTCCCATCTTGCCCTCCCTGACGATGTTGTCGCTACTCTAGGCGCAAGACCCGAGTAGGAACAGGGGGGAGGACCCATATGAGCCTGGCCATGACCCGCGAGGAGCTGTCGGACTATCTGCACAGCGTCTTTCCGCAGATCCGCGAGGATTTCGTGATCGATGCGCTGGAACCTGAGCGGATCGTCATCCGTCTGAAAACCGCGGAGCGGCATCTGCGCCCAGGCGGCACCGTGTCTGGGCCGTCGATGTTCGCGCTGGCGGATGTGGCGGTCTATGCCATGGTGCTGGCGCGGATCGGCCGCCAGGCGCTGGCGGTGACCACCAATTGTTCGCTGGATTTCATGCGCAAACCTGCCGCCGACCGCGATGTGGTGGCCGAATGCCGGCTGCTGAAGCTGGGCCGGGTGCTGGCGGTGGGCGATGTGCTGCTGTTCTCGGAGGGGAGTCCGGCGCCGGTGGCGCGGGCGTCGATGACCTATTCCATTCCGCCGGGCTGACCGGTGCGGGGGAGAGGGCGCCGCGCGGGGGGTAGGGACCCACGCGGCGCCTGTGACCCCGGGCGGTAGTCCGGGATCGTTCGGGATCGTCAGCGCCGGGTGCGGGCGGTGGCGATATGGGCTGCGGTGTCGGTCGGGGCAGAGGCTGCCGGGTTCGGGCCTGTCTGGGCCTGTCGGGGTCGGGCCTTGTGCGCTTGTGCATCTGCCCCGCGGACAGCAGCCGCCGACTGGCCCCCCCAAATTTATCTCCGCCGAATGCCACACTGCGAAATGCTGCGGGGAGACTGCAAATTGCCCGATCGTGTCCCCCCAAGGCCCACCTAACGCGAGTCCCCTGACTCGTTCAAGTTAGATCTTTGTATACTTTGATGCGGCACCCCGGTTGACCTTGCGTTTGTTCGGCCTTTGCCGTCCGATTGGGCCGTTTTGCCCTGATCTGCCAGTCCTGCGCCATGGCACACGGCAGAAAACCTGTTTTCAGGATGTCACTTTTTGACCTGAATCAAGGCCGGCCCCGGCGGTAATGAACAGGATCGCGCAAAACACATGAGGTTTCTTGAATGTCTGAGATCACGGATCCCGCTGCTTCCGCGCCGCATCAGGGGCAGCGGCTGGCGCATTTCCCGATCACCTTCTTCGCCGTGGTCATGGGGCTGATGGGGCTGTCGCTGGCGCTGCATGGCGCCCAGCCAGTTCTGCCCTGGGCCGGGGCATTGGGGGAGTGGGTGATGTATTTCGCTTCGCTGGTCTTTCTTGTGATTGCCGGCGTCTATCTGCTGAAGGGCCTGCGCTACCCCGGGGCCGTGCAGGGCGAGTGGAATCACCCCGTGCGGCTGGCTTTCTTCCCGGCGGTGACCGTGTCGCTGCTGCTGACGGCGACGGCCTATTACAACGTCGACCCGGAACTGGCGCGGGTGCTGTGGATTCTCGGCACGCTGGGGCAGGGGGTGCTGACCATCGCCGTGGTCTCGGGCTGGATCAGCCACCGCTCCTTCGAGGTCGGCCATCTGACCCCGGCCTGGTTCATTCCGGCGGTGGGCAACGTGATTGTACCAGTCGCCGGTGTCCGCCTGGGGTACATTGAGACCTCCTGGCTGTTCTTCTCCGCCGGACTGGTGTTCTGGATCGTGTTGCTGACCCTGGTGATGAACCGGCTCGTGTTCCACAATCCGATTCCGGCGCGGCTGTTTCCGACGCTGGTGATCCTGATCGCCCCGCCGGCGGTGGCCTTCATCGCCTATTACCAGCTGGCCGGTCAGATCGATGCCTTCGGACATATCCTGCTGAACGCCGCCTATGTCTTCGCCGCGCTGGTGCTGGTGCAGGTGCCGAAACTGCTGCGGCTGCCCTTCGCGCTCAGCTGGTGGGCGCTGTCCTTTCCCGTGGCGGCGCTGACCATCGCTTCCTTCCTCTATGCCCGGGTGGCACAGTCGCAGGGGCATCTGATCGTGGGCTCTGTGGCGCTGGCCGCGCTGTGCGCGATTATCCTGGGGCTGTTGTTCCGCACCCTGGTGGCGATCTCTCGCAAACAAATTTGTCAGCCTGAATAAAGTCTTGGGCCGATCATCCGACCCGCCCGGCGCCATCGTCCAGATGGCCCGGGCGGTTTCGCAAAAAAAGAGCCGGGGCAGAGCCCCGGCCAGGAAGAGGTCCGAATGATCGGACGGGGATAAGGTGAGGCGCCGGGCTCAGCCCTGCCAGAACGGGCGGCTGGCTTCTTTCTGCGCCTGGGCGTGGGTGACGCCGATATCTTCCAGAAGATGGGTGTCGAGTTCGCTCAGCTGCTGACGGGTGCGTCGACGGAAGAACCACAGCCCCACCACGGTCTTGATGCGCTGCATCTTCGACGTGCTGGGTTTGCGGCGCAGATCTGCGCCCGCGATGGTGGAAGAACCGGACTGCGTCAGAGGAGACATTGGTACACCCTTCGGAGAATTGTATTGACACACTTTCGTCTTGTTTCGTATGTATCTTGGTACAATGGTGAGGTGAGATGGTCAAAGGAAACATTGTCATGGATACAATTTGGGCGGATACCTTTGCCGATGCCTCCGGGCCGAAATATCGCGCGGTGATCGACCGGATCCGCCGGGGCATCCGCACGGGAGAGTTGGCGGTGGGGGAGAAACTGCCGCCGGTGCGAGAGCTTGCCTATCAGCTGGACATCACCCCTGGGACCGTCGCGCGGGCCTATAAGCTGCTGACCGACGAAGGTGTGCTGCTGGCGGAGGTCGGGCGCGGTACCTTCGTGGCGCCGGCCGATCGCCGGGACTCAGAGGACGTGGCGGATTCCGAGCCGGAATTCCGCCACGACGTCGCACCGCACAACAGCGAGGCTGGCGATGGCTATCACGTCAACCTGTTCTCGCCGCATCTGCCCAGTGTCGGGCAGGCCGGCCTGATCCGGGAACTGCTGGGGGAAATCGCCAAGGCGCCGCCCTCGGGCATGATGCACTACCCCTCGCGCGAAGGCTCTCGCCCGGCGCGGGAGGCGGCGGCGCGTTGGCTGTCCGCCAGCACGGTGGGCCGGGTCCGTGAAAGCGATGTGGTTCTGGCCAACGGCGGGCAGAACGCGCTTTGCCTGGTGCTGCAGACCGTGCTGCGCGGCCGTCGCCCGGTGGTCCTGGTCGAGGAGCTGTCCTATCCGGGGTTTCGCCGTGCCGCCGAATTGCTGCGGGCCGAGGTGGTGCCGGTGCCGATGGATGCGGAGGGGCTGATCCCCGAGGCGCTGGAGGCGGCGGCCCGCCAGCACGATGCGCAGATCCTCTGTACTTCGCCCGAGGCGCACAACCCGACGCTGACCCATACGCCACAGGCGCGCCGGCAGGCGCTGGTCGACGTCGCGCGTCGCTGCGATTTCCAGATCCTGGAGGACAACTGTTATCATGTGTCGGAGGCCAGCGGTCCCGGCTACCGCCTGCTGGCGCCGGAGCGCAGCTGGTATGTCACCTCGATCTCGAAAAGCATCACCCCGGCGCTGCGGATCGGTTTCGCCCTGGCCCCGCGCGAGCGCACGGCGCAGTTGCGGCGTGCGGCGGAACACGGGTTCTTCGGCATCGCGACGCCGCTGACCGATCTGATGGCGCGGCTGCTGGTCGATCCGCGTCTGGCGGCCCTGACCGACAAGGTCCACGGGGTGATCCGCGATTACGTGCAATGCGCGGTGAACGCTCTTGGCGGACATCAGCTGGTGTGGCGCTCGGACGTGCCGTTTCTGTGGCTGCCGCTGCCGCTGGGGTGGCGCGCCGGCGCCTTTGTGCAGGCGGCGGAGGCGGAGGGCGTGCGGGTCCGGTCGGCCGAGGATTTCGTGCAGCGCAATGCGCGCGCCCCGCATGCCGTGCGCCTGGCGATCAATGCCGGGGTGTCGCTGGATACCTTCGAACAGGCGATGCAGAGGCTTTGCGCCCTGCTGGACAGCCCGTCCGAGCTGATCGCGATCTGAGAGTGCTCAAAACCTTGGGGTATTATAGTACCTAATTTTTAAGATACTGTTTTTGCTGTATAAATTTGAAAAAGTCTCAGTTGACGCGGTCATGGGGCTTCCTTATACCCCGCCCATCGAATTCGCTGCGGGCCAAACCTTGTCCCGCGCATCACGTCAAACGGGACTGATCCGATGAAAACCTTTTCTGCGACCCCTGCAGAGATCGACAAGAAGTGGATCCTGATCGACGCCGAAGGCGTTGTTCTGGGCCGTCTTGCCTCGATCGTCGCCATGCGCCTGCGTGGCAAACACAAAGCCTCCTTCACCCCGCATATGGATATGGGCGACAACGTCATTATCATCAATGCGGACAAGGTGCAGATGACCGGCAAGAAGCGCGAAGAGCACTTCTACTGGCACACCGGCCATCCGGGCGGCATCAAATCGCGCACCAAACAGCAGATCCTGGAAGGCGCGCACCCCGAGCGTGTGGTCTATCAGGCCGTCAAGCGCATGCTGCCGGGCAACCGCCTGTCGCGCCAGCAGATGACCAACCTGCGCATCTATGCCGGTGCCGAACACCCGCATGAGGCCCAGAGCCCCGAAGTTCTGGATGTCAAATCCATGAACAAGAAAAACACCCGGAGCTGAGACAGATGGCTGATCAGATCAATACTCTCGAAGAGCTGGGCGCAGTCGCCGGCGTCGAAGTCGTGACCGAAGAGGTCATCTCGCGTGAGCCCGTCCGTGACGAACTGGGCCGCTCCTATGCCACCGGCAAACGGAAAGACGCGGTTGCCCGCGTCTGGATCAAGCCGGGCTCCGGCAAGGTCGTCGTCAACGGCAAGGAAATGGACAAGTACTTTGCCCGTCCGGTGCTGCAGCTGATCCTGCGCCAGCCGTTCCAGGTGGCCGGTGTCGAAGGCGAATTCGACGTGATGGCAACCGTCAAGGGCGGTGGCCTGACCGGTCAGGCCGGCGCGGTCAAGCACGGCATCTCCAAGGCGCTGCAGCTGTACGATCCGTCGCTGCGCGGCGCTCTGAAAGCCGCCGGCTTCCTGACCCGCGACAGCCGCGTGGTGGAACGGAAGAAATACGGTAAGCGCAAAGCCCGCCGTTCGTTCCAGTTCTCCAAGCGTTAAGCTTTCGGAACAGATTTTCGGAAAGGCCGTGCCCAAGGGGCGCGGCCTTTTCGTTTGCGCTGCAAAATGCGGCGGTTTCCCGGCTTTCGCGGCCATCTCCGTGCCGGGCTTGACGTAGAGTTAACTTTCTGCGGGAATTGGCGTATCCTGCCCAAGGTGCCTGATGCGCCCGGGCTGACGGGAGGAGGCGATGCCGCAGACGCTCTACGAGAAATACGGCGGGTTCAAAACGATCAGCCGCATCGTCATGACGTTTTACGAAATGGCGCTCGATTCAGACCAGATCGGCGATTACTTCGCCGATGTCGACATGCCCCGGCTGATCGACCATCAGACCAAGTTCATCTCCTCGCTGATGGGCGGCCCGGCCTCGTTCAGCGACGATCGGCTGGAAGCGGTGCATCGCGCGCTGGGGATCAGCCATGCGGATTTCGACGAGATGGCCGCGCTGCTGAGCGAGGCGTTGGCCGATCACGGCGTCGGGGCCACCGATGTCGGGCTGGTGCTGGAGGCGATCGAAGGCAAGCGCGGCATCATCGTCGCCCGGTCCGCGGCATGAGCCTCGCCGCGATCAACGAACAGCTGTTGCGGGCCATCGGCGTGGGGGTCGCGGTGGTGCGGGCCTCCGACCTGACCTTCGTGTTCCATAACCAGCCGTTTGCCGAGTGGTTCGGTACACCCGGCCCGGGGGCAACCCTACCGGAGGTGATGGAGGCGCTCGACCCCGAGGAACTGGGCCAGCAGCAGGGCGAGGGGCTGCGCTACTCCGCCGAGCTGCAGATCAAGCTGAAGCGGCGCACGCTGGTCTTCGCGGTGAATATCTCCTCCGCCGACCAGCCGGAGGAACAGCTTCTGGTGGTGGAATGCCAGAACATCACCCGGATGCGCGAACTGGAAAGCATGATCGACAGCTATTCCACCATGGTCGAGCGGAACACGCGGGAACTGGAGCGCGAGAAGGAGCGGGTGGAGCGGCTGTTGCTGAACCTGATGCCGCGCTCGGTCTACGAGGAATTCAAGACCTTCGGGGTGGTCACGCCGCAGCTCTATCCGCAGATCTCGGTGGTGATGCTGGATTTCGTCGATTTCACCGATTTCGCCGCCCGGACCGATCCGACCATCACCCTGGGGGAGCTGAACGATATTTTCACCGCTTTCGACCGGATCGTGGAGCAATACGGCTGCGAGCGGATCAAGACCATCGGCGATGCCTATCTGGCGGTGGCCGGAATGCCGGAGCCGACGCCGGACCACGCCACAGCGGTGGCGCATTGCGCAACCCGTTTTCTGCGGTATCTGGAGCGGCGCAACGAGAGCCACCAGCACACCTGGCGGGCCCGCATCGGGCTGGGCACCGGTGCTGCTGTGGGCTCTGTCGTGGGGATCCAGAAATATGTCTATGACGTGTTCGGGCCGGCGGTAAATCTGGCCTCGCGGCTGCAGGTTTTCGCCAAGCCGATGCATATCGTGGCGCCGGAAACGATGAAGGCGGCACTGTCGGAGGAATTCCATGTCTCGGATATCGGCCCGACCGAGATCAAGGGGCTGGGTGCGGTCGATCTGGTCAGTGTCGGATCTGAATTGAGCGCCCCACAGGCAGCACGGCGCTACTGATCTCTTGCCGTGATCTGCAGGAGCGGCGGCTACTTGCAGTAGGGGGGCAGATCCGGGCTGCGCGGCACTGTCCCGATGAAGCCGCCCCGCGCCAGCAGCGCCCGATCTCCATGAAGCCTGCGGGACAGCCGCCGCAGGCTGCGCCTGATCTCCTTTGCCAGCCGGTAGGGCACCGGTCCCTTGTCGGCGCGCGCCTTCGGGGCTGGTGCGGTGCGTTCGCTGCCGGCGATGCTGGCGGGAATTTCCGGCCGGCCGCTGAGGTCGGAAAACATGCCCTGCATCGCCACGATGGGGCTGAGCTGGAACGCGCGGTAGCCCGGGTGCGGTCGGGTCAGGAAATCGTCCAGATGGTCGCAATACCGCTCCGACCGGCGCAACAGGATCTCGGCGCCCTCCGGCGTCAGAATATAGGCGGCGGCGCTGGGGATCACACCGGTCAGCGGCCGCAGCGACATCCCCGCCATTGGCACCTCCGGCCCCAGACGCAGGGGATCGCCCGGCGCGTCCAGCTTGATCATGTGATAGCGGTCGGCATGCGGCGCCAGGGTGGAGCAGACCGCGCCGGCCTCGGCCGAGAGCAGCACGTCATCCTCCATCAGCACCGCCGGCGCGCCGTCATCGCGGACCCGCTGCCAGAGCGCGCGGTGGCTTTCGAACACCGCCACCTCCGACGGCAGCAGGCTCCAGTAGGCGCCCCAGCGCCCGGGGCGATAGCGGCGGCTGATCGGCGCGCTGGCGGCATCCACGGCCGGGAAACGGTGCACCCGATCGAACCCGGCGATGGCACATTGCGCCTGCATGAAGTCTGCGCGTTGGGGCACCCGGTCCAGGTTGATGAAATGGGCCGGCAGGCTCATCCAAAGAGTTTCCGCAGCTTGCGCCACTTGTATTTGGACCGGCCCTTGGCGTGATCGCTCATGAACTCCTCGCCGACATCCTCGGCCTCATGCGCGCGTAGCAGGACAGGGGCGTTCCAGGGATCGTAGGGCACCAGCCGCTGTTCGCTGAGACAGGGGCGCATGAAGCTCCGGGCGCTGCGGTTCAGCAGGCTGGCGGCGAAGGAGAACGAGCTGTTCGAGATCGCCAGATGATCGCCCAGCGTCAGCGCCGCGAAATCGGTGAAGAAGGGCTCGGGCAGATCGGTCGCCGGCAGGTCGGCCTCGGTCAGCGTGTTGAACCCCGCGAAGGCCGGCAGCACCGCCTGCAGGTCGTCGGAGGCGATATAGAGCGTCAGGTCGGGCGCCTCGGCCCGCAGTTCCTGCAGCCAGTCCAGGTACCAGCTTTCCGGTGCGATAAAGAACACTCCGGTTCCGAAATCGCCACGCCGCAGGTGCAGCGGGACCACCGGGCCGGGTTGCCGGGCGAACAGCGCGGCGATCTCGGCGGCGCGTTCGGCATAGGCGCCCTTGAAGGCGAAATCCGACAGGATCTGCGGCTTGTAAGGTTTGTAGTAGCGGCTGTGGAACTGGAAAAACCCGGTGAAATCGCTGTTCGGATGCAGCTGCGGATCGTTGGCGACATTGCTGGTTTCCAGATCGTGTCGGTCGCGCAGCTCGGCCACCTGAAACGGCATTTCCGGCAGCGGGTCGAGCCCGGGCGGGGTGTGGAACATTTCGTCGCCGACCCAGGCCGGGGTGGCGGCGATGAAATCATGTTCGCGCGCATAGCTGTGGATGAACATCGACTGGAACAGCTGATTGCCGAACCGGCCCATGTTGCCGACCGCGGAGCAGGTCACCATCGGCCGCCGGATATAGAGCGCGTCGCCCCATTCCTCGGAATAAGGCGTGTTGGTCATCACCCGGATGAAGCCATGCGCGCCGAGGAAATCGTCGAGATCGGCGATCAGCGGGCAGCCCTCATAGAGTTCCGAGAAATTCACTTCGAGCTGCAGAGCATTGATATGCTTGAGCGTTTCTGTGGCACCCCGAAGCGCCATAAGCTCCGCGCCCTGAATGTCCATGGCGATGAAATCCAGTGTCGCGGGATCGACACCGGCCTCGGCCAGAAGCGTGTCGAGCGGGGCGGTGCGGACCTCCACCGTTTCGGCGACGCCGATCTTGGGGTAAAGCTTGGCGTGATCCTTGAGCTTGAGCAGAGAGCTCGACTGATCCATCGAGGTGATGTTGAACCGTGCAGTGCCCTCGTTGTCGGAGGCGGCGCATTCGATCACGGTGACATCGGCATCCGCAGCGAAGCGGTCGCGCAGCCCCTGGGCCAGGCCGGGATTGGCCTCGACAAAGACCACCGGGCTGATGTCGCGGGCGCGATAGGTGGCGATCTCCTCCCCCTTGTGGCCACCCACATGCAGCGCCCCGCGGGGACGGATGCCGTAGCGGTCGAGCAGGTCGAAATCCAGCTCGATCTCGCCTCCCTGTTTCAGGAACGGACCCATCAGCCGCTCATGCAGCGCGAGGAAGTTGGTGTATTGATAGGTTTCGTCGCGGTCGGTGAACTGCCTGAGTTCGGTGAACTTGCGTTTCTCCACCCGCAGCACGCGATAGCCGTTGCGCCGCAGCAGCGACCAGACGTTGCGCAGCGACACGCCGGCATCGAAGAAGGTGCCGCCATATTCGAATTGCAGGAAATCCACCTGGCCGCGCCGCAGCAGCGCATCGGCGCCGCGCAGCACATCGTATTCGGCGCCTTCGACATCGACCTTGAGAAACCGGATCTGTTCGCGCCGGCCGGCCCAGTAGCTGTCCAGCGTGGTGCCGGGCACGGTGATGGCATCGAAACCGGCGGTGAGCAGCTTGTCCTCGACACTGTGGCGCCGGTGCAGGGAGCTGAGCCGGGCGTCGTCGCGGTAGACGTGAAAGGTCATGTCCTCGCCGCAGTTGGTGACCGCATTCCAGTTCAGCGTCACCCGGTCGCTCAGGCTCTGTTGCAGCTTGTCATAGGCGTCGCGCGAGGCTTCGAAGACATGCAGATCGGCGGATTTGTGATGCAGCACCGCCTCGGACCATTTGCCGTGGTGGGCGCCGACATCCAGAACGATATCGCCGTCGCGGATGCATTTGCCGATGATAAACCGCTCGTCATCGGTAATCGGATCGTCCTGGTGGCGCTTGCGTTCTGCCCGGCGGGAAAAAAGTTTCATTCTGCTGTCGCTATCCTGTCTGCCCGCTTTCGCATTCGTCCTGCGGGGGGACATGTGAAAGGAAATGATTTTATCGGTATTTCAGTTTTCTGGCAAAATCCGCGGGGCTTGTAAACGGGCTGGCGACGGCTCAGCCGTCCGGCGCGATCAGCCCCAGGCCACGCAGGTAGATGCCGATGCCGGCCTCCAGCAGATCCTCGGGCGAAAACGGCGAGGCGGCGATATTGTTGCGGGCATAGAGCTCGACCACCCCGTGGCTCAGCGCCCAGATATGCGCGCTGAACATCGACGCCGGGGGCCGTTTGTCGGCCGGGATATGTTCGGAAAGCTTCGTCGCCGCCTGTTCCAGCACCCCGCGGGCCCGCGCCGAGGCCGCGGCCAGCTCCGGCGTGCGGTTGGGCGAGATGCCGCTTTCGAACATGGCGATGTAATGGCCGGGGTGCTTGCGGGCGAAGGCCAGATAGGCGCGTCCCGTCGCCTCGAAGGCGGCCAGCGCCGAGGGTAGCCCGGTGTTATAGGCATATTCCATCAGATCGGCGAAGATCTCGAACCCCTGCCGGGCGGCCTCGGCGATCAGCTCCTCGCGCCCGGCGAAATGGCGATAGACCGCCGCCGGGGTGACCCCGGCGGTCTTTGCCGCCTCCGACAGGGTGAAACCGGTCGGACCCTTGGCCTCGATCAGCTGCAACGCCGCCTCGACCAGAGCCTGCCTGAGGTTTCCGTGGTGATAGCCGCGCTTAGCCATCCCAGATATCCGGCCCGCCACAGACCCGCATGTCGGGCTTGCCGATGGCCTTGAAATCCTTGTGGTCGTAATTCAGCGACAGCAGCATGTGGCGGATCGCCTCCAGCCGGGTGCGGCGCTTGTCGTCGGCGCGCAGCACCGTCCAGGGCGCATAGGGGCTGTGGCTGCGCGTCAGGGTTTCCGAGATCGCATCGGTGTACTGATCCCAGAGCTTCAGCCCCTTGACGTCGATATCGCTCAGCTTCCACTGCTTCAGCGGATCGCGTTCGCGGGCGATGAAGCGGCGCAGCTGTTCGGCCTGGCCGACGTTCAGCCAGTATTTGAACAGATAGATGCCGTCGTCGACCAGCGATTGCTCGAAGGGAATCACTTGGCGGAAGAAGCGTTCGCGCTCTTCCTCGGTGCAGAAGCCGAAGACCTTCTCGACCACGCCGCGGTTGTACCAGCTGCGGTCGTAGAAGACGATTTCGCCGGCGGCGGGCAGGTGATCTATATAGCGCTGGAAATACCATTGACCGCGTTCGCCGTCGGTGGGTTTCGGCAGCGCCACCAGCCGGGCGCCACGCGGGTTCAGATATTCGCGGAACCGCTTGATGGTGCCGCCCTTGCCGGCGGCGTCGCGGCCCTCGAACACGGCGACGACGCGGGCGCCGCTCTGTTTCACCCAGGCCTGCATCTTGCCCAGCTCGATATGCAGTGCCTCCAGCTCCCGTTCATAGACCTTGCGGCCCAGCCGTTCGGAATGCGGGTAATCGCGGGTGAGGATATCGTCCTTTTCGGCGCGCTTGAGCGCCTTGCGCACGCTGTCGGGCGCATCGGTTTCAAAGAACTTGGTGATCGCACCGTCAAAGGGCAGGTCCATCGGGCCGTCTTCCTGTTGTTTCGACACTCTATATGGAATGTTAAACCGCTTAACGCAAACCCGCGCGCTGCGCTGCGCGGTCGATGGCGGCGACCACCTCTTCGGCGGCGACATGCTGGGGCATATGACCGATGCCCTCCAGCCAGGTTACCCGGGCGGCGGGGATGCGGCGGGCCAGGGCGTCGGAATGCAGGCCGGGATCGACGGTGATATCGGCGGTGCCGTGGACGATCTCGGTTGGCACGCCGATCCCGGGATAGAGCGGTGCCAGCGCCTCGATCTCGTCGAGCAGATTGGCGCGTTGCAGCGCGTTTTCCCGCATCGCCCTGCGGCGCAGCGGCAGGCGGGCGCCGAAATGGCCGGCATAGCCCGGCGGCACCGGCTGCGGCGCGAAGACCTCCTCCAGCGTACTGTTGACCTTGGAGGTCGGCACCCAGGCGGCGATCAGCGGCACCGCCAGAATCCGCCCGAGCCGCGACGAGGTGATCCGGTAGAACAGATCGAGCGGCACGTCCCAGGGGTGCGAGGCGGCGGAGATCGGCACCAGCGCCGACAGCCGGTCGGGATGATGCACCGCCCAGGCCAGCGCCACCGCGCCGCCATAGCTCTGACCGGCGACGATCGGACGCCGGGCGCCCAGTTCGGCCGCAGCCTGCACCAGCACATCGGCCTGTTCGGCGATGCTGGCGCCACGGCGGTGCAGCGGATCGGAATAGCCCAGCCCCGGCCGGTCGAACAGGATCACCCGGTAGCGCTGCGCGAGCAACGGGGCGAGGGCGAAGCTCATGTCGCGGGTGCTGCCGTTCGAGCCGTGGATCAGCACCAGATCGGGACCCTGTCCCATCACCTCGGCATGAACCCGGCCATGGGCCAGCGTCAGGAACTGGCCGCCGGGCGGATGATCTGCCTCGGCCCGTGCCTCGGCCCGGGTCGCGCGCCACAGGGTCAGTGACCAGAACAGCGCCAGCACCGCCAGACCGGGCAGCAGCCCCCGCAGCAGCATGGCTCAGCCGCGCTTGCGCAGATCGGTGCTTTCCTGGCCGATCCGGGACATGTCGAACGGCGTGGTCTGATAGATCTCGCCGATCCAGTTGCCGTAAAGCAGATGCGCCTGGCTGCGCCAGCGGTTCGACGGCCGCTGTGCCGGATCGTCACCGGGGAAATAATTGACCGGCATCAGGATATCGCCGCCGGCGGCGACGTCGCGATCGTATTCCTGTTTCAGCGTATCGCTGTCGTATTCGAAGTGGTTGAAGACATAGAGCGCGCGACGCCCCGGGTCCTCGACCAGACAGGGCCCGGTCTCGTCGCTGCCGATCAGCGTCACCAGTTCCGGCACGGTATCGATCTCGGCCTGTTTCATCTCGGTCCAGCGGCTGACCGGCACGATGAAGTCGTCCGAGAACCCGCGCAGGAAGGGTGAGGCCGGCTGCATGTTCTTCTGACGGAAACAGCCGAAGGCCTTGTGATCGAGGATATGTTTCTTCACCCGGTGGAAGTAGTAGATCATCGCCATCCCGCCCCAGCAGACGCCGAAGGTGGAATGCACATGGGTCTGCGACCAGTCGAAGACCTCCTGGATCTCGTCCCAATAGGTGACATCCTCGAAATCGAGATGTTCGATCGGCGCACCGGTGATGATCAGCCCGTCGAATTTCTCGTCCTTCACCTCCTGGAACGGGCGATAGAATTCCTCCATATGCTCGGCCGAGGTGGTCTTGGTCTGATGTTCGGTCATCCGGATCAGCGACAGGTCGATCTGCAAGGGCGTGGCGCCGATCAGCCGGGCGAACTGGGTCTCGGTCTGGATCTTCTTCGGCATCAGGTTCAGAAGCCCGATCTTCAGCGGCCGGATGTCCTGCCGTGCCGCCTGATCCTCGGACATGACCATGACGCCCTCGCGCGTGAGCACGTCATAGGCAGGCAGGTCAGAGGGGATCTTGATGGGCATGGCGAAAGCGTTCCTTTTCTTCTTCCCGCTAGATAGACTGACCCGGGCGCCATGCCAAGCGCCCGCGCCGATGCCGCGCGGTGATGACGGCTCTGCATCGGCGCGACGGTAAGGGCGAGGAGCAGGGAAGGATGGTGCGGGCAATATGACACGGGCGATGCTGGCGGCAGTGGCCGCGATGGCCGGAACGATTGCCGCGCTGAGCCTTGGCGCACCGGCGGCGGCCTTCGACGTGGGAGAGACACAGCGCTGCATCTGGCGCTGCCTGTCAGGCTCCCCAGGGGCGGCGAGTCGGGAATACAATCAATGTGTGGCGCGAAACTGCAGCGGCGAAGAGGCACCGGGCACCGCTGCGATCCCGGTCCTGCGCGGCGGTTGGCGCAGCGGGCTCGCGGCCGACGGGATCACCTATTACGCCGGCGCCACGCTCTCTGACAGCGATCCCACCGGGGTCTATTTCATGTGCGCGCCGGGGCAGGCGGGGTATCTGATGCTCTACGGCAGCGGCGCGGCGGCGGGGATCTTCTCTTTCGGGATCGGGCGGGCGCGCTATCCCATGCCCTTCGACCGCCGCCGGCAGGAGCTGACGGTGACGCTGATGCCGGGCGCGGCGGTGTTGCAGGCGATGGCGCAGGGCAGCTGGCTGGTGGTCCGCGATGGAGCGGGCCAGCCGATGCTGGCCGGCTCCCTCGCCGGGGCGGGCCAGGCGTTGCGGCAGGCGCAGGCGCTCTGCTATCGCTGACGGCTCAGCCGCGTCGGTTCAGCGCCTTGACGATCAGCGCGTCGAAATCGCGGGAATCGCGCAGCCCGGCGATCTCATCCGCGGTCACCGTGATGCCCCAGCGGTCCGCCATGGCGGCATAGCGCGGCTGGCGGTGGGCCAGTGCCTGGGCATAGGTCCATCGGATGAAATTGTCGGGATCGACCTCGGCCTCGGTCAGGTTCTTCTCGCTCAGGTACTGATCCCAGACCCGGCTGAGGAATTCCGGCTGATAGGACATCGGTTTCGGCGCCCGGTCGAAGCGGCGGATCAGCTCGGCGGTATGGGCCTCGTCGCCCTTGATCCAGATCATCAGGGTCGATTTGGCCAGTTCGCTCAGCACCGGGTCGTCGGGGTTCGCCGGATCGATCCATTCGCAGATCGATCCGCCGGTGTCGCAGATGAAATGCGGATAGCCATAGAGTCGTTCGGCCCGGTCGATGAAGTATTCGGTGTCGAGCAACGCATGCACCTCGGCCAGGCGGAACTGTTCCTGCCGCCGGCGGTATTCCGCGATCGGCAGCCCGCCCAGGTCGGGATTGCCGGGCTTGCCCAGATAGGTCGACACCGGGGTCAGGTTGTCGAAGCTGATGTTCGAACCGATGTAGATCGAATCCGACAGCAGCAGATCACGCAGAAAGGGCACCTTCATCGCCTCGGCCTTGGCGTTGTCGGTGATGTATTCACCCATGTAGCGGGTGCCGATCCGGTAATCGATGCTGTAGTGGAACCAGTCGCCGGTGGCGCGCAGCATGTTGCTGACATAGGTCTTGCCCAGACCCGACATGCCGAAGAACAGCACCCGTTTGCGCGCCGCCGCGCGCCAGTCCTCTGCCGTGGGATAAAGCATGCCGCCTCCGAACCAGTTCGTGGCCTGCTCTAGCCAGCGGCGCCGGCGGGGTCAATCGGGCGTGAGGGTCCGGGAGCTCAGGCCAGCCGGGTTCGCCGGGTTTCCGACAGGATATTTAGGTAGTTGCCGGCAAAGATGACAGCCGCGCCGACGAAGACCCAGATATCCAGCGGCTCGCGATAGAGCAGCATGCCGACCACCGCGATGGTGGGCAGCCGGGCGAAATCGATCGGCATCACCACGGTTGCCGGCGCGATCGCCAGCGCGTTGGCGATACAGGAATGCGCCACCAGCCCGGTGACCGCGATCACCGCCAGCCAGGGCAGGGTCGAGAGATCGGGCAGGGTGATCTGACCATCCCAGCAGGCGGTGACGGTGCCCAGGATCAGCTGCATCAGCGACAGCCAGAACATGATGTTGCCGACCTTGTGGGTCCGTGTCAGCCGCTTGGTGAAAAGCCCGGTCAGGGCGAAGAACACCGCCGCGCCGGCGGCGGCGAAGACCCCGGCATTCAGCGTCGCGGCGCTGGGGCGGGTGACGATCAGGATGCCGGCAAAACCGATGGCGGCGGCCGCCGCCCGTGTCGGCGTCAGCCGTTCCCCCAGCACCAGCGGCGCCAGCAGCACCACCCAGAGCGGCGAGGTGAATTCCAGCGCGAAGACCTGCGCCAGGGGGATCAGCGCGATGGCGTAGAACCACAGGTTCTGGCCGGAGAAATGCACCAGGTTGCGGATCAGCTGCAGGCCGAAGTCGCGGCGGTTGATCTGGCCGATCCGGCCGGTCAGCTTGAGAAAGCCCAGCATCAGAACCAGGCCGATGGCGCTGCGATACATCAGGATCTCAAAGGTATCGAAAGTGCCACTGACCTCGCGCCCGGCCACCGCCATCGCCGAAAAACAGCCAATGGCGCCGGTCATCCACAGCGCGGCACGGCCGATAGCGGCGGGCGATTGATCCTGCATGGGGTGTTCCTTCCTCGCCGCGTACCGAAACGGCAAAGCCGAGGGAGGTCAAGGCGATTTGCGCGAAACGCGCCGTCTCAGGGCCCGTTTCAGTTCGTGTATCGCATCGGGTTTTTGATGTAAGTTACTGAAATGAAAAGCCCCGGCGCAGGGCCGGGGCGATGTGATCACTCCAGTTCGATGGTCCCGGGCGGTTTCGAGGTGCAATCGTAGAACACCCGGTTCACGCCCTTCACCTCGTTGATGATCCGGGTCGAGGTCTCGCCCAGGAATTCGTGGCTGAAGGGATAGTAATCCGCCGTCATGCCGTCGACCGAGGTCACCGCGCGCAGTGCCAGGGCGTAATCATAGGTGCGCCCGTCGCCCATCACGCCGACGGTGCGCATCGGCAGGATGGCGGCGAAGGCCTGCCAGATCTCGTCGTAAAGATCGTGCTTGCGGATCTGGTCGATATAGACCGCATCCGCCTTGCGCAGGATCTCCAACTTGTCGCGGGTGATCTCGCCGGGGCAGCGGATCGCCAGCCCCGGTCCCGGGAAGGGATGGCGGCCGATGAAGCTGGCGGGCAGGCCCAGATCGCGACCCAGCGCACGGAC
Source organism: Pseudodonghicola flavimaris (assembly GCF_030164425.1). Taxonomy (GTDB): domain Bacteria; phylum Pseudomonadota; class Alphaproteobacteria; order Rhodobacterales; family Rhodobacteraceae; genus Pseudodonghicola; species Pseudodonghicola flavimaris. The sequence goes on along the minus strand of NZ_JASNJD010000024.1, from coordinate 34,163 downwards.
CTCGTCCTTGAACAGCTCGCGCAGCGGTTCGACCAGTTTCAGCCCCATCTTCTCAGGAAGGCCGCCGACGTTGTGGTGCGACTTGATCGTCACCGAGGGCCCGCCAGAGAAGGAAACGCTTTCGATCACATCCGGATAAAGCGTGCCCTGGGCCAGGAATTCGGCGCCTTCGATCTGGTCGGCGTATTTCTGGAACACGTCGATGAACAGGCGGCCGATGATCTTGCGCTTGGTCTCGGGGTCGGAAACGCCCTCGAGCTCACCCAGGAACAGGTCCTGCTCCTGCGCGTGGATCACGCTCAGGTTCATGTGGTCGCGGAACATGCCGACGACTTCCTCGGCCTCGTTCAGACGCAGCAGGCCGTGGTCGACGAAGACGCAGGTCAGGTTCTCGCCGATCGCCTCGTGGATCAGCGCGGCGGCGACCGAACTGTCGACCCCGCCGGAGAGCGCGCAGATCACCTTGGCGTCGCCCACCTGTTCGCGGATGGATTTCACCATCTCGTCACGATAGGCCGACATCGTCCAGTCGCCGGTGAAACCCGCCAGCCGCACGAAGTTCTCGTAAAGCGTCGGGCCGTTCGGGGTGTGGTGAACCTCCGGGTGGAACTGCACCGCGAAGAAATTGCGCGACAGATCGGCGGTGATGGCGAAGGGCGCGCCGGGCGAGGTGCCGTAGACCTCGAAGCCCGGGGCCAGCTTGCTCACGTGATCGCCATGGCTCATCCAGACCTGTTCGCGGTCTTCCAGGAACCAGCCGGCCAGCAGCTCGATCCGCTCGGCGCCGGGGGTGACATAGGCGCGGCCGAATTCCGCGGTGTGGCTTTCGCCGGCTTCGACGGTGCCGCCCAGATCCTGCATCATGACCTGCTGGCCATAGCAGATCCCGAGGATCGGCACGCCGAGGTCATAGACCGATTTCGGCGGCCGCGGCGATCCTTCGCGCACGACCGAATCCGGCCCGCCGGAGAAGATCACGGCCTTGGGCGCAAAGGTCTGCAGAAACGTGTCGGTCACGTTCTGATAGGGGTGGATTTCGCAATAGACATTCAACTCGCGCAGGCGGCGCGCGATGAGCTGCGTCACCTGGCTGCCGAAGTCGATGATGAGGAGGCGGTCATGCGATGTCTGGGTCATGTCTGGCCCATAGAGATTGCCCGCGCGGCTGGCAAGAGGGCAGATGCGCCGCACCGGCGCGGGAGGTGGAAATCTTCCCCGGTGGGCCCACGCGCGGCGCCCGGCGCGGGACCCCCGGGGCGAAATCGGTCCTAGCGGCGGGTTTATGTCGCTTTTCACCGCCACAGGCCGCAATCCTTCTCTGAAGTCCACCGGCGGCAGGGTAGATAGAGAGATGAAGAGACGCCTAGGGTGAGGATTTGACATGGCCGAAGCAGCAGCACGGCGGCGGGGTCGGGGAGGCGGCGGTGCCGCGCGGCGGGCCGAGCGCACCGCGATCCGGATCGAGACCGCGAAATACATCGAGCGCAACATCCCGAATTTCGAGATCCTGACCGAAGAGGCGCTGGAGATCATCGAAACCAACGCGGAAACCGTGCTGGAAGAGATCGGGGTGAATTTCGTCAACAACCCCGGCGCGTTGGCGCTGTGGCGCGACGCCGGCGCCGATGTCGAGGGCGAGCGGGTGCGTATCCCGCGCGGGCTGGCGCGCAAGCTGTGCGAAACCGCGCCTTCCAGCTATGTCCAGCACGCCCGCAATCCCGATAAGAACGTGGTGATCGGCGGCAAGACGCTGGTTTGCGCCCCGGTCTACGGTCCGCCCTTCGTGCGCGATGCCGCCGGCGGCCGGCGCTATGCGACGATGGAGGATTTCCGCAATTTCGTGAAGCTCGGCTATATGTCGAAGTACCTGCATCACTCCGGCGGCACCGTCTGCGAGCCGACCGATGTGCCGGTGAACAAGCGTCACATGGACATGCTGCTGGCGCATATGACGCTCAGCGACAAACCCTTCATGGGCTCGGTCACCGAACCCAGCCGGGCGCAGGACAGCGTCGAGATGTGCGAAATCCTCTTTGGCAAGGACTTCGTGCAGGACAACACGGTGATGACCTCGCTGATCAACATCAACTCGCCGATGACCTTCGACGATGTGATGATGGGGGCGCTGGAGGTCTACGCCCGCAACAATCAGGCCTGCATCGTCTCGCCCTTCATCGTCGGCGGCGCCATGGCGCCGGTCTCGGTGGCGGGGACGCTGACGCAGGTTCTGGCCGAGGTTCTGGCCGGCATCGCCTACAGTCAGCTGGTGCGCCCGGGCGCGCCGGTGATCTTCGGCGCCTTCGTCACCTCGATCGACATGAACTCGGGCGCGCCGACCTTCGGCACCCCGGAGGCGAGCCAGATTCTCTATGGTGCCGGGCAACTGGCGCGGCGGCTGAACCTGCCGTTCCGCTCCGGCGGCGGGCTCTGCGGCTCCAAGCTGCCGGATGCGCAGGCGGCCTATGAAACCGCCCACACCCTGAACGCGGCGCTGTTGGGCGGGGTGAACTTCATGCTGCACGCCTGTGGCTGGCTCGAAGGCGGGCTGGTGTCCTCTTACGAGAAATTCGTGATGGACGCCGATCAGCTCGGCGTGCTGCACAAGATGGCCGAAGGGGTGCCGGTGGATGTCAACGCCCAGGCGCTCGATGCCATTGCCGAGGTCGGCCCGGGCGGCCACTATCTGGGCTGTGCCCATACCCAGGCCAATTTCAAGACCGCGTTCTGGCGTACCGAGCTTCTCGATTACAAACCCTTCGAGACCTGGGAAGAAGAAGGTGCGCGCGACACCCAGGCGCTGGCCTCCGCCCGGGTGGCACATCTGCTGAACAGCTATCAGCAGCCGGCGCTGGACCCGGGCATCGCCCAGGCGCTGCAGGAGTATGTCGAGCGCAAGAAAGCCTCGATGCCCGACGCCTTCATGTAAGGCATCTCGGAGTTACCAATCTTTCGACGGGCGGTGCCGGATCAGACCGGTGCCGCCCGTTTGCATGTCGTGGGCGCCACCGCCTCGGGCGGGGTCTGCAGCAGCTCAGCCTCACCGATCAGCGCGATCAGCACGTCGAGATGGCGCACCAGCGAATAGCCGGCGTCGCCGGCGCGGCGCTGGCTGTCGTATTCGTCTTCGATCTCCAGAAGACGCAGCAACGCCGGTGCGGTCGCAGGCAGCTGGCCATAGCCCAGAAGACGCGGCAAATGCGCGCCGCGGCGATAGTCGCGGGCGCCGATCCGGGCGGCGCGCAGCAGCAGGCGGGGGCGCCGCCTGGCGGCCAGCAGGCTGTGGATATCTTTCATCGGCTGTCCTTTTCACGAAGGCAATGATCCTCCGTTGTAAACAACCAAAACGTGTGTTGCGGCCTGGCCCGGTTTTGCGCGCGCAGGGTTTATGATTGTTTATCAAAACGAAACAAAGATTAACGCACAGGTGGATTTTCGCCACTTTGTAACTTAACCTGCCGGGGCTGTGGATAAACCTCGGGGTAATTTCTGGATATCCGAGGCGGACAGTGAGACCCAACGACGGCGACAAGATGACTGGAAATCCTGTCCCGACCGTGCCGCCCTGGGTGCCGGAACCGGCGCGGCGCTATCTGTTTCACACCGTTGCCGGCCATCCGATCCGGGAGCTGGCGCGCCGCTCCGGCTGTCATGCCTCGACCGTGCTGCGCCAGATCCGCCGGATTGAAATGCGCCGCGACGATCCGCTGGTGGATGCGGCGCTGTCGACCTTGGCCAAGGCGCATTTCCCGACTGCGCATCCGCCAAAGAAGGAGCCTGCTGCCATGCCGATGACCCTGTCGTCCGAACCTGTTTCGCCGCCGCAGATGCCGGAAGCCGCCGCGCTGGAGCGCGAGGCGCGCCGGGTGCTGTCCTGCCTCAGCGAGGCGGGGGCGGTTCTGGCAGTGGCCGAGCAGATGGAAAAGGCCGTGGTGGTCCGGGGCGAGGGCGCGCGCACCGCGGTGGTCGACACGCCGATCGCGCAGATGATGGCACTGAAGGACTGGATCGCCTGCGCCACGCCGGGCCGCATCAGCCGCTATCACATCACCGGTGCGGGCCGGGCAGAGCTGCGCCGGCTGCTGGCGGAGGAGGAGAACCGGGCGCGCTATGACAAGGACAGCGGCCTGTCCGAGATGCAGGCGCCCTATGGCGGCAGCGACGATCCGGACAGTGCCACCGCCCGCCGCCGGCGGCGCAGCCGCTACAGCCGGGGCGAAAGTCCGCTGGCGCTGCTGGCCCGGCGCAAGGATCGCGACGGGCTGCCGTTTCTGGACGATGGTCTGGTGCGCGCCGGTGAGCGGCTGCGCGAGGATTTCGAACTGGCGCAGCTGGGACCGCGGGTAGGCCAGAGTTGGGACCGGTTCCTGACCGGGCCGGCCGGCCGCGCCGGCGCCCGCCCGGGCGGTGATCCGGTCCCGGCGCGCGGCGGTCAGGCCTGGGACCGGGTGGCGCGGGCGCTGGCCGATCTCGGCCCCGGGCTCAGCGATGTGGCGCTGCGCTGCTGCTGCTATCTCGAGGGGCTGGAAGAGGCGGAGCGGCGCATGGGCTGGTCTGCACGGTCGGGCAAGATCGTGCTGAGGATCGCGCTACAGCGCCTGAAGGCGCATTACGACCGCCAGGCCGAGGGCAACAGCCTGATCGGCTGAGTGCTGTCCTAGCGCCGACCGGGCAGATCCTCGGCCCCGAACCGGATCCCCCGGGCGGCAAGCCAGTCGGCGAAACGGGCGATCTTGTCGTCGAGCGAACAGGTGCCGGTCTGGCAGGCCGGATCGCGACCGTAGGCCTCGCGCAACTGCAGTTGCCGCTCGGCGGAGAGACCGGACCAGGGGATCGGGTCGGTCGTCGGGGGCAGATCGGACATCGGGCAGCTTTCGAAGCGGAGGGGCCGGCTTGGCCGCCCCATGATTACATTCTGAATGTAATATATATTCGACATGGCCCCGGAAACCAGCCTGCGCATCCCGGCAAAGGAACCACCCGGCAAACGAAAACGGGCCCGCATGTCTGCGAGCCCGCGGGGTTCGGTCAGGACGGATCGAAACCGATCAGGCGGCGGCGCCTTTGGCGGCTTCGACCAGATAGTCTTTCAGGGTCTCGGGCGAGGAGACGCCATAGGGATCGTCCGGGCAGTTGTCCATCAGGCCGGGCTCTTCGAACCAGGCTTCGATGACGCCGTCCTTGACGATGGCGGCATAGCGCCAGGACCGCATGCCGAAGCCCAGGTTGTCCTTGTCGACCAGCATGCCCATCTTGCGGGTGAACTCGCCGGAGCCATCGGGGATGACCTTGACGTTTTCCAGCTTCTGGTTCTCGGCCCATTTGTTCATGACGAAGCTGTCGTTGACCGACATGCAGTAGATTTCGTCGATGCCCAGGTCCTTGAACTCGCCATAGCCTTTTTCGAAGCCCGGCAGCTGGTAGGTGGAGCAGGTGGGGGTGAAGGCGCCCGGCAGCGAGAAGAGGATCACGCGCTTGCCTGCGAAATAGTCCGAGGTGGTCTTGTCTTCCCAGCGGAACGGGTTCGGGCCGCCGACGGCCTCGTCGCGCACGCGGGTGTGGAAGGTGACGTCAGGCAGTTTGACTCCGACTTTCATCTCATTCTCCTCAAGCATCTTCAGGGGATCGGTTTCTCTTGCGGGTTAAAATAATTCTAAAGGGTCTTCAACTGCTGAATTGCTGCATGTGCAATATGGCTTTCTATTTCATCAAGTCCTGAGGAAGACGGGGGATTTCTGGGCACTCCGTGCATTGTTCTCGCGGTTGCGGCATCGCCTGGCGCATGGCGGATATGCGCGGGTGGCGGTTTCCCGACGGGAAGGTTATGGTAGGGCACCTGAAGTGATCATTCCCGAACTCCGGCCAAAGGCCCCAAGCCCATGCGCGATCTGAAGATTCCCGAACAACGTCACCCCGAAAAGGCGCATCGCCCCGACAATGCCCAGCCCAAGAAACCGGCCTGGATCCGGGTCAAGGCGCCGGGCGGCAAGGGCTATGCCGATACCCACAAGATCATGCGGGAACACGGGCTGGTCACCGTCTGCGAAGAGGCGGGCTGCCCCAACGTCGGCGAATGCTGGAACCAGGGTCACGCCACCATGATGATCATGGGCGAGATCTGTACCCGCGGCTGCACCTTCTGCAACATCGCCACCGGTCGCCCCGATACGCTCGACGCCTTCGAGCCCGGCCGCGTTGCCCATGCGGTGGAAAAACTGGGGCTGAACCATGTGGTGATCACCTCGGTGGACCGCGACGATCTGGAGGACGGCGGGGCGGAGCATTTCGCCCAGACCATCCGCGCGGTGCGCCATCGCTCGCCCGGCACCACGATCGAGATCCTGACGCCGGATTTCCTGAAGTGCGATCCGTCGGTTCTGGAGGTGGTGGTCGAGGCGCGGCCCGACGTCTTCAACCACAATCTCGAAACGGTGCCCGGTCTTTATACCGAGGTCCGGCCCGGCGCCCGCTATTTCCATTCGCTGCGCCTGCTGCAGCGGGTCAAGGAACTCGATCCGTCGATCTTCACCAAGTCCGGGCTGATGGTGGGTCTTGGCGAACAGGCCGCCGAGGTGCGCCAGGTGATGGACGACATGCGCGCGGCGGATGTCGATTTCCTGACCATCGGCCAGTACCTGCAGCCGACACCGAAACACCATGGCGTCGACCGCTTTGTGACACCGGAGGAATTCGCCGCCTATGAGAAAGCCGCCTTCGGCAAGGGCTTCCTGATGGTCTCTGCGACGCCGCTGACCCGGTCCTCCTATCATGCCGGCGACGATTTCGCCCGGCTGCGTGCGGCGCGGGAGGCGAAGCTGGCCCAGCAGGGCTGAGCCGGGCCCCATCCCCATCCCAACGGATCGCCGGCTCCCGGGCCGGCGTTTTGCTGTCCGGTGGCCGCCACCGGGTTGCGCGACGGGTTTCTCACCGCTCCAGGAGATTTCAGTTCTCAAGAGGCAAAGGCCGTGTTTAACTCGGGGCCTAGGCACAGATATCCTGAGGGAGGTACCCATGACACAGGTCTCGATGACCGTGAACGGCCAGCCTGCGACCGGCGAGGTGGAGGGCCGGACACTGCTGGTGTCGTTCCTGCGCGACCAGATCGGACTGACCGGCACCCATGTCGGTTGCGATACCAGCCAGTGCGGCGCCTGCGTCGTCCATGTGGATGGCAAGGCGGTGAAATCCTGCACCATGCTGGCGCTTGAGGCCGATGGCGCCGAGGTTTCGACCATCGAAGGCCAGGCCAATGCCGATGGCACGCTCAATGTCATCCAGCAGGCGTTCCAGGATCACCACGGGCTGCAATGCGGTTTCTGCACCCCCGGCATGGTGATGAGCGCGGCGGCATTGCTGAAGGAAAACCCGAAGCCGACGGAAGACGAGATCCGCCATTATCTCGAGGGCAATATCTGCCGCTGCACCGGCTATCACAACATCGTCAAGGCGATCATGGCGGCCAGCGGTCAGGATGTGGCGGTGCTCGCCGCTGAGTAAGACGCGACGATCAAGACGGACCCGACATAGACCGCCCGTCGCCGATCAGCGCCCTGGAGGAGGGGCCGAGGCGGCATCGCGGCGGTTGGCAGATTTCTTTGGGAGGAGAAAGACATGCCGAAAGACCACGGAATCGGCGCCAGCACCAAGCGGCGTGAAGACGTCCGCTTTCTGACCGGAGCTGGACGCTATACCGACGATATCAATCTGCGCGGTCAGGCCTATGTGCATTTCCTGCGCTCGGACATGGCCCATGGCCGTATCACATCCATCGACACAGCTGCCGCCGCCGGCATGCCCGGGGTGATCCGCATCTTCACGGGTGCGGATTTCGAAGGTATCGGCGGCCTGCCCTGCGGCTGGCAGGTGACCGACAAACACGGCCAGCCGATGCAGGAGCCGGCGCATCCGGTGCTGGCCCAGGGCAAGGTGCGCCATGTCGGCGACCCGATCGCCGCCGTCGTCGCCGAGACCCGGGAACAGGCGCGCGATGCCGCCGAGGCGATCGAGGTTGAGATCGAGGAACTGCCCGCCGTTATCGACATGAAGGCCGCGGTGCAGGAGGGTGCGCCGAAAGTGCATGACGATCTGACCTCGAACCTCTGCTACGACTGGGGCTTCGTCGAGGAGAACAAGGCGGCGGTGGAGGAGGCGTTCCAGAAGGCCGCCCATGTCACCACGCTGGAGCTGGTCAACAACCGGCTGGTCGCCAACCCGATGGAGCCGCGGGTGGCGGTGGGCGATTACGACCGGGCGGGCGATGAAAGCACGCTCTACACCACCAGCCAGAACCCGCATGTGATCCGGCTGCTGATGGGCGCCTTCGTGCTGGGGATCCCGGAACACAAGCTGCGCGTGGTGGCCCCGGATGTCGGCGGCGGCTTCGGTACCAAGATCTTCCACTATGCCGAGGAAGCCTTCTGCACCTTTGCCGCCAAGGCGATCAACCGGCCGGTGAAATGGACCGCCAGCCGGTCGGAGGCCTTCATCTCGGACGCCCATGGCCGCGATCATGTCACCACCATCCAGCTGGCGCTGGACGCGGAGAACAACTTCACCGCGCTGCGGACCGAGACCTATGCGAACATGGGCGCCTATCTCTCGACCTTCGCGCCCTCGGTCCCGACCTGGCTGCATGGCACGCTGATGGCGGGGAACTACAAGACGCCGCTGATCTATGTGAACGTCAAGGCGGTCTTCACCAATACGGTGCCGGTGGATGCCTATCGCGGGGCCGGCCGGCCGGAGGCGACCTTCCAGCTGGAACGGGTGATCGACAAGGCCGCCATGGAATTGGGCGTCGATCCGATTGCCCTGCGCCGGCAGAACTTTATCACCGAGTTTCCCTATGCCACGCCGGTGGCGGTGGAATATGATACCGGCGACTATCACGCGACGATGGACAAGCTGGTGGAGATGGCCGATCTGGACGGGTTCGCCGCGCGGCGGGCCGAGAGCGAGGCGCGTGGCAAGCTGCGGGGGCTCGGCGTCAATTGCTATATCGAGGCCTGCGGCATCGCACCCTCGAACCTGGTGGGGCAGCTGGGCGCGCGGGCCGGGCTCTATGAAAGCGCCACGGTGCGGGTCAATGCCACCGGCGGTTTGGTGGTGATGACCGGCAGCCACAGCCACGGGCAGGGGCATGAGACTTCCTTCCCGCAGGTGATCGCCGAAATGATCGGCATCGACGAGAGCATGGTCGAGATCGTGCATGGCGATACCTCCAAGGTGCCGATGGGCATGGGCACTTACGGATCGCGGTCGATCGCGGTCGGCGGTTCGGCCATGGTGCGGGCCACCGAGAAGATCATCAAGAAGGCCAAGACCATCGCCGCCCATCTGATGGAGGCCGCCGAGGCCGATATCGAACTGAAGGACGGCCAGTTCAGCGTGGCGGGCACCGACAAATCGGTGGCCTGGGGGGATGTCTGTCTCGCCGCCTATGTGCCGCACAATTACCCTCTGGACGAGATCGAACCGGGGCTGGAGGAGACCGCGTTCTACGACCCCTCCAACTTCACCTATCCCTCCGGCGCTTATGCCTGCGAGGTGGAGGTCGATCCCGACACCGGCAAGGTCACCGTCGAACGCTTCGCGGCGGCGGATGATTTCGGCAATATCATCAACCCGATGATCGTCACCGGCCAGGTCCATGGCGGGCTGGCGCAGGGGATCGGCCAGGCCCTGCTGGAAGGCGCGGTCTATGACGAGAACGGCCAGCTGCTCAGCGCCTCCTACATGGATTATGCCATGCCGCGGGCCACGGATGTGCCGTTCTACCAGGTTGATCATTCCTGCCAGACGCCCTGTACCCACAACCCCCTGGGGGTAAAGGGCTGCGGCGAGGCCGGCGCCATCGGGTCGCCGCCGGCGGTGGTCAACGCGGTGGTGGATGCGCTGCGCTCCGGCGGCAGCGGGATCACCCATATCGACATGCCGCTGAGCCCGGCGCGGGTCTGGGCGGCGCTGCAGGGATGACCGGAGGGTTGACGCAACGACCTTGGACGGGACCGGGGGGCTTCCCCCGGACCCCCGGAGTATTTGGACAGAGAAGAAGGGGGGCGGAGGCCTCCCGGACCTTCTGAAGGAGAGCGAGATGTATGAATTCGACTTCGTGAAACCCACGACCCTGGCCGATGCCATCGCCGCCCTGGGCGCGGAAGAGGCGCAGGCCCTGGGCGGGGGGCAGACATTGATCCCGACGCTGAAGCAGCGGCTGGCGGCGCCGGCGGTTCTGGTCAGCCTGACTGGCATCGGCGAGATGCAGGGGATCGAGCTGGGGGAGGGGCAGATCACCATCGGCGGCGCCACCCCGCATGCGGCGGTCGCGGCCGAGGTGGCGGCGGCCTATCCGGCGCTGGCGGCGCTGGCGGGCAATATCGGCGATCCCGCGGTGCGCAATCGCGGCACCATCGGCGGCAGCCTCGCAAATAATGACCCTTCGGCTTGTTATCCGGCGGCGGCGCTGGCGTCGGGGGCGACCATCGTCACCAGCAACCGCGAGATCGCGGCGGACGATTACTTCGAAGGCATGTTCACCACCGCGCTGGAGGATGGCGAGCTCATCACCGCCGTGCGGTTCCCCGTGCCGGAGGCAGCCAGCTATCAGAAGTTCGAGCAGCCGGCCTCGCGCTTTGCCCTGGTGGGGGTCTTCGTGGCGAAATACCCGGAGGGCGTGCGGGTCGCGGTCACCGGTGCGGCAGAAGACGGGGTATTCCGCTGGAGCGAGGCTGAGGTGGCGCTGTCGGCGGACTTCAGCCCGGCGGCGCTGGAGGGGATCGATTGCCCGGCCGAGGGGATGATCGCCGATCTGCATGGCACTGCGGCCTATCGGGCCCATCTGGTCAAGGTGATGACGCGCCGCGCGGTGATGGCCGCCGCCGGCTGACAGGCCGGGCCCGGCCGGGTTGACGCAGATCAATCGGGCCGGGCTGCGACAGTGCTACAATAAACCTGCGGGGTGTGCTGCGGCTTAAAGCTGCGCGCGGCCTCGTGGGATGGGCAGGCTCCCTTCGCGAGGCGGAGGGCGAGCCCGGTGCGGAGCCGATGCAAGGCGGGACCGTGGGGATGGTCGCCTTTTCAGACAGCTCCGCACCGGCACCGCGCCAAGACATGCGCCGTGGTGGTTTTACTGGGTGGTGGTTTTACTGGCGCAGGCGTGTGAAATGCGCGCAGGTTTCCCGTTTTCCGGGAAAGCGCATTTCCTTCACCCGGGCGCTGTGCAACTATCGCCGCGCGCGCGACGAGGAGACTCCCCCGACCGGTCCCGAACCCGTGCAACGGATCCGGGGGGTCGTTTGACCGAAAGGATGAAAACGATGACTTCCGACAAGAAACATGAAGCGGTCATGAACGATGCCGCTCAGGCGATGAACGACGTGATGTCGCAATATCAGAAGATGGGTCTGAACGCGCTGACTCTGATGGGCGGCGATTGGGTCGAGAAGCTGAGCGACATGGGCGCCGAGATGCTGGAGTTCTATACCCAGCGGATCAAGGAGGACGTGGAGTTGCAGCACAAGCTGCTGCATTGCCGCGATCTGAGCGAGATGCAGCAGGTGCAGGGTGAATTCCTGCAGCGCGCCCTGAACCGCTATACCGAAGAAACCGGCAAGATCGTGGAAATGGGCACGGCCTTCTGGCTGGGGGGCATGGGCGCCGCCGGCAAGACCGGGAAATAACCGGCCCGAAAGCGACCCAGACATGCAAAAGCCCCCGCATGGGCGGGGGCCGGAGGTGCGATCCACAGGGAAGCCTGGCGCCGGTGACGGCGCCGGGCGTCCTGCAGGTTATTTCTGCGGCAGCGGCCCGATCATCATGATCATCTGGCGGCCTTCCATTTTCGGCATGTTCTCGATCTTGCCGATTTCCTTGACGTCTTCGGCGACGCGTTCCAGCAGGTCGCGGCCCAGGTTCTGGTGCGCCATCTCGCGGCCGCGGAAGCGCAGGGTCACCTTCACCTTGTCGCCGTTCTCAAGGAACTTCACGACATTGCGCATCTTGACGTCATAGTCATGCGTATCGGTGTTGGGCCGGAATTTGACTTCCTTGACCTCGATGATCTTCTGCTTCTTGCGGGCTTCGCTTTCGCGTTTCTGCTGTTCGTACTTGAACTTGCCGAAGTCCATGATCTTGCAGACGGGCGGCGTGGCATTGGGAGAGATCTCGACCAGATCCAACCCAGCCTCCTGGGCCATGGCCAATCCCCGCGCCGGCGCGACGACGCCGACGTTTTCGCCTTCGGCTCCGATCAGACGGATTTCAGGCGCACGGATTTTTTCATTGATGCGGGGGCCAGTGTCGCGCGTCGGGGGCGCATTATGGGGTCTGCGGGCTATGGTTTTGTTCCTTCGGTTATTTTCACAAGAATCCGTGCGGCAAGGTAAACTTGGCAGGCCCGTGATTCAAGCGGCAATTGAGCTTGGCGCGGCGGGGTCGGATCGCGGACCGCGCCAGCCGCCCGCCATCAGCAGCACCGCCAGCGCGGCGCAGACGCAGGCGCCGCCGCCCAGTCCGAGCGCCCAGAGCCCGCTGCGTTCGATGAGGGCGCCGCCAATGGCGGAACCCGCCGCCGCGCCCAGATAGACGGCGCCGGCGTTCAGCGCCAGCAGCACATTGGCGTTCTGCGGCGAGGCGATGATCAGCCGCACCTGCTGCGCCGGCATGAAGGACCAGCCGAAGAGCGACCACAGCACCGGCAATGCCATCACCGCGAAGACGGGCAGCGGCAGGGTCGAGAACATCGGCGTGACCGCCATCTGCGCCAGGCACAGCAGCACCAGCGTCTGCTGCGCGCCGATCCGGTCGGTCAGCTTGCCGCCCATCAGCGATCCGGCGACGGCGCCCAGTCCGGACAGGGTCAGCACCGCGGTGATGCCGTTGCGGGCGAAGCCCATGGTCTCGCTCAGCAGCGGGGCGAGATAGGTGAAGACCACGTAGCTGCCGGAAAGGAAGAGGGTGGTGAAGCTGACCGCCAGCATCAGCCGCCAGTTGCCGACCACCCGCATCAGGTCCGGCAGGCCGACCGGCGCGAAATGCAATCCCGCAGGCACCCGGACCCAGATCAGCACGGCACAGGGGACCGCCAGCGCCACCACCAGGGCGAAGGCGATGCGCCAGCCGAAGGTATAGGCCAGAAAGCTGCCCAGTGGCACGCCGATCACCTGGCTGAGGCTGAAGCCGAGAAAGACCATGGACAGCGCCGCGCCCTGTTTGCCGGGCGGGCTGAGGCCGGCGGCCACGGCGGCGGCGACCGGTGTGACCATGCCGGCGCTGAGCGCGGAGAGTACCCGCGCGGCGAAGAGGACGGGCGCGGTGGGCGCCAGCGCAGAGATCAGCGCCGCCAGCGCGAAAAGCCCGGTGGCGACGGCCAGGATGCGGCGCCGTCCGATCCGGCCGGTCGCCGAGACCAGAAGCGGTGAGCTGATTGCATAGACCCCGGCGTAGACCACCATCAGGTTGCCGGCCTCGGACGGGCTGAGCCCGAAGGTCTCTGCCATCGGGTTGAGAATGCCGATGACGACAAAGGCGCCGAGGCCGATCACGAAATTGGCGGCCGACAGAATGGGCACCACGGCCGGGGTGGGGCTGTGCCTTGTCATGATGATCTCCTCCCATGCGCGGGCAGATCGCACCACGCCGGACAGGAGTAGCCCGGAAAAACGGCAGCAACCAAGAATTAGTTGCTGCCGTCATGTAATTTCACGATGTGACCTAAGGTCAGGCCGGGGCGCGCAGCGCGACTGGGGCGCCCTGATCAGTCGAGGAAGGCCTTTTCCACCACATAGTGCTGCGGATTGGAATTGGCCCCTTCGACCAGCCCGTAGCCTTCCAGCATGTCCTTGATCTCAAGGTTGAAAGCCAGGTTTCCGCAGACCATGGCGCGGTCGTCGGCGGGGTTGATCTGCGGCACGCCGAGATCGGCAAAGGCCTCGCCCGAGCGCATCAGGTCGGTGATGCGGCCCATCTTCGGGCTCTCTTCCCGGGTGGTAGTGGGGTAATATTTGATCTTCTTCCAGAAGCCCTCGCCGATCAGCTCGTTCAGCATCTCGTCGGTCTTCAGGCTCTCGATCAGTTCGGCCCCATAGGTCAGCTCACCCACCTGGCGGCAGGTGTGGGTGATGATCACCTCGTCGTAATCCTCGTAGGTCTGCGGTTCGCGCAGCAGCGAGGCGAAGGGCGCGAAACCGGTGCCGGTGGCGAAGAACCAGATGCGTTTGCCCGGCAGCAGCGCGTCATGCACCAAGGTGCCGACCGGCTTGGGACGCAGGATGATCTCGTCGCCGACCGCGATATGCTGCAGCTTCGAGGTCAGCGGTCCGTCCTGCACCTTGATCGAATAGAATTCCAGCTCCTCGTCCCAGGACGGCGAGGCGATGGAATAGGCCCGCAGCAGCGGCTTCTGCTTGCCGGTCTTGGGGTCGGGATCGCCCATCAGGCCGATCATCACGAATTCGCCCGAGCGAAAGCGTAGCGAGGCGGGCCGCGTCACCCGGAAGGAAAACAGCCGGTCGGTCCAGTGTTTGACGAAGGTGACGGTCTGGGCGTCGGGCAGGGCGAGTGTCTTAACGGGGGTCGCGTCAGTCGCTTGATCGGTCACGGGGCGCATCTCTGTCATCGGTTTCCTTGCCGGTCTTTAGAACCGACACCTCTGAGTAATCTTTGATTCAGGTCAGGTGAAGGGCAGATTGCCCGCGCAGGCGCGATTGATAGTCATGCGCGCGCCAACGCGCCCGGAAAAGCCACTCTGCCTCCGGTTGGCGGGCGGCGAGATCGTCTGAAATCTCCACCTCGTCGAAGCCGGAGCGCCGCGCCATGGCGTATTGATCCGAGATCAGGTGACCGCAGGCGCGCAGCCGTCCGGCATAGCCCAGCCGCCGGAGATCGCGGGCCAGGGTGAAGCCGCGACCGTCGGCGAAGCTGGGAAAGCTGACACGGATCAGGTCCAGCGCGCCGAGACGGTCGGCCAGATCGGTGGCCCGTGCCTCCGGGGCCAGGGTGGCGGTGCGGGTCTCATCCCCGCTCCAGTCGTCGGGGGCAAAGCCCCGGTCGGTGACGATGACAGTCATTCGGATGCTCCTATGCGCACGAGTTTGCCGTTGACGAAATGGATGCCGCATTCGTCCTTTTGCTGACCGCGCCAGCGGCCCGAGCGGGGATCTTCGCCCTCGGCCACTGGCGAGGTGCAGGGGGCGCAGCCGATCGACGGATAGCCCTTGGCGACCAGCGGATGCCGGGGCAGGCGGTTTTCCTCCATGTAGGCGCGGATATCCTCCGGCGCCCAATGGGCTAGCGGGTTGATCTTGATCCGGCCGGTGCCGTCCTCGATCTCGAAGAAATCCAGCGCCGCGCGGGTGCCGGACTGGAACCGCTTGCGGCCGGTGATCCAGCCGTCGAAGCCGGTCAGAGCCTGTTGCAGCGGCCGGGTCTTCCTCAGCGCGCAGCAGGCGTCGGTGTCGCGCAGATGCAGCGTGTTGTCGGGATCGCGGGCGGCGATATCGGCGGCGCGGATGATCTGCACGTTGGACAGGAGCAGCCGCTCCGTCAGCTCGGTCTGATAGACCAGCGTTTCGGTGAAGAGCAGCTCGGTATCGATGAACAGCACCGGCACGTTGCGGTCGATTACTGCCGCCATATGCAGCAGCACCACCGATTCCGCCCCGAAGCTGGAGACCAGGGCGATATGCCCGGCCTCGGTCAGGGCGGCTTCCATCACCGAGGTGGCGGAGTGGTGGCGGTAGCGGGCGTTAAGGTCCGCGACCTTGTCGGCGAGCCGTGCCGCAGCGTCGCCGCCGGAGCCTCCGGCGGGAGTATTTGGGCAGAGAAGATCCATGGGGTCATGCGGCCTTGGTGCGGGCGCTTTCGTCATAGAGCGCGGATTTGAACGGGGCGTCGCCGAGGCGGCGATAGGTGGCGAGGAAGGGTTCGGCCGCGTCTTCGCGCAGGTCGAGATAGGCACGGATCAGCCGTTCGATCGCGGGCACGATCTCCTCTGCGGGGAAACCCGGGCCGGTGCGGGAGCCGATCACCGCATCGGGGCCGGCATCGCCGCCCAGGGTGATCTGGTAATTCTCCACCCCGGCACGGTCGAGCCCGAGGATGCCGATATGGCCGACGTGGTGGTGGCCGCAGGCGTTGATGCAGCCGGAGATCTTGATCTTCATCGGGCCGATGTCGTGTTCGAGTTTCAGCTCCTCGAAGCGGGTGGCGATCTCCTGCGCGATCGGGATCGAGCGGGCGGTGGCCAGGGCGCAGTAATCCATGCCGGGGCAGGCGATGATATCGCTGATCAGCCCGATGTTGGCGGTGGCGAGCCCGTGGTGTTTCAGCACCGCATGCAGCGCCGGCAGGTCGGATTTATGCACATGCGGCAGGATCACGTTCTGTTCGTGGCTGATGCGCAGCTCGTCATAGCCGTATTGCCCGGCCAGATCGGCCATCACCCGCATCTGCGCGGCGGTGGCATCGCCCGGGGTGGCGCCGGGGGCCTTGAGGCTGATCGAGACGATGGCGTGGTCTGCCCGGCGGTGCGCCGCCAGATTGGTATCGGCCCAGGCCCGGAACACCGGGTCGGCGGCATAGGCGGCGTCATAGGTCTCGGTATTGCCGCCACGGAACGCGGGCGGGGTGAACTGCGCCTCGATCTGGGCCAGAAGCGCCTGATCCTCGCCGGAGAATTCGGCGCGGGTCTCAATAAAGCGGGCCTCGACCAGCCGGCGGATTTCCTCGATGCCGTTTTCATGCACGGTGATCTTGATCCGCGCCTTGTACTTGTTGTCGCGCCGGCCCAGCAGGTTGTAGGTGGAGAGCGCGGCTTCGAGATAGGGCAGCAGATCGGCGCGCGGCAGGAAGTCGCGCAGCACCTGGCCGATCATCGGGGTGCGGCCGAGGCCGCCGCCGACCAGCACCTGCAGACCCTGTTCGCCGTCGCGGGTGACGATGCGCAGCCCGATATCATGGGCGGCAGTCACCGCGCGGTCCTCCGGGCTGCCGGTGATGGCGATCTTGAACTTTCTCCCGAGGAACTGGAACTCCGGGTGATCGGTCGACCATTGCCGGATCAGCTCGGCCAGCGGCCGGGGATCGGCGATCTCATCGGCGGCAGCGCCGGCGAAGTGATCGGCGGTGGTGTTGCGGATGGTATTGCCCGAGGTCTGGATCGCATGCAGCCCGACCTCGGCCAGCGCATCCAGCATATCGGGGATGTCGCGCAGCTTCGGCCAGTTGTACTGGATGTTCTGCCGGGTGGTGAAATGGCCGTAGCCCTTGTCCCACTTCTCGGCCAGCAGGGCGAGCTGGCGCATCTGGGCGCCGTTCAGCGTGCCATAGGGGATCGCCACGCGCAGCATATAGGCGTGGAGCTGCAGGTAGACGCCGTTCATCAGCCGCAGCGGCTTGAACTCATCCTCGGTCAGGTGGCCTTTGAGGCGGCGCTCCACCTGGGCGCGGAACTGGGCGTTGCGTTCGGCGAGAAAAGCGCGGTCGAAATCGGAATAGCTGTACATGGCGGCTCCTTCTCCGGCGGCTTCAGGCCGGTGAATGGTCTTCGAAGAAACTCCCCGGAACGGGCTCGGGGGTGTGACGGGCTCAGGCCCCGGCCTGCTTGCCGTGGGCGTAGTTCGAGGGTCCGGTGGCGCGGAAGGCCTCGCGGAAATGGGTCGGTTCCGGGCCGCGGGGGCCCGGCTTCACCTCGGCCAGATAGGCGCCGACGACGCTGTTGGGCTGGCTTTCGGCGAAGAGCAGGCGCAGCTGGGCGTGGGCTTCGTCCTGGATCAGTTCGGCCTCGGTCAGCTGGCGGGTCCAGCCGTCCTCGGCGGTGAGATAGATGACATCGCCTTCCAGGAGATCGGAGGCGGTGACGACCTTGGGCGTGAAGGGGCGGGGCATCAGGCGCGTTCCTTGTCGAGAGCGGGGAGGAGGATTTCGGCGGTGCGGGGGGCGAGGCCGAAGAGGGTGAGCACCGGACCGGACAGCTCGGCCCGGGCCAGATCGTCGGTGAGCCGGTCGAGCGTGGTGGCCAGTACCTGCTGATCGGGGCGGGAGGCATTGGCGACCAGCGTCACCGGGGTGGCGCGGTCGGCGCCATGCATGATCAGCCGGCCCTGCAGGAAGCGGGCGGCGCGCAGCCCCATGTAGATCGCCGCCACTTCGCCCGGACGGGCCAGAACCGCCCAGTCGTGATCGGCGTAGCCTTCGACATCGTGGCCGGTGATCAGCCGCACCGCGGAATTGCGGCCGCGGCGGGTCAGGCTCTGGCCGATGGCGGCGACGGCGGCAGAGGCGGCGGTGATGCCGGGCACGATGGACCAGGAGATACCGGCGGCGTCGCAGGCCTCGATCTCTTCGTCGAGACGGCCGAAGACGGTGGCGTCGCCGGATTTCAGCCGCACCACGCGGGCGCCGGACTGTGCCGCGGCGACGATGCGGGCGTTGATGTCGTCCTGTTTCATCGCCTGGCCGAAGCCGGTCTTGCCGGTCTCGGTCAGCTGCGCGGCAGGGCCGGCGAGCGCGAGGATATCGGTACTGATCAGCCGGTCGTGCAGGATCACCTCGGCGGTCTCCAGCGCGCGCAGGGCGGCCAGGGTCAGAAGCTCCGGATCGCCGGGGCCGGCACCGACAAAGCGGACATGGCCGGAGGCGAAGCCTTGGGTCGTGCGGGGGACGGTCATGCTCTGGGCCCTTTCGCTGGGGTTTGACTTGACTGCCAATATAGGAAATATTCCCGTTTCAACGCTATATGCTGCGGGAAATAAGGACATGCGTTTCACTTGCTGCACGGCAGAGAACCGCTGTCCCGGAAAAAGGAACAATCAGGAATGTCTGTACGGATCGACGCGCTGGATCGGAAAATTCTGGCGGAGCTGCAGCGCGATGCCAGCCAGTCGCTGGACGTGATCGCCGGCAATGTCGGCAGTTCGAAGACCCCGGTCTGGAACCGGATCCGCAAGCTGCGCGACGCCGGGGTGATCGGCAAGCAGACGGTTCTGCTCAACCCCGAGGCACTGGGGTTTGAGGCCTGTTTCTTCGTGCTGATCCGGACCTCGGAGCATGAGGCGAGCTGGCAGGCGGATTTCCTGCGGGCTCTGCGCGATCGCCCCGAGGTGCAGGAGGCGCACCGGCTGGCGGGAGACATCGACTATATCCTCAAGGTGCGGGTGAAGAACGCGCGCGCCTATGACGCCTTCTATCAGGCGCTGATTTCCGAGGTGCGGGTGCATAACGTCACCGCGCTGCTGTCGATGGAAGAGATCAAGTCCACCACCGATCTGCCGCTGGAGGAATGACGCGGGGCGCTTGTCTCGGGCGGGTTCGCCGAGAGTTGGCTCAGGGGTGGGGCTGCGCCGGAATGCCCCTGATCGGCGGGCTCACGGCGCCCTTTGCACCATCAGCCGCGTGAGACCGTGGAAGTGATAGCTGTCGCTGTAATCGGGCGTGGCGGCCAGCCGCAGTGCCGGGCAGCGGGTGAAGAGGATCGGCAGGGCGATGCGCATCTCCAGCCGGGCCAGCGGCGCGCCGACGCAGAAATGCAGCCCGCCGCCAAAGGCGGCGTTGGTCTGTGCCGGGCGGCCGGGGTCGAAGCGGTCGGGATCGGGCCAGACGCCCGGGTCGCGGTTCGCAGCCCCCAGAAGCAGCGCCACCTGATCGCCCCGGCGGAAGTCATGGCCGAAAACCGTCATCTCCTCATAGGCATAGCGGGTGAACATATGCAGCGGCGGATCGTGGCGCAGGATCTCCTCCACCATGACGTCAACCCGGTCGGGCGCCAGCCAGCTGTGATCGGTGCCGGTCTCCAGCAGGGTCTTCACCCCGTTTCCCAGCGCATGCACGGTGGCCTCATGCCCGGCGTTCAACAGCAGGATGCAGGTGGTGATCAGCTCGTCGGAGGAGAGCCGGGCACCATCCTCCTCCGCCGCGATCAGTCTCGTGATCAGGTCGTCGCCGGGCCGGTTGCGGCGCTCGTCGACATAGCCGCGCAGGAAGGCGGAGAATTCGGTCGCGGCGGCGGAGGCGGCGATCTCGTCGGCAGGGCCGTGGCCGGCCTGATAGACCGCGACCATCCGGTGCGACCAGTCCAGAAGCTGCGGTGCCATCTCCTCCGGCACCCCGAGAAGCCGGGCGATGGTGATCACCGGCACCCGGGTGCAATAGGCATCGAGCAGGTCGAAGGCACCGGCGGGGAAGCGATCGATCAGATCATGGCAGAGCGCTTCGATCCCCGGCGCCAGCGCGGTGATCGCGCGGCTGGTAAAGGCGCGCAGCACCAGCGATCTCAGCCGCGTGTGGCGTGGCGGTTCCAGTTCCAGCATCGAATGCGCCTCCACCGCCATGAAGGGGGCGAGGTGATCGGGCACCGGCGGCGCCAGCTCCGCCGGGACCTCGCGGCCGAAACGGCGATCACGCAGGATGCTCTGCACCGCCTCATGGCCGGGCGCGGCGGGGATGCCGTATTCTTGCCAGTGGAACAGCGGCCCGACGGCGCGGGCGCGGTGATAGAACCCATAGGGCGATTGCACGAAGACGGGGTCGGTGGGGGATTGGGACAGCCGGATCATGCCCCCAGATGACCACGCCCACTGGTCAATGCAAGCCCGGCTTTGCTACTCTCGGCGGCATGACCAAACTCCCGATGCAGACGCGGTGGATCATTCTGGCCTTCCTCCTTGGGGTGGGGGCGCTCAGCGCCGGGGTCTGGCGCTATGGCTACCGGCAGGCGCTGGGGCAGCTGGAACAGCGGGCCGAGGCCGACCTGGCGCTGGCCAGCGACCGGCTGACCACCCAGCTGCAGCTGTTTCAGCAGCTGGTGGTGATGACCGCCGGGCGACCGGAACTGGCGGCGCGGGAGGCTCCGGGGCTGGCGGCGCTGCTGCGCCGGCTGGCGGATAAATCCGGCGCGCTCGATCTGCTCTATGTCGACGCGGGGGGGCATGTGGTGGCGGCCGCGCAGCCCGGGCTGATCGGGCCGGAGCTGCGGCAGGCGCCCTATTTCCGCCGCGCCTTGCAGGGGGCGCTGGGGCGTGGGCACGGGGTTGTCGGCGCGTTGCAGCGGCGCGCCTATTTCGTTGCGGCGCCGGTGTTCGGCGCGGATCAGCAGGTGCGCGGGGCGCTGATCGTCGCCGTCGATCTGGCCGAGATCGAGCGCAGCTGGCGCGGCAGCCTGCCGCCGGTCTTCTTCACCGATGCGGCGGGGCGGGTGTTCATCTCCAACCGCTCGGATCTGCTGTTCTGGCAGCGCCGACCGGGGCAGATCGGTCTGACGCCGCCGGAGGGGGCGGCGCCGCGCTTTTCCACCCGGCAGGAGGGCAGCCATGAGCTCTGGCGGCTGGACTGGGGGCAATATCTGCCGGCTCGGGCGCTGCATCTGGCGCAGGGCCTGCCGCGGGTGGGGCTGTTGGGAGAGATCCTGATCGACATCACCCCGGCGCGGCGGCTGGCCGGGCTGCAGGCGGCGGCGGTGGCGGCGATCTGCCTGGCCTTCGGCGCGCTTCTGTTCCTGGCGACCGAGCGGCGCCGCACCCTGGCGGTGGCCAACCGTGAGCTGGAGGCGCGGGTTGCCGACCGGACCCGGGCGCTGTCGGATGCCAACCTCCGGCTGCGGTCGGAGGTGCGCGAACGGCAGGAGGCGGAGGCGGCGCTGAAGCAGGCGCAGGACGACCTGGTGCAGGCGGGCAAGCTGTCGGCGCTGGGACAGATGAGCGCCGGCATCAGCCATGAGCTGAGCCAGCCGCTGATGGCGATCCGGCAGTTCGCCGACAATGGGGCCGCCTTTCTGGCGCGCGGCCGGCCGGACCGGGCTGGCGAGAACCTGGACCGCATCGCGGATCTGGCGCAGCGGATGGACCGGATCATCAAGAACCTGCGCGCCTTCGCCCGCAACGAACGCGAGGCCTCGGACAAGGTCGATCTGGTCAAGGTGCTGACCCAGGCGGTGGAGTTGACCGAGACGCGGCTGAAGGAGGCGGGGGTGCGGCTGGACTGGACCGCGCCGGCGGCGCCGATCCATGTCTGGGGGGGCGAGGTGCGGCTGGCGCAGGTCTTCGTCAACCTGATCAACAACGCGGTGGACGCGATGGTGGGCAGCCCGCAGAAGCGGATTTCCATCACTCTCGCCGAGGACGGGCCGCGGCTGATCGTGCGGTTGCAGGACAGCGGCCCCGGCATCGCCGACCCCGAGAAGATTTTCGAACCTTTCTACACCACCAAGGAAATCGCCGGCGAAGAGGGGATGGGCCTCGGGCTGTCGATCTCCTATGGGCTGGTGCAGAGCTTCGGTGGCAATATCCGCGGTGCCAATGCCGCCCGCGGCGGTGCCGTCTTCACCGTCGAGCTCGACCGCTGGCAGGAGGAGCGCGCCGCATGATCCGCAAGGTGCTTTTGGTCGATGACGATATCGCCGTGCGCGAGGCTCTGGGCCAGACGCTGGAACTGGCCGAGCTGGAGCCGATCATGGCCAGCTCCTTCGTCATGGCCAAGGATCAGATCACCGAGGAGTTCGAGGGGGTGATCCTGTCGGACATCCGCATGCCGGGGCGCGACGGTTTCCATCTGCTGAGCTATGCCCAGCAGGTTGATCGCGAACTGCCGGTGATCCTGCTGACCGGAGAGGGCGATATCCCGATGGCGGTCAAGGCGATGGGGCAGGGTGCCTTCGACTTTCTGGAAAAGCCCTGCGCCGCCGCCGATCTGCTGGCGGTGCTGGACCGGGCGCTGAAGACCCGCGCGCTGGTGCTGGAAAACCGCCGGCTGAAACGCCAGCTGGAACGCGGCGATCCGGCGGCGCGGATGCTGTTCGGCACCTCGCCGCAATCGGACGCGCTGCGGGCGCGGGTGCGCAACGTCGCACCCACCGGGGCGGAGGTGCTGGTCAACGGCCCGCCGGGCAGCGGCATTTCCAAGGTGGCGGAGGTGGTGCATCTGCTCTCGGGCGTGGCGCGCGGGCCCTTCGTCAAGCGCCCCGCCGCCGGGCTGACCGCCGAGGGGCTCAGTGATCTCTGCGCCCAGGGGGCGGGTGGGTCGATCTTTCTCGACGAAGTCTCGGCGATGCCCAAGGACACCCAATATGCCGCGCTCGAGGTTCTGGAACAGGGCTCTCCGGCGCGGGTCATCGCCGGCTCCAGTACCGATCTGTCGGTCAAGGTCGCCGAGGGCAGCTTCAACGCCGATCTGTTCTACCGGCTCGACGTGATGCGGGTGCGGATCCCGGCGCTGAGCGAGCGGCGTGAGGATATCCCGGTGCTGTTTCGCCATTACGTCGCCCAGGCGGCGGAGCAATCGGGCATCCCGGCGCCGGAGATCAGCCCGGATCACCTGGCCGGGCTGATGGCGCAGGACTGGCCGGGCAATGCGCGGTCGCTGATGTCGGCGGCGATGCGCTTCGTGCTCGGGATGCCCGAGGAGGTCGGCCGCGAAAGCGGTCTGGGGCTGGCGGAGCAGATGGCCCAGGTGGAACGTTCGCTGCTGGTCGCCGCGCTCGGTCGGCAGAACGGCCGCGCCGCCGCCGCCGCCAAGGCGCTGAAACTGCCGCGAAAGACCTTTTACGACAAGCTGGCGCGCTATGGCATCCGGCCGGAGGATTACCGCCGATAGCCTCGGTGGGGATGTGCGAAAATCCGCACAAAGCCCGCTTAGCCTGTGCGGTTTCCCGCACATCCGGCGCGGCCCGGTTGCGAGAAGAAGTATGATTCTATCCGCAACCCCATGAATTTCTGCAAGAAAACGAAAGCCCCGAATTTGCTGCGCTGGATGCTTGAGAGGCCCGATTCGAATCGCTTCACTATGGCAGCGCATCGATTCCCGATGCGGGCCGGGCCTGGCGCCCGGAAGGAAGTTCAAGTCAATCGGGGGGAGTATCCGATGAAAGTCATGGGTCTGGCCGGTATGGCCATTGCGCTGGGGCTGTGCGCTCCGGCGGCGTTTGCGGAAGGCTGCGACGATGGCGAGATCGTCATCAAGTTCAGCCATGTGACCAATACCGACAAGCACCCCAAGGGGATCGCGGCGACGCTGCTGCAAAAGCGCGTCAACGAAGAGATGAATGGCAAGGCCTGCATGGAGGTCTTCCCCAACTCGACCCTCTACAACGACGACCAGGTGCTGGAGGCGATGCTGCAGGGCGACGTCCAGCTGGCAGCGCCGTCGCTGTCGAAGTTCGAGCAGTTCACCAAGAAGTTCCGCATCTTCGACCTGCCCTTCATGTTCAAGAACATCGAAGCCGTGGATGAGTTCCAGAACTCCGAGATCGGCAGCGAGATGAAGGAACTGATGGTGCGCCGCGGCCTGCTGGGCCTGCAGTTCTGGCACAACGGCCTGAAGCAGATCTCGGCCAACAAGCCGCTGATCTGGCCGGCCGATGCCGAGGGGCTGAAGTTCCGCGTGCAGAACTCCGACGTGCTCAAGGCGCAGATGAAGGCGATGGGTGCCAGCCCGCAGCCGATGGCCTTCTCCGAGGTCTATGGCGCGCTGCAGACCGGCGTGGTCGACGGCCAGCAGAACACCTGGTCGAACATCTATGGCCAGAAGTTCTTCGAGGTTCAGGACGGCGTGACCGAGGCCAACATCGGCCTGCTGGACTATATGGTGGTCACCTCGGTCGACTGGTGGGACAGCCTGCCTGAAGATGTGCGCGATCAGCTCGCCACCATCCTGCAGGAGGTCACCGAGACCCGGAACGCCGAATCCTTCCGCGTCAACGAAGAAGCCAAGGAGGCCATCATCGAGGCCGGCGGCACCGTGCGCCAGCTGAACGCGGAACAGCGTCAGGCCTGGGTCGATCTGATGAAACCCGTCTGGGCCGAATTCGTCGAAGACGTCGGCCAGGAAAACATCGACGCAGCGCAGGCAATCAACGCCAAGCACTGATCCGGGTCAG
Source organism: Pseudodonghicola flavimaris (assembly GCF_030164425.1). Lineage (GTDB taxonomy): Bacteria > Pseudomonadota > Alphaproteobacteria > Rhodobacterales > Rhodobacteraceae > Pseudodonghicola > Pseudodonghicola flavimaris. Next base: position 9,304 of record NZ_JASNJD010000024.1, on the reverse strand, counting down.
GGAACCGACGCTCCGGCCCCCACTGGGGCCGGGGTCCGCCCTGCCGCAAGACCTTCTGACAACCGTTACCCATGGGGAGAGCCATGTCGGTACATTACACGCCGCAGTCCGGTCTGGGCCGCGTGGTGGAAGAGCTCGAAAAGACGGTGATCGCGGTCATCCTCGGGCTGATGACACTGATCACCTTCATCAATGTCGTGCTGCGCTACGGGTTCAACACCGGTATCATCTGGGGGTTGGAAGCAACCACCTTCCTGTTCGCCTGGCTGGTGCTCTTCGGCATCAGCTATGCGGTCAAGACCACGGCCAACCTCGGGGTGGACGCGGTGCTGAACATGCTGGCGCCGAAACCGCGTCGGCTGCTGGCGCTGGTCTCCGCCGCGATCTTCATCGCCTATGCCTGCCTGCTGATGAAGGGCGCCTGGGACTATTGGGCGAATTTCGCCAACCTGCCGCAGACCTCCGGCCGCTGGTTCCCCAGCGGGTTCGAGGAGATGAAGCGCACCTCCTATCGCGGCTGGTACGAGGTGGTGGACATCCCGATGCCGGACTGGCTGCGCTGGATCGAACCGGGCATGAACGATGGCGAGCATTACGAGAAGATCCCGCGTTTCATCCCCTATTTCATGCTGCCCTTCGGCATGGCGCTGCTGCTCTTCCGGGTGTTGCAGGCGACCTGGCGGCTGGCCACCGGCCGCGTCGAGAGCATGATCGTCAGCCATGAGGCCGAGGACGCCGTCGAAGGCGTGGCCCATATGAACCGGGAGTCCTGAGCCCATGGAAGTCGTTCTTCTCTTCACGATGATCGTCGGGCTGATGCTGATCGGGGTGCCGATCGCCGTCTCGCTCGGGTTCTCCTCGATCATCTTCCTGCTGATGCTGGGCGATACCTCGCTCGCCTCCATCGCGCAGAGCTTCTTTCAGGCGATGGCCGGTCATTACACGCTGCTGGCGATCCCTTTCTTCGTGCTGGCCTCCTCCTTCATGTCGACCGGCGGCGTGGCGCGGCGGATCATCCGCTTCTCCATCGCGCTGGTCGGGCATTTCCCGGGCGGTCTGGCGATTGCCGGGGTCTTCGCCTGCATGCTCTTTGCCGCGCTCTCGGGCTCCAGCCCGGCGACCGTGGTGGCGATCGGCTCCATCGTCATCGCCGGCATGCGCCAGGTCGGCTATACCAAGGATTTCGCCGCCGGCGTGATCGCCAATGCCGGCACGCTTGGCATCCTGATCCCGCCCTCCATCGTCATGGTGGTCTATGCCTCTGCCACCGATGTCTCGGTCGGGCGGATGTTCCTCGCCGGGGTGATCCCGGGGCTGATGGCCGGCACCATGCTGATGCTGACGATCTACATCATCGCCAAGCTGCGCAATCTGCCGAAAGGCGAATGGCAGGGCTGGGGCGAGGTCTTCTCGGCCGGCTATGATGCGATCTGGGGGCTGTTCCTGATCGTGATCATCCTCGGCGGCATCTACGGCGGTATCTTCACGCCGACCGAGGCCGCGGCGGTGGCGGCGATCTACGCTTTCCTGGTCGCCACCTTCGTTTATCGCGACATGGGCCCTCTGGCGCGACCGGAGGGTCAGCGCAACCTGACGCTGCTGGAAAAACCGCTGGCGCTGGTTACCGCGTTTTTCCACCGCGACACCCGCGACACGCTGTTCGACGCCGGCAAACTGACCATCACGCTGATGTTCATCATCGCCAACGCGCTGATCCTGAAACACGTGCTGACGGATGAGCAGATCCCGCAGCAGATCGCCGGCGCCATGCTCGAGGCCGGATTCGGCGCGGTGATGTTCCTGGTGATCGTCAACGTCATCCTGCTGATCGGCGGCCAGTTCATGGAACCGTCGGGGCTGATCGTGATTGTGGCGCCGCTGGTGTTCCCGATCGCCATCGAACTGGGGATCGACCCGATCCACCTCGGCATCATCATGGTGGTCAACATGGAAATCGGCATGATCACCCCGCCGGTCGGCCTCAACCTTTTCGTCACCTCCGGCGTGGCAGGGATGCCGATGATGCGGGTGGTGAAGGCGGCGCTGCCCTTCCTCGCGGTGCTCTTCGTCTTCTTGATCATGGTGACCTACATCCCGATCCTGTCGACCTGGTTGCCGACCACCTTCATGGGGCCGGAGATCATCACCAAGTAAGCCCTCCGATCCGGAGCGGACCGGCGCGCGCGGCACCTCCCGCGCGCGCCTTTCTTTTGCGGGGATCAAAGCGAAGCCGCGCCGGGCACACGGCCCGGGCCGGTGCCGGCACCACCACGCCCCTTCGATCTGGCGGAAATATCCCGGGGGAGGCCGCAGGCCGGGGGCAGAGCCCCCAGATGCGCCGGGGCGCCGGTCAGGGCGCGCCGGCGCGGAGGGGGGGCCGATCAGCCCTTGGGGATCTGCAGGGTCACGTTGCGCCCGCCCTTGACGTAGCGCAATTCGCTGTCGCCGATTGCCACCACCTTGCCGCCGTCGATGCTGTCGCCGATCTTCACCTTCTTGTAGCGCCCGCTTGGCAGCCGGATCAGGGCGCGGCGGTTGGCGGCGGTACCGTAGATGCCGATCAGGTTGATATGGCGCAGGTTGATGGCATTGCTCACCGTCGCCTGACGCGCGACCGATGCGGAGGAGGGGATTTTCGGCGCCACGGTGGCCGGTGCGGTCGTGCCGGCTTCCGGCACGCCCAGCGAGGCACGGCTGGAACTGCGCGAGGTATCGAGATTGCTGGGCCGGGTCTTCGGCACCAGCGCGGTGGCAACGGCGCGGCGGGTGGCGTTTTCCAGATCCTCCGCGGTCAGCGCGCCGGTGGCCTCCGCGGCGGCGGCTTCGGCTGCTGCTGCGGCAGCGGCAGCGGCGGCACTGGCGACTTCGGCCGCGGCGGTGGCCGCTCGTTCGACCGAGGCAGGCCGCAGATTGGGCCGCAGCCGGCCCAGCTCGTTGCGGCTGCGGCCGCCCAGTTGGGCGCGTTCGGCCTGTTCGACCAGATCGGTGGGCCGGGGCCGGGGCCGGAAGCCGGCCAGATGGCTGCGCAGCGCCTGGGCTTCGTCCGCCGCCTCGGCCTGGGCCTGCAGTCGATCGGGCAGGGCCGGCGGCACCACCGGCGGCGGCCCCTGGAAGACCACGACGCCCTCGGGGCTTTCGGCGCCTTCGGGGGTGGCGGTGACCAGCCCGCGGTCGTCGAGCTCGAAATTCTTGCCCGGTGCGGCGGGCAGTGCCACGGCGGTCGGGCTGAGATCGCTGTCGAAGCCGGCGGCTGGAGGCAGCGCCACCGCATCCTGCGACAGGTCGGTGCGGTCGATCGAGGCGACATAGAGATCGCTGAGCCCGATCAGCGCCGGCGTCTCCGGCTCCTGCGGGGCGGTGGGCCAGATGCCGGTGGCGGCATAGAAGGTCTCATCGTCGGCCTGGGTCAGATCGGTCCCGGTTTCGGGATCGGGCTCCGCAGCGAGCTCGGGGTCCAGCATATCGGCTGTCGCGCCGGCGCCGTCTTCCGGGCGCAGCGCCTCCAGCACCGCGCTGTCGGTGTCGGTCAGCGCCGGGCCGCTTGCCGCAGCGCTGTCGGCCAGCGGATCGGGGGGCAGGGCGGCGACGGTATCTCCCGCCTCGGGCGGCAGCGCGCTGGTCAGCGGCGGCTCGGTCCCAGGGGTGGCGCCGGTGTCGCCCGCGCCGTCGAGCGGCATTTCCCCGGCGGGGCTGTCGAGGCCGATTTCAGGTGCCGAGGCGGGGGGCGGCAGAAGGTCGGCGCCCGGCACGGTGGACAGACTGGGTGTCTCCCGGTCGCGCCCGAAGAGGCCGGTGAGACCGCCTTCGGTAAACAGGCTCGCCCAAGCGGCGATCCCGATCAGGAAGATCAGCAGAACGGCGGTCAGTATCAGGCCGAGAAAGCGCGGCTTGCCCTTTCCCCTGCGCGCCTTGCGGGCGCCGAAGACGGTCAGCGCCTCGGCCTCCTGCCGGGCGGCCTCTCCCTTCGGTTTGACCGGGCCGGCGGCGGAGGGGCCGGCAACCGGTTTCGCCGCGGCCTCGGTTGCGGGTTTCGCTGGTTTGCGCAGGGACAGCAGACCGCTGATCGCCGACTGCAGTCCTGCGGCGGCGGAGGCCGGGCGGTCTGTCTGCGGCTTGGGGGCGGTCGCCGGCGCGCGGGGCACACCGGGCGGCGGGGCAGCAACGGGTTTGGCGACTGGCCTGGGCTCCGTTGCGGCGGTGCGCGGGGGGGCTGCCAGCGGTCTGGGGGCAGGTCCGGTGACGGGCTTCGGCGTCGGTGTGGGCACCGGCGGCGCGGGAGTCGGTGCTGTGGCGGTTCCGTCCGTCTCCGAAGATGGCTTGCCGCGACGGCTGGAGAAGCCGACGGAGGCGTCCTCCGGCGCTGTCTCTGCCTTCAGGTCGGTCGCTGGTTCTGTTTCTGGCCCCGTTTCTGGCCCCATCGTCGGCGCTGTCTTCGGCGTTGTCCCGGATCCTGTTTCCGGCGCCGGGGTATCGGGCGCCTGCTCGGCGATCTCCTCCGCGCGCGGAGCGGGAGCGGGAACCGGATCGGCAGCGGGTTCGGGCAGGGAGGCTGAGCCGGTCACCACCACGGCGATGCCGTCCGGTTCCACCTGCCGGGCGCCGGCATGCTCGGCGGCACCGAAGAACGGCTCGCCCAGGAACGGCTGATCGCCGGGAATGGCGACGAAGCTCACCGGATCGAACGCATGTTCTACGGCGAAGGCCTCTGCCTCTGCTAGCGTCTCCCGCGCCACCGCCGCGACATGGGTCAGCGGTCCCTCGACGGCGATGTCGAAGGCCAGATCCTCCACCTGATAGGGGGTGGCGCCGTCCAGCGCGATGCGTACCCGAGCGCGGCGGGCATCGCCCTCGGCGGCACCGGTGTCGATGGTCATATAGCGGATCTGGTCGTTGGGAATGATCAGCTTGCAGCTGATCCCATTGGGCTCCAGCCGCGCCGCACGGTCGCGCAGCTCTGCGAGCGCGCCAGCCAGATCGGGCACGTCCAGCGCGACCTCTCCGACCAGATGCCAGCCGCCCGCGGCGCGGTGCAGCAGGCTGATCCCCTCAAACGACAAAGAGAGCGCAAAACTTGGTTTCATAGCGCCTTAGCCCGACCCGACCCGAAATTATCTTACCGGTCTTAACGGGCACCGGCCTGCCCGGACAAACCCTAAAGCAGGAGTTTGCCGAGGAAAAGAAAAACACTGGGCGGTATCTTGCCGAGCCCGGGGTGGCGCCCCATCCTTGGCGCCGTGCCAGGACCGGTCCGGGACCGGGAGGGGCCTCGTGTCAAAAGGAGAATTGCCGTGAGAGTGAAATGGTTTGCCGCTGCCGTGATGGTCGGGCTGATGGGCACCGCCGCCTGGGCAGGAGAGATGCCGCGCCAGATCGTGGTGACCGGTGAGGCGCAGGTGGAGGCGGTGCCGGACATGGCGGTGATCACCCTCGGCGTCACCCAGACTGCCAGGGAGGCCGCCGCCGCGCTGGAGGCGACCTCAACCGGGGTCGCGGCGGTTCTGGATCGGTTGGAAGCGGCAGGGATCGCCGCGCGCGACATGCAGACCCAGGGCGTCAGCCTGACCCCGCAGTGGTCGGAGGCCCGCGATGGCGAGGCGCGCGACATCGCGGGGTTCGTCGCCTCCAACACGGTAATGGTGCGGGTGCGCGATCTCGATCAGCTCGGCGCGGTGATGGCGGCGGTGGTGGCGGATGGCGCCAACCGGTTCGACGGGCTGAGCTTCGGGTTGCAGGACCCGGCGCCGCTGGAGGAGGATGCCCGGCGCCAGGCGGTGGCCGACGGGATCGCCCGGGCGAAGCTCCTGGCCGAGGCCGCCGGGGTCACCCTGGGACCGGTGCAGACCATCCGTGACGGCGCCGCCGGGACCGGCCCGCAGCCCGAGATGCGGATGCGGGTCGCGTCGATGAGCGCGGTGCCGGTCGCTGCCGGAGAGATCGAGGTTTCGGCCAGCGTGACCATGACCTTCGCCATCGGCGACTAACCCGGCCAATGAACACGCCCCGGTCGATGCGACCGGGGCGTATACTGGGCATGTGCCGGTACGGGCCAATACCTGGCCGGTACGGGTCAGGCGGTGGCCGTGGCCAGGGCCTGATCCAGATCGGCGATCAGATCCGCCGCATCCTCGATCCCGATGGAGATCCGAACCACATTGGCGCTGGCCCCGGCGGCTTCCTGCTGCTCGGGGGTCAGCTGACGATGGGTGGTAGAGGCCGAGTGGATGACCAGGCTGCGGGTATCGCCGAGGTTGGCGACATGGCTGAACAGATCCAGCGCGCCGACGAATTTGACGCAGGCGTCGTAGCCGCCCTTCAGCGCCACGGTGAAAAGCCCGCCGGTGCCCTTTGGAAACAGCCGCTCGGCCCGGTCGTGATAGGGCGAGGACGGCAGCCCGGCATAGGTCACGTAATCGACGCGCGGATCGGCCTCCAGCCATTCGGCGACCTTCTGGGCGTTCTCGCAATGGCGCTGCATGCGCAGGCTCAGCGTCTCGATCCCCATCAGGGTGTAATGCGCCGCCTGCGGGTTCAGCGTCATGCCCAGATCGCGCAGGCCGATGGCGATGCCGTGGAAGGTGAAGGCCAGCGCGCCGAAGGTCTCGTGGAAGTTCAGCCCGTGATAGGCCGGCTCCGGCTGGCTGAGCGAGGGGAACTTGTCGGAGGCCGACCAGTCGAACTTGCCCGAATCAATCACCACGCCGCCCATCACCGTGCCGTTGCCGGTGAGGTATTTGGTCATCGAATGCACCACCAGAGTGGCGCCCATGTCGATCGGCCGGCAGAGATAGGGGGTGGCCGAGGTGTTGTCGATGATCAGCGGAATGCCGGCGGCGTCGGCGATCCCGGCCAGCGCCGGGATATCGGTGACATAGCCGCCGGGGTTGGCGATGGACTCGCCGAAAACCGCGCGGGTGTCATCGTCGATGGCGGCCTTCACCGCGTCGAGATCCTCGAAATCGACGAATTTCGCCGACCAGCCGAAACGTTTGATGGTCTGGCTGAACTGGGTCATTGTTCCGCCATAGAGGCGGGTCGACGCGACAACGTTCTTCCCCGGGCTCATCAGCGGGAACAAAGCCATCAGTTGCGCCGCATGGCCGGAGGAGCAGCAGACCGCGCCGGCGCCGCCTTCGAGCGCGGCCATGCGCTCCTGCAGAACCGCCACCGTCGGGTTGGTCAGGCGCGAATAGATATACCCCACTTCCTGCAGGTTGAAGAGCGCGGCGGCATGTTCTGCATCGCGGAAGACATAGGCCGTGGTCTGGTAGATCGGCGTCTGTCGCGCGCCGGTCGCCGGATCGGGCTGGGCCCCGGCGTGGATCTGCAACGTGTCGAAGCCATAGGTGGGAGTGTCGGCCATCTTGGTATGCCTCCTCTTGGATGTTGGCGGGTGCAACAGGCGTAAGCCATCGCATCGGAGCTGACAACAGCGCTGCGCGGGCAGGGGGATCGTGGCCCTCTGCACATACTTCGGAAATATGTTGACTTTGGCGCGGCTATCACATACTTCCGAAGTATGTTTTAACTGAGGTGCAGCATGGCCACCAAACTCGAAATCGTTTCCGACAGCCCCAAACGGATGAAGAAGCCGGGCGCGGGCAAGACCGGCGCGAAGAAATCCGGCAAGACCGCCCGGCCGACCCCCGAGGCTGCGGCAGAGAAAGCCGGCCGCCGCAAGGAGCGGCTGGACCGCATCGACGCGGCGAACAAGATCACCGTCACCCTGCAGACCGATGTGCGCCGCTTCCTCGCCGGTCAGGCCAAGGCCGAAGGCATGGACATGGGCCATTTCCTGCAGAAGCTGGTGGAGACCCACATCCTGGCCAGCGCGCCGGAGGGCGATGCGCTGGCCACCCGGATCGGCGCCCGCCGCAGCGTGATCGACCATGTCGTCAAACTGGCGCAGTCGATGGAGGCCGAGGGCGGCTTTGACGAACACTTCATCCTCAACGTGCTGAAACGGGCGCATGCGGATGCGGCATTCGCCGCGCTCTACGCCAGTGCCGTGGCCGATCCGGAGAAGCCGAAAACCGCCGGCCGCGCCGCCGTGGCGCTGAACCAGCAACTGGGCCGGCTGATCAAACGCGCGGTCCACGCCCGCAGCAAACGCGACGACGCCGGCAAGATCCAGCGCGCACAGGTGAAGGACGAGGTCATCACCTCCTACACCCTGCTGGAAAAACCCGCCGCCTGAGTGGAGGGGTATCGCCCCGCCCCAAGACCTACAAACCGATCGCGCCGGGAACCCGGCGCGATTTTTTTTGTCGGGAAGGGAGTGGTCGGCTTGGGCCTGTCTGGCTGGGGCAGACCCGCTGTCGGAGCAGCGCAGTTCTCAGCCACTGGGCACGTCCGGCCCACTGCGGTCGTTCGCGTCCTGGGCCGGGCACTGCCGTGCCCGGCCCAGAGCCGATCTTCGTGCCGAGAGCAAAGAATGACCGGTGCCAGGCCCAAAGCTGCCTCACCTCATGGTGCGCTTGACGTGCAAGGGAGACGCCGAAACGGCCGCTATCGAAAGGCACAGCAAGCGATATAGAATTTGAGCATGAAGAAGGGGCCTATCTGGGGAGTAGAGCCATCGGCACACGGAAGTTCTCTGATTGATGTGTCACTAGAAGATTAGACGAGCACTAGACTGGAGCGAGCAGTGTTCCATAATAGATTCTATTCTCCTATCCGATGGATGGTCAGCAGCAGATTGATGAGTGACGCGCCAAATCAAGCCCCCATCTCGCCCTCGAAAGCATTGTAAAATGATAAAATAACGACACTTGCCAAGCGGTGTGTTGCGATAGCCTCGCCGATCGTAGTTTGTCGCAACCCGGCGTGTGCAAAGTCATGCCTCCAATTTAAGATCTGATCCAGTTGCTTAATTGGGTTGCGACCAGATAATCTAACAGTCACTTTGCGACGCCTATCCAGTATCTCATCAAACTTGTCACGAACCCTTCCGTCAAAGGTGGCAGCATATCTGCGCAAATCTTGATGAGATATTTTGCTGCTCAACTTGCTGAAGTTTCGATCAGTGAAGCCTTCAAATTCTCGCCCATACCTAGAAGCATATGAAACCATAGTTACCTTGACGCAAGTTTCATACATTGCAGCTATGGTGACAACAAGCATTCCAGCTAGATCCGCGCGAAATTCAGCCGAACCCCGCGAGCCTTCTGGAGCGAATTTATTCATCTGTAAGCGGTGTCTGAGCGGCACGTTGTCTGCGCCGGCGCGGACTGCGAGGTGATACCCATCTCAAGATGGGAGTGCGTTTCGCAATGGATGCTCAGACTGCGTTTCTCAGATCGCTGGG
>NZ_JASNJD010000023.1 GCF_030164425.1 Pseudodonghicola flavimaris | reverse complement strand
CGGTGGTCACGCCGCAGCCGATATAGCAGATCTTGTCGAAGGGCGCGTCCTCGCGCACCTTGGCCAGCGCGATCTCCGGCATCACCGTGTGATTGGCGAAGGTCGAGCAGCCCATGTAGTGGTAGATCGGCGTGCCATCCAGCATCGAGAACCGGGTGGTGCCGTCGGGCATCAGCCCCTGGCCTTGGGTATTGCGGATCGCGGTGCAGAGGTTGGTCTTGCCGCTGAGGCAGGAGGGGCATTCGCGGCACTCGGGGGTATAGAGCGGGATGACGTGATCGCCGGGCTTCAGCGTGGTCACGCCCTCGCCCACCTCCAGCACCACGCCGGCGCCCTCGTGGCCGAGGATGCAGGGGAAGATCCCCTCAGGGTCCGCGCCCGAGCGGGTGAATTCATCGGTGTGACACAGGCCCGTGGCCTTGATCTCCACCAGAACCTCGCCCGCCTTCGGGCCATCCAGGTTCACTTCCATGATCTCAAGCGGCTTGCCCGCTTCAAGCGCTACCGCGGCTCGCGTTCGCATCTGGCTGATCCTTTCGACGTTTTCCCGGACCCTGCGCCAAAGCGGCGCGAGTTTCAACGTCCATTCCGCCGGTTCACCTGCCGTCTGCGACCGCGCGGGGCCCCCGCTGGCCCCCGCCACAGCCGGCAGGACGTCCGGGCGCGCCGCTCTCCTTCGATCTGGCGCAAATATCCCCGCCGGAGGCATCGGGCCGCGGCAGCGGCGCGATTTTCACGGTCCGGATCCGGGCGCGGCCTGCGACGGGCTTGATTTGGCGGCGGGAAAGCGCAACTCTTGCGGTATGAACATGCAAACCTCCAGCGGCACGCCCTACACTCCGGTGACGGAACAGGTCGCCTTCGACCGGCGTGAGCTTTCGGTGATCCTCTCCCTCTACGGGCGCATGGTGGCGGCCGGCGAGTGGCGCGACTACGGCATTTCCTGCCTGCGCGACATGGCGGTCTTCTCGGTGTTCCGCCGCACTGCCGAACACCCGCTCTACCGGATCGAAAAACGTCCCCGGCTCAGGGGGAAGCAGGGGCAATATGCCGTGGTCGGGATGGACGGGCAGATCCTCAAGCGCGGGCATGAGCTGAAGACCGTGCTGCGGGTGCTGGAGCGCAAGCTGATCCGCGCCGTCGACTAGGCCGCTCCGGGGCCCCGGGGTCAGAGCCGCTTGTGCATCGTCACCGGCCCGTCGCCCTGAGCGTCGATGCGGGCGATCGCCGCCGCGATCGGCTCGTAGGCGACCGCCATGTGATGGGCGTTGGCATGGATCAGCCGCTCGGCCGAAACCGCCATCGCCACATGTCCCGCCCAGAAGAACAGATCGCCCGCCGTCGCCGGGGTGCCGGGGGGCAGGGGATTGCCCAGTTCCGCCTGCTGCTGATCGCTGTCGCCGGGGCAGGGGTGACCGCAGGCCAGCAGCGCCGCCTGCACCAGCCCGGAACAATCGATGCCGAAGGAGGAATTGCCGCCCCAGAGATAGGGTGTCCCCAGATAGCGTTCGGCCACCGCGACCGGATCGGGCTCGGGGCGGTCGACAGGCGCCAGATGTGCTGCCGGCATCCACAGGCGGCGCCGATGCTCGGCGGGACCCAGGGCGATCCGGCTCCAGGCGCCCTTTGTGGCGGTGACGGCGACGCGGGCACCCTGCGGCAGCCAGTCGGTCTCGTCCCGGGTCTTCAGATCGGGGGTGGTCTTGGCATAGCTGTGGCGCGGCACCACCCGGTGGGTCGGCGCCTCCAGGTCCGCATCGGGGCAGAGCCGGTCGGCTTCCATCCAGCCGACATGACCGTCGCGGGTGGCAAAACCGAAGAGCCGGTCGCCGCGCTGCTCCAGCACGGTGAAGGTCTCGCCCAGAATCAATTCGCGGTCGCGGGCGGTGCTGTCTGCACCGGGAAACAGCGTCGCCCGCGGTGTGATCACGCGCCAGTCGGCACCGTCGGTGAACACCTCGGCCTCGACCGCGCCGCGCAGGCTCACATGGGCGGTGCGCCCGTTGCAGCGCCAGCGGCGGCGATCGCGGGACAGCGGCGCGGTCACAGCCCCAACATCTCCGGCAGCGCGTAGAACAGCGCGCGGCTGCCCTGGGCCAGCCCGCCCTTGGGGCGCGCCGGGGTGGCGGCGGGGCTCCAGGCGTAGATGTCGAAATGGACATAGCGGCCGGCGCCGGCAAAGCGGCGCAGGAACAGCGCGGCGGTGATCGCCCCGGCAAAGCCGCCGCCGGGGGCGTTGTCCAGATCGGCAATGCCCGGTTCGATCTTCAGCTCGTAGGGGTCGTGAAACGGCAGCCGCCAGACCGGATCGGCCATGCTGGCGCCGGCACGGGCCAATGCGGCGGCGGCGTCCTCGTCATCGGTGAAGAAGGGGGCGATATCGGGGCCGACCGCGACCCGCGCCGCCCCGGTCAGCGTCGCCATGGAGACGATCAGGTCGGGGTCCTCCTCGGCGGCGAGCGCCAGCGCATCGGCCAGCACCAGCCGGCCCTCGGCATCGGTGTTGTTGATCTCCACCGTCAGCCCCTTGCGCGAGGTCAGGATGTCGCCGGGACGGAAGGCATTGCCGGAGACCGCGTTTTCCACTGCCGGGATCAGCACCCGCAGCTGCACCGCCAGCCCGGAGGCCATGATCGAGCGCGCCAGCCCCAGCACATTGGCCGCCCCGCCCATATCCTTTTTCATCAGTGCCATGCTGACCGCAGGTTTCAGATCCAGCCCGCCGGTGTCGAAACAGACGCCCTTGCCGACCAGGGTCAGCTTCGGCCCGCTGTCGCCCCAGCGCAGGTCGATCAGCCGGGGGGCGCGGGGGGAGGCACGTCCGACGGCATGGATCATCGGGAAATTCTGATCCAGCAGCGCGGTGCCCTCGGTCACCGCGACGGTGGCATCGAAGGTTTCGGCGAGGCTGCGCGCCGCGGCCTCGAGCTCTGCCGGGCCCATGTCGGAGGCGGGAGTGTTGATCAGGTCGCGGGTCAGGCATTCGGCTGCCGCCAGGGTTTCGATCCGGCCGGCATCGAGCCCCTCGGGCGCGATCAGCGCCCGCGCTGCGGCCGGGGCCTTGTCGCGATAGCGGTCGAAGCTGTAGCCGGCGATCAGCCAGCCGAAGGCCTCGGTCGCCAGCGCTGCGCCGCTGAGCCCGGAGGCGATCCGATAGGTGCCCGCAGGCAGCGCCTGGGCGGCGCCGGCCAGCAGGAACCGATGTCGGGCCCGCTCTGCCGGGGTGGCATAGCCGACCAGCGCCATCGCCGGGGTACCCTCCGGGCCGGGTACCAGCAGCGTCTGGCCGCGCGCGCCGGTGAATCCGTTGGCGACGACCCAGCCCCGGACCGGCGCTTCCTGCGTGTCCAGCCAGCTGTCGAGGGCGCTGCCCTCGATCACATGCAGGGGGAGGGCGGGGGTGCCGGGGGCGGCGAAGGCGGGGGTCATGCTGTCGGGGGTCATTGCGGCGCTCGTCTGGAATTCACTGTCGCAGAGACTATCCCCCGCAGGTCTGGCCGCAAGACCCCATTGCAATACACTGCCCCGCCATGGGGCCGGCTCCTGGGTCGGGGACCGGTCCCGTGGGCGACGGCGCCGGCCCGGGCGTCAGACCGAAACGCCGCGCATCTGCCAGACCGCGCGCAGCGATTCCTGCCCGATCCGCCGCAGCCGCGCCAATGTTGCCGCCACCGCCACCCGATCGCCCTGATCTGCGGCGATTGTGACGTCGCGGGCCACCCGCGCCAGCGCCTCCATCCCGATCTGCTCGGCGATGGCGATGGTGGAGCGGGCGCATTTGCGCAGCGCCGCCGCTTCCTGCATCCGCCACAGCTGCTCACACCGCTGCAGCCGGCTGTCCAGCTCCTGGCTGGCGCGGGCGATCACGGTTTCGGCGCCGTGGGTGCCCATCTGCCTGTAAAGCAGCGTCAGCTGCCGATAGTCCAACTCAACCGATTCCACCCGCTTGAGAGCGCACAAATGTGCCACGTCTTTCTCCTGCCGTCCGATCTGCCTGTTCGCGGCCCCATCATCCCGTCGACAGGTTTTCAAAAGGTTTCGATTGGATGTGCTTATTCCCTCGAATTTTCCCCGAATGAGGATTATCTGGTGCCCTGACGTAACCAAGCGAGGAAAGTTGCATGCAGTTCGCCAAACCTTTGCCGAGCTACCTGGTGCATCGCTATCAGGGCTGGAAGGCGACGACATATTCGGAGAACCAGAGCTGGTATCGACGCCTTGCCAGCGATGGGCAGCATCCGCGCGCCATGGTGATCTCCTGCTGCGACAGCCGGGTTCACGTGACCTCGATCTTCGGCGCCGATCAGGGGGAGTTCTTCATTCACCGCAATATCGCCAACCTGGTGCCCCCCTATGAGCCCGACGGCGACCACCACGGCACCTCGGCCACCATCGAATATGCGGTGACGGCGCTGAAGGTGGCGCATCTGCTGGTTCTGGGCCATTCGCAATGCGGTGGGGTGCAGGGCTGCATCGATATGTGCAAGGGCCACGCGCCCGAGCTGGAGGCGAAGGAGAGCTTTGTCGGCCGCTGGATGGATATCCTGCGCCCGAAATTCGATCTGGTCGCCGATATCGAGGACGACGAGCAGCAGGCCCGCGCGCTGGAGCGCCAGTCGGTTCTGGCCTCGCTCGCCAACCTGATGACCTTCCCCTTCGTTAAGGAGGCGGTCGACAGCGGCGAGCTGACGCTGCACGGGCTCTGGACCGATATCGGTGCCGGCGGCCTGGAATATTACGATCCCAAACTGGGTAAGTTCCTGGAGGTCTGAGGATCGCTTGCGGGCTGCGCCTCAGCGCAGCTCGTACCCGTCCGGCCAGCTCAGCCTCTGGTCCAGGCGGATGGTTTGGCTGGCCCCCGGCGCCAGCGTGAAGCGCCATTCCAGCAGGCCGCGGCGGTCTTCGGCATCGACCAGATCGGGCGCCGGCTCCGCGCTCCAGTTGATTTTCAGATTCTCCTGTTCCGAATAAGGCACCCGTCCCCGCAGCCGCAGATCCCAGCCCGTGGCGCTGAGATTGCGGGCGCTGTATTGCTGCGTCTCGGTCTGTTCGCTCGATTTGCTGAGCATGCCGCGATCGCCCTGGCTGCGGGAGAGCCGGGCGAAATCCAGCCGCAGGCCCTCGATGGGGCCGAAGCCCAGCTCGGCCGCCTGACCGCCAGCGATCAGCGGCATCCGCCCCAGCCCGGTGAAATGGCCATCCAGGAACAGCTGCACAGTCTCCGCCGGCAGCAAGACATCGTCGCTGTCGTTGGTGAAGGCGGCGGTGACATAGGCGGTGGGATCGGTCTCGGGGGTGGCGCGGGCAAAAACCTCTGCCGGCAGGGTCAGCGCGCCCAGCGGCAGGCGCAGCGCCTCCGCCCCCGGAGCGATGGTGACCGGCTGGGGATAGTCGTAGGTGACGCTGATGCCGTCCAGTACGCTGGCGGCCGCGCCCGCCAGACCCATGGGGGCGGCTTCGACCATCGGCTCCGCCAGCTGGGCGGCATCGGATTTGTACATCGGCGCCACCGGCTGCGGTTTCACGATCTGCCGGCGCCGGGGATAGAGTTCTGAGGCGTCGCTGCGCGCGCCGGGGGTGACGGTGGACAGGCGCAGATGCACGTCGCGCCAGGTCTCTCCGGTGTCCTGCATCACCCAGGCGACCCGGGTCAGCGTCAGTTCCGCCGCAGCGCCGCGGGTCAGATGCGCCTCGTAGCCGGGTTGCCAGTCGCCGGCGGCGCTGAGATAGCTGATCGTCACCAGCCCCTCCGCTGCCTCTTCGGCGGAGACGGTCAGCCGGTATTCGGCGCCATCCTCGGCCTGCGGCATCAGCGCGGCCAGCGCGGCGCGGGCGGCCTCCAGTGCCTTTTTCTTGTCCTTCAGCGGCGTGTCGAAGGCGCGCGCGGCGATTTCTGCGGCCAGCGCGGCGGTGCCGGCGTTCAGGGTTTCCTCGGCGATCATGCGGGACAGGTCGCGCAGCACAGCCACCCCCTGGCCGCCAATCCCTTCGGCGCGGGCGAGACCGGAGAGGAACCCGGCCTGGGCGCGGGCTGCCTCGGCCTTCAACTCCTCGGCGCGGCGACGATCCTGAAACTCCAGAAGCTCCGCCCGCAGGCGGGCGATCTCGGCCCGGGCGGCCCTGATCGCATCGCTTTCGGTCCTGTCCCGGGGGGCGAGCGCGGCAGTGCGGGCGGTGACCGTCTCCAGCGTGGCGCCCTCGACGCTCAGCCGCAGCTTTGCCAGATCGACTCCGGGATCGGCGCTGCGCAAGATCAGCTGATGGCGGCCGGCGGGAATCGCGAAGGGCACCCGGCGTTCGATGCTGGCGCCACCGGGGTGCAAGGTCACCGCGGTGACCGGGGCGTCGAAGGAAAACACATCGGCCAGTGCGGCCGTGGGCAGGGTGAGGGCCAGAACGGCAGGGGCCAGAACGGCGGGGCAAAGCAGGACGAGGGCACGCATGAATTCACCTGTGACAACCGATGATCCACCATCGCCCGGCCCGCCACAACGAACAAGAGGGCGCCCGTGGGGACGCCCTCTGTCTGTCTCGGTCGGATGGGCGATCAGCCCTTCTTCAGAACCTCGCGGCCCAGCAGTTCGGCGATCTGCACCGCGTTCAGCGCCGCGCCCTTGCGCAGGTTGTCGCTGACGCACCACAGGTTCAGGCCGTTGTCGATGGTCGAATCCTGGCGGATCCGGCTGATGAAGGTGGCGAAATCGCCGACGCATTCCACCGGGGTGACGTAGCCGCCGTCCTCGCGCTTGTCGATGACCATGACGCCGGGGCTTTCGCGCAGGATGTCGCGGGCCTCGTCCTCATCGAGGAAATCCTCGAATTCGATGTTCACCGCTTCGGAGTGGCCGACGAAGACCGGCACCCGCACGCAGGTCGCGGTGACCTTGATCGAGGGGTCGATGATCTTCTTGGTCTCGGCGACCATCTTCCATTCTTCCTTGGTCGAGCCGTCATCCATGAAGACATCGATATGCGGAATCACGTTGAAGGCGATCTGCTTGGTGAATTTCTTGTGCTCGATCTCGGCAGTCGGGTTGTAGACGGCCTTGGTCTGATCCCAGAGCTCGTCCATGCCTTCCTTGCCGGCGCCGGACACCGACTGATAGGTCGATACCACCACGCGCTTGATCTTGGCGCGATCGTGCAGCGGCTTCAGCGCCACCACCATCTGTGCGGTGGAGCAGTTGGGGTTGGCGATGATGTTCTTCTTGGAATAGCCGTGGATCGCCTGCGGGTTGCACTCCGGCACGATCAACGGGATGTCCGGATCGTAGCGGTAGAGCGAGCTGTTGTCGATCACGACACAGCCGGAGGCAGCAGCCTTCGGCGCGTATTCCTTGGTCGGCCCCGAGCCCACGGCAAAGAGCGCGATGTCCCAGCCGGTGAAGTCGAAAGTGTCCAGATCCTGGGTCTTGATAGTCTTGTCGCCGAAGCTCACCTCAGTGCCGAGAGACTTGCGGCTGGCCAGAGCAGCAATCTCATCCACCGGGAACTGGCGCTCGGCCAGGATGTTCAGCATTTCGCGACCCACGTTGCCCGTGGCGCCCGCGACGACGACGCGATAACCCATAATATCCTCTCTTGCGGTTTCGGCCGGCCAAGCGGCCGGCTGCGGCCTTCTACAGGTATTGCGGCCAAGACAAAAGGGATTCTAATCCAGACTGTCGCGGCTGAAGAGGTAAACCGCCGTTCCGAGCACGGTCACCAGCGCCAGAAACAGGAAGATCGCCACATAGGGGGCGGTCAGGCCCTGGGCCTCGGTCGCCGCATGCAGTCGGCCGGTGGCCAGCTGCATCAGCCCGACACCGCCGATTCCGAACAGATTCATCAGGGTAACGCCGCGCCCGACCAGATGCGCCGGGAAAAAGGCGCGGCCATGGGCGATGATCACCGGGAAATAGCCGCCGAAGACCCCCACCGCCGCCATCAGCGCCAGCGACAGCGCCGGGGTGTTGTCGATCTGCAGGCTCAGGGCCGCCAGCGCCGCGGCGGTGCCGATGCCGCCAACCGCGATCGGCCATTTGCGGCTGCGGCAGAGCCGGTCCATCGGCCCGTAGGCCAGCGTGCCCAGGATCATCGCCACCCCCATCACCAGCGTCGCCTGCCCGATTCGCGCCGTATCCATGCCGAAGACATCCGCCAGATAGGGGCCGATCCACAGCCCGCGCAGGGTGCCCGAGGGCGCGTAGGAGACGAACATCATCGGCAGGATCAGCCACAGGACCGGCAGCTTCAGCAGATCGAGGACCGACCCCCTGTGATCGCCCTCGGCCGGGGCGGGATCGCGCACCGTGACGAACAGGCCGACTGCCACCGCCGCGCTCGCCGCGCAGAGCAGCAGCATGGTGCCGCGCCAGCCGATCAGCTCGGCGGCAAGCGCGGTGGGATAGGAGGCGATCAGGTTGCCGACCGAACCGACCCCCAGCATCAGCGCCCCCAGCGTGGCGAAGTGCCGGGGCGGGTATTCGCGGGCGAAGATGTAATAGGACGCCATCAGCACCGGCGAACAGCCGATCCCGATCAGCGCCATCGCCAGCCCCAGCATCCCCGGTCCGCTGGCGAGAGAAAACAGCGCCGTCCCGCCGGCGCCGCCGATCAGCAGCAGGACCGATGCGGTGCGCCGTGGCCCGATCCGGTCCAGCGCCCAGCCGACCGGCAGCTGCATGAGCGCGAAGGCGAGAAACCACATCCCCGAGGCATCGGCCAGGTTCTGGGCGCTCACCCCGATGTCCTGTTCCAGGACAGTGCTCAGAACCGCCAGGAATGCGCGGAAAAACTGGCTCAGCACATAGGCCAGGCATAGCCAGATCAAGCCCATCATCGCGTCGCACCTCCCCTTGCGTTGCCATATCGGACGGCACTGGGTCGCATGTCGGCGCGATGGGGGCAAGCCGTTGCCGTCCGCCCCGAACCGCACTGGATCCATTCCGTGGCGTCCCTATCTTGAAAGGGCGACAGCGCAGGGGAGGGCCCGCCGATGGCAGCGCCGCAGGATGTCTATGCCGGGATTGCCCCGGTGACCGATTTCGCCGCCCTGGCTGCCGGCGAAGGCTATACCGCGCTGCCGGACGACTGGCTGGTCGGCACCGCCGATATCGTTTCCTCCACGGCGCAGATTGCCCAGGGCCAGTACAAGACGGTCAACATGATCGGTGCGGCAGTGATCGCGGCGCTGGCAAACGCGCTTCAGGGCGCCCCCTTTCCCTTTGTCTTCGGCGGTGACGGGGCCGCTTTCGCGGTGCCGCCCTCCGCCGGCGCGGCGGCGCGGCGGACGCTGTCGGAGCTGCGCCGCTGGGCGGAGGAGGAGTTCTCCGTCGCGTTGCGGGCGGCGCTGGTGCCGGTGGCGACCCTGCGGGCCGAGGGGGTCGATCTGCGCGTTGCCCGTTATGCGCCGGATCCGGGGCAGGGGGCGGAGGCGGCGGATTACGCCATGTTCTCCGGTGGCGGCATGGCCCTGGCCGAGGCGCGGATGAAGGCGGGCGCCGATGCTGTGCCGCCGGCGCCGCCGGGCAGCCGCCCCGACCTGACCGGCCTGTCCTGCCGCTGGGCCAACCTCAGGGCGCAGAACGGGCTGATCCTGTCGCTGGTGGTGCTGCCGGTGCCGGGGGCGCCGGCCGAGGGGTTTCGCGACATCGCCGCCCAGGTGGTCGAGATCGCCAGTCATCTCAGCCGCAGCGGCCATCCGGTGCCGCCCCAGGGGCCTCCGCTGCGCTGGCCGCCGGCCGGGCTGCGGCTGGAGGCGCGGGCGACCCACGGGCAGGGGTCGCTGCCACGGCGGCTCACCGGCGTGCTGCTGTTTCACCTGATGGCCTTCGTGCTGCTGCGCTTCGGTCTCAGGCTGGGGGATTTCGATGCCGGCCACTATGCCCGGCAGGTCAGCGTCAACGCCGATTTCCGCAAGATGGACGATGGGCTGAAGATGACGCTGGATTGCGATGCCGCCACCCGGGATCGGATCGAGACGGTGCTGCGCCGGGGGGCGGAGGCCGGGCTGATCCGCTACGGGCTGTTCGATCAGGCGGAGGCGCTGGTCACCTGTTTCGTGCCTTCGGCCAGCCGCGACGATCACATGCATTTCGTCGATGGCGCCGCGGGCGGCTATACCGAAGCCGCCCGCAGGCTCAAATCCAGCTGATGGCTCAGCGTCCGTTTCTCAGCCGGCCGACGATGCCGGTGGGGAAGAAATAGACGCTGAGGATGAACAGCACGCCCAGCCACAGCAGCCAGCGGTCGGCGCTGAGCAGTTGCGGCAGCACCGGCATGCCTTCGACCAGGCCGGAGGCGGCCCCCATCAGGTTCTGCAGGTAGTTCTGGGCGACGACGAACAGCGTCGCGCCGACCACCGCGCCATACATGGTGCCCATGCCGCCGATCACCACCATCAGCAGGATATCGATCATCAGCTCCATCGACAGGGTGGTATCGGGCCCGACATAGCGCAGCCAGACCGCATAGAGCGCCCCGGCCAGCGCCGCCGCCGATGCCGACAGGCAGGTCGCCGCCACCCGGTAATAGACCACGCGGTAGCCGATCGCCTCGGCCCGGAAATCGTTTTCCCGGATCGCCTGCAGCACCCGGCCGAAGGGCGAATTCACCACCCGCAGCAACAGCAGGAACAGCACCAGCGCGCCGATGAAGACGAAGTAATAGGCCAGCAGCTTGCCGTTCAGCTTGACCCCGAACAGCTCTCCCCCCAGCGCCTCCTTGCCGAATTTGAATGCCGGTCCCAGCTCGCGCGGCAGCTTGAAGGTCAGCCCGTCCTCGCCCCCGGTCAACCCGGAAAGTTGGCTGGCCAGCACCGCCACGGCGGAGGCCACCGCCAGGGTGATCATCGCGAAGAAGATTGCCCGCACCCGAAGCGAGAAGAGACCGATCAGCAGCGCCAGTACCGCCGAAACCAGCGTCCCGCCGAGCGCGCCGATCAGGATCGCGTCAAAGCCACGGCCCAGATGGGTCAGCCCCAGCGCCACGCCATAGGCGCCGATGCCGAAGAACATCGTATGGGCGAAGCTGACGATGCCGCCATAGCCCAGCAGCAGGTCGTAGCTCGCCACCAGCACGATGAACACGCTGATCCGCGCGGCGGTGTCGACGGTGCGCACGCCGGGGAACAGGAAGGGAGCCAGCGCCAGCCCGACGAAGATCGCCGTCAGAACGACCGACAGCACGACAGACCGCGGCATGTCGCCGGACAGAATGGATCGGAACATCGTCATTTCGCCTTCACCACCGGGATCATGCCCATCGGCCGCCACATCAGGATCAGCACCATCAGGGCGATATTGGAAATCAGCGCCGCCTTGGGTTCGATATAGGCGACATAGTTCTGCAGCAGCCCGACCAGCAGCGCGCCGATGAAACAGCCCTCGACGCTGCCCAGCCCGCCGATGATCACCACGATGAAGATCAGGATCATCGCGTCATTGCCCATATGGGCGGTGATCACCTCCTGATAGAGACCCCACATCACCCCGCCGAGGCCGGCCAGCGCGGAACCGGCGATGAAGACACCGACGAAGACCCGGCGCAGCCGGTATCCCAGCGCCTCGACCATCTCGCCGTTCTGCACGCCGGCGCGCACGATCAGCCCGATCTTGGTGCGGCGCAGCACGAAGCGCATGGCGGCGAAGACGATCAGCCCCACCACCACGGCGACCAGCCGGTATTTCTCCAGCGCAGCACCGGCGAAGGTGATCGCGCCCTTCAGGCTCTCCGGCCGGGTGATATAGATCTCCTCGGGACCCCAGAGCACGACGATCAGCTGCTCCACCACGATCAGCCCGCCCATGGTCACCAGGATCTGCTTCAGGTGATGGCCGTAGACCGGCATCACGATCACCTTCTCAAAGGCCCAGCCGACCGCACCGGTCGCCGCCATGGCGCCGATCACCG
The DNA here is from genome assembly GCF_030164425.1 of Pseudodonghicola flavimaris. GTDB lineage: Bacteria > Pseudomonadota > Alphaproteobacteria > Rhodobacterales > Rhodobacteraceae > Pseudodonghicola > Pseudodonghicola flavimaris. The sequence continues at coordinate 79,466 of NZ_JASNJD010000023.1, read as the reverse complement.
CCAGGAGCAGCGCGATCAGGTTCAGCCCCAGCGACGGCGCCCCACTCATCTGCCCCAGCACCAGCAGCACCGAGACACCGACGAAGGCGCCGATCGACACGAAGGCGCCATGGCCGAAGTTGATCACGTCCATCAGCCCGAAGACCAGCGTCAGCCCGGAGGCCATGATGAAGATCATCATCCCCATCGCCAGGCCGGATACGGTCAGCGTCAGCCAGCTGGAAGTCTGCGGAATGGCGATGGCCCCCAGCGCCACCAGCACCGGCACCAGCAGCACCGGCATCCAGGGCGCCAGCCGCTGGCCCAGGCTCAGCTCGGCCATCTTGGGTTTGTGTTTCGGCGCCGCCGTGGTCATCGCCGCCCCTCCCGCATGATCGTCATCTCCTGCGCCTCTTCCCTTCGCGCAGCCCCGGGGCCCTGCATGGCGCCCTGCTGCTTCTTCTCTGTCAAAATACTCAAATCCGGCATCGGCCGCCGCGGCTCAGTGATGGGCATCCAGGCTCAGCCCCATCAGCTTCTCCTGCAGCTCCGCGTTATTGCTGAGCTCGGCCATGGCGCCGGACCAGATCATCCGCCCGTCGTCCATCACGTTGGCGGTATCCCCCAGGGCGCGGGCGACGGCGAAGTTCTGTTCCACCAGCAGGATCGAGGCGCCCTGTTCCTTCAGGTCCTTCAGGGCGCGGGCCATGGTCGACACGATTGCCGGCGCCAGCCCCTTGGTCGGCTCGTCAATCAGATAGAGCTTGCGCTCCTCCACCATGGCGCGGGCGATCGACAGCATCTGCTTCTGTCCGCCGGACAGGTTGCCGGCTTCGGATTTCCAGAAGGTCTTCAGCGGGGGAAAGGCCGAGAAGATCCAGTCGAGCCTGGCGCTGTCGATCGGGCCGGACACCGCCGCCAGTACCATGTTCTCTTCCACCGTCAGGTCGGAGAAGATGCCCATGTCCTCGGGCACGAAGCCCAGGCCGGCGCGGGCGATGGCCGGGGTCGGCAGCGCGGTGATATCCTCGCCGTCGAACAGGATGCGGCCCTTGTGGGCGCGCCAGTGGCCGATCACGGTTCTCAGCGTGGTGGTCTTGCCCACCCCGTTGCGGCCCAGCAGCATGGTCACCGCGCCCCTCGGCACCTGCAGGTCGACCCCCTGCAGGATGTGGTATTGCGCGATGTTGGTATAGACGCCTTCCAGGGTCAGGATCGGGTCAGACATCTTCCAGCTCCTTGCCCATATAGGCTTCCTGCACGACGTCTGAGGCCATCACCTCGGCGGGCGCCCCGTCGGCGGCCAGCGCGCCGTTGTGCAGCACGATGATCCGGTCGGCCAGCGTGCGGATCACGTCCATCTTGTGTTCGACCAGCAGGATGGTGCGGTCGGTCTGCGATTTCAGCTCGGCGATCAGATCGAGGACCACCGGCGCCTCGTCCACGCTCATCCCGGCGGTGGGTTCGTCGAACATGTAGACAGCCGGATCGAGCGCGATCAGAAGCGCCACCTCCAGCTTGCGCTGGTTGCCGTGAGAAAGCTCGGAGACGACCTGATCGCGCTGGTCGATCAGCCGCACACGGGTCAGCACCGCCTCGGCGGCCTCGACCATCTCGCGGTGTTTCGCCGCCATCGACCACATGTTGAAGCCCTGGCCGGAGTGCGACTGCACCACCAGTCGGACGTTTTCCAGCACGGTCAGATCGGGAAACAGGTTGGTCAGCTGAAAGGCGCGGCCGATGCCGGCGCGGGTGCGCTGCGACACCGACCGCCCCGAGATATCGCGGCCGCGCAGGAACACCTTGCCGGCGGTGGCCGGGATCTGGCCGGAAATCAGGTTGAAATAGGTGGTCTTGCCGGCGCCGTTGGGGCCGACGATGGCGGTCAGCTCTCCGGCCTGAAAGGCGCAGGAGACGGCATCGACCGCGACATGGCCGCCGAAACGGACGGTCAGGTCCTGGGTTCTGAGAATGGGGTCTGTCACTCTGTCTTGTCCTTCGCTCGGCCTCCGGGCCTCAGACGGCCGGGGCGGGGAGGGCAGCGCCGGGCGGCGGCGCGGGTGGGGCAGAGCGGTCCGGCCGCTCTGCCCCGGTCACTACGGGAACGGATTACTGGTTACGGATCGGGATCGGCAGATCGTCGATGGTCAGCTCGCGGACCAGCTCCGGGACCGCCCATTCGACATTCGGGTCGACCTTGATCTTGAAGTGATACATCGACTGCAGCGCCTGGTGATCCTCGGGGCGGAAGATCATCTTGCCCTTGGGCGTCTCCCACTCCATGCCTTCCATGGCGCTGATCAGATCCTCGGTATCGGTGGAGCCGGCCTTCTTGATCGCCTCGACCACCGCGATACCGGCCGCCATGCCGCCGGCGGTGAAGAAGTCGGGCGGGGTGCCGAAGCGCGCCTCATGCTCCTTGACCAGCCAGTCGTTCACTGGGTTCTTCGGGATCTCGTAGTAGTAATAGGTGGCGCCTTCCATGCCGGGGAAGTCCTTGTAGGCCTTCATCGCCGCCAGGATGTTACCGCCGGTCGCGATCTCGATGCCGAACCGGCTGGGGTCCATCGCGTTGATCTTGCTCATCGGGTTGCCGCCGCCGGCCCAGATGATGAACAGCTTCTTCTTGCCGTCCAGGTCCTTCATCGCGTTGAAGATCCGCTCAGCCGCGGCGGTGAAATCGGTGGTGTCGGTGGGCACGTATTCCTCGTGTTCCACCGAGCTGCCGACGCTTTCCAGCGCGTCCTTGAAGGCGGCGATGCCGTCACGGCCGAAGGCGTAATCCTGCGCCAGCGTGGCGATATGCACATCCGGGCCGGCCAGCGCGATGGCGTTCGACACCGCGTCCTGGGACGAGTTGCGCCCGGTGCGGAAAATATAGCGGTTCCAGTTCTCGCCGGTGATCGAATCCGCCACCGCCGGTTCGACGATCAGGATTTTCTCGTATTCCTCGGCCACCGGCAGCATCGCCAACGCCACGCCGGAACTGACCGGGCCGACGGCCAGGTCGACTTCGTCGTCGCCATAGGCCTCTTCCAGCAGGGCGCGGCCGTTCTCGGGCTTCAGCTGGGTGTCCTTCTCGATCACGACGATCTTTTCGCCGTCGATCTCCATGGTGCCGCCGGTGGCATATTCCAGCCCCATCATCAGCCCGTCATGGGACTGTTTGGCATAGGCCTCATAGGGGCCGGTCTTGCCGTAGACATGGGCGATCTTGATTTCGGCGGAAGCGGCGGTCGCCAGCGCAAGCGCAGACACCATTGCCGCAGCAAATGTGCGTTTCACGTTCTCTCTCCCTCGTGCGCGCCACGCTTTCGGCGCAAGACTTTCCGGTGCGGTCACGCTACCGCCGGGGGGGCGAAGGGGTCAATTGCGTGGAAATACGCACGAAGGTTGACGGTGCGGCAGCCGCCCGGCGGCGGCTGCCTGGCGCGGGGCGGTCAGCCCTGTTTCCAGCGGGCCGAAAGCTTGCGCGCCGCCTGCGCAAGCACCAGCACGTCGATGCCGACGGCGAGGAACTGCGCCCCCATGTCGGAAAAGGCCTGGATCGATTCCTCGGTGGTGCCGAGGATGCCGGGGGCCTTGCCGGCGGCCTTGATGCGGCTGAAGGCATCGGCGATGGCGGCGCGGACCTCGGGTGCGGTGTTGTCGCCCTTGTAGCCCATATCGGTGGACAGGTCGGCGGGACCGATGAACACCCCGTCGACCCCCTCGACCGACAGGATATCGTCGAGCGCGGCCAGGCCCGCGCGGCTCTCCACCTGGACCAGAAGGCAGATCTGGTCGTTGGCGGTGGCGATGTAATCGGGGATCGAGCCGAACATGGTGGCGCGCCCGCCGGCGGCGCCGACCCCGCGCATGCCCTCGGGCGGATAGCGGCAGGCGCGGACCAGTTCGCGCGCCTGATCGCCGGTTTCCACCATCGGCACCAGCACCGTCTGGGCGCCGGCATCCAGCACCTGCTTGATCATCCAGGCCTCGCCGATCGGCACCCGCACCACCGGCTGGCTGTCGCTGGCGGAGAGCGCGATCAGCTGATCGCGGATCGACCGCAGATCATTCGGCGCGTGTTCGCCGTCCAGCACCAGCCAATCGAAGCCGGCGGTGCCCATGATCTCGGCCACCGGACCTTCGGCGAAACTCATCCAGCAGCCGATCAGCTTCTGGCCATCGGCCAGCGCCTGTTTGAAGCTATTCTTGGGGGCGGGCATTGAAACCTCTCTTATGCGAAGGTGATGTCGACCGATCCGAAGGATCCGTAATCGGCGTGAAACCGGGAACCGGGCGGTGCTTCGACCGGGCGGATGAAGGAACCGGAGAGGATGATATCCCCCGCCGCGATCTCCTGACCGTATTCGGCCATGCGCCGCGCCAGCCACAGCACCGAGGTCACCGGATCGTTCAGCACGCCGGCGCCCAGCCCGGTTTCCTCGACCACATCATCGCGGCTCAGGATGGTGCCGGTCCAGCGCAGATCGACGGTATCGGAGGGATGGCGTTCGCGGCCCAGCACGATGCCGGCATTGGCGGCGTTGTCGCTGATGGTATCGGCGATCACCCGGGCCCGGCCGGTGACGGGATCGGCGCGCAGCACGCGAGTGTCGAGGATCTCCAGCGCGGGGGCGACATAGTCGGTTGCGGCCAGCACATCGGCGCGGTCGCAACCGGCCCCCGACAGCGGTGCCTTCATGACGAAGGCGATCTCCGCTTCGATCCGGGGCTGGATGAAGCGGCCGGCCGGCACCGTGGCGCCATTGGCGAAGAGCATGTCATCGAGCAGCACGCCGCTGTCGGGCGTGTCGATCTTCAGCGCGTCCTGCATGGCGCGGCTGGTCAGGCCGATCTTCCAGCCGATCTTCTTGCGTCCGGCGGCCAGCTTGCGGGCGATCAGCCGCGACTGGACCGCATAGGCATCGTCCAGCGTCATCCCCGGATAGCGCAGCGAGAGCAGGCCGCATTGCTGGCCGCTCTCCTCGGCGCGAAACAGGGTTTCGGCGGCCTCGTCATATTGCTCGGGGGTCATTCGTCCTCCACCGTATTGGTCAGCCTGCCGATGCCCTCGGCCTCGACCTCGATCACATCGCCGGGAACCAGGTATTTTGGCGGATCGAAGCGTGCGCCGGCGCCGGTGGGAGTGCCGGTGACGATGATATCGCCCGGCACCAGCGTGGTGAAGGTGGAGATATATTCGATCTGCCGCCGGATCGGGAACAGCATGCGGCTGGTGCGGTCGTCCTGGCGCAGCTCTCCGTTCACGGTGGTGGTCAGCCGCACATCGTCCAGTTGCGCCGGCGAGGTGAAGGGGACCAGCCACGGGCCCATGGCGCCCGAGCTGTCCCAGTTCTTCCCTTGGGTCACGTTGAACTTGGCATGCCGCACCCAGTCGCGCAGCGTGCCTTCGTTGCATAGCGTCAGCGCGGCGATGTGGTCATAGGCGTCGGCCTGCGCAATCCGCCGCCCGCCCTTGCCGATCACCACGGCGATCTCGCCCTCGTAATCCAGCTGCGGCGTCTCCGGCGGGCGGATCAGCGGCCGGTCGTGGCCGGTGAAGCTGCGCGGGAAGCGGATGAACAGCGACATGTTCGGCGGCGCCTCCTGCCCGTCCTTGTACTCCGCATTGCGGTCGGGGAAGTTGACACCGACGCAGATGATCTTCTCCGGCGCGGGGATCGGAATGTCGTAGCCGAACGTCCCCGTCGGGTGGGTCACCGCGCGCCCGCGCGCCGCTTGCCAGAGGTCATGCAGCGCGCCGGCCGCGATCACCTCGCGCAGGGTGGGGTATTGCGGGAACTCCGGCGACAGGGCGATCATCCCCTGATCGGTGGCCACGCCATAAAAGCTCTGCCCGCTGGCGGTATAACTCGCAAAGCCCTTCATCCGAGCGTTCCTGCGATTTCGGTGATCACGTCATAGGCCATCATCACATCCTCTTCGGTGGTTTCGAATTGCCCGGCCTGAAAGCGGATCGCGATCCGCCCGTCGACCCGGGTCTGGGTCAGGTAAATCCGCCCGTCGTCGTTGATCGCATTGACCAGGCGGAGGTTGAGATCGTCGAGGTCTTCTGCGCGGTCCGCGGCCCCTTCGGGCACATAGCGGAAGGTGAAGAGCGACCACATCGGCGGGGTCACGATCTCGAACTCCGGCGTTGCGGCGAGCCTGTCGTGCAGCTGGACCGACCATGTCACATGGTTTCTCAGCCGTTCGCGCAGCCCTTCGAGCCCATAGGCGCGGATCAGGAACCAGAGCTTCAGCGCGCGGAAGCGGCGGCCCAGCGGCACCGACCATTCGGAGTAATTGATGATGCCCTCGGCGCCGTGGGTCTTCAGATATTCCGGGCTGATCGCCAGCGTCTTCACCAGATCGTCGGGGTTTTTCAGGAAATGCGCCGAACAGTCGAATTGCGCGCCGAGCCATTTGTGCGGGTTGAAGACCACGCTGTCGGCGCCTTCGATGCCCTGCCAGTACGGGCGGAACTCGGGGCAGATCATGGCGCTGCCGGCCCAGGCGGCATCGACATGAGTATAGAGCCCGTATTTCCGTGCCACCGCCAGACAATCGGCGACCGGATCGGTGGCGCCGGTGCCGGTGGCGCCGACACAGAGGATCAGCCCGGCAGGCGTCAGCCCGGCGGCCAGATCGGCCTCGATTGCGGCCTCCAGCGCGACGGGGTCCATGCCGCGCCAGTCGCCTGTGGTGGGGATGCGGATCAGGTTCTGTTGACCGATGCCGGAAATCCAGATCGCCCGGTCGATCGAGGTATGCACCTCGGCACTGGAATAGATGCGCAGCGGCGTCTGGCCGGGCAGGCCCTGCTGGTTGCCCCGCCAGTCGAGCGCCCGTTCGCGCATGGTCAGCACCGCGGCGAGCGTGGCGGTGGAGGCGCTGTCCTGAATGACGCCGGCAAAGCCGTCCGGCAGGCCGATGGCCTGGCGCAGCCAGTCCATCATCCGGGTTTCCATCTCGGTCGCCGAGGGAGAGGTCTGCCACAGCATGCATTGCGGCGCGATGGCCGCCACCAGGAATTCCGCCAGTACCGAGGGCGCGGCGGCGTTGGAGGCGAAATAGGCGAAGAACCGCGGGTGTTGCCAATGGGTGATCCCGGGCATCACGATCTCTTCGAAATCGCGGAACACCTGTTCCATGTCCTCGGCCGTCTCCGGCGGGGTGGCGGGCAGGGCGTCCAGCACCTCGCCCGGCCTGGTCTGCGCCCGCACCGGGCGATCCCCCACCGTCAGGTGATACTCCTGCGCCCAGTCGGCCACGCGGCGGCCCCATCCGGCGAATTCAGTCCACTTCATGTCTCAGTCCCTTTGTCGCGCCTGCCTGCCCGCTGGCAGGTGCAACCATCGTTTTATGAACCCGCCGAATGTGCAATGCGACGCTCTTCCTCACGGCGCAATGATCGGCTGCGCCTTCAGCTGCGCCGGGACCGGTTCCTGCCCCTCGAACAGGCTGCCTTCCTCGAACCAGCTGCGCGGCGCCGGCGCCCCCCAGAGGGTCTGGCGCTGCGGGTCTTTCAGGTCCCATTTGATCGGTTCCAGATCCGGGTCCACCGTCTGGTAGTCGGAGCAGTAGATCTCGATCCGGTGGCCGTCGGGGTCGCGGATATAGAGGAAGAAGGCGTTGGAAATCCCGTGCCGCCCGGGGCCGCGTTCGATGTTGTCGACCCAGCCGGTGGTGGACATCAGGTCCAGCAGATCGATGATGTTCAGCGGCGTCGGCACCCAGAAGGCGGTGTGATGCAGCCGCGGCCCGGTGCCGTTGGTGAAGGCCATGTCATGCACGCCGCCCTTGCGGTGGCACCAGGCCGCCCACAGATGGCCGCTCTGCTCGTCCTCGGTATATTCGGTCACCCGAAAGCCGATCTCGTTGTAAAACGCCACGCTGGCGTCGACATTCGGCGAGAAGCAGTTGAAATGGTCGATCCTGAGCGGCTTGACCCCGCGATAGAGCGCGTATTTCTGGTGGATCGGCGGCAACCGGTCCATCTGCACGTAGAATTCCAGCGGAATGCCCAGAGGATCGCGGGTGCGGAAGGTCCGCGACTGATAGGGGCGCTCCACCCAGTCCACCGGCAGATCGCGAGAGCGGAAGAACGCCTCGGCGCGGTCCAGGTCCTCCTCGCCGAAAAGCTTGAAGCCCAGATCGCGGGCCGCAGGGGTATCGCCCTTGCGCAGGACGATGCAGTGATGGCCGCGCTCTTCCAGCGCGCGGAGATAGATCGCCTCGCTGTCCTCGTCGGTGACCTGCAGGCCCAGGGTGTCGACATAGAAGGCGCGGGATTTCGCCAGATCGGTGACGATCAGCTCCACATGGCTGAGCCGCACGATGTTGAACGGCGGATAGAGGTTCGGGGCGGGAATGGGCATTCGGGGGCTCCTTTCAGGGGCTCAGCGCGGGGCGGGAGCGGATTTGTCCGAGACGTTCGGGGGGCGTTTTACGAAAACGCCGGCGTCCCGGGCGCGGGCATGTCGCTTCGGTCATCGCGGTCTATTGAACCGGGAAGATCACATTTGTCTGGCCGGTGCCGGAGGAGGGGAAATAGGGTGTCACCACCTCGCATTGCGCGGTGTAGCGGTCCCATCCCAGCGCGCCGTAGAGCATGGCGGTGTCGTGCATCGCGCCCTCGCCGCAGCAGTATTGCGCGTATTCCGGCAGCATCTTGAGGAAGGTGGCGTGATCGCCGGCCTTCCACATCTCCAGCACATGCAGGTCCATCTGCCGGTTGAATTCGGAGCTGATGGTGAAGGTGCCGTTGTTGGCGGCATAGTCCTTGTTCGCCCAGATCTTGTGAGAGAGCGAGCCGGAGGCGACCAGCAGCACCTTGCTGTCGCTCTCCTCCACCGCCTTGCGGATCGCCTGACCCACCAGCCGGCTTTCCTGATGATCGTGCACCGTGCACCAGGCGGCGATGGAGACGACCTTCATCTCATGCTCGCGGGCCATGAAGCGCATCGGCACCAGCGTGCCGTATTCCAGCTCCAGGCTGTCCAGGTGATGCGACAGCGTATGCGCGCCCAGATCGCAGGCGGCCTTGGCGATGGCATCGCCCAGTTCGGGGTTGCCCTGATAATCATAGGGCAGGTCCTGGATGAACTGCGGGAACTCGTTCGAGGTGAACAGCCCGTGAAACCGCGCGTTGGCATTGATGTGGAAGCCCGCGTTGATCACCCAGTGGGTGTCGCAGATCACCACGGTATCGGCCCCCAGCGCCTTGGCGCGGCGGGCGATCTCGCGGTGGCCGTCGATCGCGGGTTGCCTCTTGCCCTCGACAGGACCCGGCTGTTCCGACATCAGCATGGTCGGCACATGGGTGCATTTGGCGGCGAGTACGATTTCTCCCATGGTCTCCTCCTCCTGAAACCACTCGTGACAATTGGGTCGGGCTCAGGCGCCCAGACGCGGGATCTTGTGCTGGCCCAGGGCAAAGCCGATGTGCTTTTGCTCCATGTAGAATTCGAACGACCAGTCGCCGCCGTCGCGGCCGATGCCGCTGGCCTTGACCCCGCCGAAGGGGGTGGGCAGGTGGCGGACATTCTCCGAATTCACCCAGATCATCCCGGCCTCCAGCGCATCGGTAAAGCGCAGGGCGCGGGTCAGATCGTTGGTCCAGACATAGGCGGTCAGCCCGTATTCGGTGTCATTGGCGACCTGCAGCGCCTCGGCCTCGTCGGCGAAGCGGATCGCGGTCAGGACCGGGCCGAAGATCTCTTCCTGGGCGATGGTCATGTCGGTGCTGGCGCCGGTGAACAGGGTCGGGCGGACGAACCAGCCTTCCTCTCCGACCCGGCAGCCGCCGGCGGCGACGGTGGCGCCATCCTGTTTCGCGATGTCGAAATAGGAGGTCACCTTGTCGAAATGCACCTTGTGGATCAGCGGGCCGATTTCGGTTTCCGGGTCCAGCGGGTGGCCGACCCGGATGTTGTTCACCCGCTCGATCAGCTTGGCCTCGAATTCATCGGCGATCGTGTCCTGCACCAGCAGCCGCGACGACGAGGTGCAGCGTTCCCCGTTCAGCGAATAGATCATGAAGATCGCGGCATCGAGCGCGCGGTCCAGATCGGCGTCGTCGAAGACCACGACGGGGTTCTTGCCGCCCAGTTCGAAATGCACCCGCTTCAGCGTATCGGCGCCCTGTTTCATGATCATCGAGCCGGTGCGGCTTTCGCCGACGAAGGCGATGGCCTTGATCGCGGGGTGTTCGGTCAGGGCACGGCCGGCATCCTCGCCGAAGCCGTTGACCAGGTTCCACACCCCGTCGGGCAGGCCGGCCTCATGCGCGATCTCGGCCAGGATGCGGGCGGTCAGCGGGCTGAATTCGGCCGGCTTGTGGACGATGGTACAGCCGGCGGCCAGCGCCGGGGCGATCTTCCAGGTCGACAGCATGAAGGGCGTGTTCCAGGGGGTGATCACCCCGACCGGGCCGATCGGCACCCGCGTCGTCACGTTCATCAGCGTCGGCGACCGCAGGTTCTGCCCGTCGCGGGCCGAGGTCACCTTGTCGGCGAAGAAGCGGAAGTTCGCGGCGCCACGCAGCGCCGCCTTGGACATGAAGCGCAGTGCCTGGCCGGTGTCCCAGCATTCGCAGAGCGCGATTTCCTCGGCCCGGGCCTCGATCAGCTCGGCGATGCGGATCAGGATTTTCTTGCGCTCGGCGGCGGGCATGTCGCGCCAGGCGGGAAAGGCGGCTTTGGCGGCCTGCGCGGCGGCGTCGATGTCCTCCACCCCGCCGCGGGCGACCGGGCAGATCACGCTTTCGTCGACCGGGGAAACCGTGTCGAAAACGGAGCCGGAGGCGGCGGGCCGGGTTTCCCCGGCGATCAGGTTCTGAATGCCATGCGGCCGGAAGCGGGCCAGATAGCCGTCGAGCTTGGTCAGATTGTCGGTCAAGGCGGTCATGGGATCAGCCCTTTTTCAGATGGTCACGGATGGTGCCGGTTTTCGGCGCAAGGTCGGGATCGATGTCGCGCATCTCCAGCGACAGGGCGAGCGAGCGGGTCGCCATCACCGGTTTCAGAAAGGTCTCGGCGGCGGCGAAGATATGTGCCGTGGCCGCCTTTCGGGTGTCCAGATCGCGGCCGCCGCGCAGCCGGACCGAGATGTCGATATAGCCGTGGGCGTCGCTGCCATCGGCGATGGAGACATGATCGGCGCGCATCGCCCGGACCCGGATCCCGGGCATCGGCAGCGCTTCGGTCTCGATGGCGGCGATCCGCAGCACATCGCAGAAACGGGCCATATCGACCCAGTCTTCTACATTGGGGGAATAATCCACCATCAGATGCGCCATGAGGCTCCTCCCTTCCTTCATATAATTAACATGTTCATGAATTTTGCAGATTCGTCAAGCTAAAAGACGGATTCTCGCATTGCGCGAGTCGTGGCGGATCGGCAAAACTCTCTCATGACCCGAAAACTACCCTCGACCGACCGCTCCCTGCCGATCGCGCTGCTGCGCGCGCGGGAAGAGGTGATGGGCCCGATCCGGGCGATGCTGACCAATGTCGGGATCACCGAACAGCAGTGGCGGGTGCTCAGGGTTCTGGACGAGGGGGGCGCGATGGAGCCGACCCGCATCGCCGAGGTCGCCTGTCTTCTGTTGCCGAGCCTGACGCGCATTTTGCAGAAGCTGGAAGAACACGGGCTGATCGCGCGGCGGCGGGACCAGACCGACGGGCGCAAGCAGATCATCGAGATCAGCGCCGCGGGCTCCGCCCTGATCGCGGAGAACCTGGAGGCGAGCATCGCCCTGAACGAGGCCGTGCGCGAACGGCTGGGGGCGGAGCGCTATGAATCACTGCTCGATCTGCTGAACGAGCTGTCCTCCGGCCGGGCGGCGGACTGAGGTGAAGGGGCCGGGGGCCGTTGCGGCCCCCGACGGCATCGGGACAGGCGGCGATCAGGCCGGCTTGTTGGCGTCGGGATAGGCCGCGGCGAAAGCCGGATGCGCGGCGCAGGCGGTTTCCACCCCGCAGATGCGGGTCAGGTCGGAGACATCGACGCCCCAGCGATGCGCGTTGTAGAGCTGCGGCATCAGGCAGATATCGACCAGGCCGGGTGCATCGCCGCAGGCAAAGGGGGCCTGTTCGAAGCCGGCCAGCATGTCCTCGACCGCCGCAAGACCGGGGCGGATGAACTGCTGCATCCAGTCTTCGCGCACGTTGGGTTTGTCGTCGGTGATCTGGGCGACATAGTTGATGACCTGCAGGTTGCAGATCGGGTGGATGTCCACCGCGATGGCCAGGGCGATGGCCATCTGCCGGGCACGCTCCACCGGTTCCTTGGGCAGCAGTCCCATATCGCGGGTGGAATCGAGATAGTCCAGCATCGCCAGCGACTGGGTCAGCCGCAGCCCGTCGATATCCAGCACCGGCACCAGCCCCTGCGGGTTGCGGGCGACATGGTCGGGGGCCTTCTGTTCCTTCTTCGTCAGGTCGACCGAGACGGAGGTATAGTCGATCCCGGCGAGATTGAGCGCGATCCGCATCCGGTAGGCGGCGGAGGACCGCCAGTAATCATAGAGCACTGTATCGCTCATGTCCGTTCTCCTGTTCTTCGGCCCGCCGGCGGGGCACGTCGCGGCGGAGGCTAATGGGTTCAGTCTGTCCCGGCCATACGAAAGGCGCCGCCACGCGGCCCGGCCGGGGTGGTCCGGTTTTCGGTGGACGGGGCCGGGCCGGCATGGTGATGTCGCGCCATGCTGCAGTCCTCACGCCGGCCCGGCTCTCTGTCCTTCGCATTTCTGCTCGCGGCGATCGTTGCCGCCACGGCGCTCTGTCTCTGGGCGATGGGGCGCAATCTGATCTGCCCCTGCGGCCATGTCGCAATCTGGTATGCCCCGGGCGACCCGGGACCGAGCAGCCAGTCGCTGTTCGACTGGTATACGCCTAGCCACCTGCTGCACGGCCTGCTGTTCTATGCCGCGCTGTGGTGGGTCGCGCGGAATTGGTCGCTGGACCGGCGTCTGGTCGTGGCGCTGCTGGTCGAATGCGCCTGGGAGATCGTCGAGAATACCCCCTGGATCATCGAACGTTATCGCAGCGCCACCGTGTCGGTGACCTATAACGGCGATGCGGTGATCAACTCCGTCTGCGATATCCTGGCGATGCTGCTGGGATTTGCCCTGGCCCGGCGGCTGCCGGTCTGGGCCAGCGTGGCGGTGGTCCTTGGCTTCGAACTGCTGACCACCTGGCTGATCCGCGACGGGCTGGCGCTGAACATCCTGATGCTGCTGTGGCCGCTGCCCGCCGTGGTGGATTGGCAGGCAGCGGTCTGAGCCGCGGGGATCAGTCCCGCGCGTAGGGGTCGGCCAGCGCCGGCACCACCTTGCCGACACAATCACCGAAGCCGATGGTATAGCCATCGCCCTTGGCGGCCCCTTTCAGGGTCAGCGTGTCGTTGTCTTCGATGAAGCTGCGGGTGACGCCGCCGGGCAGTTCGACCGGTTCCTTGCCGCTCCAGCTGATTTCCAGCAGCGAGCCACGGCTGTCCTTGGTCGGGCCCGAAATGGTGCCGGAGCCCAGCAGATCGCCCACGTTCATCGGCGAGCCGGCAGTGGTGTGATGCGCCAGCTGCTGCGCGGCGGAATAATACATCTCCTTGTAGTTGGTTTCGGAGATGGTGGCTTCGGTGCCGTCCTCGGGCTGCAGCGTGACCTCGAGCGCGATGTCATAGAGCATCGGGCCGCAGTCCTTCAGATGCGGCAAGAGCTCGACCTCACGCGCCGGGGTGTCGGTGCGGAAGGGCTCCAGCGCCGCCTTGGTCACGATCCAGGGGCTGATGGTGGTGGCCGTCGCCTTGGCCTGGAACGGCCCCAGCGGCTGGTATTCCCAGGCCTGGATATCGCGCGCCGACCAGTCGTTCAGCAGCACATAGCCGAAGATGTTGTCATCGGCTTCCTGCACGGTGATCGGCCCGTCCGAGGCGGTGCCGACGATGGCACCCATTTCCAGCTCGATGTCGAAGCGGGCACAGGGGGCGAAGCGCGGCACGGCGTCGTTCGGTCCCTTGAGCTGCCCCCAGGGGCGACGCACCTCGGTGCCGGAGACGACGACGGAGGAGGCCCGGCCGTTATAGCCGATGGGGATGTGCAGCCAGTTCGGCGGCAGCGCGTTTTCCGGCCCGCGGAAGATCGAGCCGACGTTGAAGGCGTGATGCTTGCCGGCATAGAAATCGGTGTATTCGCTGACCGCGAAGGGCATGTGCATCTCGGCCGCGGCCATCGGCACCAGGAAGGCGGCGACCTTGTCGGCCTCGTCGGCGCCTGCGGACAGCAGCGCGGTCAGACGTTCGCGCAGCGCGGCCCAGACGGCGGGGCCTTCTTCCATCAGCGCGTTCCAGAACGGCACGTCGAAGACCGGCGCATCGGTCAGGCTGATCAGCCCGGCCTCTTCGGCGGCGGTCACGTCAAGGATCTGATCGCCGATGGCAACGCCGCAATGCGGTTCGGTGTCAGCGGTCGAGAACACGCCATAGGGCAGGTTGTTCAGCGGAAAGGGGCAGTCGGCGGAATTGGCGCTTTCCACCCAGCTTTTCATCAGGGGCATGGGGTCTCCCAAAACTTACGTGGGTCTTGCCAGGAGTCCCTGGGGGAAACCTGGCAAGAAAATTCGATTGTTCCTACGGCTTACTTCTTGCCGGGCGTGCCGTCGAACTTCTTTTCGATATCGGCCCAGCAGTCGATGTAGTCGTCTTGCAGCGGGGCCTCCTTCGCGGCGAAGGCGGTCAGGTGCTGCGGGAAGCGCGTTTCGAACATGAAAGACATGGTGTTGTCGAGCTTCTCGGGCTTGAGATCGGCGTTCGAGGCACCCTCGAAGGCGTTCTTGTCCGGCCCGTGCGGCAGCATCATGTTGTGGAGCGACATCCCGCCCGGCACGAAGCCCTGCGGTTTCGCGTCATACTGGCCGTAGATGTTGCCCATCAGCTCGGACATGATGTTCTTGTGATACCACGGGGGACGGAAGGTATCTTCCATCACCATCCAGCGTTCGCGGAACAGCACGAAGTCGATGTTGGCGGTGCCCGGTACGCCGGAGGGCGCCGTCAGCACGGTGAAGATCGACGGATCGGGGTGATCGAACAGGATCGAGCCGACCGGGCAGTAGGTGCGCAGATCGTATTTCACTGGCGCATAGTTGCCGTGCCAGGCCACCACATCCAGCGGGCTGTGGTCGATCTGGGTGACATGGAACTGGCCGCACCATTTGATCGTCACGGTCGAGGGCGCGTCGCGATCCTCGAAAGCGGCGACCGGCGTCTTGAAGTCGCGGCGGTTGGCCATGCAGTTGGCGCCGATCGGGCCGCGGCCCGGCAGTTCGAATTTCTGACCGTAGTTCTCGCAGACGAAGCCACGGGCGGGCCCTTCCAGCACTTCGACGCGATAGAGCAGGCCGCGCGGGATGATCGCGATCTCCTTGGGTTCGAGATCGATGATCCCCAGCTCGGTGGCGAAGCGCAGCCGGCCCTCCTGCGGCACGATCAGCAGCTCGGAATCGGCGGAGAAGAAGTAATCGTCCTTCATCGAGGCCGTGACCAGATAGATGTGGCTGGCCATGCCGACCTGGGTGTTCACGTCGCCCGCGGTGGTCATGGTGCGCATGCCGGTCAGCCAGGTCAGCGGCTGATCGCTGACCGGGACGGGATCCCAGCGGTACTGGCCCAGGCTGACCACGTCGGGATCGACGTTGGGGGCCGACTTCCAGTAGGGCAGGTCGATCTTGGTATAGCGGTGGCTGTGCTTGACCGACGGCCGGATGCGATAGCACCAGGTGCGTTCGTTCTGATGGCTCGGCGCGGTAAAGGCCGTGCCGCTGAGCTGTTCGCCATAAAGCCCGTAGTTGCATTTCTGCGGGCTGTTCATGCCCTGCGGCAGGGCGCCGGGCAGAGCTTCGGTTTCAAAGTCGTTGCCAAATCCAGGCATATAACCTTCGGTGGTCCCGAAGGGCGTCGCAGCCTGCACCATCTGGTGCGGATCGGTGGGACGATTCATCGCGCGTTCCTCCTTTTGATGCTTGTTGCCTATTAGTTGATTTTGTAACTAACAATATAGGATGGAGGAAAATTTGACAAATCCGGGTGAGGAGTCCGACTCTTTCGACCTTGCCAGCTTCCTGCCGTTCCTGTTGAACCAGGCGGCGGAGGAGGCCTCTCTGGCGTTCCAGAACGTCTATAAGGGGCGCTACGGGATGCTGCGCACCGAATGGCGGGTGCTGTCGCATCTGGGCATGTACGGCAGGATGACGGCCAAGGACATCGGCGACCGGGCCCGGGTTCACAAGACCAAGATCAGCCGCGCGGTGCGCCGGCTGGAGGAGCGCCGGTTCCTGACCCGCAGCCCGGACGAGGCCGACCGGCGCTCGGAAATCCTGCAGCTGACCCCGGCCGGCGAGGCGGCCTATCGCGATCTGAGCGGGGTTGCGCGCGACTACGACGCGCAGCTGGCGGCGCGGTTCAGTCCCGAGGATCAGGCCCTGTTGCGGCGTATGCTGCGTCAGCTTGCCGATCGGGGCTAGACTGCGGAATTTCGCGCGTCATTCTATAAGGTGTTGAAACCTTTCTCCGCTTTGCGCAAAGCCCTGTGATGTCCGACACCGATTCCTCCCTGCCGCCTGTCTCTGCCCTGTCCGCCTGGTTGGTCGACCGGGGGCTGGATGGCACCGCGCGCGAAGATCTGCTCACCGGCTATTGCGAGAAACTGGTGAGCTTCGGTCTGCCGCTGATGCGGCTGCATGTGGCGCAGCGGGCGTTGCACCCGCGGTTCGGCGGCATCGGCTTCGACTGGTTGCGCGATGGCGGCAATATCTCTCTTGAGCGCTATGCACATGGGGTGGAGCCGCCGGTGCCGTGGCTCAAGAGCCCGCTCTATCACCTGCTGAAAAGCGGCGAGATGGAATTTCGCGCGCATCTCGATGACGCTGTCGATGAAGACCGGTTTCCGATCCTGCGCGATCTGAAGGAGCAGGGCGGCACTGACTATTTCGCGACGGGCCTGTTCTTCGAAAAGCCGCCCGCCTCGAATTATGTCGACCCCGACAACACGAAACAGGGGATGCTGGCGTCTTACACGACCGACGCCCCGCAGGGGTTTTCCGAGCAGGACCTGAGCCTGATTCGCTGCACCCTGCCGCCGCTGGGGCTGGCGCTGAAGGCGACCGCGAACCGCCGCATGGCGCAGGATCTGCTGCAGGTCTACCTGGGGCGGGATGCCGGTCAGCGGGTGCTGTCGGGCGAGATCCAGCGCGGCTCGGTCGAAGAGCTCGACGCCGTCGTCTGCCTGTTCGACCTCAGCGGCTTCACCTCGCTGGCCGAACAGATCCCGGGGCCGGAGATGATCGCCATGCTCAACGCCTATCACGGGCTGGCGGTCACCGCGATCCAGGAGCGCGGCGGCAATGTGCTGAAGTTCATGGGCGACGGGCTTCTGGCGATGTTCGATCACCCCGACCCGCGCGATGCCGCCTGCGCCGCGCTCGATATGGTCACCGTTCTCAGCGATCGGGTCGCCCGTGCCAACCGGAACCGCGAACGCGACGGGCTGCCGGTGGCGCGCTGCACCTTCGCGCTGCATGCCGGCCAGCTCTATTACGGCAATATCGGTGGCGAGGACCGGCTGGATTTTACCGTGATCGGCCCTGCCGTCAACCTGACCGCGCGGGTCGCCGAAATGCACCGAGCGCTGGGCCGGCGGGTGATCCTGACCGAGCCGGTGTTCGATGTCGCCCGCGCCGGCAAACATGATCTGGTCTCGCTCGGCCGCTATGTGCTGCGCGGCATCTCTAAGCCGCAGGAACTCTACACCATCTGGCCCGACGGCGGGGTCTGAGGCGGGTCAGAACTTGACTTCGACCCCCGGCAGTTTCAGCGCCTTCATCATGTCGCGCAGCTCCTGCCGCGCTGCGATGTTGGAAATGTTCAGCTGCCGCACCCCGATGTCCTTGAGGTCGAGCAGCGTCAGCCCGCGCGGGAACAGCTCGCGGAAGATCACCCGTTCGGAAAACCCGGGTGCCACGCGGAACCCGATGCGGTTCGACAGCATCGTCACGGCGCGCTCCATCTTCTCCTTGTTGACCATGCGCTGGGTGCCGACGCGGTTGCGCAGCACGATCCAGTCGATCGGCTTCAGCCCGGCCTGCGCCCGCAGCTGCCGGGCATTCCAGACCATCTCGGAATAGACCGAAGGCCCCAGGATCTTCTCGCCGCTCTCGTCGGTGCGCGCCAGCAGGTCGAAATCGATGAAACTGTCGTTCAGCGGCGTGATCAGCGTATCGGCCAGGGAATGGGCCACCTGGCTCAGCCGGGTGTGCGATCCGGGGCAGTCGATCAGGATGAAATCCGATCCCGCCTCCAACCCGGCGATCGCCGCCGACAGCCGGTGATCATAGACATTCTCGCCCGGCGTCAGCGTCGCCGGATCGATTTCCGGCAGCGGGTGCAGATGCACCGTCGGCAGCGTCACATCGGACTTCGCCATGAAGGCGCTGCGATTTTCGACATAGCGCGACAGGGTGCGCTGGCGCAGATCCAGATCCAGCACGTTGACCGTCTTGCCCAGCCGCGCCAGCGCGGTCGCCACATGCATCGAGACGGTGGATTTCCCCGCCCCGCCCTTTTCGTTCCCGATTACGATAATATGCGCCATCGTTCCGCTTTCCGGCCCTTGTTAGGCTCTGAATTCCCTTGCCGGATACAATATATTGGGGCTTTTGCAAGAAAAACCCCTAAGGACGTCAAAGCCTGCGCGATGCGTGAAATTTGCGCGGTCGCCCCCTTCGACCTGGGCGCAAATATCCCGGGGGACTCGCCGCAGGCGAGGGGGGCAGCGCCCCCGACGCGCCCGGCCGCAACGCAAAACGCCGCCGCTGGATCTCAGCGACGGCGTCCGCAACGCTCCGAAGGGCGGCTGGATCAGAAACCCAAGCCTTCGTATTTCTTCTTGAACTTCGACACGCGGCCGCCGGCGTCCAGCAGGCGCGAGGTGCCGCCGGTCCAGGCCGGGTGCACCGAGGGGTCGATGTCCAGGGCCAGCTGGTCGCCTTCGGCGCCCCAGGTGGATTTCATCTGGATGACGGTGCCATCGGTCATCTTGACGTCGATCAGGTGGTAATCGGGATGGATGTCTTTTTTCATCGCTCCGCTCCTTACGCCTCGGCGCCAGCCGATTTGGGTTTGTAGTTGGTGACCTCTGCGATCCGGGCGGATTTGCCGCGACGCGAACGCAGGTAGTACAGTTTCGCACGGCGGACACGGCCACGGCGCACGACGGTGATGCTCTCGATGTTGGTCGAGTAGAGCGGGAACATCCGTTCCACGCCTTCACCGAAGGAAATCTTGCGGACGGTGAACGATCCGGCGATGCCTTCGCCGTTCTTGCGGCTGATGCAGACGCCTTCGTAGTTCTGCACCCGGGTACGGGTCCCTTCGGTCACCTTGTAACCGACGCGCACGGTGTCGCCGGCTTTGAAATCGGGGATGTCTTTCCCCAGGGCGGCAATCTGTTCCGCCTCGAGCTGTGCGATCAGATCCATCGCAGCTTCTCCTGATAGGCTCGTGGTTGCTCCACGAAGGTTTGCGCGTCCTCAGAGCTCTCGGTCTTCATCGGGTCCGCCTGTCCCGAAGGATCGGGCGCCCGCCAGAGATCAGGTCGACTTTGACTTGTCGGTTGCGCCGCCCCGGTTGCGACGGTGGCGGAGAAGAACCCGCCGGTGTCCCGGAAAACGACAAAATGCCTGAGTCGGGAGACCCCGGTCAGGCAGCGTCCGTTTAGGGGAGCCAGGCCGTTATTGCAAGCCTGTTGCAGGCTGGACTCCCCCGGATGTCACGGAATTTCGGGGCAGCTCCGCTGCGGCGGCGCCGCCGCGCCCGGCTCAGGCGTCGGTCAGGTCGACCAGCGTGGCCTCGGGGGCGTTGTTTTTCACCGACTCGATGCCGTTGTCGCGGCCCGAGGCGCTGGTATAGCTCTGGCTGGTGCCGATCACCTGGCCGTTCGTGGCCTTCAGGTTGAACATGAACTTGCCGGCGGCGGTTTCCTTGCGCTCGTAGCGCGCGTCCTCGGGGGCGTTCTTGCGAACCGACTCGATGCCGTTCTCGGCGCTGGCGCGCTGCTTGTAGCCTTCGCTGGCCAGGATGTTCTCGCCGTTGCCGGCCTTCAGGCGGAATCGGAATTCCCCCGCGTTGTCCTTGTAGAGCTCGAATTTGCCAGCCATGGCGCAACCTCCGAATAAACCAGCGTTCATGTTGCGCTAACTATTCCCGAGGATGGCCGGCGCTGCAATGCACCAGCTGCACTGTCGCGGCGGTGGCGCTCACTCCGTCCCGGTTTCGTCGCGATAGGCGGCCCAGAGATCGGGGCGGCGGGCGCGGGTGATCTCTTCGGCGGTCTGGCGGCGCCAGTCGGCGATGCGGCCGTGATGGCCGGACATCAGCACCTCGGGGATGGGGCGGCCCTGCCATTCGGCCGGGCGGGTGTATTGCGGATGTTCCAGCAGCCCGGCGGAGAAGCTCTCCTCCTCGGTCGAGGCCTGGTTGCCCAGCACCCCGGGCAGCAGCCGCACGGTGGCGTCGATCAGCGCCTGGGCGGCGATCTCGCCACCGGTCATGACGAAATCGCCGAGGGAAACCTCCTGCACGCCGTAATGCTGCAGCACCCGTTCGTCGACACCCTCGAACCGGCCGCAGATCAGCGTCACCCCATCGGCGCGGGCCAGGTCGCGCATCATCGCCTGATCCATCCGCCGGCCCCGAGGCGACAGGTAGATCAGCGGCCAGCGCGGGGTGGTGTAGGCCATCGCCGCCTCGATCGCGGGGCCCAGAACATCGGCACGCAGCACCATGCCGGCGCCGCCGCCGGCGGGGGTGTCGTCGACATTGCGGTGTTTGCCGATGCCGTATTGCCGCAGATCGAGCGTCTCAAGCTGCCACAGACCCTGCTGCAGCGCCTTGCCGGTCAGGCTTTCGCCCAGCACCCCGGGGAAGGCGCCCGGGAACAGGGTGATGATCTTCGCCTTCCAGACCCCGTGCAGATCCGGTGTCGGCGACATCAGTTCGCGCGGTTTCAGCGATGGGCGGATGCTCATCCGGCCCAGCGAGCGGCCCGGCGATTGGCTCGAGGTCGGCTCGGGGGCGTTCTCCGGGGTCTTGCCGGCGGTGTCGGCGGGGGTGTCGTCAGTCACGGGCATTCTCCTGCGCGGCCTTGAGGATGGCGCGTTTCGCGGCCTTGCGGGCGTCGCGGTCGGTGTAATCGCGGTTGGCGGCCAGAAGTTCAAGCAGAACCGCGTCGCCGGCCCGGGTATTGGCCGGGGGCACCGGGGTCAGGGCGGCCAGTGCCGGTTCCGGCAGCTCACACAGCCGCAGCAGCGGCGCCGCCGGGCCGAGCGGCTGGCCGGCGCAGTCCTCCAGCCGGATCCGGGTCAGCGGGCAGGGCAGGGCGGCGGCCACGGCATCGGCCGCGGCCTCCAGATCGGCGCCGGGGCGGGTGGTGCGGGCGAAATCGTCCCAGTCCCGCGTCATCGAGGAGGATTTCACATGTTCCCAATAGGCGCTGCGCAGCCACGGTTCAGGCTGGCGCAGGCCCAGCACATACCGCAGGGGCGTGCCAGGGTGCAGTTCTGTCACGATGCGGGCCATCTCGGCGGCCAGGATCGGGGCGGCGCCATAATCCGGGATACCTTCGCGCCCGGGCAGATGGCCCGAAAGCTCCTCCGCCGACAGGCACAGCACCCGTCGCGGCATGCCGGGCAGGCGCGCCAGCCGGTCGCGGAACCGGTGGGCGAATTTGTCCAGACTGAAGGGATCGCGCCAGGTGGAGAAGCCACGGGCGGCGCGCAGCACCTCGGGCATCTCGGGGCCGAGCAGCGGCCGGACATGGGGTTTCAGCGCCGCCCGGTTGTGCTTGAGAACCTGTTGCAGCGTCGAGGTGCCGGTCTTGTGAAACCCGGCGTGGATGACGATGGCGCGGGGCATCAGGGCAGCGCCGCCAGCAGCGCCTGTTTCGCGGCATGCACCTCGGCATCGTCGCGGTCGCTGCGGTTCAGCCGCAACAACGCTGCGGTGCAATCGGCGGGCGCTGCGCGGTTGGCCATGGGCGGCGCGATCAGCCCGGCCCTTGCCGCTGGCGGCAGGTCGCAGAGATCGAGCAGCGGGTCGAGCGGTCCCAGCGCACGGTCACGGCTCTGCTCCAGCGCGGTGTGATGCACCGGGACGGGGGCCACCGCCTCGGCGATCTGCGCCACCATCGCGGGCAAATCGGCGGCGGCGCGATGGCGTTCGGCGAAGCTGTCGGCATCCAGCCGCATCCGCGTGGCGCGCAGATGCTGGGCGTGACAGCTGGCAAGCCAGGCCTCCGGCGCGCGGGTGGAGAAATAGAACACCGGCTCCGCTTCCGGTGCGATCTCTGCCAGCGTGGCGACGACCGCCTGCATCAGCGCCGGCGCGGCGCCGTAATCGGCGACGCCGTGGCGTCCCGGCATATGGCCGGCCAGATCCTCGGCGCTCAGCATGATGGGGCGCGGATCGCGACGGTTCCAGCGGGTCATCAGCACTGCCAGCTCATACCGGAAGAGCGCCATTTCCAGCGGATCGCGTGCCTCGGACCAGGCCCGGGCGGTGCGGCCGGCGGCGGCGCTGCGGCCCCGGGGCACCAGTCGCAGATGGCGCGAGAGTGCGTCGCGGTTCAGCGCCAGGCCCTGTTGCAGCGTGGTGGTGCCGGTCTTGTGAAACCCGGCATGGCAGATCACCCGCATGGGCTTCTGCCCCGGTCTGCCGGCGCGGGCACGACCGTCGGGGCCGTTGCCCGATGGTCGTGCTCGCGCCGCATCAGAACAGCCCCTCGGGCGGATCGGCGATCAGCCGGCCGGCCTCCAGATCGACGGTCGGCACGACGGCGCGGGTAAAGGGCATCAGCACGGTGGCGGACTGGCCGGGCACCTGCAGCTCCAGTAGGTCGCCAGCACCGTGGTTCTGCACGTCCTTGACCCGGCCCAGCGATGTGCCGCCGGTGTCCAGCACCTCGAGCCCGATCAGGTCGGAATAATAGAACTCGTCCTCAGGCAGCGCCGGCAGACGGTCACGCGGGGCGAACAGCGACACCCCGCGCAGGGTGTCGGCGTCGTCCTTGGTTTCCACCCCGCCGAGCCGGGCGGCAAAGCCGTTCTTGATACTGCGGGTGAGCACCACGGGAAAGCTCTGGCTACCGTCTTCGGTCAGCAGCGGGCTGTACAGTTCGATATCCTCGGGATTGGCGCAATAGCTTTTCAGCCGGACTTCGCCGCGCACGCCAAAGGCGCCGGCGACGGTGCCGACACAGACCAGATCTTCAACAGCCGATTTCGTCATGGGGCCTCAGCGGGTGTCTATGGGCAGGTCGGCGCGACGCCGTTCCCAGCCCTGTTCTTCGAGTTCCGGGGTTTGTGATACATCTTCGGGATAGCCGAGGCAAAAATATCCGATCAAGGCCCAACCCTCCGGCGCCGCCAGATCGCGGTTGAGCCGGTTGGGATCGAGCACCGAGACCCAACCCAGCCCCAGACCCTCGGCGCGCAGCCGCAGCCAGAAGAGGGTGAGTGCGGCCACCACGGAATAGCGGCGCATCTCCGGCATGGTGCCGGCGCCCAGACCGTGCCCCTGATCGCTGGTCTCGTCGCAATAGAGCGCGAATTGCACCGGCGCCTCCTGCATGCCCGACAGCTTGAGACGGCTGTAGAGCGCGGCGCGGTCGCCATCGTATCCGGCCAGAGCCCGGGCGTTGGCGTCCTGGAAATTCTGCAGGGCGGCGGCGCGGGCGGTGTTGCTGTCGATCCGCAGGATGCGCCAGGGTTCGCTCAGCCCGACGGAAGGGGCGAGCTGAAATGCAGCGAGGCAGCGCGTCAGCACTGCCTCGTCCACGGGATCGCGGCGAAACCGGCGCACGTCGCGCCGGAACCGCATCAACAGATCGAGCTGGCCGCGAAATTCGGCAGAGAATTCCGGATCCCGCGGCGCCACGGCCTTACTCTTCGGCCGGAGCAGCTGCGGCTTCGGCAGCTTCGGCGGCCTTGGCAGCTTTCTCCTCGGCGCGGTCCTGAGCTTTCTTGCCCGGGACGGCTTTCTTCGGGTTGTTCCGGGTTTTCTTTTCCAGAACGCCGGCGGCTTCCAGCATGCGGGCGACGCGGTCGGTCGGCTGGGCGCCTTTTTCAAGCCAGGCTTTGACGGCGTCCAGGTCCATCTTCACGCGCTCTTCGCTGTCTTTCGGCAGCAGCGGGTTGTAGGTGCCCAGCTTCTCGATGAAGCGGCCATCGCGGGCCATGCGGCTATCAGCGGCGACGATGCGGTAGAAGGGGCGTTTTTTCGACCCACCGCGGGCCAGACGGATTTTCATTGCCATTGTGGTTTCTCCTTTGATGGCGTTGACCGGATATTGTCCGGTTATTCTTGGTGTTTCTTGTGGTGGCGGATGACTTCCTCAATGATGAAATTGAGGAAAGCCTTGGCGAATTCGGGGTCCAGATCGGCCTTTTTCGCCAGGTCTTCGAGCCGTGCGATCTGCAGCGCCTCGCGGGCGGGATCGGACGGGGGAAGGTCGTGTTCGGCCTTGAGCTTGCCCACCGCCTGGGTGTGCTTGAACCGCTCGCCAAGGGTATAGACCAGGATCGCATCGAGCCGGTCGATGCTTTCGCGGTGTTCCCGCAGCAGCGCGGCGGCGCGGGCGGCGTCGTCGTTGGCGGCGTCAGTCAATGGCCCATCCTTTCGGTTTGAACAGCGGGTCGGCGTAATGGCCGATCTCCATCTCGATCCCATGCGCCAGCTGGGTGCCGGCCAGCGCGGCGGGGGCGGGGTGGCGATAGACGGTATCGCTGCCGTCGACCGGCGTGGCATCGGGGTCCTTCACCGCGCCCAGCCGTTCGGCCAGCCGGATCGAATCGAGGTTCTTGGGGTCGATATAGCTGACCGCCGTGTCCCAGCCGAGCGCCCCGTAGAGGTAGCCGCGCACCGCATGGGTGGCCTCCAGCGCGATGCCGCGGCCTGCCTTGCCGGGCCAGATCACCCAGGCGATCTCGGCCTCGGGCCACATCGCCGGTTTCCAGCCGCCGGCCATGCCGCAGGTCTCGTCGGTGTCGCGGTCGTGGATCATCCACATGCCAAAGCCGCGGATCTGCCAATGCCCGATCTCGGCCGCGTAGAGCATCCAGGATTCGTAAGGATTCAGCGGACCGCCCATGAAGCGGGCGCGATAGCTGGTGAAGGTGGCCTTGAAATTCGGGTAGTCCTGCGGCTCCGGCCCGCGCAGGATCAGCCGCTCGGTTTCGATCACCGGAATGCTGGAAGGGGAGAAGGACAGGGGCATCAGAGCGCCTCCTGCTTCGGGTGGCGCCAGACCTGGCAGGCATGGCCCATCACTTCGCCATCGCGTTCGATTTCGGCGCCCAGGCGGGCGGCGAGCGCTTGCGACCGCAGGTTGGCCGGATCGATATAGGAGATCACCCCGTCGAGCCCGAACTGCGCCGCGCCATAGGCGCGCGCGGCCAGGGCAGCCTCATGGGCCACGCCCTGGCCTTCGGCGCTCTCATAGAGATGCCAGCCCAGTTCCGGTTCGTCCCAGCCATCGGCGTTGATGAAGCCGACCCGGCCCAGCGGCGTGTCGTCCGCCTTGTCGGCGATCACCCACATGCCGTAGCCGCGCAGCACCCAATGCCCGATGGAGCCGGAAAAGCCGCGCCAGGCGATGGCGCGGTCCTGCGGCCCGCCGATGAAGCGGCTACGCTCGGAGGCCATCAGCGCGGCATGGGCGTCGAAATCGCTCTCGACCGGGCCACGCAGTACCAGCCGGTCGGTCTCGATCACCGGGATGGGCAGGCTCATCGGCGTCATGCGTAGGCCTCCATGCCGCCGTCGGTCAGATCGTCCGGGCCGGGGTGGCGCCAGATCTGCATCGGCCCGTGGCGTTCGTGCACGAAGTCGCCGTCATGCCGGGCGCCGAGCCTCTGGGCGACCCTGGCAGAGCCGACATTGGCGGGTTTCACCAGGCTGATCACCGTGTGCAGGCCCAGCACGGTATAGGCATAGGTCCGCGCCGCGGCGCCGGCCTCGGTGGCATAGCCCTTGCCCTCGTGGCCGTTGAACAGATCCCAGCCGATCTCCGGCTCCGGCCAGCCTTCGGGCTCGAACAGGCCGACCATGCCGACGGCCTTGTCGCTGCCCTTGACGGTGACGGTCCAGCGGCCGAAGCCCTTCAGCGTCCAGTGGCCGATCTCCATCGCCAGCATGCGCCAGGCGCCTTCCGCCGTCAGCGGGCCGCCGACGAAATCGGCGCGCGGGCTGGCGTAGAATTCGGCGAAGGGGCCGAAGTCCTGACGCCCGGGCGCGCGCAGGATCAGCCGGTCGGTCTCCAGCGTCGGAATGGTCAGCGTATAGCTCATGCCAACCCCCTGAGATCATGGACGATCACCACATCGCCCGGATCTTCGCCCGCCCGGTCGGGGTCGATCACCCCGCCAAGCCGCAGGCCGAGCGCGATGGACCGGTCGTTGTTGGGATCGATGATATTTGTGACCTCGTCCCAGCCGAAATTACGCCGGGCCCAGAGCATGACCGCCCGGGCAGCCTCAGACGCGATGCCCTTGCCCTCGGCTTCGGGCACCACGAACCACCCCAGTTCCGGGCCGGGATAGCCGTCGGGCTCGTAAATGCCGACCTCGCCCAGATACTGGCCGGTGGTGCGGTCGTCGATGCCGAAGGGGCCGTAGCCACGCAGGGTCCAGATCGCCACGTCCGAGGCCCAGACCCGCCAGGCCTGATCGCGCGACAGGATCCCGCGCTCATATCGGGCGCGTTCGGTCGCGAAGAACTCGGCCCAGCGTTCGAAGTCGGAGAGCTTCGGCGCACGCAGGGTCAGCCGGTCGGTTTCCAGCGTGGGGATGAGGAAAGAGGTCATGCGCCACTCTCCTTGCCAAGGCTCGGGCGCGCCCCGGTCGTGACCGAGGTGGCGGGGGACTTGGGCAGGCTTGCCCAAGCCTGACGATCAGAGCCCGGCCCACGGCGCACCGGAACCGTCCCGGCGGAGGCGGGCGCGGTGCCCCCCGTCCGGCGCGGGCCGGGCGCCATTGCGCCGAAAGCCTGGGTGTTGATCGTCATTGCCATTGCCGCTTACTTCTTCTTGCCGAATCCGCTCAGACCCGGGGGCAGGCCCATGCCGCCGCCCAGTCCCGGCAGGCCGCCGGGCATGCCGCCCGGCATCTTGCCGCCCAGCTGCTTGGCCGCCGCTTCCAGCGCCTTGGGGTCCATCTGCGACGGGTCCATGCCGGCGGGCAGGCCGCCGCCCTTGCCGAACATGCCCTTCATGGCCTGTTTCAGCATCTTGCCTTTGCCCATCTTGCCGATCTTCTTCATCATGTCGCTCATCTGGCGATGCATCTTCAGAAGCTTGTTGAGGTCGGCCACCTCCATCCCGGCGCCGGCGGCAATGCGTTTCTTGCGACTGGCCTGCAGCAGTTGCGGGTTGGCACGTTCCTTCTTGGTCATCGACTGGATCAGCGCGATCTGCCGCTTGATCACCTTGTCGTCGAAGCCGGCCTCCTCGACCTGCTTGGCCATCTTGCCCATGCCGGGCATCATCGACATCATGCCTTCCATGCCGCCCATCTTGAGCATCTGCTCAAGCTGCATCCTCAGGTCGTTCATGTTGAACTGACCCTTGACCATGCGGCGCATCATCTTCTCGGCCTGCTCGGCCTCGATGGTTTCCTGCGCCTTCTCGACCAGCGCCACGATGTCGCCCATGCCGAGGATACGGCCGGCGATGCGATCAGGCTCGAAGGTCTCCAGCGCGTCCATCTTCTCGCCCAGGCCGACGAAGCGGATCGGCTTGCCGGTGACCGCGCGCATCGACAGGGCAGCACCGCCGCGACCGTCGCCGTCCATCCGGGTCAGCACCACGCCGGTGACGCCGATCTTGTCGTCGAATTCGGTGGCGACGTTCACCGCGTCCTGACCGGTCAGGCCGTCGACCACCAGCAGGGTCTCACGCGGGTTGACGACGTCGCGCACATCGGCGGCCTGCTGGATCAGCTCCTGATCGATATGCAGCCGACCGGCGGTGTCGAGCATATAGACGTCATAGCCGCCAAGGCTCGCCTGGGTCTTGGCGCGTTTGGCGATGGCGACCGGATCCTCGCCCTTGACGATCGGCAGGGTGTCGACGCCGATCTGGGCGCCGAGGATCTGCAGCTGCTCCATGGCCGCCGGGCGGTTGGTGTCGAGCGAGGCCATCAGCACCCGCTTGCCATCCCGCTCCTTCAGGCGCTTGGCCAGCTTGGCGGTGGTGGTGGTCTTGCCCGAACCCTGCAGGCCCACCATCAGGATCGGCGCCGGCGGCGTGTCGATCTTCAGCGCGCCGGCTTCACCCTCGCCGCGCAGCACGTCGACGAGCGCGTCATGGACGATCTTGACCACCTGCTGGCCCGGGGTGACCGATTTGGTCACCGCCTGGCCGGTGGCCTGATCCTGCACCGTCTTGACGAAATCGCGCGCCACCGGCAGCGATACGTCGGCTTCCAGCAGGGCGACACGGACTTCGCGCAGGGCGGTTTTCACATCCTCTTCGGACAGCGCGCCCTGCTTGGTCAGCCGGTCGAAGACGCCGGAGAGGCGTTCGGATAGATTTTCAAACATGCCTTCGGCCTCCTTCGCCGGTTTCCATGTGTCGCCCCCAAGGTAGGAAGAGACGGTTCAATTCTCAAACGCTCCGGGCCGCGTCAGAGAGATTTGCAAACGCTTTTGCCCCCACGGGCGAAACTCGCTGGTGGGGGGCGATCCCGACACGGGCGCCGGGACCGGAAGGCTGTCGGCTTCCGGATTTGGGCAGCGGTTACGCGGTTTGCGCCGCTGAGTCAAGCTGGCAGGCCCGCGGAAGGCGCCCCGTGGCCCGCAGCGCAGGGGGGGCGCCGGCCATGGGCTGGAAACAGATGCGGCGCGCCCGGTGAGGAGGCGCGCCGCGACGGGCGGTCGAGTGGTGGCGTGAGAACCGCCCTTTGGCCCCGGTTAGGGGCCATGTTCGGATGGCGATGTTCAGACGGCCAGGGCGTCGATCTGGGCTTCGGCGGCTTTCAGCGTCGCCTCGGCGTCGAACACCAGCTGGTCGGCATGGACGAACTGCACGTCGGTGATGCCGAAGAAGCCCAGCATCTGTTTGACCCAGCCCGAGGCGAAGTCGATCTCGGAGCCGAACTGGGTGCCGTCTGAGGTGAAGACCACGAAGGCGCGCTTGCCTTTCAGCAGGCCTTCGGGGCCGGCTTCGGTATAGCGGAAGGTTTCGCCGTTGCGGCCGAGGTGATCGAACCAGGCCTTCAGTTGCGCCGGGACGCCGAAGTTATAGACGGGCAGCGCGATCAGCAGGGTGTCGGCGGCGCGGACCTCGGCCAGCAGCGTATCCGAGAAGGCGGCGATTTCGGCCTGACCGGCGTCGCGGTCGGCGGCCGGGGTGAAGATGGCGCCGATCCAGGCACCGTCGATAGCGGGGATGCCGGCGGAGAGATCGCGGGAGGCCACCTCGGCGCCCGGATGGGCGGCGGTCAGGCGGGCCAGGGTGCGGTCCAGCAGCTTGTGCGAGACGGATGCGTCGCCCTTGATAGAGCTGTCGATGCGAAGGATCTTGGTCATGGATGTGACTCCGGTCTGGAAAGTGTGTTACCTCTGCCACCAGAATTAGGCCTTGCGCCAATGAACACAATTGAAGAGATTACACATGAAGTGTGATGTGGTGCACATATGAAGCTCGACAATTGGGATGAGATCCGCACCGCCTATCAGGTGGCGCGCATGGGCACCGTCAGCGGCGCCGCCGAGGTGCTGGGCGTGCATCATGCCACCGTGATCCGCCATATAGACGCGCTGGAAACCCGGCTGGGCGTCAAGCTTTTCCAGCGCCATGCCCGCGGTTACACCGCGACCGAGGCGGGGCAGGATCTGCTGCGGGTGGCGCAGGCCACCGACGATCAGTTCAGCCAGCTGGTCGGCCGGCTGAAAGGCCAGGGCGACGAGGTGACCGGAGAGCTGGTGGTCACCTCGCTGGCGTCGCTGTCGCCGATGCTGGTGCCGGTGCTGGCAGAGTTCCAGGCCCTGCACCCCGGGCTGATCGTGCGTTTCCTGACCGGGGAGCGGTTGTTCCGCCTGGAATACGGTGAGGCGCATGTGGCGGTGCGCGCCGGTTCCGCCCCCGATCAGCCCGACAATGTGGTGCAGCGGTTCTCGGACATGCCGGTCGCGCTCTATGCGGCGCAGAGCTATGTCGCGGCGCATGGCCGGCCGGAGCGGGAGGAGGATTTCGCCCGGCACCGCTTCGTCGGCGACGACGATCCCGACACCCGCGCACCTTTCAGCAAATGGCTGCAGGCCCATATCCCGCAGGAACAGGTGACCTTCCGCTGCAATGGCGGCGAGGCGATGGAACAGGCCATCCTGGCCGGCGCCGGCATCGGCTTCATGGCGGTCTGGGAGGCCGAGCGTCACCCGGAGCTGGTGCAGCTGATGCCGCCGCAGCCGGACTGGTCCGGCGCGCTCTGGCTGGTGACCCATGTCGACCTGCATCGCACCAACAAGGTGCAGAGCTTCCTGCGCTTTCTCAAGGACCGCGCCCAGAGCTGGTCTGCCGGCGCATGAACGGCGCGGCCGAACGCCCGGCGCCGCGGCTGAGCCCGCGGGTACAGGGACATCTGGCGATGCTGAGCTTTTCGGCGCTGGTGGCGGGGTCCTTCTCGCTCGGCGCGCAGGTGGCCAACCAGATTGCCCCGGCGGCGATCAACGCGGCCCGCTTTGCCATCGCCGCGGTGGTGATCGGCTTGCTGGCCACCGCCACCGGCAAGATGCGGCGCCAGGCCTTTGTCGCGCCTTGGCGCTATCTGGTGCTGGGCGGTCTCTTCGCCGCCTATTTCGTGCTGATGTTCGAGGGGCTGAAAACCGCGGCTCCGGTCAGCGCCGCCGCCGTCTTCACCCTGACCCCGATCCTGACTGGCCTGTTCGGCTGGTGGCTGCTGCGGCAGGTGACCAGCCCGCGGATGGCGCTGGCGCTGGCGATCGGCGCGGCCGGTGCGCTCTGGGTCATCTTCGACGGCGACTGGCAAACCGCCCGGGCCTTTCACATCGGCAAGGGCGAGGCGGTCTATTTTCTCGGCTGTATCGCCCATGCCGCCTATACGCCGATGGTGCGCCGGCTGAACCGGGGCGAGCCGGCGGTGATTTTCACCTTCGGCATGCTGCTGGCGGGCTTTCTGCTGCTGACGCTTTACGGGTGGTCCGATATCCGTGCCACCGACTGGGCGGCGCTGCCGCCGATCGTCTGGATCGGGCTGTTCTATCTGGCGATCTTCGCCAGCGCGGCCACCTTCGTTCTGCTGCAGTTCGCAACTCTCAGGCTGCCGGCGGCCAAGGTGATGGCCTATACCTATCTTACCCCCAGCTGGGTGATCCTGTGGGAGATCGCTCTGGGCCACGGCGCCCCCTCCGGGTTGGTGCTGGTGGGCATCGTGTTGACGGTGGTGGCGTTGGTCCTGCTGCTGGAGCAGGACGGCTAGGCGCCGCTTTCCGCGTCTTCCTTCAACTCGACCTCCAGGAACCGCTCGAAGGCGTCCAGGTTCACCGGTTCGAACTGGCCGAAGCCCTGCATCCAGACGCTGGCGGCGCGCAGCGCGTCGGGTTCCAGCTTGCACCATTTGACCCGGCCGCGCCGTTCCTGGCTGATCAGCCCGGCGCGGCTGAGGATGGTCAGATGCTTGGAAATCGCCGCCAGCGACATCTCGAAGGGCTCCGCCACATCGGTCACCGCCATGTCGTCCTCCAGCAACATGGCCAGGATCGCCCGACGGGTCGGGTCGGCCAGGGCGGCAAAGACGGTATCGAGCGGATCGGCCATGGGGCCCCCTAGCTGCGGCTGCCGGCAATCGTCAACCTTTCGGTTGAATATGCCCTTTCCCCCGGTTTCGCGCCAGAGGCCGTGCTGCCGCGCCGCGTCCCGGTCTTCTTATGTGAAAAAAATACACAATATAACAATTGGTTACGCCTTTCTCGGCGATTGCAATCTGGTGATTGACTCTATGCCCCCCAGCCCTTAGCACCATCCCCGACGACAGCGTGGGGACCATCGGTGACCGAAGACGACCAAAAGCAGCGCCTGGCGCGGCTTGAGGCCCGGCTCGCAGAGGCCAGAAAGGCACAGGAGCCGAAACCCCGCGTTGACGAGCATTATTCCCAGGCGAACCTTGCCTGGCGGATGGTGATCGAACTTGTTGCCGGTCTCGGGATCGGCTTCAGCATCGGCTACGGGCTGGATAGCCTGTTCGGGACCATCCCGATCCTGCTGGTGCTGTTCACATTGCTGGGTCTCGTTGCGGGCGTGAAGACGATGCTGCGCAGCGCCAAGGAGATCCAGGCACAGATTGAGGCCGATCAGGCCGCACAAGAGACCCGGGTTGACGAGCCCGCGCGAGAGGACGAGAGGGACTGAACGTGGCAACCGAAGCGCATGGTGCAGAGCACGCCGCCGAAACGGGCGGTCTGGTATTCCACCCGATGGATCAGTTCATCGTGAAGCCGCTGTTCGGGGGCGACACGATTTCCTGGTACACCCCCACCAACGTGACTCTGTGGATGGCGATTTCGATCCTGGTGATCGTCGGTCTGCTGGTCATGGGCTCCTCGCGCCGTGCCATCGTGCCGACCCGGATGCAGTCGATGGCCGAGATGACCTACGGCTTCATCCACAAGATGCTGGAAGACATCTGCGGCAAGGAAGGGCTGAAGTTCTTCCCCTACGTGATGACGCTGTTCATGTTCATCGTGACCGCCAACTTCCTGGGCCTGGTGCCGATGTCCTTCACCCTGACCTCGCATTTTGCCGTCACCGTGGTGCTGGCGCTGCTGGTCTTCCTCACCGTGACCATCGTGGGCTTCGTCAAGAACGGCGCCTCCTTCCTCGGTCTCTTCTGGGTGTCGAGCGCGCCGCTGGCCCTGCGCCCCATCCTCGCCGTGATCGAGCTGATTTCCTACTTCGTCCGTCCCGTCAGCCACTCCATTCGTCTTGCCGGCAACCTGATGGCCGGTCACGCGGTGATGAAGGTCTTCGCCGGCTTCGCCGCCCTGACCATCGTCAGCCCGGTGTCGATCCTGGCGATCACGGCCATGTACGGGCTGGAACTGCTGGTGGCCTTCGTTCAGGCCTATGTGTTCACAATTCTGACCTGCGTGTACCTCAAGGATGCGCTGCATCCCTCGCACTGACGGCTGACCCGCAACTCAGACCCGCATCTCAACAGACTTATCCACTTTCCATCGTAAGGAGATATCAAATGGAAGGCGAACTCGCACACATCGGCGCTGGCCTGGCTGGCATGGGCACTGGCATCGCAGCTCTGGGTGTTGGCAACGTGGCTGCCAACTTCCTGGCCGGCGCTCTGCGCAACCCCTCGGCGGCTGCCTCGCAGACCGCGACCCTGTTCATCGGTATCGCATTTGCAGAAGCTCTGGGCATCTTCTCGTTCCTGGTTGCCCTGCTGCTGATGTTCGCCGTCTAAACCGACTTCGGAACATACGATCCTTACGGTCGGGCGGCGCGCGCAACCGGCGCTGCGCTGCCCGATGTAGGTTAAGTTCCCAAGGAGGACGACATGGCAACTGAGACACACGACGCAGGTCAGGCCGCTGCTGACATGGCCCATGGTGCCGCCCAAGGCGGTGTCGGCATGCCGCAGCTGGATTTCTCGACCTTTCCGAACCAGGTGTTCTGGCTGGCGGTCACGCTTGTCGTGATCTACCTTGTCCTGTCGCGGGTTGCACTGCCGCGGATCGGCGGCATTCTGGCCGAACGGACCGGGACGATCACCAACGACCTGGCTGCGGCCGAAGACCTGAAAGCCAAGGCCGTCGAGGCCGAGGAAGCGTATAACCAGGCCCTGGCCGACGCCCGCAGCGAAGCGCAGCGGATCGCCGCCGAGGCCCGTGCGGAAATCCAGGCCGACCTGGATGACGCCATCGCCAAGGCCGACGCCGAGATCGCCGCCAAGACCGCGGAATCGGAAAAGGCCATCGCAGAAATTCGCGCCGGCGCGCTGGAAAGCATCCAGACCGTCGCCAAGGACACCACAGCCGAGATCGTCGGCGCCCTGGGTTTCCAGGCCGACGACGCCGCGGTTGCCGGTGCAATCGCAGACCGGATGAAAGGATAAGGGAATGCGCAGTCTTTCCGCTCTGATCCTGATGCTGGCAGGCACCAGCCCGGCGCTGGCCGCCAGCGGCCCGTTCTTCTCGCTGCACAACACCAACTTCGTGGTGCTGCTGGCCTTCATCGTCTTCCTGGCGATTCTGGCCTACTTCAAGGTGCCCGGCATGATCGGCGGCCTGCTGGACAAGCGGGCCGAAGGGATCAAGTCCGAGCTGGACGAAGCCCGCGCTCTGCGGGAAGAAGCCCAGACCCTGCTGGCCTCTTACGAGCGCAAGCAGAAGGAAGTGCAGGAACAGGCCGAGCGCATCGTCGCCAACGCCCGTACCGATGCCACCGCAGCGGCCGAGCAGGCGAAGCTCGATCTGGAGAAATCCATCGCCCGCCGTCTGACCGCCGCGCAGGAGCAGATCGCCTCTGCCGAAGCCGCCGCCGTCAAAGAGGTGCGCGATCAGGCCGTGGTCATCGCCGTGTCGGCCGCCAATGAGGTGATCGCCAAGCAGATGTCCGCCGCTGAGGCGAACAAGCTGATCGACGAGGCCATCGCCGAGGTGGACGCCAAGCTGCACTGAGCCCGGCGCTCCGCGACAGATCATCAGAAAACCCGGCCATCGTGCCGGGTTTTTCTTTTTGCGGCTGGTGTCGGGCGGCAGGGGCGTCCGGGCGGTCTTGCCGCCGGATAGCGTCAGTCGGAGCGCGACGCAGCGAGGCGTGTCAGCCCTTGCTGTTCTCGTGTTCGAGCCGCTGACGCGCGACGGTCTCGTTCCGCTCCGCCCGGCGCTGATCTTCCAGCGCGGCGCGGACATAGTCCAGATGCGCCTCCACCGCAGCGCGGGCGGCGGCAGGGTCACGGGCCTGCAGCGCCGCGTTGATCGCCCGGTGCTGGTCCAGCAGCGCCGCGCGGGAGGTGCGCTGCTGAAACATCACCTTGCGGTTGTAGAAGACCCCTTGCCGCAGCAGATCGTACATCGCCCGCATCATGTGCAGCATCACCACATTGTGGCTGGCATCGATGATGGCGGAATGGAATTGGCTGTCGAGCTCGGCGGCGCTGTCGCCGCCGGGCGGTGCGGCTTCCATCCGGTCGAACAGGGTCTGGATCACCTTCAGATCACTGTCCGAGCCGAGCCGGGCGGCCCGTTCGGCAGCGAGCCCCTCCATGTCACGGCGAAAGGAGAGGTAGTCGAAGACCGCTTCGTCGTGCCGGGCGAAAAGCCGGATCAGCGCCGGGGAAAAGGCGGAATTCAGCACTTCTGCGACGAAGATGCCGGCGCCGGCGCGGGTGGTCAGCAACCCGTCCTGCTGCAGCTCGGCAATGGCGTCGCGCAACGACGGGCGCGAGACACCGAGCCGGATGGCCAGATCGCGTTCCGAGGGCAGCCGCTCGCCCGGGCGGAGAACGCCGCGCAGGATCAGTTCCTCGATCTGGCGGACAACGGCAGCGGACAGCTTTTCGGGCTGGACTTTGTGGAACGGCATGTGGGCTCCGGACCTGGGGTCCTGCGGTTATAGGGGGGCGCCCGCCACGGCTCAAGCCACCTTGACCGGCGACCTTGACCGGCGGCGGATGGCGGCGGGCCGGGCTTAGCCATCTGTTAACCTTGCTCTGGCAGCCTTTTCACCATGCGATATCTGATGGCGATCCTCGGTCTGGCGATGCTGGCGGCGTGCAACACGCCCTCGCTCCCCTATCGGGGGAAACCGGCGACGCGGATCGCGGTGAATGGCAGCGTCTTCGATGTCCGACTCGGCGAAAAGACCGCAGAGGCGATCCGTATCAACCGTGAATTCGCGCCGCGGTTTGAGCCGGTGCGTACCCGCGCGGCACTGGCGATGATGCTGGTCAGCGGCTGCAAGGTGACCAAGGTGCGGGGCGATCAGGCGGTGGTCGTGGCCAAACTGTCCTGCGCCGGCAAGCCGCC
The DNA here is from genome assembly GCF_030164425.1 of Pseudodonghicola flavimaris. Lineage (GTDB taxonomy): Bacteria > Pseudomonadota > Alphaproteobacteria > Rhodobacterales > Rhodobacteraceae > Pseudodonghicola > Pseudodonghicola flavimaris. The sequence goes on along the minus strand of NZ_JASNJD010000023.1, from coordinate 43,391 downwards.
CGGCGTGGTGATGTCCTGCCACCGGCTGGCGGCAGCGACGGTGGCGACGGCCGCGGCGCCCCCGGCCTATCGCTGCGATCCGAAGGGGCCGGTCTAGCTGGATGGCTCGTGTCGGGAAGTCCGCGTAGACGCCCCAATATATTGGGGATAACCGGCGTCTCTCTGCCAGATGCAGGGGGCGGGCGGTTGACTCTGATCGGCCAGAGAGCGCAAATTTCAGGTTCAACAGGAATCACGATGGTCGCCCCTTGCGCTTTACCCGCCTCAAACTGACCGGCTTCAAAAGCTTTGTCGATCCGACCGACCTGATCATCGCCGAAGGGCTGACCGGGGTGGTGGGGCCGAACGGCTGCGGCAAGTCGAATCTGCTGGAGGCGCTGCGCTGGGTGATGGGGGAGACCCGGGCCAAGGCGATGCGCGGCTCCGGCATGGAGGACGTGATCTTCGCCGGGGCCTCTTCGCGCCCCGCGCGCAACTTCGCCGAAGTGGCGCTGATCATCGACAACGCCGACCGGCTGGCGCCGGCGGGATTCAACGACGCCGATTCGCTTGAGATCGTGCGGCGGATCACCCGCGATGTCGGTTCTGCCTATAAGGCCAACAGCAAGGACGTGCGCGCCCGCGATGTGCAGATGCTGTTCGCCGATGCTTCTACGGGGGCGCACTCGCCCTCGCTGGTGCGGCAGGGGCAGATTTCCGAGCTGATCAACGCCAAGCCCACCGCGCGGCGGCGGATCCTGGAAGAGGCGGCGGGGATTTCCGGGCTTTATCAGCGCCGGCATGAGGCCGAGCTGAAGCTGCGCGGCACCGAGACCAACCTGACCCGGGTCGACGACGTTCTGGAGCAGCTGGGCGGCCAGCTGGGGCAACTGGCGCGCCAGGCCCGGCAGGCGGCACGCTATCGCGAGATCGGCACCCAGCTCCGGCTGGCGGAGGGGATGCTGCTCTATCGGCGCTGGCGCGAGGCGGATGAGGCCCGGCTGGCGGCCGAGGCTGTGCTGCGCGAGAGGGTGACCGAGGCCGCCCGTGCCGAGGCCGCCGCCACCCAGGCCACCCGCGCCCGGGCCGAGGCGGATGAGGCGATGCCCCCCCTGCGCGAGGAGGAGGCGATCGCCAGCGCCGTGCTGCAGCGGTTGCAGGTGGAGCGCGAAACCCTCGCCGACGAGGAGGCCCGCGCCCGCAAGACCATCGAGACGCTGAGTGCGCGGATCGAACAGCTGGCCCGCGATATCGACCGGGAAAGCGGTCTGAACCGCGATGCCGGCGAGACCATCGAACGGCTGGAATGGGAAGCCCGCGAACTGGCCAAGGCCAGCGAAGGGCAGGCCGACAAGCTGGCGGAAGCTGCCGAGCTGGCGCATGAGGCGGCCTCGGTCCTGCAAGAGCGCGAAGAGCATCTGTCGCAGGAGACCGAGGATGTCGCCCGGCTGGCGGCGCGCCACCAGTCGGCGCAGCGCCTGTTGGAGGACAACCGCAAGACCCTCGCCCGGTCGGAGGCCGAAGAGGCCCGCGCGACCGAGGCGGTCGAAGCAGCCGAGGCGGCAGTGGACCAGGCCGAAGAGGCGTTTGAAGCCGCCCGCGAGGCCGAGGAAGAGGCGCGCGAGGCCGCCGAGGCCGCCGAAGAGGCGCTGACCGCCGCCGAGGAACTGCGTGGCGAGACCCAGGCCCGCGAGGCCGAGGCGCGGGCGCAGCGCTCCGAGGCGGAGGGCGAGGCCGGCGCGCTACGCGCCGAGACCGCAGCGCTGGCCAAGCTGGTCGCCCGCGACACCGCCGAGGGCGGTCAGCTGCTCGATCTGCTGCGGGTGCAGCCGGGCTATGAAAAGGCGCTGGGGGCGGCGCTGGCCGACGATCTGCGCGCGCCCGTGGTGGAGGCCGACGGCCCTTCGGGCTGGAGCCCGCTGCCGGGTTATCCGGCGCCGCAGCCGCTGCCCGAAGGTGTGGTCGCCCTGTCGAATTATGTCACCGTGCCGGAGGTTCTGGCGCGCCGGATCGGCCAGATCGGCGTGATCGAGGCGGATGAGGCCGGCCGGCTGCAGCCGCTGCTGAAACCGGGGCAACGGCTGGTGACTCTCGAAGGCGATCTCTGGCGCTGGGACGGGTTCCGCGCCTGGGCCGAAGATGCGCCTTCCGCCGCGGCGCTGCGGCTGGAACAGCTGAACCGGCTGGAAGCGCTGAAACAGGAGCTGGAACAGGTCACCGCCCGGGCCGATGGCGCCCGCGCCGCGCATGAGGCGCTGAGCCGCAAGCTGGCCGAGGTGACCGAAGCCGACAAGGCCGCCCGCGCCGCCCGCCGCACCGCCGATCAGCGCGTCGCCGACGCTGCCCGGGCGCTGAGCCGGGCAGAGGCCGACCGCAACCTGTCGCGCGGCAAGCTGGAAAACCTCGGGCTGGCGGTGACCCGCCATAAGGAAGAGGCGATGGCCGCCCGCAGCCGTCTGCGCGAGGCCGAGGCCGGGCTGGCCGATCTGGGCGATCTGGACACCGCCCGGGCACAGGTGGAGGCAATCCGCCAGACGGTGGAGGCAGCGCGGATCACCATGCTGACCCGACGCTCCGCGCATGACGAATTGCGTCGTGAGGGCGAAGCCCGCACCCGCCGGTCGCAGGAAGTGACCAAGGAACTGAGCGGCTGGCGCCACCGCCTGGAAACCGCGGAACGGCGGATTGCGGAGCTGGTCGAGCGCAAGGAAGGCTCGGAAGAGGAGCTGTTCGAGGCGCGGGCCGTGCCCGAACAGATCGCCGACCGCCGCGAGGAGCTGGCGGAGCAGACCGAGAAGGCCGAGGACCGGCGCCAGCAGGCCTCCGATCTGCTCGCCGCCGGCGAGGCCCGCCAGCGCGCGGCCATCCAGACCGAACGCGACGCCGAACGCCATGCCTCTGACGCGCGGGAGGCCCGCGCCGCCGCCGAGGCCCGCACCGAGGCCGCCCGCGAGACCGTTCACGCCGCCGTCGAGCGGATCAGCGAGGATCTGGAACAGACGCCGGACCAGCTGTTGAGCAGTCTCGATGTCGTGCCGGAGGAGATGCCGGGCTCCGACGTATTGGAGGCGGATGTGAACCGCTTCAAGCGCCAGCGCGAGGCGCTCGGCGCGGTCAACCTGCGGGCCGAGGAAGACGCCCGGGAGGTGCAGGAAGAATTCGATACGCTGAGCAGTGAAAAGACCGATCTGGAAGAGGCGATCAAGGCGCTGCGCGGCGGTATCGCCGGGCTGAACCGCGAGGGCCGGGAACGGCTGCTGACGGCGTTCGAGCAGGTCAACAGCAACTTCGCGCTGCTCTTCACCCATCTCTTTGGCGGTGGCGAGGCCAATCTGGTCATGGTCGAGAGCGAAGACCCGCTTGAAGCCGGGCTGGAGATCATGTGCCAGCCGCCGGGCAAGAAGCTGTCGACGCTGTCGCTGCTGTCGGGCGGCGAACAGACGCTGACGGCGCTGGCGCTGATCTTCGCGGTGTTCCTGGCCAACCCGGCGCCGATCTGTGTGCTGGACGAGGTCGACGCCCCGCTCGACGATGCCAATGTCACCCGTTTTTGCGACCTGCTGGACGAGATGTGCCGCCGCACCGAAACCCGGTTCCTGATCATCACCCACCACGCCGTGACGATGAGCCGGATGGACCGGCTGTTCGGCGTGACCATGCAGGAACAGGGGGTCAGCCAGCTGGTCTCCGTCGATCTGAAAAAGGCCGAACAACTCGTTGCCTGATGGGGTTTTTTCGCGTCTGGATTTGCATGGGGCGCGGTCTCTGTGGCAAACTGGGACATTATGAACACCCCTCTGCTTGCGCTGAGTCTCTGTCTGTTACCTGCGGTGCTTGCCGCGCAGGAGTGGGGCGTTTTCGGGCAGGGCGACTGGCCGGGCACATTGCATCAGGACGCGCCGATGCGGTTCTACGATCCCAGTCAGCCGTTCCTGGCGCCGGACGGGTCGGTGCGCCGCGGCTTTGAGGCCGACGTCATCGATGCCGGCGGATGGCGCGATTTCGGCCGCTTCAGTGTCCAGCCCGGCGGCAAGATTTGTGTCGACCTGGGCGAGGGCTACAGGGATTGTGCCGTCTACCTGAAAGACGGGCAGATGCGCATGTTGGTGCGCGACAGCGAGGGGCGGCTGCCGTTCCGGTTCGAATTGGGCCTGGGAAAATGACCTGCCGGCCCAGGGCTTGAGGAGCCCTCACCGGTTTCGGGCGCAATCCGCCGGGACGCGCCACCCCGGCCCGAAAGGCGGAGGTTACAGCCGGTTCAGCAGCGCCACCGTGGGCCATGCATCGGCCGGCAAGCCCAGCCGCTTCTGTTCGCTCTGCACGGCGGCGCGGGTGCCGGCCCCGAGGATGCCATCGATCTTGCCGACATCATGGCCGTGGGCGGCCAGTTTGCGCTGCAGCTCCTTCATCTGCGGCCCGTTCAGCCCCGGTTCCGGGCTGCCGGCGTCGTAGATCGCCGCGCCCTCCAGCCGGTTGGCGAAATAGGCTGCCGTCAGCACATAGGTAAAGCTCTGGTTCCACTCGAAATAGACGTTGAAGTTGGGATAGGCGATGAAGGCCGGCCCCTTGCGCCCCTGTGGCAGGATGATAGAGGCGGGCAGGCTGCCTGCGGCCAGCTTGTCCTCCCGCGCGCGCACGCCACGCCGGGCCCAGTCGGACACGCTCAGGCTCTGGCCCGGGCCGGTCAGCGACCAGTCCAGATCGGCGGGCACCGTCACCTCCTGCAGCCAGGGGTCCCCGGCGCGCCAGCCCAGATGCGACAGCATCTTGGCGCCCGACATCAGCGCATCGGGGGCGGAGCTCTTCAGCCGCACATGGCCGTCGCCATCGCCATCGACCCCGTTGATCAGGATATCGCGCGGCAGCATCTGCACCATGCCGATTTCCCCGGCCCAGGCGCCGGTGGTGCGCTGAGGGTCGAAATCGCCATGCTCATACAGGGTCAGCGCGGCGAAGATCTGCGGCCGGAACAGCTCGGGCCGGCGGCAGTCATGCGCCAGCGTGGTCAGCGCGTTCAGCGTGTTGAAATCGCCCTGGAAGCCGCCGTAATCGGTTTCGAAGGCCCAGAAGGCCAGCAATACCCCGCGCGACACGCCATAGTCGCGCTCGATCCGCCTGAAGGTGGCATCGTACTGGCGCGCCATCGCCCGGCCCTTGTCCAGCCGGTTCTTGGAGATCAGCCGGCGGGAGAACTCGATGAAGGGTTTCTGGAACACCCCCTGGGCGCGATCCGCCTTCAGCACCGCCGGGTCCTGGCGGACGCCGCGGAAAAACGTATCGACGGTGGCGCGGTCATGGCCCTGCGACCGGGCCTCGGCCTTCAGGCCGTCGACAAAGCTGGAAAAAGAGCCGCCGCAGTCGGCCATCGCGGCGGAGGAGCTGAGGCAAAGGGTCAGGAGCCCGGCAAAAAGACGCATGAAATCAATATCCTCGGGTACACATGAGCGAATATAATTCAAAATAGCGGTAACACCAGCGCCCAGGCCAGGATCAGCCCCAGCGCCACCAGCCAGACCCGCCACAGCAGCCGCACCACCATGTCGATCTGTGCCGGGCCGATCAGCCGGCGCCCGGTGCCATTGACCCAGGGCAGATCGCGCAGTTCTCCGTCATAGCTGCGCGGACCGGCCAGGGCCACGTCCAGGGCGCGGGCGGTGGCGGCCTCGGGCCAGCCGGCGTTGGGGGATTTGTGGCGGCGGGCGTCCGTGACGATCTCGCCCCAGCGGGGCAGCAATCCGGTCAGCGCGGCGATGATCAGCCCGGTCAGCCGGGCGGGGATCAGGTTCAGCAGATCGTCGGCGCGGGCGGCGGCCTTGCCGAATTGCTCGTAACGCGGGGTGCGATAGCCGATCATGCTGTCGGCGGTGTTGATCGCCTTATAGAGCATCAGCCCCGGCAGCCCGAGGATCAGGAACCAGAAGGCCGGCGCGATCACCCCGTCGGAGAGGTTTTCGGCGGCGCTCTCGATGGCGGCGCGGGCGACCTCTGCCTCGCTCATCTGCCGGGTGTCGCGGCTGACGATGCGGGCGACCATGCTGCGGCCCTCCGGGAGGCCCTGACGCAGCCCCTGTGCCACCGCGCGGACATGATCGGCGAGCGAACGCTGCGCCAGCAGCACCGCGGCGCAGAGCAGCTCGACGATCCAGCCCAGCCGGCTGAGCGCCTCGCCCAGCGACAGGGCAGCCAATGCGAGAATCGCGGCGCCGAGCGCCCCCTTGATCATCCGGGCGCCGCCGCGGTTCAGCAGCTGGTCGAGCAGGGAGACCGCCCGGCCCATCAGCACCGCCGGGTGCGGCAGCCGTGCCCAAAGCCATTGCGGTTCGCCGAACACCGCATCCAGAAGCATCGCCGCCGCCAGGATCGCCGCCGTGCTCACAGCGCCGCCTCCAGCCGCGCCCAGCCTGCGGCGGGGGGCAGGCCCAGTCGCAGATAGTGGTCGGAATAGGGGAAAATCCGGCTCCAGATATGCGCCTCGGCCAGCCACGCCTGCCAGCGCCTCGCCGCATCCACGGTATAGAGCCGGAAGAGATCGGTGCCGCCGGCGATCTCCGCGCCGCGCGCGGTCATCAGCGCATCCAGACGTCTGGCGTCCTGTGCCAGCCGCGTTCGGGTGGTTCCGGCCCAGGCAGTATCGGCCAGCGCCCGGGCGCCGATCCGCAGCGCCGGGCCAGAGACCGCCCAGGGGCCGATCAGGTCGCGCAGCGGCGCGAGGGTTTCGGGCCGGCCGATGGCAAAGCCCAGCCTGAGGCCCGCCAGCCCCCAGAATTTGCCGAAGCTCTTCAGCACCACCCGCCCCGGCTGGGCGGCAAGCTGGATCAGGCTCTGCTGCGGGCAGACGTCACAGAAGCTCTCATCGATCACGCTCAGCGGTGCATCGGCGTCCGCGGCTTGCCACAGCCGCCCGTCGGGGTTGTTGGGATGGACCAGCACCCGCGCCTCTGCCGGGGCGCGATCGGTCACCTGCCAGCCCTGCGCGGCAAAGGCGGCGGCATGTTCGTTATAGGTGGGCGCGTCGATCCGCACCCGCCCGGGCGGGGCCAGCGCCGGGATCCGCGCGATCAGGGCGGAGGCGCCGGGCGCGGCGAGGATCCCCGCCGCAGCCGGCACCTGCCAGAGCCGCCGTGCCGCCTGGTCCAGCGCGGCGAAGGCGGCGCGGTCGGGCAGGGCGGTCCAGTCCTCCGGCACAAGATCGGGCAGCGGATAAGGTTGCGGGTTGATCCCGGTGGAGAGATCGAGCCAGTCGGCCCGGGTGCCGCCCCAGCGGGCGATCGCGGCGTCGATCCCGCCGCCGTGGTCGCGGGTCTTGCCGAGGTCGGCGGGCGTATCGGCGCAAGGGGACATCGGGGTTCCTGTCGTCGCGGTCGGGGTCGGCCCGCTTGAAGCGGATTTGCCGCCCGGACACAAGCCGGCGGCCCTGGGCGGGGGAACGCTTGCTTGGAGAGTGAGTTAAATTTTGTTATCTTTTTAGGGGTCTTCGGGGCGAGTGAGGTGATGAAGACACTGATCGTCGAGGAAAATCCCCAACTCGGGGCGCTTTGGGCCGATCACCTGCGACAGCAGGGTGGAGAGGTGCGGCTGGCCCGGACGCAGGAGGCCGCGATCCTCGAACTGCAAAGCATCGCCTTCGATATCATCGTGCTGGATCTGATGCTGGGGGACGGCAGCGCGCTGGCGGTGGCCGATTTCGCCAGTTTCCGCCGGCCGCAGGCGCGGGTGATCTTCGTCACCGATACCTCGGTGTTTTCCGACGGCTCGATCTTCAACCACAGCGCCAATGCCTGCGCTTATGTGCAAAGCAGCACCGCACCCGAGGATCTGGCCGCCATGGTGGCGCATTACGGCGGGGTGCGCTGACCGCGACCGGCCCGCCACCTGCGCCGCGCCGGTTCAGCCCCGCCCGTGCGGGGCGGCGAAATCCGGCGTCGTCAGCATCGGCACGATCCGGTTCGGATTGATCGTCGGATGGCTGTAGTAATAGTGGCGCACGATATGCTCCACCCCCACGGTCTCGGCCACGCCGGGCACCTGATAGAGCGCGCGGGTATAGGCCCAGAGATTGGGGTAATCGGCGATCCGCGCCCGGCTGCATTTGAAGTGGTGGTTGTAGACCAGATCGAAGCGCACCAGCGTGGTGAACAGCCGCCAGTCGGCCTCGGTCAGGCTGTCGCCCAGCAGGTAACGGTTCTGCGCCAGATGCCCCTCCAGCCAGTCGAGAGTGTCGAACAGCGGTGCCTCGGCGGCGTCATAGGCGGCCTGCGAGGTGGCGAAGCCGCATTTGTAGACGCCGTTGTTGACGGTGTCGTAGATGCGGGCGTTGACCGCCTCGATCCGGTCGCGCAGCGCTTCGGGCCAGAAATCGGCGGTGTTGCCGGTGACCCCGTCGAAGGCGGAATTGAACATCCGGATGATCTCGGAGCTTTCGTTGGAGACGATGGTCTGCCGCTGCTTGTCCCAGAGAATCGGCACCGTCACCCGGCCGCTGTAGTCGGACTTGGCGCGGGTATAGATCTGATGCGCATAGTCGAGCCCGTAAAGCCCGTCGCCGGTGGCACCGTGATCGTCGGTCAGAAAGCTCCAGCCCTGATCCAGCATCTCGGGATGCACCACCGAGATGGAGATGTGATCTTCCAGCCCCTTCAGCTTGCGAAAGATCAGCGTTCGGTGCGCCCAGGGGCAGGCGAGGCTGACGTAGAGGTGATAGCGCCCCGATTCGGCGGCAAAGCCGTCGCGTCCGGTCAGGCCGGCGCGGCCGTCGGGGGTGATCCAGTTGCGGAAGGCCGCGTTCGAGCGTTCGAACCGCCCGCCGGTGGACTTCGTATCGTACCAGACATCCTGCCAGATGCCGTCGACCAGCATACCCATAGCTGTCTCCCTTGGCTGTTTGCCGAGATCTAGACGCTCTGCCCCGGGTCTCACAGGGCGACAGGCGCGCAACACGCCTGCATCCCTGCACAGGCAGGGGCGCGCCCGGCGGGTCACAGCGGCGGGGGAAATCTGCCGCTTTTCGGGGCAAGCCTTGATTTTTTTCTGTGATGGCGCAGGGTTGGTGCAAATCTGTCCTTGGGAGGGACGCCGCATGACCACCTATCTGTCGAAAGAACTGCGCGAGGGGCTGGCCGCCGCTCGCCTGGCCGGGCTGAAGAAATCCAGCCGCTTGCGGGTGCTGGCCGATGACAGTTTCTATCCGGTGCTGCGGATGTGGAAGACCGGTTTCTCCGTCGATGCGGCGGAAGCGGCGCATCTGCGCGGGCTGGTCGATCTCTACGAGGGCAGCCGCCATCTCTATCAGTGCCTGATCGTGGCTGCGGAGGAAGAGGGGGGCGAGATGCGGTTCGAGTTCAAGCGCAGCACCGCCGCGAGCGAGACCGCGCCGCTGGCCGATTACAGCCGTGATCCGGAGGCCCCGGTGGGGCTGCTGGCCCGGCCGGAATAAGCCTGACATCGGACGCCACAGGCGCTCCGGGGCGGGTACTGATCGCCCCGGAGCGCTGATATTGCTTTACTGCAGATCCGCGAAGGCGGCCTTCAGCCGGGCGCAGGCGTCTTCGATCCGGGCGCGCTGGGTGCCGAGGTTGAAGCGCAGGAAGCTTTCACCGCCGATGCCGAAGGTCGGCCCGTGGTTGGCGGCGATCTTGGCGTCTTTCTCCACCCGGGCGGTGAATTCCTCCCGGCTCATCCCGGTGCCGGAGAAATCCACCCAGGCGAGGAACGTCGCCTGCAGCGGCATGGATTTCAGCCCCGGAATCTCCGCGATCGCGGCGTCGAAGATCTTCCGGTTGCCGTCGAGGTACTCCATCAGCGCATCGACCCAGGCCGCCCCCTCGGGGGAATAGGCCGCCGTTGCCACCGCCTGCCCGACCGAGTTGGGCGACAGGTGCAGCGCGCTCATCCGGTCGGCGAAGCGGGAGCGCAGGCCGGCATCGGGAATGATCACATTGCCGGTGTGCAGGCCGGCGACGTTGAAGGTCTTCGACGGCGCCGTCAGCATGATCACCCGGTCATTGGCGTCGGGGTCGACCATTGCCATCGGGATATGCTTCTGCCCGGGATAGATCAGATCGTGGTGGATTTCATCGGAGACCAGCAGCAGGTCGTGGCGCTTGCAGAAGTCGATCACCCCCTGCAGCTCTGCCCGGGTCCAGACCCGGCCGCCGGGATTGTGCGGCGAGCAGAAGACCACCATCCGGGCCTTGTCGGTGACCAGCGCATCCCAGGCGGCGAAGTCCAGCTCGTACTGTCCCTCGGCATTCACCATCGGGCATTCGACCACCTTGCGGTGACCGGCACGGATCACCTTGGCAAAGGCGTGATAGACCGGGGTGAACAGCAGGATTTCGTCGTCCGGCTGGGTATAGGCATCGAGGCACATGCCCACCGCATTGACCAGACCGGTGGTGGTGAAGATCCAGTCGGCCTCGACCGCCCAGTCATGCCGGGTCTGCATCCACCAGCGGATCGCGTCGGTATAGGCCTTGCTGTAGTCGACATAGCCGAAGACACCGTGGGCGACCATGTCCGCGACCTTCTGCAGCACGACCTCGGGCGCCTTGAAGTCGGTATCGGCGACCCACATGGGAATGCCCTCGTCGGGGGATACGCCATAGATCGCTTCCATCCGGTCCCATTTGGCACAGTCGGTACCGCGGCGGTCGATAATCTCGTCAAAATTCATGGGGAACTCCGTCTGTCTGAGGCGGAAGCTAACGGGAATGGCGCCGGGTGCAAGGGGGGGCGTTGCGGCGGCGACCGTCATCCCCTACATCAGGCTCATGAAACGTCCGATCCTTATTCACCCCGATCCGCGCCTGAAGAAAGTCTGCGCGCCGGTCGCGGATATCTCTGATGACCTGCGCCAGCTTGCCGATGACATGCTGGAAACGATGTATGACGCGCCGGGCATCGGCCTTGCGGCGCCGCAGGTCGGCGTGCTGGATCGGCTGATCGTGCTCGACTGCGTGCGCGAGGAGGGGGAGCCGCCGCGGCCGCTGGTGATGTTCAACCCCGAGGTCATCGCTTCCTCGGACGAGATGAACACCTATGACGAGGGCTGCCTGTCGATCCCCGATCAATATGCCGAGGTGACCCGCCCCAAGGTGGTGGATGTCACCTGGATCGACCGTGACGGCAAGCTGCATCGGGAAACCTTCGACGGGCTCTGGGCGACCTGTGTTCAGCATGAGATCGACCACCTGAACGGCAAGCTCTTCATCGATTATCTGGGGCCGATGAAGCGGCAGATGATCACCCGCAAGATGCAGAAACTGAAGCGCGACCGGGCCCGGGGCTGAGATGGCGGTTCTGCCGATCCTGAAATGGCCCGACCCGCGGCTCTCCACGGTCTGCAGCCCGGTGGGCGCGGCGGTGGCGCCGCTGCAGGAGCTGATCGCGGATATGTTCGACACCATGTATGCGGCGCCCGGGCGTGGCCTGGCCGGCCCGCAGGTTGGTGCGATGCAGCGGCTCTTCGTCATGGATGTGACCTGGAAAGAGGGCGCGCGCAGCCCGGTCGTGATGATCGATCCGGAGATCCTCGACCGCTCCCCCGAGCTGGTGACAGGGGAGGAAGGCTGCCTGTCGATTCCCGGGATCACGGCGGATGTGGCGCGGCCCGACTGGGTGGTGATGGCCTGGACCGATGCGACCGGCGCGCGCCGGCAGGAGCGGCTGGACGGATTTGCCGCCCGCTGCGCCCAGCACGAGCTCGATCATCTCGACGGGCGGGTGACCTTCGACCGGCTGACGCCGACGGCGCGCGCCCTGGCCGAGACCCGCTATCAGCAAGGACCCGCGTCATGACCGCTCGCCCCTGCCTGCCCTGGCCCGACAAGCGGCTGCGCACCCCAGCCCGGCCGGTGGAAGAGATTACCGACGAGATCCGGGCGATCTGGACCGATATGATCGACACCATGGAGGCGATGCCCGGCGTCGGCCTGGCGGCGCCGCAGATCGGCGTGCTGCTGCGCCTCGCGGTGGTCGATGCCTCGGACAGCCGGGGTCAGGCGGTGCGCATGGCCAATCCCGAGATCCTGCACGCCTCGGTCCAGCCGCGGGTGCATGAGGAAGCCTCGCCCAACCTGCCCGGAGTCTCCGCCAGGATCGAACGGCCGCGGGCGGTGACGGTGCGGTTTCTCAATGAGGCCGGAGAGACCGAGGAACGCGATTTCGTCGGGCTCTGGGCGACCAGCGTCCAGCATCAGATCGACCATCTGAACGGGCGGATGTATTTCGACAATCTCAGCAAGGTCAAACGCGACATGCTGCTGCGCAAGGCCCGCAAGCTGGCCGGCTGACGGCGTCCATCCCCGCTGTCGTCCCGGGTCCTGTCCGCGGCCATGTGACGCGGCGTTCGTGCCATGGCCTGCGCTTTGCCCATTGCATCCCTGCCGCCCCTCGCCCCTCCTTCGGGGCAGGAGAACCACTCAGGGAGGGCCGGGATGGCCGAGAAGACGATGGAATTCATTCCCTTCGAACGTTTCGAAATCGGGCAGGTGCAGGAATTCGGTGCCTATGAGGTGACCAAGGAAGAGGTCATCGACTTCGCCAGCAAATACGACGCGCAGTTCTTTCACCTTGACGAGGAGGCGGCGAAGCAGTCGCTGTTCGGCGGGCTTTGCGCCAGCGGCTGGCACACCTGTGCCATGACCATGGCGATGATGGTGGAAAACCTCGACAGGACCGGCCGGTCGCTGGGCTCGCCCGGGATCGACTCGCTGCGCTGGCTGAAACCGGTCTACCCGGGCGAGGTGCTGTCGGTGCGGATGGAGGTGATCGATCTGACCGCCTCGAAAAGCCGGCCCATCGGCTTTGTCAAAAGCAAGGTGACAGTCAGCAATCAGGACGGCGTGCCGGTGATGGAATTCATCAGCAACGGGATTTTCCCGCGTGGGGAGGGAGCGGCGTCCTGATCCCATGAGACAGCGGCCGGCGCTCCCCAGCGCTTGGCTGCTGCGTGGCTTGCTCTGATTGCCCGATCTCAGCGAGGGGACCCGCCGTTGCCGGGCACCCGCAACCGCCGGTGCTGGACACCCGCCCGCGCATGGCTAAGGTGCGCGGCGACAACGATCCCGGCACGACGGAGCTCCGACAATGCGCATCATCTTCATGGGAACCCCCGATTTCTCGGTCCCGGTGCTCGACGCGCTGGTCGAGGCCGGGCATGAGATCGCCGCCGTCTATTGCCAGCCACCGCGCCCGGCGGGGCGCGGCAAGAAGGACCGCCCGAGCCCGGTGCAGGCCCGGGCCGAGGCGTTGGGCCTTGAGGTGCGCCATCCCGTCAGCCTGAAGACATCGGAGGCGCAGGCGGAGTTCGCCGCGCTGAACGCCGATATCGCCGTGGTGGTCGCCTATGGGCTGATCCTGCCGCAGGCGGTGCTGGATGCGCCGGCCAAAGGATGTCTGAACATCCACGCGAGCCTGTTGCCGCGCTGGCGCGGGGCGGCGCCGATCCATCGCGCCATCATGGCCGGCGATGCGGAAACCGGCGTCTGCATCATGCAGATGGAGGCGGGGCTCGATACCGGACCGGTGCTGCTGCGCCAGGCCACCCCGATCGGCGCGGAGGAGACCACCGATCAGCTGCACGACCGGCTCTCCGCCATGGGGGCGGCGCTGATCGTCACCGCGCTGGCGGGGCTCGATGATCTGGTGTCGGAGCCGCAGCCGGAAGAGGGTGTCACCTATGCCGCCAAGATCGACAAGGCCGAGGCGAAGATCGACTGGACCCGGCAGGCGGTTGAGGTCGACCGCAAGATCCGCGGGCTTTCCCCTTTCCCCGGTGCCTGGTGTGACGTTGAGGGCGAGCGGCTGAAGCTTCTGGCCTCGCGCCTGGCCTCCGGCTCCGGCGCGCCGGGCGAGGTGCTGGACGATGCGCTGACCGTCGCCTGCGGCGAGGGGGCGGTGCGGCTGACCCGCTTGCAAAGGGCGGGCAAGGGGGCGCAGGATGCCGATGTGTTCCTGCGTGGCCGGCCGGTGCCGGCGGGAAGCCGTCTGTAACCGGGAAGGGTGCGCGCGATGTATATGACGCTGATGGGTACGGTGGTGATCGCGGGGATCATCGGCTATGCCTCGGAGAAATCCGGTTTCACCCAGAACGGTATCCTGCCGTCGATCATCATCTGCATCGGCGGCGCCTTTCTGTTCTATTTCATCCGCGTCATGTTCGGGATCGGCTTTCACTCTGCCGGGATGAACGCCATCGTCTCCTCCATCGGGGCGCTGATCATCGTACCGTTTCACTGGAGGAGATAGACGATGCTGGCGGGGGTAATCGGACTGGCGATCATCGGTGCCGCAGCCGGGTTTCTGGCCACCCGCATCATGCGGATCGAGGCGGATATTCCCACCACCATGCTGATTGGCATCGTCGGGGCGCTGCTGGGCGGGCTGGTGATCCGCCTGCTGCTGACGGTGATGGGGGCAATGGCGGGCTTCGTCGGCGCGGTGCTGGGCGCGCTGGTGGTGATCTGGGTCTGGCAGACCTATTTTCGGCGGAAGTGAGGGCGCCCCGGGGCATTCGCCCCGGTTCTTGTGCCCGGCCGCCTTCGGGCCGGGCCGCATCCGCGCGGTGTCAGCCCGCCTTGGCGGTCTTCTTGAAGGGTTTCATCCCTTCTCGCGCCAGTTCGTCGGCGCGTTCGTTCTCCGGATGGCCGGCATGGCCCTTGACCCATTTCCAGGTCACCTTGTGGCGGGCCTGCGCTGCGTCCAGCCGCTGCCACAGCTCGGCGTTCTTCACCGGCTTCTTGGCGGCGTTCTTCCAGCCGTTCTTCTTCCAGCCGAAGATCCAGCCGGTGATGCCGTTCTTCACATAGTTGCTGTCGGTGACGATGGTGATCTCGCTGGGCCGGGTCAGGCTCTCCAGCGCGTTGATCGCGGCCAGAAGCTCCATCCGGTTGTTGGTGGTCTGGGCCTCGCCGCCGTTCAGCTCGCGCTGTTTGGCGATCTTGTCGCCCTCCATCGCGCGCAGCAGGACGCCCCAGCCGCCCGGGCCGGGATTGCCGGAGCAGGCGCCGTCGGTATAGGCGAAGAGCTCAGCCATCGCAGATCACCGTGATCAGCTGCGCCATGCTGCCGTCCAGCCCTTCGCCCTTTACGGATGTCTCGCTGACCGGGGTGAAACCGGCGTCTTTCAGATGCGTCATCAACGCCTCGCGTGTGTAGTAGGTGTAGAGCCGGCCAATCTTGTCCCGCGCCTCGCCCTCGCCCAGCTTCATGCCGATGGCGAAGCTGCCGCCGGGCTTCAGCGCGCGGCGCAGCGCCGCCAGATGGCGTGGAAAGTCTGCGCGCGGCGCATGCAGCAGGCAGAAGCTGGCCCAGATCCCGTCATAGAGATCCTCGCCCTCGATCTCGTCGAAGGTGGCTTGCCGGGCGGTGACCCCGGGATGTTGCCCGGCCAGCTCCACCATGCCGGCGGAGGCATCTGTGGCCAGGACCTTCAGGCCGGCCTCGGCCAGCAGCGCCGAGGAGGTGCCGGGGCCGCAGCCCAGATCCAGCACATGGCCACCGGCGGGGCAGGCGGCGATAAAGGTGGCAAGCTGCGGGTCGCGGCGGACATAGTCTTCGTTCTGCGCCGCGTAATCGGTGGCGCGGGCGTCATAGATGGCGATGGTTTCGGGATCGCTCACAGGTACACTCCCACAGCAAGACAGGCGATGATGACGGTGGCCATCGGCAGCCGCAGCCGCGGCCACCAGCCGGGGGCCAGCCGCCAGTAGGCAAAGGCGAGATCCAGCAGCGCCAGACCGGCGAAGCCGAAGATCAGGTTCATCGCGGCGGAGGTCGGGCCGCCGCCGGTGACCACATAGGCCCAGATCGGCGGCACCGCCGCCAGCACATAGGCCGCCGCGGCCAGCGCGCCGCTGGCGCGGGTGGCAAAGCCCCAGAGCGCGCCGGACAGGAAACACAGCATGACCGAGCCAAAAAACAGCTGGACATAGGGGGCGACGAACCGCGGCCCCAGCCGGGCGCTGCCCCAGGCGGAGAGATCGGCACTGAACTGTGTTGCCACACCCCAGGCGAAGGGGATCAGCGCGGCCAACCCGATCAGCCGGGCAAATCTGGGAACGCCTGCGAACATCCGGTCAGATCCGTTCCAGCGCCAGCCGGCCGGCGAGGGCGGCGAAGAGCGCCGCGAAGGAACGGTTGAGCCAGCGCATCACCCGTTCGGATCCCAGCACGAACTGGCGTGCCTGCGCCGCGCAGAGGCCATAGAGCGCGAAGACCGCCAGCGTCATCGCCATGAACACGCCGCCGAGACCGGCCATCTCGGCCGTGGCGGTGGATGGATCGCCGGACAGGAAGGGCGGCAGCAGCGCCAGGAAGAAGACCGAGAGCTTCGGGTTCAGGATATTGATCAGCGCGCCCCGCCGGGCGATGCGCCAGCCGGGGTCGCCGCTGGATTGCGCCGCGACGCTGAGCGCGCCGCCGGATCTCAGCGACAGCCAGGCGAGATAGAGCAGATAGCAGACGCCGGCCCATTTCACCGCGTTGAACAGCAGGGCAGAGGCATGCAGGATCGCCGCCAGCCCCAGCGTCGCCGCCAGCAGGTGCGGCACGATCCCGAAGGTGCAGCCAAGCGCCGCCCAGAGCGCGGCGCGCCGCCCCTGTCCCAGACCCAGCGCCAGAGTGTAGAGCACCCCGGTCCCCGGCGCGATCACCACCACGAAGGCGGTCAGCAGAAAGTGCAGTGACATCAGGCGGGCTCCCTCAATACGCGCGGAACCTTGAATTCCACGTTCTCCACGGCGGTTTCGACGGTTTCGATGGTCACGTCATAGCGGGCGCGGAAGGCATCGATCACCTCGGTCACCAGCACTTCGGGAGCAGAGGCGCCGGCGGTGATGCCGACGCTTTCGATCCCCTCCAGCGCGCGCCAGTCGATGTTCTCGGCCCGCTGCACCAGCTGTGAATAACGGCAGCCGTTCTTGGCGCCGACCTCGACCAGCCGGCGGGAGTTCGACGAATTCGGGGCGCCTACCACCAGCAGCGCGTCGCATTTCTGCGCCATCGCCTTCACCGCCTCCTGACGGTTGGTGGTGGCATAGCAGATGTCTTCCTTATGCGGCCCGACGATGGCCGGGAACCGCGCCCGCAGGGCGGCGACGATCTCGGCGGTGTCGTCGATGCTCAGCGTGGTCTGGGTGACATAGGCCAGCTTTTCGGGATCGCGCACATCGACATGGGCGACATCAGCCGGGGTCTCGACCAGCAGCACCTCGCCCTCGGGCAACTGTCCCATGGTGCCGATGGTCTCGGGGTGGCCGGCGTGGCCGATCATGATCATCTGCAGCCCGTTGTCGGAATGGCGCTGCGCCTCGATATGCACCTTGGACACCAGCGGGCAGGTGGCATCGACATAGACCATCTGCCGTTGCGAGGCCTCGGCCGGGACCGACTTCGGCACCCCATGGGCCGAGAAGATCACCGGACGGTCTTCGGGGCAATCGGCCAGTTCCTCGACGAACACCGCGCCCTTGTCGCGCAGCCCGTCGACGACGAATTTGTTGTGCACGATCTCGTGCCGGACGTAGACGGGGGCGCCCCATTTCTCCAGCGCCATCTCGACGATCTTGATGGCGCGGTCGACACCGGCGCAGAACCCGCGCGGCGCGGCGAGATAGAGGGTCAGAGGCGATTTTGTCATGACGCGGTCTCCTTGCCTGCCGAGAGGTAGAGCTTTGCGTCCCGATGGTCCAGAGCGACGGGGCGCCCCGGTGCCGGCAAGGGCCGATCGGGCGCCGGACAGGCGATGTCCGGCGCCGCGCTCAGCTCTGCCGTTCCGACAGCACCTTTACCCGGCCTGAACCGGTCCTGCGCTGCTGGCGATGGTCTGGAAGTTCCGGCCCCGATCAAAACGGAACGGCGCGCGCTTTCAATTCGATCGTCTGAATGGACGGACCGCCTTGGCGAATGGCTATCGCGCACCCCCCACAGGCGCGCGGCGGCGGTCAGTCAGTGGTTGCCGGCGTAGGCAACATTGCGGCTTTCGCCATGCGCTTCGCGCGGCGGACGCCCGATCACGTCTTTCAGCTCTTCGAGCTCGATGAAATTGTCGGCCTGACGGCGCAATTCGTCCGAGATCATCGGCGGCTGGCTGCGGATCGTCGAGACGACCGACACGCGGACACCCTGGCGCTGCAGGCTGGCCACCAGCGGGCGGAAATCGCCGTCGCCGGAAAACAGAACGATATGATCGACACGCGGCGCAAGCTCCATGGCATCGACGGTCAGTTCGATATCCATGTTCCCCTTGACCTTGCGGCGTCCCATGCTGTCGGTGTATTCCTTGGCCGGCTTGGTGACCATGGTGAACCCGTTGTAGTGCAACCAATCCACCAGCGGGCGGATCGGGGAGTACTCGTCATTCTCGAGCAGGGCTGTATAGTAAAACGCGCGCAGAAGCTTGCCGCGCCGCATGAATTCCTGGCGCAGCAGCTTATAGTCGATGTCGAATCCCAGCGCCTTCGCGGCGGCATAAAGATTCGATCCATCGATGAACAGCGCGAGCCGTTCGTCTTTGTAAAACATCAAAATGTCCTTCCGGTGTGCCATTTCGCCGGGGTGTTCCGCGAGTGAGTGATAAAATATGGCGAAATGGTGACCCTAAAATAAGATAATTCGAATACTCCGCAAGGCCCGTAGCAACATGAAAGACCTTCAAACGTGACCGAAATCCGGTCAGACGCGCTGATCGCGCTGGGGGCAAACCTGCCCTCTCAGGCAGGTGACCCAACGGAAACGCTGGTCGCAGCGATCTGTGCCATGCCCGCCGCCGGGCTGACGCTGCGCGCGGTCAGCCGGTTCTTCAGAACCCCATGCTTTCCTGCAGGCGCCGGGCCCGATTACATAAATGCGGTGGTGCGGGTGCGCAGCACCCTGCCGCCGGCGGCGATTCTGGCGGCGTTGCATGGGATCGAGGCTGGTTTCGGCCGCGAACGGGTACAGCGCTGGGGGATGCGGACGCTCGATCTGGATTTGTTGGCGGTGGAAAATCAGGTGTTGCCGAACCGCGACATTCAGTCGCGCTGGCGCGGGCTTTCCCCGGAGGAGCAGCGCCGTCTGGCGCCGGATGAGCTGATTCTGCCGCATCCCCGCCTGCAGGACAGGGGATTCGTGCTGGTGCCGCTGGCGGATATCGCCCCGGACTGGCGCCACCCGGTGCTGGAGCGCAGCGTGAGCGAGCTTCTGGCGGCGCTGCCGGAGGCGGAGCGGGCCGAGATCGAGCCGATCTGATGTCTTGATTTCCCGGCCCTGCCGGAGTTTCGCCTTGTCAAGAGATAGATTCGGTCTTACAAAGCGCCGTTCCGGACCCAGAATGATATTGGAGATCTCTCAATGGCCCGCGTGACGGTTGAAGATTGCGTCGACAAGGTTCCCAACCGCTTCGAGCTGGTGATGCTCGCCGCCCACCGGGCGCGCGAAATCTCCTCCGGTGCGTCGATCACCGTGGACCGCGACAACGACAAGAACCCCGTTGTCGCCCTGCGTGAGATCGCCGAAGAGACCCAGAGCGCCGATGAGCTGCGCGAACGGCTGATCGAGTCGAACCAGTCGCAGATTGAGGTCGACGAACCCGAAGAAGACAGCATGGCGCTGCTGATGGGCGCTGAGCAGGACAAGCCCGCCGAGGACGACCTGACCGAGGAAATGCTGCTGCGCAAGCTGATGGAGGCCCAGGGGCAGGGCTGACCTCGGATGAGGATGCGGACGATATGATATCGGCTGAAGATCTGATTGCGCTCGTCCGCAACTACAATCCGAAAACCAATGCTGACCGGATCGCTGCCGCCTATGACTATGGGCGGCAGATGCACGAGGGTCAGATGCGCCGGTCGGGGGAGCCCTATTTCACCCATCCGGTCGCGGTGGCCGCGATCCTGACCGAGCAGCGGCTGGATGACGCGACGATCATCACCGCGCTGCTGCACGACACCATCGAAGACACCAAGGCGAGCTATGATGAGGTCGCCAACCGCTTCGGCGACGAGGTGGCGATGCTGGTCGATGGCGTCACCAAGCTGACCAACCTGCAGCTCTCCAGCCGCGAGACCAAGCAGGCGGAGAACTTCCGCAAGCTGTTCATGGCGATGTCCAAGGACCTGCGGGTGATCCTGGTCAAGCTGGCCGACCGGCTGCACAACATGCGCACCATCAAGGCGATGAAGCCGGAGAAGCAGGTCCAGAAGGCGCGCGAGACGATGGACATCTTCGCGCCGCTGGCCGGCCGCATGGGCATGCAGTGGATGCGCGAGGAGCTGGAGGATCTGGCCTTTCGCGTGCTTAATCCGGAAGGCCGGCAATCGATCATCCGCCGTTTCATCATGCTGCAGCGCGAGACCGGCGACGTGATCCACCGGATCACCGGCGACATGCGGTTCGAGCTGGAGAAGGCCGATATCGAGGCCGAGGTCTTCGGCCGCGCCAAGAAACCCTATTCTATCTGGCGCAAGATGCAGGAGAAGAATCAGGGCTTCTCGCGGCTGTCGGATATCTATGGTTTCCGCATCATCACCCGGACGGAAGAGGACTGCTATCGCGCGCTCGGCATCATCCACCAGCGCTGGCGGGCGGTGCCTGGCCGGTTCAAGGATTACATCAGCCAGCCGAAATCGAACGGTTACCGGTCGATCCACACCACAGTGTCGGGTCGCGACGGCAAGCGGGTGGAGGTGCAGATCCGCACCCGCCAGATGCACGATGTGGCCGAAACCGGGGTGGCGGCGCATTGGTCCTATCGCGATGGCGTGCGGACCGAGAACCCCTTTGCCGTCGATCCGGCGAAGTGGATCGCCTCGCTGACCGAACAGCTGACCGCCGAGGACGATCACGAGGATTTTCTCGAAGCGGTCAAGCTGGAGATGTATTCCGACCAGGTCTTCTGCTTCACGCCGAAGGGCGATGTGGTCAAGTTGCCGCGCGGCGCCACGCCGATCGACTATGCCTATGCCATCCACACGCGGATCGGCCATGCCTGCGTCGGTGCCAAGGTCGACGGTATCCGGGTGCCGCTCTGGACCCGGCTGAAGAACGGCCAGTCGGTGGAGATCATCACCGCCGAGGGCCAGATGCCGCAGGTGAGCTGGCTGGAGATCGCCACCACCGGCAAGGCGCGCACCGCCATCCGCCGGGCGCTGCGGGAACTGGACCGGGGACGGTTCATCAAGCTGGGGCAGGAACTGGCGCGCTCGGCCTTCGATCACGTCGGCCGCAAGGCCACCGACAAGGCGCTGGAGACCGCTGCGCGGCATCTGCGCCTGAAGGACCGCGACGAATTGCTGGCCCGGCTCGGCAGTGCTGAACTGACCGCGCGCGACGTGGTGCAGGCGGTCTATCCCGAACTGATCCGCGACGAGGGCGATCAGGTCTCGCCGCGCCGCGCGGTGGTCGGGCTGGAACCGGGGCAGAGCTTCGAACGCGCGCCCTGCTGCCAGCCGCTGCCGGGGGAGCGGATCGTCGGCATCACCTATCGCGGCAAGGGCGTGGTGGTGCATACGATCGACTGCAACCGGCTCAGCGAATTCGAGGATCAGCCGCAGCGCTGGGTCGATCTGCACTGGCACACCGGCACCCATCCGGCGGTCTACGGGGTGACCCTGGATATGACCATCGGCAACGACGCCGGGGTACTGGGGCGCATTTGTACGTTGATCGGCGAGAAGAAGGCCAATATCAGCAACCTTGTATTCGTGGACCGCAAACCCGATTTCTTTCGTCTGCTGGTCGACGTCGATTTGCGGGATGTCGAGCAGCTGCATTCCCTGATGCTGATGCTCGAGGCCGAAAGCGATGTTGCCTCTGTCGAACGGTATCGGGAAAAACCGCCGATCCGCACCGCCGCAAGCTGACGCCAGAGGGCCGGAACGAAGGGGACGCAGCCGTTGGTTTTCAAACGCCGGGACCGCCGCTCGCCCCTGCAGATCCTGACGGAACTGGTCTATCCGCGCGGTGGCTGGGGGCGGGCGTTTCTCTATGTCCAGCACCGGGTGCGGCGGCTGCCCGACAGCCCCGAACGCATTGCCCGCGGCGTCGGGGCCGGGGTGTTCACCACCTTCACCCCGTTCTACGGGCTGCATTTCGTGATCGCCTTCCTGGTGGCGCGGTTGATTCGGGGCAATATTCTGGCGGCGCTCTCGGGCACCTTCTTCGGCAACCCGCTGACCTATGTGCCGATCGGGATCATTTCGCTGAAGACCGGGTACTTCCTGCTGGGCACCCGGTTCGACGAGGGCCGGCACCGCAGCTTTTTCGGCAAGTTCGCCGATGCCAGCCGCGACCTGAAGGACAACATCATCGCGTTGTTCACTGATGCCCATCCCAATTGGGAAGGGCTAAGGGTCTTTTATCACGAGATTTTCTTTCCCTACATGATTGGCGGGCTGGTGCCGGGGATCATCGCCGGGGTGGTGGCCTATTACCTCAGCGTGCCGCTGATCCGCGCCTATCAGTATCGCCGCCGCGCCAAGATCAAGGCCAAGTTCAGCGCCATCAAGAAAAAGGCGCAGGCAGAGGCTGACCTTGGCCCGAAGGCGGACTAGTGTCGCCGCGAAACATCTGACAAGGACCCCCCGTCATGACCGTTCCTCCCCTGCGTCTGGGCGTCAACATCGACCATGTGGCCACCGTGCGGAATGCCCGCGGCGGGGCCTATCCCGATCCGCTGCGCGCCGCCAAACTGGCCGAGATTGCCGGCGCTGACGGCATCACCGCGCATCTGCGCGAAGACCGTCGCCATATCTCGGATGCCGATATCGAGTCGCTGGCGGCGGGGCTGAGCGTGCCGCTGAACTTCGAGATGGCCGCGACCGAAGAGATGCAGGCCATCGCGTTGCGGCACAAGCCGCATGCGGTCTGCATCGTGCCCGAGAAGCGGGAAGAGCGCACCACCGAAGGTGGGCTGGAAGTGGCTGGCGATCAGAATAGGCTGGCCGATTTCATCGCGCCGCTGCGCGATGTCGGCTGCCGGGTGTCGCTGTTCATCGGTGCCGATCAGCCTCAGGTCGAGGCCGCCGCGCGCATCGGTGCCGAGGTGATCGAGCTGCACACCGGTGCCTATTGCGATTTCCACGCCGAGGGCCGGTTCGACGAGCGCGACGCGGAACTGGAGCGGCTGCGGCGGATGGCGGCGCTGGGTCATGACCTGGGGCTGGAGGTGCACGCCGGCCACGGGCTGACCTATGACACCGTTGCCCCGATCGCCGCCATGGCGGAGGTGCGTGAGCTGAACATCGGCCATTTCCTGATCGGCGAGGCGATCTTCCTCGGGCTGGATCCGGCGATCCGCGAAATGCGCCGGCTGATGGACGAGGCGCGCGGATGACGCCGAGGGCAAATTTCTTGCAAGAAATTTGGCCGGAATTCTGCAAAATTCCGGGGCGCGCATGATCCTGGGCATCGGCACCGATCTGGCCAATATAGACCGCATCGCCGGCACGCTGGAGCGGTTCGGCGACCGGTTTCGCAATCGGGTGTTCACCGAGGTGGAGCAGCGCAAGGCCGAGCGGCGGCGCGATGTCGCGGGCACCTATGCCAAACGCTGGGCCGCCAAGGAGGCCTGCTCCAAGGCCCTGGGCACCGGGCTGCGGATGGGAATTTCCTGGCGCGACATGGCTGTCAGCAATCTGCGCACCGGGCAGCCGGTGATGCAGGTCACCGGCTGGGCGGCGGAGCGTCTGGCCGAGATGACACCGCCGGGGCATGAGGCGATCATCCATGTCACCCTGACCGACGATCACCCCTGGGCGCAGGCCTTCGTGGTGATCGAGGCGCGGCCGAAGGCCTGATCGCCCGATGATCCTGGCGGCCACCGCGGCGGGGGGGGCCTGTCACGAAGGGTTGATGCCGCCAAGCTGAACCGGCACCGCTCTGCCCGGGGTCCTGGGTCCGCGGTCGGGCAAGCCCTTGGTGGCAGGGGCCGGACAGGGTGCTCGGGCTTTGCCCGGGCTGGCCCTGTGCCGGGCGCGCGCGCCCTCGCTCCGGGCGGGCGCGCCTTGACACCAGCCGGCCCGCACCCCATGAAACGCCGGTATTCTTTCCAGATCCGGAGGGCCGCATGGCCAGCAAGACCAAACAGGGAAGCGCCATCGTCGAGACCATCAAGACCATCGTCTATGCGCTGCTGATCGCGGGGGTCTTTCGCACCCTGTTCTTTCAGCCCTTCTGGATCCCCTCCGGTTCGATGAAGGAAACGCTGTTGATCGGTGATTTCCTCTTCGTCAACAAGATGGCCTATGGCTACTCCTACGCCTCCTGCCCGTCGATCCGCATCCCGGCGGTGGGGCTGGATATCGATGCCGAGGACCTCTGCGGCTTCATCAAGGGCGACAACACCCGCATCCTGGGCTCCGAGCCCGAACGCGGCGATGTGGTGGTGTTCCGTCACCCGGTCACCGGGGCCGATTTCATCAAGCGTCTGATCGGCCTGCCGGGCGACCGGGTCCAGGTGATCGACGGCGTGCTGAACATCAACGGTGAACCGGTGGCGCTGGCCGATGATGGCGTGTTCGAGGAGCTTTCGGTGCCGCAGGGGCCGCAGGGCTACCGGCCGCGCTGTGAAAACGGACCGGTGGGCGAGGGCGGCGTCTGCATCAAGTCGCGCCAGATCGAAACCCTGCCGGGTGGGGTCAGCCACAAGATCCTGAACATCGGCAACCAGGCCTCCGACCACACCGGTATCTATACGGTGCCGGAGGGCTATTACTTCTTCATGGGCGACAACCGCGACAACTCTGCCGACAGCCGCCTGCCGCAGGCCGCGGGGGGCGTCGGCTTCGTGCCCTATGAGAATCTCGTCGGCCGGGCCGACCGGATCATGTTCTCCTCCGCCGGTCGTTCCATGCTGTTCTTCTGGACCTGGCGCGGAGACCGTTTCTTCAAGGCGATCGAGTGAAACTCTCGGCCGACCTGAAAGCCTTCGAAGACCGGATCGGGTATCACTTCGCCCGGCCGGAGCTTCTGGTGCGCGCGCTGACCCATGGCTCGGTCTCCTCGCCGACGCGGGCGGACAACCAGCGGCTTGAGTTTCTGGGCGACCGGGTGCTGGGGCTGGTGATGGCCGAGGCGCTGCTGAAGCACGATACCTCCGCCTCCGAGGGGCAGCTGGCGCCGCGGTTCAACGCGCTGGTGCGCAAGGAGGCCTGTGCCGAGGTTGCCCGGGAGATCGACCTGGGCGCGGTGCTGAAGCTCGGCCGGTCCGAGATGCTTTCGGGCGGGCGGCGCAAGCAGGCGTTGCTGGGCGATGCGATGGAGGCGGTGATCGCCGCCGTCTACCGCGACGCGGGTTTCGATGTGGCGCGCGACATGGTGCTGCGGCTCTGGGGCCGGCGGATCACTACGGTGGAGGCCGACGCCCGCGACGCCAAGACGGTGCTGCAGGAATGGGCCCAGGCGCGGGGGCTGCAGCCGCCGAAATACAGCCAGGTCAGACGCTCCGGCCCCGATCACGCGCCGGAATTCACCATCGAGGCGCAGCTGTCGACCGGGGAGGCCGCCCGGGCCACCGCCGGATCGAAGCGCCAGGCGGAGCAATCCGCCGCCAAGGCGCTGCTGGAAAAGGTCGGCGGCGCCGATTAGGCCGCGCCCGCACGGCGGTGATCCCGCCGCGCGTCTCCCTCTCCATACCCTGTCGGGCTTATTGCGGTCGGTAGACCGCGCAGAGCTTGTGCCCGTCCGGATCGCGCACATAGGCCAGGTAGATGCCGGTGCCCTCCGGCCCGCGCCAGCCCGGGGCATCCTCGATCGAGGTGGCCCCGTGGCGGACCGCGGTGTCGTGGAACTCCTGCACCTGCTCCGGCGAGGCGCATTTGAAGGCGATGGTGCCGCCGTTGGCCACCGTGGCTGGTTCGTCGTTGATCGGCTGGGTGATCAGCAGCAGCCCGTCGTTGCCGCTGTAGAACAGCCGCATATGGCCCTGGGCGTTCTGGTTGCGCCTGCCTGCGCCGACGCCGAGCACCGGCAAGACAGCGTTATAGAACTGCTCTGCCGCGTCGATGTCGTTCGATCCGATGGTGATATGGTTGAACATGTCGGTCCTGCCTGAATGGATGTGCCCCAGTCTTAGCGCCCGCCCGGCCCGCCGGCCAGCGGGGATCGCGGGGCGGGGGGGGCACAAAGGCCATTGTCGTCGCCGGGCGTGGGTCCCGGGCCGCTCTGCCCTTGTTCCGCTCTGGTCATTGATCCTATGATCCTCTATCCGAAGGCACGCTCAACCAGAGGACGCCCATGACCCAACGCGCCGGCTTCGTCGCCCTGATCGGAGAGCCCAACGCGGGCAAATCCACGCTGACCAACGCCATGGTCGGCGCCAAGGTGTCGATCGTGACCCACAAGGTGCAGACCACTCGCGCCCGTATCCGCGGCGTGGCGATGGAGGGCGAGGCGCAGATCGTCTTCGTCGACACGCCGGGCCTGTTCCAGCCGCGCCGCCGACTGGACCGCGCCATGGTCGCTGCCGCCTGGGGCGGCGCCGCCGATGCCGATATCATCGTCCTGCTGGTCGAGGCGCATCGCGGTATCACCGATGGGGTGGAGCGGATCCTCGAAGGGCTCGCCGATATCGGCCAGGGCCGCAAGGTGGCGCTGGCGATCAACAAGATCGACCGGGTGAAATCCGAGGTGCTGCTGGGCCTGTCGAAAGAGCTGAACGAACGCTATGCCTTTGCCGAGACCTTCATGATCTCGGCCGAGAAGGGCTATGGTGTCGCCGATCTGCGCCGCTGGCTGGCCGGGGAGCTGCCCGAGCACCCCTGGCTGTACCCCGAGGATCAGATCGCCGACCTGCCGATGCGGATGATCGCCGCCGAGATGACCCGCGAGAAGCTGACGCTGCGTCTGCATCAGGAGCTGCCCTATCAGCTGACGGTGGAGACCGAGGCTTGGGAAGAGCGCAAGGACGGCTCCGCCCGGATCGATCAGGTCGTCTATGTGATGCGCGACGGCCACAAGGGCATCGTGCTGGGCCATAAGGGCGAGACGATCAAGGCGATCTCCAAGGCCGCCCGCGAGGAGCTGGAAGAGTTCCTGGGCCGCCGGGTGCATCTTTTCGTACAGGTGAAGGTGCGGCCGAACTGGCTGGAAGAGGCCGAACGCTATTCCGAGATGGGGCTCGAGTTCAAAGACGGCAACGCATGAGCGGCGGGCTGAAGGCCGGCTTTTGGGTGCAGGCCTATCTCACACGGCTCAGACTGCGCGACATCCCCGCCTTCGTCACCGCTCATGGTGACGACGATGCCGGCGCGGTGCTGGTCAAGCTGAACACGCTCGATGGTCGTGCGGAGGCGTTCCAGCGCGGCTGGGATTTGGCCTCCGGCGCCCGGCAATGGGTGCAGCTGGCCGTGGGCGAGGAGCGCGACGTCGACGAGGCGATCGCCCGGCAGCGCGGTTTCGATCCCGATCTCTGGGTGATCGAGGTGGAGGACCGGCAGGGCCGCCATCTGCTGGACGAAGACGGGCTGAGCTGAGCGCCCGGATCGGGCCGGGTCGGGGGCGGCCTGCCCCCGCCGCCCTTGCGGGCGCCTCCCCCGGGAGTATTTTGACAGAGAAGAAGGGGCCCGCGGCGGGAGGCGGTTTCGGATGGACTGGCGCGATCACGGCATCTTGCTGAGCATGCGGCGCCATGGCGAAAGCGCCGCCATCATCGATGTCTTCACCGAAGCGCACGGCCGCCATGCCGGGGTTGTGCGCGGCGGCGCCAGTCGCAAGGTGGCGCCGGTGCTGCAGCCGGGCGCCCAGCTGGACCTGCAATGGCAGGCCCGGCTGGAGGAGCATCTGGGCAGCTACCGGGTCGAGCCGCTGCGCAGCCGCGCGGCCGCCGCGCTGTCCGGCCGGCTGGCGCTGGCCGGGCTGAACGCGGTCACCGCGCTGTTGTCCTTCTGCCTGCCGGAGCGCGAGCCGCATCCCGTCTTCTACCGGCGCAGCGAACAGCTGATGGACCTGCTGGGGCAGGACGAGATCTGGCCGCTGGCCTATCTGAACTGGGAACTGGCACTGCTGGAGGTGCTGGGCTTCGGCCTCGACCTCTCCCGCTGCGCGGTGACCGGCACGCGGGAGGATCTGGCCTATGTCTCGCCCAAATCCGGCCGCGCGGTCTCGGGTCCGGCGGCGGGGGTCTGGGCCGACCGGCTGTTGCCGCTGCCGCCCTGCCTGCGCGGCGAGGGGCCGGCCCCGGATCGCGAGATCGCCGAGGGGCTGCGCACGACGGGCTATTTCCTGGCCGAGAAAGTGGCTCCGGCGCTGGCGCACCGGCCGCTGCCAGAGGCGCGGGCGCGGTTTGTCGATCTCTTCAGTCGCCGGCTGTGAACCGCATTTCGCGCCCCGCCGGGGCACGCAGGATCAGCACATCGCCGTCGCGCTCGGCGGAGTGCATCGTACTGAGCGCGCTCAGGAATTGCTGTTCGGCGGCGAGTTCCGGGCAGGCACGGCGGGTCGAGACGACCTGGCCGGCGTCGAACCAGGGATAGGGCGTCGTCATCACCCCGGAATAGCGGTTGCAGGGCGCTTCACCGGCGATCTGGCCATCCTCGGGAAAGCTCAGCGTGGCCCGGGCGGTGAAGGCGGTCCCGTCCAGGCTGGTAAGCTGCCAGACACGATCGGCAGGGCCGAAGCCGTCGGGCTCTGCGGCGCACATGGACAGACCCAGAAGGGCGAGGCTCAGGACAAGGGGGTGCATGGGCGACACCCTGCCACGCCCGGCCCCCTTGCGCCAGCCCCGCCGCCGGGCTCTGATGGCCGGACAAGGAGGTGAAGACGATGGCAGACAGGAACGATCCCCCGCGCCCGGGCGAAGAGCGGCTGGGCCATGATCCGGCGGCGCAGGTCGATGCCGGCGTGACCTTTATCGGCCGGCTGCGGTCGGGTTGGGCCCGGGGGACGGCACCGCGTAACCTGACCCAGGCCCGCGCCAGCGGCGAGGGCGCGGCGCGGATCGAGCTTGCGGCGCCCTATCGCCGGGGCCTTGCCGGGCTCGAACCCGGGCAGTGCATCTGGGTGCTCTACTGGATGGACCAGAGCCGGCGCGACCTGATCGTGCAGGCGCCGCGCCATGGCTCTGGCCCGCGCGGCACATTTGCCCTGCGATCGCCAGCGCGGCCCAACCCGGTGGCGATGGCGGCGGTACGGATCACCGATCTCGATCCGGAGGCCGGGGTGATCGGCATCGATGCCATCGACGCCTTCGACGGCACCCCGGTGATCGATATCAAGCCCTGGCTCGACGGGATCGATATCCCGCCAGGGGCCGCTCCCGCGCCCTGAGGGCGGCAACGGGTTTCTTTTTCTGGCTGAAAATATCCCGGGGGAGACGCGCCCCCGGAGCTGTTCCGGCCGGACCCGGGCAGGAGAAAGGCGCCCTGCGGCGCCTGTCTTTTGGTTTCGGGATCTGTTGGCAGAGTTTCCATTCTCCGGGCTCCGCCGGTTCGACACGGCAAACAGCCCACCTGACGGTTTGCCGGGCCTGCCTCACCCCAGCAGGCGGCGGGCGATGACCTGGGCTTGAATCTCGGCGGCGCCTTCGAAGATGTTCAGGATCCGCGCATCGCAGAGCACGCGGGAAATCTTGTATTCCAGCGCGAAGCCGTTGCCGCCGTGGATCTGCAGTCCGTTGTCGGCGGCGGCCCAGGCGACGCGGGCGCCTAGCAGCTTGGCCATGCCGGCTTCCAAGTCGCAGCGCTTGTCGTGGTCCTTTTGCCAGGCCGAATAATAGGTCAGCTGCCGCGCGATCATGATCTCGACCGCCATCATCGCCAGCTTGTCGGCCACCCGCGGAAAGGCGATCAGCGACTTGCCGAACTGCTTACGGTCCTGGGCATATTGCATGGCGATATCCAGCGCCGACTGTGCCACGCCGATGGCCCGCGCCGCGGTCTGGATGCGGGCGCTTTCGAAGGTCTGCATCAGCTGCTTGAAGCCATTGCCCTCTTCGCCGCCCAGCAGGTTCTCGCCCTTCACCTTGAAGCCGTCGAAGCCGAGCTCGTATTCCTTCATGCCGCGATAGCCGAGCACTTCGATCTCGCCGCCGGTCATGCCCGGGGTGGGGAAGGGGGTCTCGTCGGTGCCGGGGATCTTCTCCGCCAGGAACATCGACAGCCCCTTGTAATTGTCGGTGGCGGGATCGGTCCGCGCCAGCAGCGTCATCACATGGGTGCGCGCGGCATGGGTGATCCAGGTCTTGTTGCCGGTCACCTCGTAATCGCCATCGGCGTTTTTCACCGCCCGGGTGCGCAGCGAGCCGAGGTCGGAGCCGGTGTTCGGTTCGGTGAAGACGGCGGTGGGCAGGATTTCCCCGCTGGCGATCTTCGGCAGCCAGTGGTCCTTCTGCGCATCGGTGCCGCCGGCCAGGATCAGCTCGGCGGCGATCTCCGACCGGGTGCCAAGGCTGCCGACGCCAATATAGCCGCGCGACAGCTCTTCCGAGACCACCACCATCGAGGCTTTCGACAGGCCCAGACCGCCGAGGTTTTCCGGGATGGTCAGGCCGAAGACGCCCATCTCCGCCAGTTCCTCGATGATCTCCATCGGGATCAGCTCGTCCTTCAGGTGCCATTCGTGGGCGAAGGGTTCGACCTTATCCAGCGCGAAGCGGCGGAACTGCTCGCGGATCATCTCCAGCTCGTCTTCCAACCCGGTGGCGCCGACGGTGATTTCCGCGGCGCGTTCCAGCATCAGATCGACCAGTCGGCGGCGGGCGGCCGGGGTATTGCCGGCGGCCACCAGCGTCGCCGCCGCGTCATTGGCCAGCGGCGCGATGTCGACCGGGCTCAGCCCCAGATCGCTCAGCCGCACGATTTCACCCTGGCTCATCGGGATGCCGCCCTGAATCTGTGCCAGATATTCGCCGAAGGCGATCTGGTGAATCAGCTGCTCGACCTCGCCGAACCGGCCGGCGTCGCTCAGGCGGCCGGCCCAGGCCTGCATCTGCCGCAGAGCCTCGACATAGGTGGCCAGCCAGGACAGCCCGTGGGCGGCGGCCTGGTTCTGCTCCAGCAGCGCGGCCGAGACGCGCTCGCCCTCGCTCACCAGGTCGCGCAGCTTCGCCTTGGCGCTGGCCAGCACCGCCTCCGCCGGGGCGATCACCGCGCCGGTCAGCGTCAGAAGGTCGGGCAGAATTGCGGTCTGGGTCATCGGCTTGGGCTCCTGTCCTGCAAAGGCATGAATCATCTCCTCGTCAGAGGTCGCTTGCTCCTAATCATTTTGCAGTCGCAGCGCAACAAAAATGCGCGCAAGACATTGTGCATGTTCAATAGTTGCGCGGAAAATTTTGCGGTGCAGCGCGGCCGGGCAGTGATAAGAGGGGGCATGGACATGATCTTTTCTCTGATGAGCCCGAGCCAGATGATCATCGCCTTCGCCATCGCGCTGGTGGCCGGGTTGATCAAGGGCATGGTGGGCTTCGCCCTGCCGCTGATCCTGATTTCCGGTATCAGCACCTTTCTGCCGCCGGAAGTGGCGCTGGCCGGGCTGATCCTGCCCACGGTCGCCACCAATGTGATCCAGGCGCTGCGCCAGGGACCGGCGGCGGCGCTGGGGTCGATCCGGCGATTCCGGGTGTTCCTGATCGTCGGCGGCCTGTTCCTGATGGCCAGCGCGCAGATGGTCTCGATCATCCCGGTGCAGGTGATGCTGCTGGTGCTGGGGGCGTTGATTACGGTCTTTTGCCTGATGCAGCTGGTCGGGGTGAAATTCCACATGTCGGAGCCCTCCACCCGGGTCGAGGCGCTGGTGGCGGCGCTCGCAGGCGCGGTTGGCGGTGTCTCTGGCGTCTGGGGGCCGCCGACGGTGGCCTATCTCACCGCCATCGGCACCCCGAAGCTGGAACAGGTGCGGGTGCAGGGGGTGATCTACGGGCTCGGGGCGGTGGCGCTGCTGGCGGCGCATCTGGGCTCGGGCGTGCTGAACCGCGCGACCCTGCCGTTCTCGGTGGCGCTGCTGGTGCCGGTGCTGCTGGGCATGTGGCTGGGCGGGCGGGTGCATGACCGCATCGAGCAGGAAACCTTTCGCAAGCTGACCCTGGCGATCCTGCTGCTGGCCGGGTTGAACCTGATCCGCCGCGCCCTGATGGGCTGATCTGAAGGGCTGACGGCGGCGCCCCCTGGCGCAGGTTGCCCCTGCCGTCGATCTGTGGCCTTTTGCCGGCCTGACAACGGCAGAGCGGAGCGATCGGATGGAGTGGGAGCAATTGCTGAACCCGGGGCGGCTGTGCCGGCCCGACTATGCGGAAAAGCCGGGTCGCCCGGCCTATCTGCAGGATTACGACCGCATCCTGTTCTCGCAGCCGTTTCGGCGTTTGGCGCAGAAGACCCAGGTGCACCCGCTGGTGCATCATGACCACCTGCACCACCGGATGATCCATTCGATGGAAACCTCCAGCGTCGGCCGTTCGCTGGGGATCGCCGTGGGCCAGCGGCTGGTGGACGATGGCAAGTTGCCCGACGGCCAGCAGCATGT
Source organism: Pseudodonghicola flavimaris (assembly GCF_030164425.1). GTDB lineage: Bacteria > Pseudomonadota > Alphaproteobacteria > Rhodobacterales > Rhodobacteraceae > Pseudodonghicola > Pseudodonghicola flavimaris. Next base: position 10,982 of record NZ_JASNJD010000023.1, on the reverse strand, counting down.
GATCGCCGGCGTGGTGCAGGCCGCCTGCCTGATGCATGACATCGGCAACCCGCCCTTCGGCCATGCCGGCGAGGATGCCATCGGCGAATGGTTCGAGGAGCTCTTCGAGCGGGATGAAGGGCGGGCTGCAGCCATCGGCGCGCGGCGGGCGGAATTCAGCCCGCTAGAGGGCAATGCCCAGGGCTTCCGCATCGCCACCGCGCTGGAGATGGGCCGCCAACCCGGCGGCATGCAGCTGTCCTATGCGACGCTGGGCGCCTTCATGAAATACCCCTGCACGGCCGCAGTCAGCGGAGCCACCCCCTATGTCGGGCTGAAGAAATTCGGCGTCTTCGAAACCGAGGCGGCGTTGTTCGCCGAAACCGCCGCAGCGCTCGGCCTGCCGCAGCGGGGAGCCGGGCCGGGCCCCTGGTGGGCGCGCCATCCGCTGGCCTTTCTGGTCGAGGCGGCGGATGACATCTGCTATCGCATCCTCGATCTGGAAGATGCCGCCACCATCGGCGATCTCACCCCGGCGCAGGCGATCGACATTCTGGATCAGATCGCCCAGCCCAAACGGGCGATGGAGCCGGGCATGACCGACCATGAGGGCGTGGCGCTGCGCCGGGCGATGGCGATCGGCGCAGCGATCGGCGCGGCGGTGGATGCCTTTGTGGCGCATTATGAGGAGATCATGGCAGGGACCTTCAGCGACGGGCTGATGGAAGTGTCGACGAAGGCGCGGGCCTTTGCCGAGCTGAAAGACATTTCCAACGCGCGCATCTTCACCGCGCGGCGCAAGACCGAGCTGGAGATCGCCGGGCGGCAGGTGCTGCGCGATCTGCTGGATCATTTCCACGGGCTCTTCGCGGCGCTGGAAGAGCAGGGCTGGGAACCAGAGGCGCTGAAGGGCGGTTACTGGGAAAAGCTGATCCGCGCCACCGATATCGACCTGCGCGGCGTCGTCGACGACTACACCGCGCTGCACGCGCTGGCCGACTTCGTCTCCGGCATGACGGACCGCTACGCGGTGCGCACCCGCGACATGATCGCCGGCCGCGTCGGCTGAACCACACAGGCGACGGCCAGGCGATGAGTTGCCGTGGCCGGGGAAAATCGCGCCCTTCGGGCGCGATGCCTTCGGCGAGAGTATTTGGACAGAGAAGAAGCGCGGGAAGCGCCTGGGGGTCGGCGGGGGAAAATCGCGGGGCCCCTGGTTCTTCTCTGCAAAAAATACTCTCGCCGAAGGCCCGCGCCGCAGGCGCGGAGCGCGTGGCGGGGCACGCTGCGCGAGTAAAGAAAAACCCCGGCGGTGACGCCGGGGTTTCCGTTTCAACGCTGAGGCGCGCCTCAGCCGATGGCGACGGCTTTCACGTCGTCGTCGATATGCGGGATATACTGTTCGAAGTTCTCGGCGAACATCGACACCAGCTTGGCGGCCTGGGCGTCATAGGCGGCCTTGTCGGCCCAGGTCTGACGCGGGTCCAGCAACTGGGTATCGACACCGGGAACCGCGACCGGCACTTCGAAGCCGAAGTTCTCGTCCTTGCGGAACTCGGCCTCGTTCAGGGTGCCCTCGAGCGCGGCGGTCAGCAGCGCGCGGGTCGCCTTGATCGGCATCCGCGAGCCGGTGCCGAAGGCGCCGCCGGTCCAGCCGGTGTTGACCAGCCAGCAGGTGGCACCGTGCTTGGCGATCTTCTCCTGCAGCAGCTTGCCGTAGACTTCCGGCCGGCGCGGCATGAAGGGGGCGCCGAAGCAGGTGGAGAAGGTGGGCTCGGGTTCGACAACGCCGCGTTCGGTGCCCGGGGTTTTCGAGGTGAAGCCCGACAGGAAGTGGTACATCGCCTGGGCCGGGGTCAGCCGCGAGATCGGCGGCAGCACGCCATAGGCGTCGCAGGTCAGCAGGATGATGTTCTTCGGGTGACCGCCGAGCGCCGTGTCCGACGCGTTGGAGATATACTCCAGCGGGTAGGCGCAGCGCATGTTCTCGGTCAGCTGGCTGTCCTGGAAATCCAGTTCGAAGGTTTCCGGATCGTAGATCATGTTCTCGATCACGGTGCCGAACTTATGGGTGGTGGCGTAGATTTCCGGCTCGGCCTCGGGGGAGAGGTTGATGGTCTTGGCATAGCAGCCGCCTTCGAAGTTGAAGGTGCCGCGATCCGACCAGCCGTGTTCGTCGTCGCCGATCAGCACCCGGGCCGGGTCGGCGGAAAGGGTGGTCTTGCCGGTGCCGGACAGGCCGAAGAAGATGGCGGTGTCGACCGGGTTGCCGACCGCGTGGTTGGCCGAGCAGTGCATCGGCATCACGCCTTTTTCCGGCAGCAGGTAGTTCAGCAGGGTGAAGACCGACTTCTTGTTCTCACCGGCGTATTCGGTGTTGGCGATCAGGATCACCTTCTTGTCGAAGTTCAGCGCGATCACCGTGTCCGAGCGGCAGCCGTGGCGTTCGGGATCGGCCTTGAAGCTGGGGACGTTGATGATGGTGAAATCGGCGATGAAGCTGTCCAGCGCCTCGCGCTCGGGGCGGCGCAGCAGGTGGCGGATGAACAGGCCGTGCCAGGCCAGTTCGGTCACCATGCGGACGTTGATCGCATAGGCCGGGTCGGCGCCGCCGACCAGATCCTCGACAAAGACCTCGCGGCCCTTCAGGTGCTCCAGCATGTCGGCATGCAGAACGTCGAAGGCCTCCGGCGACATTTCGGCGTTGTTTTCCCACCAGATGGTGTCGACCACGCTGTCGGTCTTGACGACATGTTTGTCTTTGGGCGACCGGCCGGTGAATTTGCCGGTGGTCACGAGGAAGGCGCCGCCTTTGCCCAGGGAGCCTTCGCCACGCTTGATCGCGGCTTCGATCAGCGCGGGTTCAATCAGGTTGTAATAGACTTGGCCCAAGCCTTCGATGCCTTGGTCTTCGAGTCTGAAATTGGGATTGACCCGTCCAGATGTCATGCGTTCGTTCTCCTGTGGCGGCGCCAGGCGTCGCGTGTCGTTCTATCGCTGTTCGGGGCGATGACCGGGCGCAATTCCCGGTGCGGCGGGTCTTAGCATGACGTTTTCGGGCTTGAACAGGACGCTTTGGCACAGTTAGCGCCACCATGGCGATGTTTAGCGCAACCACCCCTCAGGGTGCCCCGGCAACATGCGACAATTCAACCGCGCTTAAGGAAATTCTGCTGCACTGGAAACGCAAAGACGTCGCGATTCGCAGTTAAGGATTGATTCGCAACGCGAAAAAAGGGCACTATCGCGGAAAAAACGTGGCAGTCCTGAGCAGATAGGTAATTCCATATGTCAAAGATCGCACTGGTTGACGATGACAGAAACATTCTGACCTCCGTTTCGATGACGCTCGAGGCCGAGGGGTTCGAGGTCGAGACCTATAACGACGGCCAGGCGGCGCTCGACGCTTTCAACAAGAAGCTGCCCGACATGGCCGTTCTGGACATCAAGATGCCGCGGATGGACGGCATGGATCTGCTGCAGCGGCTGCGCCAGAAAACCCAGATGCCGGTGATTTTCCTGACCTCCAAGGACGATGAGATCGACGAGGTCCTGGGCCTGCGGATGGGCGCCGACGATTACGTGAAAAAGCCATTTTCCCAAAGGCTTCTGGTCGAACGCATCCGGGCGCTGCTGCGCCGGCAGGAGGCGGTCTCGGGCGATGCCGCCGGCACCAGCCCCGAGGCCAAGGTGATGGAACGCGGCAACCTGCGGATGGATCCGCTGCGCCATTCGGTGACCTGGAAGGGCAAGGACGTGTCGCTGACGGTGACCGAATTCCTGTTGCTGCAGGCGCTGGCCCAGCGGCCCGGCTTCGTCAAGAGCCGCGACCAGCTGATGGATGTCGCCTACGACGATCAGGTCTATGTCGACGACCGGACCATCGACAGCCACATCAAACGCCTGCGCAAGAAGATGCGCAGCGCCGATCCGGACTTCTCGGCGATTGAGACGCTCTATGGGATCGGTTACCGGTACAACGAAGAGTAACACCGCGCCGGACCTGGGTCCGGGCGGCTTTGGCGAAGGGGGTGACGTGCGCGACACCGGCTCCACTCAGTTGCAGCACACCGGGGATGTGGTGCTGGGCGACGATTGGGTCGCGCCGAGGGGCACCGTCTCGGACGAGCTGCGCGCCCGCCGTGATCGGCGTGGGTTCTTTTCACTGCGCGGCTCGCCGCTGACCCGCAAGATCATCGTCTTCAACCTGATCGCCCTGATCATCCTGGCGGCCGGTCTGCTCTACCTGAACGGCTCGCGCGACGATCTGGTGGTGCAGCGCGCCAATACGCTGGCCGGAGAGGCGCGGCTGATCGCCAATGTCTTCGAGGCGCAGCTGCCCAAGGGCGGCCCGGTCAATCTGGTGGCCGGCGATGGCGTCGATGTCGCCGACACGCTTGCCGCGCTCACCCTGCGCGAGGGGATGGAGGTCTTCGTCTACGATCCCGCCGGCCAGCAGGTGGGCGAAACCATCGGCACCGGCGCGGGCCTGCCCCGCGTCGCGGAGCCGGAGGGCGGCCGCACCCTGATCAGCGACGGGCTGTCCGCGGTCTGGGAGGCTGTCGCGGCGGTGATCTCTCCCGCGCATGACAGCGCCGGCCCGTTGGTCGAGGATCAGCTGGCGGCCCTGCTGCCGAATGTGCTGGAGGGGCGGGCGACCCGTGTCGAAACCCTCAGTCCTGGTAGCCGCAGCGCCGAACTGGTGGCGCTGACCCCGATCCTGCAGGGCGGCCACGCGGTGGGCGCGGTGGCACTGCTCAGCCCCGCCGGAGAGATCGAGGCGCTGGTGCGCGGCGACCGTGAGCGGGTGCTGCAGATGTTCGTGGTGGCGCTGCTGGTCTCGGTCGGGCTGAGCCTGGTGCTGGCCTCCACCATCGCCAACCCGCTGCGCGATCTGGCGGAGGCTGCCGAACTGGGCCGCGACCGCAACGCCCGCAAGATGAACCCCGGTCGGGTCCGCATCCCCGATCTGACGGCGCGCCCGGATGAAATCGGGCGCCTCAGCCGGGCGCTGCGCGGCATGGTCTCGGCGCTCTACAACCGGATCGACGGCAACGAACAATTCGCCGCAGACGTGGCGCATGAGATCAAGAACCCGCTCGCCAGCCTGCAATCGGCGGTGGGTACCCTGCGCATGGTCAAGCGCGAGGATCAGCGCGACAAGCTGCTGGACGTGATCGAACATGACGTGCGCCGGCTGGACCGGCTGGTCAGCGATATCTCCAACGCCTCGCGGCTGGATGCCGAACTGGTCAAGGAAGAACAGGAAACCTTCGATCTGCTGATCATGCTGGGCAACCTGAACCAGTATCTGGGCGAGGATGCCCGCGCCCGGGGGATCGACTATATCACCGATCTGCCGGAAGGGCCGATCACCATTCACGGGCTTGAGGCGCGGCTGGCGCAGGTCTTCGTCAACCTGATCACCAATGCGATCTCCTTCTGCGAGGAAGGCGATGCCATTCGGGTCTGGGTGCGCAAGCGCAAGAACCGTGTGCTGGTGGTGGTCGAGGACACCGGCCCCGGCATCCCCGAAGAGGCATTGGGCAAGATCTTCAAGCGGTTCTATTCGGAACGCCCGGAAGAGCATTTCGGCAACAACTCCGGCCTTGGCCTGGCGATCTCGAAACAGATCGTCGAGGCGCATGACGGGGTGATCTGGGCCGAGAACATCCGCCCGACCGAAGCCGATGCCACCTCTGACCCGCTCGGCGCCCGCTTTGTCGTGGGCCTGCCGGTCTGATCCATGCCACAGGACGCCGCCGCCGCCGAGGTGCTGCACGCAAGCTGTGTGGCGCTGGCCGGGCGCGCGTTGCTGATCACCGGCCGGTCCGGCAGCGGTAAATCGGGCCTGTCGCTGGAGTTGATGGCGCGCGGCGCCCGGCTGGTGGCCGACGACCGGGTGCAGCTGCGCCGCGACGGCGCGGCAGTGATCGCCAGCGTTCCGGCCGCGATCGCCGGCATGATCGAGGCGCGGGGCCTCGGCCTGCTGCATGCGGACCCGGCCGGGCCGACTCCGGTTTTCGCCTGTCTCGATCTCGACCGGCAGGAACCTGAGCGGCTGCCGCAGCTGCGCCACACTGTCCTGCTGGGTGTGCCCGTGACCTTGCTTCTTCGGCCCGATACCCCACATCTTGCAGCAGGATTGATACAATTTCTCGCGTCCGGACGCCGAACCCTATGACTGAACAGACCTCGAGTGGCTCTTTTCGCCTGGTGCTGGTCACCGGCCCGTCCGGGGCCGGCCGTTCCACGGCGATCAACGCGCTGGAGGATCTGGGGTTCGAGGCGATCGACAACCTGCCGCTCAGGCTGGTGCCGTTGCTTCTGGACGGCGAGGCGCCGGCGCGTCCGATGGCGTTGGGGATGGATCCGCGCAACCGCGAATTCTCTGCGGCGGCGTTGCTGGAGCTGATCGACCGGCTCTCCACCCGCGCCGATACCGAGCTGACGACGCTCTATCTCGATTGTCGTGACGACGTGCTGCTGCGCCGGTTCTCCGAAACCCGCCGGCGGCACCCGCTGGCCCCGGCCGAAAGCCCGGAGACCGGCATCCGGCGCGAGCTCGACCTGCTCGCCCCGCTGCGCGAGCGCGCCGACATGCTGATCGACACCTCGGACATGAACGTGCACCAGCTGCGCGAGGAGATCGAGGACTGGTTCGCGCCGAAGACCGGCCGGCCGCTGGCGCTGAGCGTCCACAGCTTCTCCTACAAGCGCGGGCTGCCGCGCGGCATCGACATGGTGTTCGACTGCCGGTTCCTCTCCAACCCCTATTGGGTGCCGGCGCTGCGCGGGCTCGATGGCCGCGATCCCCGCGTCGCCGCCCATGTCGCCGGCGATCCCCGCTTCACCCCCTTTTTCGAACGGGTGCTGGACCTGACCCGGCTGTTGCTGCCCGCCTATACCGAAGAGGGAAAGTCGCATCTTTCGATTGCCTTTGGCTGTACCGGCGGCCAGCATCGGTCGGTAACCCTGGCGGAATCGCTGGCCAAGGCCCTTGCGGAGGACGGCCGGCAGGTGTCAATTAGGCACCGCGAGCTGGACAGCCAGCGGAACGGATAGGAACCGGATGATCGGGATTGTCATTGTCGCGCACGGAGGTCTGGCCAGGGAATATCTGGCCGCCATCGAGCATGTCATCGGCAAGCAGCCGGGCATGATCGCGATTTCGATCGACGCGGAACACGACCGGGATGCCAAGCAGGGCGAGATCTGTGCCGCGGCCGATACCGTCGATACCGGCGATGGTGTCGTGGTGGTGACCGATCTGTTCGGCGGCTCCCCCTCCAACCTCAGCCTGCGGGCCTGCGCCCCTTCCGACCGCCGTATTCTCTATGGGGCGAACCTGCCGTTGTTGCTGAAACTGGCGAAAAGCCGCCACATGCCGATCAGCGATGCAGTTCGCGGTGCCATGGAGGCCGGGCGCAAGTATATCAACAGCCGCAACATCAGCCTGAACGAAGCCTGACAGACCCCATGATTCACCGCAGATTGAAAATCGTTAACGAAAAGGGGCTGCACGCCCGTGCCTCCGCCAAGCTGGTCGAGGTGGTCGAAGGCTTCGATGCCCGGGCCGAGGTCTCCCGCGACGGTATGACCGCGCTGGGGGACAGTATTATGGGGCTTTTGATGTTGGCAGCGTCGAAGGGAACGACTATTGACGTCGAGACGACGGGACCGGATGCCGAAGCGCTGGCCGATGCGCTCGAGGCTCTGGTGGCCGACCGCTTCGGCGAAGACTACTGAGCGCCGGCGCGCCAAACGGGGTTAATCAGATTGGTCGAGACCGCGCATAACAGCAACTCGGGGTTGTCCGCCCAGCCGGGCGCGGCCGGGGCCGACCCCGCGGGCGAAGTCTACGACCGCCGCTCTCTGACCTATGCCAATTCCTTCGACGATCGGCTGACCTCGGTCGCGATCAAGGCCATCGAATGGGTCACCGGCAAGCCCAGTATCCTCAGGATGGTGAGCAAGTTCGAACGCCAGAACGCCGAATTCCGCGGTCAGAAATTCTGGCGCGGCGCGCTGAACGTGATGGGCATCGACCTGCAGACGCCGGACGCGCAGATCGCCAATATCCCCAAGGAAGGCCCCGTGGTGGTGGTGGCGAACCACCCGCATGGCATGGTCGACGGCATGATTCTGGCTGAGCTGATCGGCCGGGTGCGGCTCGATTACCGCATCCTGACCCGCTCGGTGCTGACCGGCCTCGACGAGGCGGCGACCTCCTTCATGATCCCGGTGCCCTTCCCGCACGATCCCGACGCGCAGCGCAAGATGGTCGAGATGCGCGCCAATGCGATGAACGTCCTGGCCGAGGGCGGCGTGGTCGCGCTGTTCCCCTCGGGGGTGGTGATGTCGTCGGACAGCTGGTGGGGCGCGCCGGTCGAACGCGAATGGCATGCCTTCACCGCCAAGATGATCCGCAAATCCGGCGCCCGGGTGGTGCCGATCTACTTCCCCGGCCGCAATTCCCGCGCCTATCAGATCGCCTGTCAGGTCTCGCCGATCCTGCGTCAGGGGCTCCTGCTGCATGAAATCGTCCGTTCCTGCCACAAGCCGCAGGCGCCGGTGATCGGCAAGGTACTGAGCGATGAGCAGATGGCGCCGCTGCAGCGCGATCCGCGCGGATTCATGGCCTGGCTGCGCAATTACGTGCTGGAACTCGATCAGCACCCGGACCGGCTCTGACCACCGTTTCCGTCTTTTTCTGGCCTGAAATACCCCGGGGTGCGGGGCAGCGCCCCGCTCCTGTCAGACCTGTTCGGGGTCTTGGCGCCGGCGCATGAAAAAGGGCCCCGCCGGGCCCTTCTCTCCGTCTCCGACCTCTCTGCCGGCCCGGGTGTCGCGCTGGCGCCTCAGCGCGTCGGCACCGGCTCCTCGCCGCGATAATCGTAGAAGCCGCGCTTGGTCTTGCGGCCCAGCCAGCCGGCCTCGACATATTTCGTCAGCAGCGGGCAGGGGCGGTACTTGGTGTCGGCCAGGCCGTCGTGCAGCACGTTCATGATCGCCAGGCAGGTGTCCAGGCCGATGAAATCGGCCAGCTCCAGCGGGCCCATCGGATGATTCGCGCCCAGCTTCATCGCCTCGTCGATCGACCGCACGTTGCCGACCCCTTCATAGAGCACATAGACCGCCTCGTTGATCATCGGCACCAGGACGCGGTTGACGATGAAGGCGGGGAAATCCTCGGCCGAGGAGGCGGTCTTGCCGATCCGCTCCACCACTTCCAGACAGGCCTTGTAGGTCGGCTCGTCAGTGGCGATGCCGCGGATCAGCTCGACCAGCTTCATCACCGGCACCGGGTTCATGAAGTGGAAGCCCATGAACTTCTCGGGCCGGTCGGTGCGGCTGGCCAGCCGGGTGATCGAGATCGACGAGGTGTTCGAGGTCAGGATGGTGTCGGGCTTCAGATGCGGCTGCAGATCCTCGAAGATCGCCTGTTTCACCGTCTCTCGCTCGGTCGCGGCCTCGATCACCAGATCCGAGGCGCCGATATCGGCCATCTCCAGCGTGGTGCGGATCCGCGACAGCGCGCCGTTCATCTCTTCCTCGGGAAGCTTCCCGCGCGAGACCTGGCGGCTCATGTTCTTGCGGATGGTGTCCATCGCCTTGTTCAGCGCGTCCTGGCTGATGTCGGACATCACCACATCGTAACCGGCCAGGGACATCACATGGGCGATGCCGTTGCCCATCTGGCCCGCGCCGATCACACCGATAGTCTGAATGTTCATGCTTCCGCCTTTCATCGCGTTGTCGCGCAGAGCTTACCGGTCTGTCCCACCGGCGGACAAGGGTTCGCGAACGTCTCAATTTGCAACAAATCCGCGCATTAGCCGAATCGCAACCCTGTTCCGGAAAAGCTATGCAGGTCTGTAGCATATGGGGGCTATCATGAGTTTCATCACCTCAGGGGCCGGTGCGCGTGAGGAAGAGGTCTGCCGCTATCCCGGCTCGAACCTCTGGTTCCGTGCGCCCTGCGCCCCGCTGGATGAGCCCTATATCGCCTTTCTCGGCGGCAGCGAGACCTTTGGCCGCTTTGTCCCCGATCCCTTTCCCGATCTGGTCGACCGCCGGCTGGGCCGGCCCTGTCTCAACCTCGGCTGCGCCAATGCCGGGCTCGACACGTTGCTGAAGGATCCCGGGCTGATGCGCATCGCGGCGGCGGCGGATCTGGTGGTGCTGCAGCTCTCCGGGGCACAGAATCTGTCCAATCGCTACTACCGGGTGCATCCGCGCCGCAACGACCGGTTCCTGGCGCCGACGCCGAAGCTGGCCGCGCTCTATCCGGAGGTCGATTTCACCGAGTTTCATTTCACCAAGCATCTGCTGACGACGCTGCTGGGGCTGGGTCCGGACCGCTTCGCCGCGATCCGGGAGGAGTTGCGGCACCTGTGGATGAAGCGGATGTCGCGTCTGCTGGCGGTGCTGGAGGGGCAGGTGCTGCTGCTCTGGCTGCAATACCCCGATGCCGGGTCGCGGCGGGGCGACCCGCTGGGCGCCGATCCGCTGCTGGTGAGCCGCAGCATGATCGACCGGGCCGCGCGCCAGAGCCTCGGCGTTCTGGAGGTGCCGGTGGCGCCAGCCAGTCTGCGCGCGGGAGAGATGGGGCGGATGGTCTTCGGCCCGTTGCAGGCCCCCACGGCGGAGAAGATGCTGGGGCCGGAGATGCACCAGCGGATCGCCGGGCAGGTGGCGCAACGGTTGCAGCGGCTGCTGTGATCGCCGTTGCCGCCGCACGGGGCGGCGGGGGTGTGGGTCGGCGGCAGGCAGCACCCCGACGGTCGATTGAAAAAGGCCCGCCGATTGGCGGGCCTTTTCCGTGACAGCGGTTTCCGTGGACGTCCGGCGGGCTTAGCCGAGTTTATCGGTGAGTTCGGGGACGGCCTGGAAGAGGTCTGCGACGAGGCCGAAGTCTGCGACCTGGAAGATCGGGGCTTCTTCGTCCTTGTTGATGGCGACGATGACCTTGGAGTCCTTCATGCCGGCGAGGTGCTGGA
>NZ_JASNJD010000022.1 GCF_030164425.1 Pseudodonghicola flavimaris | reverse complement strand
CCACCGCGATTTCGTCGAACGGGTTCATCGACATCTTCACGTTCGCAAGATCGACACCGCTTCCGTCCGCTTTGACGCGAACCTTCACGTTGTAATCGATCACGCGCTTGACAGGTACCAGGAGTCTCATGGGAATGCCCTTCTTGAATTCAATGCCGGCCTGTCGGCACGGGTCGTCTGGATCAATCGGGCGCGCGCCGGCCTCAGTGCTGCCGAGCTGCAGATGTCACACCGGCGCGCACCCTGTCATAGGTCTAGCGCAGCGCGGCGGTAAAGGCCGCGAGCACCTCTGACCCGGGCTTGCCGCGCGCATCGAGATCTGCCGCCCATTCCGCCCCGACACCGTCAAGAATCTCCTGGATTTGCGCGACATCGGCTTCGGGCAAGGCAACAAAGCGGACCCCACCATCCGCGATCGCCTGCTTGTCGGCGCCGTCGAGCGCATCGACGCGGGCACAGGCGGCGCGGGTCGCGTTCTCGCCGGCTTCGGTCAAGGCGGTCTGAACCGCCTCGGGCAGGCTATCGAATTTCTGCTGGCTGATCATATAGGCCAGCACGAAGGAGCCCAGGTTCAAGCCTTCGGTCGCGGATTTCAGGTGCGGGGTCAGATCATAGGGCGGTATCGAACTGTGGGGAAAGACGACCGCATCCAAGGTGCCCCGGGACAGGGCCTCGCGGGTTTCGGGAGCGGACATCTGCACCGGCACACCTCCGAGCTTGCTCATCGCCAGCGACTGCGTGCCGCCGCTGGTGCGCATCTTCTGCCCCTTGAAGCTGGCCAGATCGCTGATCTCTCTTGCCGAGAACAGCTGATAGGGAGCCAGGGCCAGAACCATCAGCGCGCGCACGCCCTCGGGCGCATATTCCGCCTGATCCAGGACGCCGCCGGGTCTGGCAAGCTGCCAATAGGCCATCGTCCCCTCGCAGGAGGAGTCAAAGGCGCCCGGAAGCTGGGCAACCGCGCTGAGCGGCAGCTTGTCGGCCAGATAGGAGGCACCGATATAGCCGATGTCGGTCACGCCGGTCTGGGTCAGCGACAGCATGTCTTTCGCCTTGCCCAGCTGTTGCGCGGGGAAATAGTCGAACCCGACCGTTCCGCCTGATTTCTCCTCGACCTCGGCCAGAAACGGCACGAGCAGGCTGGTCGCGATATAGTGATCCACCGGCAGGCTGTCCGCCACGCGCAGCGTGATGTCCTGCGCCGTGGCCGCTGTGGCGCTTACCCCAAGCGCCAATCCGGCCATGGCCCCCCAAATTCTCTGTTTCATGGTGATAATCTCCTCCTTGGTTTCGGTGATCATTGCATCGTGGTTGGTAGCCACAGGATGAGTCCGGGGAAGGCCGCAAGCAGCGCGATGACGATCAGATGCGCCCAGACATGCGGCATCACACCCCGAAATATCTCGCCCAGCGGCCGGCGGGTGTAGCGCGCGACGACGAAGACGTTCATGCCCATCGGCGGTGTGACCATGCCGACCTCTGCGGTGACGACGATCAGGACACCGAACCAGACCGGGTCGAACCCCAGCTGGTAGACCAGCGGCAGAACCACGGGCACGGTCAGGATCAGGATGGCGATCTGGTCCATGAAGAAGCCCAGGATCAGATACCCCAGCAGGATCACGAACAGGATGACCCAGCGCGAGGTCTCGAGCATGCCGACCCAATTCGCCAGATCGTTGGTGACCCGGGTCAGCGTGAAGAAGTAGCCGAAGACATGCGCGCCCAGAATGATGAAGAGGATCATGCAGGTCGTGTGGGCCGCTGATCGCAACGCGCTCCAGGCATTCGCGAACGACAGCTGGCGTTCCCACGCGGCGATCAGCATGGCGAAGAACGCGCCGATCCCCGCGGCCTCGGTCGGCGTGGCGATTCCGGAGTAGATCGTGCCGGTCACCGCAAAGAACAGGATCAGCACCGGCCCGACCCGCTTGAGCGAGGCAAACTTCTCGGCAAGGCGATAGGCTTGACCGGTCGGCGCCGCCTCGGGATCGCGCCAGACCAGAAACGCGATGGTCAGGATGATCGTTGCCGTGACCAGAATACCCGGCAGCACCCCGCCAATCAGCAGCGCCGAAACCGGGATGTCGGCGATGATCCCATAGAGGATCAGTGCGATCGAGGGCGGGATAAGCATCGACAGCGTGCCGGAAATGGCCACCACACCCCCTGCCAGCTTCGGGTCGTAGCCTTCTTTCAGCATCGCCGGGATCGATGTCGATGCCAGTGTCGCGGCGGCCGCCGTCGACGATCCCGATATGGCGCCGAAGCCGGCCCCCGCCAGGGCGGTGGCCATGGCGACGCCACCGCGAATCCGGCCGACCCAGATCGTTGCGGCACGGAAGAGATCATTGGCGACGCCGGAAATGATGACGAACTCGGCCATCAGGATGAACATCGGGATCGTGATGATCTCGTAGTCATTGGCCGTGGACAGCGGCGTTGTCTTCAAGATGCCCTGCAGGACCGGCCACCCTCCGAACATGTACAGGCCGACAGCCCCCGAAACCCCCATCGCCAGCGCCACGGGCAGCCCGGTGAACAGTAGCAGCGCCAGAAGGATAAGTACGATCGTCACGCTCATTCGCCGTGCTCCCCGGTCTTGGTGTCGGTGTTGGGTGGTGGCGGAAGCTCGACCAGATCGGTCGGCGAGAAAACTGAAAGCAGATGGAAAATCGCCCGATAGCCGCAGCGCAGGCACAGGGTCGCCATGCCAACGGTGAGCAGGAGATGCGCGATCCACGTGGGCCATGGCACGATTTCCGCCGCCCGGTGATCGGACAGAAAGGCGTCCTGGGCCTGAACATAGCCGAGCCAGGCGATCACAGCGACGAAGACGGTGGCTGCGATATAGCCCGCGGCCTGCGTCAGGTGCCTAACCGGGCGCGGCAGCAACGGCACGAACACATCCAGCGCAATATGCCCGTGATGGTGCATCGCGTCTGACAGGGCCAAAAAGAACACGGCCCCGACGAGATAGAGCCCGATCAGGCTGTAGGACCACACCAGGGGGGCCGACAGCAGATAGCGCATGCCCACGTCGAGAACGACGATCAGCATGATTGCGGCCATTGCCAGCGCCGAAATACCGATCAGCAGGGTCTCCACCCGCGCCAGAACCGCCGACAGCGCATTGACCGGCCGGTTCTCCTCTAAAACTCCTCCCATCTTCTCCTCCAGTTTAAGATGGACCGCGCGCGGCAAGAATGTTCCGCGCCGCGCGTTCATGCGGTTTGTCGATCATCTGACCGTCGATATTGACCACGCCGGCGGCAGGATTGGCGGCGAAGGCGTCCAGCACCTTCTGTGCCCAGACCAGGTCCAGTTCGGTCGGCTGAAAGGCGGTGTTGACCGGCGCGACATGGGACGGATGGATCACCGCCTTGGCGCCGAACCCGTCGCGCCTCGCCGCCCGGGCTTCGGCTTCCAGGGCATCGAGGTCACTCAACCGGGCGCAGATCGTGTCAACCGCGACCACACCCGCGGCGGCCGCGCCGGCAAGGCAAAGATTGCGGGCCAGACGGAACGGCTCGTGATAAACTCCATCCTCTGCGTTCTGCCGCGCGCCGAGCGAGGCCGCCAGATCTTCGGCCCCCCACATCATGCCCCAAAGACGCGGATCCACATCGCGATACCGGCCAAGATGGAACAGCGATGCCGCGGTTTCCGTGACAATCGCCAGAACCGGTGTTTGCGGCAGCCCGTGAACAACCTCGAACGCGGCCAGATAATGGGTCAACTGCCGCAGATCGTCCGGGCTCTGGCACTTCGGCAACACGATCCCGTCGGGGGCCTGCGGCATGACGGCCGTCAGATCGCTGAGCGTCATGCCGCTGTCGAGCGCATTCACGCGCACGAACAGCGCCTTGCCACGGCGGTCTTGCCTCAGCATCCCGGCCACGCACTCGCGGGCTTCGTCCTTGGCGGCGGCCGCGACGGAATCCTCCAGATCGAGGATCAGGGCGTCCGCCGCGCCGCCGGTCGCCTTGGTGAATTTGCGAACACTGTCGCCGGGAACGAAAAGAAAACTGCGCATCACGCGCCCCCTGCAACAGGCCGCCGGCGCATCAGGCCCACACGGAGACATTTGGCGACCACGACACCGTTCTGGTTGAAGCAGCTGTGTTCGAACTCCACCAGTCCGGCATCCGGGCGTGACCGGCTTTCACGCTTCGACACGACCCGTGTCTCGGCGCGCAGGGTGTCGCCGTGAAACACCGGGTTCGGGAAACGCACGTCCGACATGCCGAGATTGCCGATCGTCGTGCCCAGGGTTGTGTCCTGCACCGACAGGCCGATCAGGATCGCCAATGTGAACATCGAATTGAACAGCCGCTGCCCCCATTCGGTGCCCTCGGAAAAGGCCGCGTCGATGTGCAGCGGTTGCGGGTTCATCGACATCAGGCTGAACATGGTGTTGTCCGCCTCCGTCACCGTGCGCGTCAGCTCGTGGCGAAACTGGCGATCGACTTCGAAATCCTCGAAATACAGTCCGGGCATGGTCACTCCTGTCAGTAGGATTTCGGAAGGCCCAGCGCCTTCTCTGCGATGAAACACAGGGCAAGCTGGGGGGAGACCGGCGCAATGCGCGGGATCAGGCTTTCGCGCAGGTAGCGCTCGACATGATATTCCTTGGCATAGCCAAAACCGCCGTGCGTCATCACCGCCGTCTGGCAGGCATTGAACCCCGCCTCACCGGCAAGGTATTTCGCCGTATTGGCCGAAATGCCGCAGGGCAGGCCGTTGTCGTATTCCCAGGCCGCCTTCATGATCATCAGCCAGGCCGATTCCAGCTCGGCGTGGCAAATCGCCAGCGGATGCTGAATGGACTGGTTCTTGCCGATAGGCCGATTGAAGACTTCGCGCTCCACCGCATAGTTGGCCGCGCGGGTCAGCGCGGCAAAACCCAGCCCCACCGCCTCTGCCGCGATCAGGATGCGTTCGGGGTTCAGCCCATGCAGAATGTATTCGAAACCGCGTCCCTCTTCACCAATCCGGTCGCTTTCGGGAATTTCGAAATCCTCAAAGAACAACTCGTTCGAATCCACGGCCTTTCGGCCCATCTTTTCGATCTCGTTGACCTTGATCCGCGCACGGTCGAATGGCGTGTAGAAGAGCGACAGCCCGTGGGTCGGCGACTTGACCTCTTCCAGCGGTGTCGTCCGCGCCAGAAGCAAGATATTGTCGGCCACCTGCGCGGTGGAAATCCATACTTTCTGACCGTTCACCACATACTTTTCGCCCCGCTTTTCGGCGCGAAGCTTCAACTGAGTGGTGTTCAGCCCGGTATTGGGTTCGGTCACACCGAAACAGGCCTTTTCCACGCCCGTCGCCATCGGCCGGATCATGCGGTCCTTTTGCTCTTCGGTGCCGAAGACGGCGACCGGGTTGAGCCCGAAGATGTTGATATGCACCGCCGAGGCCCCGGAGAGACCCGCGCCGGACTCCGAGATGGCGCGCATCATGATCGCGGCTTCGGTGATCCCCAGACCGGCCCCCCCCTGCGCTTCGGCCGTGCAGATGCCCAGCCAGCCCTCTGAGGCAAGCGCATCGTAGAAATCCACCGGAAACCCGCCCTCGCGATCTCGGCGCAGCCAATATTCGGCATCGAAACGGCCGCAAATCCGGCTCACCGCATCGCGGATCGCGGTTTGATCATCGGTCAGAGAGAAATCCATTACTTATTTGTCCTCGTTCATGTGATGCAGGGCGCCGCTGCGCTCCAGTTCAGCGATTTCGGCATCGGAAAAGCCGGCCTCGGACAGGATTTCCGGGCCGTGTTGACCAAGGCGGGGGGCATAGCGCTCCACCTTGGCGGGTGTGCGTGAGAAGCTGACGGGCACCCCCATCTGGCGCAGCCTGCCTTCGCTGGGGTGTTCGACCGTCTGGAAAAACCCGGTGGCGACCAGATGCCTATCTTCCATAACGGATTCGAAGCTGTGCATTGGCATGGCCGGCACATCGGCCTTTTGGAAAATTTCCAGCCAATCCGCCGTCGTCCGGGTCAGGATAATCTCGCCAAGGGCGGCATAGACGAAATCGATATTGGCCATGCGGTTCGCGAAGCTGGCAAACCGATCGTCGTTTTCAGGGATATCGGTGCGCCCGATCTCCTTGAAAAACCGCTGCCAGTGTCCGTCGTTGTAGATCAGCGCACAGACATATCCGTCCTGCGTCTTATAGGGACGGCGATCGCGCGAAAGATGCCGCGAATAGCCCCCGGCATCCAGCGGCGGATCGAATGTGAGACCGCCCATGTGATCGCCCATGATCATCGAAACCATGGACTCGAACATCGGGATTTCGACCAGCTGCCCCTGGCCCGATTTCGTCCGCTCGATTACCGCGGCGAGGATCGCGTTGATGGCAGCCAGCCCGACGATCCGGTCCGCGATGGCCGCGGGCACATAGGCGGGTTCGC
Organism: Pseudodonghicola flavimaris; assembly: GCF_030164425.1. GTDB lineage: Bacteria > Pseudomonadota > Alphaproteobacteria > Rhodobacterales > Rhodobacteraceae > Pseudodonghicola > Pseudodonghicola flavimaris. The sequence goes on along the minus strand of NZ_JASNJD010000022.1, from coordinate 87,612 downwards.
CCCCGGCCCGCACAAAACCGTGCGAGATGCAGGAGCCTCCCTGGATCAGGTCATCATAGGCCGGGCGGTCGGCATAGGGCCCGGTCTGACCATAGCCCACAAGCGCGGCATAGATCAAACGTGGGTTGATGGCGGACAGATCCGCATAGGACAGGCCCAGCCGCGCCATCGCCCGCGGCCGGATATTTGTCACCAGCACATCGGCGTTCTCAACCAGCCGCAGCATCGCCGCGCGTCCGTCGTCCTGTTTCAGGTTCAGCGCAATGTCGCGCTTGGAGCGGTTCACGTTCATGAACAACGGCCCCATGCCTGTGTGCCTGCAGGGGCCGATCTGACGAATGACGTCACCCTCCGGAGATTCGACCTTGATCACCTCTGCGCCGAAATCGCCAAGGATCTGCGTGGCATACGGCCCCATCAGCACCGTCGTGAGGTCGAGGATACGCAGGCCTTCCAGAGGTCCCATGGCGACTTCTCCATTTGTTCATAAATATGGACATTACGTTCAGTAATGTGGACACTTTCAGATTGAACCTCATCGTGTCAACGTATTTCTTTGATGGTGTCAGGCGGGCTTTGCCGTCCGTTCTGGACAAAATCGTGCCGGGTGATGAACAATCACAGCGTCGAATGGAGAGAGAAGATGACCGTGAAGCAAATCGATAACTTGCTGCTTTTGCTTGAGTTTTTTGCAGAGCGGCAACGCCCGGCAACCCTGGCCGACGTGGTGTCCCATTTCGGCTGGCCACGGTCGAGCGCGTTCAACATTCTCTCGACGCTGACCGAGAGGGGGTATCTCTACGAACCGCAGGCACGTTCCGGCTACTATCCGACCCCGCGCTGGTCTCAGATCGCAATGGCCTTCGCGGAAGGTGAACCGATCCCCGAGCGCTTGATTCGGATCATGGCGGAACTGGCTGCCGAGACCGGGGAAACCGTCTGCATCTCGGCTTCAAGCGGGCTCTTCGCCGTGTTCCTGGATGTAATCGAGTCGCCCGCGAGCATTCGGTATGCCGCGAAGCCCGGAAAACGTGTGCCGATCCATGCCACCGCCTCCGGCCAGGCACTGCTCTCGCAGTACCCTGACCACGATCTTGAGGTCCTGCTTCGCAAGATCACATTCGAACGCTACGGGACGGGTTCGCCAACCAGCATCGAAGAGGTGCTGTCACAGATCGAGGCCGGGCGCCGGCGGGGGTGGTTCCAGTCAGCTTCGCACTACTCACCGGATCTCGGCGGTGTGGCCGTCCCCGTGGTCGAGGGGCAGCGCATCTTTGCAGTGACGATTGCGGGGCCGCTTTTTCGCGTCGCGGACAAGGCGGAAAGCCATGCGCGCTCACTGCACCGGGCGATTGAGCGCGTTTTCGGCGAGGGGCACAGTCAGGAAACGCTCAAGAACTTCGATGTACCCGCACTGACCTAGAGGGGGCCGACGCGGGCCCGCTCGCCCCAGGAGAACCGCCGACAGATCATCCCTGTTCAGGGGGGCTCTTGGACCGTTGACGGGACGGCCGCAGGGGAACCTTTCGAAGCAGGTGCCAGCGGCAAACGCCCTCTCCGCGTCAGAGAATGCCCGTGGCGAAACGATCAAGCTTGCTGTTCTCGCGGTAAAGGGCGCGAACAACGATGGCAGCAATGACCCCGGTGCTGGCCCCGCCGAGCACGTCGGTCACGTAGTGAGTGCCGACATAGATGCGTGACAGGCAGACAAGGAGCGCCAGCGCCCCGAAGGCCAGCGCCCGGCGCGGCAGCCCTTGCAGGGCGAAGGCCATCGCCACCGACATCGACGCCGTCGCATGGTCAGAGGGAAACGACCAGTCGGCGCTCTTCGCGATCAGCAACTGCGTCAGGCCGGCATCGTAAGGTCGCAGGCGGTGAACGAAGAGAAGAACGCCCTGATTGATGGCAAGCCCCAGCAGGAAGGCCAGCCCGGCGCAAATCGCTGCGTGTCGCAGATGTCTTCGGTTGTCCCTGCTCCACCATTGCAGAACCGCGCCAAGGACAATGAGTGGCACACCGATCTGCGTGATGGCGATCATGAAGAGATCGACGAGATGGCTCAGGCCTGCAAAGCCGTTGATCCAGTGGGTAATCGCGGCGTCCATCGTGTGTCTTTCGTTCAATGAGATCGATCGCGGCCGGCCCCTAGATGAACACCGCATCCCTCAAGTCTTTCGCGCTGACACCTTACTTAAGGAATTGCACGCACCGACCAAGAGAGTTGTCGAACTTGTGTTCCATCTGGTGTCCTCGGGCTTGGTGCGGAACCCGGTGTTGTGACGCGCCCACATCTTCCCCGGTCGAGATCGGGCAATGCAGCCGATTTCGGACAAGAGGCAAACCATGTCCTTGCCCAGCCCAGTCAGAAGGGAGCCGCGCCGCCTCAGCGCAGTGTCGGAAGGCTTCCCATGCGTCGTTCGGCCGCCCGGAGGACAGGCTTGGTCGTGCAGCGCTCAACGCTCCGGCGCCACGAAGTGCCCTCTTCGGCCCACGCTGGGTCACCCCCTGGTGAAACATGGGGCGATCGGCCCGTCCTGCCCCGGCATCTGCCTCAAGAGGTGTCGCCATCCCGGGCGACCTGTCCCCGGCTCTAGCGCAGGAACCCCCGGAACGACCGCAGGGACACGACGAAGAATACGGCGGCGATCCCGGTGAGCCACAGCAGCTGCGGCCAGATCACATCCAGACCGGCACCGCGGAACAGGACCGATTGCGACAGGATAACGTAATGGGTGTTGGGCGCGATCAGCATGATGTCCTGCACCAGCTCCGGCATCGACTCGCGTGGCGTCTGCGCGCCGGAGAGCACCTGAAGGGGCAGCAGCACGAGGATCATCATGATGCCGAATTGCGGCATGGAGCGCGCGAAGGTGGCAAGGAAGACCCCCAGAGAGGCGGTGGCGAAGAGATGCAGCGCGGTGCCCAGCATGAAGAGCGCCAGAGACCCCTGAAGCGGAATGCCCAGCACCATGTTACACATCACCACCAGCGCGAACAGCGTGCCCAGGATCACCACGAGCGACATCGACCAGAGCTTGCTGATCATGATCTCCAGCGGGGTGACCGGCATGACCAGCAGATGCTCGATCGTGCCATGCTCCCGTTCGCGGATCAGGGCGGCGCCGGCCAGGATCAGCGCCAGCAGGGTCACGCTGTTGGCGATGCCCATCACCGCCTGAAACCAGCCGCCATTCAGCTCCGGGTTGAAGCGGGCACGCAGCTGCAGATCGGCGGGTGGACGCGGATCGGCGCGATAGCCGTCGAGGAATTCAGAGACCTCCTCGGACACGATGCTCTGCACATAGCCCGCGCCGGAAAACGCCTGGGCCATCTGCGTCGCATCGACGTTGAGCTGAATCTCAGGCCGCTTGCCCGCCAGCAGATCGGCCTGGAAATCCGGCGGAATATCCAGCGCGAAAGTGTCGAGCCCCTCGTCCATGCGCCGATCCATCTCGTTCCAGCCGATGCGCCGAGGCGCGGTGAAGAACGGGGGCTGGAACGCCTCGGCGATGCGCAGGCTCAGGGGCGACTGATCCTCGTCGACGATGGCGATGGGGGCGTGGTTCAGCGTCTCGCTGGCCGAATTCGCCGAGGCGGTGATTTGCAGGGTGAAGGAGAACAGCACCAGGAACATCATGATCGGGTCGCGCGCCAGCCCGCGGAGCTCCTTGATCCCGAGATGAAAGATATTGCCCAGGTCCATCTCACTTCTCCTGTTTGCGCATCAGCAGCGCGCCGAGGCCGATCAGCACCGGGATCGACAGCGCCAGCGGCCAGAGCGCCGAGGACAGTTCGGCAAATCCCAACCCCTTGGAAAACGCCCCGCGAGAGATCGTCATGAAATGGGTGGTGGGATAGACCCGCGAGACAATGGCGCCGAGGCCCTTCATCGCGGATACCGGCGTGACCATCCCGGAGAACTGGACGGCGGGCAGGATGGTCCCCATCGCCGTGGCAAAGACGGCGGCGAGCTGGCTTTTGACGAAGGCGGAGATCACCAGCCCCATGGCGGTGGCCGCCGACACGTAAAGGACCCCGGCCAGCAGGAAGAACAGCAAATCGCCGGTGAAAGGCACCCGGAACAGGAAGATCGCCATCAGCGTCAGCAGGATCAGGTTGACGATCGCCAGCACCGTGTAAGGCAGCTGTTTGCCCAGAAGAAATTCCAGCCGGGTCACCGGGGTGACATAGAAATTGGTGATCGAGCCCAGCTCACGCTCCCGCACCACCGAAAGGGCAGAGAGCATGGCGGGAATGAGCAGCAAGAGGAGCGGGATCACTGCCGGCACCATGGCCACGATGCTCTTGATGTCGGGGTTGTAGCGATAGCGCAGTTCCAGCCCGAAATCGCCCGCCACCGCCTCGGGCCCATAGGCCTCGCGCAGGCCGGACATCAGCCAGCTTTGATGCATGCCCTGGACATAGCCCATCGCGGTTTCCGCCCGCGTCGGGTTCGCCCCGTCGATCCAGCCGCCGATCTCCACATCGCGCCCACGCAACAGATCGCGGCCGAAATCAGGGGGGATTTCCAGCGCCAGATCGAGCAGGCCCGCCCGCATGCGCTGGTCCATATCGGCGTAGCTGGTGATCGGCGGCTGTTCGATGAAATAGCGCGAGCCGGAAATCTGGTCGATGTAATCGCGGCTCACGGTGGACTGGTCGTAATCCAGCACGGCAAAGCGCAAATCCTCGATGTCCATGTTGATGCCGTAGCCGATCACCAGCATCAGAAGCAGCGAACCGAATACCGCCAGCGCGGCCCGGATCGGATCGCGGCGCAGCTCCATCGTCTCGCGCATCGCATAGCTCAGCATCCGGCGCAGGCCGAACCCGGCCGGGCCAGATGCGGGGGGGCCAGATGCGGAGGGGCGAGGCTCCGGCACGGCGACGGTCTCCGGGGTCTCCGCCGCGACATGCTCGCCGGTGGCCTCTTCGAGATGCCGGACGAAAGCGTCTTCAAGCGTCTTCGCCCCGGACTCCGCGACGATCTGCGCCGGGCGATCCGAAACCAGAACCTGCCCCGCATGCATGAGCGAGATGCGGTCGCACATCATCGCCTCGTTCATGAAATGGGTAGAGACAAAGATCGTCACCCCATCCGCGCGCGACAAGTCCGCGAGGATTTGCCAGAAAGCATCGCGGGCCACCGGATCGACGCCGGAGGTCGGCTCATCCAGGATCAGGATGTCCGGCGCGTGGATCATCGCCACCGCCAGCGACAGCCGCTGGCGCAGGCCCAGCGGCAGCGCATCGGGGCGGGACTTCAGCACCCCGGCCAGATCGAAGCGCGCCACCATCTCCTCGATGCGACCCGGAATCCTGTCCGCCGGAATCTTGAACAGCCGGGCGTGCAGATCAAGGTTCTGCGCCACCGTCAGCTCGCCATAAAGCGAAAACGCCTGGCTCATGTAGCCGACCCGCCGGCGCACATCGAGGTCGTTGGGATCGACCGCCTTGCCGAACAGTTTCGCCGTGCCCTCGGTCGCCTCCAGAAGGCCGGTGAGCATCTTCATCGTCGTGGTCTTGCCACAGCCGTTGGAGCCGAGAAATCCGAAGATCTCACCCTTGGGAATGCGGAAGCTGACCCGGTCCACGGCGGTGAAATCGCCGAAGCGCTTGGTCAGCCCCTCCGCCTCGATCGCGAAATCTCCGGCGCGATGATGGATCGGCGGGATCACTACCTTCCGGTGCGCCGCGCGGTCTTCCGCGGGCAGAAGCGCGATGAAGGCCGCGTCCAGCGTGTCGGTGCCGGTGCGCGCCATCAGGTCATCGGGCGCGCCGGTGTCCAGAACCCGGCCCGCGTTCATCGCGATCAGCCAATCGAACCGCGCCGCCTCTTCCATATAGGCGGTCGCCACCAGCACGCTCACGCCGGGCCGCCCGGCGCGGATGCGGTCGATCAGGTCCCAGAACTGCCGCCGCGACAGCGGATCGACGCCGGTGGTCGGCTCATCAAGGATCAGCAGATCCGGATCATGGATCAGCGCGCAGCACAGGCCCAGCTTCTGCTTCATCCCGCCCGACAGCTTGCCCGCCGGACGGTCGCGGAACGGTGCCAGGCCGGTGGCGGCCAGCAACTCGCCGATGCGTGCCTCGCGCTCGGCGCGATTCTGGTCGAACAGCTGCCCGAAGAAATCGACATTCTCGAAGACCGACAGCGTCTCATAGAGGTTCCGGCCCAGTCCCTGCGGCATATAGGCGATACGGGGGCAGACCCTTTGCCGGTGCCCGGCGGAGCGCATGTCGCCGCCCAGAACCGTCAGCTCCCCCGCCTGCATCTCCCGCGCGCCGGAGATCAGCGCCAGAAGGCTGGATTTGCCGACCCCGTCCGGGCCGATCAGCCCGACCATGACGCCTGCCGGGATCTCCGCGGTGACTGCATCGAGCGCCCGCACCTTGCGGTAGCTGAGGCTGACATCGCGGATGTCTGCGATGGCGGCGGGCGTGGTCATTCGGCCAGCGTTTGCTGAAGGGCCTCCGGCCATGCGGCCGCCGGGTCAAGCCTGACATAGGCCATGCCGGGCAGCCCGGTTTTCACCTGGGTGATATAGCGCCGCAACAGCTCCGGATCGATCCGGGCACGCACGCGAAAGGTCAGCTTCAGCCGTTCTTCTTCGGTTTCCACGGTGCGCGGGGTGAATTGCGCCACATCCGCGACGAAAGAGATGCGGGCCGGAATGGCGATCTCCGGGGCGGCATCCATGACCAGACGCACCTCGGTGCCGATGCCAACACGCCCGGCGTCTTCCGTGGGCAGGAAAAAGCTCATGTAGACATTGGAGACGTCGATCATGTTGATCACCCGTCCGCCAGAGCCCAACACCTCACCCGGTTCCGCCAGCCGGTACTGGACCCGCCCGTCGCGCGGCGCGGTCAGAGTCGCATCGGCGATCTGCGCCTTGACCCGGGCCAGAGAGGCGCGCGCCGCCTCGACCGCCGCCCCGGCATCGACGATCATCGCCTCGGCCGAGCCGATGGCGACCTTGGCCGCCGCCCGCGACGCCTGCGCAGAGGCCAGCGCAGCCTGTGCCCGGCGCTCTGCGGCGCGGTCGTCGTCCAGGGTCTGCTGCGAGACGGTGTTGCTCTGCGCCAGTTTCTCGGAACGTTGCAGCCGTGTCGTGGCGGCATCTAAATCGGCCTGTTGCAGCGCCACATTGGCCTCTGTGGCGGCGAATTCCGCCTGCCTTTGGGTCACGAGGCTGGTGGCCGTGTCCACCGATATCTCAGCTCGGCGCAACTGCGCCGCGGCCTCCGCGCGCAGGGCCTCGAGCTCCGTCGTGTCCATCTGCGCCAGGACATCGCCGGATTTGACGAAATCGCCCTCCAGGACAAAGACGTCCTCGAGTCGCCCGCCGGTCTTGGCGGCGATATCGATGTCCACGGCCTCGAGCCGGCCGTTGGCGCTGACGATGCCTTCGGGAAGGCCGTTTGTCGACAGACGGCCGAAGGCCGCCCATCCGGCGACGGCCACGATCACGGCACCGAGAACCAGCCATTTCGGTTGCAGTTTCATTCCAATCCTCATGTCCTGGCGGCGGTGCGTCGCCGCCTGTGAACGTTCATTTCGATGCCTTCGGAGGCTCTGCCCCGGCCAGCATCAGATGGCCGGTGGTCACCTGCCGGATATTCTCCATATAGCGCGCCACCACCTCCAGCTCGGCGGCGGTGAATTCCTCGGTCACCTGCATGTAATGGGCATGCAGCGCGTGATAGTCCCGCAGGGCCGGCGCCGCCGTCTCTTCGTTCAGGGAGATCAGAACGCCACGCCGGTCGGTCGGGTTCGGTTGGCGAGAGATCAGCCCATGACCTTCCAGCCGCAGGATCAGCGCCGACACCGCCCCGGAGGTCAACCCCAGCGCATGGCCGATATCTTTCGGACTGAGCGGGGTTTTGGCGTCGGCCAGAAGGCAGATCGTGCGAAAATCGGTCGGGTGCATGCGGGTCGAGGCGGCGATATGCTCATAGACCGCCTCGATCTGCTGCATGAAGCGCAACAGTGCGGTGCCCAGTCGGCGGACGACGCCGTATCTGCTCGATTTCTCGTACATGAATTACCTTAATGACAAAGATACTTCACCGTAAAGGTAATTCTCATCGGCTCAGATCGGAGCGCCTCCCCTGCCCACCTTCAGCCGCTTGCGACCGCGCCCCATTTCGGTGAAGCCAAAGACCGCATCCTATGCCCGGGACTGTCTGGCTCCGGTGGGCCCTCGGCCTGCCCAGGTCGCATTTCACCGCGCGCCATCGAGGAGAGCCAACGCATCGGGTCGCGGGGAGCTTTGCCCGGCCTGATCGTCGTTCGGAACATTTGCGGGAGGGATTGGAGCGGGTAGACGGAATCGAACCGACATAGCCTGCTTGGAAGGCAGGGGCTTTACCATTAAGCTATACCCGCTTGGGTCCTCGCTGGGTAATTCATTGCCGTTATGCCGTCAACCGCTATCCGTCCGTCGCCCCGCCCGCCGGCCCGGCGCCGCTTTTTCCCGATGATCCGCGCCACCCTGGCCCTGGTGATCGGCCTGCTTGCCGTCCAGCCGGCACTGGCGCAGAACCGTGCCGGAGTGGAGCGCCAGTTCCAAAGCTGGCTGCAGCGCACGGTCTGGCCCGCCGCCCGGGCCGAGGGGGTATCGCGCGCCACCTTCGACCGCGCCTTCGACGGGGTGACGCTGAACTGGGACCTGCCCGATCTGGTGCCACCCGGCAGCCGGCCGACCACGCCGAAGACCCAGGTTCAGACCGAATTCGGCGCCCCGGCGCTGTATTTCAGCCCCGGCACCGTCACCGCGGCCACCCGCACCGGCCGGCAGATGGCCAGCCGCCACGCCGCGGCCCTGGCGCGGGCGGAGCGGACCACCGGTGTACCCGGACGGATTGTCCTGGGCATCTGGGGGCGCGAAAGCGGCTATGGCCAGGCGCCGATCCGCCACGATGTGTTTCAGGTTCTGGGCACCAAGGGCTTCATGAGCACCCGTGCGCCCTATTTCACCAAGGAGCTGATCGCCGCGCTCAGGATCGCCGAGACCGGGCCGCTGCCACCACGGGCGATGAAGAGCAGCTGGGCCGGCGCGCTCGGCCAGCCGCAGTTCATGCCGACCAACGTTCTGGCCTATGCCCGCGACGGCGATGGCGACGGTCGGGCCGATATCTGGGGGTCGCCCGCCGATACCATCGCCTCGATCGCCACCTATCTGCAGCAGCACGGCTGGCAGCCGGGCCGCGACTGGGGGTTCGAGGTGCGGGTGCCGCCCGCCGTCTCCTGCACCCTGGAAGGACCGGATCAGGGCCGTCCCCTCGGCCGCTGGCAGGAGATGGGGATCGCCCGGGTCTCCGGCCGGCCATTTCCGGCCATCGAGGCCGGACGGCAGCTGTTTCTGCTGATGCCCGCAGGTCGCCATGGCCCGGCCTTTCTGGTGACCCCGAACTTCTATGTCCTGAAGGATTACAACATGAGCGATCTCTACGCCCTCTTTGTCGGGCATGTGGGCGATCGCATCCAATACGGCAGCGGCGATTTCGCCACCCCCTGGGCCAGGACCGACAGCCTCTTCCGTTCGGATATCGCGGCGATGCAGCGGGCGCTGGAACGTCAGGGCCACGATGTCGGCGGCGCCGACGGCCTGCCCGGGTTCCGCACCCGGCGGTCGATCGGCCGCTGGCAGGAGGCCACCGGCCGCCCCGCCACCTGCTTTCCCGAAGCCAGCATGAAACGGAGCCTGGCACGCTGAGCCGGCGCCGGAGCCGCGGGGATCAGATGCCGATCCGGCCGATCCGATCCGCCTCCGCCGGCTCCGGACGCTGCAGCGACACCGGGATGCGCAGCTGCTCCGCCTCCGGCTGCCGGCGCAGCTGCGCCCGCTTGCGCACATCCGTCGGGCGCATCTGGAAGAATTCGCGAAACCGCTTGGACAGGTGCGAGGCCGAGGTGAAGCCCACCGCCACGGCGATATTGATCACCGGCTGGTCGGTATAGATCAACAGCTCCCGCGCGCGCTCCAGCCGCAGCGACAGGTAGAACCGCGCCGGGCTGATATCCAGATGCGCGCCGAACTGTCGTTCCAACTGCCGCGCGCTCAGGCCGGCGATCCGCGCCAGATCCTCCACCCCCAGCGGCGTTTCCATGTTCTCCTGCATGGCCCGGATCACCCGCTGCATCGGCTGCGGCAGGGCGCCGATCTGCTGCAACCGCCCGCCCTGCTGATCCTCGCTGGAGGCGCGGATGCGTTCGTGGTGGAACTGATTGGCCACCGCCCGGGCCAGATCGACACTGTCGCGATCCGAGATGATGTGCAGCATCATGTCCATCGAGGCCGTGCCGCCGGAACAGGTCAGCCGGCTGCGGTCGATCTCGTAAAGCGCGCTGCTGATCTCGATCTCCGGGAAATCCTCTTCGAAGGCGCTGCGGTTTTCCCAGTGGATGGTACAGCGATAGCCGTCCAGCAGCCCGGCGCGCGCCAGCAGATGGGTCGCGGTCGACAGGCTGCCCACCGCCAGGCCACGCCGCGCCGCCCGCCGCAGCACGGCCAGATAGGGCCGTTCGAGCTCCGGCGGCACCCGCCCGCCACCGCAGAGGATCACCGCATGGGCGCGGTCCATATCGACCCGCCCGGCCGGGAACACCACGCCGTTGGAAGCGCGCACTGCCTCCCCCTCCGGGCTGCAGAAATCCCAGACATAGGCCTCCCGCCCCAGCAGCCGGTTGGCGGCGCGCAGCGGCTCGGTGGCGGAAGCGAGGCTCATGAACGACATGTCCTCGACCATCAGGAAGGCAAAACGCAGAGGTTCGTCAATCGCGGTATAAAACATGGGCCCGCTCGGTTCCGGCTTCGGCTCAGGAGGCGCCACCCGGATCAGACCGCCAATGCGGCCGCGGGCAGCCACCCCTGCAGCGCTGCCCAATCGGGTTCCAGATCGCTGAACCTGTCAAGCCGAAGCGAGGAGAGATCGGCAAAATCGCAGCGCCCGGCGGTCACAAGCTGCATCAATGCGCGCCCGCTGGCCGGCGACAGGCCGAAACCGACACCGGAGAGGCTGCCCACGGTCAGATTGCTCCAGGGCGCCGGCCGGTCCAGCACCGGACGGCCATCGGGGGTGTTCTCGATCAGCCCGGCCCAGCTGCGGATCACCCGGGCATGGGCGGCCTTGGGCAGAAGCTCTGCCAGCCGCCTGGCGATATGGCCCGCCAGCGGCGTCGCCGGCCGATCACGATCCGGCAGCGCCTCGGTCTCGACCCATTCGTGCGGGCCACCGCCATAGGCGAGGTTGCCGCGCAGGGTCTGCCGGCCATAGAGCCCGTTACCGTCGATCCCGCCCAGGGGCATCAGCGGCAAAGGCTCGGTCACGATCATCTCCGCCCGCGCGCTACGCATCGGGATATGAACCTCAAGGCGCGCGGCAAGCCGGGCGGTCTGCGGTCCCGCCGCGATCACCAGATGATCGCAACCGAACCTGCCCCGGTCGGTCTCCACCCCGGTAACCCGGTCGCCCTCGGTGACGAAACCGGTGACGGCGACATGCTGCATCACGCGCCCGCCCCGGTCGCGGATCGCCCAGGCGTAGGCCTGTACCGTGCGATGCGGATTGGCATGGCCGCCGAAGCGGTAATAGTGCCCGGCATAGGCGGTCTCGCCGGCCAGTGGCACCAGATCGCGCACCTGCTGCGCGTCGAGTTCGTCGACCGCGAAGCCCTGGTGGCGCGCATTGACCACCGCGCGGGAATAAAGCTCGTATTGCGTCGGGTTCAGGGCGATGCGGATGCGGTCGGGACGGAATTCGGTGGGATAGCCCAGCAGATCGTCCATCACCGGCCAGAGCCGCTGTTCCTCGGGGAAAAGCGGGCTGTGGTGATGTGAACAGCCGCCGCCATTCCGGCCGGAGGCTTCCCAGCCGACCAGCCCGCGTTCCAGCACCAGCACATCCACCCCGGCCTCTGCCAGCCAGAAGGCGGTGGAAAGCCCGGTGACCCCGCCACCCACGACGATGACCTGTGCGCCCTCGGCTTTCGCGTTACTCACTGACATGATCCTTCCGGTTAGCCAGGCTGGCGACGGTGTATTTCGGCTCCACATCCCAGAAAGGCACCCATTGGCGCGGCATGCCGAACCAGGAATCCCACTGCTCCGCGATCGCCGGATCCTCCCGTTGCGGCGCAATCTCGGCCAGCGTCATCGGCCGCACCGGGCTGCGATAGCCCGCCAGCGGGATCGCCCCCAACGTCAGGTCCTCGCGCAGCGCCAGCAGCGCCTGTATCTGCTCCCGGCAGCGTCGGCCCTGACAGGGGCCCATGCCGGCGCGTGTCAGCCGCTTGATTTGGTCGGGATCGGGCGGGCCGTCACCGAGGATATCGCTCAGGCTCAGCTCGGCGTTGCGCCCGGCCCCGGCCTTCAGATAGCGCGGCGGGCGAACATCGAGGATATCCCGCGCGGTGACCTCTTCGCAGAGGCAGACCGGCATTTCCTCCAGCGCCTCGATCACAGCGGCGCGCACCCAGCCCTTGCGATAGCCGTCAAGATCGGGGGCCTCCGGCGGCTGTGCGACGGCCGCCGCCGCCTGCCCCAGCACCGCCCGCGCGGCGGCGGCCCCCTCTGCCGCCGCGATACCGGGATCGGCGGATTTCGCCCCCCAGACCCCGGCGCAATCGCCGGCGGCATAGACCCCGGGCAGGCTGGTCGCGCCGCCCGGGCCCAGCACCGGCGCGAAGCCGCCGCGCGCGGCGTCGAATACGGTCCGGGCGCCGCCGGCCTGCAGCAGATCGATCATCGGCACCGCCCCCATCCCCAGCAGGACGCTGTCGCAGGCAATCGCCCGCCCTTTCAGCTGCAACCCGGTCACCCCGTCGGCATCCCCGGTCACGCCACGCGGCGCCTCGCCGAAAAGAACCGGAATGCCCTGTCCCTCGACCTCCGCGACCAGCGCGGCATCGGCCTGCGGGGCGCCGGCCTGTTCGACGATGGCGGCGATGTCCACCCCCGCCGCGGCCAGATCGCGCGCGGCCAACAGCGCCTCGGTCGTGGTGCCCAGCACCACGGCCCGACGGGTCTCCAGCGCGCCGTTGAGCCCGGCGAGCATCTGCGCCGCCCCGGCTCCGATCACCCCAGGCAGGTCCCAGCCCGGAAACGCCAGCCCCATGTCGCGCCGGCCGGTGGCGATCACCGCCGCCCCGAAGCCCACCAGCGAACTGCCCCCGGCATCGCGCAGACCGGCGACCGGGCCCGGCATCCAGCCCAGGTTGGCACGGTTGACGAACAGCCCCCAGCAGGCGGTGCCCAACCGCAGGTCAACGCCGAGATCGAAGAGATCTGCCAGATCGGGCCGCACCTCCAGCATCCGTTCCATCATCGCGGTGCGGTTGCGTATCTCTGCCCCCATCCGCCCGCCCCAGAGCTGCGGGACATGTTCGCCCATCTCGTCGAAGGGCACCGGGTTCTCATCGACCAGCGTCACCCCGGCCCCGGTCTCTACGGCGGCGCGCGCGGCGGCGATCCCGGCAGGCCCGGCGCCGACAACAAGCAGATCGCAGCCTCCCGACAGTTCGAGCGTCTTGCCGGCGACGGAGCGCGGATCGGTTGCGGGGCTGGAGGTCATGCGCGGGCCCTTTGCTGGAACGCCACCCCGAAGCGGGGCTGTTCCCTCATCCTCCGTCAGGCGCCGCGGCGCGGAGGGAAAGCTTCCGACCGCGAGGGCGACATTTCCGACATCCCGGATACCATCCTCCTCTCGCGGAGCCTTGCAAAGGCAAGCAGGCATGGCGATTTCGCCCGCACCAGGGCCGCGCCAGCCCCGAGTCGGCCGGCAGGATTTCCGACATGCCCGCGTGGCGGCGGCTCAGACCCCGCCCAGCAGCGCCGAAATCCGCTGACCGGTCTTGCGCACCGCGGCGCGCAGCTCGGGCGAAATCGGGCCGCTGTCCTCGGTGGCGCGGGTGGCGTTGATCGCCGCGATCACCCGGCCCGACATGTCGCGCACCGGCGCCGCGACCGAGGCAATGCCGGCCTCGAAACTGCCGATCTGCTCGACCGTCTCCGCAGCACGGTCGCGGGCCCAATGTGCCCGGATCTCGGCAAAGCTGCGCCCCGGCCCGGTCTGGTCGCGATAGAGCGCGATCAGCGTCGCCTCGTCGACATCGGCCAGCAGCACCCGCCCCATGGTGGTATTGGCCGCCGGCAGCCGGCTGCCGACATGGACGATGCTGCCCATCCCCATCCGGCTGGGGCAGCGCAGCATGTAAAGCACCCGGTCGCCATCGCGCACGCCCAGATGCGTCGACCAGTCGGTTTCGTCCCTCAGCCGTTCGATCTCTGGCAGGGCGATTTCCACCAATTCCCGTGTCGCCATATAGCCATAGCCCAGACGCAGCACCGCCGGGCCGAGGCTGTAGGTCTTGCTGCGCGGGTCCTGCAGCAGGAACCCCATCTGCGTCAGCGTATAGGCGGTACGAAAGGCGGCGGAGCGGCTCAACCCCAGTTCCCGTGCCAAATCGGCCAGCGTCAATTCCTTGCGCTCCGGCGAAAACACCCCCAGCGCGCGCAGCCCGCGCACCAGGCCGGGCACGATATACCGGTCCTCAAGCAGCGGATCGGGCGACTCACCGTGTGTTTTGTCCATAAAACACTATGTAGCCCACAAAACACCCCTGCGATAGATCCGATTCCAACGACCCAACAGCGCGACAGAGAAAAGGATACCGCCATGAACGTGCAGACCCCGGCGACTACGCTCGCAGACGACCTGAAAGCCCATACCGGCCGCTTCACCGACAAGGTGTTCGACTGGAACGCCTTCCCCTCGAACGCCGGGTTCGAGGAACTGGCCCGGGCGCAGATGCGCTATATCGGTGCCGGCGGGTCGCCCAAGGTCGGCGATACCTCGACCCTGAAGCCCGATCACTTCACCCTGTCGCTGATCTACAAGGAACCGGGCCATTACGCCGCCTGCCACAGCCATGAGATCGAAGAGAGCTTCCTGATCATCGACGGCACCCTGATCGTTGGCTGGGAGAAGGACGGCGAAGTGGTCGAGGTCAACCTCGGGCCCAAGGACATGATCCTGAACGCCCGCGAGATCGGCCATGGCTTCCGCGTCGACGGGGTGGAACCGGTGATGATGTCGATCTCGGTCGATGTCGGCAAGCCGCTGCCGCCGGTCTATCACTATCACCCGAAGGAGCACCCGACCGAACTGGCCCGCACCTTCGGCGCCGAGCCCGGCAAGACCCTGAAATTCGACCGCAACGGCAGCCACCCGCTGCAGCAGCTGATGTCGAAATACGTGGTCCGTCATCATGAGCTGGAGACGATCTGGGAAGACGCCGGCTTCACCCGCAAGGTCTATGTCGGCAAGGGCGGCATCGAGACCGACACCTGCCGCAAGGAGATGTGGGGCGTGCCCAGCCGGGTCGCGGTTAAACCCTATGTCCGCCCGGTGGAAGACGCCATCATGGTGCTGGAAGGGTCGCTGGTCGTCGGCTGGGAAGAAAACGGCGAAGTGGTCGAGACCGAACTGGGCCCGCGCGATCTGGTCAAGACGCCGGCCGGCCGCAAGCACTGGTTCCGCAACACCTCCGCCGCGCCGGCGACCGTCTGGTCGGTGATCGGTCAGGCGGAAGAGGACGGCGTGCAATACCAAGCCGCCTGAACAGGTACAAAGTGTGAGTGAGTGACTGGGGCGCCTGCGTGGGCGCCCTTTTCTTGTTGCGCGGCCACGCCCGGGGTCAAAAGTTCGCGCCCGCCCCGAGGGTGACCGCTTTTTGAAAGGCCCCTTGGCACACGTCACGAAACGAGGGCAGCGCCCGCCCGAGGGGGGCGGTCGGGCGCTGCCCGGCGCAAACACCGGGCGCACCCCTCCGAAGGCTTCGCGACACTGATCGCCCCGGACGCCAGATGGCAAAAGGCCCGGCACGATGGCCGGGCCTGTCTTGGATCCTTCTGCCGGTTCAGGCCGCCGGCGCGGGTTCTCCCAGCGGCGCGGTCCAGGCGTGATAGCCATAGACCCAGTCGGCGTTGCCGCCCTGTTTCATCCAGTCGTTGGCCAGCGATCCCCGCTGCACCGCCGCGGTACGGGCACGGCGGCTGTCCTCATAGGCGATCAGCGCCGCCGGAACGTCCTGCGCGCCCGCGTCCAGCGCCCGGGCCAGCACAATGGCATCCTCGATCGCCATGCAGGCACCCTGCGCCATGAAGGGCACCATCGGATGCGCCGCGTCGCCCAGCAGCGTCACCCGGCCGCTGGACCAACGCGGCATCGGTTCGCGGACATGCAGAGCGGAGCGCATCACCTCGGTGCAGGCGGCCAACAGCGCCCGCGCCTCGGGGTGGAAATCGGCATAGGCGGCGCGCAGTTCCTCGACGTCGCCCGGCAGGGTCCATCCCTCTTCGCCCCAGCCGTCCTGACCGGTGGTGGCGAAGACGAAGATCTCATCGCCGCCGGTCAGCGGGAAGGTCACGATCTGCCGGGTCGGCTCCGGCCCCCACCACTTGGTGAAACTGTCGAGGTTCGGCGCCCCCGCCAGCGCCGCCCGCGGCACCACCGCGCGCCAGGACACCAGGCCGGCGAAGCTCGGTGCGTCCGGCCCGAACAGCGCCGCACGGATCACCGAATGGATACCGTCGGCACCGATCACCACATCGGCCGCGATCCGCTCTCCATCCTCAAGGATCAGCGTGGCGCCCTCCGCGCCCTGCGCCAGCCCGGCGACGCCGGCGCCGAAGCGGATCGTGCCGCGGGTCAGCGCCGCCTCTAGGGCATTCAGCAGATCGGCACGGTGAATGGCCAGCTGCGGCGCGCCGTATTTCTCCTCCGCCGCGTCCGACATCGGCAACCGCGAGGTTTCACGGCCATCGTCCCACATCCGGCTGATCCGGAACTCTGCCCGGGCGCCGGTGGCGCGCAGCACATCGCCCAGCCCCAGCCCGTCCAGCGCATGCATCGCGTTCGGCGTCAGATTCACATCCGCGCCGATCCGACCGAAGGCGCCGGCCTTCTCATAGATCGTCACCTCATGCCCTTTGGCCTGCAGCGCCAGCGCCAGGGTCATCCCTCCGACGCCCCCACCGGCCACGGCGATTCTCAGTTTTTCCATGAAGAGGCTCCCCTGCGAGGCGGCAAACACAGAAATCTTCCGCTCACCGCATATGTTCAATATAAAACACACTGTTCGTATTAGAATTTTTGACGTCGATACGGGCAGTTGTCAATGCAATCGCCCCTCACCCCAGCCGAGGCCGGGAAATTTCTTGACTCATCAGGGAGGAATGCCGCAACATCATTTTTGAACATACTGTTTATATGTGAACACTAAGTGACCGCGAAGACCGCGACAGGAGGCTGAGACACATGGATGCATTCAAGGACAAGCTGTCGGAACGAGCCCGCGACACCAGCCGCCCCGACCTGGCGCATCAATGCCAGGGCCGGCCGCTGACCGAGGCCGAAACCGCGCTGGCAGAGACGCTGATGGAAATCTACGGCGCCGGCACCCACGATTACGCCGCCGTCGCCGCGGCCCTAGCCGAACGCGCGCTGCCGGCACCGGTCTCCGGGCGGACCGACTGGACCGAGGCGCTGCTGGCCGAGGAACTGGCCGCAATCAACGCCGATCTCGATGCCGCCTATGAGGCGCATGGCTATGGCGCTTGAATTCCGCTCGGTCACCAAGACCTTCCCCACCACCTCCGGCGGCGAGATGACCGCCGTCTCGGACGTCAGCTTCCGGGTGGAAAAGGGCGAATTCGTTTCCGTCGTCGGCCCCTCGGGCTGCGGCAAGTCGACCATCCTGTCGATGACCGCCGGGCTCTATCAGCCGACCCGCGGCGAGGTGCTGGTCAGCGATCAGCCGGTGATGGGCCCCAATGCCCATGTCGGCTTCATGCTGCAAAAGGATCTGCTTCTGCCCTGGCGCAGCATCATCACCAATATCGAATTCGGACTTGAGGCGCGCGGCGTCTCCAAGGCCGACCGCCGCGCCCGCGCAATGGAAGAGCTGGAAGCCTGCCACCTCGCCGGGTTCGAACATCATTATCCCTATCAGCTCTCCGGCGGCATGCGGCAGCGCGCGGCACTGGCCCGGACGCTGGCGATCGACCCCGAGATCATCCTGCTGGACGAACCGTTCTCGGCGCTCGACGCGCAGACCAAGCTGTTGCTGCAGAACGCCTTCGCCAAGACCATCTCCGAGGCAGGCAAGACCACGCTGCTGATCACCCACGACCTGGCCGAAGCCGTGCTGATGTCCGACCGCATCCTGGTGCTGAGCGAGCGGCCCGGGTCGGTGATTGCCGAGATCAAGATCGACCTGCCGCACCGCGACGAACCGATCAAGCGGCGGGTACTGCCGGAGGTGAGCGACTATGCCGCCCAGCTCTTCAAATACTTGAAACTAGAAGAAAAAGCAGCCTGATAACAGGGAGTTCCAACACCATGAAACACAGCATCCTGAAAACCATCGCCGCCGCTGCGGTCGCCCTGTCGGCGACGGCAGCGATGGCAACCGAAAAAGTCACCTACCTCTTTCCGGCGCCGGACTTCCTGCCGGCCTTCGCGCCGTTCCAGCTGGCCAAGGGCAAGGGCTATTTCGAGGATGCCGGGCTCGACGTGACCTTCCAGGTCGGCAAGGGCGGCGCCGATGTGGCGACCCAGGTCGCGGTGGGCAACGCCGATCTCGGCGGCGGCATCGGCGACACCCCGATCATCGTCCGCGCCAACGGGCTGGATATCCGCGGCGTGGCGCTGCTGGGCGGCCGCGGCCTGACCCAGCTGGCCTGGCGCAAGGACAGCGGCATCACCGGCCCGGCCGATTTCAAGGGCAAGTCGATCGGCGTGCTCGCCTTCCAGGACACCACCTATTACAACCTGCTGGGTGCGCTGGCCTCGGTCGGGCTGACCAAGAACGACGTCGACATCCAGGCCGTCGGCCCGGGCGGCATCATCCAGCTGACCATCGCCGGCAAGCTTGACGGGTTCTCCGGCGTGCCGGAATGGATCGCCGCCGTGCAGGGCGCCGGCGTCGAGCTGGAGCAGCAACCGGTCGACAGCATCTTCCCCGCCATGGCGCAGGCGATCATCGCCTCCGACAAGACCATCGCAGAGCGGCCCGAGGTGGTACGCGGCATGGTTCAGGGCGTGCTGAAGGCGATCAACGACATCACCACCGACCCGGCCCAGGCCGCCAAGGACTATGTCTCCTTCGTGCCGCAGCATTCCGGCAAGGAAGCCCAGATCGAGGCGGTGATGCGCGCCTATTCGACGCTGATCTACCCCGAGGCCCCCGGCCTGCCGCTGGGCGCCTTCGATCCCGAGCGGATCGCCAAGGTGCAGAAATTCTATGTCGATGCCGGTCTGGTGAGCACCGCCGTCCCGGTGGATGAGCTTTACACCAACGACTTCGTGAAATGACCGACGCAACTGCAAGCTCGGCCGGGGCGAACGCCCCGGCCACCTCTCAAAGACGCGCGAAAGCCGGGAGACAGCGCATGGACCGCAGCAAAAGCACCACAATCGCAAGCCTCGGGCTGCTCGCCCTGGTCCTGCTGGCCTGGCAATACCTGCCGCCGGCGCTGGACGTGCCGAAATACATCATTCCGACGCTGACCGACTGCCTGGTCGAAATGAAGCGCATGTGGCTTTACGAAAAGCTGGTGTCGAACACCCTGTCGACCGCGCTCTACACCGTGCTGGGTTTTGCCGTCGGCAGCCTGCTGGGCGCCGTTCTGGGCTATCTGCTGGGCATGTCGCCGTTCTGGGAAAAGGTGCTGTCGCCCTATATCCTGGCATTGCAGATCGCCCCCAAGGTCGCCTTCGCACCGCTCTTCATCATGTGGTTCGGCTATAACGCCATGCCCAAGATGCTGGTGACGGTGCTGATCGTCTTCTTTCCGGTGCTGGTCAACGTGCTGCAGGCGATGCGCACCGTCGACCGCGACCTGGTCAACCTGGCTCGCGCCTACAACCTCAGCCGTCTCGGCATCTTCTGGAAGATCGAAATGCCCTCGACCCTGCCGAACCTGATGGCCGGCCTGCGCATTGCCTCCACCCTCGCGGTGATCGGCATCACCGTGGGCGAGCTGATCGGCGGCAACACCGGGCTCGGCTATCTGATTTCCTACGGCGGCGGCCAGGCCAATGCCGCGATGGTGTTCAACGCCATCATCCTGCTGACCGTGATCGGGTTCCTGCTCTACACCGTGCTGCAACACGTCGAGGAACGCATCCTGCACTATCTTCCCAAGGCGCAGCACTGAGCCCGCCTGAGACCTCAACGCATTGATTTCCCAAGGGAGAAAGCCATGACTGCCATCGACAAGAAGGCGCTGATCGAGAAACGGGTGAACGAGGGCCTGCGCGGCCAGTGGTACCCGGTGTGCAAATCGGTCGAGGTGAAGACCTCCAAACCCTATGGCACCAAGCTGCTGGGCGAAAAGATCGTGCTGTGGCGGGACGGCGCCGGCAAGCTGCGCTGCATCGAGGACTTCTGCCCCCACCGCGGCGCGCCGCTGAGCTATGGCGAGCTGCACGAGGGCAATATCGCCTGCCGCTATCACGGCGTGGTGGTCGATGGCGACGGTGTCGTGGTCAGCGTTCCGGCGATGCCCGAATGCGCGCTGGAGGGCCGCAAGGCGCTGAAATCCTATCCGGTGACCGAAGCCTATGACGCGGTCTTCGTCTATGTGCCCTCCGTCGATCAACCCGAAGCGCCCGAGCTGAAACTGCCGGCGGTGATGATGGATCACGAGAACTGGGCCGGCTTCCTCTGCACCTCGGTCTGGGAATCGAACTATCGCTACGCGCTCGACAACCTCGCCGACCCGATGCACGGCTGCTATCTGCACGCCGAGAGCTTCACCCTCGCCTACGGGTCGAAACAGGACCTGATGCAGCTCGACAAGACCGACAACGGTTTCCGCATCGAGCGTGTCGGCCAGACCGGCGAGAATTTCGACTGGACCGAGTTCGAGGTCTACCCGGGCGACATGTTCTGTTTCCTCGAAATCCCCTATCCGCCGGCGGCCGGCCCGGGCGGCGTGTTCCGCATCATCGGCTTCGTCACCCCTATGGACGAGCTGACCACCAAGGTGTTCTTCTGGCGCATGCGCGAAGTGAAGGGGCTGGCCCGCGACAGCTGGCGGTTCCTCTATCGCGCCAAGATGGAAAAGACCCATTGGGACGTGCTGGAACAGGACCGGGTCATGCTGGAAGGCATGCCCGATGACGCCCGCAAGCGCGAGATGCTCTATCAGCACGACCTGGGCGTCACCCGTCTGCGCCAGATCCTGACCCGCGCCGCCAAGGCGCAGATCGAGGCGGAACTGAAACAGCAAGACGTCGCGGCGGAGTGATCATGCTCAAGGACCGGCATATCCTGCTGACCGGCGCGGCCCGGGGACTGGGGGCGGAGATCGCCCGCAGCCTGGCCGGCCACGGCGCCCGGCTGATCGTCGCCGACATCGCCGAGGACGAGGGTCGCGCCACCGCCCTTGAGGTCGGGGCAGAGTTCCTGCCCGTCGACCTGGCCGATCCGGCATCGATCGCGGCGCTGGGGGCGGCGGTGTCCGAGCTGACGCACGGGGCGCTGCACGGGTTGGTCAACAACGGCGCCATCGCCACCGGCATCGGCGGCATCCCGTTCGACCAGATCGAGATCGACAGTTGGGATCTGGTGCATCGCGTCAATGTCCGCGGCACCTGGCTGATGACCCGCGCCTGCGCGCCGATGCTGCGCGCCTCCGGCTCCGGCCGGGTGGTCAACGTCGCCTCCGACACCGCGCTCTGGGGCGCGCCGAACCTGCTGTCCTACACCGCCAGCAAGGGCGCGGTGATGGCGATGACCCGGTCGCTGTCGCGCGAACTGGGCCCCGACCGCGTCGGCATCACCGCCGTGGCGCCGGGGATCCTCACCACCCCCTCGACCGATTACGTCCCCGAGGCACGTCACCGGCTCTATTCCGAAGGCCGCGCCGTACCGGGGCCGCAGGCGCCGGGCGAGATCACCGATGTGATTGCTTTCCTTCTGAGCGAGGGGGCGCTGACGCTGACCGGCCAGACCCTGCCGGTCAACAACGGCTTCGTGTTCAAATGAGCGGCTGGCACCCCCATACCTCGGGCGGCATCAGCTACCTGGAGCGGCCCGGCAACGGTGCGGTTCTGGTGCTGCTGCACGGCATCGGCTCTCAGGCTGCCTCGTTCACGCCGCTGCTGCCGCATCTGCCGGCCGACCTGCGGGTAATCGCCTGGAACGCCCCGGGCTACGCCGCCTCCACGCCGCTGGCCGAGGACTGGCCGGTGGCCGCCGACTACGCCCGCGCGCTCGACGGCTTCCTCGACCGGGTCGCCCCCGGCACCCCGGTGATGCTGCTCGGCCATTCGCTGGGCGCGCTGATGGGGGCGAGCTTTGCCGCCGCCCGCCGCGACCGGGTCAGCCACCTGACGCTGGCCTCGCCGGCGTTGGGGCACGGCATGGCCCGCGGCGGCGCCCTGAGCGCGGCGGCCCAGACCCGGCTGGACGATCTGGAACGCCAGGGGGCGGAGGCCTTTGCCGCCGCCCGCGCCGCGCGGCTGGTCTATCGCCCCGAGGACAACCCCGGTGTCGTCGATCTGGTCCGCAGCACCATGGCGCAGGTGAAACTGCCCGGCTACGGCCAGGCGGCCCGGATGCTGGCCTCCGGCCGGCTGCTGGATGACGCCGAGCAGCTGACCGTGCCGACCGATGTGATCGTCGGCGCCGAGGATCAGGTCACCCCGCCCGAAGGCGCCCGCCGCGCCCATGCCGCTCTGCGCCGGCCGCTGCGCGGCAAGCTGACCCTGCTCCCCGAAGCCGGGCATGCGATCTATCAACAGGCCCCGGCCGGGTTCGCCGCCGCGCTGGAGCTGACACCCGAACCCGCCACCCCCTGATGGCCGGACCCGGAGGACAAGACATGACTGAAACGATACGAGTGGGTGGCCTGCGCGGCATCATGATGCGCGGCCCGAACCTGACCACCACCCTGCCCTTCTACGAAGACATGTGGGGGCTGAAGCTGTCGCATAAGGACGATGGCGCCGTCTATCTGCGCGGCACCAGCGCCGAGCCCTTCCTCTACGGTCTGAAGGATGATCCGACCTATGGCATCGAATATGTGCATTTCTCGATGCCCGACCGCGCGACGATGGATGCGCTCTACGATCAGGTGATCGCCAAGGGCGCGCCGGTCAGCGGCAAGCCGGCGGAATTCGACGACTGGATGGGCGGCTATGGCTTCGAGGTGCTCGACCCCGACAACCGCCGCCTGCGGTTCCGCACCGACGCGCTGACGGTCGAGGCCGAACCCGAATGGGCCAAGCCGCGCAAGGTCAGCCATGTGGTGCTGAACACCCCCGACATGGAAGGCCTGGAACAGTGGTATTCCGAGGTGCTGGGCTTCCGCGTCTCGGATTACTCCGCCGATCAGATGGTGTTCCTGCGCTGCTCCACCGATCACCATGCCATCGCGCTGGTCCGCGCCTTCTATCCCAGCGTCAACCATGTCGCCTTCGAGCTGCCCTCGCTCAACGAATACATGCGCTCGATCGGGCGGATGCGGCAGAAGGGCCATGTACCGACCTGGGGGCCGGGCCGTCACGGTCCGGGCGACAATCCTTTCGCCTATTTCGTCTCGCCCTCGGGTTTCGTGATCGAATTCACCTCGGAGGTGCAGCAGATCGACGAGGCCACCCATGAGGCGCAGGTCTGGCCGCGCGACGTGCCCGAGAAGATGGACCAGTGGATGACCGCCGGCCCGCCCACGCCCGCGCAGCGCGCGGTGATGCAGGGTCGCCCCGATCCGGGCTTCCCCGAAATGCGCAAGACCACGACGGAGGCGGCAGAATGAACTTCGGGTACGAGAATTCCGTCGCCGTGGTGACCGGCGGCTCCTCCGGCATCGGGCTGGCCACGGTGCGGGTGTTGCTGGAGTCGGGCGCCAAGGTCGCGCTCTGCGCCCGCAACGCCTCCCGGCTGGAGGATGTGGCCGAGGTGCTGCGCCGCGACTTCGGCGCCGACCGGGTGCTGACCGATGCCTTTTCGGTGCTGGATGAGGAGGCAGTGAACGCCTTCGCCGACAAGGTGAAGGACAGCTTCGGGCGCTGCGACCTCTTGGTGAACAACGCCGGCCAGGGCCGTCAGTCGACCTTCGCCGATACCTCGAACCAGGACTGGCGCGACGAATATGAGCTGAAGATCTTCAGCCAGGTGCTGCCGATCCGCGCCTTCCTGCCGATGCTGAAGGAGACCAAGGGCGCCATCGTCGCGGTGAACTCTCTGCTGGCCTATCAGCCAGAAAGCCATATGGTCTGCACCTCCTCGGCCCGCGCCGGGGTGCAGAACATGCTGAAATCCCTCAGCCTGGAACTGGCGCCCGACGTGCGCGTCAATTCGGTGCTGATGGGGCTGATCGGATCGGGGCAATGGACCCGCCGCTTTGCCGCCCGAGAGGATCAGAGCGTCAGCCGCGAGCAATGGTATCGCGATCTGGCCGAACGCAAGGGCATTCCGATGCAGCGTCTGGGCGACGCCGAAGAGGCCGCCAATGCCATCGCATTTCTCGGGTCGCGTGCGGCCAGCTACATCACCGGTGCGCAGCTCGATGTTTCGGGCGGCCTGAACCGGCACATCTAAGGGACACATAGGGACGTGGGCATGAAACACGAGAATATCCAGCAAGTCGCCACCGTCGGCGATTTCATCGCCGAGGCCCTGGCCGATGTCGGTGTCACGACGATCTTCGGCGTGATCTCCATCCACAACATGCCGATCCTCGACGCGGTGGCGCGTCAGGGCCGGATCCGCTTCGTGCCCGCCCGGGGCGAGGCCGGGGCGATGAACATGGCCGATGCCTTCGCCCGCGCCTCCGGTGGGCTGGGGGTCTGCCTGACCTCGACCGGCACCGCCGCCGGCAACGCCGCCGGTGCCCAGGCCGAGGCGCTGACCGCCGGCAGCCGGGTGCTGCATCTGACCAGCCAGGTCGACACCAACTATGCCGACCGCGACCGCGCGCCGATCCACGACGTGCCGAAACAGGCCGAGATGCTGCGCGGCGTGTCGAAATCCGTCTTCCGCATCTGGGACGCCAATGGCGCCCTCGGCACCCTGAGTGCGGCGGTCTCCGCTGCCCTCTCCGCCCCCTCCGGCCCGGTGAGCCTTGAGGTGCCGGTCGACGTGCAGCGCAGCCCGGTGACCAGCACCGCGCGTATCCACGCCCCGGTGATCCAGCGCCCGATCGCGCCCGACAGCGTCATCGACGAAATCGCCGAACATCTGAAATCCGCCAAACGCCCGCTGATCTGGCTGGGCGGCGGCGCCCGCAACGCGGTGGCCGAGGCGACCGAACTGATGCGCCGCGGCGTCGGCGTCGTCAGCTCGACCAACGGCCGCGGCGTGGTCTCGGAGGAAGAGGCCGCCACGCTCGGCGCCTTCAACATGGGGCCGGATGCATCCGACCTCTATCAGACCTGCGATCTGATGCTGGTCGTCGGCTCCCGCCTGCGCGGCAACGAGACGCGCAACAACCAGATGCCGTTGCCCCGGCCGCTGCTGCAGATCGACGCCGACGCCGGCCAGGGCGGGCGCAACTATCCGATCGACGTCTTCGCCCATGGCGATGCCGCCGACACGCTGCGCCGGCTGCTCGACCGTCTGCCCGAGAAGCTGGACACCGATCCGCAGCTGACCTTCGATATTGCCAAGGCCCGCGCCACCGCCGAGGGCCGGCTGCGCGATCAGCTTGGCGCCTATCGCGTCATCGCCGATGCGATCAGCGCCAAGGTGGGCGAAGGCAATCACGTCTGGGTCCGCGATGTGACCATCTCGAACTCGACCTTCGGCAACCGCTATGTCCGGCTGTCCGAGCCGACCCAGGGCGTTCACGCGCTTGGCGGTGGCATCGGTCAGGGCGTGGCGATGGGCGTGGGCGCGGCGCTGGCCTGCGAGGGGCGCAAGGCGATCACCCTGATCGGCGACGGCGGCACCATGCTGGGCCTGGCCGAGATGATCACCGCCGTCGAGGAACGCGCGCCGCTGGTCTATGTGCTGATGAACGATCAGGCCTATGGGGTGATCCAGAACATCCAGGACGCGCAATACGACAGCCGCCGGCACTATTCGCAGCTGCATGTCCCGGATTTCGAGGCCTTCTGCGGCTCGATCAACATGCCGCATGTGCGGGTCGGTGACGTGACCGAGTTCGAGGCCGTGCTGGAAACCGCCATCGCCGCCGACGGTCCGCGCCTGATCGAGGTCGACATGTGCGCCATCGGTCCCTTCGCCCAGAGCTTTGCCGGTCCGCCCGCTGGCGCCGCCGGCAAGACGGAGTAAACCGCAATGCATCTCGGTGTGATCGGATACGGCAACATCGCCCAGACCCTACTGGAGCTGCTGAGCCAGCCGGGCGCCCCCGCCGTCACCCGCGTGACGCTGCTGGTGCGCCCCGGCAAGGCGACAGCCGCAGCCGAGGCGGCCGGCGGCTTCGCCCTGCCCATAGCAGCGGTGGAAACGGCTGAGGCACTGATCGCCGGCGCCCCCGATCTGGTGGTGGAATGCGCCGGCCACGCGGGCGTCACCGCCCATGTGCCCGCCGTGCTGCGCGCCGGCATCGACACCGTGGTCGTCTCCATCGGCGCGATGTCGGACGATGCGCTGGCGACGGAGCTGAAGGCGGCGGCCCAGGCTGGCGGTGCGCGGATCGTGCTGCCGGCGGGCGCGGTGGGCGGGATCGACCTTCTCGCCTCGCTCTCCGCCTCGGGGCCTGTCGAGGTCACCTATCGCGGCATCAAGCCGCCCAAGGCCTGGGCCGGCACCCCGGCGGAAGAGGTGACGGATCTGGAAACGCTCAATCACGCGCTGGTCTTCTTCGAAGGCACGGCGCGCGAGGCGGCCTCGCAGTTTCCCAAGAACGCCAATGTGGCGGCAACGCTGGCGCTGGCCGGCGCCGGCCTCGATGCCACGCGGGTGGAGCTGATCGCCGATCCGGCCGCGCCCGGTAATATCCATGCCTATGAGGTGCGCTCGAACGTGGCGAACTACAGCATGAAAATCGAAAACCTGCCCTCCAAGGGCAACGCGAAGACCAGCGTGTCGACGATCTATTCCGTCCTGCGGGAGATCCGGAACCGGCTGGCAGTGGTGGCAATCTGATGGATACGACTTTCGACGGGATGCCGGACGGGCGCCTCTATCTGGCCGGCGACTGGCGCGAGGGCACCGGGGCCGAGATCACCTCGGTCTTTCCGGCCGACGGCAGCGTCAACCGGGTGCTGAAGGGCGCCTCGCGCGCCGATGGGGAAGAGGCCATCGCCAGGGCCAAGGCGGCGCAGGCCGATCCGGCCTGGCTGGGGCTGAAGCCGCATGAACGCGCGCGCTACCTCTATGCCATCGCCGACGGGATCGAGGCGAATATCGACCGCATCTCGCAAATCCAGACCCGCGACACCGGCAAGACCCTGCGGGAGACCGCCGCGCTCGCCGCCTCCGCCGCCGGCACCTTCCGCTATTTCGGCGCGGTGGTGGAAACGATGGACGAGGATCTGACGGTGCAGCGCGGCACCGCGCTGACCATGTCGGTGCACGAGCCGCTGGGCATCGTCGCAGCGATCACGCCCTGGAACTCTCCGATCGCGTCGGACGCGCAAAAGGTGGCCCCGGCGCTCGCCGCCGGCAATGCGGTGATCCTGAAACCCGCCTCCTGGTCGCCGCTCACCGCGCTGGAGCTGGCCCGCATCGTCGATGCGGCGGGCCTGCCCAAGGGCCTGTTCTCGGTGCTGCCGGGATCGGGGCGCGAGATCGGCAACCTGCTGGTGGAACATCCCGACATCGCCCGCGTCAGCTTTACCGGCGGCACCACCACAGGCCGCGCGCTGGCACGTCAGGCCGCCGACAAGCTGATGCCGGTCAGCCTGGAGCTGGGCGGCAAATCCCCCACCATCGTCTTCGAGGACGCGGATCAGGATCAGGCGCTGGCCGGCATCCTGTTCGGCATTTTCTCCTCCTCAGGGCAAAGCTGCATCGCCGGATCGCGGTTGTTCGTGCAGAAAAGCATCTATGACAGCTTCGTGCCGCGTCTGGTCGAGGCGACCAAGCGGCTGAAGGTCGGCCATCCCTTCGATGCCGACACCCAGGTCGCGCCACTGATCCACATGGACCACCGTGCCGAGGTTGCCGATCACGTTGCCCGCGCGATTGCCGACGGCGCCGAACTGCTCTGTGGCGGCGCCATCCCGGAGGGCGACCTTTATGCCAAGGGCAGCTATTACCTGCCCACCATCCTGGCCGGCGTGACGAACACCGACCGCATCTGTCGCGAAGAGGTGTTCGGCCCAGTTCTGGTGGTGATGCCCTTTGAGGACGAGGCAGATGTGATCGCCCAGTCGAACGATAACGACTATGGCCTTGCCTGCGGTCTCTGGACCCGGGACTTCCCGAAGGCCTGGCGGGTCGGTCGCGCCATCCGCTCCGGCACCATCTGGCACAACACCTATAAGCAGTTCTCGATCTCCACGCCCTTCGGCGGCGAGGACGACAGCGGCGTCGGTCGGGAAAAGGGCCGTCAGGGGCTGCGCGCCTATATGGCACAGAAGAGTTTTTACACCGATCTCACCGGCCAGATGCACCCCTGGGCCGCAGCGACCGTGGAGGGACTATGACCGCAGGTAAAATCGCCATCGTCGGCGCCGGCCCCTCAGGCTGCTTTCTGGCGCAATCGTTGCTGAAGGCCGCGCCCGAGCTGGAAGTCGACCTGATCGACCGGCTGCCGGTGCCCTATGGGCTGGTGCGCTATGGCGTGGCCGCCGACCATCAGGGCACCAAGGGCGTGGCGCGGCAGTTCGCCCGCATCTTCGAACGTCAGGGCGCCCAGTTCCACGGCAATATCACCCTTGGCCAGGAGGTGACGCTGGAGGCGCTGCAAACCGCCTATGACGCGGTGGTTCTGGCCGCCGGGCTGATGCAGGATCGGGCGCTGGAAATTCCCGGCGGCGACCTGCCCGGCATCCATGGCGCCGGAGCGATCACCCGCGCGCTCTATGACCACCCCGACGCGACGCCGCTGCCCGATCTGGGTCCACGCCCGCTGATCGTCGGCAACGGCAATGTGGCGATCGATCTTCTGCGGCTGCTCGCCAAGCAACCGGAAGAGCTGGAGGGGTCCGACCTCGGCCCCGTCGCCACCGGCTGGCTGCGCCAGAACGGCGTCGAGGAGATCACCATCACCGGCCGTTCCCCCGCCGCGCAGGCGAAATTCGACACCGTAATGATCAAGGAACTGTCGAAGCTCTCCGGCGTGACCATCCACGTCGAAGGGGCAGGCTCCAGCGAGGATGCCGCCGAGGCCAAGAAAATCGAGGCGGTTCTGGCGCTGCACGGCCATGCCACAGGCCCGCGCCGCGTCACCTTCCGCTTCGGCCTGACGCCGCTGGCGGTCGAGGGCGACGAACGGGTCACCGCCATGCGGTTCCAGACGACGGCGGGTGAGGAAACCCTGCCCTGCACCTCGGTCCTGACCGCCATCGGCTTTTGCGCCGACGGTGTGCTGCCGCGCGATACGCTGCTGGCAGGGGCGCAGGATGCCGAGGCCGGCGTGCTGGCCCCGGGCCTCTATGCCACCGGCTGGTTTCGCCGGGGCCCGCGTGGGACGATTCCGGAAAACCGCGCCGATGCCCAGGCGCTTGCCACCCGTATCCTGGCAGAGCTGACGCCGGATCCGGACAAACCCGGCCGCGTCATCCTGTCCGATCTGGATGCCCGGGTGGACTACAGCGGCTGGACGCGTATTGACGCACATGAAATCGCGACGGCCCCCGACGACCGGTGCCGCGCCAAGATCGCCAGCCGCGAGGAAATGCTGCGCCTCGCCCGCGAAGAGGAGAAGACGAAATGAAGATCACCATTCTCTACGGCACCGAAACCGGCAACGCCGAGATGCTGGCCGAAGACATCCAGGCCGAACTGGAAGGCGACCACGAGGTCGACTGCCTGAACCTCTCCGACATGGGCGCCGGCGATTTCGATCCGTCGCGTTTCTATCTGCTGGTCTGCTCGACCTATGGCGACGGCGAGCTGCCGGCCTCGGCCCAGCCCTTCGCCGAGGCGGTGGAGGCGGAGAAACCCGATCTTTCCGCCATCAAGTTCGCCATCTTCGGTCTCGGCGACAGCGAGTACGACGAGACCTTCAACTTCGGTCCCAAGACGCTGGCCGAGCTGCTGCAGGCCCAAGGCGCCACCCAGGTGGGCGAGCGGATCGCGCATGATGCCTCCGGCCCCGACATGGCCGAGGATCTTGCCTTCCCCTGGGCCGAGGCCGTGGTCGCCGAGGCGGCGGAGCTGATCGGCGAGGACGCCTGATGCGCCCGGAGGAGATCCGCGACCGCCTGGCGGTGCCGTGGCAGCACGGCGACTACGTCGATCTGCGCGGCATCACCTGCGACAGGCTGCTCGACCTGCGCGATCTGGCTCTGACCGGCGTCGATTTCTCCGGCGCCACCTTTGCCGGCGGCATCGATGCCCGTGGCGCCCGGTTCGAGGGCATCAGCTGGTTTCGCGATGTCACCTTCGCCGGACCGGCGCAATTCGATGGCGCGTGCTTCATGAACGACGCCCGCTTCGAACAGGCCCGGTTCAAGGCTGCTGCCGGCTTCTCCGGGGCGGAGCTACGCGGGATCGGCCGGTTCGACGCCGCGGACTTCGCCGCCGGCGCCGACTTCTCCGGGCTGATCAGCTATGGCAATGTCTCGCTGCAGGGGGTGAGCGCCCGTGGCGCGGTCAGCTTCCGCGGCGGCGAGTGGCTGGGCGGGCTCTGGTGTCAGGGCGCAAGGCTGCCCGAGGGCACCGACCTGACCGATACCCAGGTGCACGGCCGCCTGTGGCTGCGCGACGCCCGGCGCGGCAATGCGGCGCTGGAGACCGGAGATTTCGGTATGTCCTTCGGATACACCTACCTGTGATCCCGGCCGCCGGTCACATCTGATCGGCGCGCCAGCCGCGATAGCCCAGAGCCTCGGAAATCTCCTGCGCGGCGGCGCGCAGATCGGATTTGATATCCTCGACGATGGCGCTGTCTTCGGCAAAGACGCTGGCGTGGCCAGTAACATTGATCGCCGCCACCGCCTGGCCCTTGTGATCGTAGACCGCCACCGCCGCCGACCCGATGTCATGTTCGAAGTTCGCCACGCTCCAGGTCATGCCCTGGGCGCGATCCGTGGCCAGCTGGCTTTCCAGCTCGTCGAGCGAGGTCCGCGTCTTGTCGGTATAGGCCTCCAGCGCATGGCCGCGATAGAGCTCTCGCAGCTCCGCCGGCGACAGCTCCGCCAGCAGGATGCGACCGATGGTGGTTGCATGGGCCGGCAGGCGCGAGCCTTCGCGCACCGAGCTGGCCAGATGCGACACCGGGGTTTCCCGCGCCAGATAGACGATCTCGCGCCCCTCCCGCACCCCCAGATGGGTCGACAGCCCCAGCTTCTGCGCCAGCGCCTTCAGCACCGGGCGCGCGGTGGGGATGATGCCGCGATCGTTCAGCGCCTGGGTGGCCAGTGCGATCAGCCCGGTGCCCAGACGATAGCCGCCATCCTCGGGCAGCTGTTCGATCATCCGCTCGGCCTCCAGCGTCGCCAGCAGCCGGATCAGCGTGGTCCGGTTGATCCCCAGTTCCTTCGCCGCACGGCTGGAGTTGCGGCAGCGGTTGCCCGCCGCGATATGGCGCAGCAGGCGAAACGCCCGTTCGACCGGCGGCACCGAATATTCCGGGCCGGGTTTCTTCTGCGCGAATTCATCGGCAGCGGGGTCATCCGCCAGGGGGGCGGTATCGGGGCTGGTCATCGTCAGGCTCCGCAAGGTCCAACCAATATTGAACAGGGCCTTCTAATTTGATCAACCCCGGGACACAACCCAGCCGCCTTTCCGCCCCGCAGCGACCGCCCCGGGCGCCTTAAACTTCGTCAAATCCCTGATAGAACCGGTTCCAGGTCGGCGAAATCAGGATCTCGTTGACGCAGGCATGCGGCGGCATCTGGGCGACGAAGCGCACGGTGGCTGCCAGATCCGCCACCTGCAGCATCCGCGCCCGCACCTCGGCCGAGGGCGGGTTCGGCCGCTGGTCGAGAATATCGGTGGCCACCTCCCCCGGCATGATCACGGTCGAGCGGATGCCATAGCCGCCGCCTTCGTCGTTGATCATCTCGTTCAGCGCGATCACCGCCCGTTTGGTGGCGCTGTAGGCGGGGCCGGTCAGCCGTCCGGCATACCGGCCTGCCCAGCTGGAGATCAGGATCAGCTGACCGCCGCCGCGCGCCCGCATCCCCGGCAGCACCGCATGCGCCGGATAATAGACCCCGTTGAGGTTCACATCGACGACCCTCTGCCAGTCCTCGGCGCTCAGATCGAACAGCCCGCGCCGGGGCACGTTCAGCCCGGCATTGGCCAGCAGGATGTCGACCGAGCCGATCTGCTCCGCCGCGGCGGTTACCGCATCGACGTTGGTGACATCTACCGGCACCGCCCGCGCCCGGCCGCCGGCGGCGGTGATCTCATCGACCACGGCCTGCAACGGTGCGGCCCGGCGACCGGAGACCACCACCTCCGCCCCGGCCGCGGCAAGTTCCAGCGCCGCCGCCTTGCCGATGCCGGAGCCGCCGCCGGTGATCCAGGCGCATTTACCCACGAGTGTTTCCGTCATGTTGCGCTCCTCAGGCCGGCTGCGGCTGCCAGTAAGGCGCCCGCAATTCGCGTTTCAGGATCTTGCCGATGGTGCTGCGCGGCAGATCGGACCGGATCTCCAGCCCCGACAAACGCTGGCTCTTGCCCAGGCGGACGTTGACGGCAGCGCGGATCTCCTCTGCCCCGCGCCGCGCACCGGGCCGCAGCACCACCAGCCCCAGCGGCGTTTCCCCCCACTGGTCCGAGGGCACCCCGATCACCGCCGCATCGGCGACATCCGGGTCCTCCAGCAGCGCCCGCTCCAGATCGTCGGCAAAGATGTTCAACCCGCCGGAGATGATCATGTCCTTCTTGCGGTCCGACAGGATCAGGAAGCCGTCTTCATCGAAACGCCCCATGTCGCCGGAGCGGAAATAGACCCGCCCCCGATCGTCCCGCCAGAGGAAGGATTCGGTCAGGTCGTCGCGTCCGAAATAGCCCGCCATCATGGTCGGGGAGCGGCCGACGATCTCGCCCACCTCTCCGGGTGCGACTTCGCGGCCATCCTCGTCGATCAGCCGGATATCGCTGCCCGGCGCCGGCCGCCCGACGGTGTGCAGCTTGTCGGGATGTTCATGCGCCGGCAGCATGGTGATGCCGCCGCCCTCGGTCAGGCCGTAAAGCTCGGTCAGGGTGCCGGGGAACCGGTTCAGCGCGTCGCGTTTCACATCCTGTCTCAGCGGTGCCGAGGTCGACCATTTCACCCGCATGTCGCTGAGGTCGAAATCGTCGAACTCCGGGATATCGAGGATGCGCTTGTATTGCACCGGCACCAGCATGGTGTGGGTGATCCGCTCCGCCTCGGCCAGCTCCAGCCAGCGGCGGGCGTCGAATTTGCCCATCAGATGAACCGTCGAACCACCCGCCAGCGTCGGCAGGAAAGCGACAATGGTGGTGTTGGAATAGAGCGGCGTCGACAGCAGCGTGCGCGCGTTCTGATCGTAGCCGCTGATCGCGATCCGCTCCATCTGGGCCGCCCGCAGCCCGTGGTCGTGCAGGATGCCCTTGGGTGTGCCCGTGGTGCCCGAGGAATAGATCAGGTTGAACCGGTCGCCCATACCGATCGGGATCATCGGGTCCTCCACCCCGGCGCTCGCCAGCAGGGTGCCGTAATTCACCAGCCCCGGCGCGGCGAAATCCATCGAGATCACCTTGAGCGGCAGCGCCGCCAGCGCCTGCCCGGCCAGCCCGCGATAGGCCTCGGCCAGGAACAGGAACCGCGCGCCGCAATCCGCCAGCATCCGCTCCAGCGCATCCGGCGAGGCCATGGTCGACAGCGGCGTGACGCAGCCGCCGGCGCGCAGGATGCCCATGAAGGTTTCCGCGAATTCCGCGGAGTTCGGCGACAGGATCGCCACCGGCTCACCCTTTTGCAGGCCCAGTTCCAGCAACGCGTTGGCCACCCGGTTCACCCGGGCGTCAAAAGCCTCCCAGCTGCGCCGGGTCTCGCCACAGACCACGGCCTCGGCGCGCGGGTTATCGCGTGCCGCCTGGCGCACCATGTCGACAACGGACATGGTCTCGCCGCCCGCCTCGGACGGGCGTTCGAATTCGATCATCCAGGATCCTCCCTCTCCTCCGCCGCCGATCCTAGGGCGCCGGGGCAACCGCTGGCAAGCTCAGCCTTGCCGGAATCGCGTTCCCGGCGCCGGCGGAACCTCGCGGCCACCGGCAAAACACTGCGCGGTCTGCATCCAGCCGTGCGCCACCGGCCCGGTCAGCTGCAGATCCGTATCGGCTACGCTGCGCGTCTGTGTCACAACGCGGGCGAAATCCACCGCCGGCCCGGCGATCAGATCGGCCGAGTCGGGATCGCCGAATTCCCAGACCGCGCCGGAGGGCGCCGTCAGCTGCAGCCGTGGCACCCGGGCGGGCACCTCCAGCCCCTGCACCTGATGCGACCAGCCGAAGGTGTTGACGCCGAGAACGACGATATTGCGGATCCGGTCCGCCTCCGGCCGGCTCCGCCCCAGCAGATCGAAGATCTCTTGCCCATGCGCCCAGGTCTCCATCTGCCGCGCGGTGATCGAGGAGCGTGCCGACATATCCGGCCCGGCCCATTTCAGCCGCCGTTTCGGATCGACATCGGCCCAACGCGCGACCATCGCCCGGAACTGATCCCGCCAGAGCGCGAAGAGCGCGGGGCCGCGCTCGGGAATATCGGCGTTCTCGACCGGGCGCATGCCCTCCACCTGCATCCTGGGATAGATCGCCGCGATCCGTTCCGCGAAAGCCTCCGGATCACTGAGTGAAAGATCGGCGGCGCGGTTCCAGAACAGCAGATGCACGACGACGTCGTTGACGCTCCAGCCCTTGAACTGGGTGATCCGGGTCCAGTCCGCCTCCGGCAGCGGCGCCAGCACGGCGGCCAGCGCTTCGCTCTCCGCCAGGAAATCCTCAACCTGCTGCATCGATATCTCCTCCATCGCCGGAGACGGCCCAGCTGGCCGCGCGTTTTTCGAAAAAGGCGGCGATGCCCTCGCGCCCCTCGTCGGAGAGCATGCGCCCGGCAAAGCTCTCTGCGGCAGTCTGCATCCGCGCCGCATCGTCCTGCAGCGGCATCCGGGCCAGCTGCGCCTTGATTGCCGCCACCGCCCCCGGGGCGGCGGGGCGCAGGTCCTCCCGGGCGCGTGCCAGCGCCGCCCCGATCCCGGCCTGCCCGGTGGCGATCTCGTCGACCAGCCCGAGCTCGCGCGCGCGATCCGCCGTCATCACCGTGCCGGTCAGCATCAGCCGCCGCGCCGCCACCATCCCCAGCCGCGCCACCAGATAGGGTGCGATCTGCGCCGGGGTCAGGCCGATCCGTGTCTCCGACAGGGAGAAGCGCGCCCCCGCCTCGGCGATCACCAGATCGCCGCAGGCGGCGAGCCCGAGGCCACCGGCCATCGCCGCCCCCTCTATCAGCATGACGGTGAATTGCGGCAGGCCGGCGATGGCCCGGAACATGCGCCCGCCCTCCAGGCTCGCCGCCAAGACCGCCTCACGATCGGCCCCGCCCTGAAACACCTGCTGAAACGCCTTGAGATCGCCGCCGGCGGAAAACACGCCGCCCCGGCCGCGAAACACCACGCCGCGGATATCGCCCCGGTCCTGCAGATGCGCCGCCAGACGGATCAGATCGGCGGCGCGCGCCGCGCTCAGCGGATTGCGCCGCGCCGGGTCGTTGAACCACACCGTCAGCCAGCCGGCGCCGTCGTCCAGTTCCAGATCCAGATGCTTGGTCGGCGGCAAAGCCGTCATGCGCTCCCCTCCCTCGCGCCTGTCATGCCCGATGGCCGGCGGCGGAACCGCCACGGTCGAACAGACACGCAAGGCGGGGGCGCAGACCGCAGCGGCCGGGGCCTCCTCCTGCCCCGGCCGCCGATGGGGCGCCCCGCAGGCGCCGGTTCGGATGCCTGCCCTCTCCTCCCAAAGCGGGTTTACAGACCGAACGTTCTGTTTGTAAGTGAGTCGTGAGCTCCCGGTCAACCGGGAATCCCGCCGCCCGCCAGCCAGGCCCTATTTTCAGACCCCCATTTCAGGACGCCCGCCGATGCCCCGCCCCGCCCCCAAGGTCTCCGATCAGCCCGATCAGGACAGCGGCACCAGCCAGCACGACCGCCGGTCGCAAGCGATGCGGGCGCGCATCTGCCGCGCCGCCATCGCCTGTCTCGACCGCTACGGCTATGCCGAGACCAGCTTTGCCCGGGTGCAGGAGAAGGCCGGGGTGTCGCGCGGCGCCATCACCCATCATTTCCCCAGCAAGCAGGCGCTGGTCGCCGCCACGGCGCTGGTGTTGCTGTCCAAGGCGCTGGAACCCGCCCGGAACCGCGACAGCAGCGATGCCCCGATGCCGGTTCACGCGCTGATCCTGGCCAGCTGGGACAGCGTGGTGAATTCCGCCGGCGGCCGCGCCATGGTGGAAATCCTCTCCGCCTGCCGCAGCGACCGGGCGCTGCATGCGCTGCTGGCCGACAAGCTGCACGACTGGGACCGCCAGAGCCGAAGGTCGATCACCCGCCATTATGTCGGCACAGATGCCGAAGACGCCGAACTGCTCTGGTCGATCGCCCGCAGCTTCCTGCGCGGGCTGATCCTGCACGAACAATTCACCGCCGATCCCGCCTATCTCGGCCGGATGGTCGAGCGGTTCGCCCGGATGATGGAGACGCAGCTGCACCTGCGCCCGCCAGGCTAGAGCGCCCATCGCCCCCGTCAGCCGCGCTTTGGAGGAGACCGCGACGTGACCATCCCATCCCCTTTCATGACCCCCGAACGCGCCGGCTTCCGCGACAACCTGGACCGGTTCTTCGCCGATCGGGTGCGGCCCAATATCGAGACCTGGGAAGCGGCCGGCCGGGTGCCCCAGCACATCCACGAGGATCTCGGCGCGCTCGGCGTCTTCGGCTTCGGCGTGCCCGAGGCCTATGGCGGGCTCGGCTTCGACGATCCCTTCCTGCGCTGCGACTATGCCGAACGCGCCTTCGGCTGCGGCGCCTCCGGCGTGGCCGCGGCGGTGGGCGGCCGGGTGATCTCGATCGGCCCGATGGTGCAATTCGCACCGGAACCGTTCAAGCGGCTGATCCTGCCCGAGATCGTCGCCGGCCGCATCGGTTCGGCGCTGGCGATCACCGAGCCCGGCGGCGGCTCGGACGTCGCCGCGCTCAGTACCCGGGCCGACCGCCGTGGCGACGGCTGGGTGCTGAACGGCTGCAAGACCTTCATCACCGGCGGCATGGAGGCCGACTGGTTCGTCGTCGGCGCCCGCACCGGCAAGCCCGGGCTGGCCGGCATCTCGCTGTTCCTGGTGCCCGCCGGGGTGCCGGGGTTTTCCCGCAGCTCCATCGGCGACAAGATGGGCTGGCTCTGTTCCGATCAGGCGACCCTCTATTTCGAGGACTGCACGCTGCCGGAAGACGCGCTGATCGGCCCGGAGAACAAGGGGTTCCTCGCCATCATGGGCAATTTCAACTATGAACGGCTGTCGATGACCGCCGGCTGCCTGGGGATGATGCGGCTCTGTTACGCCAGCGCGTTGGGCTGGGCCCGCGAACGGCGCACCTTTGGCCGGCGCCTGATCGAACATCAGGCCATCGCCCATAA
The DNA here is from genome assembly GCF_030164425.1 of Pseudodonghicola flavimaris. GTDB lineage: Bacteria > Pseudomonadota > Alphaproteobacteria > Rhodobacterales > Rhodobacteraceae > Pseudodonghicola > Pseudodonghicola flavimaris. The sequence continues at coordinate 49,847 of NZ_JASNJD010000022.1, read as the reverse complement.
GTTCGCCGAGATCTCCGCCCGGATCGACCTGACAGAGGCCTATCTGGAGCGGATCTGCTGGGATATCTCGCAGGGCCGCATGCCGGTGGCGGAAATCAGCAAGGCCAAAGTCCAGGCAACCAAGGCGCTGGAATATGTCGCCTCCGAAGCGATGCAGATCTTCGGCGGGGCCGCCTATCTGCGCGGCAACCCGGTGGAACGGGTCTGGCGCGAGATCAAGGTGATGGCGATCGGCGGCGGATCGGAAGAGATCCTGCGCGATCTGGCGGTTCGACAGATGGGCCTGGCCGAGGCCTGAGACCCGCCGGCGCCCGACGGCCCCGGCAACCGCCTCAGTTGGCCAGCACCTTGCGGAACCGCCCGATGACGATCACCAGCGACACCAGCGCCATCAGCGCCATCGCCACCAGATTGCCGGCCACCAGCGCCAGCCCGCTGCCGCGATAAAGGACGGACTGGGCGAATTCGACGTAATGGGGCGACGGGCTCAGGGTCTTCATCACCAGCCGCAGCCAGCCCGGCATCGATTCCATCGGGGTGATGCCGCCGGACAGCAGGAACATCACGATGATCACCGGGATCACCAGCAGGCCGAACTGCCCCATGTTCTGGGTGAAGCTCGCCAGCAGCAGCCCGAGGCTGCCCACCGCCACCACATAGATCGCCGCCCCGCAGGTATAGAGCAGCGGCGAGCCCGCCACCGGCACCCCCATGCCCCATTGCACCACCAGAAACAGGCTGGCGACCGAGGAGGCGAGGATGACGATGCCGGTGGCGAGGATCTTGGAAAACACGATCTCATGCGGCCGCACCGGCATCACCAGCACATGTTCGATGGTGCCGTGTTCGCGTTCGCGGATCAGCGAGGACCCGGCAAGGATCAGTGTCAGGATGGTGACCGAATTCATCAGCTGCATCACCGAGGAGAACCATTTCGACGTCAGGTTGGGGTTGAAGCGGTTGCGCATCACCACCTGGACCAGATCCTCGCTCTGCGCGCCGGGAGAGGTGAATTTCGCCAGCTCGTCGGCCAGGACCTGCTGCATGTAGGAGGCGCCGTTGCCCGCCTGTGCCACTGCCGTGGCATCGATCAGGATCATCAGCGACACATCCTTGCCGGCAGAGAGATCGCGCTGGAAATGCGGCGGGATCGACACCACCAGCACGTAATCGCCGTCGGTCTGCCCCTGTTTCGCCTGTCCCGGAGAGATCACCGGCGGCGGCGCGAACAGCGGACCACGGATCGCATCGGTCAGCCGGTAGGACAGCGGGCTGTGATCCTCGTCGACCACCGCCACCGACAGATCGGAGATATCGGTGGAACTGGCGTCAGACACCAGCCAGGTGGCCGCGGTGAAGACATAGAAGATCAGCGCCAGCATCACCTTGTCTCCGCGGATCGCCCGCAACTCCTTCACCGTCAGCCGCAGGGTGTTGAGAAGAGATTGCATGATCATGCCTCCCGCTTGCGCATCGCCAGCACCGACAGGCCCAGATAGGCCAGCGCGAAGATCGCGATCATCAGCGCGTTCAGCCAGAGGTCGGACCAGCCGAACCCCTTGACGAAACTGCCGACGCTGGCGGGTTGATACCAGGCGCCGGGAAAGGACAGACCGAAGATCCGGCCGCCCGGGTTCAGCGACGAGACCGGCACGATCAGGCCGGAGAAGTTCACCGTCGGGATGATCGAAATCACCGCCGTGGCGAAGACCGCCGAGACCTGCGTCTTGGTGAAAGAGGAGATCAGCTGCCCGAAGCCGGTGGTGGCGCAGACATAGAGCAGCGAAATCGCCCCCAGCACCCGGACATCGCCGGTGAAGGGCACGTTGAACACCCAGCGCCCCATCGCCAGCAGCATCCAGAAGCTGATCCAGGAGATCACGATATAAGGCAGCTGCTTGCCGACCAGGAACTCCGGTCGGGTCACCGGGGTGGAGCGGAAGTTGGCGATGGTGCCGGTCTCCTTCTCACGCACCACCGAGATGGCGGACATGATCGCCGGGATCAGCATCAGAATCAGCATCAGCATCGCCGGGACCATCGCATTGGCGCTCTTGAACGCCTGATTGAACAGATACCGGGTCTGGATATCGACCGTGCCGCCCGCGGTCTGCCCCCGAGCCAGCGCCAGCTCATCCGCGAAACCGTCGAGCAGCCCCAGCGCATAGCCGCGCGCCGTCTCCGCCCGAAACGGCATGGCACCGTCGACCCAGAGCAGCACCTCGGGCACTTCGCCCTGATGCAGCTTGCGGCCGAATCCGTCCGGGATCGCCAGCGCGATGGAAATCTCCCCCGTGCTCATCCTGCGGTCGAGCTCGGCCGGCGCCTTGATCTCGGGCCGTTCGGTGAATTGCGGGATCGCGGTGAACTGTTCCGCCAGCAGCCGGCTTTCGGGGGTATGGTCCTGATCGAAGACGGCGAAGTTCAGCTCGTCCACATCGAAGGAAATGCCGTAGCCCATGGTCAGGAGCAGCACCAGAGGTCCGACCAGGGCAAAGAACATGCGGATCGGATCGCGGATCAGCTCCAGCGTCTCACGCCAGCTGTAGGCCCAGAGCCGGGTCGCCGACTGCACCGCCGCCGAGGGGCTGGCCTTCTCTGCGCCATAGGCCGACAGATCGGTCGGCGCGCCAACCTCCTCCGCCGGCTGCTCGGCTTCCAGACAGGCGATGAAGGCCTCTTCCAGCGTGTCGGTGCCGCGCCGCGCGACGATCTCGGCCGGGGCGCCGACCTCCAGCACGCGGCCAGCATGCATCAGCGAAATCCGGTCGCAACGCTCCGCCTCGTTCATGAAATGGGTGGAGATGAAGATGGTGACCCCGCGCTCCCGCGACATCCGGATCAGCATCCGCCAGAAGCCGTCCCGCGCCACCGGATCGACGCCGGAGGTCGGCTCGTCCAGAATCAGGATGCGCGGTTCGTGAATAGTGGCGACCGCCAGCTGCAGCCGCTGGCGGATGCCCAGGGGCAGCCCCTCGGGCATCGACTGGGCCACCTCGCCCAGTTCGAATTCCTCCAGCACCTCGGCCACCCGGGCCGCCCGCCGCTCCGCCGGGATTTCATAGAGCTTGGCGTGCAGGACCAGATTCTGCTCGACCGTCAGCTCGGCATAGAGCGAAAAGTTCTGCGACATATAGCCGATGCCGAGCCGGCTCTTCATGTCGGAGGCGCGCAGCTTCTCGCCAAAGAGCCGCGTCTCCCCCTCGGTGGGATCGAGCAGGCCGGTCATCATCTTCATCGTCGTCGACTTGCCGCAGCCGTTGGAGCCGAGGAAGCCGAAGATCTCGCCCGGCGGAATGGTGAAGCTGACATCGCTCACCGCGGTGAACTGGCCGAACCGCTTGGTCAGCCCGCGCGCCTCGATTGCCGGGGCGCCCTCGCCGTCGCCCTCGCGCGGCGGCAGCACCACCGGCCCCTGATCGGGCCCCCGCGCCGCCTCCGGCAGCAGCTGGACAAAGGCCTGTTCCAGTGTCGCCGCGCCGGTCTGGCTGCGCAGCGCCTCCGGGCTGCCCGAGGCGATCACCGCGCCGTCGTTCATCGCCGCCAGCCAATCGAAGCGCTCGGCCTCCTCCATATAGGCGGTGGCGACGATCACGCTCATGTCCGGCATCCGCTGGCGCAGGGTGTCGATCAGCTCCCAGAACTGGCGGCGCGACAGCGGGTCCACCCCGGTGGTCGGCTCGTCCAGGATCAGCAGATCGGGATCGTGGATCAGCGCCGAACAGAGGCTGAGCTTCTGCTTCATACCACCCGACAGCTTGCCCGCCGGCCGGTCCGGGAACGGCGCCAGCCCGGTCGCCTCCAGCAGCATGTCGATCCGCGCCGCCCGTTCCGCGGCCTTCTGGCCGAACAGCCGGCCGAAGAAATCCAGGTTTTCCCGCACCGTCAGCGTCGGCGACAGGTTCCGCCCCAGCCCTTGCGGCATATAGGCCACCCGCGGCGCATTCTCGCGCCGCGCCGCCGCCCCGGCGATATCGCGGCCCAGCACCCTGACGCTGCCGCTTTGCAGCCGGCGCACCCCGGCGACCAGCGCCAGCAGGGTGGATTTGCCCACCCCGTCGGGGCCGATCAGCCCGGCCATGCAGCCGGCCGGCACCTGCAGCGTCACATCGCTGAGCGCATGAGTCTCGCCATAGAGATGCGAAACGCCGCTCAGCTCGGCGATCCAGGCGGGCGCCGCGGTGGCGCCGGAAGGGTCAGACATCCTCGTCACGCCCGGCTCACTGCGGCACGTTGACCTTGAGATCGTCCGGCCACTCCGCCGCCGCCGCGGTGCGCACGAAGCCGATGCCGCGCACCCCGACCTTCACCTGATCCTCGAACTTCTCCAGCAGGTCGTGCGGGATCGTCAGCTTGACCCGGAACACAAGATCCTCCCGCTCCTCCTGGGTTTCGACGCTTTTCGGGGTGAACTGCGATTGCGGCGCGATGAAGGTGATCCGCGCCGGCACCACGAATTGCGGCACCGGATCGAGGATGATGCGCGCCTCGTCGTTCAGGACCAGGGGGCCCACCGCCGGCGCCGGCAGGTAGATGTTCATGTAGACCTGGGTCAGGTCCAGCAGCGTGATGATCGAGGCGCCGGCCGAGATCACCTCACCCGGTTCATGCAGCCGATAAAGCACGCGGCCGCGGATCGGCGCCCGGATCGTCAGGTCGTCGAGCGAGATCTGCAGGCTCTGCACATCGGCCTCGGCCGCCGCGATGGTGGCATCGGCACTGCTGACCTGCGCCTTGGACGAGGCCAGCGCCGCTTCGGCCGCCTTCAGCGTATTGGTGGCGTCGTCCAGCACGCTGTCGGCGGCATGGCCTTCCTCATGCAGTTTGACGATCCGGTTGTAATTGGTCCGCGCCACCGACAGCGCGCTGTCGGCCTGCATCACGCTGGCCTCCGCCATCTGTTTCGAGGCCTTGGCGCTGAGCACCGCCGCCTGCGCCGAGGTCAGCTTCGCCTTGGCGTCGCGGTCGTCGATCTGGCCGATCACGTCGCCCGCCTCGACGATATCCCCCTCATGCGCGGTCACCGCCGTCAGCCGGCCGGCATATTTGGTGGCGACCTCGACGCTCTGCGCCTCGAGCCGGCCGTTGGAGCTGACGATATTCTCGTAGCGATCGGCGCCCCCGAACCGCTGCAGCAGCTTCTCGAAGCTTCCCTCGGCCCGAAGCGGCGCGGTCGGCAATGCCAGCGCCAGAGCGAGCGCGGCGGCGCCGAGAATGCGGAAGGGGAATTGAAACCTCATGAACAGCTCTCCTTGATGCCGGGTGCACAGGCAGAATTATCGTAACGATCGGCGGCGGCGCGGCGCCCCCTGCGCGGGGGCGGTCGGCCAGGATGGGAACAATCGACCGCAGCCGCCCGCCCGAGGCAAGGCTGACCTACCGTCAAGGCAGGCGCCACCCTCCGTCACATGCCGCCACCGCCCTACCGCGATCCCGCGCGTTCGTCGATGCGTCGGAACGACCATGGCTAACTCTCTTTACCCAATTATGAAAACCCGTCCCAGAAATCGCGAAAACCGCGACAATCCCGACCGGGTGATCGCCTGCGAAACCGGCATCTGCCAGGGTTGCGCACCGCCTTTCTGCTTTTCAAGTTGACACAAATGTCACCATGACGCATGTGAAAAATTCGAACTAACGACCAAGACACAATGACACCCCCCGATTCAGCCCATCCCCGGATGAAGGACCATCCCGACACCGTCCCCCCCGCGACGGAGGACAGCCGCTTTTCGCCCGCCGCATCGCCCGAGGGCGACACCGCCCATCCCCCCGATCCGGTCGACCACCGTACCCGCACCGCGGCGCGGCGCCGACAGGCCATGCGCCGCCGGCTGCTGGAAAGCGCCATGCTGGTCTTCGCCGAGAAAGGCGTCGATGCCACGGTGATCGACGATGTGATCTCCACCGCCGGCGTCTCGCGCGGCACCTTCTACAAGTACTTCTCCTCCAACCGCGATCTGATGGTCGCGGCCAGCGAGGAACTGGTGAACGAGTTGCTCACCTTCGTGCTGGAACAGCTGGAGGGTATCTGCGACCCGGCGGAGCGGGTGGCGCTGGGGCTCCGGCTCTATATCGAGACGGCGCTGGCCTTCCCGCTGTTCGCCCGTTTCGCCAGCACCGCCGGAATGGAGGTCGCCGGCCCCTCCTCGGTGCTGCGGGAATATCTGCCGGTGCATGTCAATGACGGCATCGCCCAGGGCCGCTTCGCCGATCTGCCGCCGCAGGTGGCGCTGGACCTGATTTCCGGGGGTGTGCTGTTCTGCATCGCCCGCAGCACCGAAACCCAGCTCGACTCGCAACGCACCCGCCATGTGGTTGCCGCCCTGCTGCGCGCGCTCGGGGTATCTCTGGAAGAGGCCTGGGAGCTGGCAGACCGCGACGTGGCCCCCATGGCGCTGCCCGAGGACAGCCTGCTCTGCCGGTCGCACCAGCGCCTGCGCGGCACCAAACCCACACCATGCCGGCCATGACCCGCGTCCATACGAAGCCACACCGTCGGGTCAGCTACGACCCCGACACGCCACGAAAGGGACAGCAAATGACGACACTGCCGCAGCCACAAGGGAGGGCGCAGCCATGACCGCAAGACCGCTTCTCGTGCTCGCGCTTTGCCTGACAACCGCCCTGCCCGCCGTCGCCGAGGTGCCGCTGACGGTGCAGACCGTCGTCGCCCGGACCGCGCCGCTGATGGTGACCTTCGAACTGTCGGGCACCATCGAGGCGACCGAGAACATCCCCGTCAGTTTCCGCAACGGCGGCCGGGTGATCGGCATCGAGGTGCAGGTCGGCGACCATGTGACCGAGGGCCAGATCCTGGCCCGCGTCGATCCGACCCAGACCGAGGCCGCCGCCCGTGCCGCCGAGGCGCAGCTGGCCGCCGCCGAGGCCTCGCTGAAACAGGCGCAGCTGGCGCATGACCGGGCCAAGGGGCTGGCCGAACGCGGCGCCGGCACCCGCGCCGATCTGGACCAGGCGATCCAGGCGCTGCTGGCGGCGACCTCATCGCGCGATCAGGCCCGGGCGGCGCTGGCCAAGGCCCGCCAGGCGGTCGCCGACACCATCATCCATGCCTCCGCCTCAGGCATCGTCACCGAACGCACCGCTGAGCCGGGCCAGGTGGTGAGCGCCGCGCAGGCGGTGCTGACGATCGCCCGCGACGGGCTGCGCGAGGCGGTGTTCCACGCCCCCGACCTGCCCGAACTGGACGGGCTGATCGGCCACGATCTGGTGCTGCGCACCCTCGACGGGCCGGAACAGCGGTTCCCGGCCACCGTCTCCGACATCTCGCCGCTGGCCGATGAGGACAGCGGCACCGTCGAGGTCAAGGCGCGGCTGCTGCAGGAGGACCTGCAGCCCGGGCTGGGCGCGGCGGTCTCCAGCATCTTCGAGCTGTCGGATGCCGAGACCATCAGCCTGCCCTGGACGGCGCTGGCGACGCTCGACAACAAGCCGGCGGTCTGGGTAGTCGATCCCGACACCCACACCGTGCACCTGACCCCGGTCGAGGTGCAGAGCTATACCTCTGCCACCATCGAACTCAGCGGCGGCATCGCCGATGGCACCATAGTCGCCGCCTCGGGGTCGCATCTGCTCTATCCCGACCGTCTGGTCGCACCGGCAGGAGACCGGAAATGACCCCGAAAAGACTGACCGCCACTGCCCTGGCGGCGCTTCTGGCCCTCACCGCCCCGCCGCTGCGCGCGGCGGAAGAGACCGCCGCCGTCCCGCAGGCCGCCCGCCCGGTGGTGACCGAGATCGTCGCGGCCGAGGCGACCCGGCTGCGCAGCTTTCCCGGCGTGATCAAGGCGGCGGTGGAAACCTCTCTGGCGTTCCAGACCTCCGGCAGGATCGCCACCCGCCCGGCCGAACTGGGCGATGTGGTCAAGGCCGGCGACGTTCTCGCCACGCTGGACCAGATCACCCTGGCCGAGGATGTCGCCGCCGCCCAAGCGGCGCTGAAGGCGGCCCAGGCGGCGGCCGATCTGGCCGCCCAGAGCCTGACCCGGGTCGAGGAACTGAACCGTCGCGGTGTCGCCTCCACCGCCCAGCTCGAGGCGGCCATCGCCGAACGCGATGCCACCGCCGCCAGCGCCCGCGCCGCCGAGGCCGATCTGACCAGCGCCGAGGATGCCGAACGCTACGGCACCCTGCGCGCCCCCGCCGATGGCGTGGTGATCACCGTCGACGCCGATCCCGGCACCACCGTCTCCTCCGGCACCTCGGTCCTGACGCTGGCCACCGAAGCTGGCCGCGAGGCGGTGATCGACGTGCCGACCGAGGTGCTGACGATCCTGCCGAAGGATGCGCGGTTCACCATCGCGCCGCGCAGCCCCGGCGGCGCCGCGATTCCCGGCCGGCTCAGACTGATCGAACCGGTCGCCGACAGCAGCACCCGCAGCCACCGGCTGCGCATCACCATCCTCGGCGATGCCCCCGGCCTGCGCCTCGGGTCGCTGGTCAGCGCCAGCCTCGACAGTCCGGCCACCCCGGTCCTCACCCTGCCCAGACGCGCCATCCTCGACGCGGAAGGCAGCCCGCGGGTCTGGCGGATCGGCGCCGGCCGCAAGGCCGAACCCGTCGCCGTCACCCTGGGCCAGAGCCTGGGCGAACGCGTCATCATCACGACAGGTCTGCAAGCCGGGGACGAGGTGCTGATCCGCGGCATCCACTCGGTCGAGACCGGCCAAACCCTCGGAGAGAGGATCGAAGAATGAAGGGATTCAACCTTTCCGACTGGGCGCTGAAACACCGCTCTCTGGTCTGGTTCATGATCATCGTCTCGCTGATCGCGGGCGCGCTGTCCTATGTGAACCTCGGCCGCGAGGAGGACCCCTCCTTCACCATCAAGGTGATGGTGGTCTCGGCCTCGATGCCCGGCGCCACCGCCGAGGAGACCCGCGAACAGGTCACCGACCGGATCGAGAAGAAGCTGCAGGAGCTGCCCAACCTCAAGAACACCCGGTCCGAGACCTTCCCCGGCAGCGCCGTCGTCTATGTCGAGCTGCGGCCCGAGGTGCGCGGCAAGGAGGTCACCCAGACCTGGGTCAAGGTCCGCAATATGATGTCGGACATCCGATCGGAGTTTCCGGCGGAATTCCGCGGCTTCGCCTTCAACGACGGCTTCGGCGACGTCTACGGCAACATCTATGCATTCACCTATGACGGCTTCACCCCACAGGAGGTCAAGGACCGGGTCGAAGACGTGAAATCCGCCGTCCTGACCCTGAAGGACGCCGGCAAGGTGGAACTGGTGGGCACGCTCGACCCGGAAATCCACGTCGAATTCTCCTCTCGCAAGCTGGCGGCGCTGGGGCTCGACCGCGCCACCGTGCTCAATACGCTGGCGGCGCAGAACGCCATCGTGCCGGCCGGGGTGATCGATACCGATACCGAACAGGTGGCGGTGCGGATGAGCGGTCGCTTCGCCTCGGCCGAGGAGCTGGCCAATGCGCCGCTCCGGGTCGGCGACACCTTCTTCACCCTCTCCGACGTGGCCGAGGTCACCGCCGGCTATGAGGACCCGCCGGGCAACCTGTTCCGCTACAACGGCCAGAAGGCCATCGGGCTGATCGTCGGCATGCGCCAGGGGGCCAACATCCTGAAGTTCGGCGAGGAGCTGGACGGCATGATGGCGAAGGTCGCCGAACGGCTGCCGATCGGCATCGAGTTGCACAAGGTCTCCGACCAGCCCAAGGTGGTGGAGGATTCGGTCGATCACTTCCTGCGCGCGCTGCTGGAGGCGGTGGTGATCGTGCTCGCGGTCAGCTTCGTGTCGCTGGGGCTGCGCGCCGGTCTGGTGGTCAGCATGGCGATCCCGCTGGTGCTGGCGCTGACTTTCGTGATCCTGGAAATCATGGGGGTGACGCTGCAGCGGATCTCGCTCGGGGCGCTGATCATCGCGCTGGGGCTTCTGGTCGATGATGCGATGATCTCCATCGAAACCATGATCTCGCGGCTGGAGATGGGCGAGAGCCTGACCAAGGCCGCCTCCTATGCCTGGACCTCGATCGCCTTTCCGATGCTCTCGGGCACGCTGGTGACGGTGGCGGGCTTCATCCCGATCGGGCTGAACTCCTCCCAGGCGGGGGAATACACCATCTCGCTGTTCTACGTGATCGCCATCTCGCTGGTGCTGTCGTGGATCGTCGCGGTGCTGTTCGCGCCGCTCCTGGGGGTCACCTTCCTGCCGTCGAAATGGAAACACCACGATGCCAAGGCCGGACGGCTGCGGCGCATGTTCCATGGGGTGCTGCGCGGGGCGATGCGGGCCAAATACCTGACCATAGTCATCACCGTGGCGCTGTTCGGCCTGTCGATCTGGAGCATGCGCTTCGTCGAACAGCAGTTCTTCCCGGCCTCCGACCGACCCGAACTGCTAGTCGACATCAACCTGCGCCAGAACAGCAGCATCGAATCCACCGATGCCGCCATCGCCGATCTGGAGGCCTTCCTCGCCGCCCGCGACGAGGTGGATTACTGGTCAACCTACGTCGGCCGCTCCGCCCCGCGGTTCCTGCTGTCGCTGGATGCGCCGACACCGGCCCCCTACATGGGGCAGGTCATCATCATGACCAAGGGCATCGAAGAGCGGAACAGGCTGCGCGCCGCGATCAACGCCTATGACGCAGAGCTGGCCGGGATCGAGGTGTTTCCCAAGCTGATCGAAATGGGCCCGCCGGTGGGCAAGCCGGTGCAATACCGGGTCTCCGGACCGGACGGATCGGTGGTGCTGGACAAGGCCCGCGCGCTGGCGGCGATGATCGGCAAGGATCCCCGGCTGGGCAATATCACCCTCGATCAGGGGGAACCCGTGCGGGTCGCCCGCGTGGTCCTGGATCAGGAGCGGCTGCGCCAGCTCGGCCTGACCCAGGAGGACGTGGCCGGGGCGCTGCAATCGCTCTATGAGGGCACCAGCATCACCGAACTGCGCGACGGTCAGACCCTGATCGACGTGATCGCCCGCGGCAGCCAGGCCGATCGCACCTCGGTGGCGGCGCTGGAATCGCTGCAGCTGAGCAGTTCCAGCAGCACGCCGGTGCCGCTCACCGCCTTTGCCCGGCTGGAATGGGAAAGCGAACCGCCGGTGATCCACCAGCGCGACCGCGTGCCCACGATCACCGTCAAGGCGGCGGTGACGACCGGCGATCAGCCGCCCACCATCGTGCAGGCGCTGGCACCCGAAATCGACGCGATGGCCGCCGCCCTGCCCCCCGGCTACAGCATCACCACTGCGGGGGTCGCCGAATCCAGCGCCGAAAGCCAGGAGCCGATCATCGCGGTGGTGCCGCTGATGGTACTGATCATCCTGACCCTGGTGATGGTCCAGATGCAGAGCTTCCGGCTGATGTTCATCGTGCTGGCGGTGGCGCCGCTGGGGATGATCGGCGTCGTCGCCGCCCTGGTGCCGTCGGGCGCGCCGCTGGGCTTCGTCGCCATCCTCGGGGTGCTGGCGCTGGTCGGCATCCTGATCCGCAACTCGATCATCCTCGTGCAGGAGATCGAGGTGTTGATCGAGAAGGGCCGCTCGCGCTGGGACGCGGTGTTCGAAGCCTCCGACAGCCGGGCACGGCCGATCCTGCTGACGGCAGCGGCGGCCTCTCTGGCGCTGATCCCGATCTCGCGCCAGGTGTTCTGGGGGCCGATGGCCTATGCGATGATGGGCGGCATCATCGCCGGCACGCTGATCACACTGCTGTTCGCGCCGGCGCTCTATTGCGCGGTGTTCCGAGTCCGTCCGGACAAGGACAGCAAGGCCGCCGCCTGATCGCGACCCGACCTGAAAACGACCGGCCCCGGCGCACCATCCCATGCGCCGGGGCCGCGGGACCCTGATCGGGGCACATACCGGTGGATCAGGCCGGCAGCGCCTCCGGATCGGGCCGCCCGGGGGGAGGAGTGAGCTCCCCCTTTCCCGCCCGCGCGTCCTGGCGCATTTCCGCCGCGTGGATGCCGAGCACCACCAGACCGGGCCAGAGCATATAGGCCTCGATCTCGAGGTTTTCCCCGAAGGACAAAAGAACGATCGTCATGATCACGCTGAGCGGCAGCCGCCCGCGCGGATGGCGCGCCGCGTCGACCAGCACCAGCAGCGTCTGCACCAGCAGCGGCACCAGCAGCGCCAGAAACCCGAGCATGCCCTTGACGAACAGCAGCCCCCACCAGGTGTGATGGCTGCCGATCGGCATGTATTCGACGATATGCGCGCCCGGCTGCACCGTGCCGTGGCCGGTCCAGAAGGCCTCGGCCTGCCAGCGCTCACCGGCGATCCGCTGCAGCGTCTCGCGCACCCGGGTGCTGTCCGCGCGGGCACCTTTGAAAGCGGCGATGCCGTCCTTCAGCCCCTGGATCAGCGCAGTGCCGACGATCGCCAGCGAGGCGGTCAGCCCGGCCAGCGCCTGCCAGGCCCAGCCGCGCAGGATCAACGGCAGCATCCGCGGCCCGACGGTGCAGGCCACCAGCCCGACCATCCCCATCCGCGATTTCGACAGCACGATCATGGCGATACCGGCGGCGATACCGATGCTGCGCCATTTGCGGTTGCCCTCCTCCAGCGCGAAGCAGACCTGCAGCACGCCCAACAGCGCGGCAAAGGGCGACCAGGGGGCGTAGAACTGCCAGCGCGGCGTCCAGCTGGCCGGATCCCAGGTGAAGAAATAGACCGAGAAATACTCAGGCCCCGGGCCGCCCACCGCCTTCAACGGCGAGGTGAAGATCTTCTCCGGCAGGCCGGCATAGGGGGCGGCGACCATCATCGGCAACAGCGCCAGCGTCCACAGCCCGACGATGCACTGACCGCGCACCAGGATCTCGCGCCGGATCGGCAGCACCGCGCCGATGAAGGGGAAGAGCGCCAGCAGCGCCCAGCCCTTGGCCCAGCCGACCGAGGATTTGATGGTCTTCTTCAGGCCCAGCCCCCAGTCCAGATGCCCGGCCCAGAGCGCGATCAGCATCAGCGCCATGCCGGCGAACCAGAGCCAGACGATCGGCGGCACCGGACCACGCGCGCGCAGGTCTTCGCGCACCGCCGGGCCGAGATAGAGCACCAGCGCCCCGAGCCCTGCCAGCGTCCAGGCCAGCACCGGCCCGACGACATAGAGCGCACCGACGAAGTAGAACGGCCAGGTCCAGCGCAGCGCCTTCCAGATCATCGTCTCGGCCAGGTTCTGCGGTGCCAGCGCGGGCGGGGAGACGGCGGCGCGGCTCATTCCGCGGCCACCCGCAGGCCGGCGCCCTCGGGCGTGGCGCGCATCAGCAGCTTGTCGATCAGCGGCCGCCGCATCCAGCCCATGGCGAGCCCGATGAAGAAGAACAGGGTGGCGGCGACACCGGCGGCCAGCGCCAGGGTCTTGCGCGGCGACGACGGCGCATCGGGCAGCGACGGATCGGCCAGCACCTGCACCAGCGGGTAAGAGGCGAAGAGGTCCGCCTTGTTGGTCTGGGTCCGCGCCATGGCGGAGGCAAAGACCGCCTCGGCGACCGAGAAGTCGCGCTGCAGATCCTCAAGCCGCGCCGCCGGTTCGATCAGGTCGAGCCGCCGGGTCTCCGCCGCCGCCAGCCGCGCCGACATCGCCGCATGTTCGGCCGCCAGCGCGGCACGCTCCGCCTCGCGGGTGACCAGTTCGCTCAGCAGCGCCGAGCGGCCGCCGACATGCGACAGATCGAGACTTTGCAGTTCTTCCGGGCGCAGGCCGGTCAGCCTGGCGGCGCGGGCCTGCGCCTGCTTGCGGGCAGAGGCGTGGCCGGCCTCGGCGCTGCGCACCTCAGGGTGATTGGCGCCATAGCGGCCCCGGGCCAGCGACAACGCCGCCGCCTGATCCGACATCTCCGCCGCCAACGCGGCGAATTCGCTGTCCGCATGCAGCCGCAGGGCGGCCGCCGCCAGCCGCGGCCCCAGCCCCAGCGCCGCCTGCAGGGCCTGCACCGCCTCGGTCTTTTCATCCAGCGCCACGCTCAGGTCCTTGACCGCGCGGGCCAGATCGTCGGTCTCGGCCACCAGATCGGCGTATTGCGTCGCCGAGATCAGCCCGGTATGGCGCTGCAGCTCGGAAATCTCCGCCCGCGTCGCCAGCACCGACTGCCGGTATTCCTCGATCGCCACATTGGCCCCGTCCTCGCGCTTGTCGACCTCATCGGTGCGCAGCGCCTCGACCTCGGAGAAGAAGGCCGCCAGCAACGCATCGCCGCGGGCGCGGGCATCCTCCGGCGAGTTGCCGACGATGGAGACATGGATCAGCCCGGTCTGATCGACCAGCTCGACCCGCGGCTTGCCGAAATCGCGCCGTTTCATGTCGAGCGTCTGCGCCGCCGCATCCAGGATGCGGTCGGCCGCCAGCAAGCGTTTGTAGGTCTCGGTCGGGCTGACCGAACCGTTGGAATAGGGCGAATTGGCGAAGGACGACGCCTGGCCGATCCGCGACAGGTTGACCGACGCCGAGGCGCCCGAGCCCGGCAGGATCAGCGACAGGCCGGAGGTATAGCGTTCCGGCGCGGTGGAAAGATAGCTGACGATCGGGGTCCAGATGCAGACACCGCCGATGGCGAAGATCCCCAGGTAGCGCGGCAGCCGCCCGGCATCGGCGATCCGCCCGCCGCGCAGCAACCGCGCAAAGGACAGTTGGCGCAATGGCAGCCGCACCAGCGGCGGCAGCAGGGCAGAGAGCAGACGGGATTTCGGGGGCAACCGGAAACTGGGCATGGGCAAAACTCCTTGCCCAACCAGATAGCAGCCCCGCCGGCGCCCCGCCTTATCGCGGCGGGATGGCGCCCCGGCCCGGTCGGAGAGGCCCCCTATCCATTCGGATAGGATGCCCCGGCCGGCCGGTCAGAACAGCCCTGCCTCCTTCGCGATCATCGCCGCCTGGGTGCGGTTCGAGGCGCCGATCTTGCGATAGAGCGTCTTGACGTGCAGCTTGACCGTCGGTTCGCGGATATCGAGATCGCGGGCGATCTCCTTGTTGGATTTGCCCTGGGTCAGCCCCTCCAGCACCTCCATCTCGCGCGAGGAGAGCTTCTCCGCCAGCGGATGGCGGTCCGCCTCCGCCTCCTCGGCGCGCATGAAATCGAGCGGGGCGTATTGTTCGCCGAGCGCCATGAAGCGCACCGCATTGACCAGGGACCGCGCCGAAAGTGTCTTCGGCAGGAAGCCTGCCGCCCCGGCGGCCAGCGCCTGTTCGGCGACCTCGCGGTTGGCGGTGCCCGAGATCAGGGCGACGCGATGCGCCCCGGGCAGCTCCATCATCCGGGTCAGCCCGGCGATCCCCTCCATCCCAGGCATCGAGAAATCCAGCAGCACCAGGTCGAAATCCGGACCGGCCTCCACCAGACCGACCGCTTCCTGGTAATCGGCGGCGGTGGCGGTCTCGATCCCCTCCTCGTTCTGGAAATACAGCACGAGCGTGTCGCGCAGCAGCATGTGATCGTCGGCGATCAGAATTCGCATCGCTCCCCCTCCGGCGGCAACCACCCGCGCCCTGTCGGCGGGTCGGGACTGGGCCTGATTCAACATGTTTCAACCTCCACGCGGGGGCGTCAACCTAAAGGCGACTCACCGTTCTGCTGTCTCCATTCGATATTGAAACGGAAAAAAGCGGCAGAAGAAGGGCACAGGCGGAGAGGTCACCGATCCCGATGGGTAGGTGCCCCCTCCGGCCGGATCGCATCGCCACCCGGGTGGCCGGGACAGCCCCTCCACCCGGGCGGCGGGCTGTCCCGGCGCGCCGCCGACCTGTCCGCCCGTTGCGTTGAACGCCCGGGGCCCTCTCAGGCATCCCATTGGAAACGCAACACGAAATCGGATGACCGCCCATGACCTTCGTTCCCAGCTTCGACCCCTCCCTGTTCTCCGGCGCGCCGGTCGCCACCGCCCCCGCCCGCGCTGCCGCAACCCACCGGAACGCCCCCGGCACCCTCCGGGTGCTTGGTCTGCCGCTGGTCTCCGCCAGCACCGGAGAGGTGATCGATCACCTGCTGCAGCCCGGCCGGCGGTCGCGGGTCGCCTTTCTCAACGCCCATTGCGGCAACGTCATGGCCCGCGACCCGGATTACGCCGATGCGCTGGCCACCGCGGATATGGTGCTGCCCGATGGAATCGGGGTCGAACTGGCCGCGCGGATGACCGGCCAGCGGCTGGCCGCGAACCTCAACGGCACCGATTTCACCCCCGCCCTGCTGGCGCAGGCGGCACGGCGCGGGCTCAGCGTCTATCTGCTGGGCGGCCGCCCCGGGGTCGCCGATGCCGCCGCCGAAACGCTCTGCCGCCGGATCCCCGGGCTGCGGATCGCCGGCACCCGCGACGGCTATGACGGGCTGCGGGACGAGGCGGCGGCGATCGCCGCGATCCGTGCCGCCCGGCCCGACATCCTTCTTGTCGCCCTCGGGGTGCCGGCGCAGGACCTGTGGCTGGCGCGCAACGGCGCCCGCACCGGCGCCCGGATCACCATGGGGGTCGGCGCGCTGTTCGACTTTCTGGCCGGGCGGGTCCGCCGCGCCCCCGCCCCGATCCGCCGCGCCCGCTGCGAATGGATCTGGCGCCTGGCGATGGAGCCCCGCCGGATGGCGCGCCGCTACCTGATCGGCAATGCCACCTTCATGGCCCGCGCCGCGATGCATGCGCTTTCCCGCCGCAGCCGCGCCGACTGGCTGCAGCGCGGGCTCGATCTGCTGCTCTCGGCCGGGGCTCTGACCCTGCTTGCACCGCTGGCGCTGCTGTTGATGCTGGCGATCCGGCTCGACAGTTCCGGGCCGGTGCTGTTCCGGCAGACCCGGATCGGCCGCGACGGCCGCCCCTTCACCATGTTCAAGTTCCGCTCGATGCACACCGATGCCGAGGCGCGGCGCGCGGCGCTGCTGGCGCAATCGGATCGCGAGGGCATCTGCTTCAAGTCCCGCCACGATCCCCGCGTCACCCGCGTCGGCCGGCTGCTGCGCCGCTTCTCGATCGACGAACTGCCGCAGATCCTCAATGTGCTGCGCGGCGAGATGTCGATTGTCGGCCCGCGCCCGGCCCTGCCCGAGGAGGTCGCCGCCTATCCCGCCCGCGCGCTGGGGCGGCTCAGGGTCAACCCCGGGCTCACCGGCATCTGGCAGGTCTCCGGCCGGGCCGAGATCGGGTTCGACAAGATGATCGACATGGATCTGGCCTATGCTGCCTCGCGCTCGCTGCTGCTCGACCTGATGCTGATCTCGATGACCTGCCGCGCCGTGATCGGCGGGCGCGGCGCTTACTGAGCCGCGCGTCCCCCCTGGATCCTATCCGTTCGGATAGGTCCTCTCCACCGATGCCCGCATGAGCCGGACGCCACCGGCTGCTATACCGGACCCAGATACCCGGAGTTTCCCAGGAGTTTTCCAGATGGCCAACCCCGCACGACATATCTTCTTTGCAGCGGCCTGCGCCGTTGCAATCGCCGTGACACTTTTCTTCCCCCTCCGTGTCGCGGCACAGGATCTCGCCCCTCCTCAGGGCGAGGTCCTGCTCACCATCAACGGTGCGATCTCCATGCATAACGACGCTGAGGCGGCCCGCTTCGACCGCGCCATGCTGGAGACGCTGGAGACCGTGACCATCGAGACATCGACCATCTGGACCGAGGGCGTCCAGAGCTTCACCGGCGTGCCGCTGGTGGCGCTGATGCAGGCGGTCGGCGCCCGGGGCGACAGCCTGCGCGCCACCGCGATCAATGACTATGCGATCGAAATCCCCCGGAGCGACTGGGTCGAGGGCGGGCCGATCGTCGCCTATCTGAACAACGGCAAACCGATGTCGGTGCGCGAAAAGGGGCCTTTGTGGGTTATTTACCCCTATGACACCAATCCGAAGTATCAGGGAGAGGTGATCTATTCCCGCAGCATCTGGCAGCTGGACCGCATCACCGTCGAATAACCGCTTCCCTCTTTGCAGGACGGCAGATGATCCCGATCAGGCAGGACAATACCAAAGAGGCCGGAACAACCGGCACACCGTGGCGCCGCACCGGCGCCACGGTTCTGACGTTGATCTTCTGCCTCGGGCTGGTGAGCGGCATGGCGCTGCTGGTGCTGCGCGAGCTCGACGATCTGTCGCAGGCCAATTCCGACAACCTGCAATGGAGCCTGGCGCAGGCGGATGTGGAATTCCTGCGGTTTCAGCTGGAACTGGAACGGGCGCGCGACGATCCCACCCGACTGGATCAGGTCCGCCGCCGGTTCGATATCTTCTACAGCCGGATGACGACGCTGGAACGCGGCACCGTCTTCGAACGGCTGCGCGCCGACCCGACCTTCGATCATCCGCGAACCCATCTGCGCAGTTTTCTCGATTCCACGGTGCCGCTGATCGACGGCAGCGATGTGGCGCTGTTCGACGCGCTGCCGCAGCTGGCCCGCGACACCCGCCATATTGCCGACGACGTGCGCACCTTCTCGCTCTCCGGCCTGTCCGCCTTCGCCCAGATCTCGGACGAACGGCGGCAGCATCTGGTGCAGACGCTGCTGATGATGGCCGTGGTTCTGGCCGTGCTTCTGGCCGGCCTGGCGCTGCTGACGGTGTCGTTCTTCCGGCTGGCGAAACTGTCGCAGACCCGCGCCCGCGAGGTGCAGCGCACCGCCGGTCGGCTGCGGACCATCATCGAAACCGCGCTGGACGCCATCGTGGTGACCGATGCGGAGGGGCGAATCCGCGAATTCAACCCCGCCGCCCGGCGCATCTTCGGCTATACCCGCGAGGAGGCGCGCCATCGCAGCGCCATCGACCTGCTGTTCCCCTCCGATCTGGCCGAGAGCCTGCGCGACGGCCCGCTGCGGTTTCTCGACAGTGCCCGCGCGCCAGAGGCGCATGAGAAACAGATCGAGATCACCGCGGTCGACCGCTTCGGCCGCCGCTTTCCGGCGGAGATCTCGATCGACCTGGCCGAGGACGACAGCGGCCGGCTCTTCGTCGCCTATATCCGCGACATCTCGCGCCGCAAGGCCGCCGAGGAGGGGCTGACCGTCGCCCGCGACCGGGCGCTGGCCGGCGAGCGGGCCAAGGCCGAATTCCTCGCGGTGATGAGCCATGAGATGCGCACGCCGCTGAACGGGCTGCTCGGATCGATGCAGCTGATGCGCGATCACCGGCTGGACCAACGGCAGAGCGAGCTGCTCGACCGGATGCAATCCTCCGGCCGGCTGCTGCTGGGGCTGGTCAACGACGTGCTGGATCTGGCGAAGTTCGAAGCCGGCAAGATGCGCCCGGAATCGCGGCCCTTCTCGCTCACCCGGCTGCTGGACGGAGTGGTGGAGACGATGGCGCCGCTGGCGGCGCAGAACCACGACCGGCTCAGCTGGCGCTGGGTCGGCCCGCCCCAGGATGCCGCCGAGGGCGATGCCCGCCGGCTGCGCCAGGTGCTGCTGAACCTCGCCGGCAATGCTGTGAAATTCACCCAGGGCGGCACGGTGGAGATCGAGGCTGAGCTTCTGCGCGACGGCCACGCGGTGGAGTTCCGCGTCATCGACAGCGGCATCGGCATCGCCGAGGCTGATCTGGAAAGGATCTTCTCCGATTTCGAGACGCTCGATTCCTCCTATGCCCGGCAGGCCGGGGGCACCGGGCTCGGGCTCGGCATCGCGCGGCGGCTGACCGAGATGATGGGCGGCGAGATCGGAGCCGAAAGCGAGCCGGGCGAAGGCAGCCTGTTCTGGTTGCGGGTGCCGCTCGATCCCAGCACGGAGCCGCTGCCGGCCCGCGCCGTCCGCAGCACCCCGCGGCCGGAACTGGCGCCGCTGGATCTGCTGGTGGTGGAGGACAACGAGATCAACCGCTTCGTCGCGCGCGAGATGCTGGAGGCCGACGGCCACCGGGTGACCGAGGCCAGCGATGGCCGCGCCGGCGTCGAATGGGCCGAGGCGCAGCACTTCGACGCCATCCTGATGGATATCTCCATGCCGGTGATGGACGGCACCCAGGCCACCCAGCGGATCCGCGCCGGCAGCGGTCCTTGTGCCCGGGTGCCGATCATCGCCGTCACTGCCCACGCCCTGCCCGAGGAACTCGCCCGCTTCCGCGAGGCCGGCATGACCGACAGCATCAGCAAGCCGATCGACCGCGCCGAACTGACCGAAGCGCTGGCCCGGGTCGCCTCTGGCGAGCTGCCGGCGGCACCGGTGGTGACGATCCGGCCCGCCCCGACCGATCCGCTGATCGACACCGACCAACTCTCGACCCTCTGGGCCGGGCTGGGGGCGGAGGCGAGCGCGCATCTGATGCAGAGCTTTCTGGCCGAGCTGGACGAGGCGATCCCGGCGCTGGCCGCCACCCCGCCCGACCGGCCCGATCTGGGACCGCTGGCGCATAAATGCGCCGGTTCCTGCGCCACCTTCGGGGCGGTGGCGCTGCGCCGGGCACTGGGTCAGGTCGAGCTCGCCACCAAGCAGGGCACCCCGGTGGCACCGGCCGATCTGGCGGCACTGAACGATCTCTGGGCGCGCAGCCGGCTGGCGCTGGAGGCCTGGCACCGCGCCGCCTGAGCCGCCCGGCACGACGTCTCCGGCCTTAGTCCAGCAACGCCACGACGCTCGCCAGCCCGATGATCCGCATCACCTCCGAGAGGTTGGTGACACCGCTGTCATAGCAGGCCAGTGAATCACCCGGTAGCAGATAGGGATCGTAATCGTCGCGATCGGCCCGGGTCCGCATCACCTCGACCTTGCGTTCGATCACCACCGACACACCGGTCATCGGGTTGCGCGAAAACAGCGCCGCCGAACGGTCCGCGCTGCTGATCCGGGCGCCACCGACGCAGTTGGCATCGATCACCGCCTGCATGTAGCGGGTGCCATAGGGCACCTCGCGCACCGTCTGGCCGATGGCCGAGGGCGCATTGCCGGTGGCCGGCTGGGTCAGGTTCGACAGGTACAGCGATATCCCCGGCGGGCTGATCGGGCTCGGTTTCATCAGATCGTCCTGGAAACAGAGACGGCTGGGAACATAAAGCTCGTCGCCGGTCAGCAGCATGATGTCCTCGAAATGCCGCCCCGCCAGCGCTCCGCGCAGATCGATGGTGTAATTGGTGCCGGCCCGCGTCAGCCGCACGGCGGAGAGATCGGCATCCGGGCGGATGCCACCGGCATTGCGCAGCGCCACCGACAGGTTGCGCCCTTCGGTGGAATCACCCAGCGCCGCCTGGCGGCCGGCGTCCACCTCATCGCCGCGAATGCCGCCGATCTCGACCAGGCGCGGTTCGAAGACGGCGCCGGACACCGCCACCCGGGCCGGGGCGAAATCGCGGATCAGCAGCGACAGCGTCGGCTCCGTATCGTAATAGCCGCCGGCCACCAGCGCGCGGCGTATGTCCGCCATCACCTGCGCCGGGCTGCGGCCCTGCGCCGGGATCGGCGCCAGATAGGGCAGCTTGAGCGTGCCATCGCGCGAAATCACGTAATCGCCGGGAAAGGTCTCGTCCTCCGGCAGCCGCAGATCCACCAGATCGCCGCGGGTCAGCAGCTCTCCGGTCAGGGCGTACGGCATCGGGCGGCCCAGCTTGCCGCCCCCGGTGCCACCGGCATCGCCGGCGGGCGGGCGGCATTTCCCGGCGTTGATCGCCGGGGACTGCAGCAGCGGCGGCTCCGCCTCCTGCGCCACGAAAGCGCGATACTGCGCCTGATAGGCATCGCCGGCGGCGGCGGCTTCGATATTCGCCGCTTGCCGGGGCACCGTGCAGGCGGTGGCGACGCTCAGCGCCAGCAGGCTCGCACAAAGTCTGGGGCCGGGTCGGAACACGTCGGGCCTCTCGCTCCTCTCGTCATGATTGAATCGATCTTAGCGGCGGCAGCGCCGGTTCGTCCATCGTCGCGACGGCCTCGCAGGCTAATCCTTTCGGATAGGAGGCTAGCCCGCTGCGCCACCCCGCTCTCCCCCCGCGCAGCGGCAAACCCGAGCCGGCGGCGGTAGAACTGTTCAGGCCGCAGCGATCGGCCCCGTGACACAGGATCAGACCGAGTATGACGTTTTCCAGCCGCTTCAGCCCCTTCGTGCGCCACCTGGCCGCCTATTGCCTGTCGGAAGTCGCCGGCAAAGCCTCGCGGCTGCTGGTGGTGGTCGCGGTGGCACACCGGATGGAGGCCAGTGCCATCGGCCTGGCCGCCGCCGCCATCGCCGCCGGCGATATCCTCAAGGCCCTGACCGAAAACGGCATCGGCCAGCGCATCATCGCCGCCCGCGACGAGGCGCTGGAGGCCACCTGCCGCACCGCGTCGCGGCTGTTCTGGGGCTGGAGCCTGGGGCTCTTCGCGCTGCAGCTGGCGATCGGCGCCGGCGTGCTGATGGTCACCGCAGAGCCGCTGCTGTTCTGGCTGATCGCGGTGCTGGCGGCGGAATACCTGTTCATGCCGGCGGGGCTGGTGCATTGCGCGCTGGCGATGCGCGCCGGCAAGATGCAGCAAACCGCCGCCATCGCCGGCGGCCAGGTGGTCGGCGCCAACCTCATGTCCGCCGCGCTGGCGCTGGTCTTTCCCGGGCCGCTGGCGCTGATCCTGCCCCGCCTGCTGGCGGCGCCGATCTGGCTGCTGGCGATGCGCCGGCTGCACCCCTGGGCGCCCGACCGCCGCGTCGCCGCCGCCCCCGTCGGCCCCTTCCTGCGCTATGGCTGGGCGGTTCTCGGGGTCGAGGTGGTCAAGGCGCTGCGGCTGCAGGCCGACAAGCTGGTGATTGGCGCCCTGATGGGGACCGAGGCGCTGGGGCTCTATTTCATGGCCTTCAACGCCGGGCTCGGACTGGCCACGTCCTTCGCCCAGGCCTTTTCTGTCGCGCTCTTCCCGCATCTGTGCAGCGCTGAGGACCGCTCTGCCGCGCTGCGCCAGGCGCTGGTGCTGTCGGTGGCGGTGATTGCCCCGGCGGTGATCCTGCAGGCGCTGGCTGCCCCCTATTACGTGCCAGTGCTGTTCGGGGCCCGCTGGGACGGGATCGCCGATGTGGTCTCAATCCTCTGCCTCGCCGCCATCCCCGGGGTGATCTGGTCGGCCGCCGCGCAATGGCTGCGCAGCCACGACCGGCCGCAGACCGAATTCCTGGTCACCCTCGGGCTGACCGCCGCGCTGATCGGCAATACCGCCCTGCTCGCCCCCTACGGGCTGAGCGCCATCGCCTGGGGCTATCTCGCGGTCGCGCTGACCGTGCAGATCGGTGCCGCCCTGCCCACCCTCGCCCCCGCCTTCCATCCCTCGTCCAGAAAGTTGGTGTGACATGCTGCGCTTTACCATCATCATCCCCTGCTACAACGCCGAGACCACGCTGGCGCGCACGCTGGAAAGCCTGCGGTTCCAGACCCAGCCGGACTGGGAGGCCTTGATCGTCGACGACGGCTCCACCGACAGCACCCGCGCCGTGGCAGAGCGCTTCGCCGCCGAGGACTGCCGGTTCCGCCTGCTGCCCAACCCCGGCAAGGGCCCGGCCAGCGCCCGCAACGTCGCCCTGAACGCGGCGCGCGGCGATCTGATCGCCTTCTGCGATGCCGACGATCTCTGGGAGGCCGACAAGCTGCAGCGCATGCTGGAAGTCTTTGCCGACCCAACCGTCGACGCCGCCTTCGCCCGTGTCGCCTTTTTCGACGAGGCCGGCTCGCGAACCCTGTCGACGGTCCCGGCCGAGGCGATCAGCGTACAGATGCTGCTGGGGGAAAACCCGGTCTGCACCATGTCCAACCTGGTGGTGCGCCGCGACGTGTTCCGCGCCACCGGCGGGTTCGACTGCGCGCTGGTCCATAACGAGGACCTGGAATGGCTGATCCGGCTCTGTGCCTGCGGGTTTCGGCTGATCGGCGTGCAGCACACGCTGGTGCATTACCGCACCAGCCCCACCGGCCTGTCCTCCGATCTCGACAAGATGCGTGCCGGGCGCGAGGCGGCGCTGGCCACCGCGCTGCGCTTCGGCTTTCGCCCCGATGCCCGGGCCGAGGCGATCCACCTGCGCTATCTGGCGCGGCGGGCGCTGCGCACCGGCGCCCCGGTGCGCGAGGCGCTGCTGCTGGCCTGCTCCGGCATCGGCACCAGCCCCGCCGGCTTCTTTTCCGACCTGCGCCGCGGCGGGCTGACGCTGGCCGGGGCCTTGGCCGCCCCGCTGCTGCCCCGCGCCCTGCGCCAGGCGCTGTTCTCGCATTGACCCATCCGCTTTGCTTCCGCCCCCGAAAGGATCCGATCATGCCCAAGGCTTCCGTCATCGTCCCCGCCTATAACGTCGCCGCCACGCTGGGCGAGACCCTGCGCGCGTTGCTCGATCAGACCTATGGCGATTTCGAGATCGTGGTGGTCGACGACGGGTCCAGCGACCGCACCGCCGCCATCGCCCGCGGTTTCGGCGATCCGCGCATCCGGCTGGTGCAGCAGCCCAACCGGGGACTGGCGGGCGCCCGCAACAGCGGCATCCACGCCGCCCGTGGCGACTTCATCGGCTTTTGCGATGCCGACGATCTGTGGCGGCCGACCAAACTGGCCGATCACGTCGCCCATCTCGAGGCCCATCCGCATGTCGGGCTGAGCTTTTCCGGCTCCGAACTGATCGACGAGGCCGGCCATCCCACCGGCCTGGCACAGCGGCCCCGCCTGCGCGGCATCACTCCTGCGCATATCTTCCGGCGCAACCCGGTCGGCAACGGCTCCGCCCCGGTGCTGCGCCGCGCCGCGCTGGAGGCCATCGCCTTCCGCCCCGCCGGCGAAGAGCGGCGCGACTGGTGGTTCGACGAAAGGTTCCGCCAGTCCGAGGATATCGAATGCTGGCTGCGGCTGGCGCTCAGCACCGACTGGGAGATCGAGGGCATTCCCGGCCTGCTGACCCGTTACCGCGTTGCCTCGGGCGGGCTGTCGGCCGGGGTCGAGCGGCAATATGCCAGCTGGGAGGCGATGGTGGCCAAGCTGACGCCGCTCGCTCCGGAGTTCATCGCCCGTCACGCTCCGGCGGCGCGCGCCTATCAACACCGCTATCTGGCACGGCGGGCAATCAGCGCCGGCGACCGGCCGCAGGCGCTGGCCCGGCTGGCCGCCTGTTTCGCCGCCTCGCCCCGGCCGCTGCTGGAAGAGCCGGTCAAGACCCTCTCCACCCTCGCGGCGGGGCTGGTGCTGGCCACCTGCGGCCCCCGTGCCATCGACCGGCTGCGCGGGCTGGCCGCCCGCCGGCCGGCGCCCCGCCGCCCCGCCTGACCCCGACGTTTCCCGAGTTTCCCGAAAGGAGTTTTCCCATGCTGCGCATCGCCCATCTGATCGACGACACCAATCCCGGCGGCGTCACCCGCTATCTCGACTTCATCGCCCGCGACCCCGACATGGCCGAGCTGGCAGAGCATCGGATCGTGCCGGTGCCCCGCAACCGCCCCACCGCGGTGCCGGTCGAAGCCGATATCGTGGTGTCGCATCTGACCATCAGCTGGCGCGGCCTGCCCGGGCTGATGCTGCTGCGGGCGCGCCACTCGGGCCAGCCGCTGATCCATGTCGAACACAGCTATTCCGCCGGTTTCGCCGCCGCCAACGTCACCGCCCCCGGCCGGTTCCGCCGCCTGCTGCGCTGCGCCTATGCGCTGTTCGACCGGGTCGTCGCGGTGAGCCAGGCCCAGGCCGGCTGGCTGGCCCAGCGTGAACTGGTCGCCGCCGGGGCGCTGACGGTGATCCCGCCCTGTGTCGATCTCTCGGTCTTTCGTGCCATGAAGGCGCCCTCCGGGCCGGTGCGCAGCATCGGCGCCATCGGCCGGTTCGACCGGCAGAAGGGCTTCGACCTGCTGATCCGCGCCTTTCGCGCCCTGCCCGACCCAGACCTGCGGCTGCGGCTGATCGGCGACGGCCCTGAACGGGTGGTGCTGGAGGCGCTGGCGGATGAGGATCCGCGGATCCATTTCACCGGCTTCACCGCCGATCCCGCCGCCGAGCTCAGCCGCTGCGACGCCATCGCCATGCCGTCGCGGTGGGAGCCCTACGGGCTGGTCGCGCAGGAGGCCCGCGCCGCCCGCCGCCCGGTGCTCTGCTCTGCCGTCGACGGGCTGGGCGATGCCGGGCGCGGCCTCAGCCCGGTTGCCGATGGTTCGATCTCGGCCTGGATCAGCGCCCTGGTGCATCTGACCGGCGCCGACCACGCGCTGTTGCCCGCCACCGACGGGCTGCCGGCGGAACTGCACACGCTGGCGGGCTGGCACGGACTGCTGGCCCAGCTCGCCCCGAACACCGCTGGGGCCAGGCCGGCCGACGTGGCCGTCCGCAGCGCCTGACCCAGGGTCCGGCGTCCGCCCTCAGACGCCGGTCGCGCCCGTTTCCGGGCGCCGGGACCGCACCGATCCCAGCGGTGCGGTCCCGATGGCATTTCCCCTGCAGCCGTGCCATGAAACGGCCGGACCGGTGCCGATTCTCTTGCCCCGCGGCCCCTGCCCCGCATTCCCCCGGAATCGAAACACCCAAGTCCGAACTGCGCTCATTTTTTGACCAACTGGAAAAAAAGTTAACAGCGCGTCTCTATCCGCCCCGCTATTCGTTTGACGCCTAAAGGGCCCTTGGCTGAGGTCAGAGAGCCAGGTCCGGAGAGACCGGCCATCCAGTCAACCCCTCCGCATCGCGCGATGCGGCGCCAACAGCGTGATCCAACCACGCGCCAACGACATATCGCAGGGATAGCTCAATGACCATCTTTCGCTCCGTCCTGAAGCTTGCAGCGGTCGGCACCTTCGCCACCATGCAGCTGGCCGGCATGGCCCAGGCCGAATTCGCCGCCGTCGGCAATCCGAAACCCGCCGTGATCCTGTTCGGCCCCAGCAACGATGGCGGCTGGTCGCAAGCCATCGACGAGGCCCGCCAGAAGCTGGAAGACGAGCTCGACATGCGGATCCCGCAGGCCGAGGAGATCCCGGAATCGGCGACCGCCATCCGCCCGGCGGCCGAACTGTTCATCGAGCGCGGCTCGAACATCATCATCGGCTCGGCCTTCGGCTATTCGGACACCTTCAAGGAGCTGGCCGAGCAGTATCCCGAAACCGTCTTCATCAACCCGGCCGGCACCACCAACGGGCCGAACCTGAAGAGCGTCTATGGCCGCACCTATGAGACCCAGTATCTCTGCGGCATGGTCGCCGGCGGGCTGACCAAATCGAACAAGATCGGCTTCGTCGCCGCCAACCCCTTCGGCCTGGTGAACTGGACCGTCAACGCCTATCTGATGGGCGCGCGGCAGGTGAACCCCGATGCGGAGCTGAGCGTGGTCTTCACCGGCGCCTGGGGCGATCCGGTCAAGGAGCGCGCCGCAACCGAGGCGCTGATCGAACAGGGCGTCGATGTGGTCGGCCAGCACGTCGACACCCCCACCCCGCAGATCGTCGCCGCAGAACACGGCATCTACGGCACCGGCCACCACCGCGACCTGTCGGAATTCAGCGCCGCGACGCAATGTTCCTCGGTCTGGACCTGGGACCGCTTCCTGAAACCGGAGATCGAGAAGATCGCCGCCGGTGCCTTCGAACCGGCCCCCTATGGCGCCTTCCTGTCGATCGCCGAGGGCGGCGGTGACATCGCCTGCTGCGGCGACGCGGTGTCGGAAGAGCTGAAAGCCAAGGTCATGGCCGAGCGCGACGCCATCATCGCCGGCAAGCAGATCTTCGCAGGTCCGCTGAGCGATCGCGACGGCACGCTGCGCGTGGCCGAGGGCGAGGTGCTGAGCGACGGCGACCTCTGGGGCATGGACTGGTTCGTTGACGGTGTGACCGGCCAATAACCCGATGCGGGCCCGGCAGCACACCGCCGGCCCGCCACACGCCATCCAGCCTCCGGCCCGCGGCGTTCCGGCGCGGACCCTCACGACAGCGGAAAGATCGCCTGAGATGACCAACGCGCTGAGCCTTTGCTCCGTGTCAAAGAGCTTCGGGGGCTTCAAGGCCCTCGACAGCGTCGACTTTTCCGTGGCCCCGGGCGAGGTTCACGCGCTGCTGGGCGAAAACGGCGCCGGCAAATCGACCCTGATGAATATCGCCTGCGGGCTCTACGCCCCCGACGAGGGCCATGTGGAGCTCGAAGGCCGCGCCGTCACCATCGCCGGTGCCCGCGACGCCGCCGCCAAGGGCATCGGCATGGTGCACCAGCATTTCAAACTGGTACCCGCCTTCACGGTTCTCGAAAACATCCTTCTCTTCAACCCCGGACGCGCCCCGGCCGAGATCGCCCGAGAGGCGCTGGCGCTGGCCGACCGCATGGGTTTCGAGATCGACCTCGACGCCCGGGTCGGCACCCTCGGTGTCTCCGAACAGCAACGGCTTGAGATCCTCAAGGTTCTCGTCGCCGGCGCCCGCATCATCATCCTCGACGAGCCGACCGCGGTTCTGGGCGAGGATGACGGACGCGCGTTGATGGCGCTGGTCCGGGGCCTCGCCGACAGCGGCAGCGCGGTGATCCTGGTCACCCACAAGCTGCATGAGGCGCTCTATCATTCCGACCGCATCACCGTGATGCGACAGGGCCGCAGGATCGCCGAGACCCTGCCCGCCGAGATGGACCCCGGCCGCCTGACCACGCTGATCGTCGGCGAACATATCGTCGAGGAGCCCGAGCCCTCGCCCCATGTCGGCGGGGCGCGGATCCGGCTGAACCAGGTGCGTCTGGCCGGCGACGGCGGCCGCAAGGGGCTGGTCGATGTCAGCTTCGAGGTCAAGGACGGCGAGATCTACGGCATCGCCGGGGTGTCGGGCAACGGCCAGAACGAGCTGGCCGAGGTGCTGATGGGGCTGGGCCTGCCCACCGGAGGGTCGATCGAGATCGCCGGCCATGGCGATGTCACCGGCGCCGGCCCGGCGCACCGGCGCCAGAACGGGCTGGCCTGCATCCCGGTCGACCGCTATCGCCACGGGCTGGCCGGCAGCATCGGTGTGGCCGATAATTTCGCGGTGAACGGCGCACTCGCCGGCCGCTATGGCAGCTGGCTGTGGTTCAACCGCCGCAAGGCCCGGGCCGAAGCGCGCGCCGCGATTGAGACCTTCGATGTGCAGGGGGTGCGCAGCCTCGGGCAGAAGGCGGCGCTGCTGTCGGGCGGCAATGCGCAGAAGCTGGTGATCGCCCGCGAATTCCAGGGCGCGCCGCAGGTGGTTCTGGCCCACAGCCCGTCGCGCGGGCTGGATGTCCGCGCCGGCGCCGCCGTGCACGAGCGACTGCGCGCTGCCCGCGACCGTGGTGCCGCGGTGATCCTGATCAGCGAGGATCTTGACGAAATCCTGCTGCTGTCGGACCGGATCGGCGTGCTGGCCGGCGGCCGTCTGGTGGCCGAATTCAAGGCGCCTGCCAACCGGTCCGAGATCGGCGCGGCGATGGTGACCCATGACTGAGACGCAAATGACTTCCGCTTCCCCCGCCGCCCCGGCCGCGAAGACCCGCCTGCGGCTGGTGCCGCTTCTCGAACCGCGCCAGAGCGTCGCCGAGGGGCTGCGCATCGGCATCTACGTCGGCAGCCTGCTGCTGGCGGTGCTGGTGTCGGTGCTGCTGCTGGCCGGCGCCGGCGTACCGCCCGGCGATCTGGGCCGCGAGATCATGACCACCGCCTTTTCCAGCCCGCGCGCGCTGGGATCGGTGCTGGCGCAGACCGCGCCGCTGGTGGTGGCGGGCCTGGCCACCGCTATCGCCTTTCGCGCCAATTTCTGGAACATCGGGCTGGAGGGGCAGATGATCCTCGGCGCGATCTTCGCCTCCTACGTGGCGATCCACGACATCGGGCCGGAGAGTGCGCGGCTGCTGCTGATGGCCGTCGCCGCGGCGCTTGGCGGCATGATCTGGGTTGCCGGCCCCGGTCTTCTGAAGATCAGACTGGGCGTCAACGAGGTGATCACCACGCTGCTGCTGAACTATGTGGCCTTCAACCTGCTGCTGCACCTGCTTTATGGCCCCTGGAAAGACCCGGTCAGCGCCTTTCCCCATACCGAGCAATACGAGGCCTTCGAGAAGCTGCCACAGCTCGGCTGGCAGAACCTGACCTGGGCGCTGCCGCTGTCGGGGCTGCTGGCGCTGGCGCTGTGGTGGGCCTATTCCTTCTCGCGGCTGGGCTATCTCGTCGATCTGATGCGGTCGAACGCCACCATGGCCCGCGCCGTCGGGGTGCCGGTGCTGGGGCTGTCGGTGGCTTCGATCCTCGGGTCCGGCGCGGTCGGCGGGCTCACCGGCTTTGCCATCGCTGCCGGGATCGAGGGGCGAATGACCCAGGATTTCTTCGTGGGCTACCTGTTCTCCGGCGTGCTGATCGCCTTTCTCGGCCGCAATCATCCGCTGGGGGTGGTCGTCGTCGCCTTCTTCATGGCGGTGCTGATGCTTCTGGGGCAGAGCCTGCAGGTTTTCTTCGGCGTGCCCTCGGCACTGGTGCAGTTGATCCAGGCGGTCTTCATCATCTGCGTGGCGGCCTCCGAATTCTTCCTCACCTATCGCATGCATTGGCGGAGCGCGGCATGAGTGACCTTTTGCTCAACTGGCTGATCAACATCCCCGGCTTCGCCGCGCCCTTCGCGATCGCGGCGCTGGGGCTGATCATCACCGAACGCGCCGGCGTTCTGAACCTGGCCGCCGAAGGCTTCATGCTGGCCGGCGCCCTGGCCGGCGTCGGGCTGATGATCCACGGCGCGCCGCCGCTGGTGGCGCTTGGCGGGTCAGTCCTGGCCGGTATGGCCATGGGGCTGATCTTCGCCATCATGGCGGCGAGCTTTCGCATCAACCATGTGATCGCCGGTCTGGCGCTGGTGTTCTTCGCCGAGGCGCTGACCAGTTACATCGCCTCGGCCGAGCGCTGGACCAACAAGGCGATCAGCGGGCTTGAGCCGGTGTTTCTGGGCCAGGATGTGATCGTCTACGCCACCCCGGTGCTCTGCGCGCTGACGGTCTGGATGCTGAACCGGACCCGCTTCGGCCTGACCATCCGCGCGGTGGGCGAAAACCCCGGCGCGGCGGACGCCGCCGGGATCGATGTCACCGCCATCCGCTTTGCCGCCATCCTGATCGGCGCCGCGCTGATCGGGCTGGCCGGCGGCTATCTGACGGTCGCGGTATCGCGCATCTGGGTCGACAGCGTGGTGGGCGGGCGCGGCTGGATCGCCATCGCTCTGGTGATCTTCGCCCGCTGGCACCCCTGGCGGGCGCTCCTCGGCGCCATCCTCTTCGGCTGTATCGAGGCGCTGATCCCGCGCATCGCCGCCGCCGGCTTCGACGTGCCGCGCTACTTCCTGCAGATGACCCCCTATCTGGCCACGCTGGCCGTCATGATCTGGGCCGCCGCCCGGGGCCGGGACCGCTGGTCCCAGCCCGCAGCGCTCGGCCAACACCATATCAGGGAGGAACGGGGCTGATCCCCCCGGCACCGCCCCACCAACACGGAGAAGGAAACACCGATGATCATTTACGAACCCCCGCACGCGGCGACGGAAATCCCGCTGATCGACCTGACCGACAGCTTTTCGGACGATCTGGAAAAACGCAAAGCCGTGGCCTGGGAAATCCACAAGGCCTGCGTCGACACCGGGTTTTTCTACATCAAGAACCACGGCATCCCGCAGGAGGTGATGGACGCCCAGCTGAAGCTGGCGGCCGAATTCTTCGACCTGCCGATGGAAGAGAAGATGAAGCTCGATTCCGTCCAGCAGCACTCCACCCGCGGCTATGAGCCGATGGCGGCGCAGACGCTGGACGAAGGCTCCCCGCCCGGCCTGAAGGAAGGCTTCATGTCCTCGGTCGAGGCCGGCCCCGATCACCGCTATACCAAGCTGGAAGTGCCCGGCACCGGCCCGAACCAGTGGCCCGACGAGGCTTTCCCCGAGTTCCGCCCGCAGTATGAGGCCTATGTCGAGAAGGTCCTGGACCTCGGCCGGCATCTGGCCCGTCTGGTCGCGCTGTCGCTGGAACTGCCGGAGGATTACTTCGACGAGGCGCTGGTCGAGCCGCTGCATTACTGCCGCATCCTGAAATACCCGCCGATGCCGAAGGACGCCGCCGAAAACCAGCTGGGCGCCGGCGCCCATACCGACTGGGGCCTGCTGACGCTGCTGCTGCAAGACGATATCGGCGGTTTGGAAGTGCGCAATGCCGACGGCCAGTGGATCTCCGCCCCGCCGATCCCGGGCACCTACATCATCAACCTGGGCGAGATGCTGCCGGTGATCACCAATGATCGCTACAAGGCGAACTTCCACCGGGTGCTGAACAACAAGACCGACAAGACCCGCTATTCCTGCCCGACCTTCTGCGATCCGGAGTATTTCTACAAAGTGGAATGCGCCCCCACGATCCTGGAACACGACGGTTACGCCAAATACCCGGCGATGACCGCGGGCGAGCACCTGCGCGCGCAATTCGAAAAAACCTTCGGCATCGCCGCCAAGTAAGGCGCTGCTGGGCCAATCAAGGAAAGACCCATGAACCTTCTGATGCAGGTCAGCCTGTTTTCCGAAAACTTCATCGAACTGTCGGAATTCTACCGCGACTGTTTCGATCTGACCGAGAACGAGGGGCTGCGCTCCGATGTGTTCCGCGGCTACATGTCCGGGGACTGCATGGTGGGCTTCAGCGCGCTGGCGGCCTACGAGATGCTGGGGCTGGAGCCGCGTAAGCCCGGCGAAGGCGACCAGACCGCCTTCACCTTCAAATGCGAAAGCAAGGAGGCGCTCGACGCCATCGTGGAAAAGGCCAAGGGCCTCGGCGCCACCATGGTGCAGGAGCAGTTCATGACCT
The DNA here is from genome assembly GCF_030164425.1 of Pseudodonghicola flavimaris. Lineage (GTDB taxonomy): Bacteria > Pseudomonadota > Alphaproteobacteria > Rhodobacterales > Rhodobacteraceae > Pseudodonghicola > Pseudodonghicola flavimaris. Next base: position 17,183 of record NZ_JASNJD010000022.1, on the reverse strand, counting down.
ATTACCACTGGTATATGGCCGTGATGCGCGACCCGGACGGCAATGCCATCCGGCTGGCCTGCACCGACGTCTAACGCGATCGGGGGCGGGCCATGGGTCCGCCCCTCTTCCCCCGGAAAGGACATCCGATGAAAGCCCTCGTCTACGGCGCCGAGAAAGAGATCCCCGATGATGTCTTCTCAGAATGGGTCTCCCGCCCGGATACGGCGGTCATCTCCATCGACATGCACGAAGGCCATCTGTCCACCGACCCGATGTGCCCCTGCCCGGCGCCGCGTGGCCGCGAGATCATCGAACCGGTCAATGAATTTCACCGCGCCGCCCGCGCGATGGGCGTTCCGGTGATCCATGTCCGCTCCGTCCTGCGCGCGACCGGAGAGGATGACCTGAAAGGCGCCCATCCGGCGGCCTGGCGCACCCTCTTCCCGCTGACCGTGGGCGAGATCCCCGGCATCGACCAGCACGCCATCGAAGGCACCCAATGGAACGAGTTTTCGACCGAGGTGCTGGAGGCCGACCTGATTGTCGAGACCAAGCGTCGGCTGTCGCCCTTCTATCCCACCGATCTGGATTTCCTGCTGCGCTCGATGGGCGTGAAACGGGTGGTCTTGAACGGCGGCATGACCGATTGCTGCGTGCTGAACGCCACCTTTGACGCCTCCAACATCGGCTACCGCGTCTGCGTCGCCGCCGACCTGGTCCGCGGCACCAATGAGGAGATGGAACAGGCCGCGCTCAAGATCATCTCGTTGCACACCGGGGTGGTGATGGCATCGGAAGAAATCCTGCGGGTCTGGGAAAGCGCCACCGCCTGAGCTCGCCCCACCTCGCCCCGCACCGAAACGGCCCTTGCGCCGGCCTGCCGTTCTTGCCAGCGTCGCCGTAAACCCAGCTGAAAGCGAGAGAGAGCAAGAGATGAAACAGATCCTGACCGGCGGCCTGCCGGAACCCGGCCAGCCCTTCACCTGGGGCGTGAAATCCGGCGACATGGTCTATACCAACCATGGCCCGGTGCAGAAGGACGGCAGCATCCTGCAGGCCGGGATCGAGGCGCAGGCGGAGCTGACCATCGAGAACCTCAAGGCGGTGATGGCCGAGGCCGGCGGCACGCTCGACCATGTGCTGCAGGTCCAGATCTTCCTGATCGACGGAGCCGACATGAAAACCGTGGACGAGGTCTATCGCCGCCACTTCAAACCGCCCTATCCGAACCGCGCCACCGTAGTGGCCAAGGAACTGGTGGCGCCCGGCATGCGGATCGAGATGATGGCCACCGCCGATCTGACCGCCTGACCCGGACGCCGATGTCCCGGGGCGCGCGCGGGCGAAGCCACGCGCGCGCCCCGGCATCCCGGCCCGGCCTCAGGCCGCCAGCCAGACCCGCGCCGGCGTGGCGATACTGTCGGGATCGATCAGCCGGATATCGCGGTGAACCATCGCCACCGCGCCGCCGGCGCTGGTCACCAAGGTGCCCAGCCGCATCCAGTCGACCACCGCCTGTTGCCAGGCCGGCAGCGCCACCCCGCCCGACGCCTCCGCCGCCGGACAAATCCGGAAATTGGCATGGCAGGCGGGATCGTAGACAGCCGGCGTCAGCAGCGTGACGCCATCGCCGTCATAGACCGCCGCCGCGGTCTCCACCGGACCGATGATATCGCTGACCACATGCGGCGCATCGCGCGGCACCCCATCCTCTCCCATCGCCCTCAGACCGGTTTCCGCCGCGAAGGTCTCCAGCGCCGCCGGGTCGGGCGCGGCGATCATCAGGTCCACCACCGCCTCTCCGGCGATCTGGCCGCGCCGCAGATAGGCCAGAAGCGCCAGGCCTGTCGCATCCTCGATAAGCGCGCTCATGTCCCGCCCGCTCAGTAGCCGCCGAAGAGCGTGGCGGTGGTGCCGGTCGCCATCACCCGCACCGGCGCGAAGGGCAGGATCTGCCCCACCCCCAGCATATAGCTGAGATCGGTACCGGCACTGTCGCGCAGCACCGCAGTGCCGGCCCCGTTGCACCACAGATAGCGCGGCCGCACCGGCAGATCGTTGTCGTCATCCGGGGTGATTGCGAAATGCACCGCGCCGGGCGACTCCAGCCCGCGCGCGTGATGCTTGAAGGGATCCTCCATCCTCTCGGTCCTTTCTGCTGATAACCGGGGTGCAGCATAGGCGCGCGGGCCGATCCGTTGCCCGGTCGCCCGGTTCAGGGCCTGTCCATCCGGGTGTCCACCCGGGCGGCGTTGACACGCCCGCTGTTCCGGGGTTCGATGCCGCCGCCAGCCCGACCGATGCGCCAGCCCCAGTCCAGTTACATCTGCGGGCCGGCCGGCATCCCATCTCTGGCCGTGCCCCGCCCTGCGCGAAGCGAGAGCGGAATGACCACAGTCTCAGATAACCCCGTCCTGTCCTCCATCGACCATGGCGTCGCCCTGGAGAGCCCCGATATCACCGTCTATTTCGCCAAGAATGGCGAGAGGTTCGATTTCGTCATCAGTGAGGGCGACTGGTCCGCCTATGCCAGGGCCCAGGCGATGGCGGCGCTGGAAAGCTATGCCGCGATCGCCGATCTGCGCGTCTCGATCACCGACGATCCCGAAGGCGCCAGCTTCCGCCTGACCAAGACAGAGACCGAATATGGATCGCTCGGCTTCATGAACCCGCCGGACCCGGCCTATGGTGACACCCAGGGCATCGCCTGGTTCAACAGCCTGCCCTATTGGGGCGACGCGGAGAGCGGCCTGCTGGATGAGGGCAGCTACATGTACACGATCTTCCTGCATGAATTCGGCCACGGGCTGGGGCTGGCGCATCCCTTCGAAGCCGGCGGCGGCTCTACCGTGATGCCCATGATCGGCGATGGCATGGGGCTGGATCAGGGCATCTATACGGTGATGACCTACAACGACGGCTGGCCCGAGGCGCCCGAGGGCCTGCCCGCGTCGCGCGCCTGGGGCTGGAACCTGGGGCCCTCGGCCATCGATATCGCGGTGCTGCAGGCGAAATACGGCGCCAATCCCGAAACCGGCAGCGGCGCGACGACCTATGTGCTGCCCGATGAGAACGCTCCCGGCACCGGCTATCTGGCGATCTGGGACGTCGGCGGTCGCGACACCCTCCGCTACAGCGGCGCCGCCGATGCGGTCATCGACCTGCGCGCCGCCACGCTTCTGGCCGAAGAAGGCGGTGGTGGCTGGGTCAGCCATGTGGCCGGCATCCACGGCGGCTTCACCATCGCCAACGGCGTGGTGATCGAACGCGCCATCGGCGGCGGCGGTGACGATCTGCTCACCGGCAATGCCGCCGACAACCTGCTGAAGGGCCGCGGCGGCGCCGACCGGATCAGCGGCGACAGCGGCGACGACCATCTTCTGGGCGGTGCCGGCGGCGACCGACTGGCGGGCGGTCTGGGCGCCGACCGGCTGGAGGGTGGCAATGGCAACGACCGGCTGCTGGGCGGCAAGGGCCAGGACGTGCTGACCGGCGGCCATGGCCGCGACGTGCTGACGGGAGGCGGCGGTGCCGATACCTTCGTCATCGCCCCGGGGGACGGCCGCGCCCGGATCACCGATTTCAGCGAAGGCGATCTGCTGGACCTGACGGCCTTCGATTTCGCCGAGTTTGCCGCCATCGAGGCCGGCCTGAGCCTGGTCGACAACGGCCTGCTCCTCGATCTCGACAGCGCGCTGGTCCGGCTGATCGGGATCGACAGCCTGAGCGCGGATCTGGTGGCGCTCTGACCGCGCCACCCGCCCGGGCGGTTACAGCGCTTCGAGAAAGGCGACGAGCGCGGCGCGCTCGTCCAGCGTCAGGTTCAGCGGCCGCAGGTGTGGCGATACCTCGGTCGCCGGCCCGAACAGCGGATCGCGCGCAGCGCGCTCGGGCTGGTGGGGCTGGATCGCGCCACCGGCGTTATAGAGATTGACCAGACCGCGCAGCGTCGGGAACAGCCCGTTGTGCATATAGGGCGCGCTGCGCGACACATGCCTGAGGCTCGGGGTCAGGAAGGCGCCCGCATCCGCCGGATCCCCGGTCAGCGCATAGCGGCCCATGTCCTCGTATCTGCGCTGGTAATAGGTCAGCCCGATCTTGTGGGCCTGCCCGTCCATCAGCGCCGGCCCCATGTGGCAATTGACGCAGCGCGCCTTGGTGCGGAACAGATGCAGCCCCTCTATCTGCCGATCCGACAGCATCGCGGTTTCCCCCGACAGGAACCGGTCGAGCCGGCTGGGAAAATCCAGCTGGCGTTCGAAACTGGCCAGAGCGCCGGCGACCCGGGCCAGCGTGATCTCGCTGTCGCCATAGACGGCGGCGAAGGCCTCGGGGTAGCCCGGCAGCCACTTCAACCGATGCGCCACATCGCTCAGGTCGTGATTGGCCATCTCGTTCTCCGCCGCCAGCGGCCCCATCACCTGATCCTCCAGGCTGGCGGCGCGGCCGTCCCAGAAGAACGCCGGCCGCGCCCAGGCGGCGAACAGCGACGGCGCGTTGCGCGTTCCCTCGGCCCGGCCATGACCGAAGGCGCGCGGCAGCCCGTCGCCCCAACCCAGCCGCCGGTTATGGCAGCTCTGGCAGGCGATATGACCGGACGCCGAAAGGATCGGATCGTTGAAGAGCCGCTCCCCCAACGCGACCTTCCGCGCCTCCGCGCTGCCCGCCTCCGGCCGTGGCGGCAAATCCGCCGCAGCCAGTTCGACATAGGCGACATCGGGATCGACCCAGGGCGCCGGCCAATGGTCCGGCGATCCGGCATAGACCGCCCGCAGACGCGCCGCCCGATCCGGTACCGGGGTCGCCAGATCGACCGCCCCGATCACCAAGAGGATCGCCACCGCCGCCCAGATCGGCCAGTGCCAGTAGGCCGCGAGCCGGGTCATCAGTGTCGGGGATATCGTGGCCGGGGCGGTGGTCTCGGCGCGTCTGTTCATCCTGCTCTCCTTACCAGGTCACCGAAGTGCCGAAATAGAACGAGCGGCCTTCGATCCAGGGGTTGTCGTCGGTCGAGGTGGCGCCGCCGGTGTCGTTAAAGAGGTTCGCCACCTTCAGGTTCAGATCCACCGTGCCGGTCTGCAGCTCGGCCAGGCGAAGCCGCGCGGTCAGGAAGGCCGATACCGCGGTACTGAATTTATAGTCGGTGTAGATATTGTGGCTCTGGCTGCCATAGACCGCATGGGTCAGGGTCTCGTTGCTGCCGCTGTCGCGCGTCCCGTCATAGCCGAAGGTGATATCGGCGCCGATTCCCAGCCCGAACCGCCCCTGTTTCCAGGAGCTTCGCAGTTCCAGCGTCGAGCGCACCGGGATGTCCAGATTGCCGGTGACCCCGTCGAATTCCTCGGTGGTATAGCTCTGCCCGTGATAGGAGATGAACTCATAACTGCCCTCGTCTTCGAGGAAATAGCTGTTGTTCGACACCGAGCGGTCCGCCCAGACGCCGGAGACATAGAGACCGACACTGTCCAGCGCCGCGATCCCCGGCGCCGCCCAGAGCTTTTCGTATTCCAGCGACACCGACTTATAGCGGGTCCAGCCATCGTTGGTCAGCTCCTGCGAGGTCGAGCTGCTGGCGGTGGAGGCGGCGAACTGGTCCTTGCCGTCGCGATAGATGCCGCTCAGCCGCCAGACACCATCGGTCCAGCTGTCGCGGAACACGACCTTCAGCGACAGCTCGTCGTTATAGGGCGTGTCCAGATTGCCCTGGGTATAGCTGTAGCGGCCCAGATCGATGGCGGTGGTCCAGTCGGTCCCGACCTCGCCGGTGGTCGCGTCATGGCCGCGGGTCTGGTTCAGCCCACGCGGAACCGCGTCATGGATCGCATAGGCCAGGAAATTGTCGCTGTAATAGCGGTTCGCGCCCAGCGACACCTCCAGCCGGTCGCTCGGCCGCCAGGTTCCGGTCAGCCGCGGCGCCAGGTCGAAATTGTGAAAGACATCGTTGTAATCGGCCCGCAGCCCGGCGCGCAGGCTGAACGTACCCCAGGTCTGTTCCAGTTCGGCGAAGGCCTCGGCCTTCCAGGCCTCGACCGACACGTCATAGGGGTCCTGAATGATGCGGCGGTTGAAATACTGATCGGCCAGGCAGCTGTCGTCCCCGTCGGCGCAGATGAAGGCGTCGAAGGCATCGCCGGCACCGATCCGCGTCGTCGTGCTGTAATAGCTGAAGCCGGAGGCGGAGCGGCTGGCGTCGATATGTTCGATCGCACCGCCAATGGCGAAATTGCCCCGGGCGACATCGGCCTCCAGCATCGCCTCCAGACGCTCGTGAGTGTCCTTGTAATAGGTGTCGCCGTAGCCACCGGTGCGGCAGCCGACCAGGCTCGTGGCTGTCGCATCGCCTTCGCACCAGCCCGAGAAGGCATCGGTATAGAAGGCTTCCCCACCATAGGGGTAGGACCCATACCAGTTGTAATAGGCGCTCTTGTCGTTCTCGTTCGAGGATCGGTTATTCTGATAGATGCCGCGCAGGGTCAGCTTGGCGTTCGACATCTCCAGCCCGGCAATCGACAGGCTGTCCCACTCCCGCTCGTACTTGCTGTCGAGCAGGATGTTGCGGCTGTCCACATCGACGTGAAAACCATCGGCGTAATCGCTATCCCAACCCTGGCTGTAATCGGTGACATAGGCCCCCAGGGTCAGCTTGCCGCCATTGAGAAAGCCGTTCACATAGGACAGCCCGTAAAAGTCGCTGCGGCTGTCGTTCTCGGCCCAGGGCTCCACATACTGCGGATCCATCGACTTGCGCCCCTCGGCATAGCGGCGCGAGAATCCGAAGCGGAGGGCGGAGCGTTCCGTCAGCGGCTGGTTCATCTCGATCGCATATTCCAGCTTGGTCCATTCCGGTTTCGGCTGGTCATCGGGGTTGTCGCCATCCTCGGTCCCCAGCACATAGCTGGTCCAGTCGTGGGTGCCGTAGTTGACGACGAAGGAACCTTCCTTCTTCTCCGGATTGGCCTCCCGCAGGCGGTACTTGATCACCCCGCCCTGAAAGCCGCCGTAGCGGGCGGGGATATCGGAATCCAGCACCTCGACACTCTCGACGAAGGAGGTCGGGATGAACTGGGACTGCGAATGCAGCCCGTAGAAGGCATAGATCGCCGGGGTGCCGGTATCGCGGCTGAGATCGCCACTGGTGGTGGGGCTGGCATTGCCGGTGATGGAGTTCACCCCCACCCCGTTCAGCATGATGTTGTTTTCGGTGACCGAGGCGCCCGAGATCGACAGCTCCAGCGGTTTCAGATCCAGTACGTCATCGACATTGCTGCCGGCGTCGGAGCTGTCGGGCCGCTGCGCCTGCACATGCGGCAGCGTCGCCAGCGCGGTATTGGCATCGCCTGACCCGTCCGAGCGCAGATTGGTCGATGCCCCGCTCAGCACGGTGGCGCCGGCGCCCTCGTCCGAACTGTCGATGGCACGGATCTCGCCCTCCTCCTGTTCGACCAGGATCGGGTCGAGTTCCAGCATTTCCTGAGCCGAAAGGGGCGTGAGTGTCAGGGTGGAGAGCAGCAGCGCCGTGGTGCCCAGAAGCCGCCGACGCCGCGACGGCGGCGAGAAGAGAAGTCGCATTTGAACCATCCGTTTTCAGTGTCGGAGCTGGCGTGCGGCTTGCGTCCCTCGTGTTTTCTCATCGCCCTAGGGGATGTGCCCCCGGGGTTCAAGACTAATCCCGATTGTTTTTATCATGTTTGAGGGCTGAGATGTGCAAACGCCACGCATGCCCTGGGGTCAACGGCCAGCGCGGTGTCTCGGTTCCAGGTGGAGTGCGGCGTTCAGACAGCCCGGCTCAGACCTGCTCAGCCGGATCGGGGTGCACCCGGCGCGGAATATTGTCGCGCGGCGATACCGTCTGACGTTCGATCATCCGGTGCACACGCAGCGGGGCAGAGCCCTTGTGCAGCGCCTTGAGCTGATCGAACACGCCGGCATCGACATGGGTGCGCCGTTCGTTGTGGCGGATATATTCCACCCAGGTCGGCACGTGATAGGATTCAGTCCACAGATCGGGGTTCTCCAGATCCCGCAGCAAGGACCATTGCTGTGCCCCGTCGCGCACCCGGACCCGGCGCCGCTGGCTCATCAGCTCCAGAAACCGCGGCACATCGGTCTGATCGATCTCGTAATCCACCATGATCATGATCGGACCGCTGCGCGGGGTGATATCCAGCTGCAGGGGCGGTTCGGTGAAGCGGTTGGCGGGATCGAGGTTCAGATCCTGAGAATCCGGCAGCGGCGCCACCATCCCGACCAGGGCACCGAACAACAACGCTCCACAGGCCACGAACAGCGCCACCTGCAGCCCCGCCTGTTCCGAGATCGCGCCCCAGATCCAGCTGCCGGCGGCCATGCCGCCGAAAGTCCCGGTCTGATAGAGCGCCAGCACCCGGCCGACCACCCAGCGCGGCGTCGACAACTGCATCGTCACATTGAAGAGAGACAGCGAAATCACCCAGCAGAAGCCCGCCAGCAGCAGCGAGGCGCCGCTGAGCACCGCGAAGGGGCTGAGCGCCAGCACGGTGAAGGTCACGATGAACCCTGCAAAGCCCATCCGGGTGATGATCTCGTTGCGGAAACGGTCGCGCAGCCGGCCGTTGGCCAGTGCCCCGCCCACGGCTCCGAAGCCGAAACAGCCCAGCAGAACCCCATAGGTCAGCGCCCCGCCGTCCAGATGATCGCGCACCACCAGCGGCAGCAGCGCCAGCACCGCCACCGCCGAGACCCCGAAGATACAGCCGCGCAGGATGATCCGGATCAGGTTCGGCGACAGCGCGACATAGCGCAGCCCGGCGGCAAAGGCACTGCCGAAGGGTTCGCGCGGCAGAGTCCTGGGCGGGCGCTGCGGCCGCCAGCCGAACAGCGCCGCGATGATGGCGATATAGCTGAAGGCATTCACCGCGAAGGCGGCGGCCGCCCCCGCCAACGCCACGATGGCGCCGCCCGCCGCCGGGCCGACGCTGCGCATCATGTTGAAGCCCATGCTGTTGACCGAGACCGCCGCCGGCAGTTCCTCCCGGCTGACGATATCGCCGACCGAGGCCTGCCAGGACGGCGTATGCAGCGCGGTGCCACAGCCGATCATGAAGGTGAAGGACAACAGCAGCCAGGGCGACAGCAACCCCTCGAACGCCAGAAAGGCCAGCACGATCGACACCAGGCACATGAAGCTCTGCGCCCAGAGCATGATCTTCCGGCGGTCGTAGTTGTCGGCGAAAACCCCAGCCGTCAGCGAAAAGATCATGATCGGCAGGGTGACCGAGGATTGCACCAGCGCCACCATCGCCTGTGACGAGGTCAGCGTCGTCATCATCCAGGCGGCGCCGACCGATTGCACCAGACCGCCGAAATTCGACGCCAGGGTCGCGATCCAGAGCATCCGGAAGGTCCGGTTGCGGAACACGGCGAGCGTGGGCACGGAATTGGGCATCGGCTTTCTCCGCTGGAAGCTGGTGTCGGTCATTCTGCCGCACGTCGGGGCAAGTCCTTGCATTCTATGCGGATCTCTGCCCCCGGTCGCAAGCCGCCTTGAACGATGCGGCGAAAAACCGGCACCGATGCGCCCTGTGCCCCCTGTCCCGGCGCTGGTCGCGACCGGTCTCAGCCCGCCGCCAGGCCCGCCCCGGCCAGCGCCGCTGTCACCTCTGTCACCCGCTCGGCATTGCTGCCGGCCCGTTGGCCGTCTGGATGGACCAGCGCATTTTCGAACCCTACGCGGCATTTGCCGCCCCGCTGTGCCGCCGCGACCAGGCAGGCGGTCTCACCCTGCCCAAAGGCGCAGACCGCCCAGTCCGGGCTGAGTCCTTCCGCAGCCACCCAGTCAAGAAACGGCGCCAGCATCCCCGGATCGGATTGCTGCCCGGCGGTGTAGCGGCCCAGCACGAAGAGCAGCTGCAGCCCCCGATCACGCAACAGCGCCGGCGGCAGGACATGAGTCAGCACCTCGGCATCGGCGCGATCGTAGAGGATATGCTGCACCGCGATCCCCCGCTCTGCGCAGCACTCGTAGAACCGGCGCGCGGCGGTGCCGCTGTCGCGGATGTTCTCGCGCAGCGCCACCGACACCATCGTCGCGCCGGAATGCAGCGCGACATAGCGCTGATGCGCCGGGTGATAGAGGCCGGCGGCCTCCGTCGTGATCTGCAGCGCCAGCCCCGGCACCTCTGCCGCCAGATGCGTCAGCGCCTCGGCATAGGCACCGCTGTCCAGCAGGTGGCCGCCGGCATCGTCGCGCAGATGCAGGTGCAGCGCGCCCGCGCCCGCCGCCAGGCAGGCACGGGCCTCTGCGGTGATCTCCTCCAGCGCGATCGGCAACGCCGGGTGGTCCGCCTTGCTCTTGGTGGCGCCGTTGGGGGCGACCATCAGCCGGGGCAGCGTCATCACAGCACCGCCGCGAAGGCTTGCGACAGCTTGTCGACCAGCTCGCCGATCTGATCCTCGCTGAGGATGAAGGGCGGCGCCAGCAGCACGTGATCCCCCTGTTTGCCATCGATGGTGCCCCCCATCGGATAGCAGATCAGCCCCGCCTCGAAGGCCGCCGCCTTGACCCGGGCGGCCTTGCCCTCGGCCGGATCGAAGGGGGTCTTGCTGGCGCGGTCGGCGACGATCTCCAGTCCGCGGAACATCCCCCGGCCGCGGATATCTCCGATATGCGGGTGCTGCCCGAAGGCCGCCCGCAGCGCCGCGTCCAGCGTCTCGCCCATCTCAGCCGCCCGGGCGGTCAGCCCGTCGTCGGTCAGCCGGGTCAGCACCGCATCGGCCGCCGCCGCGGCGGTGGGATGGGCGTTATAGGTGTGGCCGTGCTGGAAGAAGCCCGAGCCCTCGGCAAAGGCCGCATGGATCCGGCCCGAGCAGAGCGCCGCGCCGATCGGCTGATAGCCGGCCCCGAGCCCCTTGGCGATGGTGACGATATCGGGGGCGATGCCGTCCTGTTCGCAGGCAAACAGCGTTCCGGTCCGGCCCATGCCGCACATCACCTCATCCAGGATCAGCAGGATGCCATAGCGGTCGCAGATCTCGCGGATCCGTTTGAAATAGCCCGGCACCGCCGGCACCGCGCCCAGGGTCGCGCCCACCACCGGCTCGGCAACGAAGGCGATCACCGTCTCCGGCCCGACACGGTTCAGCTCAGCCTCGAGCTCGTCGGCGACACGCAGCCCGTAGGCCTCCAGGCTCTCCCCCTCCATCTGACCGCGATAGGCGTAGCAGGGAGAGATGTGGTTGGTCTCGATCAGCAGCGGTGCGAATTTCGCCTTGCGCCAGGCGTTGCCGCCGGCCGCCAGCGCGCCCAGCGTATTGCCGTGATAGCTCTGCCGACGGGCGATGAAGCGGGTGCGCAGCGGCTCGCCGATCTCGACGAAATACTGCCGCGCCATCTTCAGCGCGGCTTCCACCGCCTCCGACCCTCCGGAGACCAGATAGACCCGGTCGATCCCCTCGGGCGCATGGGCAACCAGCCGGTCGGCCAGACGCTCTGCCGGGTCGGAGCTGAAGAACCCCGAATGCGCGAAAGGCAGCTGATCCAGCTGGTCCTTGATCGCCTGGATCACCGTCTGATCGGAGTGACCGAGGCAGGAGACCGCCGCGCCGCCGGAGCCATCGAGATACCGCTTGCCGGCGGCATCGAAGATATAGGCGCCCTCGCCCCGCACCGCGCGCGGCGGCGTGGCCCGGGACGACCGGTGGAAGACATGTGACGGGGGGACGACGGGGGCGTTCATGCGAATCTCCGAACTCAGCGCAATGCGGCGCGTTTCAGGATGATACAATTGTTTCATTTATTGACAACATATGAAACAAATGAAACGCTAAGAATCGCAAATCCGTTACCGTCAGTCACACCCCGGGGGCCGCGCGTGCAGCCAAGTTTTGAACGCAGACTTGCGGAAAGTTACGGCAGGCTCAGCGCGCGGCTGCAGCAGGCGGGCGATTATCTCGCCGCCAATCCGGTCGATACCGCGTCGCGGTCGCTGCGCACGGTGGCCGAGGAAAGCGGGATTTCACCGGCCACCTTCAGCCGGCTGGCCCGGGCGCTGGGATATGACGGCTTCGAGGACCTGCGCGAGGCAATGCGCACCCAGATCGGCCGCAGCGTCTCCAGCTTCGCCGCCCGCGCCGACGATCTGCGGCAAACCCAGGGCGAACAGCCGCATGTGTTCCTGGACAACGCCCGCAGCAGCGCCATTGCCAACCTCAATCAGCTGGCCGCCGGCATCGATACCGATCAGCTCGACCGCACCGCCGCGCGGCTGGCCACGGCCCGAAACGTGCTGCTGCTGGGGGCGCTCGGGTCGACCGGAATCGCCGAATACGCTGGCTATATGGGCAATTTCCTCGGGCCGAACTGGAAGCAGATCGGCCGCATGGGGGCCTCCATCGGCAGCGCGATCTGCGATCTCGACGCCCAGGATGCGCTGATCGTCATCACCAAGGCCCCCTACGCCACAGTGTCGATCCGCGCCGCGGAAGAGGCGCGCCGGCAGGGGGTCTATGTGGTGGTCATCGCCTCCAGCCACACCTGCCCGGCGCTGCGCGGCGCCGACTCCGGCTTCATCGTCCCCTCCGACGGGCCCAACTTCTTCTCATCCTATGTCGCCACCGTGTTTCTGCTGGAAACCCTGGTGGCCATGGTCGCCCGTGGCTGCGGCCCGGAAACCTCTGAGCGCATCGCCGAAATCGAACGTCAGAGCCGTGTTCTGGGCGAGGTCATAGGGTGAATGCAGGGGAAATTTCCCCCTAACATCGCAGTCCGCCTGCGGTGAGCTTTCATGAACGAACCAAGAAACCAATGGGAGTACTGAGCTCATGACGAAACACTTCAAACTCGGCCTCGCCGCGCTGGTTGCCAGCGCAAGCTTCGCGACCGCCTCTGCCGCAGAAGAATTCGTGACCATCGGCACCGGCGGTGTCACCGGGGTCTACTACCCCACCGGCGGCGCCATCTGTCGCCTGGTCAACAAGGGCCGCCGCGACCACGGCGTGCGCTGCTCGGTCGAATCCACCGGCGGCTCGGTCTACAACATCAACACCATCCGCGAGGGCGAGCTGGAATTCGGCGTCGCCCAGTCGGACTGGCAGTACCATGCCTATAACGGCACCTCGAAATTCGAGGACCAGGGCCCGTTCAAGGATCTGCGCGCGGTCTTCTCGGTTCATCCCGAACCATTCACCGTGGTCGCCCGCGCCGATGCCGGTGTGAAGACCTTCGAGGATCTCAAGGGCAAGCGGGTGAATATCGGCAATCCCGGCTCCGGCCAGCGCGGCACCATGGAAGTGCTGATGGACGCCATGGGCTGGACCAGCGGCGACTTCGCCCTGGCGACCGAGCTGAAGGCCTCGGAGCAATCCGCCGCCCTCTGCGACAACCAGATCGACGCCATGGTCTATACCGTCGGCCACCCCTCCGGCTCGATCCAGGAGGCCACCACCGCCTGTGACTCCGTGCTGGTCGAAGTCGCCGGCCCGGTCGTCGACCAGCTGGTCGCGGACAATTCCTTCTACCGCAAGGCCACCATCCCCGGCGGCATGTACCGTGGCAATCCCGATGACGTACATACCTTCGGGGTCGGCGCGACCATCGTGACCTCGGCCAATGTCTCCGACGATGCGGTCTATGCCGTGGTGTCCGCCGTGTTCGAAAATTTCGACGACTTCAAGGGCCTGCATCCGGCTTTCGCCAACCTGAAGCCGGAGGAGATGATCAAGGACGGCCTGTCCGCGCCGCTGCACCCGGGTGCCGCCAAATACTACAAAGAAAAAGGTTGGATGGAGTAATCCTCCACCCCTATCCTGATCCCGCGATCGGTCCGGAGGGCGGCCAGCCGCCCTCCGACAGCAGACAAAAATCACAACATTAAACTCAATCGACTTCCGGCTGGGGAGGGCGAAGGTCGAGACGGGGGGCCTGATGTCCGATTTTGAAAAACGCGCATTGAACGAAGACGAACTGCAGGAACTGGTCGCCGCCTCAGACAGCGGCGCCCGGGCCGTACCCGGGGCCATCGGCACGCTGATCGCCGCTGTGGCTCTGATCTGGTCGGTGTTTCAGGTCCTGCTGGCCTCGCCGGTGGCGCCCTATGTGCTGCCCGGCGACCTGATCAACAATTCCCGCCAGATCCATCTGGCCTTCGCCATTTTCCTGTCGGCCATGGCCTATCCGCTGTTCAGGGCGGCGCCGAAGAACCGGGTGCCCTGGTATGACTGGATCCTCGCCATCGGCGGCGCGGCCCTGGCGATGTACGGCTATTTCTTCTACCAGAAGATCGTCAACAACGGCGGCCTCGCGGACACCAGCGATGCGTGGTTCTCGCTCGCCGGGCTGCTGTTCCTCTTCATCGCCGCCTATCGCACCCTTGGCCCGGTGATGGTGATCCTCGCCATCGTCTTCCTCGCCTATGTCTTCTTCGGCGCCTCGGAAATGGTCCCCGACCAGATCCGCTGGGCCGGGGCCTCCCTCCGCAAGGCGATGAGCCATATGTGGATCACCTCCGAGGGGGTCTTCGGTATCGCGCTCGGCGTCTCGACCAAATTCGTCTTTCTCTTCGTGCTGTTCGGCGCCCTGCTGGATAAGGCCGGCGCCGGCAACTACTTCATCAAGATGGCCTTCGGCGCGCTCGGCCACCTGCGGGGCGGCCCGGCCAAGGCCGCCGTTGTCGGCTCCGCCGCGACCGGGCTGATTTCCGGCTCTTCCATCGCCAATGTGGTCACCACCGGCACCTTCACCATCCCCCTGATGAAACGCGTGGGCTTCTCCGCCGAAAAGGCCGGCTCGGTCGAGGTCGCCTCCTCGGTCAACGGCCAGATCATGCCGCCGGTGATGGGGGCCGCCGCCTTCCTGATGGTCGAATACGTGGGCATTTCCTATTTCGAGGTGATCACCCATGCCTTCGTGCCGGCGATCATCTCCTATATCGCGCTGGTCTATATCGTTCACCTCGAAGCGCTTAAGAACAAGATGCCGACGCTCGGCAACAAGGTCGTCTCGCTGGGCAAGACGGTGGGTGGCATGTTCGTCTTCTTCGCCGGCTTCGCGGCGCTGTGCTATGCCACACAGTTCCCGGTGCGCGCCGTCGTCGCGCTGGTGCCCGAGGGTGCCGGCTGGGTGCTGGCCCTGCTGCTGGGGCTGGTCTATGTCGGCCTCGTCAGACTGGCCGCCTCGGTCGAGGAGCTGGAAGCCGACGACCCCAACGCGGAAATCGTCGAGCTGCCCGATATCGGCAAGATCTGGAAGGCCGGCCTCTATTACCTCATGCCGATCGTGGTGCTGGTCTATTTCCTGATGATCGAACGGAAATCGCCCGGCCTCTCCGCCTTCTGGGCCACCTTCCTGCTGTTCTTCATCCTGATCACCCAGAAGACGCTGAAGGCCTTTTTCCGGGGCGAGGACAACGCGCTCTCCCGCCTGAAGGATGGCGCGATCGACCTGATCGACGGCATGATCGACGGCGCCCGCAACATGATCGGCATCGGCCTGGCCACTGCCACCGCCGGCATCATCGTCGGCACCGTGTCGCTGACCGGGATCGGTCAGGTGATGGCGGATTTCGTCGAATTCCTGTCCGGCGGCAATCTGATCCTGATGCTGATCTTCGTGGCAATCCTGTCGCTGATCCTGGGCATGGGGCTGCCGACCACGGCGAATTATATCGTGGTCTCTTCGCTGATGGTCTCGGTGGTGGTGGAACTCGGCGCCCAGTCGGGGCTGGTGGTGCCGCTGATCGCGGTGCATCTCTTCGTCTTCTATTTCGGGATCATGGCCGATGTGACCCCGCCGGTGGGGCTGGCCAGTTTCGCCGCCGCCGCCGTCTCCGGCGGCGATGCGATCCGCACCGGTTTCACCGCCTTCTTCTATTCGCTGCGCACCGTCGCTCTGCCCTTCGTCTTCATCTTCAACACCGATCTGCTGCTGATCGACGTGACCTGGACACAGGGCATCATCGTCTTCGTCATCGCCACCATCGGCATTCTGGTCTTCACCGCCGCCACCATGGGGTTCTTCCTGACCAAGTCGCGCATCTGGGAAACCCTGGCGCTGCTGATCGTTGCCTTTGCCCTGTTCCGGCCCGGTTTTTTCATGGATCAGATCCAGCACCCCTATCATGCCATAGACCCCGCCGCGTTCGAGCAGGCCCTGACTGAGGCACCGACCGGATCGCAACTGCGCGTGGTCATCTCCGGCCCGGATTTCGACACGCTGGAGATGAAGGATCTGACCGTGGTGCTGGATGTTGCCGAGGGCGATCTTCAGGCCCGGCTGGATGCGCTGGGGCTGCTGCTGATGCCCGAGGGCGACAAGATGATCCTGGAGGAACCGATGTTCGGCACGCCGCTCGGCGACAAACTGTCCAGCTTCGATTTCTACGGCGACAATCCGGTTGAGATCACCGCCGTACAGGCCCCGGTCAACCAGCTTCCCAAGGAGCTGATCTTCATCCCGGCGCTGCTGCTGCTCGGCCTGGTCGCCTTCCTGCAATCCCGCCGCGCGGCCCGTCCCGAAGGAGTTCCGGCATGACCCTCACCACCATCCTCTGCGCCGTCGATGTCAACCGCCCGGAAAGCGAGGCCAAGGTGCTGACCCGCGCCTGGCGCCTGGCAGAGCTCGAAGGCGCGCAGCTCGACGTGATCACGGTGCTGCCCGACTACGGGATGAGCATGGTCGGCGGCTTCTTCAAGGAAGGCCACACCTCTGAGGCGATCACCCAGGCCCGCGCCGCGCTGTCCACCCTGGTGGCCGATGTGCTTGGCGCGGCGGTCAACGCCAGGGTCCGCCATATCGTCGGCGTCGGCACCGCCTATCACGAGATCCTCGAAACCGCCGGAAAGGACGGCGCTGATCTGATCGTGCTCGGCGCCCACCGGCCCGACCTGAAGGACTACCTCCTCGGGCCCAATGCCTCACGGGTGGTGCGCCATTCGAACTGCTCGGTCTATGTCGTGCGCTGACCGCCGAGCCCGGGACGCACCGACACGAAAAACCCCCGGTACAGACAGTACCGGGGGATTGCTTCTGGACCGTTGCGCATTCCGGTTTCAGCTTCTGGCGTAGATGTCCTCGTAGCGGATGATGTCGTCCTCGCCGAGGTAGGAGCCGGTCTGCACCTCGATCAGCACCATCGGCACCTTGCCGGGGTTTTCCATCCGGTGGACGGCGCCCAGCGGGATGTAGACGGACTGGTTCTCGGTCACCAGCTTCACCTCCTCGTCGATGG
>NZ_JASNJD010000021.1 GCF_030164425.1 Pseudodonghicola flavimaris | reverse complement strand
CTCAAGACCACCCTCGAGGCCATCGCCGCCGGCCATCCGCAAGGCCGCATCGACGAACTTCTCCCGTGGAACTTCAAGCCGTCAAGCTGAACCTGAGGTGGGATGCAGCCGCCGCTTACGATGGATTTGCGGTGTTTTCACCTATCTGTGGGATCCTCTAGTCGCTCTAGCCTCAAATTCTTTATTTCGAAATCACGAAAGAATAAGTCTCTTGGGCGCACAAACTGGGGCACGAAAATTGCGATCTCCCCGTGGACAGACGGGGTCAGTTTATAGAGCTGGGCGACCGCCCCATGAAGCCGAGACAGCCGATCACCGCTCAGATCTTGATCAATGCCGCCGTCGCGTACATGAAGGCGATGCCGCCCAGAAACCCGACCAGTACGGCTGGTGACATCAGCGCCGCCTGCCTGTCGGCGTTTTGACGGACAAGGTAGGCGCTGACCTCGACCATGACTTGCAGGATCGCACCCGCTCCGACGGCGAGTGCCAGTGCCGACCATTGCGGCGCGTAGGCGAGGCTGCCCGCCCACATTCCAAGGACGGCCGGGCCACCGGCGAGCACCGTCAGGACGGCGAAAATCCAGATCGTGGGCCGGGCACGAAGCATCGGGGCGGCGAGGCCGATGCCCTCGGTGACATTGTGCAAGGCAAAGCCTAGGACGAGGAAAGTTCCAAGCCCCGCCGACCCGGCGGCGAATGCGCCGCCGATTGCCAGCCCTTCGCCGAAGTTGTGAAGCCCGATCCCGAGGGCAATGTAGAACGCAAGCGCGATGCCTTCCGGATTGCCGCGCCAGCGCCCGATCGCCATCAGCAGCAGAAAGCTTGCCAGCGCCGCCAGCCAGACCATGGCGGAGCCTTGGAATATCGCCGCCGCATCGCCGGACAACTTCAGCGCTTCCGCAGTCATGTCGATCAGCAGGAAGGCCAGCAACCCAACCGTCAGGGCGAGCAGAAAGTTCATCCCGCTTCGCCCGACGCCCTTCATGGCCGGATAGAACATCAGGCCAAGCGCCACCGGCAACAGGCCGACGATCGCACCGATCACTGCCTGCAGCCGGAGTTGACCCCAGGTGGGACTTGGCGTCGAGACGGCGACCCCGATCTCATGCCCGAAGGTCGCGCCCGTGTTGGTCAGCAGGTTGACGTGATGGGCCTCGCCGAGAACCCACGGATATGGAATTCGCAACCAGACCGCTTCGCCGCGGGCAATCGGCCCCGCGGGCTCCTGAGTGAAGGTCCAGTAGGCGTCGTCCACTGCGACCTGCGCGACCACCATTGCTTCCGATCCGCCGGCGCGCACACTGAGCGAAATCCCCGACCCATCGAGGATCGTCCGTTCGACCGTCAACGCCTCGACCGGGGGCGCGCCATTGTTGAAGCCGCGCAGCGGATCGAGCGAGGCAATCCACACGAAAGCCCCCAGCATGACGGCCAGCGGCACGAGAACGAGAAGCAGGCGGGTCATTGGCGGGCGGCTTTGTTCGGTCTGATCGGTCATGCTCCGGCCTCCCGCACGTCGAAAAAGCCCATCCAGCCTAGTTCGGTGAACTCGGCCTGATGGGCATGGAACATGTACAATCCATCCTCGTGGTCAGCGAAACTGAACTCGAGGATGCCGCGCTGCGCCTGACACTGCATGATCACATCGACCGTGCGCAGGGTCGGCGTGAGTTGCGAACCGGTGTCGTAGTAGTCGAAGAAATTGCCGTGCAGATGGAACGAGTTGATCGGGTCGAACTCGGTCGCATTCATGAGGTAGATACGGACCGGGCGCGACTTGTCGATCCGGATAGGCGCGTTCATGTAAGCTTGGCCGACCGTATTGACGGCATAGACCTCGTTCTCGCCGTCGAAATTGGTGTCAAAGCCGTTCATCACCATCGCCAGTTCCTGCCATTCGGCGTTTTCCGGGCTGCCCAGCACGCGCGACGCGGCGATTGCCGCAAATTCGGGGTGGCGCGCCGGATCAGGGTCGACCACGAAAAGTCCGTACATGCCCTTATGCATGTGCCGTTTCAGCGGCAGGGCATGGCAGTGATAGAGATGACAGCCGAAGGGCTTGGCATCGAACTCATAGACGAACTCCTCACCCGGATCGATCAGCCCGGCGCCTTGAACGCCGTCCATCTGCGCCGAGTGAATGCCGTGAAAATGCATGGAATGCGGGTGTGAACCGAGGTTGCGAAAGACGATCCGTAGCCGTTCGCCTTCTTTGGCGCGCAGGGCGGGGCCGGGAACGCGGCCGTTGAACGTCCAGGCGGGAAAGAAAACGCCGGGAGCGATCTCGATCTCCACGTCGATGACGTCCACCTCAAACGTTCGTAACGTGCGCCCATCCGGCAGAACTTCGGTCTGGCCTGTCTCCCAGTCGGTCAGCATGGCCGTCGGGTCGAACCCGTTCCGGGCGTGGTCGACCTGGCCGACCATCGTCATGTTGCCATGCGCCATGCCACTGTCATGGGCCGAATACGGATCGACCGCCCCGCCGGGCATCGCATGCCCCGCCATCGGGTCGGGCGTTGCCTGGGATTGCGCGCGGCTCGCGGCCACGGCCGCTCCGCCGGCAGCCACTAGACCGCCGACCAACAACGCGCGTCGCGACGCCGATACTGGCTCCGTGACCATTGCAGGTGGCGCTGTGGGCCGAGATGTCTCCACGGCGGACGACACATCGCGCCCTCGCTTGCTGGTATCGGCAGGCATGGACGTGGTCCCTTCAAATGACACGCAGGCCAAAGTCCCGGCGCAAAAAGTTAGCTTCGGCTAATAATCATCGCTTAGGCTTTACGAGTCAATCCCGATCGTGCGAGGGTGGCGGCATGACGAACGATGAGAACCATGAATCAACGCAGGCAGAGGCGCGCGCGGTTGAAACCCGCGCCGAGGCCTTCATCGGTGTGCGCGAAGCGCGGCGCAGCGAAGTGGCGGAAGACTATGTCGAATTGATCGCTGAGCTGATCCACGAGAACGGCGAGGCCCGGCCGGTCGATATTGCGGCACGCATGGGCGTGACCGCGCCAACAGTCGCCAAGACGCTTGGCCGTCTGGCGCGGGACGGCCTGATCACTCGCGCGAAATACCGCTCGGTCTTCCTGACTGAGGAAGGTCGGGCGCTTGCCAAGGAATGCAGACATCGCCACGAGATCGTCTTGCGGTTTCTCCTGAGCCTCGGGCTCGACCCCGAGACCGCGGAACGCGATGCCGAAGGCATCGAGCACCATGTCAGCGAACGGACGCTTGCCCTATTCGCGGCGTTTTCCCAGCGGTCATAGGCAGGTGGTTGCCGCTGCGACAAGTCGGTTGGCCGAGGTTCCAAGAAACGTGATTTTGTGCCGCTGGCATTCGGATCGCGTGGGTAGTAGATCAAGATCATGAGACAATGGGCGCGCCTTATCTGCATTCTCTCGCTGGTGGCTTTTGCCATCGGCGCGGTCGCGCAGTCTGCTGGCTCAATTGCCATGGCCTCGTCAATGGTCTCCACGGATGGCGGCATGATGGCGATGGAAAATTGCGACGCCTGCGGCAGCTTGGAAGACGGTAAGATGGGTTCCGTCTGTGATTTTGTGTGCAATGCCGCGGGAATGGCCGCTCTTCTTTCGATCCCGGCTGGTACCAGCCCGATCGCTGCCACCGCAGCACATGAAATCCAGCTCGTGGACGTTCCGCACGGAATATCCGGCCCCCCGGCCAAGCAACCTCCTCGGGTCTACCTCTGATCTGACACACGGCGCCTGATTGCGCTTCGTGAGTTTCCCCGTGCCGGACGCCCTCAAATGGGCGTTTGCGCGGATCCATGAACGTCGCCACGCAATTGCTTTGGCGGCGTACAGTGAAATCAGAGAGTGTTCATCCATGTCCTACCAAATCAATTCCCTTTTCAGTCGCCGATCATTTCTTGCAACGTCCTTGGCGGGTATCGGCGCCACGGCTTTCGGAAAGCCCCTGCGCGCCGAACCGCAAATCCGCAGCTTTTCGCTGCGCCCCGCGCCGGGACAGGCAAGGCTGGTCCCAGAACCTTATCCCGCAACCCCCGTTTGGGGCTTCAACGGTCAGGTTCCCGGCCCGGAGCTACGGGTTCGGCAAAGCGATCGGCTGCGCATCGTCGTCACAAACGGTCTGGACGAGGAAACCACCGTACATTGGCACGGACTTCGTCTGCCGAACGCGATGGATGGGGTTCCACACCTGACGCAGCAGCCGATCGCACCCAGAGAAACCTTTATCTACGAGTTCGACGCGATCGATGCCGGGACCTTCTGGTATCACCCCCACCAGCGCAGTTTCGAGCAGGTCGGACGTGGGCTGGCCGGACCGCTCATCATTGACGAATCCAACCCGCCGCAGGTCGACCGCGATGTCACCTGGCTGCTTGACGACTGGCGGCTGACGCAAGACGCGGCGATTGCGGATGACTTCGGCGCAGCCATGGACATGAGCCATGCGGGCCGTCTGGGCAATACTGTCACGATAAATGGGCGTGTTCCCGATGTCTTCGTGGTGCGGCAAGGCGAACGTATCCGGTTGCGGCTGATCAATGCCGCCAACGCCCGCATCTTCGCGCTCGACTTCGGCGACCTTCCCGCGCGCATCATTGCACTCGACGGCCAGCCGGTCACCCCGCACGCTGCGCTTGACGGTGTCGTGGTTCTTGGCCCGGCGATGCGTGCGGACATCATGCTCGATTGCCCTGCCGACCCCGGAACCAGGCTGCAAATCGTCGACCGCGCCTATCGTGACAATGAATTCAACCTGCTGGATGTCGTATTTGACGAAACGCCCCTGCGTGCCACGCCGCCGGAATGGGAAATTGCCCTTCCAGCCAATCCGCTGATCGAACCTGATCTGAACGCAGCCCGTCGTCATGAAATCTTGTTCACCGGGGGCATGATGGGCGCCATGGTCGAGCGCCAGATGGGCCTGAGTCAGTCCGGCAGCATGATGGGCGGAATGATGGGTGGCGTTGTGGGTGGCGGCATGTGGTTCGTCAATGGCGTCGCGGCCGAAGGGCACATGCTCGACCCCTTCCTAACATTGGAGCGCGACGCGAGCCATATCCTCCAAATGACGAACGCCACTGCCTTCGACCATCCGATCCACCTGCACGGCCACTCCTTCCGAGTCATCAGCCGCGATGGGGTGCCGACCGATTTCCGCGAATGGCAAGATACCGTGCTGATCGCGCCGCGCGAGCAAGTGGAAATCGCCCTGGTCGCCGACAATCCCGGAGACTGGATGTTCCATTGCCACATCCTCGAGCACCAGGCGGCCGGGATGATGGGCGTGATCCGCGTCGCATGAGCAGGGGAACATGCAGATTGAAGTCGATTGAGATTGGATGTCAGCCAAACCGGCGCAAGGTACTCATCGCGGCACTCAGTATCGGCGTCGCTTCGATGTTGCCGGGGTTCGCACTCGCGGCGAGCGATGGTGATCCAGCGGCTCTTGCCTTTGATGGCGATACCATCCTGCTGGCGAGAGGAGGGCTGTTCGTCAGTAATAATGGCGGCCGGACTTGGACCGCGACAGAAACACCGGGGAACGTGCTGTCGCTGGCGACCCATCGCGACCGGCCCGGCCGTGTGGTCGCAGGGTTGGCCGAGGGCGGTGTCAGCATTTCCGAAGATGGGGGCGCTTCGTGGCGCGTCAGCGACGCTCGCTTGCCTGACGGAGAAATCACTGCCGTTGCTATCGCCTCGCGGAACCCGGACATGATCTATGCCTCGCTTCGCGGCGACGGGTTGTGGAAGAGCGAAGACGCCGGTGCAACCTGGTCGCTCGCCATGGACCGCCCCTGGCTCGACAACGCAGAGCGCGATCCTCTTGCTCTGGCTTCGGTCGAGCTTGAAACCGGCATGGGCGGGATCTGGATCTATGCGGGCACCGAAGTTGGCCTAACGCGGGTGCCCGATTGCTTTTGTCGCTGGCAGGACGTGCAGCCAGGCAACGCGATGGACGCATTGGTTGCGGGTGAAGCCCCACCGTCCGAAGCGCCATTGCCTGGAGGTGAACCGATCCTGTCGCTGGCCAGTGCCCCCTCGGCGCCGGAAGTGATGTACGCCGCGCTGCCCTCGGGCCTCTGGGCATCGCAGGACGGCGGAGTCATCTGGCAAAAGCGGGCCAGCAAAGCTGCGACCGCTGTTGCGGTTCATCCAAGAGACGAGACCTACATCGCTGCCCTGTTGGGCGGCATCTTGAAAATCAGCCGTGACGGCGGCGCAACCTGGATCGAAACAGGAGAACAATGATGGAGAAAATGATGCAGAGAAGAAACGCGCTTGGCCTGATTGGCAGCGGCATTGTCGGAATGGTGGGCCTGTCCACATCGGCCTGGGCGCAAGCGACAGGCGATATGGCACCCGATTTGGCGGGCAACGAAAGGCAGATCACCATCTGGAGCGATCCGGGCTGCGGCTGCTGTGATGCCTATGGGGATTATCTCGAAGAACACGGCTTTACCGTTACGCGTGTGGATGACCGCGACTTCGACAAACGCTCGGTCGAAGTCGGTGTGCCCGCCCAGGGCATCGGCTGCCACTTGGCCGAGATCGACGGCTACTATGTCAGTGGTCTCGTCCCCGTCGACATCATCGATCGGCTGCTGGAAACCCGTCCGGCGATAACGGGTATCACCTTGCCGGGAATGCCCGCGAACGCGCCGGGTATGGCTGCGGTCAAGTCAGGCACGCTAAGGACCTACGCCTTTGGCCCAGACGGAATTTCAATTTATGCCGATGAATGAAGGGCCGAAAGATCGATCGGCGAAGTGTACGGTCAGGCGGTCAGTGCATCTCGCTGCCCTAGTGTCCGCGCTCGCGACCACCGGCGTTGTGGTGCTGGCCCAATCGGAACCGGTTGACCCGCGTGTCGAGGGACTGACGTTTTTGGGAGAGCCCGTGCTTGCATCCCAGGTCATGGCAGGGCAACAGCTTTATGCGGACAACTGCGCCAGTTGCCATGGTGCCAGCCTCGAGGGTCAGCCCGATTGGCGTCGTCGTCTTGACACAGGAAGAATGCCGGCCCCGCCGCATGATGACTCAGGCCACACTTGGCACCATTCAGACCGCATGCTTTTTCAGATCACTAAAGGCGGGGTCGGGGCCGTCGTGCCGGGATACGAGAGCGACATGCCGGCCTTCGGAGAGGATCTGACAGACGCAGAGATCGCGGCTATCCTCGTCTACATCAAGAGCACCTGGCCTGAGCGACAACGTGAGTTCCAAGCCGAAGTTTCGGCCAATGACACGGGCGGGTGAAGATCGACAGGGTGTCAGGATAGTATCTTTCGACCAAAACCGATCCACCGGGGGACCAATTCGGCAAATCTGTCCTACTCCGCCCCCTGACTCCCGCTTTACCACGCTAATTCGGACCTGACCTGGTTGGCCGTTAACCCGCCCGCAAGGCAAGCATGTGCTACCAGGGTCGCGTGCATGCGTTCACGAAAATTTACCCTTGAACCTCTAGCCACTAGAAGTCCTATCTAGTCGACGAGAATGTATATCGTTCTTGCCATTGATCGCCGGTGGGAACCGAAAGGGTACGACATGCTGACAAGACGACACTTTATTCAAACGACAACAGCGCTCTTTTCGGCGACTGTGGCCAACCCTGTGTTTGCCGATAGCTGGCCCACCGAGGCGCAGAAGGCTGAATGGGACGCGCAAGTCAGCCCGCCCGGCTTCGATCCGGCCACGTCAAACCCTTGGGGACTACACCCACGTTTCTTGCCTCAGCGTGTGGACGCGAAGGACGGCCTCGTGCCGGGAGACATCCATGTCGATGCGGTCGCGCGGTATCTCTACCACATTGAGGAGGGTGGAACCGCGATGCGCTACGGCGTGGCGATCGCGCGGGGCAACCTCTACGAGCCGGGTGTTTATAACATCAAGCGCAAGGTCAGGTGGCCGCACTGGACGCCAACACAAAACATGATCGAACGCGATCCCGTGAACGCACAATGGGCCGATGGGATGGAACCAGGGCCGGAAAACGCTCTCGGGTCACGGGCGCTCTATCTCTATGTCGGTGATCGCGACACCTATCTTCGGATACACGGCACACCCTATCCGAGAAGCATCGGCGGTCGTGCGAGTTCGGGTTGCGTGCGGATGGTTATGGCACACATCAACGAGCTTTATCCGAACGTCGAGATCGGATCGACAGCACATCTTTATTCGGCTGAGGACAGCGTTACCGCGAGAAGTTGAATGAGGTAATTAACTCTCAGCGCATTGATGTGACGTGCGGGTCGTCGTCACACTTCCCGCGCGACGCAGATAGGGTTGCCGTTCGCCGTGCGCAGCGGCAGCAAGGTCGTTTCAACGGGGCCGCTGTGTTCGTACCAGTAGCACCCGTCCTCGGGCACCAAGCGCGCGGTTGCAACATCCTGACCCGGGGCAGCCATTGCAATCACGGCTTCGGGAACGTTGCCCCGCTGGTCTGCCGCGTCGCCCGGCCCAGTCGGCTGGACTGCGCATCCGGCCGTAAGCGACAGCACCACTGCAACCATCATTTTTTGCTTCAGCATCAAAACCCGCATCAAGCTTCCTTTCGTGACTGTTTTTCTTTGCAGCGGCTGTTCATGCCTCAAGGCGTGATGGAGCCGGTCGCCGCATCCTCTAGCAATAAAACAAACTGAAATACCACCGTATTTTGCTCTTGAAGCTCTAGCTACTGTAGGGGCTATGTCTTGGTAAAGCACCCGAATCCAGAGGTCCATTCATGCCGTCCGACACCCATCGTCACGACCACGATCACGCCGAAGATGCCCAGACAAGCGGCGGCAGCTGCTGCGGGAGCGCCGGAACGTGCGGCGACATCGTTCCGGCGACGCCCGCGCCAGCGGGCGGGCGCAGTTTTCAGGTGGCCGGCCTCGATTGCGCCGAGGAGGTAGCAATCCTGAACAAGGTGGTCGGCCCGAAGATCGGTGGGGCCGAGCATCTCGCGTTCGACGTGATCAATGGACGGATGACTATTCTCGACAGCGCCAAGAGTGTATCGGACGGCGAAATTGCAGAACTGGTCGCAAGCACCGGCATGACCGCCAAGCCCTGGGATGCCGAAAAAGCGTCGGTCGACCAGGCGGCCCATCTTGCACGACAGCGGCTGTTTACGGCGCTCAGTGGCGGCTTCTGGGCCGCGGGTTTTCTGTGGCACATCATCGAGACCGGCATGGGCGGGGCGCTCGGCCTCTTCGCGGGTCACGGCGAAGCGCCGATGCCACTGGTCGAGGCAGGGCTATTCGCGGTTGCGATCCTGTTCGGTGTCTGGCTCGTGGCACCCAAGGCATGGTCGTCCGCTCGGCGGCTGTCGCCCGACATGAACCTGCTCATGGTAGTCGCAGTCGCGGGTGCAATTGGCCTCGGCGAATTTTTCGAGGCGGCGACGGTCGCGTTCTTCTTCTCGCTCTCGCTTTTCCTCGAAAGCTGGAGCGTCGGGCGTGCGAGGAATGCGGTTTCAGCTCTGCTCGACCTGGCGCCGCCGACGGCAAGAGTTCTTTATGATGACGGATCGGAAGCGGACGTTCCGGCTTCTGCGGTTGCTATCAACGCACGTTTCGTCGTGCGCGGCGGAGACCGCATCCCATTGGATGGTGAGGTTGTCGATGGGGCAGGGGCCGTCGATCAGGCGCCAATCACCGGAGAGAGTGCGCTGGTCCCAAAGGAACGGGGCGACGATGTTTATGCCGGTACGATCAACGGCGAAGGCACACTGACGGTGCGCGCCACGAAGGCCGCCTCGGACACCGTCTTGGCCAAGATCATCCGCATGGTCGGCGACGCCCATGCCCGCCGCGCGCCGGTGGAGCAATGGGTGGCGAAGTTCGCCCGCATCTACACGCCTATCGTCATGGCTCTCGCCATTGCAATTGCCCTGCTGCCGCCGCTCATTTTCGGTGGGGCTTGGGATTATTGGTTCTACAATGCACTCGTGCTGCTGGTGATCGCCTGCCCGTGTGCTCTGGTCATCTCGACTCCGGTCTCCATCGTCGCCGCACTCACCGCCTCAGCGCGGGCCGGGGTGCTGATCAAGGGCGGTGCATATGTTGAGGCACCGGGCAAGACCACTGCACTGGCCATGGACAAGACCGGCACGATCACCATGGGCGAGCCCGAGGTGGCGGCGGTGCATCCGCTGGGTAGAGCATCGGCGCAGGATCTGATGACCCTCGCCGCGGGGCTCGAGGCACGTTCCTCGCATCCCTTGGCGCGCGCCATTCTCGCGCGGGCAGAAGCCGACGGCATCAAGGTGTCCGCCGCGGAAGATACCCGAACCGTTCCTGGTAGGGGACTTGAAGGACGCACTGACGGCCGGTCGATCTGGCTAGGGTCGGACCGGTTTGCCGAGGAGAAGGGTTTCGGCGACGCCATTCCGAAGGATTTGCGCGACCGCATCGAAGGGGCTGGCAGCACCCTTGTTGCCGTGGGCGACGACACCGGCGTGACCGGCATCCTTGAATTGCGCGACCGTATCCGCCCCGACGCCAAGGGCATCGTGGCACAGCTCCACGCGCAAGGCGTGAAGACCATCGTCATGCTGACGGGCGACAACGAGCGGACAGCGCGCGCTGTTGCCGCCGAGGTCGGCATCGACGAGGTCCGTGCCGAGCTTCTGCCCGAAGACAAGGTGACAGCCATCGAAGAACTGGTCGAAACGCATGACATGGTGGCCATGATCGGCGACGGGGTGAACGACGCCCCCGCCATGGCGCGCGCGCATTACGCCATCGCGATGGGTGCTGTTGGTTCGGACGCGGCAATCGAGACGGCGGATATTGCCCTGATGACCGACGACCTCGGCAAGGTGCCTTGGCTGATCGGTCATTCGCGCCGGACAATGTCGATTATCCATCAGAACATCGGTATTTCCTTGGCGACCAAGGGCGTTTTCGTTGTCGCTACCGCGTTCGGACTGGCATCGATGTGGGGCGCTATTGCAGCCGACGTAGGAGTGTCATTGCTGGTGGTGGCCAACGCCCTGCGCCTGCTTAACAGCCAAGAGGCCAAGGCGCCGCCGTCCGCCGGTGAACAGGTTGGCGAAGGCTTGGCCAAAGGGGCGCTGGCACATGGTCATTGAACTGGGAGAACCCGGAAAGGAGCCGAGACGAGACATGAGCGTGAAGGGCAGGATGATGTGTCCGGTTTGCGAGGTGCCCTTGAGCATGAGCGACCGCCAGGGGATCGAGATCGACTTCTGTCCCGATTGCCGGGGTGTCTGGCTCGACCGGGGCGAACTGGACAAGATCATCGAGCGTTCGGCACCCGATGTGGCGCCTCAGCGGGTGCCTGAGCCGCGCGGCTACGACGATGATCGCGGCTACCGGCGCCGACAGCACGGCGGCGGCGACGGCAAGCACGGCTATCGGCGCAAATCCTGGCTTCACGAGTTGTTCGATTAAGGCTTGCTGTGGCCTCCCTGCCGGTCGCCCTCAAGGCGCTGCGGTAGGCCCGCAAGCCATTCAGCGGTGAGCAGGTTGGTCCAGAGATGGCAAAGGCCGCGCTTGCCCACGGACATTGATCACGCAGCATTTGCAAGGTAACGTAATGTCCATATCAGACCTCACGAAAGAGGCATCGAGCAGTGAAAACCATCCGATTTCCCCGCCGCGCCGTCCTGTTGGGCGGGTTGGCAGCGTTTTTGTCTGGCTGTGCCAGCAAGTTCCGCAGCTATGGCGGACCCGAGGTGACCCGTGTTCGGCTTTACAAGGGGCAGCGTTTGCTTGTTCTGGACGGAGCCGATCGCGTATTGCAAACCTATCCGGTCGGGCTGGGTTTCGCTCCTGAGGGTCACAAGCAATTCGAGGGAGACGGCCGGACCCCTGAGGGCGCTTACGTAGTCGATAAGCGCAACCCCGACAGTACGTATCATCTTTCGGTTGGCATCTCCTATCCGAATGAGGCCGACATAGCCTTCGCTGAAGCGCAGGGCCTTTCCCCCGGCGGCGACATCTTCATCCATGGTGGTCCACGCCCAGGGATCGACCCAACGGATGTCCGCGACTGGACAGCTGGCTGCATCGCGGTCACAGATCGGCAGATCGAGGACATCTATGCAATGGTGAAAGACGGAACACCGATCGACATCTACGCCTGATGGGAGGAGATGATCTTCCGTCAGATCAGGAAAATCGTCGGCACAGGGCCACGTTGATCACTTCGATGGCGATCACGGCCAAAGTGACGCTCGCCGCCGTGGGCCAGCGCAAGCACCCGGTACGCGTAAGGACACTACAATATGTGTCCGGCCGTGGCAGTGGCGAAACAGGCGGGCCCTAGCGGAGAAGAATGCGTCTGGTCTCATGTCGAATTCAATCTATCCGAGGGCATAGACGATGGTCACGACGGTAATCATGACAACCATGAACATGGAGAATGCGCCAAGGGCGAGCGTACGGCCCATGTCCCGGTTCGGCTTCTCTACTTTCAGACGCAGTTCCTCCGCGGTTTCCGGAAACTCGAGCGCCGCCGCATTCGATTGGCGCATCAGGTCGTAGCGGGACGTCCAGCGCCGTTCCTCCGCCGCGTTCCAGCCGTTCAGCACCAGAATGATTGCCGCGATGAGAACCATCGACGACGGGACCCAGATTACGTAGCCACCGATTGTCTCGTCAGCCAAGGCGCGAAGTCGACCACCGCTCGCTGCGATGATTTCTGATCCATAGAGGGGCACCTCCTTGAGCGTTTTCAGGGAGCCCAGAAGGATGTTGGAAACGACCACCAGGAACCCTGACATCAGCCGAGCGCCGCGCCGCGCTCCTTCAGGCGGATCACGCAGATCGAACAGCATAGCAAAGTACCAAAGCCCAGCAAGCACCATAGACAGATGTGCCAGCGCTTCCATCGCCGCAATACGTTGTGTAAGGGCGTAGATCATCGGGATCTGCCAGACGAAAAGCGCACCAATCAACAAGGAGGTGGCAGATGCAGGAAGCGCCAAGAATCGCGGGATGCGCGCACGCCCAATCGCGGCAAGGCGTCGGCGCCCTTCCCTTTTCAATCCGGCTTGAAGGCCAAGCCAGGGCTGAGAAACCGCGATAAGAAGCGGTCCTACCAGTCGCAGAAGAAGATGCTCGACCTGATGTACCGAAAACAGACTGTGCCCCAATGGCGCGAGCGGCCCGTTCGTCGCGACGAGGACGGCTGCGAGGCCGACAAAGAAGGCGGTTCGACGCCAACCAGAAACCCTTCCGAGACAGCGAGCGTGTATTTTGAGCCCACGCAAAAACAGCCATACTGTAAGACCGACAACAATGAGCGACACCGGTGACAGCACATAGCCGAAAGGGTCGTAAAGGAAGAAGAAGTTCGTGATCATTCGCTCTGGCCCTCGCTCATCCGAGGGTTGTCGGAGGTAGCCGGTGTGAGCCGCGAGGTCCCGGAAGCGCCGCCACGGGCCAGTGACAGATCGGTCGACATGGCGAGGTATTCGCCTTGTATCCACGAGGGAAAGAGATTGTCGTAGAATCGAGATAGCGGATGTCCCGACTGTCCGGCGGGCGTGATGTAGTATGATCCCGCTGCTTCCGATATCGACATGACCGCCTGAAAATTGCTTCCGGCACTCACAAGGAATGGACGGTCTTCTTCAACACCAAATGATGTCAAGAATTGCGTAAACGGATCGCCTGAAATCGGCGCTTGAAGGGACAGCAGGTCGGTCAGCAACCCACGTGAACTGATCGGCGACCACTGCATGTCCAATCTATGCTCCTCCCCCCAGGTCCACGTCGAGGGATCGCGCCCATATCGATCGACCAGCCAGCCAAGGGCATCATCCAGGGCCACGCGAACCTGCTCCTCGCATGTCTCGCGAGGTGAGGATAGGCGGATGTCGCACCAGATTGCGCTACCGCGACGATCGCTGAGTACCGCATAAAGAAAGTTCGGGTTCGGACGGGTCCAGAGTTGCTGCGCTGCCGGAAATTCGTCTTTCAAAATGCGCTGCTGCAAAGCCCGGAGCCAAGTCCAGAACAGCAGAGGTTCCGGTGAATAGCGATCCATGTCGCCATTCCACGACGCAAGCCTGTCCAGTAGTTCACGACGAAGGTCGTTCGCATCGGTGCCTTCGATGCTGTCTCTGGACTGCACGAACCAAAGCTCCTTCGCCATCAGGGGCAGCAGGGTTCGCGCCACGGTACTTACGGTGTCCCTTTGAACACCGATGGCGCCTTCAGTCGAGAAGATCGATTGCCGCGCTTCAAGCTCCGCCAGTCGAATGTCGCGAAATGACAACGCTCGTACGGCTTCCTCTTTTGGCCATCGGGCAACGGTCTCTCGGTCAATGGCCAATGCCTCCATGCCTTTCGGCAACATGTCTGCGGCAACTCCGATGGCATCGGTCGCGTCGGCCGAACGCGTGAACAGCTCCAGCATCGTCAGGAAACCTGCCGCCTGCACGGGTGACGGCCCCCTTGGTGCCTCCTCGTCTGGCACGGGAAATGACCGGAAGGCCCAGGCGACGCGCGTATTGCGACCGACAATAACGAAAGGTACGCCCGGCATCGTGGCCCCTATGGCCGGCCCTGTCGAAAACTGAAGATCGGCGAGATACCATTCCGAGGGCAGCGACAGGGAACCGCTGATATCGGCGGCGAGAATTGGTGTCCCGGCAGCGGTTCGGTCACCGTCTATCGCCCATGCATCGAGGCGCTGCTGCGGATCAGTCGCAAATAGTTCGAGCACTTTTGGTCGATCCGACGGTATAATTGCACTTGATAAGCTCGGCGTTCCTTTCCGTGCGCTTTCCGGTCGCAGGCCATTCAGGAAAGACCGGGCAATCCTCAGGCTATCGCCAGGTGTCCAGGCATCGATCGACCGTTCGTCTGCGATCAACAGTTCCGGCGAGCCTCTGCCGCGCCCTCCCGCCGACACCAGCTCGAGCCACGCATTGACGCCGGCGGCATAGGATTCGAGCGCGTCTGAGACCGCTGGCGCAACGGACAATGTCTCATCGGATGGCCAAGAAGCTTCGGCCATTCGCCTTGCCCTTAACAGCTGACCGAGTCGGTCTTGCGCATGAACGAAGCCGATCGCGAAATAGACATCCGCGGCGGAACTCGCGGTAATGTGCGGGATTGCCGAGGCATCTCGCAGAATATCGACCGGTCCACCTAAGCCTGCTACCGAGAAGTCCTCGTTGTAGTCGGGAACGGATGCGCTCAGCAGAAAATAGACCAACCCGGAACCAACCGATGCCGTGATACAGATCGCCAAGAACCCGTACAGTAATATGTTGAAAAGACGTCTCACGTCGGTGCCGTTTCGAAACCCTTCTCATGCAAAGATGCGCAAGAGGACCACCGAAACGAAATAGGTGAGAAGACCGAAGGCGATCGCCGAACTCGCCGCATACTGGAGGATATCCAGCCGGTTTCCTTTTCGGCGTCGCGCCAGATTTCCACCCCAGATCGCACCCGCGACAATGCCCGCGATTACCAGCATGACTTTTTCTCCGTTCTTGTTCTCTTGTTGCACCGGTGTGTGCCGACCAGACCTGCAGCCAGTCCCACGGCCCAAGTAGTGAAGATGAGAGCCAGCAGCGCCCAGTCGCCGAAGCGCGCATAGAGCGTTGACGGATGAGCAGAGGGCAGAGCCGCATCTATTACACCGGTTTCTCCGTTGCCGAGCCGCGCGACGAGGTCACCGTTCGCGTCGATGACCGCGGAGATGCCCGTATTCGCGGCTCGGATGACAGGAAGGCCTTCCTCTACGGCGCGCATCCGTGCGGAAGCCAGATGCTGCTCGGGTCCGATGCTGGTGCCGAACCAGGCGTCGTTTGTCGCGTTGAAAATCCAGTCAGGTCGGAACAGGTCGTCGACCACATGGCCTGGGAAGATGATCTCATAGCAGATCGCCACGGCGACCAGCGGCAGACCCGGAAGCGCAAGCGTTCGCGGGCCCGGACCGGGCGTAAAGTCGCCCAGCCCCGCTGTCAGCCGCTCGATCGGCAACCAGCCGCGGAATGGCACGTATTCGCCGAAGGGCACGAGATGGTGTTTCGCGTATCCGGTCAGGATTCTGCCGGTCTCGTCAAATGCCTGAACCGTGTTGAAATATCGGGTGCCATCCTCGCTCGGTACACGGTCCGGCACACCTGTGAGCAGCACCCTGCCGTCTTGCAGCGCAGCGGCAATGCGGGCCCGGGCCTCCGTATCCTCATCGAGGAAACCCGGAAAGGCGGTTTCCGGCCAGAGAAGAACGTCGAAATCGCCGGGCCGGGTTGAAAGCTCAAGATAGCGCGCGAAGGTCGCCTCGCGGTTCTCGGGCGCCCATTTCTCCCCTTGGGGAATGTTGCCCTGAACGATGCGCAGGTCGACACCGGGTGGCTGTTGTGTATCCGACTGGAGGTTAAGCGTCCCGACGGCCCAAATAGCCGCGATGCCGGCCAGCGCCATGAGCGAAACGGTCAATCGTTGCCGCCCGGACGCCATGACAGCCGCGCCGGGGAGTACCGCGACGAACACGGTGAGAAAGCTTAGCCCATAGCTTCCGACCCAGGCGGCGGTCTGGCGAAGGGCGGCGTAGTCTACAAGTGCGTAGCCGGCGAGGTTCCATGGAAACCCTGTCAGAACGTGACCACGCAACCACTCTGCCACGGTCCAGGAGGTCGCGAACGCGAGGCAGGCCAAGAGACTGCCCATGGCTCCGCGCCGCGTGATTTCGGCGAAAAGCGCGGCGGCAATGGCCGGGAAAATCGCGAGACCTGCGGACAATCCCGCGACGGCCGGGATCGCCATCGTCCCGAACCGCTCGGCCTCGACGTAAAAACTTTCCGCGATCCACGAAATCCCGAAACCGAACTGGCCAAGACCAAACGCCCAGCCGACGAGGAAAGCGCGCCCGAAGGAGAGATCGCGAAGACCGACAAACAACGCGGAATAGGCAACGGGAACAAGCAGGAGAAGCGAGAAAGGCGGGAAAGTCAGAACGGTCAGCGCCCCGGCGACGAAACCAAGCGTCATCCGCGAAAGCAAACGGTGGCGCAGTGCTATGCGGTTCAGAATTTCCGGCTTCACGATTTGATCGGACGCCGCACGCTGATCCATGGCGCGGCGAGCAAGAGCCCCACGCCACTGACAACAAATATATCGGCCATGTTGAAGGCAGGCCAATGTGTTGTGACAATGTAGAAATCGAGAAAGTCTGTTACAGCCCGATACCGCACACGATCGATAACATTGCCCAGGGCTCCGCCAATGATCGCGCCATAGGCAAGTGTTTCGACCGCATTATCGGCGCGAAACAGCATAACCCCCAGCCAAACACAGATGGCAAGAGCGAGAGCGATGAGGCTCCACCACGGCGCGCCGCCCAACATCCCGAAAGTCACGCCGTCATTACGATAAAAGACGAGGTTGAATCCCGGAAACACGGGAATCCCGGCGCTTAAAGTGACGGCATTCGCAACGACAATGGCTTTGGTGATCTGATCGATCGCGAACGCAGCAAGTGCTGCGAAGACGCCGATCATCGGAGATACCTTGTTTAGTGACATTGCCTCATCCCAACCAGACATCAAGGAACAGCATCAGAACGAGCCCGACTGCGAGACCGAGCGTCGCCCTGTTCTGATGGCCGCTGCGATGGGTTTCGGGGATGATTTCGTGGCTAATGACGTAGAGCATTGCGCCCGCGGCAAAGGCCAGACCCCATGGAAGCAGCGGTTCCGACAGTGTGATGATGCCGGCCCCGAGCAGACCGCCAATCGGCTCGACCATGCCAGTCAGCGCCGCGATGCCCCAGGCGCGCAGCTTCGGATATCCCTCGCCCAGCAGAGATACAGCGACGGCCAATCCTTCGGGCGCATTCTGAAGCCCGATGCCGATGGCGAGCGGCAGACCGCCCTCCATACCTCCGGATCCGAAGCCGACCCCCACGGCAAGGCCTTCGGGGAAGTTGTGGATCGTGATCGCAATGATGAACAGCCAGACCCGCCGCAGAGACGCCGCTTCGGGCCCTTCGCGTCCCGTCTTGAAGTGCTCGTGCGGCAGCTTTTCGTTCATCATGGCGACAGCCCCCATGCCCAAGAGGATCGAGACGCATACGATGGCCGCAGGCATCGCACCGTTCTCGAACATCGGCTCGGCCGCATCCAATGCCGGGATGATCAGCGAAAAGAAGGAAGCGGCGAGCATCACACCGGCAGCGAAGCCGAGCGACAGATCGCGTGTGGCCCGCGACGGGATGCGTCCAAACAACACGGGAACTGCTCCGACTGCCGTGAGCGATCCGGCGGCAAGGCTTCCGAGGAAGCCGAGCATGATCGGAGAGAGGTTTTCCATGGGCGGGCCAGATTATCCTTCGGCGTAGCTCGAAAAGACTTCCGTCGACCCGTCCTCGCGGATGAGGATGACATCATAGGCCTCGCGGTCGTCTTCTGGCCCCATGCCGGGCGAGCCATAGGGCATCCCAGGCACGGCGAGACCGACTGCGTCCGGGCGCTCATCGAGAAGGCGGCGGATGTCAGCGGCCGGTACATGGCCTTCGATCACGTAGCCGTCAATGAGCGCGGTGTGGCAGGAGACCATGCGCTGCGGCACGCCGTTGTCGAGCTTGAAGCGAACCAGCGACCCACCGAACATGTCCTGGCCGGTCGGCACAAAACCGTTCTCTTCGAGGTGGTTCATCCACGAGAGGCAGCAGCCGCAACCGTTGGTCTTGCGGACGTCGATCGCCGTTGCCTCTGCGAGGGCCTGGGCCGCTGGGAACAGGGCGAGCGTGATGGCAAGAGCTTGCGTCATGCGTTTCATGGGTCAGAGCCTTTCGGTTGTCGTTTTGGCAATCTCGCTGCCGAGGTTTTCATTCAGAAGCGCCCGCGCCTCGGCCAGACGCGAGAGCGCGGCGGTATCATCCGCATCGCTCTCGGCCGCTTCGGCGAGCCGGTCGTCAGAGAGGGGGTCAGTCGGGCGCCCATCCACGAGCACCTCATAGTGCAGGTTCGGACCTGTCGCCGTGCCAGTCGCGCCGACGCGGCCGATCACGTCTCCCGCCGCAACGCGTTGGCCTTGTGCCAAGTCTTCCGGCACGGCGCTCAGATGCGCGTAGCGCGTCATGGTGTCGGAGCCGTGCAAGATTTCGACCACGCGACCATATCCGCCGCGCCAGCCGATGAAATTGACCCGCCCCGGTGCCGTCGCTTGAACCGGTGTCCCACGTGCCGCTGCGAAATCGACGCCGGTGTGCATCCGGACGTTGCCAAAGACCGGATGCGTGCGGCGCCCGAACACCGAGCTGAGGCGCGCACCCTCGACCGGCTGTGCAAAGACGCGCAGCACCTCGCCATCGACGTAGATCGTCGCCTGACCGCTGCCGTCGTCAGGCCATACGATCTCATAGAGCGAACCGCCGATCTCCAATGCCGCGAAGGCAAGATCGGGTTGTCCGATCCTGTCCTCGCCCACACGCGCCTCGCGCCAGAGAAGCCTTAGTGTCTCGCCACCGGCCATCTCGCGGCGGAAATCCACGGTCCCACCCAGCATCTGCGCAAGGTCCACGGAAAAACGGGCGGGTATGCCGGCTTCGTCGAGTGCCGCGAAGATCGAGCTGTCGATCACGGCTTCGCCGGCAAGGGTTACGATCTCCGGATCCGGAGCCACGACCTGTGTGGACAACTGCTCGCCGAAAACCACCTCGATCCGCACTCCGTCCTCGACGGCGAGTGAGACGGTGCGGGGGCTGCCGTCCACGGTCGAAGCAACAGTGACCGAGTGCCCCGGCCGCAGCCGTCGCAGATCGTATTCCGCGCCAAGCGCGAGGGCAACTTCGGCTCTGTCAGGTGCCGCAAGACCAGCTTCAGACAGCAAGAAATCGAGCGTCTCGCCAGGTGCAATGTCGCGCGACCATGTCGACAGGGGTGGCTTGATCGCCTGCACGGGCCTGTCGGCAAACGCGACCTGCAGAAGGGGCAGGGGGCCGAGGTCGGGTGCATCTTCTGCCCATGCCGTCGCGGGCAGCGTCACGAGGATGTCAACGTTTTGGGGAGCTTCAGGACCTTGGGGCATCCATTTACCTGCCGAGGCAAGTTCCGGCGGCACGGGTTCTTTCGACATGAAATCAGAGAGGGCGATAGCCGCTCCCGAAACCATCCCCGCAATTGCGACACAAGCCGCCATAGTTCTGAGCCTCATGTCGCCCCCTCCGTTTCTTCTTCCAGCGCGCGGCGAATTTTCGGCACCGCGAATTCTCTGGGTTCGTGATAGTCGATCATGGTGACGAACCGCCCAGAGGCTGCGAACAGGAAGACGCTCGCGCTGTGGTTCATCGTGGAATCGCCGCTCTCCGTCGGCACCCTTTCGTAGGTGGCGTGGAAGCCGTCCGCGACGCGCGCTATCTGCTCCTCCGGCCCCGTCCAG
Source organism: Pseudodonghicola flavimaris (assembly GCF_030164425.1). Taxonomy (GTDB): domain Bacteria; phylum Pseudomonadota; class Alphaproteobacteria; order Rhodobacterales; family Rhodobacteraceae; genus Pseudodonghicola; species Pseudodonghicola flavimaris. Next base: position 75,604 of record NZ_JASNJD010000021.1, on the reverse strand, counting down.
CCACGGATCGCAGGATGGAAGTAGCCGACATATTCGGCCATCGTTTCGACGGTGTCGCGCTCGGGATCGACCGTGATGAAAACCACGTTCATCTCGCCGGCCTCGTCTCCCAGATCGTCGAGCCATCCCGAAATGTCAGAAAGCGTGGTCGGGCAGACATCGGGACAGTAGGTGAAGCCGAAGAACGCCATCGTCGGGCGCCCGATCAGGGTTTCCGGCCCGACCGCGTTGCCCTCATGATCCGTCAGACGGAAATCCATCTCGGTCAGAGCCACAGGCCGCTGCCCGACAGGTTCGGGTCCACCCGCACCATCGACCTGCCACCAACCGACGAAGAGCATCAGGGCGACCGCCCCGACACCGGCCACGCCATACCCCAGGATCGCCCGTCGTCGCATCAATTTCGGGGGCCACGAGCGGCAATACCTCTCACTCTCACGTTGACTGGCATACGTCCGCCGTCGTCGAACAGGAGATCGAGTTGAATGCTGTCGCCCTCAACAAGCGGTTCTTGCAAACCCATCAACATGATATGCAGACCGCCTGGCTCGAAAACCAAATCGTTGCCCGGCCTGAGAAGAATTTCCCCCGCAGGCTCCATGGTCGAGATCCCATTTGCGTCGATTTTCAAGCGGTGTGCTTCGGCGCGTTTAGCTATCGTGGTCTCAAAGCCGATCAGTTTCACGGCGTCGCCGCCTGTGTTTCTCAGTGTGAAGTAAACGGCAGCCGGGCGGCTGACGCCAATTGTAGCCCGGGCCCAAACGTCATCGACCAAGATTTCCTGCGAGTCGGCCGCAACGGGCGTCGAAAGCCCTCCAAAGGTCAAAAGCGCGGCCAGCGCGCCAGTCAAAATCTTTTCTTTCATCGTTCTGATCCTGCCCTTTCCATTCAGCTTTGCGCGGCAGCGACTTCGGCAGCCACCAATCGGCGCAGTTCTGCCTCCCCGAACGGATCGAGCGGCTTGCCGTTCACGAAGAATGTGGGCGTCTGGCGAATTCCCACGGTCTCGACGTCAGCACGATCCTGGTTCAGGATCGCCACGACATCGGGTGCCAGCATTTGCGTGCGCGCGGCCTCGGCATCGAGTCCGGCCGTGGCGGCGATCTGAAGGATCAGGCCAGGCGCCGGGGCACCGTGCGACGCCCATCTCGGCTGTTCCCGCAGAACGGCCTCGAGCACCGGCACGTAAACGTCCTGCATGCGCGCCGCCTCGAGCACGCGGATCGCTTCCTCGGATGCCGCGCCGTGGAAGGGCGTGTAGCGGATCACGACGCGGACAGCATCCCCATGCTCGGCCATGATGTCCTTCACGATGGGATGAAAGGCGCGACAGGCCTCGCAGGCCGGATCGAAGAATTCGACGATCGTGACGGGCGCTTCCGCAGGCCCGAGGATGGGCGAGTAGGGGCGGATCATCGCGTCCGCGAGTTCCGGCGCAACAGGCTCCGCTTCGGTCACCGGGCCGGGGCGGGTTGCAAACCAGGTGGCTCCGCCGAAACCGGCGACGCCGAGGGCGAGAACGGACAGGATCAGGCCGCGTCGGTTCATGTTCGTGTGTCCTTCAATGAAAGGGCCGACAGCGCCCCGATCAGCGCGAAGGCGGCGAGCGCCATCAGCGGGATCGGGACGCCGAAGACCAGTTGGTTGTCATCGGTGCAAGAGGGGCCGGTGGCCGTGCAGGGCTGGATGCGTTCGGGAACAAGACCGACGTACAGCCCCATGTGCCAGAGGGCGATTGCGCCGCCGCCAAGCGCCAATGCGATGCCGTAGCGTCCCACGCGGCCGTCCCGCCACCAAAGGCCGAGCCCGAGGACAATGGCCAAGGGGAACATGAAGGCGCGCTGGAACCAGCACAGCACACAGGGCGTCTGCCCCAGCACCTCGCCGATGAAAAGCACGGCAAGCGAGGCGACGAGCGCGATGATCCACGCCAGCCCGAGGGCTGTTTCTCCGGATATGCGGTTCATGTCGGTCAAATCCTCTCTTCCAGATCGGCGAGGATCTCTTCGGCCGGGGTGCCATAGGGCCATGAGTCGGCAAAACCTGCCTCGGGGTCGAAGAGGAACAGATGCGACGTGTGGCCCATCGTGTACCCATCCGGCGCTGCGGCCTCTTCGACGCGCTCAAAGAAGATTGGAAACGTCTCGGACGTGGCGGCGATCTGTTCCGGCGTGCCCGTCAGCCCGATGATGCCCGCATCGAACAGCGGGACGTATTCGGCGAGTGCTGGGGGCGTGTCTCGTTCAGGGTCGATTGTTATGAAAATCGGCTGGACCTTGGCGGCATCGTCGCCCAGACCGTCCATCACCGCCGCGACCTCTGACAGGGTCGTCGGGCAGACGTCGGGGCAGTTGGTAAAGCCGAAAAAAACCAGCATCCAGCGCCCCGCAAAGTCCTCCTCGGTTTGAACCATACCCTGGTGGTCCGTCAGTTCGAACTCAGCGAAAAAAGGCGGTTCGGCGTCGGTTCGGGCGCTATCGGCACGATAATCGGACCATAGCAAAAGCCATACGAAGGCAAGCGCTGCCACGCCTGCCAAAACCCAAAGAAACTTCTGTGCCGATGTGAGGGACAATCCTGTTTGCCTGTTTTTGATTCTTATTGCATGTGCGGATACATCCTCTAGCCGCTAGAGGTTCAAGCACGAAATTATGGTATAGCTTGAACTCACGCGTCTGTGAATCCGACACTTGTTTATTCCGACGGCAAAACCTACACAAACTGTACCTTTTTCATGGAGGCGAAAATGCTCACGATCGGTACTCTGTCAAAGAAGACTGGCACAAAAGTGCAGACCATCCGGTACTACGAACAGATCGGACTCATGCCCGAACCTGGCAGGACCGAAGGCGGACAGAGGCGCTACGACAATGCACAGCTTGATCGACTGTCCTTCATCCGCCACTCGCGACAACTCGGTTTCTCGCTCGTTGCGATCCGCGAGCTGCTCGACCTCAGCGACCATCCCAACCGGCCCTGTGATGAGGCTGATGCCATCGCGCGTCGCCAGCTCAAACAGGTGGAGCAGCGCATGGCCCGCCTGAAGGCGCTGCGAACGGAACTGAAACGCATGGTTCACGAATGCAGCGGCGGGCGGACGGGAGATTGCAAGGTGCTTGAGGTGTTGCGGGACCATTCGGAATGCTTGACCGAACACGAGGAAATCGGGGCCTGAAGGAATTCAGCCAACATTCCGGCTGGAACGCAGATCAGCCGCAGAAGTTAATGTGTCGTACAACACAAGCTGGAACCACAAAATGGCCGCTAGACAAGATTCAATGGAGAGACGGACGCTTTGGATCGTTCTGGCGCTCAATATCGGTTTGGCCGTGGCCTTTTTCGCAACAGGCGCCTTCGGCGATTCAAGTGCCCTGATCGCCAACGGGCTCGATAACCTCTCCGACAGCTTCGTCTACGCGATCAGCCTTTTCGCTTTGTCCCGATCCGCCAAATGGAAACGCGGGGCGGCGAACGTTTCCGGCGGGCTGCTGATCCTGTTCGCTGCAGGCATCCTCTACGATGCGTGGCGCCGCTACATCGGTGGGTCAGATCCGCTCGGGACGATCATGCTTGCAATGGCCCTGATCGCGGCGGCTATCAACGCAGTCTGCGTTTGGCTGCTCGCTAAGCTCAAAAATCCAAATGTCAACATCCGCGCGGCCAACACCTTCAGTTACAACGATTTCGCCGCGAACCTCGGGATCGTCGTGGCCGGTGGCCTCGTCGCCTGGCTAGGAACCAACTGGCCGGACCTTGTCGTCGGTGTGATCGTCGCCGGGATCGCGGCCTGGGGCGGTATCGACATCCTGCGCGACGCACACGGCGAACACCACAAAGCGGTTCACACGGACAAATAGTTGCGGGAGATTCTTTCTGAAAGAAAGGGTTGAAGCTATAGTGACTATAGCAACTAGTCTTGTTCCAAGACGATTCGAGGAGCGACCCGTTGCAGATGACCGACCCCCTACTTGTACCCACCAAACTACTGGATTTTGATGCCGCGCCTCTTGCGCATCTAATTGAGAACCGCAGCTGGCGCGGCTTATCCGAATACGATCGGATCGGAGCTGCCTATGATTTCGTTCGGAATGAAATCGCGTTCGGATACAATCGAGCTGACGACATCCCCGCATCCGAAGTGCTTTCCGACGGCTACGGGCAGTGCAATACCAAAGGCACGCTCTTGATGGCGCTGCTGCGTGGTGTCGGCATTCGTTGCCGGTTGCATGGGTTTACGATCCACAAAGGCTTGCAGCGCGGTGTTGTCCCTGAGCTGGTGTATCCGCTTGCTCCGCAGGAAATTCTCCACTCATGGGTCGAGATCGAATTTCAAGGTGCCTGGATCAACCTTGAAGGCTTCATCCTGGATGACGCTTTCCTCAAAGTCCTGCAAACGTCTTTCTCGGACACGGACAGTCTCTGCGGTTATGGCGCGGGCACGGATTGCCTTGGCGCGCCTCCCGTCGCCTGGAACGGAGAAGATACCTACATTCAGAAAACCGGCATCGTGCAGGATTTCGGCGTGTTTGATACGCCGGACGCCTTCTATTTTTCCCATGAGCAATCCTTTGGATGGCTGCGTGGTGCCCTTTACCGTCATATCATACGCCACTGGATGAATGCGCGCGTTCGTGGTTTCCGCAGCGACCGCCTCAAGACTGACCGACGCGCGACACACGCGCATGAGGAGCCTGCCAATGCCACATGACCACGGGCACGCGCATATCGATCCGGATTCCGGCGATCGGCGGGTTGCCATCGCGATCTGGGCGAACGGGCTTCTTACCGTTGCGCAAACCGTCGGGGGCATATTCTCGGGCAGTCTGGCACTGATCGCCGATGCGCTGCACAACTTTTCCGATATGGCCTCGCTTGTCATTGCCTTCGCCGCACGCAAGATCGCGCGCCGCCCAGCCGATGAGCGCATGACCTTCGGCTATGGTCGGGTCGAAATCGTCGCAGCCCTGGTTAACTACACCACCCTGATTTTGATCGGCTTCTACCTGATCTACGAAGGTGGCATGCGCATGATTGATCCACCCGAAGTCATGGGTTGGACCGTCGTCATTCTCGGTGGAATTGCGCTTGTGGTCGACACGCTGACCGCAATGCTGACCTATTCGATGCAGAAGGGCAGCGTGAACATCCGCGCGCTTTTCCTGCATAACCTGTCGGACGCGCTTGCTTCGGTCGCGGTTATCGTCGCTGGGTCGCTGATCATCCTTTACGACATGCGTTGGGTCGATCCTGCCATCACCATCGGCATCGCGATCTACATCCTGTATCTGTCTTTCACTGAAATAGGCGGCCCAATCCGAACCCTGATGCTCGGGAGCCCGCCGGACATCGACAACGAGGCCGTCGTCGAAGCGATGCGGAAAGTCGAAGGCGTCGCCGACGTCCACCACGTCCATCTCTGGCAAATGCAAGAGCACGAGGCTGCGCTCGACTGTCATGTCGTCGTGGCAGCCGAGGGGTGGTCGAAGATTGAAGAGATCAAGAGCGCGATCAAGAAGCGGCTGAAGGGAGAATTCGGCATCAGCCATTCCAGCCTCGAATTCGAGCACGAGGATCGCGCTCATCAGAACGCCGATCTCTATGGTCACGGTAATTCGAGAGATGGGGAGGAAACTCATACTCACGAAAAAAGCTGACCGAGCATGAGGATATCATTTCCTCAATTGCGACGGCAAGTTGACGTCGACCAACGTCAAGTGGACTGATGAACCTTTGCATGAGCAACTGGCTGCGAAGGGCAGTAGCGAAGGTCTGAGGCGGATACACTACAGGGGTATCACGTCCAAGTTACAGAATGTCACTTGACCTCCCCTTGCTGGAAGGTTGTAGCAGTAACTGTATGACCTGCGTTTTTCGCCTTGTTTTGATTCTCATGCTGACCTTCGGTGCAGTGACTGCGCCGGATATGTCGTCGGCCAGTATGTCAATCACGGCTATGGCGCAGATGGAACCCACCGAAAGCGCGGATGGCCGTTGCGGCGGGTGCGATCCCACCGGATTTGCTGAGGGCACTGCCTGTGAAGGTGGGCGTCCTGTTCCTTGCGGCTCCAGCGGTACTTCTGGCCTCCTTGCCAAGATGCCGTCAGCGCGGCTCACGAGGCCTTTTGGTACTGCCGTCCGGGGTGCCGAACCTCTGATCTCACTCGGCACGAATCCGTCGCTTGATCCATTCCCTCCCAAACTGCCTGTCTGAACCTGAAACCGGCCTCGCCTGCTGCGAGGCCTGATTGTTGCCTTGGCCGAAGCTGGCTGAGTGCGACCCTTTCAGATCAAGGCAGTTGCGATGATCCTCCACAGACCGATTTCACGAAGGCACGTGCTTCGCACAGGTGCCGCATTCACAGCCCTATCCGCTCTATCACCTGCACGAATGGCGATGGCCGATCCAACAGGGGACCCCTTCGTGCTACGCGCGGCATCCGGACAGGCCGCCCTGCGACCGTTGCCATACGGCCCGACTAATGTCTGGAGCTATAGCGGATCCGTCCCCGGACCTGAAATCAGGGTCCGGCAAGGCGACCGTATCCGGGTTCTGGCTCAGAATGGGTTGGATGAAGGGACCACAATCCACTGGCATGGCATCCGCACGCCCAATTCGATGGACGGGGTGCCGTTCCTCACGCAGGACCCGATCCCCGTCGCGGGCGAATTCCTTTACGAATTCGATGCGCTGGATGCGGGCACGTTCTGGTACCATCCGCACCAGCGCAGTTCCGAACAGGTCGGACGCGGCCTTTACGGGCCGCTGATCGTCGAGGAGGCGGACCCGATCCGTGTGGATCGGGACCTGACCTGGATGCTGGACGACTGGCGCATGACGCGGGCGGGGCAGTTGTCGGATGACTTCGGCAACCGCCATGACGCGATGCACGGCGGTCGTATTGGCAATTCCGTGACCATCAACGGTGAGATCCCCGAACGGATCTCGGTGCAATCCGGTGAGCGCATCCGCTTGCGGCTAATCAACGCGGCGAACGCGCGGATATTCGGGCTGGATTTTGGAGATTTTGAACCAGTCGTGGTCGCGTTGGACGGTCAACCCGTGACGCCCCATGCCCCTGACGGCGGGGTCGTGGTGATCGGCCCGGCGATGCGTGTCGATCTGGTAATCGACATGACCGGCAAACCCGGAGAGGCCGTCACGGTCACCGATGTCTTCTACGAAGGCCTCGAATACCGTCTGGTCGATCTCGTCTACGGGCCTGACAGGCTGCGGGACAGTGTGCCGGATTGGTCGATGGACCTGCCGCCCAACCCGCTGGCCGAACCGGACATGGCGTCGGCCGCGCGGCACCAGATCGTCTTCAACGGCGGAATGATGGGGCAGATGATGATGGGCAGCGGTATGGGGTCGATGATGGACCAGATGCGCGAGGGCAACATGTGGTTCATCAACGGAGAAGCCGCGACGGGTCATATGATGGACCCCTTGCTGGTCCTGCCGCAGGGCACGTCGCACGTGTTCGAGATGGATAATCGCACCGCCTGGCACCATCCGATCCATTTTCACGGGCATTCGTTCCGTGTGATCGCCCGCAACGGACAACCGACTCGGTATCGCGAATGGCAGGACACCGTCCTGATGGCACCCGAAGAACGGGTCGAGATCGCCTTCGCCGCGGACAATCCCGGTGACTGGATGTTCCATTGCCACATTCTGGAACACCAGGCGGCGGGCATGATGGGCGTCATCCGTGTCGAACCTGGTACGACCAAAACCTGAAACTCACACACTTAGGACCATGAAAATGAATGAACCGATAAAGAAGATACTTGGATTTGCCAGCCTCGGCACGGCAGGTGCCGTCGCCGTCCTTGCGATGAGCCTGAATGCCGCGCCTGCCGCGGCGCAGGAGGTCACGCTCTACAAGAACCCACAATGCGGATGTTGCGAGAGTTACGCGGACTATCTGCGCGAGAACGGTTTCACGGTGGAGGTGAAGCCGACCCACGATCTGGCGCAGATCAGCCGCGATGCGGGCATCCCGGATGACTTCCAAGGCTGCCACACAGGCTTTTTGGACGATTACGTCATCAGCGGCCACGTGCCGATTGATGTCGTCAACAGGCTGCTGGAAGAGCGCCCGGAAATTGCCGGTGTGACTCTTCCCGGCATGCCATTGGGGTCGCCGGGTATGGGCGGCGCGAAACAGGAGCCCTTCAAGATTTACACCGTCGAGGAAGGTGTGAGCCCGACCGTATATTCGGTCGAATGATCAATCGCGCGGTCTGGTGCGAACCCGTGCCAGACCGGTTTCAAGGGAAAACAAAGGATGGAATGCATGATGATGGACGGTGGAATGATGGGCGGCGGCATGATGATTGCGATGGGCCTCGTCTGGTTGCTGATCGTGGGTGTGCTGGTGCTCGCGGCGATCGCCTTGGTCAAATACATCCGCTCGGACAGCGGAAAATAGAGATGTGCCAGAATGCGGATTGAGGGTGCCAGCAGCGGCGACAGCCTGTTGTCGATGGGGTTGGTCTGGGCGCTTTGCGTCCTGCTTGTCCTGTCGTCGCTCGCGGCACTAATCGTCCTCTGTAGGTGGCTCGTAACAAGAAGGCGGAAACTCAGTGAAAAACACGATTAGGCTCTCGGCTGTCCTGCTCGCCACAACGGTTTTGCCCGTAGCGGCGCAGAGCGACGTGCTCATGGGCGAGCGCCTTTATCAAGAGAATTGTGCCAGTTGCCATGGGGCAAACCTGGAGGGGCAATCAGATTGGCGCACACGATTGCCGAACGGCAGGTTGCCTGCCCCGCCGCACGACGCCTCCGGCCATACCTGGCATCACCCCGACCGCGTATTGCTCGACATCGTGAAACGCGGACCGGCGGCGATTGTCGGGAACGGGTACGAAAGCGACATGCCCGGATATGAGGATGTGCTGACAGACGATGAGATCACGGCGATCATTGACTACATCAAGAGCACATGGCCCAACCGGATCCGCGCGTCGAAGGAAAGCCGATCCCTTGCCGATGAGCAGGCGCAGCCATGACGGAAGAGGTCGAGGGAAATGCCGACCCTGTGTCGCGACGTAGTATCTCCGGGTTCGTGCTGGTTCCGCTGATAGCTTTTGCCCTCATGGTCCTGTTCGGTTGGGGGCTTTTCAGGGGTGGCGACGACTTGCCGTCGGCACTTCTCGGCAAACCCGTGCCCGACTTCGCGCTGCCCCCGGTGCTCGGCCGAGAAGAAGGTCTTTCGACGCAGGACCTGATCGGACACGTGTCACTGGTGAACGTCTTCGCCTCGTGGTGTGTGCCCTGCCGTGCCGAACACCCGTTGTTCATGGAGTTGAGTGCAACCGGTGAGGTGCCGCTCTACGGAATCAACTACAAGGACCCGCCCGATCAGGCGCGCGCCTGGCTCGACGAGTTGGGTGATCCCTACGCGCGCATCGGGGCCGACATCAACGGACGCGCCGGTATCGAATGGGGCGTCTATGGCGTGCCCGAAACCTACGTCATCGCGCCCGACGGCATCATCGCCTACCGCCATGTTGGTCCGATCACACGAGCAATCCTGCAGGAAACGCTGCTGCCGATCGTCCGTGACCACAAAACCCAATCCGCCAAGGAGAAAACGCCATGAAAAATCTGAAACCGGCGCTGATCGCCTGGGCACTGTCCGTCGGCGCGGCTTTCGCGACACCGCAAGGGTTTGCACTTCACGACACCCCGAAGCCTGTCGCCAATGTGCGCTACGAGAAAGATGACGGCAGCCGCGGAGACATGGAAGATTTTCGCGGCAAAGTGATCCTCGTGAATGTCTGGGCAACCTGGTGCGTCCCCTGCCGCGAAGAGATGCCGACGCTCGATGCGCTTCAGGCGGAACTTGGCGGCGACGACTTCGAAGTGGTTGCCCTTTCCATCGACCGGGCCGGATCACAAATCGTTCGGCGTTTCTACGACGAGATCGGTGTCACCAATCTCAATATGTATGTCGACCAGACCATGCTTTCGATGACCGCGCTGCGCACCGTTGGCCTGCCGACGACGATCCTGATCGACGCGCAGGGGCGGGAGCTCGGGCGACTGGTCGGCCCGGCCGAATGGGATGATCCCGAGATGGTGTCCTTTTTGCGAAGCTTTATTGAATGAATCCTAGCAAAAGTCCACTGCTCACCCTTGACCTTCCAGTTACTGGAATGACTAGCTTTTAATCATCGAAAGGACTTTCTGGATGACCGAAATATCACCTTCCAACATTGCGGGTGCCGCCAACATCGAAAGCGCAGGAAATTGGCCCAGGTGGTTGACGCGCAGACGATTGCTGTTCGTCGGTGCGGCAACCGTGATGGGGGGCGGCATGGCCCTGAACTGGGGATGGCTCACCGCGATCGGGCTCGCGCCTGTTCTGGTCTCGCTGGCCCCCTGTGCCGCGATGTGCGGCCTGGGTCTGTGCATGAAGGGCGGGTCTGGAAAGGGATGCTCCAACTCGCCGGACGGGGCGTCTCCCGACTGAGTTCTTTCGATAACCACACGATCAACCCAAGGAGAAAACCATGAGAAAAACATTTACAACTTTCGTCGTTGCGACGGCCCTTACCGCAAGTGCATTTGCCGTCAGCGCCCAGGAACAGACCACGCCGGAAACGGGCGAAATGATGCAGAATGAGGGGGCCATGCAAGGCGGCATGATGGACGGCGACATGATGGGCATGATGAAGATGATGGCCGAAATGAAACCCATGATGGAAGCCTGCACCGAGATGATGGCGTCCATGACCGAGAATATGGACGGCGGCATGATGCCGTCGGAAAAGTCTGACGGCTAGATTTGCCCAAATGCCTGTCGGTCAACGGATCGGCAGGCATTTATTGTAAGGATACAAGAATTGACAGCACTGACACGGCGCGCCGCTTTAGCGATACTCGCGGCCACGATTTCGTCTCCGGCCTTCGCCAATCATCCGGGGGAAAACCTGGATGCGCGCATGTTCGAGATGGAGCCCTACTTCCAAGCCATCGATGCCGCGCAGGCTCCGGGTTTCGAGCTGCAGGATTCCGAGGGGAATCCCGTGCGCCTGTCGGATTTCAGCGACAAGGTGGTCATCCTTCATTTCATCTATGCCAACTGCCCGGATATCTGCCCGCTCCATGCGGAAAAGATCGCGGCGGTCCAGGCTTCGATCAACTACGGGCCGATGAAGGAGCTTGTGCAGTTCATCTCGATCACGACCGATCCTGTGAACGACACGCCAGACGTGTTGCGCGATTACTCGGACCGGCATGGGCTCGATCCAAGCAATTGGGTTATTCTAACCAAACGTCCCGATCAGACTGAAAATGCAACGCGCGTTCTGGCGCGGGACTATGGGCTGGAGTTCACGATGACCGCCGACAGCGACATGATGATGCACGGAGCGGTCACCCATGTCGTGGACATCGGCGGGCGGTTCGCTGCAAAATTCCATGGCATGGACTTCAAGAACGTGAACCTGATCCTCTATGTCAGCGAGTTGACCAACAACGCCCAGCATCGACGCCGGGAGCCCAGCTGGTGGGACCGGCTGACAGGTGTGTTTCAATGAGTGTCGTCGCGACTGGCGTCAGGCTGTCCTCGACAGACGGAATTTCCCTGACAGCTCTGCGTCGGTATTTTGCGGTGATCATCCCGGCCAACTTGATCTGGGAGTTCGCGCATATGCCGCTCTACACGATATGGAACGAGGGCACCTGGGGTGAGATTGTCTTCGCAGCCGTCCATTGCACGGGTGGTGATATCCTGATCGCCATGAGCGCGCTGATGCTTGCCCTCATGCTGTCGGGCTGGGGCTGGCCCCTGGTCGCCTCGACGCGGCGGTCTGTGACCGTCCTGACGGTGGTGTTCGGGCTCGGATACACGCTGTTCAGCGAATGGCTCAACATCGTGATCCGCGCCGCCTGGGCCTATTCGGACCTGATGCCAATCATTCCGGTCCTCGATGCGGGCCTGTCACCTGTGTTGCAATGGATCGTGGTCCCGCTGGTCGCGTTCTGGTGGGCCGTGTGGCCCTTCAGCACCGAGCGTGACGCGTGATGGACATCTCCGGCATCGGCATCTTCGCGGCCTTTCTGGCGGGGGCCATTTCGTTCCTGTCGCCTTGCGTCCTGCCGCTTGTGCCGGGCTATGTCTCGTACATCGCAGGGCAGCCGGATTTGCGCATGACGCGGTCGGTCGGCTTGCGGGCGCGCGCCGGGGCGCTCGGGTTGAGTGCCTGCTTTGTCTTGGGCTTTTCGACGGTCTTCGTCGCCCTCGGGGCCGGGGCCAGCGCGCTCGGATCCCTGCTGCTGACATGGCGCACCGAGCTGAACTATCTCGGCGGCGCGATCATCATTCTGTTCGGACTGGTCATGCTGGGTGTCTTTCGTCTCAATGCGTTCTCGCGCGATACCCGTTTCAATCTCGACATTCCCGGCGGTCGCCCGTTTGGGGCCTACGTGCTGGGACTGGCCTTCGCCTTTGGCTGGACACCTTGCATCGGACCGATCCTCGGCGCGATCCTGACACTCAGTTCGACCTCCGGCGGCATGTCGGACGGCATCTGGCTGCTGTCGATCTATTCCGCTGGTCTGGGGGTGCCTTTCCTGCTGGCTGCGCTGTTCACCGACGCCATCGCCGCGCGGGTAAGGCAGATCGGCAAGGCCGGTCGCTGGCTCTACAAGGGCGCGGGTGTTGCCATGATCATCATGGGAGTTGCCATCATGACCGGGCAACTGTCACGGTTTGCCTATTGGCTGCTGGGGACGTTTCCCTTTCTCGCGACGATCGGCTGACGAACCTCGAACCAGCTCTTGGCGTGATGGCTGATAAGTGGGGATCATCTCCCCCACTCAAAAAGGTCGTACACGCCGCGCCCCTATAGAGGTCGCGGGGCCGTCAGCCGATCAGGTAGACCCGGATCGGCATCCAGATACCCATGATCATCATCATCAGGTTCTCGGTGAGCGAGACGAACCCTAGTGGCACGTTGCTGTCCCCCCCGACGCAGGCGCATTTCAACTCGCGCTTGTCGATATAGACCGCCTTGAAGACCGAAACTGCACCGACCGTTCCGATGAAGAGGGCCACGGGAGCCGAAAGCCAGGTGAGCGCCCCGGCGACCATAAGGATGCCGGCGAAGGCCTCTCCGAAGGGATAAAGATAGCCGTAGCGCACCCAGCGGCGCGCCAGCAGGTCGTAATTCAGGAACATGGTCGAAAAGCTTTCGACGTCCTGAAGTTTCTGCACTGCAAGCAAGCACATCGAGATCGAGATGAACCATTCCAGCGCACGCAGGCTGAGGATGGTTCCAAAGCTGTACCACGACAGGCCGAGCGCCATCAGAAACGCGATGGCAAAGATCGCGATCACCGGCTGATAGGAGGTGTCCGAGCGCTCGCTTTCCGGCGCGTCGAGGCCGAAATGGACCCGCAGATCGTCGTAGCCGCCAATCCGCTTGTCGCCGATCCAGGTCTGCGGCGTGGTCTCGACCCCGTGCTTTTCCATGAAGGCATCGGTTTCCTCACGTGTCGTCAGGTGATGATCCTCGACCTCGTACCCTTCCCGTTCGAGCAGGTCTTTGGACTTGAGACCATAAGGGCAAAGATGATCCTGCATGACCATCCGGTAGAGTTGGGCTGATTTCGATGCGTCTTTCGGCATGGTGTTTCCTCCAGTTTCTGGTTCAGGCACCGCAACCGTAATATCCGCGATACCCTGCACGCAGACCGGACCCAAGTTCGAGAACGAGATCGGCGTCCTGCATTTCGCCACTATTTGCGTCCAATGTGCCGGTTCCGCTCGGCGCGCTCAACGCCACTGTCATGCCCTCCGTGCCCCAAGTGCTTCCGGCGTCGCCAGCCTCCAGCCGCACCAGATCGCCGCTGATCTTGGCGAGAGCTACACTCCCACCGTCGATGCGGCCCACCGCCAGCGCAGGCCTGCTTGTGGTGGTGTAGGTGAACGTGCACGCGGGGCCGCCGGGAAACATCTGAGCAATGTCCTCCGAAGTAAGAAATTCGAGGTCGAGAATGGCGACTTCCGGGGTTGATAGCGCCTCGTCGAGGCTCACGATCTGCGCCGGTCCGCTTTCTGACTGTGCCGGACTGTCACCGTTGGCGTCGATATCGTTCACCAGATAACGCATCTCGGCGATTTCCTTGTCCTGCGCATAGATGATCTCATCCGCCAGCTTGCGCACGCGCGGGTCCGAGATATCGGCGCGGCTGGAGGTCATGATCGCGATCGAGTGGTGCGGGATCATTGCCCGCATGTAGCTGGTGTCGCCCACCGTCACCTGGCTGCGGACCAGCCAAAGGGAGGCGGCAAAGACCACAGCGGCACCGATGAAGATGGCGGCGTTAGCCATCTTGCTGGAATACATCGACAGCATGAAGCCCAGCATGATGATCGCCATGGTGGCACCCATCAGGAGAGCCATGTAGGCCCGCGTTTCCGACCAGAACACATGCGTCCAGAGGTAGGTATTGAGATACATCAGACCGAACATGACGACGGTAGATGTGGCGATCATCGCGAAAAAGCGGCCATATGACATGAAGTTGTCCTCTCTCGAAATCGTGAAGTCTAAAGGTGGAACAACTTTCCCGCGCTGGAATGTTCCGAAATAGCTGCAGCCAGTCGCACCTTATGGGTGGCGCTGCCCGCTGCGGGACGTATCTAAGCCCGCTTAATCCGCTGCCCTGGCGGTCCGGGTCTTATCCTCTTCCATCGCCAGATCTGCGAGAATCGGACAATTAGGCCTGTGATCGCCAGCGCAGGCATCGACAAGGTGCGACAACGTCGCGCGCATCTCGGTCAGTTCTGCGATTTTCCGGTCGATCCGGTCGAGGTGTTCCTCGGCGATCTGCTTGACCTCCGCGCTGGCGCGGTCGGTATCGGCATAGAGTTTCAGCAGGCTCCGGCAGTCCTCGATGGTGAAGCCAAGCGCACGCGCTCGCCCGAGAAACGCCAACTTGTGGACGTCGCTCTGTCGAAAGCTGCGATAGCCGTTCGCGCTGCGCAGCGGCTCGACCAGCCCGATGTCCTCGTAGTAGCGGATGGTCTTCGCAGGAAGGCCGGACAGGTCGGCCACGTCTCCGATATTCATGATCGTCTTCTCCTTGTTTTCATTCAGCCGGAACGGGGGACAGGCGGGGGTCGGTCACGGCCTTCGCCGCCTCGTCCATCGCCGGGCGCACACGGCGCAGGCGCAGCGCGTTCGTCAGTACGAAGACCGAGCTGAGCGCCATCGCCCCCGCCGCCAGCACCGGCGACAGCAGCAGGCCCGACACCGGGTAAAGCGCCCCCGCCGCAACCGGGATCAGCGCGACATTGTAGCCGAAGGCCCAGAACAGGTTCTGGCGGATGTTGCGCATGGTGCGCCGCGATATTTCCAGCGCGTTGACCACGCCGCGCAGGTCGCCCGACATCAGCACCACGTCGGCGGATTCGATGGCGACGTCAGTGCCGGTGCCGATGGCGATGCCCACATCCGCATGGGCAAGCGCGGGCGCGTCGTTGATGCCGTCGCCGACGAAGGCGATATGCTGGCCCGTGCCACGCAGTTCATCCAGTGCCGCGACCTTGCCGTCCGGCAGCACGCCCGCGATCACGTGGTCGATGCCCGTCTCCCGCGCGATGGCTTCTGCCGTCTCGCGCTTGTCGCCGGTGATCATGGCGACCTTCAGGCCAAGATCGTGCAGCGCCCGGATGGCGGCCGCGCTGGACGGCTTCACCGGATCTGCCACGGCGATGACGGCGGCAACGCGTCCGTCGACGGCGGCGTAAAGCGCGGTACGGCCCTGTTCGGCCAGGCGGCGTTCCGCGTCCGCCAGCGCGCCGATGTCCAGCCCTTCGCGGGTCATCAGACGGTCGGCCCCCACCAGCACCTCGCGGCCCGCGACCTCGGCCCGGACACCGTGGCCGGTGATGGACGTGAATTTCTGCGCGTCGTGCCGGGCAACGCCCTCGGCCTCCGCCGCCCGCAGGATGGCCTCGGCGATGGGGTGTTCCGACCGCGCCTCGACCGCCGCGACCAGAGCCAGCACCTCGGCCCGTTCAAATCCTTCTGTTAGCACCAGATCGGTCAGTTCGGGACGTCCTTCGGTCACCGTGCCGGTCTTGTCCAGCGCGACCACATCGACGGTCGAAAGCGGTTGCAGGGCGTCACCCTTGCGGAACAGCACACCCATTTCGGCGGCACGGCCGGTGCCCACCATGATTGAGGTCGGCGTGGCCAGCCCCATCGCGCAGGGGCAGGCGATGATCAGCACGGACACACCCGCGACGAGCGCATAGGACAGGGCGGGCGATGGCCCGACCAGCAGCCAGACGATCACCGTCAGCAGCGCCAGCGCCATGACCGCGGGCACGAACCACAGGGTGATCCGATCCACCAGACCCTGGATGGGCAACTTGGCCCCCTGCGCCTCTTCGACCATACGGATGATTTGCGCCAGCGTCGTATCCGCCCCCACGCGCGTCGCGCGGAACTGGAAAGCACCGGTGCCGTTGACGGTCCCGCCGGTGACGGGATCGCCCACCGACTTGGCCACAGGCACCGGCTCGCCGGTGATCATGCTCTCGTCGACGCGGGCGCTGCCTTCGGTCACTTCGCCGTCCACGGCAATCCGCTCTCCGGGGCGCACGAGCAGGATGTCGCCCGCGGCGATGCGCTCGATGGCCACGTCCTCAGGCTCTCCGTCCACCAGCACGCAGGCGGTCTTGGCCTGAAGGCCCAGCAGCTTCTGGATCGCTGCGCCGGTGCGGCCCTTGGCGCGTGCCTCCAGCCAGCGGCCCAGCAGGATCAGAACGACGATCACCGCCGCCGCCTCGAAATAGACGGCGCGCGACCCTTCGGGCAGCAGCGCGGGCGCGAAAAGAGCGACCAGAGAATAGAGATAGGCGGCAGAGGTGCCGACCGCAACAAGGCTGTTCATGTCCGGCGCACGCTTGAGCAGGGCTGGAAACCCGCGCGTATAGAAGCTGCGCCCCGGCCAGAACAGGACCACGGTGGTCAGACCGAACTGGATCAGCCAGCTTGTCCGATGGCCGATCGTGTCGCCGATCAGACCATGCATGCCGGGGATCAGGTGCGCGCCCATTTCCAGCAGAAACACAGGCAGGGCGAGGGCCGCCGCCAGCGCGGTCCTGCGAGCCAGCGTCCGCGCCTCTTCATCCTTGCGGGCACTCGTGTCTTCCGGCGCGCTGTCCTGCGGCAAGGTCGCGGGATAGCCTGAGTCACCCGCCGCCTTCAGCAGGTCCGCAACCGCAACCGAGCCTTCGAGATACGTTACCGTCGCAGTTTCCGATGCCAGATTGACGTTCACGTCCAGCACGCCCGGCACCGCCGCCAGCGCCTTGTCCACCCGCCCAACGCAGGACGCACAAGACATGGAGGCCACGTTCAGGCGAATGCTCTGCGTACGGGCCGGATAGCCAATCTCTTCCAGCTTTTCGACGATGTTCGAAATGCGCCCTTGCGCGTCGATCTGCGCCTTGGCCGTCTCGCTGGCAAGGTTGACGTGAACGTCGCTGACACCCGGCAGGCCGGAAAGCCCACGCTCCACCCGCCCGACGCAAGAGGCGCAGGACATGTTCTGCAGGGAAAGTCGAAGGGTATGCGAATCCGACATGGGTGACTCCTGATCCTGGTCCTCCGAGAGATAAGGGTTCCATTCGCTGGAAGGTCAACAGATGCATCGAGGAATTTTTTCGGGCATTGACCTTCCCATAGGGGAACGACCTAGATGGCAGCAGTAAGAAGGAGATCGTGATGATCAGGTTCAGCGTGCCGGACATGAACTGCGGACATTGCACCGCGTCGATAGAGAAGGCCATTGTGACGATAGACCCACACGCGACTGTCACCTGTGACCTAACTGCGCGTTCCGTCGAGGTAGATAGCGCATTGGATGAAAACGCTCTGAAGGCAGCGATTCACGATGCGGGCTACGGATCGCAAAGACTGAGTTAGTCCCGGCACTCCCAGTCATTTCTGAAGTACTCACTACCATTTTCGCGTCTTCTGTCTGACTGGTGAACGTTGCTATGTATCTATTGCGCAACAGTTTTGAGCGCTCGCAGCGAGAATTCGCCTGCCTCGCTAGATTGTGCCAAACCTTCCCGCGCTGTAAGCGTTGACTAATTTGTCAAAACGTCCATGTTGCCGTTCATGAGAATGCGTGTCGCCACTTCGGTATGGGTGAAATTCCTCACTTGCTTCGCTTTTGCGTTGGCATTGGTTCTGTCTCCACCTTCTGCGGCACACGCGGCCTCAGGAATGCATGATGGTCAGCATTCTGGATCGATCAGCTCCCTTCTCAGCGAACCGACAGTTGGTCAGGGAACTGACATCCACGCCGACCACATGAAACACCCGGCGACAGTTGACGTGGATGACATATCCTCCGACATGGGTGAAACAGAGCATCAATCAACTCAGTGTTGTAACGGAATATGCATTTCTGTCGTCATTCCAGACGCAGACTTGGTATTCCCGGATCCTATTGCTGCGAAAGAATATATGATCCTGAGCGGTCAGGCGCATTCCGTCGAAACATCAGGGTTTCTGCGGCCCCCTCGATTCCTGATCTGAAACGGCGCCCAATCCGGGTGTGAGCCTTGCGCAGACTCTGCGTGAGACATCGTTCATCAATCAGGATACCTTCATGAAAATTCATCTACTCATGGGGGCTTCGGCCCTCGGGCTTGGCGCATGCGCCTATGAGCCTACCCCTTTGCCCTCCGTTGCGACACAACAGGCTGTCGTCAACGCGACCGTTTCGTCTCCGATCAACTATCAAGATCCATTGGCTGGCTACACCTATCGTGGTCCGACCGGCCCCCGTGATTGGCGGTCTGTCAATCAAGAGCAGACGGAGGGCAACTGATGCGGGTATCTAAGATTCCGCTGGTTCTTGGCTTTCCACTTTTCTTGGGTGCCTGCGCTACCGCAGTACCGGTAAGCTACACCGAACCGAAGGCCGGTTTTGCCAATGTGGCCAGCCAGATTACGCCAGCGATCGGCAAACGGACCGTGTTTGCGGAAACGCAGGCCGAAAACGAAGCTCTCAAGAAACAGGTGCACAGCATGGTGCATCGGAAGACGATCTCGGCCGATACGGCGGTTCAGGTTGCGCTGCTGAACAATAAGGGTCTGCAAGCGTCTTACGCCAATGTTGGCCTCTCGGCCGCTGAGGCTTGGCAGCAATCGACGCCGGAAAACCCGATCGTCTCAATTGGTGTCTTGGGAATCGGTGCGCCTGAACTCGGTGCCTACAGGGCGATCGAAGGGCTGATCCGGTCGAACGTCCTCGATGCCACCACGCGTAAACAGCGTATGGCCATTGCTGATGCAAGCTTCAGGCAGGCTCAGCTCAATGCCGTGAACGACACACTCGCACTGGCAAATCAGACGCGAAAGGCATGGGTCGATGCAGTCGCCGCCTTCGAGGCAGTGAGTTATCTGCGGCGCGCGAAAGCGACCTCTGACGCCGGCTCTGAACTGGCGATGAGGTTGGGCGAGACCGGCGCACTCAACAAAGCTGGGCAGGCCCGCGAACAGGCATTCAATGCCGAACTGGCGGGGCAACTTGCACAGGCACGATTGAACGCCACTCGGTCCAAGGAGGCTTTGACCAGGTTGATGGGTCTCTGGGGCACCGAAGTCGATTACTATGTGCCAGATGCCCTTCCTGCACTGCCGCGTTCTGTCGGCCGTGTGACCGACATCGAGGCCAAGGCGCTCCGAAACCGGGTGGATCTCCGTGTTGCCAAACTTGGCCTGGAAGCGCAGGCCAAGGCGTTTGGTCTGACCGACCAGACCCGCATTGTCAGCGATCTGGAGATCGTTGCGGGAGCCGAATTTGAGCGTGAAGTTGAAGGCAGTGGCGACATTGAAACCAAGACTTTGCCTCAGGTGGAAGTGGAGTTCGCGATCCCGATCTACGACACCGGCAAGGCCCGGATGCGCAAGGCGGAATTGTCTTATCTTCAAGCGGCCAACGTGCTCGCAGAGAAGGCCGTGAACGTCCGGTCTGAAGCGCGCGGTGCTGAAGCCTCTTATCATGCCGCATACAAAATCGCGCGCCACTACCGCGACGTTCTGGTGCCGCTACGCACGACCGTCGAAGAAGAGGGTTTGCTGTCCTACAACGGCATGATCACCAACACTTTCGAGCTGCTGACTGATGTGCGCGAGAAACTTGCCGCATCCCTGGAAGCGGCAAATGCAAAACGCGAATTCTATATGGCACAGGCCGATCTGACCGCCGCGATCTATGGCGGCGGCGAAGGCGGCGGTGGTGCTGGTGGAGAAGGCGCATCACTTGCCGCCGGTGGCGGCGCAGGACACTGAAAGGAACTGACATGTTGAACAGACGTCAATTACTCGGAGCCGGCGCCGCAGGTGCAACGCTGGTCTCTTCAAAAGCCTGGGGTCAAACCCTGAACATGGGCCTCCCCGAAGCCGCGCAGATGGACAGTGCGGCAACGGCGATTACGGCGCGTCCGTCGTCAGGGCCGGACTACACACCTGTGGTCACGCTGAACGGGTGGACCCTGCCGCACCGGATGAACAACGGGGTCAAGGAATTTCACCTCGTCGCCGAACCGGTAGAGCGCGAACTTGCAGACGGCATGATTGCGCATCTGTGGGGCTACAACGGCCAGTCCACCGGTCCAACGATCGAAGCAGTCGAAGGCGACCGGATCCGCATCTACGTCACCAACAAGCTGCCGGAAGGCACCACGGTGCATTGGCACGGGCTCATCCTGCCCTCGGGCATGGATGGGGTCTCCGGGTTGAGTCATCCCAGCATCCCGCCAGGGAAAACGTTTGTCTACGAATTCGACTTGGTGAAGTCCGGCACGTTCATGTACCACCCCCATGGCGACGAAATGACCCAGATGGCGATGGGGATGATGGGCATGTTCGTGGTCCACCCCAAGGACCCATCGTTTATGCCGGTGGATCGCGATTTTCTTATCATGCTGAATGCCTTTGACATCGATCCCGGCACATACGTGCCCCGCATCATGACGATGACGGACTTCAACCTGTGGACGTGGAACAGTCGGATCTTCCCCGACATCGATCCGCTGGTCGTGAACAAGGGCGACAAGGTGCGCGTACGCGTCGGCAACCTCACGATGACAAACCACCCGATCCACATGCACGGCTATGACTTCAAGGTCACCTGTACGGATGGCGGATGGGTGCCCGAGGCGGCGCAATGGCCAGAGGTCAGCATCGACATTCCCGTGGGCGCGATGCGCGCCTATGAGTTCGTCGCGGACCATCTGGGTGACTGGGCAATCCACTGCCACAAGTCGCACCACACGATGAATGCCATGGGTCACGATGTGCCGACGTTCATCGGGGTCAACAAGAAACCACTGACCCAGAAGATCCGTCAGTTCCAGCCGGAATACATGCCCATGGGCATGTCCGGCATGGGGGACATGGCGAAAATGGAAATGCCGCTGCCTGACAACACTATCCCCATGATGACGGGTTGGGGGCCCTACGGCCCCATCGAGATGGGCGGCATGTTTTCGGTCGTAAAGGTGCGGGACGGCATCGACGCGGACGATTACTCCGATCCCGGCTGGTACGAAAATCCTCCGGGCGAGATGGCCTACGAATGGACCGGCGAATTGCCCGAGTTTGCCTCGAACAACAGTCCCAAGACCATTCTCACACCAAAGCCAAACTCGAAGGGCTGAACGGCCCTTCGTCAACTCCAACCAAACCAACTTACAGGACAATGAAATGAGAAATCTTCTTTTGACGACAAGCTTCGCGTTGGTGCTTTCGGCACCAGCATTTGCCGCAGGCACACATGATGGCGGGCACGGTGAGACCAAGCCGACCGCCATGATGATCGGCATGCCGGGTGAAGCCGCCAATGTGGACCGCACAATTGATGTCACTCTGCTCGAAAACGACGAAGGCGAAATGCTGATCGAGAGCGAAGAGATGACCATCAAGGAGGGTGAAACCATCCGCTTCAACATCACGAACAAGGGTGAGCTGGAGCATGAATTCGTCCTTGATACAGTCGAGCGCAACGCCGAGCACAAGATCGAAATGGCCAAGATGGATATGGAACACGACGACCCGAACCGAATCCGTCTCGATGCGGGCGCTTCGGGTGAGGTCGTCTGGACGTTCGCGAATGCTGGTACGTTCGAAGCGGCGTGCCTAATTCCGGGTCACTACGAATCCGGCATGCACCGAGCGGTCTCAGTGGGGGACCAGATGGCTCAGGCTGACGTGGAATACACGAGCGGGACCATCAAGAAGATCGACGCCAAGGCCGGCAAGGTCACAATCATCCACGGCCCGCTGGTCAACCTCGACATGCCCGCGATGACCATGGTGTTCCGCGCCGACGAGGCAATGATGGCCAAGATGTCCGAAGGTCAGGACATCGAATTCGTCGCAGACCGCGTGAAGGGAAAACTGACCGTCACACAGATGAAGTGATGACAGTTAGTGGGGCCGGGGCAATCACCCCGGCCCCAACTTTTTGAGGCGTTACTCTGCAAGCAAGAATATCTCGTAAAATCAAGCGCTACGGAGGTAGCCGAGCATGATGAATTTCCTGAAAACCTGCACCACCGCCCTTATGCTCGTCTTTCCGGCTTTCTCAGTGAACGCTTCCAGTGGCAAAGGCCAGCAACCTCATGCGCGGGCCTTCGAAGTGCCTGGCCATAATCCGATCGGGAAACCCGGCGATGGCTCCACTTTCGACAGGTCGATCGAAATATCCATCAGGGAGACAGAAAGCGGATACATGCTTTTCGAGCCGGACGCGATCCAGATTGAAAAGGGATCGGTCGTTCGGTTTTTGATCGGCAATACGGGCGCTCTGGATCACGAGTTCTTTCTCGGCTCCTTTGACGAAATTGCGAAACATCAGCAGTGGATGCGCGAACACCCCGATATGCAACATGATCGCGCCAACTCGGTTTTGATCCCAAGTGGACAAAATGCCGAGCTGGTCTGGGAGTTCTCCGATATGACGAACCTGGAGTTCGTATGCTTGATACCCGGCCACCGGGAAGCGGGCATGTGGGGCGTCATCATCGTGCACGATCACCTTGCGCCGAAATCCAAGGGTTAGAATTTTTGATGTCACTCCTGGACAGGTATCACGTGCTTGTACACAACGTATCTGCCGCGTTCGGGTACGACTACAGCGATGCGACGCCAGACTGGGTTCACCCGTTCATTCATCTGATACTGGTCTTGGCACCAGCGCTGCTGATCACTGTCGGCTCATATCTTGCTATTCGCGGCATTCTCAAGCTTTGGAAGCGCCGTCACACCCCCACGTTCCACCCTGAACCCATACGGGGGCTTGAAGGCAGTCTTTTCAGCACGGTCCTGCGCTACTCCAGAAGGCAGCAGGCATTGATGATTGTAGTCAGCCTCATCGCGATGCCTATTCAATATTTGACCCTCGAACTGCCAAAGCAGATCGTAAACAACGCTTTGGATTCTGATCATTTCCCCGTTGCCGTTTTGGGACGAGACGTCGATCAGGTCGTTTTCCTAATGCTTCTCTGTGGTCTCTACCTTTTGGCGATCATCCTGAATGGGCTAAACAAATATGGCCTTAACGTGTTCAAGGGATATGTAGCTGAGCGTTTTTTGCGGCGCTTCCGGCTGCTGGTCTATCGGCAATGGCGCAGCGATCCCGACTCCCGAAACCAGAGCGAAATCGTCCCTATTCTCGCACAGGAAGTTGAGCCCATAGGTGGCTTCGCGGCAGATGTCCTCACGCTGCCAATCCTACAAGGTGGTACACTGTTGACGATCCTGTTTTTCATGTTCGTTCAGGACCCTGTGTTGGGTGCCGCCGCACTGACCGTGCTGCCAATCCAGCTCGTGCTGCTGCCCAAGCTACAGCGGCGAGTCAACGCCCTTTCACGTACAAGAATCAAGGAAGTCCGACAGCTCGGCAGACAGCTTAGCGAACAGCTGCATGAACGGCAGGTCAATCCGACCGGACTGCTACCGGCCGGAGCGAGTTTTAGAGAGCTTGAGCACGTCCGCAGGAAGATTTTCCGCCTGAAGTTCTTCATCAAGGCCCTCAACAATTTTCTAACCGCGCTGACCCCATTCCTGTTCTACTCATTGGGAGGATATTTCGTCATCGAAGGGCGTATTACACTCGGTGCCCTGGTGGCCGTCCTAGCCGCACACAAAGACTTCTCGGCACCGCTTAAAGAACTCTTCAATTACTATCAGACGCTGGAAGACACGCGGATCCGGTACCACGAAATCACGACCTTTTTCAACAAATCGATCCAGCAATCCGCAATTGTTCAAGCAGACAACACCATGCCGCAGGAGGTCAGTCAATTCGAGCAAGCCCAACTGAGATACCCGGCTTCGTCTCTAAAAAGGCAGGGGGCCATCGCAACATCACGAGAGAGTTTGATAGTATGAAATGGGCAGCGATATTTTTTGCTCTGGTCGCCGTCGCTGCAGCAGTATGGTTCATTGTGCAACCGAGCCACACTCGGACGGGCGCCCAGAGGCAGGACAGCATCGCGCTTCCCGCGGGTGCTCTCGCTACTGTCAAGCTACCAAACAGTTTCACAGAGCAGGAGCAAATCGGCGCAAGCGCTTATGATGCGGTCTGTTCCGCTTGCCATGGCCGAAACGCGCAGGGCCAAGATGGCGTCGCTCCTCCGCTTGTTCACAAGATCTATGAACCCAGCCACCACGGCGACATGGCGTTTGTCCTCGCAGCGCAGAATGGAGTTCGGGCGCACCACTGGGAATTTGGCAACATGCCAGCGGTTGAAGCCGTGACGCGCTCAGACATCCTTGCTATCGTGGCGTACATTCGAGCTTTGCAGCGGGCCAACGGAATTGACTAAGCATTTTCGTCGGTCAAAAGAATGGGAGTTGGCGCACGGTCAATCAGCATTTGGTTTGCCACAGAAAAGCAATAACGGTGGGAAAATTCTGTTCATGATTAAATATTCTGCTGCGTCGACTCTGATCCTTGGTGCATTGTTCGCTTCGTCCACCGCATCATACGCGGAGGAAACCGGATTATTCAGATTGACCGACCGCGGATCACCTGTTGGCATCAATGCTCGCGAACCATCACTCGCACCCTTGTCGGATGGCAGGGTTTTGCTGAGCTGGACCGAAGAAAGCGGAACCGAAGCGGAAGTTCGCATGGCCATCCTCAACGGCAGTGAGTGGTCGGACGTCCGCACAATTAATGTATCGTCAAAGACTTACATCAACTGGGCCGACTTCCCTTCGGTAGTGGCGCTTGCTGGTGGCGGTTTGGCGGCACAATGGCTAGGGTCAGGATGCATTGATTTCAGTTGCGCTGCGTGATTCACGCCTCCGAAAACGGAGCGATGACATGAGCGATCTCTTCTGGCTGACCGACGCGCAGATGGCACGTTTGGCTCCCTTCTTTCCCAAGTCACACGGGAAGCCCCGGGTTGATGACAAGCGAGTGCTGAGCGGGATTATCTTCATCAATCGCAATGGCTTGCGTTGGCGTGACGCTCCTGCTGCATATGGTCCTCACAAAACACTTTACAGCCGCTGGAAGCGTTGGAGCGAAAAGGGGATCTTCGCGCGGATGATGGCCGGACTGGCGGCGGAACACGGTGAGAAGACGACCGTGATGATCGACGCGACACACCTCAAGGCTCACCGAACGGCGACCAGCATGGCCGTCAAAAAGGGGGGCGTGGTCGCCTGATTGGTCGCACCAAGGGCGGCATGAACACCAAGCTGCACGCCATCTGCGACAGTCAGGGACGACCGATCGACCTGTTCGTCACCGCTGGACAGGTCAGCGACTACATCGGCGCACGGGCGCTGCTCGGTGGCCTGCCAAACGTCAAATGGCTACCCGGGGATCGCGGCTATGATGCTGACTGGTTCAGAGAAGCGTTGCAGGACAAGGGGATACGTGCCTGCATCCCAGGACGGAAGAAACGCAAGACGCCGGTCAAATATGACAAGCGGAGATACAAACGGCGTAACCGCATCGAAATCATGTTCGGCAGGCTCAAGGACTGGCGGCGCGTCGCGACCCGCTATGACCGATGCCCCAAGGTGTTCCTCTCAGCCATCGCCCTCGCGGCTCTCGTCATTTACTGGTTATGAATCCTGACCCTAGCGCAAGATTTCACCATAGAAATCTTCCTCTATCACCTCCCTGCGGAAGATTTCCTGGCGGCGCCGGCATAGCCGGTGCCGCCAGCGTTTGGTCGATAATCCAAGAAGAGTTCGCCGGTATCCTTCATGGCGACACTTTGCGGACGAAACCCATCATCGCCCTGACCAGCTTTGCCCGGCTCTGTCGTCTCCAGCACTTGTTGGTAGTCGTAAGCCGCGGCTCGCGCATCATCTCTGATCCGGCCCGACGTTTCGTTCAGACAGTTCAGATAATCCTCGACCTCGCTGAAGTAGCGCCGAAACTCCGCCCGTACCTCAGCACCGGAAAGCCCGGCATCGAGAAGGTGTGCAGCCTCTGGCCTGATAGGCTCGATACACAGTTCTTGGGCCGTCCCAGAAACCGTGAGAGCAGCCACGATGGCCGCCGATAAGATGAGCGGTTTCATCAGCGCCTCCTGCTCCGTTCATTCAGCCCGATCAGGCTTCCCATGATGTTCAAAGAACCGGTCCGCTGCGCCCGCACCATACCGCGCAGATACGCCCCTGCCGAAAGGATGGTGATCTCCGGATCGGCAACCTTGGCATCGGTGATCAGAACACAAAGCATCGCTGCATCCTCCTCAAGCACGCCCACGGCCTCATCCCAGGCAGATTGGTGGATACCCAACTCAGGTAGACGCTTCTGCGCGGCGATCACGAAGGAATGGAAATCCAGCCTGCCGCGCTTCTGTCGCTCGATGTCGAGCCACATCTTCATCTCTTCGGAACAAAGGCCGTACAGACGGTCACAGCCAAGTTTCTGAATGAATTTGGACTTGTGCGCCTCGCTGGCCACCCCATCCTGTCTTTCTAAGCAACGGACGCGGCCGCTAGGCTGCGGCCCAGAAACGGTGGATCGCGTGGGCTTGCCCACGCTCCGCGTATCGTTATGGTCGTTACAAGGTACTTCGTTAGAATCTTGAGTTGTATCTTGTATATGAGAGCGCTCGTTGTCGAGCGATCGATCATGCGTTTCGTGCAGCAAGTTAGACGCAGAAATCGTCAGCGCTTCGGCTTCAGCCTCGTGGTTCTGAAGCTCTTCGAGCGACATCCGATGAAGCGCCTGGCCTGACGGCCACCCTGCGAAATTCTGATGGATGCGCTCGACCTCTGCTGCCAGCCTATGACACCCGACCAGCTCGCGCAGGATACCTTTTAGGTGCCGCTTATGCGAGCTGCGCTGCCCTCGCAGGCGGGCATGAGCCCTGCGATCTGCCTCGATCTCGTCGCGCAGAGACAGAAACTCTTCGACGCGCGCGATCGCCACGCCGAAGAAGACGCCGCAACCGGAGAAGCCGGACCGCGCCCCATTGGCCATGGTCCGCTTCTCGATGAGCCCCGCGCGGACAAGCGCCGCCTCGTGTTGCCGGATACGACAGGCCGTGACGCCACGCTTGTGCGCGATCTCGTTCTGGCTGAGGTAACAGCAGGGTTCATCTACGCCGCACTTGAACGCGCTCGGCCTGGTCGACGCAATCATGGTGCGAAAGGTCATCATCGCGGCAGCACCGACGCCAAGGCAGGAAGCAACCGCGTCCACAAGCGCGACAAAGCCGTCACGCTCCATGCCGCGTGGAAGCGTTGGTTTGACGGCCTCGCACCGTCGGGCAGGCAAAGATTGGGGTACATGCATCTCTTCGTTCCTCGTTCGTCTGAAGCGAGGCGGCGGCAGGCAAACGTCTACAGGTCGCAAAAATGCGTTTTGACTTGCCTGCAAGGTTGGGAAGCTGATAGGCTAAATCATGATTACGGATGATTACGGGCTTGCCGGCCCTAAGTCCCTCAGCCCCCGTGGAAGGTTGCCGCCTTCGCGGGGGTTTTACGCTCTAAAGTCCTTGCTGCTCCTCTTTGTCACGGCCTTCCTGGCCGCATTCTTGCGCCCTTGGCGTACCCAGCATCGGCGATGCCAGCACCTGCGGTGATCAGTAATTCACCTGCTCGTAGCCATAGTTTCCCTGGTAGTCGGTCCACTCGATGAAGACGGCCCTCCGGTAGAGGCTCGGACAGCTTTCGCCCCAACTGGTGAGACCTTCGAATGCGTCCGGCAGTGACGTCACCGACCCGCTGTACCAGCTGAAGTCGCCCTGCACCCCATATGTGCCGACGCGGACCTTTTCGCTTTGGCGACAGTCGCCATCACCGCTTTCTCGTTGCCGGGCATACTCTACGTTGTAGACGCGGATGGAGCGAACGAAGTCATACTCAGCCCCGCTGATGTCGACATCGGCCACGCCGTTGTCATCGGCATAATCCGCGATCAGGGACAGCATCTCGTCCCGCTCCGACCTCGGGGGAAGCACCCCCTCGACAACTGCCGAGAATGGCGGCGGAGCCGAAGGTCTAGGCCTGCCGAACGCCTCATGAAGGAGCGGCAAAGCCCTCTCATCTTCAGGTGGGCGGTAGCCCACGCCCAAGGGGCAATTCCAGATCTGCAGGGGCGGCTCCACCGGCCAGGGCGTGATCCTGCTGATGAAGACAGATCGCGCCTCGTTGCACTCGGTGCTTCCGGGCCAGCCTCCCGCCAGACAGATCAGGATCGCGCAGTCTACTTGGTAAGCTTGCGCAGCGGGAGGTGCCGCCAGGAGTAAGCTCGTACAGGTCAGGGCGGTCGCGGCACCGCGCTTCATCGCGTGTCCAAAATATAACAAACCTTCTGGCTCCCTCGGAACTTCACTCGGCATGTCCCCGCCGTCGCTCCGCTCTCGGGATGGTCACAGCTGGGTGATCATCCTATAGCCGAGGGAGGCAAGGATAGCGCCAAACTTCCAGAGGAAGCGCTATTTGTCAAATACGCTTGATGTCACCTAGGCGCTTGTATCAGCTATAGGCGAATTTATGTCTTTTGGCGCTTTTTTCAAATTTGGGCTTTAACGTTGAAAAAAGTCGTGATTCAAGGATACGCAGCACCTGTCCAGAAAATCCCAACGACAGGTGTCAGCCAATGTGGAACCCACGCGTGATTACGACTGATGCAGTGCAAAACTTCCTCGAGAAGGGTGGCAAGCTCGACTACCGCCCGATTCACACCCCAAAAGGATGGAACTGGGAGCTCTGGGCTGTTCAGACGAACGGCGCGGCCAGCCCGGTCATTTCCTCGAAGACTGGCGAAGCCCGCGTCTTCAAGTCTTCCGACGCGCTGGTCAGCTTCCACATGCGCATCTTCCCCGACGCCGAAGGCGTCTGGGTGCCTGCCCCGAAATCTGGACAAGACGAAGACACCGAGTGATCGCCTCGGCGCTGCGCGCTGGCTGATCCTCCGACCGCTCTGCGGTTCTCTCCTCTCCCTCTCGATCCTTTCCGCATTCACCGTCGGCTCACCGCGCCTTGCGCTGGCTGAGCCCATGAATGCCACCGCGTTCCGGGCCGTCGCCGAAAACTGCGCGCCCGGTGTCGCCCCCTCCATCATGGAAAAGCTCGTCGCCGCCGAAAGCGGCTTCAACCCGTTCGCCATCGGCGTAAACGGACCGGATCGGGCGTCCTATGCGCCGCGCTCCGCCAATGAGGCCGCACAGATCGCCGCCCGCTTGATTGCCGAGGGCAAGTCCATCGACATGGGCCTCGGGCAAATCAACAGCGCCAACCTGTCCTGGCTCGGGCTGACGCCTGCCACCGTGTTCGATGCCTGCCGCAATCTGACGGCGGCGGAAACCGTGCTGCGCGACGGCTATGACCGGGCGCGCGATGCCGGAGCGGACCAAACGCAGGCCCTGTACCAGGCGCTTTCTTCCTACAACACCGGCTCTTTCACGCGTGGTTTCCACAACGGCTATGTGGCCCGCGTGCTGGGAGAGGGGTCCGTGACCGCCCCCTCGTACGACAAGCGGTCACCCTCCCTGAGCGACGACAAGGACAGCGCGAAACGATGGGACGTGTTCGGCGCGGCCACCGGATCGAACGCCTTGGTTTTCCAATAGAAGGACGCAACCATGAAGACCTTTCTGACCCGCCACCGGCGCATCGGCGCCCCGATGTTCCTGGCTGCGGTCCTGACCGCAGCGGCGCAACCCGCCGCTGCCGCAGGCTTCACCGACTTCCTGAACAACATCCTCGACGAGTTCGAAAGCGCCAAGCAGCCCATTGCCCTGATCGCCCTCATGTTCATCGGCGCGGGCTGGCTCTTCAACTTCGTCGACCTGCGCCGCGCCGCCTGGGCCGTTGGCGGTGTCGTCCTGATCTACGCCTCCTCCGAGGTGCTGAGCATGATCACTGGCTGACCGGCAGGAAGGGCACCACATGGAAAAGGTGAAGATGAACGAGGACGTGCTGTTCCTCGCCCTCACGCGCCCGGCGATGATCTTCGGCATCCCTGTCGAAGCCTTTGCCATGTGCTGCGGCATCGGCGGTCTGGCGATGATCGCCGCGGACTCGATCTTCTACCTGCCCATTGCGGTCCCCCTGCTCGGCGTCTCTCGCCTGATCGTCGAGCGCGATCAGAACGCTTTCCAAATCCTGTTTCGCTGGCTGGACACAAATGCCCGGTGCCGGAACCGGAGCCTTTGGGGGGGATCATCGACATCCCCCCTGCGTCTCCGCCGCCTCTACAAGATCGAGGAGATCGACTGATGGGCCTGCTCGACAAGATCAAGACGGAGAACACGGCAGACCGCTACCTTCCCTTCATCCGCCATTCGGACGCGCACACGATCATCACCCGCAACCGGGGTGCCTTCCAGATGCTGAAGCTGGAGGGCGTGTCTTTCCGCACGGCGGATACCCAGCTCATCAACACGCTGCACAACCAGCTCAGCCACGCCCTGCGCAACATCGCCGACGACACCGTCATGGCCTATGTCCATGTGGTCCGGGCCACCGATGACGACTATCCGTCCGGCACCTTCCTCACCGACCTCGCCCGCTGGATCGACGAGAGCTACCGCCGCCGCATCGAGGCCAAGCGCCTCTTCCGCAACGATCTGTATCTGACCGTCTACATGCAGCCCCGCAGCCTGCCCGGTGGTCGGCTGGCGAAGGGCGTCCGTCGCGCCCGAACCAGCCAGATCGAGGTGGACCAGGATCTTCTGGACGATCTCGATGACAAGACCACGCAGCTAACCCGCAGCCTCAGCCGTTTTCGGCCCCGGAAGCTCTCGATCATCAGGGACCATCGCGACCTGCTGATCTCCGAGCCTGCCAGCGTCCTGAAGCAGCTGATCTCTGGCCGATATGAGCCGGTCCCGCTGGTTCACGGGACCATTGGCAATGCGATCTACACTGATCGGGTAATCTTCGGGCGGGAGGCTCTGGAAATCCGCCATGCCGCCGCCAGCACCTATGGCGCGATGTTCGGCATCAAGGAATACCACGCCCGCACCCGCCCGAACATGTTCGACAACTTGCTGACGGCCCCCTTCCGCTTCGTCCTGACCCAGTCCTTCCGCTGCACCGCGAAGAACGAGGCCATGCGCCAGATGACCCTCAAGGAGGGGCGGCTGCGCAACGCGAATGACCCCGCCGTGTCTCAGGCGGACGAGCTGCGCGACGCCCGCGACGACCTGATGTCGGGCGAGTTCGTGATGGGCGAGCATAACCTGTCGCTGACGGTCCTGACCGAGGACGCGAAGGAGCTGAAAGCCCGCGCCGCCGATGCGCATAACCTGCTGTCGGAATCCGGGGCTGTCGTTGCCCGCGAAGACATGGGGCTTGAGCCGCAGTTCTGGGCGCAGCTTCCCGGCAACCACGCGCACCGGGCGCGGGTCGCGATGGTGACCAGCCGCAACTACACGGCCATGTCGCCGCTGCACAATTACCCGACCGGCCACCGGCACGGCAACGAATGGGGCGATGCGGTCAGCAAGCTCCAGACCAGCGCCGGAAGCCCCTTCTACTTCAACTTCCATGTCGGAGATCTCGGCCACACCTTCATCTGCGGCCCCTCCGGCTCCGGCAAGACGGTCGTGCAGACCTTCCTGCTGTCGCAGCTGGAAAAGTTCGGGGCCAAGCGCGTCCTCTTCGACAAGGATTACGGCGCCGAGATCTTCGTCCGCGCCTCGGGCGGCTCCTATCTCGATTTCCAGTCCGGTCGCCCGACCGGCTGCGCCCCGTTCATGGCGATCGAGCTTGATGCCGACGGCCAGGCTTTCATGGTCGAGCTGGTCAAATCCATGCTGGGCGGCGAGCGCGTCACCTTCTCGGCCGAGGACCTCCGGCGGATCGAGATGGCCGTCGCGAGCCTTGCCAACCTGCCGCGCACTGGCCGCACCGTCTCTGCCCTACGCGAATTGCTGGGGTTCGGCGGCGGCGCGGAAGATATCGGCAACCGGCTGGATCGCTGGCTCAGCAACGAACGGCTCGGCTGGGTCTTCGACAACTCCGAAGACACCATCGCCTTCGATGCCGACCTGGTGGGCTTCGACATCACGGCCTTCCTCGACGATCCGGAAATCCGCAACCCGATCATGATGTATCTCATGCGCCGGGTCGAAAACCTGATCACCGGCCAGCGCATCGCGATCTTCATCGACGAGTTCTGGAAGGCCCTGTCCGACCCCTACTTCTCGGACTTCGTGAAGAACAAGCTGAAGGTCATCCGCAAGCAGAACGGCATCATCGTGGCCGGGACGCAGTCAGCCTCTGACGTGGTGAACAGCCCCATTGCCCGCACGATCATCGAGCAATGCGCCAGCCAGATCTTCTTCGGCACCGACCGCGCCAGCCGCAAGGACCTGGTCGACGAGTTCGGCCTGTCCGAACGCGAGTTCCAGATCGTGCGCGACGAGCTGCCCCTCGGCCATTTCCTCATCAAGCAGGCGCAGAACTCGGTGGTCTGCGACCTCGATCTGTCGGGCCTCGATGACGTGCTGACAGTCCTGTCGGGCCGCACCGCCACCAACGCCATCATGCACGCGCTTATGCAGGACCACCCGGCCCCGAAAGACTGGCTCCCCCGCCTGTTCCAGAAAAGGAAGGACCTACGATGACAAGGCTCTCCATGCCCGCCGCTGCGCTGGCGATCTCCCTCTCGACTGCGGCTCATGCCCAAGGCGTACCCGTGGTCGACACGGCGGCCATCGCCAACGCCAAGGCCGAGTTCGTCAAGGAAATCGCCCAGATGGTCGAAGAGCTGGAGCAGGCCAAGGCGCTCTATGCCTCGATCAACGGCCTGACCGACATGGATTCCATCGTCAGCGCTCTGAACTCGCCCGATGTTCGCGAACTGCTCGGGCCGGATGCCATGCAGATCGCCAGCGACTTCGACATTGATCTCGATGACCTGGGCGATCTGGCAGGCAAGGCGCAGGACGCGGCTGACTTCTCCGCGCTGGATGGGGCCAATATCGACGCCGACGATTTCTACCAGAGCGAGCTGGACCGCATTCGCAACCAGTCGGCCCGCGACACCGCTGTCGGGGATCGGATCGTGTCGCTCTCCGATGACCGGCTGGCGGGGCTTGAGCAACTGCGCAGCAAGATCGGCTCTGTCTCCACCCAGAAGGAGGTGGACGCCCTGAACGCCCGGATCGCGGTGGAACAGGCCATGCTCCAGAACGACACCAACCGCATTCAGGGCCTCGCCATGCTCCAGCAGGCCCAGGCCAAGGTCGAAGAGCAGCGCCAGACCGAAATCGCCGTACAGCGCCGCATGAGGGAAGAGGCCGCTTTCGAACGCCTCTATGGGCCCGACGCATTTTGAAGGAGATCACCATGACGCCCCAGAACCCCATTCTCGCGGCCTTGACCGCCACCGTCCTGCTCATGGGCTGCAAGGAGGAGGAGAACCGGACCGTCGACTATTATTCGTCCAACCCGGAAGAACGCGCTGAGATGCTGGCAACCTGCGAAGTCTCTGATCGGGCATCTGAGGACGCGAATTGCGTCAATGCCGATTTGGCGGAGCAGCAGGCCAAGCGAGACCAGGATCGCGAAGGCTTCCAAAAAACATTCGGGGACCCTTCGTTCGACTGAACCGGGACACGGAAGGACCGCCACCATGCTGCAAGCGCTCTACGACAATTTTGCTGACAGTCTCACCGACAAGATGAACGACATCAGCAGTACCATCTCTTCCGAGCTGACTGCACCGCTGACGGCGGCCCTGACGATCTACCTGTTTCTCTACGGCTGGGCGATCATCCGTGGCTCCATCCACGAACCGCTGATGGATTTCACCCTGCGCGGCGTGAAGCTGGCGATCATCTGGACCCTCGTGTCCAGCGCCGGCGATTACTCGTCCTGGGTCGGGGACACGATCCTCAACGGCATCCCCGATTTCGTGGAAACGCTGACCGGCGGCTCGACCGACCTGCCCTCCGATCCCGTCATGGCGATGGCCGGTAAATTGAGCCTCGAGGTTCAGGAGCATTACGGTTCCGGCCTTGCCGGCTCCATCTACGGATATGTCCTCTCCATCGTTCTGATCCTCATTGCCGTGCCGTTTGCCGCGTTGGCGTTTGTCGTCAGCTTGGTCGTGCACTTTGGACTGGCCTTGATGGCCGCGATTGGTCCGATCTTCATCGCCTTCGCCCTGTTCGACGTCACACGTGGATGGTTCTTCGCCTGGCTTAGCCAGTCGCTGAACTTCACCCTCCTGAAGCTCTTGGTGACGGTTCTCATGATGACGATCACGGCCTTCGTCGGGGACGTCTACACGAACTTCAACATCAACGACGGGGCCGCTTCGATCTCAGCCTTTATGGTCGCGATGTTCTGCGGCACGATCTTCTTCTTCCTGCTTCCCTCCATCGCGGCGGCGCTGAGCGCCGGGGCCGGTGCCTCGACCGGCGCCGCGCAGCGCTTCGTGGAGCGGAAGCTTCTGGGAAATGCGGCACCCCGACAGGGAGGCAGCACCCCCCCCGCCAGTGGCTCCGCGACACGACAGAGCTGAGGCGGACAAATCCACCTCTTCCACGATTAGACTCCAAGGTTACGCGATGAAGAAACTTGTCCTCCTGATGGCCGTCCTCAGCATTTCGGCCTGCGCCACGACGACGCCGCTGCCGGATGTGAAAGGCTCGGTCGTCCGCCCTCTGAACCCGACCAAATGGGATTATCAGGCCGCCGTCCTCGATAAGCAGAAGGAAATCGGCGTCACGCCCCAAATCGCGGACACGCGGGAGGGAGACGACGCATGACGGTATCGCAGGATAAGGACCTTGCCGCCTATCTGAAGGAGGCCCGCAGCTTCGATTATGACAGCCGCCTCGCCGCCGAACGCTCCAAGCGGACGGCCTGGATCATCGCCGGGGCCGCCAGCGTCATGGCGCTGACCAGCGTCGCCGCTGTCGGCTTCATGGCTCCGCTCAAGGAAGTGGTGCCCTTCGTCATCCGGGTCGATCAAGCCAGCGGTGTGCCCGAGGTCATGACCCGGCTGAGTGACGGCGAAACCACCTATGACGAGGCCGTCACCCGCTATTTCCTCGCCCGTTATGTCCGCGAGCGCGAAGGCTACACCTATGCCGAACGGGAAGCGATCTTCCACGAGGTGACGCTGATGTCCTCGCCCGAGGAACAGGCACGCTTCTCGACCTATTACAACGGCTCTAACCCCAAGAGCCCGCAATACGCCTATGGCACCGACACCAAGGCCGAGATCAAGATCCGCTCGATCTCCTTCCTGAACGACGGACTGGCACAGGTCCGGTTCTACAAGACCGAGAGCAACGAGCGGGAAAATCTGACGACGCAAAGCCTCTGGGTCTCGACCATCGGCTTCGATTTCGACGCCGATGCGGAGATCAGCACCGAGGATCGTACGATCAACCCCCTGGGCTTCATCGTCAGCACCTATCGGGCCGACCCGGAGGTGACGGAATGATCCTGCGTACAGCCCTCATCACCTGTCTGGCGCTCAGCGCCGCCGCGCCTGCCTTAGCGCTCGACATTCCGAACCCGTCGCGTTCCGACAGCCGCGTCCGCTCTGTCAGCTACAACGAATGGGACGTGGTCCGTGTCGTCGGCACCCTGCGAACCTCCGTACAGGTCGTCTTCTCCCAGACCGAAGAAATCATCGACGTGGGCAGCGGTGACACCGTCGCCTGGGAGATCGTACCGCGCGGCAATATTCTCTACCTCAAGCCGCGCGAGGCCAACCCGCCTACCAACCTCCAGATCGCGACCATGCGCGAGGATGGCACCACCCGGACCTATTCCTTCGAGCTGATCGTCCGGGACGGCGCGATCACCAACAACTCCAAGGATGTCTATTTCCAGATCAGGTTTGCCTATCCGACCGACGAGGCCAACCGCCGTCGCGCCGAAGCCGCAGACCAGAAAGCGCGGGCGCAGGAAGAGGCCGCCAAGGCAAGGCTGGCGGAATCCGTGGCAACCTCCGGCTCGAAGAACTGGCGCTATCTGGTCGCCGGGTCGCATGACCTCCAGCCGTCGCAGGCCTACGACAACGGGGAAATGACAGTTCTGTCCTTCTCGCGGATGAACCGGATGCCCTCGGTCTTTGTGGTGGACAGCACCGGCACCGAGCGCATGGCGAACACCACCGTCCGCAAGAACCAGATCATTGTGCATGACGTGGCCCCCGAAATGCGCCTGCGCCTCGGGAACCAGGTCACCGCAATCTACAACATGGGGCTGGGATCTTCGTCTGGTGGCTACACCGGCACCGGCACCACCAGCCGCTCCGTGCAGCGCGAAATCATCGGACAGTGATCATGACGACTGAAGAGCAAGCACCGCAGGACGGCGCACCTGAACCCATGAACAACGGCATCGAGGGCGAGCGCGGCATCTCCTCGATCACCAGCGCAAAATCCCCCGGGCTGAACGAGAAGAACAAGAAATTCCTCGTGGCCGCTGGCCTGGTCTTTCTTGGCACGATGGCCTTCCTCCAATGGCCCTCCGACGAAGAGCCTGCGCCGCCCCAGGAAACCGAGCGCCAGCAGACCACGATCCGGCCCGGGCAGAACTTCGAGCCTGCGGAACTGCCTCGAGAGCAGGAGCAGCAAGCCCAGCCAGAAGTGGCGGACCCCGAACCCGAAGCGCCGGTCGGCCCGATCGAGCGCGTGCGCCGGGAAGAACAGCTGGCTCCGTCCGAGCCGAGCGAGGCCGAACAGCTTTACGAGTCCTCGAAGCGCGCGCCCGTCATGGCCTATCAGGGAAACTTGACGGGGCTTGCCGGATCAGAGGCTCAGGCGGGCACCGAAGCGGGGGCCAATCTCTTTGGCGGCTCTGCCGAGGGCGCGGGCGGCAAGCTGACGGGACTGGCGGCCGAGCTTGTCACCAGTGATCGGCAATCGGAAAAGGCCACCGTCCTCGCCCATCCCAACCTGACGGTGACACAGGGCACGACGATCCCCTGCTCACTCGACACGGCGATGGATTCCACGGCCCCCGGCATGGTCCGCTGCACCGTGACCGATGATGTCTATTCGACCACGGGCGCGGTGATCCTGCTGGATCGCGGCACCCGTATCGTCGGCGAGTACAAGGGCGGGATGCAGCGGCGCCGCAAGCGCCTCTTCGTGATCTGGACCCGCGCCGAAACACCGAACGGCGTGATCGTAAACCTGGGCTCGCCCGGTGCCGATGCCCTTGGTCGTACCGGCTTTGATGGCGACATCGACACCCAGTTTTGGACCCGCTTCGGCGGCACGATGATGCTGTCGATCATCGACGATGCGCTGATCGTCGCCACCACATCCGGCGATGGCGATGATGACACCTATGAAAACTCCCGCGCGGCGGCGCGCAGCCTCGCCCAGACGGAGCTGGAAAACACCATTGACGTGCCCGTGATCCTGCGGAAGAACCAGGGCGAAGAGGTATCGGTCATGGTGGCCCGCGATCTCGATTTCTCCGGCGTCTACCGGCTGAAATGATGGAGATGCCCATCCTGCCGCAAGACAGGCCCGTGCCCCCGGCTCTGGCTTCTCACATGGCCCCGCTGTCGCCCTTCCTCAAACGCCACGACGTTCTAGAAATCTGCATCAACCGCCCCGGCGAGGTCTTCGTCGAATATGCCCACGGGACATGGGAACGGGTCGAACTACCCGACCTGACTTATGCCTTCCTGACCGGCCTCGTCGCGACCGTGGGGACTTTCTCCCGGCAGAAGGTCAACGAGACGACGCCGCTCCTCTCAGGCTCCCTGCCGCAGGGCGAGCGCATCCAGATCGTGCTGCCGCCTGCTGTCCCGGCGGGTACGGTCAGCATCACCATCCGCAAACCGGCGCAGCGGACCTTCACGCTCGATGAGCTTCTGGGTCAGGGCATGTTCGAGGGCGTCACCAACGCCCCTTCTGCCTTGTCTGGCGAGGATGAAGCCCTCCTCGACCATCACCGCAGCGGCGACTGGAAGACCTTCCTGAGGGCCGCCGTTCTGGCGAAGAAGAATATCCTGGTTTCGGGCTCCACCGGCTCGGGGAAGACGACCTTCTCGAAGGCGCTGATCCCACTGATCCCGACCAGCGAGCGGCTGATCACCATCGAGGACACCGTCGAGCTGGAGCTTCCGCAGCCCAATGTGGTGCGGATGATCTATTCCAAGGGCGGTCAGGGCGAGGCCAAGGTCACGCCCCGCGACCTGCTGGAAAGCGCGCTCCGGATGCGGCCCGACCGCATCTTCCTGCAGGAGCTTCGCGACGCCTCGGCCTTCTACTACCTGCGCAACGTCAACACCGGACATGGTGGGTCAATCACCACCATCCACGCCGACTCCGCCGCGCTCGCCTTCGAGCAACTGGCCCTTCTGGTGAAGGAGAGCGAGGCCGGGCGCGACCTCAAGCGCGACGAGATCAAGGACATGCTTTACCAGATGGTCGACGTGGTCGTGCAGATAAAGAAGACCGCCGCCGGGCGCAGGGTCACCGAGGTCTATTTCGATCCCCACAGAAAGCTGGGGGGTGCCACATGATCGTCCAGAACTGGCATCGCCTTGGCACACCCGCGCGGGCTGCCGCCATCTCGGCCGCGGTCGTGTTCCCCGTGGCCGGGGGGCTCATCACCGCCGCCTATGTCATGCAGTGGGGGCTGAAGGTTCCGCTCCACCTGCCCCGCGACCTGTTGCTCTGGCCGCAGGCTGCGCTGGCCGGATACACCGATCCCGAGACGGTCAAATGGATCAAGCTCTCCGGCTATGCCGGGCTGCTGCCGACCATCGTCATCGCTGCCGCCATCCTTAAGGCGCAGCCGAAGCCGGACGTGCATGGCCGC
Organism: Pseudodonghicola flavimaris; assembly: GCF_030164425.1. GTDB lineage: Bacteria > Pseudomonadota > Alphaproteobacteria > Rhodobacterales > Rhodobacteraceae > Pseudodonghicola > Pseudodonghicola flavimaris. The sequence goes on along the minus strand of NZ_JASNJD010000021.1, from coordinate 36,310 downwards.
GCCGAGTTCGCACGCGCCCGCGACATCCGGCAGGCGGGCATGAGATCGAAGGCAGGCCTCATCGCGGGCTTCACCGGCTCTCTGCCCTCCCGTCACTATGGCAAGCGGATCGACAAATGGGGCCGCGCAGTCGAGCAAGGCGGCGCGGTCAAGATCCAGAAGGCAGGGCATCTGACGCACAAGAACCTGCTGGTGTATGGCGGCGACGAACACGTCCTGCTCTATGCCCCGACCCGCTCCGGCAAGGGCGTCGGCGTGGTGATCCCGAACCTCCTCAACTGGCCGGACTCTGCCGTGGTCCTGGACATCAAGAAGGAAAACTGGACCCTGACCGCAGGCTTCCGCAAGGCCGGCGGTCAGGAGGTGTTCCTGTTCGATCCCCTCGATCCGGACGGTCGCACGCATCGTTGGAACCCGCTCTCGACGGTCCGGCGCGGCACCGATTACCAGATCGAGGATCTTCAGCGACTGGCCGACCTGTTCATTCCGGTGGCCTCGAAAGACCCGTTCTTCGACCGGGCGGCACAGACGGCCTTTGTCGGCGTCGGCGGCTATTTGGCCGAGACGCCGGAACGGCCCTTCACCCTGGGGGAAATCTACCGCCAGCTCACCCTGACCCCGGACTTCGTTCAAACCTTCCGAAAGCGGATCGAAGTCAGGAAGGCCACTGGGCGTCCGCTGTCGCTTCAGACCGTCTCAACCCTCAACGACTTCCTCTCGAAGAGCGAGAATACCTTCGAGAGCGTGAAATCCACGATCACCGCCAACCTCGGCCTCTTCGCCAACCCGATGCTCGATCGGGCAACTGCCGCGTCGGATTTTGCCTTTGCCGATCTGCGCCGCAAACGGATGACGATCTATGTCGGCATCACGCCCAATAACCTCGGTCGCCTCGGGCCGCTGATGAACCTCTTCTTCCAGTCCTGCGTCGACGCGAACATGCAGGAGCTGCCCGAGCATAATCCAGCCCTGAAACACAAGATCCTGCTCTGCATGGACGAGTTCGCCTCGGTCGGGGAGCTTCCGGCCTTCAAGCGCGGCATCGGCTATTTCGCGGGCTACGGTATGAAGGTGCTGACCATCGTCCAGACCCCGGCGCAGCTGGCCGACATCTACGGCCAGGACGGCGCCGATGCCTACATGGACAACTCCGGCGTCAGCATCGTCTTCACCCCGAAGGGGGTGAAAGAGGCGCGCAACCTGTCAGAACGGCTCGGCACGCATGGCGTAGAAGCCCGCAGCGAGTCCAAGTCCAAATACCTTGCCAACCGCAAGGGCACGACCGTCAGCCACAGCGAACAGAAGCGCTCCCTCATGCTGCCGCAGGAACTGCTGCAAATGGACCAGAGCGAGGCGCTGGTTTTCGTCGCCGGACACCCACCGATCCGGGCGAAGAAGATCAGGTTCTATGCCGAAGCGGCGCTGCTCGAACGCTCCAAGGTGCCGCCGCCCGTGGTTCCCAAGATCGACCGCAACGCCTTGGCTGAAGCTGTGGCTTCCCTGAGAGACGAGAACGCGATGCTGCGCGAAAGCGTCTCCACCCTTCAAACCAACTTCGACAAGCTGGCCGGTCTGAAAGCCTTCCAGGCCGCGAACGTCGCCAATGGCGAACCTGCCGAAGTGCCGATGACCGACGAAGAGATCGCCAACCCCGACGGCATCTCCTTCGACCGGCTGGCACTGAGCGGGCAGAAGGCACAGGCGAGAATCAAGGAGCTGAACAAGGCCGGACAGGTCGGAACACGCAAGGGCGCGGCGGACATCCTCGCCGCCCTCGGCTGTGACGTCGCCCCCGCCAAAGCCGAAAGGAAACGGAATGCCTGAGACGGACAAGAGCACGAGCTTCACGCTCTCCTACGCGCATAACGATAAGGAAGAGCGCTTCACCTCGGCTGCCGCCGCAGGGCGTGCCTTTGCGGATGCCGAGGCCAGCCAGCGTCCGCGCGTGATCGAGGCCACGGATAAAGGCGCGCGCACCGTCGCCCACACGGTCACCATCGGGAGGGACATCCAAAAGTCCGTGCCCACGCTCGACAGCGTCCCCAAGGATCTCACGGGCCTCAACCGCGATGGCGCGGCCCCTTCCCGCATGACGCAGACCAACATGGACTTCTGGACCGGCTATCATGAACGGGTCGCGGAGAAGGCCAGCCCGGAAAAGCAGCCCAAAGACCAAGGCTCGATCTCGCCAAGCGAAAGGCCGAAGAGCAAGCCGGATCAGGATCGCTTTGATCTGCCCGTCAGCTACCACGACAGGTTTCTCGTCACGAAGGCGAAGGGGCAGCAGGACCTCTACCGTTCCTATGATGACGCCCGGCCTGCGATCATCGACAAGGGCGACCAGCTCAGCACCCGCAATGCGGATCGCGGGACAGCAATGGACATGATCGAGCTTGCCTCGCATCGCGGCTGGCAAGGCCTGAAGGCGAAAGGGCCGGAGGAGTTTCGGCGCGAGATGTGGGTTGAAGGCACTGCCCAGGGCCTGAAGGTTCAGGGCTATCGTCCCACCGAAAAGGACCAGGAAGAAGCCAACCGCCGGTCCCAGATGATCGGAGAACGCGCCATCGAGCGGACAGACCGCGCGCCCATTTCCGCCAATGGCAAAACGCCCGACCGCGAAGACCAGCATGCCGCGCCACGCCAAAGCTACTCTGACGGCATCTCCGGCAAGATCACCGACATCGGCACCACTCCCTATCGCAACCGCGAAGGGGCGGACCCCGTGCCCTTCGTCGCCCTGACCAACACGGCAGGCAAGGAAGAGCATATCTGGAGCGTCACCCTTCCTGCTGCGCTCGAAAAACATGACCTGAAAGTCGGCGACCGCGCGACCTTCTTCTCTCCCGGCGTCGAGCCCGTGACCTACAAGACCAGGGATCAGAAGACGGGAGAGGAAGTCGAACGCCAGGGACACCGCCGCCTCTGGGACGCCAAAGACATCGAGCGTGAAACACCGCCGCAACGGGCGTCACAGGGAAAATCTGCGGCAAAGGCAACCACTGAGGAAACACCTATGGCCGACAAGCAGCGCGAGCAGGACACCAAATCCGATCGGCTAGAAGACCGCATCAAGCGCTACGAACCGGGGGATCATGCCGCCAAAGGTCCGGCCAGCGTTCTGGCCCAAATGGACGCGCGGCTCCGGGCTGAAGGGGTTTCGGAAAAGGACCGTGAGACTGCCCGCGACCACGCCGCCAAGCTGCTATCCCAAGGGATGAAGGCCGGAAGGCAGATCCCAATCCAAAAGCTCGCCAACGTGACCAAGGAGCAGGAGGCCCAAGTACACGGAGCGACCACCAAAGAGGCGAGAGTTGTTCCTGAGCGCAAGATTTTGGATCTAACCAAGGGTAGCCGCTCTAGATAGAGCGAAGTATCGACTTCACATAGTCGTTAGCTTCCAGCAACTGGAGGGCTTCTTCCTACTTGACGACCGACCGCCGACAGGTGTTTATCGTCGATGGACGAAAGGAAACTGTGTGCTCGGTAGGGTCTTCATCATTCTTGTTGCATTGCAGCTCGTTGTGACGAGTGCATTTGCGCATGTGATGCCGATGGCCGAACATTGTGCAGAGCCTGCGGCTCAGCATGTGCATAGTGACGAAATATCCGTTCTTCAGGATCAGGTGGTCGACACTGCCTTCGAGACTGAGCAGCAGCCCAAGCCAATGGGACTGCTTCATTGTGCCAGCGTTGCTTGCACAGATCAGTCTGGAAATACGTCTGCTGTCGACCTGCACAAAGATTTCCGGATCACGGACCTGAATCCAGCCGAACCGAGCATGGCTCTGCAGTCCGTTCTTCTTTCCTTCCTTCGGCCTCCTCTGGCCTGAGCGCGCCTGTACGGCGTTGATTGCGGCGTGCCCGAGCGGCTACGTCCGGCAATCCGATCATTTGCGGCCTTCTTCAGGTTTGAACCCTTGGCCCAGCTGATCCTTCTCCCTCCCTTCGCTGCTCGGCAGTGATCTCCTCTTTGCGAGGCCATCTTTTTGGTCCGCGCTCACGGAAAACACATGAAACACACGAACTTCCTGCGGCCTCTCGCCGTAGTGCTGGGGCTTGCCCTCGGCCTGCCCGCGCAGGCTGGCACCTATGACATCACCGTCGACAAGGTCCGGATCGACACCGGAACCTTCAAGAAGAACGGGATCGGCTACAATGGCAGCCAGACCCCGACCATCCTGCACTTCCAGGAAGGCGAAGACGTCGTCATCCGCGTGAAGAACAATCTGCGCGAAAGCACGTCGATCCACTGGCATGGCCTGATCCTGCCGTTCCAGCAGGACGGCGTGCCGGGCATCAGCTTTAACGGCATCAAGCCGGGCGAAACCTTCACCTACCGCTTTCCGATCGAACAGGCAGGCACCTACTGGTTCCACAGCCATTCGGGTTTCCAGGAGCCCGACGGCGCCTACGGCGCCATCGTGATCGCCCCAAAAGGCGGCGAGGCCGTGCCGACGGACCGCGACTACGTGGTGCAGTTCACGGACAAGCATCCGCACAGCGGATCGCGGATCTTCCGCAACCTGAAAGCTTCGGCAGACTACTACAACCGCGCGCAACGCACAGCGCAGGACCTGATCGAGGACGCAGGTGCCGAGGGTTTGAAAGCCGCCCTTCAGGATCGGAAAATGTGGGGTGCCATGCGTATGATGCCCACGGATATCGAGGATGTTCAGGGCTTCACACCGCTGATCAACGGAGCCAGCACCCAGCAGAACTGGACCGGCATCTTCAAGCCCGGCGAAAAGGTGCGCCTGCGCCTGATTAACTCCTCGGCGACGACCTATTTCGACGTGCGCGTGCCCGGTCTGAAAATGACGGTGGTGCAGGCCGACGGCAATGACGTGAAGCCGGTCGTGGTGGACGAGCTGCGCATCGCCGTGGCTGAAACCTATGACGTGATCGTCCAGCCGCGCGAGGCCAAGGCCTATTCGATCATCGGCGAAAGTGCGGGCCGCACCGCGATGGTGCGGGGCACGCTGGCACCGTCCGCAGGCATGGTCGGTCCCTACTACAAAATGCGGCCACAGCCTCTGCTTACGATGGCAGACATGGGGGGCATGATGTCTGGAATGGATCATTCGGGAATGGACATGGGCGGCATGGACATGTCTGGGATGGACCACTCAGGCATGGACATGAGCGGGTTCGACATGTCCGGGATGGATCACTCCGGCCATGACATGAGCGGCTTCGACATGTCGGGCATGGACCATTCCGGGATGGATATGGGCGGCATGGACATGTCCGCTGGCATGCCCGTCGTTCCTTCTGAAGGCGCACCGGGCGCTGCCTTCTATGCACCGGGCAGCGGGCTGATCCCGACGGCGGCCAATGGCGGCAAGTTCCTTGGCTACGAAGACCTCACGGCGCGCAAACCGCTCTACCGTGATCGCCCCGCCACCCGCGAGATCGAGATCCGCCTCACCGGCAACATGGAACGCTACATCTGGTCCATCGACGGCGTGAAATACGAAGACGCCGATCCGATCCGCCTGAAGTATGGCGAGCGTGTCCGCTTCAAGTTCGTCAACGAAACCATGATGGCGCATCCGATGCATCTGCACGGGATGTGGACGATCATCGACACTGGCAAAGGGGCATACGACCCGGTGAAGCACACGGTCAGCGTCGCCCCCGGAACGACGCTCTACACCGAGACCGAAGTCGACGCTCCCGGCCAGTGGGCCTTCCATTGCCACCTCTCCTACCACATGGCCGGCGGCATGTTCCGCAAGGTCATCGTCGAAGGCGGCCCGTCCTGATGGGCGCGTATTCCAAGGAAACCAATCACATGAAAAAACTGCTGCTTGGAACGGCCCTCGGGCTTCCGCTTGCGCTGACTTTTACCTCAGTCGCGATGGCCGAGGTGGGCGTTTCCCCGACAGTCTGGGGCGTGCGGACCGACAAGCTCGAATACCGGATGGGCGATGAAGAGAACTCCTTTGCCTGGGGGTTCGAGGCCTGGACGGGCAATGACGAGCTGCGGCTCGTCTGGAAGAGCGAAGGCGCGAAGATCGAAGGTGGCGATTTCGAAGAGATGGACAACCAGATCCGCCTCCAGAAGCCGATCACCGATTTCTTCGATGGCTTCATCGGGGTCGCCGCCTCCACGCCGGACGGCGCGCCCGAGCGCTACTACGGCGCTTTCGGCGTCACTGGCCTCGCGCCGCAATGGTTCGAAGTCGAAGCGGCGCTCTACGTTTCCGAATACCCCTACATCGGGGCGGAAGTGGAGTATGAAGCTCTGTTGACCAATCGGCTGATCCTGACCCCCTCTATCGAGGTCAGCCTTCCGCTGGCGGATGATCCCGCGCGCGAAATCGCGGCGGGCGGCGGCTCTGTCGAGCTGGGACTGCGACTGAGCTACGACCTGATCGGCCGCAGCGTGTCCCCCTATGTCGGCGTGAACTACGAACGCGCCTTCGGCGGCACAGCCGACATCCTGCGCGATCATGGCCATGAAGTCGACGAGCTGACCGGCGTCGTCGGCATCAACTTCATGTTCTGATTTTTCTGCGCCCTCTCGGCTCCTCCGAAGCCGCGGAGAGGGCGCAGCCTTCTCAACCTGAACCAACCAAGGGAGCACCCCAATGAAACTTCGTACTATCCTGACGTCCGCCGCACTGTCGGTCGGTATGGCCCTGAGCGCAGGCGCTGCATTGGCCCACGGCAAGGGCATGATGACCATGCCGGGCAACGGCCAGACGGTCGGCGCGGACACCAAGGTCATGCACCTGATGTTCACCGATCCCATGCAGATCACCACCGTCACGATGGCCGCACCTGACGGTAAGACCTACAAGATCAACGGTCCTGCCGCGAACCAGGCCGTGAAGACCTGGGAAGGCAAGCTGCCGAAGCTCGCACCGGGCGCCTACAAGATCGACTGGCGCGGCATGTCTCCGGACGGCCACCCGATGAACGGCAGCTTCGCGTTCAAGGTCGCGAACTGATCATGGGCGGAGTTCTTGCCGCACTGGAACCGGTGCAGATCGCCTCGATCCTCGTCAAGGCGGGGATGTATGTCAGTGTCCTGCTTGCGGCGGGCTCCGTCATCAACCTCTGGCTCCTGAGGGAGCTGGATGCCGTTGCAAGCCGTCGCCTCAGGCGGCTTGCAGCATGGTCTGCCATCGTTGGCATTGTGTTCAGCGCGCTGAACATTCCGCTGCGGGCGGCTTTCTTCTACGGGGGCTTCGGCGGCGCGCTTGATCCGATGATGCTTCAGATCGCGCTGTTCAGCCCGCTCGGCCTGTCGGTTGAGGCCGACAGTCTCGGCCTTCTGGCCATCGCGACCATCGCGCTCAATCGCAGTTGGACACGACCTGTGGCATTCCTTGGTGTTGTTCTTGTCGCCATCAGTTTCGCGCTGCGTGGTCACGCGACCGAAGATCCGAGGCTGGCGCTTGCAACGCTTTTCGTCATCCACATCCTGGCCGCGAGCTTCTGGATCGGGGGCTTCTATCCGCTCTATGACATGGCAGAGCGCGGCAACGAAGCGGCCGTGCGTACTGTCGAACGGTTCGGTCAGGCAGCGCTGGTCTTGGTCGGGCTGCTTGTCGTGGCGGGCGTCGTGATCCTGGTGATCCTGGCGGGCGATCCGATCGCGGTCCTGACCCAACCGTGGGGGCAGTTCCTGACGCTGAAACTGGCAGTCGTGGCCCTGCTTCTCGGCCTCGCTGGGCTGAACAAGCTTCGGCTGACCCCGGCCCTGGCCGAGACCGGAAACCCCGGCCCGCTGAGGGCGTCAATCCGGTGGGAGGTCGCGGCCTTCCTCGTGATCCTACTGGTCACTGCCACCTTCACATCCACGGTCGCGCCGGAGCACGTTGGCTAAGCCAGAAAGACACCGGGGGCGTTGCGACGACGCCCCCGTTTCTCATCTCAGCCCCCGAGGGCGCGCAGGCCCATCCAGAGGCCCATCACGATCATCATCAGGTTCTCGGTCAGGGAAATGAAGCCGAGCGGCACGTTGGAGTTCCCGCCGACGCAGGCACATTTCAACTCTCGCTTGTCGATGTAGACGGCCTTGAATACGCTGACCGCTCCGACGGTCCCGATGAACAGCGCAACGGGCGCGGAAATCCATGTCAGGACGCCCGCAGTCATCAGGATGCCAGCCAGCGCCTCGCCGTAGGGATAGACCTTGCCGTAGGGCACCCAACGTTTCGCCAGCAGGTCGTAGTTCAGGAACATGGTCGAGAACTGCTCGACGTCCTGAAGCTTCTGGATCGCAAGCACGGTCATGGACAGCGAGATGAACCACTGGAAGCTCTGCCAGGTCAGGATGGTCCCGTACTGATGCCACGCCAGCCCGAGCGCCAGCAGGGCACAGACTGCAAAGATAGCGATGACAGGTCGATACGTCGTGTCGCTCTGGTCTTCCTTGGGCGGATCGATCCCGAGGAAAATGCGCAGGTCGTCATGACCTCCGATCCGTTCCCCGTCGATGAAGGTCTGCGGCGTGGTCTTGACGTCATGCTCGCGCTTGAAGGCCTCGGTCTCGTCCTTGGTCTTCAGGTGGTGATCTTCGACGATGTAGCCCTTGCGCTCCAGCAAATCTTTAGATTTTAGACCAAAGGGGCATGTGTGCTCAGGCATGACCATGCGGTAGAGAACGGCGGTTTTCGTGGTATCTTTTGGCATGATCATCTTCCTCAATTCGTGCAGGCGTACTGACCGCGGAAACCGGCTTCGTAGTCAGGACCCGCGCTGATGACGAAGTCCTGAAGGCCATCATCTTCCGTGTCGCGCACCTGTATCGTGATCGGGTCAGCCGTGAAGCTTTCTCCCGCACCATCGAGGCGGACAAGATCCCCGCTGATCTTGACCAGGGCAGTGTCGTTGCCGGACGCGAACACCGGCGGGCTCGTTTCAGTGTAGGTGAAGCTGCACGCGGCTCCATCCGGGAAGACTTGGGCGATATCTGCCTGCGTCAGGAACTCTGGATCGACCTTGGAAACGACCTCGCTGGACAGGGCGTCCTGAGCGGGTTTCAACTCGGCTGCCGGTTCATCCCCGGCGGGGGTCGCCTTTCCATTCGCCGATATATCCGCGATCAGATAGCGCATCTCAGCGATTTCCTTGTCCTGGGCGTAGATGATGTCATCGGCCAAAGTCCGCACTCTGGGATCGGTGATTTCTGCACGGGACGACGTCATGATGGCGATTGAATGGTGTGGGATCATCGCCCGCATGTAGGCGCGGTCCTGCACCGTCACCTGGCTGCGTACCAGCCAGAGCGCCCCTGCGAAAGCGATGATGGAGCCCGCGAATATCGCGATATTGAGCGTGCGGTTCTTGTACATGCCGAGCATGAAGGCCAGCATGACGAAGGCCATGACCGCCCCCATGACGATCGCCATATAGGCGCGTGTTTCCGACCAGAAGATATGGCTGACCAGATAGGTGTTCAGGTACATCAACCCGAACATCAGGACCGTAGACACGGCAATCATCAGGAAAAAGCGGGAATAAGCCATCGTCACCTCCGAATGTGTTTAGGAGAATAACAACCTTCCAGTGGGTGGATGTTCCCTAAAAGTTGACTTTTTTCGGCCTATTCCTGCTGAGTTCTTTCACGTTGATAGGCGCGTTCGCGCTCGGGCCAGGTGGATTTAATGTAGTCGAGGATCGCTCGGATCTCCGCATCGGTCAGCGCGTCGCCAAAGCCGGGCATGTCACTTGCATAGCCCCCGCCGACCACCGCGGCAGTCCCGTCCCGCGTGATGCGGAACAGGATCTCGTCGCCATGATGCCAGGTGTGGCCCGTTGCATCATGGGGTGGCGCGGGAAGGCGGCCGTCGGGGCCGGGGCTGTGCCAGTCCGGCTGCCCCTGAAGTTCTGCCCCATGGCAGGATGCGCAGTTCTCCTGATACAGTGCTGCGCCATCCATGCCTTCCTCTGCCGCAACGGCCTGCGCCCAGCTTGCAAGAATTGCTGCAAGTGCGATCAGGCCCTTCATGTGACCATGATCCAGTTCGTCATGCCCGACGCTGCGTGCCCCAGCATGTGGCAATGCAGCAGCCACTTTCCCGGATTGTCGGCAACGAAGGCAATCTCCGTCGTCTCGTCGGGCATGACCAGAACCGTATCACGCAAAGGGCCAAGGCTGCCGTCCGCCTTGCGCACCCGGAAATGCATCCCGTGCATGTGCATCGCGTGCGGGAAGATCGTGTCATTGGTCATGCGGATGCGGGCCGTTTCTCCGCGCGACAGGGTGGTAAAAGGTGTCTCCCCCAGCCCAGCCTGTCCAGCAAGGGCCCAGAACTGTCCTTTCTGAACCAGCTCCTGCCAGCCCAGCCTTTGCCCGTTAAAGGTTACGCTCTCCACGCCGCGCATCGCACCGCCCTGTAGCGGCATCTCAAGGACAGACGCGGAGTCGATGCCTGTGACCTCCATCCCCGGATTGCGCGGCAAGGGCTGAGGCGCACCGCGCGGCACTGACGCGGCACGTCCTTCGACAGAAACTTCAGCCAGTACGCGCCAAGTATCATCCGCTGAGGCAAAGAGAAGTCCTGCGGTTTCCCCTTCCTCGGCGGTGACATCGACAATCAGATCCATGCGCTGTGCCGGCGCAAGCACAAGCGTATCCGTCACCGGTTCTGGCGTATCGAGAGGCATACCGTCTAGAGCCACCGTCCAGCCGGTCAGCCCTTCCAGTTTCAGACCGAAGATCTGGGCATTGGCCGAGTTGATCAGCCGCAGCCTCAGCCGCTCGTTCTGCCGGGCTGGAAGCCTGTAATCATAGCGCCCGTTCACGCCCACGAGGTTGCCGATCTGGCCTCCGTGGCTGCGCGTCATCGGCGCTGCGAAATCATCGACAAACAGGCCCGTGTCGGGGTCCAGCAACCAATCGTCGATCATCAGGACTTCGTCCCGATCCACATCAGGCGGCGTCGCCTCTTCGATGATCAGGGCTCCGGAAAGCCCCCGCGCGACCTGTTCCATCGAATTGGTATGGGCGTGATACCAGTAGGTTCCCGCATCGGGCAGATCGAAGGCATAGTGGAAACTCTCGCCGGGCGGCACCGCGTTCTGGGTCAAACCCGCGACACCATCCATGGCGTTGTCGATACGGATGCCATGCCAATGAACCGAGGTCGGAACCTCCAGCGTGTTCACAAGTCGCCGCTGCAACCGGCTGCCCTGAGCAGCGCGGATGACCGGGCCAGGGATCGTCCCGTCGTAGCTCCAGACCGGCGTCGCCGGATAGCCATCCGGGGCAAGCTGCACAGTAGCTGCCCTGGCGGTCAAGAGGGGCATGTCCTGAGCCTGTACAGGGCGTGCCAGCGGCGCCAAGGTCAGACCTGCGCAGAACGCACGTCGCGTCATTTTCATTTCAGTTGATCCCGTTTGCGCGCTGTACTTCGCGGATGTAGGCGATGATCGACGTCACATCCGCACGGGTCACCCCGGGCTGCGGCGGCATGTCTCCGAATTTCCAATGGTGCGCGCGTACGCCATTCGCAGCCGCCATCTGGAAGGCCATGTCGCCATGATGCGACGGTTCGTAGATCTTGTGAATCAATGGCGGAGCGAACCCCATTTTCCCGGCGGCATTGTCACCATGGCAATCAGCGCAGACCGCATCGAAAGCCCGCTTCCCCATCGTCCCCTCGGGCGACAGCGTATCGGGAAGAGTGACGGCAACCATGGGCGCGCCCTCCGCTGGCGCCATGGTTTCCTGCACGGGGGCGGTTTGCTCGGAGGAGCGAGTGACTGCATAAGCACCAAGCGCCACGACAAGAATCGCGGCCCCGGCGAGGGTGAATTTGTTCATGATAGTATCCTGACCCTGCACGGCTTTGCGGGCCGCGCGCTCTGATGATGGGTCGATCGGAAACGACCCAGGTTCAACTGGAGCTGGCTCAGGCGCGAGGAGGCGGGAGGTCAAGGGACAGACTGATCGTCGTGCCACTTCGTGGCTCCGGCCACGCATGACGGAGGCGTGGCGGGTTGGCGCTATGGAGAGGCTGACTGGTATCGACAAGGGCCCAGCCTGCGCAGGTCGCCATGTCAGAACAAGGCGCGTCGACCTGGTGCCGGTGCGCCGGGGCCTGCTGATTTGCATCGATGATCGCCTCTGGGCAGGCCGCGCATTCATGCATCGCGGGCCCAGCCGCAGACATTTGCGGGAAGGCAGCCAGCATCACGAGGCTGGTCAGGACGATGATGGCGAGCAGGCGCATGGGGACCTTTCGTCGTCAGCCAGCAAGATGGGATCTCGCGACACAATGGTCACTACTGTCCCCCGTACACTGCGTTTTCCAGGCGTGTACACCTATCCCGCAGACTGCGGTCTGCCGACTATAACCTTGTTTCAGGACTACGTTATTCATCATTCATCGCGGTTGCCATACTGCGGAGCGAGCCAATTCGATAGATAGCTCCTCTCGAAGAAGAAGACAGTGAAGATCCCCGCGCCGGCGAGGATGACGATCATGGGATCGCTCTGCAACTTCATTGCCGTAAATGCAGTTAGCACGATGGCGTCGAAGCACAATGCCGCTATCAAAATCGGACTCCGGGCTCCGATGTCTTCCCGGCGGAAACGCCATACGCCCCAATGGACCACCATGTCCATGACCAGATAGAAGAACGCACCGAGTGATGCGATCCGGCCTAGGTCAAAGAACACTGCCAGCCCTGAGGCAACCACCACCGTATAGACAAGGGTGTGGCGCTGGATCGGGCCCGTCATGCCGAAATGGCTGTGCGGGATCATCTTCATGTCAGTCAGCATGGCCAGCATTCGCGACACCGCGAAAACACTGGCTAGGACGGCCGAAGCAGTGGCCACGACCGCGAGCAAGACGGTCAGGAGGAACCCCGCCTCGCCAAGGGCGGGCTTAGCGGCCTCGGCCAGAGAATAATCCCGAGCGTCAACGATTTGGTCGATGGTCAGGCTCGAACCGACGCCGAAGGCCACTAGGAGGTACACCACGACACACAGCGCGATCGAGATGGCGATTGCCCGGCCGACGTTACGATGGGGGTCGGTGATCTCAGCGCCGCTATTGGTGATTGTCGTGAAGCCTTTGAAGGCCAAGATGGCGAGTGCGACGGAGGCCATGAACCCAGTGGCGCCATGGGCACTGATGTCTTCCGTGCCCGCAGCGAAGTCAAACCCGCTTGACCAAAGAGCTGCAAACCCGAAAATGGCAATACCGCCGATCTTGATCGCAGCCATCACCAGAGAAAAAAGACCAATCGAACGGTTTCCCGCGATATTCACCAGGAATGCGAATAGGATCACGCCTACCGACAAGATCGGCACCAGTGGTCCACCGTCAATGTTGAAAGGACGCAGAAGGTAGGCAGCGAAGGTCCGGGCGACTAGGCTTTCGGCGATGACCATGCTCAATGCCATCAACAGAGCAGCACCAGCGGCCACTGCTCCGGGGCCGTAGCACTTCTGCAGGATCATCGCGATGCCCCCTGCCGAGGGCCAGGCATTCGACATCTTTACATAGCTGTAGGCACTGAAACCGGTAACAATTGCGCCGACGATGAAGGCGATTGGGAACAGGGTCCCTGCCAACTCGGCAATCTGGCCAGTCAGGGCAAAGATGCCAGCACCGATCATAACCCCAGTACCCATCGCAACCGCGCCGCCGAGTGTGATCGAGCCAGCCTTGTAGTCGCCGCCCCCATGGTTGTGTTTCATGATGACACCTCCGTTATCGGGGAGCGCTTCAGCGCCTTGTCGCCGAGGTGGGATGTTGCAATCAACGCGGCGAGGGAAATCGCGGCGTTAGTGAAGAAATCGTTCATGTTTTCGCCCATTTCTGGCTATTGAAATCGTCAGATAGCAGCAACCACGCCAGCCAGCCTGTCACGAACCTTGCCCGCTACGGCGGAGAGTTCGGTGTTTTCGATGGCCTGCATCGATGCCTGCGGATCGACGGCCGAGACTTCGACGCCGCCGGGTATTTTGCGCAGGATCACATTGCAGGGCAGCATCGCACCCACCTTGGGTTCCAGCCCGATTGCCTGCCGAGCCATCCCGGGGTTGCAGGCACCAAGGATCAGGTAGCCATCCATGTCCTTGTCGAGCTTCTTCTTCATTGCCGCCTTCACGTCTATCTCTGTCAGGACGCCAAAGCCCGCGTTGGCCAGCGCCTGCCGTGTGCGAGCTTCAACCTCGTCTAGGTTGGCGCCCTCGAAGAAACGGTCGATTGAATAACTCATCTGACTTCATTCGGCTATTTGCGCAGGTACTTCACAAGTGCCGCGATTGCGAGCACAACCAGGATCAAGATCAGGATCATCCAGATCCCGCCAATTCCCATTCCGAATCCGCCCATCATGTTTCACCTTCCTTTGAGCCCCGAACTCGCGAGCTTGATCTACTGGGGGGAGCAATTTTTTGGGGAATGAATGCAGGGACGCTTGCAGCATAGCGCTCCCAAGCTTCGCCGAAACTGGCGCGACTGTCGGCTTCCTCGCTCCTCGCCAGGCGCACATACATCCACACCAAAACCGGAAACATCGCGAGCGTCAGCAGAGTCGGCCACTGCACGAGAAATCCAGCCATGATGAGAATGAATGCTGCGTACTGCGGATGGCGAATCCTTGCATAGGGTCCTGTCGAGGCCAGGCGTCCTTGCCGCTGCGCCGTCCAGAGATGATGCCAAGCCACAGAGAGCAGCCAGAAGCCGGCACCGACCAGGAAAAAACTTAGGAGGTGAAATGGTCCAAAGTGTGGATTGGTGCGCCAGCCCATGATCATCTCTGGCAAATGCCCGCTGTCGTGAGCGAACCAGTCGATACCGGGCCAGTGCGATTGCAGCCACCCGGAAAGCACGAAGATCGTCAGCGGGAAGCCGTACATCTCAGCGAAGAGCGCGACAATGAACGCACTGAATGCACCGAAGCTTCGCCAGTCCCGCGCAGTTTGCGGTTTGAAGAAGCTAAGGGCGAAGATGATAAACACCGCCGAGTTGACGAAGACGAGGAACCAAAGACCATAAGAGGCGCCGGTATCTGTCATGATTTGTCATCTCCGTGGCCGTGGCCTCCGTGCCCCCCATGCATAAAGAAGTGCATGCCCACGCAAACGAGTAGCGGCAACCAGAGGAGCCAATCGCTCGCGAGTATGTGGACCCGATGTTCGTACCCCAGAAGCACCCCGGCAATCCCCAGGGCAACGATGAGATAGACTCCGCCTCGCGAACGCCAGAAGGAAGGAGGTCTCGCCTCCTCATTGCTTTTCTTCTCGTCGATGTGCTTGGTATGTAGTGCCATTTCCGCACCTCTCTCGTTCAGATACTTGTCTTGCGAAGTCGCAAGGAATTGAGCACCACCGAGATCGACGATGCGCTCATGGCGAAGGCGGCAAACATCGGACTGATCAGGATGCCGAATAGCGGGAAAAGCACACCGGCAGCGATCGGCACGCCGGCGGCGTTGTAGATCAGCGCAAAGAAGAGATTCTGACGGATATTGCGCATGGTTGCGCGGGCGAGACGGCGAGCCCGGACGATGCCGTCTAGGTTGCCCTTGACGAGCGTGATCCCCGCGCTCTCGATGGCGACATCCGCTCCGGTTCCCATCGCGATCCCGACATCGGCCTGAGCCAACGCGGGGGCGTCGTTGACGCCGTCTCCTGCCATCGCGACACTCCTACCCTCGGACTGCAACTCCCTGATGATCCGCGCTTTGTCTTCGGGCAGCACGTCCGCCCGGATTTCGTCGATGCCGAGCCTTGAGGCGACGGCTTTTGCCGTGCGCTCATTGTCGCCAGTCGCCATGATGATGCGAAAGCCAAGGTCGTGAAGCGCCTTCAGTGCCTCTGACGTCGTCTCCTTCACCGGGTCGGCAACACTGACCATACCCGCCACCCTGCCTTCTACGACCACGAACATGACCGTTTCGCCTTCGTCACGTCGTGCGTTCGCCTTATCGGCCAGCTCGCCAGCGTCGAGACCGAGATCCTGGATCAGCTTGAGGTTCCCGAGCGCGATGCGTTTTCCGTCGACCGTTCCCATAACCCCCTTGCCGGTGACGGCTTCGAAATCCCCGGCGTCGCCAAGTTTCATACCCCGCTCTTGCGCGCCCTCCACGATGGCCTCGGCGAGCGGGTGCTCAGAGCCCTTTTCAAGCGTGGCCGCCAACCGTAGCACCTCGGCTTCGTCATGGCCTGCTTCCGGCAAGATGCCGACCAGCCGCGGTTTGCCCATGGTCAAAGTGCCGGTCTTGTCGACGATCAGTGTATCAATCTTCTCGAACCGCTCCAGAGCCTCGGCATTCTTGATCAGCACCCCTGCCTGAGCGCCGCGCCCAGTGGCCGTCATGATCGACATCGGCGTCGCAAGACCAAGCGCACAGGGGCAGGCGATTATCAGGACGGCGACCGCTGCGATCAGGGCATAGGAGAGTGCTGGAGCTGGCCCCCAGATGGCCCAGCCGATGAACGAAAGGACCGCAATGCCGATGACTGCGGGCACGAAGTAGCCGGAAACCTGGTCGGCATACTTCTGAATCGGGGCCCGAGAACGCTGAGCATTGGCCACCATCTCGACAATCTGGCTCAGCATCGTGTCGCCCCCTACGCGCCGTGCTTCGATGATCAGCGATCCGGTCCCGTTAATCGTAGCGCCGGTGACCGGCTCACCTTCAACCTTTTCGACCGGGACAGGCTCGCCAGTGATCATGCTTTCATCGACTGCGGATCGGCCATCGAGCACAACGCCATCAACGGGAATCTTGTCGCCCGGTCGGACCCTCAGCCGGTCGCCGACCTGGACATCCTCAAGCGGGATTTCTTCCTCCCTGCCGTCCTCTCGAATGATCCGTGCGGTCTTGGCGGCGAGATCGAGCAGCGCTCTGATTGCCTTGCCGGTCCCCTCACGAGCGCGAAGCTCCATGAGTTGGCCCAAAAGAACCAGCGTGACGATGACTGCCGCCGCTTCGAAGTAGACCCCGACATGGCCCTCCGCACTACGGAACCCGTCCGGGAAGATATCAGGCAGGAGAACCGCAACGATGCTGAAGAGCCAGGCGGCCATGACGCCCATGGCGACCAGCGAGAACATGTTCAGCTTCATCGTACGGAAGGACGTCCAGCCACGCTGCAGGAATGGCCAGCCGCACCACCAGACCACCGGTGTGCCGAGGAACAGTTCGATCCAGAGCGTGGCTCGCTCGCCAAACACCTCGCGCACGCCCGGGGCCCCCAAATAGGGGCCCATGGTGAAGACCAGCAAAGGGACTGTCAGCCCGGCTCCGATCCAGAAGCGCCGGGTAAAGTCGATAAGTTCGGGATTCGGCTCATCGGCAGTCATTGTAGCCGATTCAAGCTCCAGCCCCATGCCGCAAATTGGACAAGAGCCAGAGTGAGTCTGGCGCACCTCAGCATGCATGGGACACGTATAGACCGGACCGTGATACCCGGCTGGCACCGTATCGTAGGAACCACCCGAGGCAGCCAATCCGACATACGTTTTGCGCCCTATGTGATCAGGGCCTGCCGTAGACGCATGGTGATGACCACTGTGCGACTTGTGGCTGTGGCTGGCGTGCGCCGTCGCCTGACCTTCAGGCACCAGATGCATCCCGCATTTGGGGCAGTCACCCGGTTGGTTTTGCCGGACTTCGGGGTGCATTGGGCAAGTCCAGAATTCGTCTGCGGTCTGGTTCTGATTGTGATTGTGATTGTGATTGTGACTTTGGCTGTGGGGCATGTGGAAGACTATACCTCGTGAGGGTGATAGGTGATGCTATTGGGCACCTGCAGTTCGCGAATAATCGGTAGTCTGATCGGGATCCTGGTGGCCCGAAAGACGATATTTCTGGCGGACTAGAGGGCTAAGGATGGCGCTGTCGGCCTCAACAAAGGTGAGCGGCGACATTGCCACGTTCTCTTTCCCGGTTTGCTGTCCTGTGCGGTGCGAACCTCGCCCCGCACAGGGCCCAGAGGCGCTTTCAGTTGCCCGAGGATCCGGAGCCATCCATCATCCCCATGGGCCCGTCCATCGTATTTCCGGTACCGCTCATCGGACCGCCAGAGCCGTTCATCTCCATCCGAAGTGCGGGACGACCCATCTCGGCTTCGGAGATCTTCGCATCGCCGTCAGCGTCAAGATACTGAAAGCGGCGGACCATGACCTCCCGGGTCATCGCCAGGTAGAGGGCTTCAAATTCAGCGAGTGACAACGTGCCATCGCCGTCCTTGTCGAACTCCTCCAGCCGGGCGAGCATAGTCTTGCGCCCCGTCTCCGGGGTCATGGCTCCCATCATGTCCGGACCCATCATCATGCGCATCATTGCGCCGTCCATCATCTCCATCTCGCCGGGGCCGACGCCCATCATGGCAGCATCCATCGCGCCCATGCCGCCTGGGCCAGAACCCATCATTGCACCACCCATCATCTGAGCGTGCATGCGCAGCATCATCGGCATCATCTCCTGCATCATGTTCGCCTTACCTGCGGCCGCGGGATCTTGTTCCATGCCGATCGGGCCGGCAAAACCATGGCCGTGATCGCTATCCGCGACGGCGAGTCCCGCGCCGGCCATGGTCAGAACCAGCGCAGTGGCGATCGTGTTGTACAGTTTCATTTTGTTCTTCCTTGAATCCCAAAGGGGGGGGAAGCGGCTGAAAATGCGCATCGCGTCCCTTTTCGATCAGCTATCGTGGCTGTTCTCTTGCTGATAGCCGTCGATGGAGAAGTTCTGGGACCGGTGCTTCAACCGCTAAGAATCCTGTAAGCGCCAGAAGTTCAGTGGCGTTACATGTTCACTGATCGTGCATCCGTTGACCCAGAGAGGGCCGTAATCTTCTCGATACACGACAAAGGCCCTGTTAGGATTTGGGAGGGTGATCGAGCCTAAAAACCAGCGCCGACGTCCCGCTGCGCTGTTCGATGGAAAAGGGCCCGCGACAAGTACTCGGTACAGAAAACGGTATACAATCCGGCACAATCGCGATCAGGCACGATGTCCCCGAAGCGCAATGTCCATCGACAATTGCGGCCCTTGGCGCATGAGCGCCGACGTGATCTACGCCTGCATATACGATCGTCTGAGATGATGGATAAGAGAGCGTATCATGCGCATGAGCTGCATGAGGAATAGAACTAAATCCGACAGTTAGTGCCACGACAATCATTGCGACTGTTCGCAAGACCACAACACACAGATTTTTTGATCGATTCCAGCGCAAGGGGAACTCCTTTGGTCTAAGCTACCCGACCATCGCCTTCTTTCCTTGATCTAAATCAACACTGATGAATCCAGGAGCTTTCGCCAACTCTTGACCCTGGACTGGAGCGCATATTCAATATGCGGCGATTTCTGCGGTCATGTCGATCCTTGCTTGCGCAAGGTGGTAGTAGCTGATGCCAGAGTGGTGGCCGTACCAGCCCTCCAGAACTTCTGGTGGTGCCCGCATAGCCGTCCATCAAGCCGCTTATGGCCGCTTCCGTGGAAGAAAACCCGTTCGCTTGTGCAGAAACAGGCCACTTGGAAAGGGCGCGAGTGCCCTTCCCGTCAGGGCTGATCGATGGAGCGAAGCAGGTGGCTCTGTGGTGTACGATCCTCGAGTGAGAACTCGCAAAACAGCGCTGGCTGCACCTTCTGCCCCGGCCCCATCCTTGCCAGTTCCTTCCACACTATACGGGAAGTGAAACATATCCAAAGGGTCTTAAATCAGGGGCGATTTTTCACCAACATGGGCTCAAATTTGCCGTTCGCCGCAGATCGCCCGGACGGCCGATTCTTAAATTTGCGAGGCCGTCGAAGTGCTTCGTAGTCCTCGCATGCCGCAACATCCTCTATCTTTGACGCCCACCCCTGTCAGGACTTCCTTTTGACAGGTCCTGCTGACGCTCTGGGCTATCGGTCGGTTTTCCGCGCTCGCGAGGCGCAGAACGCGCTGCATCCTGCCCCGCTAGAGAACGGGCCATCTCGGCACGTTGCGTCGTCGTCTCGGTCAGCCGCGCTGCGAACCGTTTGGTTTCCCGCGCCAGGTCACGGTCGTTCGGGTCCGCTGATCCTGCCAAGATCGTTGCGGCTTGGTCATACGTTGCCATCACCCTGTTGCGCCGCGCGATCAACGCGTCATCCCATGCCTTCTGCGGCAGACGTCCACCGTTGTCTTCGAGATCGCGCCGAACTTGGCGCATCTTCCGGGCATCGGCCAAGGGCTTACCGCCCCGTTGCCTGATCTTGTAGACAGGCGTGACCTCTCCCCGGCGCGTCACGCCTCGGGCATGGCGCGGGGTGGATTCCGCCTCGATCCCGCGGGTCCGGAGCTTCTCGGCGAACGTGTCCCGCAGGCGTTGCAGATCAGCTTTCCGCAGATTCAGCTTCTCGCCGTCCTCGCCCACGGTGCGAAGCGTCAGGTGCACATGGGGATGATGCGTATCCGTGTGCAGGGCCATCGCGTAGTCATGCCGCCCTTGGAACTCCTGCCTTGCCAGCGCCCTGACCGCGTCTTTCACCGCTTCCGCATTCGCCGTACCGGGCATCGAGAACACGATGCTGGTCGTGATCCTCGTCCGGTCCGTGGCAGAGCCTTCGCGTCGATCCTCGTCGTGTTTCTCTATCCACTCGCGATAGATCGCGCCAACCTGCGTACGGCCGTTGAAGGCCTCCCCGCGATCATTCTCGACCTCAATCTTGCCGTTTCGGCTGATATAGGCGAGATGCTCCGAGGCCCTGACCGCTTCTGATGCTCGGCTGACCTTGATCGGATTGCCGGACTTGTCGTTCTTGGCGGGCTTGGACACCTTCACCATGACCTCCGGCGCGCCTTTGACGATACGGGCCAACCGCGCCTTATCAGCCGCCGAAATCGCCTGTGCCTGCGCAGTTGAACGATCCGCATCCTGGGCCCCAGCCTTGCGCTTCCTGCCCCCACTGTCGACGGATCCCGCAGCCGGCTTATTCAGCTTTCTGTTGGCCTCTGAATCCCAGCAATCCTGGAACCCCAGCTCCGATTTGAAATCACTCATGGCTGATCATCTTCCCCGGACTGGAACTGGAAGCGGCCTTCTGCATAGACGCTGAGCGCCATGCGCAACTTGGCGACGTCTTGGCGCAGGCCCTCGACCTCAGCCTTGGTCAGATCTGCGCCCGCGCCCGTGAGCACACCTCGGTTCAGCGCATAGGCAATCTGGTTAGCGTTGACGGCCAGGCCACGAAGCTGGCGGTAGGCGGCGCGGACACCACGTCTTTCGCCCGACACCATCTGCGGCGCATTGCGCATCCGCGCCGACAACAAAGCGGCAGCCCAGGTGGATGCCGTGACGCCTTGGGACCGCGCCTCTTCCTCGAGCTCCTGCCGCACATCGGCAGCCAGACGAACCGTCACCTTTCCCTCCCGCCGCGCGCGGGAGGTCGGACGGCTGGGCGGCGGCACGGCGTCGTTCCCCTCCAGCGCCAGACCGATCAGGCGCCCCAAGAGGACCGACACCGTTTGCCCTTCTGATGCCGCCAAGGCCGCCAGCTGAGCATGGCGCTCGGGCGGCAGGTAGGTCATCAGTCAAGGATCGCGGCGGTCTCGACACCCTCCCCGTGCGGCACGAAGACCCGGAGCTGGTAGGCGATAATCTCGGTAAAACAGCCCAGAGATTTCAGCCCGTCGATCGCACCCCGATCGGCCCCGTCGATCTCGAGACGAGCCGCGCCCGCTACCCGGCGGCGGGTGAGCGTAAGGCCCCGGCCCAGGTCGACCGGCGCGGTGGAGCCGAGCGCCGCCGTCAGCATCTCCTGCGGGGTCTTCGGTGTGCCCACCATGAATCGGGCACGCAGCGCGGCCGCACCGTCTTCGCTGACGGTCCGACCGATCATGCTGCCCTGCCCTTCCGGCGTGACCCGGTAGATGCGCTCGTTGCCCGAGGGGATGTCCTTCCAGATCGGCAGCAGGAGACCGGTGAGGAGATAGAGCTTCGTCGTGGTGGTTTTCGGCAGGCTGTCGGCCTCCGCGTCCCAGAGACGCAGGAACTCGGGGCGCGCGATCTCCTCCCAGGCCGAAGCCTGGTACTTCCCCTCCTCGGCATAGGTCGATCCAGTCGGCCGCGTGACCTTGCGCATCAGCGTGACGGTCTCCTCGTCATAGATCTGCATGGGCCGCGACGAGATCAGCGCCGCGCGCCCCGAGGCGCGATTGACCATCGGCAGCTTGTCGTGGTTTCGGTCCATCGCGTCATCACCCGCGAGGACATGGACGGGGTCCGTCACCTCGAGCCCAATGATCCGCGTCACCGCCCCGGACCGTGGACAGGTCCAAAGATCCTCCGCCGAGACCTGCTCGATCCTCTCGCCGCGCAGGGTCTCGACCCCGAGATCGAGCGTGCCCGCGGCCCGCGCCCGTTCGGTCTGATCGGCAATCCGGGTCATGAACTCGGTGAAGAGCGCGTTCTGCATATGGATCGGCAGCGCCAGCACCCGGTTGAGGAAGCGCTGGATGGGCGGAAGCTCTTCCAGGAGCACGCCGTCCTGATCGATCAAACGAAGAGCTGTCCAATCCGTGAACTTCTCGTAACTCATCGCCCCGGCGCGCCCGGCTGCCAAGTCGGCGTAATAGCCGCGCAGGGCTGCCCGCGCGATCGGGCTTTCGAGATTGTCCTCCTCGCGGAACATGCCCTGCGAGCCGGTCTCGCGCTGACCCTTGGTGAGCGCCCCCAATTGGTCGAGCCGCCGGGCGATCGTCGAGGTGAAGCGCTTCTCGCCGTGGACATCCGAGGTGCAGACCCGGAAGAAAGGCGCGCTGACCTGGGCCGAGCGATGCGTGCGGCCGAGTCCCTGGATCGCCGCATCGGCCCGCCAGCCGGGCTCCAGCAGGTAGTGCCGCCGCCGCTTCTGGTTCTTCGCCGAACTCGCCGCATGATAAGACCGGCCCGTACCACCGGCGTCCGAGAAGATCAGCACGTCCTTCTCGCCCTCCATGAAGGCCCGGGTTTCCGAGGAATTGCTGCTGGCGGACCGCTTCTCGGTGAAGAGCGCCCCGTCCGGCGACTTCAGCGGCCGGACTGAACGCCCCGTCACCTCGGCCACCGCCTCGTCGCCAAAGGCCCAGAGGATCTGATCGAGCGCGGAGGGGATCGGTGCCAGGGCCATCAACTCCATCATCGCCGCATCGCGCAGGGCTTCGGCCTCGCGCGAGACGACCAGAGCGCCATCGGCGTCGCGAAGCGGCTCTGCCACGACATTCCCGTCGATCTCGACGAGTTTCTGGGCGTGAATCGGAAAAGCCTGTTCGAGGTAGCCCAGGACGTAGTCGCGCGGGGTCAGCGCGCCCTGCGTCAACTCATCCTCGGGGTCCATCGCCTCCAGACGCCGCTTCAGGAGGCTCTCGCCGGTGGAGACCACCTGGATGACACAGGCATATCCATCCGCCAGATCCTCGCCGATGGCGCGGATGATGCTCGGGGCCTTCATGCCGAGGAGCAGGTGGTTGAAGAAGCGCTGCTTGGTGCTCTCGAACCGTGATTTCGCAGCAGACCTCGCCGCAGAGGCGTTCGTCTGACCGGAGGCGTCGTTGACGCCGGTCGCGGTCAACGCCGCCTCGAGATTGTGATGGATCGTCCGGAAGGCACCGGCATAGGCGTCGTAGATCTCGATCTGGGAGGGCGTGAGCGCGTGTTCGAGCACGTCATATTCCACGCCGTCGAAGCTGAGCGCTCGAGCTGTATAGAAGCCGAGTGTTTTAAGATCGCGCGCCACCACCTCCATCGCTGCCACCCCGCCGGCCTCCATCGCGGAGACAAAGCTCTCGCGGCTCGGGAAGGGATATTCCGGTCCCTGTCCCCAGAGACCGAGGCGGGAGGCATAAGCCAGATTGTGCACGCTCGTGGCCCCGGTCGCAGAGACGTAGAAGACCCGTGCCCGGGGCACTGCCAACTGCAAGCGCAGCCCGGCGAGACCCTGCTGGGAGGGTTTGACGCCCCTGCCCGCCTCAGACCCAGCGGCGTTCTGCATCGCATGTGCCTCGTCGAAGGCCAGCACGCCGTCGAACCCCTCGCCCATCCAGTCGAGGATCTGGCCGAGGCGCGTCGTCCCACATTTGCCCGCCGAGCGCAGCGTCGCATAGGTGACGAAGAGGATGCCGTCGCCCATGGATATCGGCTGGTCCGGCTTCCATTTCGAGAGCGGCTGGATATCTGCGGGCGAGCCGCCAAGATCGGTCCAGTCGCGGATCGCGTCCTCGATGAGCGTGGCGGATTTAGAGATCCAGACCGCCTT
Organism: Pseudodonghicola flavimaris; assembly: GCF_030164425.1. Classification (GTDB taxonomy): domain Bacteria; phylum Pseudomonadota; class Alphaproteobacteria; order Rhodobacterales; family Rhodobacteraceae; genus Pseudodonghicola; species Pseudodonghicola flavimaris. Next base: position 12,118 of record NZ_JASNJD010000021.1, on the reverse strand, counting down.
GCGCCGCCCCGCGAGCCAGTTGACCAGGATGAGCCCCGCGCATTCCCGGCCCTTGCCACACCCCGTCCCGTCGCCGAGGAAATAACCAAGGCGATAGGCCCGTGCGTCCGGATTATCGTCGGCGCGGGTCATCCGGGACTGGTCTTCGTCGATCGTAAACCTGCCCGGCAGGTCGCGTTCGTGCGCGTCGTTCGCCATGAGGATGGTGTCGAGCTGAGCCTCGGAGAGATGGCCCTCCTCGATCAGGCGACCGGGAAGGCGCAGGTCAGCAGCGGCGGCGATCGACGGCACCGGCGGGGCCACCGAGGCCATGGCGATACTCTCAACCAGCGGCGTGGGATGCTCCTGCGCGCCCACAATCTCGATCCGCTGGGGACGATAGCGGGCATAGATATCCGAAACCGGGGTGTTTTCGCGGGGGGTGTCGAGGGCGGTGAAGGCCAGCGGGACGGCTGCCTGGGCTTTGGGTTTGCAGGTAGAGCTTGCGACAACCCGTCGATTGCGCGCGCCGGAAACGCCGACCTGACGCGGGATGGCCCGGACCTGTGCACGCGACTGAAGCGGAGCGTCAGATCGGGTCGCGGCGATATCATCGACGATGTGCTGCGCCGCCTCCAGATCGGCCGCAACCGCGCGGACGAACGCGACCTCCTCCTGCACCTTGTCGAACACCATGAGCTGGGTCTCAGCCGTGGTGCCGAGTTTGCGGTAGACATGACCCGGGATCGTGAGAGCGAGACGCGGCTTCGCGATGGCCGTGGCCCGCGCCCAATGGGCCGCATCCCGCTCCGGCGAGAATCCCGTCGGCATGATCGCCACGAGCCTACCGCCGGGGGCGAGCCGCTTGGCGGCGGCGATCATATGCTTTGCCGCGACATGCCTGTCGCGCGACCGATCGACCGAGGAGGCGAAGGGCGGGTTCATCACGATGACGCCCGGAAGATCAGCCGTGGCCAGAAGATCGTCGATATGCTCCGCGTCGTGACCGGTCACCTCGACCGAAAAGACCGCCTCGAGAAGCGCGCGGCGGAAGGGATCGATCTCGTTGAGCATCGGCTTGCCGCCCGCGCGCAGGGCAAAACCGGCCAGCGCGCCGGTGCCGGCCGAGGGTTCGAGGAAGGTCTCACCAGAACGTATGGCCGCAGCGCGAGCAACCAGCGCGGCATAGGACAACGGGGTGCTGAATTGCTGCAGACGGATTTGCTGCTCAGAGCGCCGCGTCTCGGTCAGGAGCCGCGAGGCCAGCAGTCCGGCAGAGCTCAGCGCGTCTTGGCCAGTTCTCTGCACAACCTGCAGGACCGCAGCGGCCTGCATCGCGTCATAAGCCATGCGCCAGGACCAGACGCCACCGGCATCGCTGCCGCCGAAGGTCTCACGCATGAGCCGTGCCAGAGACGAGCTCCTGAGCGGTCCTTCGGCGAGCGCGCTGCCGATCAGAGGCAGGGCCTGCCTGAGCCGAGCAAGTGATGGGATAACGGCGTCGGTGTTCATCCTACGATTGATCATGGGATCTGTCCTTCCAGTCAGGTTACGGGCCTGACAGGACAAAAAGCCGCCTTTCCACTTTCGGCAGTGGGGAGGCGGCTCAATGTTGGACAGATGATGTTGGCGGTTGTCAGGAGCCCCTACCAACGAAGAACTCGGCCAGGACGGGGCTCGTCGCACCCTTCGCCGAGCTGAGACGTTCCGATCCGGCCAGCGAGGCCTTCGGCAGACGCACGAGACCGCCGGTTTCCTCGATGCGGTAGCACCGGCGCTTTTGCCCTCCACGCTGGTAATGGGTGACAGTCACGATCTGGCAGGTGCTGCCGTCGGTCAGCGTGACCGGCGCTGCAAGCCGTATTCGGTCCCCCTCGTCGTAGTCCGGGATTGCCGCCCAGTCCCGGCAGCGCTGGCGCCAGGCATGGGCATAGCTGTCGGGATCCTTCAACTCGGAGAGCAGGGCCAGAAGGCTGACGGGCGCCCGCGACTCCACCGGGTCGGAAGTCTCCTCCATGTCCTTGTAGCCCCAGCATCCATCGTCATAGCGCGTTAGGAAGACGGCCCCGAAGGTGATCGACCCGTCGGCATCGGGCAAGTAGGTCGCATCCTCAACCGGCGCGCCATCAAGTGTCGTTATCCTGGCCGCGGCATACCAGGTCGAGCCCACCTTGCAGGCCTTGAGCAGGACTGTCTTGCGGGTTTCGGTCTCAAAGCTACAGAGCCGGGCGATCTCCGCCTTCTCGTCCGCGTAGGTCCTCACGCGGCGGTCGGTGTAGAAGAGCCAGCCCATTATGCCACCCTCCGGTCGTCGACCTCGATCAGCGCGTCGAGCGGCACCCGGTAGGGCAGCATCTCGTCGAAACCCTCGCAGTTGCCGCGGTTCTGCACGAGCGCCTGCGTATCGGTTATGTCCATGAGGATCACCCGGAACGTGCCTCCGAGACCGGAGGGGACATCATAGGTGCCGCCGATCAGGTAGTCGGCCGCACCGCGCGCAAAGACCCGGATCGTGTGACCATCGGTCGCCAACCGAATGGTGTCGTGTCCGCGGTCGATGAGCATCTGCACGTCGTCGAGAATGTCGGTGTAAAACTGGCCCGTCAGATCACGAAACGCCGCTTGCCGGGCCCCCATCCAATCGGTGTCCCGAAACGGGTTGATGTCTGCGGCGAAAGCATAGGAGGGGTCGGCGCGTTCCGTCGTGACGATCCGCGTGGAGGAGCCATCAATCCCGTTCGAGCGCAGATGGACACCATTGCCGACGATCAGGATCAGCGCGGGGTTGCCGACCGGGCCATTCCAGTTCGGCAGGAAGGTGGAGCAGCCGCGCGCATGCGCGATCTGGGCCGCGACGTCCGCGGCGGAAAAGCTGAGAAGTGCCATGGGATTTACCTGTGAGTTTGAGAGAGGTGCGACCCGCACCGGCAATGCGGTGCGGGTCGGCTTCAGGGTCAGGCCGCTTCGGCGACCTCGGTTTCGCCTTCGGACGGCTCGGTGCCCGAGGTCTGCATCATCGGCGGGCACCAGGCCGCGACCGCCGCCCGCTGCGCCTCCGTCAGGGTGGCGAAGGGCTCGGCGAAGAGCTTGTCGCAGAAGGCGACGACCTCCTTCTTGGTCGAGGACGCCAGGGTCACCGCCTCTTGCGTGAGTCCCAGCTCCTCGCCGAGGATTTTGAGGAGCCACGCCTTCTTAAAGCGGTTGAAAAGCGCCGCGTTCGGTGTCCAGTGCGCGCGGATGTCCGGCATCACCTCGATCTCGAAATCATGCATCAGGCTGTCGCGCTGCCGGTCCCGCGCCAAACAGGACTGCGTGGTTGCTGCCGTGGCGTAGGCCACGAGCTTGGCTTTCTCGCCCGCATTGAGGGCTCGGAACATGGCGAACTGATCGGCGGGAGATTTCGCATCATCCGCCCAGGAGAGATCGAGCGCGTCATGCGCGGCAGCCACCTGTTCGAGCGAGGTGCCATCGATCTCGCCCATCTTGGCGTGGGTGCGATACTCTTGGCGCGCATCGAGTTTGATCGCCTGCGTGACGCCCATGCCGTGGCCCAGCACATCGGTGACAAGTTTGAACAGCGTGAGATCCAGCGTCGCCTCCGGGTGCATCGTCATGGCTGCGCCAAGCGCCATCGCCCGCTCGGTCTTGAGGTCCTCGGTCAGCGAGGCGGGGTAGGTGATCTCGTCGCTGTCCGTCGCGCCCTCTTCCGCAGAGGTACCGGGCGCTTTGCCGAACCTCTCCGGCTGATCTTCGGGACGCACCAGCCCGACATGCAGGGAGATCCTGCCCTGCGACCAGGTGGCGATCACGCCGGAGCGAGCAAGATCCTCGGCGCTGTAGGCCTCATGCAGATCCCGTGCCTCGGCCTCAAGCAAATCCACGCGTTCGTAGAGCGCATTGTAAGCCTCGTCCGCGAGTTCCTCGTTCTCCATCTCGCGCTCAAGCTTCTCCAGCTCGGCGGTGATCTCGTCGACGCGTTGCTGGCCGCTTTCATCGGGCTCGATCGGCCCCGGATAGACCCGACCGAATTCGGCCATGGCGGCGTAATCGTACTGGATGACCGCATCGGCCCAAGCGAAGCCCATCTCCGCGCGCGCCTCTTCGGCCGCGGCGGTGAGTTTCTCGAGGAGAATGGTCTCGACCAGCGCAGAATCCTCGAGCACGGAATGCTCGTCCAGGAGGTCCGCTGCGATGGCACCGCCACGCGCCTCATAGTCCTTCCGCACGAAGGCCCCGATATCGTCACTGACCTGCACGCCACGAGACTTCAGCGCGTTCCGGACCGTATAGGCCTGCAGGTAATTGCTCTCCTTGGTAAGCGCCTCGAAAACGTCTTTCTGAACTTCCTGGCTAGGGTGATCTGCGAAGGCTTTCATCACGTCGAGCGTGATCGCCTTTGCGCGTGCCGCCGCGCGGATCTCCGGATGGATGAGCCCATAACGCAGCCGGCCTTTGACCGCTGCGACCGTGGTGCCGAAGGTCTTCGCGATGGTCTCTGGCGTCTGGCCGTCGACCTCCATCATCCGCGCGAAGGCCTCGAACTCGTCGATGGCATTCATCGGCGCCTGGGTGATGTTCTCGGCGAGCGACAGCGCGGTGGTCACGTCGCAATCGCCCGGGACTAGGCGGCAGTCGATCTTGGTACGATTGGTGAACCCCTTGGCAGCCTTGTCCGCGACCAGTTCCATAAGGGCCGCATGACGCCGACCGCCTGCGAGGACCCCGAACTTGCCATCGATTTGCTGAACGAGCAGCGGTTGGAGGAGGCCCAGCACCGCGATACTGGCCTTCAGGTGCGCGATGTTGTCGGAGGCGTAGGCCTCAGGGGACTGAGCCCGCACATTCGCGGGATGGGCTACGAGATCGCCGATGGCGATGGAAATGGGTTGGAGGGCTTGTGTCATGAAATGTCCTTCTCTGGGTTCTGCGCCACCCGGACATCCCGAGCGGCCTGACCGATCCCCGGATCCGGGAACCAAAAGGGCAAAAGGCCCACTTTCCCTTTCAATGGGTCGGCGGGCCTCTCGAAGTTGGTGAAGGGGTTGCGGCACACCCTACCAGTCGTGCGCCATCATGATGGTCAGGACACGCGTGGTCGTCTCGGGGTTGCCGGGATCCTCAGCACCATAGCGGAAGTCGGAGTCCGCTTCGTAGAGATCGAGTTTCCAGAACACGGTCTCCCCACGGATCGTGACCGCCCCGAAATCGTGCCAGCCCTCGGGATCGTTCTCAGGTTCAAAGATCTCGAACTCCCCCGTCGCCTTCACAGCCTCGGCCATGAAGTCGTCGCCGGCCTCCATCAATGCCCGTGTCACATGTACCCGGCCCTGGACGGGCCGATCCGGTGGCACCCCGAGGCAGGCAAGTTTGCGGAAGGCGTCGTTCAGCGCAGCGATGGCGGCCGCGTCGGGCGGGGTGAACGCGAGGGGTTCAGGATGGCTCATGGGTCTGTCCTTTCCGGATGGGTTGAAACCACCAGACCCAAGGCCTCCTTTCACTTTCCCCAGGGGTCACAGTCGCAATGGTTTCCTGCCTCACGCGGCCCGTTCACCCTGCCCCGCCTCCAACGCGGCGACCAGATAGTCGCAGGCGCGCTGCGCATCCGCCGCTTGTCCGACCGAAGCACACGCAGCCAGTTGTCGAAATAGGCCACGTTCAGCTCCAGCGTATGCGTGGAGAACCCCAGCTTCTGGCCAAGAAAAACCGTACAGAGTACGCGATGCGGTCCGTACGGACCGCCCGCAATCATGAGCCGGCGACTTCAAGAGCTTGCAAGCTTGGCAATTCAATAAAATTGGCCCGCGCTCAAAAAAGAACGGCCGAGACAGAGCTCGGCCAAAGTCCAACAGGGAGGTATGGCGGTCTTGGGCACGATGGCCACGTCCACCATAGAGAAATGTAAGCGTTTCGCGAGCGTCTCTCAAGCTGAGCTTATTGGATCTGAAAAGTGATTGCTGACGTCTGCGCAAGAGCCGTTTGAAGGATTACATCAGATCGACGTCCTTGGCCTGTATTCACGCTTGCGCTTGAGGGCATCGTGGGCCTTCATCGCGTCCATCGCCGAGTGTTCGTCCGGATGCCGCTCGATCAGAGACTGGCCGCGACAACCAATCCTCCCCCACTCTCGCACAAGGTCCACGCCTCCAAACAAGTCCGGTTGCAAGCTCATGTGATAGTACCGCCGCATGTTCAACGACGCATCGATGCGCCTCAGGTCAACAGAACGAGATGAGCCATTACGGCTCGGATATTGTTCGAATACGCTGGGGACATCGTCCATGAAGCGAATGTATCTGAAGCGTCGTGTTACGACAACATGTTCTTCTTTAGTTCTAGGCTGCGCCCTCTCCCAGCTGTAAATGGAACGCCGAGCGCGCACAGGCAGTTTGAGTATACTTTGCTTTGACTAGGCCCCAATGCTGCAAGTGCTATGTGATTGAATAAGAACGGGCCATTGTCGTGACCTGTACGCAGCGAACGACGCAGTGCTCAAAACGATCTCAGAGTGAGCCGGACACCGATGATATCGCGATGCAATTTCGCGCGGTTGACAATCGTGTCCACGACTGATCCCAAGGCAATCCGTATTGGGCGGCCCGGCGCTACTTACCCCGCAAATTCATGCGAAACGTTTTCTCGATACGGCTCACATCAGAATGCTCAACACCCGCCCGTTCAGCGAACTCGTGCCACTGCGCGACCGCGCCCAGGATTTCCTCAATAGCTTGGTTCGCCCTGTTGGATTTCAGCCCCACGTTCGAAGCAAAAACCATGAGGTCGCCATGAGTGAAATCGTTTCGCTTTCCAGCTAGGCTCATTTGATGGTCGCGCGTCCATGAGCCAGAAGGATTGTAGGAATAGGCCACGTCATAGGCTGGGGACAGTCGCCAAGTGCCGGACCGGCCCATGAGGAAGGAGATGTTCTTGACGTGGTCATCTTGGTTGCGAGCGACAACGTTGAAGACAGCGCGCTTGTATTGTTGCTCCACCACATCCATTCCGAGCCCAAGATCCCTAATCGTCATGATGGCCTGCTCGTAGGAATAAGAGGCCGGGTCATTGAAGTCGAAATGCTGTATCGCGCCGAGCGATTGCATGTGGACCTTGCGCCCTCGTTCGTCCCGGTCGAACCGACGCGTCATGAAATGGCTTCGTCCGCCTTCATGGTGAAGCCTGCATTCCGACATGTCGATGCCCGCCGCCGTCGCCATCAGGTAATATGCGTACTCGATTTTTCCGAAGCCTTGGGGATCGGCTAGCTCCTTATCTCGATTGTTGGACACGCCGTCGAACTTCAAGAGCCAGTGCTCGTATCCCTCGTCGACTTTGACTTGGCCTGACCTGAACTCCCCGGTGTCTCGGTTCCAGGCAAGCACCGCCTTCGCGCGCGCGCCACCCGCCGAAGTCCCGACGCTCAAAATATCTTCGAGCGCCTCTGCGTCGTCCTCGCCTCCGAGCCTGCCGGCAAGGTTCTCGCGCTCGCTTAAGACCCTGTTGGCCAGATCCACCAACTGGGCCACTTCCAGCTTTTTGGACCGGGTCGCTTTACGGACCGTTGGCTCGAATTCCAGTGCCCCGATTCCGCGGTTGCCGATGTAGCAAAGCCGATCCACTGGGCTGAACCGGCCCGCGCTTCGCCCCGTTTCTGCAAGCCACGCATCGATCAACCGGTTCCCGAACTTGTCCGGCAACGCGTCGGCCAACATGCCGGGTAACCCTTTGAACGTTTCCTTCGGAAGGGCGGGAAACTCGTAGGGTGCTTCCCGAACTGGCATCTTCAGGGGCGCGACCTCAATACCCGCGCCCACAAAGGCCGGATCGTATTGAAAGATGCCGAGTGCGCGTGCTTCATCCCAACTTACGGCACCGATGCGCCGACCCCACAATATTATGCTCGCATCAGTCATCTACGTCGTCACCCCAGGTCCATGATGATTTTTTGGGTTGTTCCGATGCAGGACTCGCTCTCCTGCGTTCCTTCCCCTTCTGTGAGACGCGTTCAATTGGCCTGATGTCTCCCTCTGGTAACACAGAGAGTATCGCATGCTCCAAATCGAGCGCAGCGGCGACGCGAAGAAAGGTGTCCAGTGTGGAAGGATCCCCAGCCTCAAGGCGACGCAGGGTGCGGACTCCGATGCCCGCCTTCTCGGCGAGGTCAGTTTGGGTTACGTTGCGCGCGAGGCGCAGACGCGCAAGACGCTGCCCGATTTCATGTTCGATTTGTTGTGACGTCGCCATTGCTTCTCTAAAGGCCAAACGTTGCCGATTAAGCTAGTTAACTCGCCATAGTCGGTCACATATGGCCCTTTGTAGGTTAATTTGTCAACAGGTCTCAAGTGGCCTCTTGTGGCGCAAGATCGTCATCAAGCGGCCGCATACGGCCTTTTAATCACGATTTCCGATTTCGCACTGGTGAGTTGTTGGGGAATGGACCCAAGCGAACCCGAGGTCCCTCCGGCGGAAGCCGCGAACCGCATCGAACCTGCAACGAGGTGCTGCCAGCTCATTTAGGCAAACTCCGCATGCCCATAGCAGGAGTGATGGCAGCACCGGAAGCCCCGAATTCATTGCGTCAACGCCTCACGGTAGTTCAGAAGCCCATTGCACCCAACTTATCCGTTGTGTACTTGGCCACAACATAAAAGTTGGGTATATTGAGGCATGACCATGAACGGAATCACCCTGAACGAAAAGGAAGCACGGGAAGCGCGCGCGCGGATTTCTCGTCTCTCCGAGGCACTTCACTCGGAGCACGCTATGGAGCCGGTCGTGGCCGGCCTGCCGCCTGAGGTGGTTTCTCAAGTCTCGCGAATGATGAAGGCCGAACGCGAGCGCCTGACCCGAGCAGTCGAGGCTTATGAAGTGGCCAAGGAAACACAAAAGCCCACAGCACTAAAGGCCCTTGTAAACCAAGAGCCAGGTTTGATGCTGATCGTCGCTAGGATAGCCAACGGTTACTCCCAGAAGGATCTAGCATGGCGCCTCGGAGTGAAAGAACAGCAGGTCCAGCGCTGGGAAGCAGAGCGATACGGACAGATCAGCCTCAAGAACTATAACCGCGTCGCGGCGCTGCTCGGCGTACGCCTGACTGCGGACATGCCCGACCAACCTGCCTTCCGTGGGCTGGACAAAGTGATTGACGGAGTCTCGAAGTCCGAAATCAAGAAGATCCTAAAACATGGACGCGAGAACGGCTGGTTCGCCGAGGACTTCACCGAGGCTGAGCTTCGCCGCTACATCGCCGAGAACCGGATCGATTTTGGAAGCCCTGGGCTTCTCCGAACTGGCCTCAACGTTGTCGACCACACCGAAGACGTCATGCTCCATGCTTGGCGTGCTAGGGTAACAGCCAGGGCGCGCGAGGCTTTCGCGAGCGTCGAGGACGTTCATGAGCCACTTGAACTCAAGTGGATGCCCGGACTGGTCCGTCTGAGCAACGACACCCGCGGGCCGCTCCGGGCGGTGGAAGTGCTCGCCGACCGCGGCATCGTTTTGATCGTGGAACCACAGGTACCCGGCCTGAAGATCGACGGCGCGGCCTTCATCGTGGATGGGAGACCGGTCATTGGAATGACCGTCAGAACCGACACCGTGGACAACTTCTGGTTCACGCTGATGCACGAGCTCGCCCACGTCACGCTTCACTTCTCCACCGGGCTGGCCGTAGGCTTCTACGATCAGACGGATCAAGAGGCATCGGTCGATGAACAGGAGGAGGAGGCAAACCGCTTCGCCTCCAACCTGCTCATCCCGGAAGAACGCTGGCGGCGCTCTACCGCCCGCATCGCGAAGTCGGCTGCGGTAATCGAGCGCTTTGCCGACGAGTTGGGTATCCATCCGGCGATTGTTTTCGGGCGGATACGCAAAGAACGGGGAGAGTGGTCCCTGTTCGCAAACAAGATCGGGAGGAACACCGTGAGGAAACTGTTTGTGGGCGAAGCCCAGAAAGGAAAGAGTGATGCTCCCATACTTCCCGGCCCTCAGGGCTAAACCCGGCGAATTCGCTGCCTGCGGTAGGCTGGCCGCCCGTTATCAAGGGCATGTCTGCCCTCGCTTCGTGGTGCCGCCTCCCACAGAGTCAGACCCGGGAAAAGGGCGCATACCCACGCTGGACGAGATTGCCTACATGATGGGCGAGCGCCTCGGAAAGAGCTGGCCGCACCGGCGTGCGTTTCTCGACCCGCAACTGGCAGCGGCGGCCCTTGGCGACGAGGGAGTGGCGACCCTCTTCCGCATCGCCACGGCGGTAAATTCCCGCCTGCTTCCGGTGCTGACGTTCGCCGATCTGTCCAATCCGGCCCGCCAGGCGCTCGTTCGGGAGGGGGACGTCAGGGCGGGTATCTACATGGACTTCGAGGAAGTTGATCCCGCCGCTTTGGTCGAGGCGGTGGAAAAGGCAGGCGTCCGACCGGAACAGTGTGTCCTCTTCGTGGACTTCACCGGGGCTCCCTTGGGCGCTGACTTCGCGCCCGCCATCGGCGAAATCTTCGATCAACTGGACGGCGCGGCGCGGTGGAGCAAAATCGTCTACCAAGCGTCAGCGTACCCGGACAAGCTGCCGGTCGGAGCTAACGAGCGCACGTTGGTCGCAAGGGCGGAGTGGACCACTTTCTTGGCGGCTCTCAAAGAGACTGGTGTCCAACCAAATCGACTGGCCTACGGCGACTTCGGCGCGGATTGCGGGCGAATGGTGTTCCCGAAGGGTAAGGGCGGTGGACGACCGAGGCCGCACCTTCGCTACACCGGTAAGACCCACACCTTGGTGATCAGGGGCAGCGACTCGGGAGCCTTCACGCCGACGATGCGCGAAGTCTGCAGGCAGATCGTCGAGAGCAAGGAGTACTGCGGCAGAGGCTTCTCCCCCGCAGACGACCGGATCTGGCGCAACGCGAAGGGGCTGACAGAAACCTGCGGCGACGCGACTGGCTGGCGGGAATTGAACACCGCGCATCACCTGGTCAGGGTTGTTAGGGACCTGGGTGCCATGTCGGGCATCGAGTTCGAAGAGGATGCTGTCGCTGAGTACTCGGAGCAAGAAAGTTTGTTTTAGAGTTCGACCACGAAAATTACCTAGTCACGGATCACTGTTCCGTTTGGGAAGCTGCTTCTGCCTCTCGCTACGGGCGTCCGGTCTTTACTATTTTGAGTGAGGAAAAATGCATCTTTCACGGATTCTGATTGAGAATTTCCGGAACTTTTCAAAACTAGACGTAGCCCTCGATGGAAACGTTGTTGTGGTTGGCGAAAACAAGGTCGGCAAAAGCAACCTGATGCATGCCCTCCGGTTGCTGTTTGATCCCTCTCTGCCCGACAGCGCCCGTGAACTTGGCCTCGCCGATTTCTGGGACGGCCTTGGGAACCTGGAAGAAGACGACAAGATAGTCATTGCTGTCGAAATCGAAGAATTTGACTCTGATCTCGATATCCTTGCTCTGCTCACGGACTTCCGCCTCGACGATGACCCCGACACGGTCCGCCTGACCTACGAATGTCGCGCACGACCGGGATTAGGCAGTGCACCAACATCGGACAACGACCTGGAGTTCATTTGCTTCGGCGGTGAAAGCGAGACGAAACGTTTCGGCCATGACCTCCGCCGCCGCCTGACCATGGACCTGTTGCCAGCTCTTCGTGACGCTGAAGGTGACCTCGCGGCGTGGCGCCGATCGCCTCTACGCCCGCTCATCGAGGAAGCTTTCGCCGACATCGACCAGGCAGATCTTGATGAAATCGGTGAAGCAATCGAGGAAGCCACCGAAAAATTGACGGCGTTCCCGAGTGTAGGGGAACTTGAGACAGACCTCGGTCAACTCTTTGCAGCCATGAGCGGTCCCAAGCAGGATGTCAAACCACGACTTGGCTTTGGCGCCACTGATGTCACACGCCTTTTTCGTAACATAAGGCTGCTGATCGATGACGGCAGGCGGTCCATCAATGACGCAAGCCTCGGCTCGGCCAACATCATGTTCCTGAGCCTCAAGATGCTGGAACTGAGCAGGCTGATTGCGGAGAACCATCGTAAGCGCCCGATTGATGCCGCCTGCCTGATGGAGGCGGACCGAGATAAGACACGTGCATAACGACGTCTTTAGCGACGTGTCTTATCGGGAGGCGCTATGTTGGGTGAGGTTCTGGGTGT
>NZ_JASNJD010000020.1 GCF_030164425.1 Pseudodonghicola flavimaris | reverse complement strand
TCTCAAGACCACCCTCGAGGCCATCGCCGCCGGCCATCCGCAAGGCCGCATCGACGAACTTCTCCCGTGGAACTTCAAGCCGTCAAGCTGAACCTGAGGTGGGATGCAGCCGCCGCTTACTGAGCAACGCCCTCGCGCCAATATAGTCGCTCACTTGCCCAGCGGTGACGAACAGATCGATCGGCCTTCCCTGACTGTCGCAAATGGCATGCTACTTGGTGTTCATGCCGCCTTTGGTTCGGCCGATCAGACGACCGCGCCCCCCTTTTTTTGACGCCCAGACTGGACGCCGTTCGGTGGGCCTTCAGGTAGGTGGCGTCGATCATCACGGTCTTCCTCTCGCCGTGCCCGGCTGCCAACCCGGCCAGCATCTGTGCGAAGATACCCTTATCGCTCCAGCGCTTCCAACGGTTGTAGAGCGTCTTGTGCGGACCATACTCTTTCGGCGCATCCCTCCAGCGCGAGCCATTGCGGTTTATGAAGATAATCCCACTCAGAACACGCCGGTCGTCGACACGCGGCTTGCCGTGGGACTTCGGGAAGTAGGGTTCTAAACGCGCCATCTGCGCGTCGCTCTGCCAGAAAAGATCAGACATGTTCACCGCTCGTTTTCGACCGCTGAATCATGCCGTTCCGCAGAAATCAATAGGTCCTGAGCCTAGACGTGGATTTCGCTTCGGTCTACCTCGGGGTATGATGGGTCGCCTATACTTAGGTTCAGGCAACGCATAACGGGGGGCTTCTGATCAGTCTCTCGTTGAGGTGCCGTCTTCGCAGAATGGTACGCATATTTTACGCTGTATTTGTTCTTTCGTATTGAAATATATGTACAAAATGATGCCGTGTGGGGGCACCATATCAGCATAATATCATTGATTTGTTTGGGTTTTTCGCCTGTTTTGTCCCACGCGCTTTTGTCGTGGGACACTTTGGGCATCACTGTAGCGGCGCGGTGGCTTTGGCCGAACGGGACGATTACTTTGGCGAAAAAGTTTTGTAGCCTAGGCTACAGACTCATTGAATTTCACAGCCAGAACAAGACGGTTGCGGCGAGCATGATCGTTGAGGAGAACGCTTCCGGGCACCTCTCATAGCGGGTTGCGACGGGCTTCCAATCCTTCAGGCGGCCGAACATGATCTCGATCACTGCCGGGCAGTGCATCGCGCAGCAATGTCACGAGAGGCGCAGTTGCGCAGTTTGTAAAGCCGCTTGTCGCATTTGACTACCGTCTTGCGGAGCCTGAATCACGCCAAAAGCCGGAAATCAATGGGGCGGGAGCTTATTCTTCCGGGCGCGGCTCCTGTGCTGGCAGCCCCTCCCGAAGCCGGCGCATGTGATGTTCGATCCGCCACAGGTGATAGCTGACGCGATGCAGCCAGCGCACCGCGTCCAGTTTCAGGCCGATGAGATCGCCGGGCTGGTTCCGCCGGGTGGCGTGGGACAGGATATGGGTCCGATAGGCCTCGCGCTGGTCGCGGAAAAGATGGCGGATACGGTCCATCCTCGCCTCCGTCTCTCCGGTGATCTGCGCCTGCGCGGCATCGGCGCAACTGGTGGCGAGGATTCGGCGCAGGCGGGACAGGCGGTGATCCCCGGCCATCACGGCGATCCGGTTGTCCTGGGTGCAGCGGAAATACAGCCGTTGCAGGTGGTCGAGCACGTGCCAGGCGGAGACCAGCCGGGCATTCACCGGATCGTCCGCTTGCAGGGCCGGGATCGCGTGGACGAAGCGGCGCACCTCCGAGATCGCTGTCCCGATCTCGTTGAGTCGGGTCCGGTCCTCCTCCGTCGGCTCCGGGTGCTGCAGTCGCATGGCCAGGAACCGCGACTGCGCGTCGACCGTCGCGGTCAGGGCGGCGATGGCGGCATCGGTGGCGGCGGGGGGGTCACGCAGCATCTCTTTGCCGAGGCTGCCGGTCAGCCCGGAGCTCCGGTCTCGCACGAGGAAGATCACCAGCCGGGCGAAGGCCGCGGTAAAGGGCAGGATGACGATCACGCCGACGATGTTGAAGCCGGAGTGAAAGGCCACCAGCGCGATCTGGTCGTCGACCTGTCCCTCCCAGGCGGCGAGCAGCGCGGTGTAGGGTGTCAGCAGGAAGAAGGCCATGACCCCCGTCAGGCAGTTGTAGATGACATGCGACAGCCCGGTGCGCCGCGCCGCGGTGGAACCGCCCAAAGTCGCCAGCACGGTCGTTGCCGTGGTGCCGACATCCATGCCGATCACCATCGCCATGGCCTGCGGCAGGTTGATGGCCCCGGCCCCCAGCGCGGCGAGGGCGGCGATGACACCGGCGCTGGAGGATTGGGTGATCAGGGTGATCGCGATCCCGATCCCGATCAGCTCGATCCGGCCCAGCAGGCTGTCCTGTGGAAAGTTCCCGGGGGTGACGACGCCTTCGAAAGCGGAGAGGCTGGATTTCATCACCTCGATACCGAGAAAGATCAGCGCGAAGCCGGTCAGCGCAAGGCCGATGAGCCGCAGCCGGGCACCGCCAAAGAGCCGGGCCATGGCGCCGATGAAGACCAGCGGCAGGGTGATCTCGCCGAGATCCATCTTGAAGCCAAGGATGGTGGCCAGCCAGCCGGTCATGGTGGTGCCGATGTTGGCGCCGAAGATGATCCCGAGCGCCTGCGGAAAGCTGAGCAGCCCGGCGCTGACAAAGCCGACCGCCGTAACCGTGGTGGCGCTGGAGGATTGCAGGATGGCGGTCGCGGTGGCCCCGGTGAGCGCCCCGCTCAGCGGGGTCTTGGTGAAGCGCGACAGCACCTGGCGCAGGGCCTGCCCGGAGAGCCCCCGCAACCCTTCGGTGAGCCAGATCATCCCGAAGAGAAACAAGCCGGCGCCACCGAGTGCATTCACGACATCGGCCAACATGATCCGAGTATTCTCCGGCCCGCCGGGCAATTCAAGAGGTGGGGGCAGGGGTGTCCTCAGGGCGAAGGGCCGAGGGAGGGATGGGAGTGGGCGGGGCAGGGGGCGTCTGCGGGGGCGGGGGATCGCGCAGCGCCGTCGAACGGGAAGATCCGACAGCGGCGAGGCGGGCGCCTCTCCTCTGTCCGCCCTCGATCCGTCCGAAGGCATGTCGCGCCGCCCCCTGGGGGGCGGACGCGTGGATCGGTTTCTGGCCGGTGGCCGGTTCCGGGCGGATGAGGGCTCAGTCCAATGTGTTCTTGAAGATCTTCCCGTCCTTCATGATCAGGTCGAAATTGGCAGCCGCGTCGGCGACCAGGTCGATGTCCTCCAGCGGGTTGCCGTCGACCAGGATCAGGTCGGCGTAAGCGCCGGGTTCGAGAACGCCGAGCGGGCCGGCCTGATAGGGGTGGCGGGGGCCGGCGAGCTCGAGCAGCTCGGCATTGGTCGACGTGGCCATCTTCAGCACCTCGTAGGGGGTGTACCAGGTGCTCATCTTGGCCAGGAACTTGCCCTGTTTCTCGGCCAGCGCCGCGTCGAACAGCATGTCGGTGCCGAAGGCGACCTTCACCCCGATCTCCTTGGCCATCTGGATCGAGGCGGTGGTGCCGTCGGTCACGTCGACCCATTTCTGCACGCTGACCGGATCCCTGAAGGTGAAGGCATCCTCATCGTTCAGCAGCGGCTGGACCGACAGCCAGACGTCGTGCTCCTTCATCATCTCGAGAGTCTCGCGGCTCAGAAGATTGCCGTGCTCTATGGTCTTCACCCCGGCCTCGATTGCCATCTGGGCGGCCGCATCGGTAAAGATGTGCGAGGCGACATAGGTGTTGTAGCTCTCCGCCACCTCGACGAAGGCCTTGAGTTCGGCCAGGGTGTACTGGCTCACGTCCAGCGGATCGTAGACCGAGGACACACCGCCGCCGCCGGAAATCTTCAGCTGGCTCGCCCCCATCCGCATGACTTCGCGCGCGCGCATGGTGATGTCGTCGACACCGTCGGCGATCAGCATCAGCCCGACCCGGTTCCAGTACCAGAGCGAGTCGCCGGGGTTCGAGGGCACATCCTGATAGGCGCCGTAATCGAAATGCCCGCCGGTCTGGCTCATCGGCGGGCCCGAGGGCAGGATGCGCGGCCCGACGATCTCTCCGGCGTCGATCATCTTCTTGGTGGCGAAGGGGTTGCCGCCGACATCGCGCACGGTGGTGAAGCCGCGCATCAGCGTGCGCTCCGAGCCCATGGCGCCGCGGATGGCGATTTCGAGGATGTCGCCGGTGGCGACGGTGCTCTGCGGTGCGCAGCAATAGGAGGTGTGCCAATGCACGTCGATCAGGCCGGGGATCATGGTGCGCCCGCCGCCGTCGATGACGGTGCCGCCGGCAACGGCGAGGTCTGCGGTCGATATCTCGGAAATCAGATTGCCGGTCACGACGACATTGGCATTTTCGATGAGCGCTTCGTGCACACCGTCAAAGACATTTACATTGGTGATCAGAATCGGCGTAGCATCCTGGGCGGTGGCCATTGCGGCCCCGGAGGTCATTAAAGCGGTTGCCAGTAAAATAGATCGCATAGCGGGCTCTCCGTTTGAAATACATTCAAACGCTAGCATTCGATCCCGACACCGCAGAGTGGAATCACTATGCAGAAATTTAAATCTGAAGATGAATTCCGCAGGGCGCCCCCCGTGCATTTCCGCACGACGACGGGCAGGCTTTTTCGTCAGGGGCTTGTGGACGGTCAGGTCGTCCAGTTCAAGCCGGGCGTCGGCAGGGATGCGCTGTCCATGCTGTTGTCGCCGACGCTGTGCCTGGCGCATCAGCTCTTCCCCCATAGCGCGGCAGTGTCCACGACGCAGAAAGCCGAGAACGCCAATTTCACCCTGCCGCTGGAAACCGGTGCCGCCTGGCGGGTGAATGGCCGCCCGGGCGCGCACCGGGTTCTGTTCCTGAATGCCGGGCTGACCGAGACGCAGATTATTGCGCCGAACCGCAATTCGATTTTCGGTCGGGTTTCCGAGGCGCGGCTTCAGGCTTCGCTCGATGCGCTGTCGGGCGGAACCGCGGCGGCGGTCAGAAGGTTTTCCGGCCCGATTGAACTGAGCGCCGCGAGCCATGCGTTTCTGCGAAACGCCTTTCTGGATATTCTGGAAGAGAGCCGTGAAATCTTGCCGCTGAATTCGGGGCAGGGCACGTATCTGGAACACAGCATTGCGGATATTCTGGCGCAGGGCCTTCTGTCCGCCGGCGACATGCGCCCCAGGCTCCCGCTGGTGGGCCGCGATCCCTATGCGCTTTACCGTAAGGTCATCGCGTATCTGGAGCAGGCCGGCGACAGGCCGGTCTGCCTGAGCGAGCTTTGCAGCGCGGCCGGTGTCAGCGCCCCGACGCTGACGCGCGCCTTTCGAGAGGTCGTGGGCGTCTCGCCGATGAAATTCGAACGCCTGCGGCGGTTGGCGCAGGCCCGCAATGACCTGCTGCGCGATCCTGATCCGAGGTCGGTGGTCAAGCGCTCCGCCCTGCGGCACGGGTTCCGGGAGCTCGGCCGGTTCAGCGCCCTTTACAAGGCGAGCTATGGGGGCTTGCCGTCTCAGGCCCGCGGTCCTTCGGGCTAGGCCGGCCCCGGTCTCTGTGGCGTCGTGGCCTTCCGGCTGGGCTCTTGGCGGGCGCTGCTGCCACGACTGCAGGGAAAATGACGCCGCACCGTTGCCGGGGGCCAAGGGATGTGGCACAAGCCATGCGAGGGACTGAACAAAAGAGTTTAGCTATGACAGACTTCGCTGCCCTGCGCCGGATGATGGTCGACACCCAGATCAGACCGGCGGATGTGACGAAATACCCGATCATCGACGCGCTGCTGGCTGTCCCGCGGGAGATCTTCGTGCCTGATGCGCTGCGCCCTGTGGCCTATGCCGGCGAGGATGTCGAGCTGGGCGGGGATCGCGTGCTGCTGGAGGCCCGGACGCTGGCCAAGATGCTCGATACGCTGGATCTGGGCCTGGACGAGCTGGTGCTGGATGTAGGCTGCGGGCTGGGCTATTCCGCCGCCGTCATCGCCCGGCTGGCGCAGGCCGTCGTCGCGGTCGAGGAAGACGAAACCATGGCCGCAGAGGCGCCGGCGCTGCTGGCCGAAGCGGGCGCGGACAATGCCATCGTGCATCAGGGGCCGCTGGCCGCCGGTGCGGCCGAACATGGCCCCTATGATGTGATCATCGTCGAAGGCGGCATCGAGGTGCTGCCGCAGGCGCTGGAAGACCAACTGAAGGAAGGCGGCCGGATCGCCTGTATCTTCATCGAAGGAGCCCTGGGCGAGGTGCGCGTCGGTTACAAGATCGACGGCAAATTGTCCTGGCGCTACGATTTCAACGCGGCGGCGCCGGTCTTGCCGGGCTTCGCGAGACAGCCGGAATTCGCGCTGTAAAAGTTTTGGGGGGCGCAGCCGGCCGGCCGCGCCCCCTGACAATCTTGACCCGGGAGCGACGGGACTTCGGAGAAGCAAGAGATGAGCAAGGCAGGGTTCAGAAGTTTTTTCAAATCGGCCGCACTGGCCGGTAGCTTGGCACTTGCGGCAACGCTGCCGCAGTCGGCCTGGGCCGAAAACATCGTCGATGCAATGATCGGCGCCTATAATACCAGCGGTCTGCTGGAACAACAGCGCGCGGTGCTGCGGGCTGCGGATGAAGATGTGGCCATGTCACTGGCGGCGCTGCGTCCGGTCCTCAACTGGACGACCGAAGTATCACGGACGCTGGCGCGGGCCCGCAACAGCGGGGTGCGCGTCAATTCCTACGAGACGGATTTCTTCACCGGCCTGACGCTCAGCCAGCTGCTTTACGATGGCGGCGCCTCGGTTCTGGGCCGGCAGGCGGCGCAGGAAACCGTGCTCTCCACCCGTCAGGCCCTGCTGAACATCGAACAGCAGATCCTGTTCCGGGCGGCGTCGGCATATCTGAACGTGGTGCTCTATTCCGAAAACGTGCGCCTGCGGGAAAACAACGTTCGCCTGCTGGGCGAGGAACTGCGCGCCGCGCAGGACCGCTTCGACGTCGGTGAGGTGACCCGGACCGATGTCGCCCTGGCCGAAGCTCAGCTGGCCTCGGCCCGCTCCAGTCTCGCCTCGGCGCGGGGTACGCTGGTCAGCGCGCAGGCGGAATATGTCAACGCCACCGGCCACAAGCTGGCCCGCCATGCCGGCGAGCCGCGGCTGCCGAAAGCGGCGGCCTCGCAGCAGGCGGCGACCGATATCGCCGTGCGCAATCACCCCAGCATCCTGTCGGCTCAGCACGATGTGAAAGCGGCCGAACTGGCCGCCCAGGCAGCGTCCAAGGCGATGGGACCGTCCGCCTCGCTCTCTGCCAGCTTCGGGCTGTCGGAATCGATCACTGGCGATGATTACACCCACAGCGTTGGTATCGGCGCTTCGGTGAGCCAGCCGATCTATCAGGGGGGGGCGCTGTCGGCGAACTATCGCGCTGCCCTGGCCCGCCGCGATGCCGCGAAGGCGGCGCTGCTGTCGGCGCAGAAGGATGTGATCCAGGGCGTGGCCAATGCCTATGTCCGGCTGGAAGTCGCCAAGGCCAACCTGATCTCCTCGGCAGAGCAGGTGCGGTCGGCTCAGGTCGCCTTCGACGGTATCCGGGAAGAGGCCAAGCTGGGCGCACGGACCACGCTGGATGTGCTGTCGGCGGAGCAGGACCTGCTCGACGCGCAGACCAACCAGATTTCGGCCCGCTCGGAAGAGGGGATCGCGACCTATCAGCTGCTGCAGGCGCAGGGCCTGCTGACGGCGGAGCGGCTGGGGCTGGCGGTTCAGATCTACGATCCGACGCTCTATTACAATCTGGTGCAGAGCGCGCCGTCGAAGGTCAGCAAGCGAAGCCGCGATCTGGACCGGGTGCTGAAAGCGCTGGGCAAGCAGTGACAATTCTCTCTTTAGGTTGTGAGAATCCGGCCGAGCGGCTAAGATTCCCTCCTGAGGTGAGAGTGAGAACAACAGATGCCTAAGCCGGTCACGAATGCGCAGATCGAGGATGTGCTGTCCTCGATCCGTCGTCTTGTCAGTGAGGAAACGCGGAACGAACCGCGCACGGTGGCGGACCCCGCCCCCGTGACGCCCGCAGGTGCCAGCGATCTCCGATCTGGCGGGAACTCCGATGCCGCGCCGGTTGCCGCTGCCGACCGTCTGGTCCTGACGCCTGCGCTGCGGGTGGATGAGGCGGAGGCCCCGTTGGCCGAGGCTGTGCCGCAGGTGCTGAGCGCGGAATCGCTGCCCGGTGAAGAACTTCTGCTCAGCCATTCCCATCGCTTCGATCCGGCCGCGCCTGCGGAGGAGGCCGGGCTTGCGATCGTCGATCCCGAAGCGGAGGCGGTGACCGAGGCGGAGCTTGCCATCTGGGATCTGGCCGAGCCGACTGCGGAAGAGGACTTCGCGTCCGATGGCGAGGCGGTGGCGCTGCCGGACGATATGCCTGTCGAGGATGGGGACCAGCCTGAAGCGGTGGCCGAAACCCTGGGCGCAGTGCTCGCCGCAGAGATCGAGGGCGCGACCGCAGAGGACGTGCCCGCGGTGGACCCCGTGGATGAGGTTCCCGCGACCGACACCACCGCAGACAGCGATATCTCCGCGGCTTTGCGCCGGGTGGCCGCGCTGAGCGGCGAGGCCCGGGCAGAGAGCGCGTCGGAACCGGCGGCAGAGGAAGAGGCGCCCTATATCGAGCCCGCCTTCCAGTCCAGCCGCAGCGAGGCGCTGAGCGCCAAGATCGCGGCGCTGGAGGCCGCCATCGGGCGCACCCGCGATCAATGGGAACCCGACGGCGACAGCAGCGATGCCTATGCCGGCACCAAGGTCGAAACCATCGCCTGGCGCGATGATCCGGCACCGCCGCGCGGCGAACGGACAGCGTCGCCGGACACGCTCGACGCGGTGACCGAAACGACGCCCGACGAGGCGCCGCTGATGGCCGAGGAAGACACCATCCTGGACGAGGACAGCCTGCGCGAGCTGGTGGCCGAGATCGTCCGCCAGGAGTTGCAGGGCGCGCTGGGGGAGCGGATCACCCGCAATGTCCGCAAACTGGTGCGTCGGGAAATTCACCGGGTGATGGCGGTTCAGGATCTGGACTGAGCGTTCGCGCATCGGCGCAGGCGCACCGGGGTACCGGGGCGTCGGGCGCATCTCGGGGGGGCTCAGGCCCGGCTTCAGGCCCGAATCGGGGCGGCGCAGCGCAGCAGGGCGTCGACGTCCAGATGCTGCTCCAGATGCTCGGCCAGCGCGTCCAGCGTGTGCTCCACATCCGCCTCATAGTTCAGCGCGGCGGTGTGGCCCAGCCCGGCCAGGAAATCGGCCCGGAAGGCATCCTCGGCGAAGAGACCGTGCAGGTAGCTGCCCCGAACCCGCCCGTCAGCGGAGGCGGCGCCTTCGCTCCGCCCGTCGATCTCCAGCCAGCCCCGGGCGCAGTCCGGCCCCTCGGTGCGGCCCAGATGGATCTCGTAGCCGCAGACCGGTAGCCCGCCGTGGCGGGTGGTGCCGTGGCGCCGGATCACTGTCTTGTCGCCGGTCATCACCGTCTCCACCTGCAACAGCCCCAGCCCGGGATCGCGCCCGGCCGGGCCCTCCAGCCCCTCCGGGTCGGCGATGCTCTGCCCCAGCATCTGATAGCCGCCGCAGAGGCCCAGAACATGGCCGCCGCGCCGCAGATGCGCCTGAATGTCGATGTCCCAGCCCTGGGCGCGCAGGAACGCCAGATCGCCCCGGGTCGACTTGCTGCCGGGGATCAGGATCAGGTCGGCATCGCCCGGCAGGGCCCGGCCCGGTGCCACGATCTCCAGCGTCACGGCCGGTTCAGCGGCCAGCGGGTCGAGATCGTCGAAATTCGCCATCCGCGGCAGCTGCGGCACCGCCACCTTGCAGGTACCGCCGGGACGCGAGGCGATGTCCATCATATCCTCGGCCGGCAGCCGCCAGGCCTGATCGAACCAGGGCACGACACCGAAACAGGGCCAGCCGGTGCGCGCGGCGATATCGTCGCGGCCGCGGTCGAACAGCCGCAGATCGCCGCGAAACCGGTTGATGGCAAAGCCGGCGATGCAGGCGCGGTCGGCATGGTCCAGTACCGCCTGGGTGCCGACGATCTGGGCGATCACGCCGCCGCGGTCGATATCGCCGACCAGAACCACGGGCACCGCTGCCGCCTGGGCAAAGCCCATGTTGGCGATATCGCCGACGCGCAGATTGGTCTCTGCCGGGCTGCCGGCGCCTTCGATCAGGACGATATCGGCACTGGCGGCCAGCCGGTGAAAGCTTTGCAGCACCGTCCCGAGCAGGGCGCCCTTGTTGGCCTGGTAAAACGCCGCCTCCTGGCTGGGCTGCCGGCGCCCCTGCAGGATCAGCTGTGCCCCGGTCTCGCTCTCGGGCTTCAGCAGCACCGGGTTCATGTCGGTCACCGGATCGCGGCCGGCAGCGCGCGCCTGCAGCGCCTGGGCGCGGCCGATCTCGCCACCATCGGCGGTGACGGCGGCATTGTTCGACATGTTCTGCGGCTTGAACGGAGCGACCCGCAGGCCGCGCCGGCTCAGCGCCCGGCAGAGCCCGGCGACCAGAAGCGATTTTCCGACGTTGGAGCCGGTGCCCTGGATCATCAGCGCGCGGGGGGCAGGGGGCATGGCGGGCGTTCCTTTACATGCGGTCGCATGGGCTGGGGGCCGTCCCCCGGCCAGCGGTGTCGCACAGCGGCGCAGCGATCACCAGCCCCGGGGCGCGGGGACGGGCGTGGAATGGACCAGCTGAAACGACAAACGCGCCCTCGTCGAAACGAAGACGCGTTTTTCAGAACCGGCCCCCGGATCGGGGGCCCGGGCAGTCTTGGGATCAGGCAGCCTCGGCCTCGGCCTGAGCAGCGTGGCGGCGTTCGCTTTCCTCGCGCGACAGGGCGACGGAGGTCCGTACCCCTTTGCCGACGAAGTCCATCAGGCCCGACACGACACGTTCGTTCGGGTCGATGCCGGCGCAGCTCAGCACTTCGCGGCCGTCGCGCGACCGGGCCCAGCGGGCGATCTGCTCCGGACCGTTGCCGTACTTCTTGTCGTCGGCGATGGCATCGTCGAGGGCGGCCAGTACCACGGCCGCGAACAGTTTACGCGCACGATTGCCTTGCTCGTTATTGAAGGCGGTGCCGTCAACGAAATCTTTCATCCCGTTTTCCTTGTTTTTCTTGCTCTTGCAATTTTCGGCGTGCTGCTGCTTATGCCGTATTGCTAACGATTCGGGCACCCCGTTTCTGCATGGCAGCATTGCCGGTGTCGCATGGCTCGGTCAGGATACAGCACGACATATCGTTGTCTTGCCAGGCAGCACGCTGCCAGATATAGGGGCGCGGACCCCTGCATCAACCTTGTGTCTAAGGATTTTCACTCAATGGCCAAGATCAACGGAAACGAAATCCGCCCCGGCAATGTTCTTGAACATAACGGCGGTCTGTGGGCGGCTGTCAAAGTTGACCACGTCAAGCCGGGCAAGGGCGGGGCCTTCGCCCAGGTGGAGCTGCGCAACCTTCGCAACGGCTCCAAGCTGAACGAACGCTTCCGCAGCGCCGACAAGGTCGAGCGTGTGCGCCTGGAGCAGAAGGACATGCAATTTCTCTATGAAACCGATGGGATGCTGGTTTTCATGGATACCGAGACCTACGATCAGGTCGAGCTTGCCGCCGAGATCCTCGGCGATCGTCGCCCCTTTCTGCAGGATGGCATGACCATCGTGGTGGAATTCTACGATGCCGAGGCGCTGAACGCTACGCTGCCGCAAAAGGTCACCTGCAAGATCGCCGAGACCGAGCCGGTGGTGAAAGGTCAGACCGCGGCCAACAGCTTCAAGCCGGCGATTCTGGAGAACGGCGTGAAGGTCATGGTGCCGCCCTTCGTGGGTCCCGACGAGGACATCATCGTCAACACCGAAACGATGGAATACGCCGAGCGCGCCTGAGCCGCCCGGCGGACTTCGGCCGAAAACGAAAGGCGGGTGGCTCTCACCCGCCTTTTTGCTTGCTTGCAATTTGTCAGAAGTTTTCCAAAATCGCCGCCCGCGCGCGAATCAGGCTGCGCTCATCGACGAAACGCGGGGTAGAGTGCATGTACTCGCGGAAGGCCTCGCCATAGCCCTGCAGCAGCCAGCGCTCCTCGTTCAGCACGAAGAGGAAGTAGAGCAGGAACAGCACTGCGGCCAGTCCCAGCGTGATCGGAGAGCCGCTGGCGATGCCGAGCCCCACCGTCGCCAGCACCGAGGTGACGTACTGAGGGTTGCGCGAATAGGCGTACATGCCGCCGGTGACCAGCCCATCGCTTTCGCAATAGGTGTTCTCGATCCCGAGGAAGCGATAGCCCCAGAGCGTGATGCCGAAGGCGGCGACCATCAGCGGCACACCGATGGCATAGCGGCTCCAGTGGCCCCAGCCATGGGTGCCGATTTCCAGCAGGGCGAAGACGACGGTGCTGCCGCAGAAGATGCGGAACAGCCCGAAGGCGAGGTGGTGGCGCAGCGGCGCTTCCTCCCCGGCGGGCCAGAAGCCGAAGCGCGGGCGATAGAGGTTCCAGGCCAGCGCGCCGCCCAGCAGGACGGCGGAGACGATGGTGGCGATCAGCGCATAGCTGTGGATGGTCAGCAAGAGGTCGGTCATGGATCTGTCCGGTGTTGCAGGGGCTGTGGATCGAATGCCGCCCCGGCAAAACACGGCGATGCAACACGCCGGTGACAGTTCGATGTCACTTCCTCTGCATTTGCTCCGGCCACTGGTTTCGATCCCGGAACCGTTCCTGGCAGCGGCAGGGCAGGGGGATCAGATCAGCCGGACCGCCTGGCCCGCCGCCTCCATCTCATCGCCGGCGCGGTCGAAACGCAGATAGGCGATGCCGTCGCCGCCCGACTGGGTGTAGAGCACGCCCACCGGTTTGCCCCCGGCGGTGATCTCTGTGCCCACCGGCACCTCGGCGGCGACGGCGACGCGCCGCAGGCCCTTGCGCAGCTCGGTCTTGTGTTTCATCCGCGCGGTGACCTCCTGACCGACATAGCAGCCCTTGCGGAAGTCCACCCCGTTCAGCCGGTCGAAGCCGGCCTCGAGGATATAGCTGTCCGGCGTCAGCTCGATCCCCGCTTCGGGGATGCAATGGGCGACGCGGATGGCGTCCCAGTCGCTGCCGTCATCGGCTTCGGGCTCCGGGCTGTAGCGCCGCCAGCCGAGCGCCGGGTGGCGCGGATCGGCCAGCGCCCCTTCGGGGGCAGGGCCGGTGCCGCGCTGCAGCTGCAGCCCGGAGGGCCCGATGGCGACCTTCGAGCGCAGCTTGTACATGGTCAGCCGGCGGGTGAGATCCTCGGCAAACCCCTCGGCCACGTCGAGCAGGACGCTGCCGTCCGCCTCGCGGGCGAGGAAGAAATCGGCCAGGAACTTGCCCTGCGGCGTCAGCAGAGCGGCATAGACCAGCCCCTGATCCAGCCGGCCCACGTCGTTGCTGATCAGCCCCTGCAGGAAATGATCGGTCTCGGGTCCGGTCAGGCGCAGGATGCGGCGCTCGCTCATGATCGACTCTCCGTCATGGTTTCTTGTCGCGGTTGCTTCGTGATATAGGAAGGCGCCGGGGCTTGAACAGGGCCGTTCTGGCGCCCCGGGGACGACAGAAGGACCTGCCCGTGACAGCACCGATCAGCCTGGTGATCCCGACCCTCAATGCCGAAGCCGAGTTGCCCCATTGCCTCGCGGCCCTGACCGAGGGGCTGACGGCGGGTCTGGTGCGCGAACTGGTGATCAGCGATGGCGGATCGGGCGATGCGACCCGGGAAATCGCCGATGCGGTGGGGGCGGAGCTGATTGAGGGACCGGCTTCCCGCGGCGGGCAACTGCGGCGGGGCGTGGCGGCGACGCGCGGCGACTGGCTGCTGGTGCTCCATGCGGATACCGTGCTGACACCGGGCTGGACCGCCGCCGTGGGCGCGCATCTGCGGCAGGACGATGCGCCGCCGGCCTATTTCCGGCTGCGGTTCCGCGATGGCGGCCGGCGCGGCCGGCTGGTGGCGGGCTGGGCCAATCTGCGCGCCGGGCTTTTCGCGCTGCCCTATGGCGATCAGGGGCTGCTGATCCGGCGCCGCGATTACGAGGCGGCGGGCGGTTATCCCGATCAGCCGCTGATGGAGGACGTGGCGCTGGTCCGCCGGCTGGGCCGGCCGCTGACCGCGCTGCCGGTGATCGCCGAGACCTCGGCCCGGCATTATGCCCGGCGCGGCTGGCTGCGCCGGGGCGCGCGCAATCTCTGGACGCTGGCGCGCTATTTCGGCGGTGCCGATCCCGAGGGGCTGGCGGCGCGCTACTACCGCTGAGCGGTCCCGATCCTCGCCGCGGGTCGGGCAGGGGGCGTTGCCCCCTCGGGCCTGTGGCCCTCACCCCCAGGATATTTCCCCCCAGGTCGAAGGGGGCGGGGCGCCTCAGCCGAAGAGCTTCTTCAGGCCGCGGCGCAGCCAGCCGGAGGGCGGTCCGGCATCGGCAGGGGTGCGGGGCGCCAGCGCGGCGGTGCCCTCGGGGTCGATCACCGTCTTGCCGTCCTGGAACTGCAGCCGGTAGAGATCGGCATAGATGCCGCCGCGGGCCAGAAGCTCCTCATGGGTGCCCTGATCGACGACCTGGCCGCGATCCATCACCACGATCTTGTCGGCATTGCGGATGGTGGCGAGCCGGTGGGCAATGACCAGCGTGGTGCGGCCGCCGGAGAGCTGGTCGAGGGCCGACTGCACCACTTTCTCCGATTGCGCGTCGAGGGCGCTGGTGGCCTCGTCCAGCAGCAGGACGGGGGTGTTGCGCAGCAGCGCGCGGGCGATGACCACCCGCTGGCGCTGGCCGCCCGAGAGCGCCGAGCCGCGCGGCCCCACCAGGGTGTCGAGACCGGCGGGGAGCTTGGCGAGGAAATCGCTGACATGGGCGGCGTCGAGCACGCGCTTGAGGTCCTCCTCGCTGACATCGTCGCGGCCGAGCAGGATGTTCTCGCGCAGGGTTTCGTCGAAGAGGAGTGCGTCCTGGCTGACCACGGAGAACAGGCCGCGCAGATCGCCCAGGCTGAGATCGCCGACCGCGACATCGCCGACGGTGACAGCGCCGGCCTGCGGATCGACCAGCCGGGTCAGCAGGTTGAAGACGGTGGATTTCCCCGCCCCCGAGGCGCCGACCAGCGCGGTGGTCTTGCCGGCCTCGGCGGTCAGGCTCAGCCCGCGCAGCACCTGCGCCTCGCCGTAGTTCAGGGTGACATCGCGCAGCGCGACATCGGGCAGGCCCTGAGGCGCCGGTTTCGGATGTTCGGGCGAGAGCAGGCGGATCGGCGCATCGGCGAGCTCCTTCAGCCGTTCCAGCGCGGCGGCGGCGACCTGCCAGGCGGCGCTGATATTGGCGAGCCGGCGCATCGGGTCGAAGGCGAGGCCGATGGCGGTGAAGAAGCTCATGAACTGGCCGACGGTCTTTTCGCCGGCGATGATCTCGGAGCCGCCGTAGAGCAGCACCCCCATGAAGCCGAGCCCGGCCATCACGTCGATCAGCCCGGAAATCGTCGCGGTGCCCACCGAGGCCTTGACCTCGGCGCGGACGAACCCGTCCATGTGGCGGCCGAAGCGGTTGGCCTGATAGCTTTCCAGATTGTTCAGCTTGATCGGCACGATGCCGTGAAAGATCTCGTCAAGCCGGGTGGAGAGATCGGCGCCCAGATCGCGGGCCTGCGAGGCTTTCTTGCGCACGTACCGCTGGGCGGCGGCCACCGGGATCAGGCAGAGCGGCACGCCGAAGAGCATCACCGCGGTCCAGCGCCAGTCGACGTTGACGGCGACGCCCAGAAGCACCACCAGCGCCACCAGGTCGCGGCCGGCGCCGGTGATCACCACCTGCCAGACCTGGTTGATCGAGGTGACATCGGACTGCACCCGCTGGATCAGGAAGCCGGGCGGGTGGCTCTGGTGAAAGGCGGTGTCCTGGCGCACCAGCCGGGCCAGCAGGTCGCGGCGCAGATCGGCGGCCGACATCTGCGAGATATAGGTCAGCAGCACCTTCTGGATGCCGCCGGCGATGCCGCGCAGTGAAAACAGCACCAGAAAGGCGATGCTGACCCAGACCAGCGCGCCGGTATTGCCGGCGACGAAGATGTCGTCGAACATCGGCTGCATCATGTAGCTGACGGCGCCGACGGTGGAGCCCTCGATCAGCATGAAGGCCATGGCGAGGAGGATCAGCCCGAGGTGGCGGCGCAGATAGCCCGACCAGAGCCATGTCATCAGCTCGCGAGAGGAGGTGGGTTTGCGGCTCATGCGCGGTGGCTCCCGATCCGGGCCGGGCTTGGGGTGTGCGTTTGGCTCATGCGCCGGAATTAAGCTGCATGAGCCCGGCGCGCAAGTCGCAGCCGTTCCGGGCGCTTTGCGATTGACGAGGGCGGTCGCGGGACTACTCTGGCGCGGAATTCCGAAGACAGGCTTCCGACATGAGCAATGATATCTCTCTCGCGCAGGGCCGCGAGTATCTGGCGATTCCCGGCCCCTCGGTGATGCCCGATGCGGTGCTGCAGGCGATGCACCGCCCGGCTCCCAATATCTACGAGGGCGCGCTGATCGATATGGTGGCGGGGCTGATCCCCGATCTCAAGCGGGTGGCGCGGACGGCGCATAACGCGGCGATTTACATTTGCAACGGTCATGGCGGCTGGGAGGCGGCGCTGGCCAATACCGTGGCGCCGGGCGAGAAGGTGCTGGTGCCGGCGACCGGGCGGTTCGGCATGGGCTGGGCCGACACCGCGCAGGGCCGCGGGATCGAGACGCAGATCCTCGATTTCGGCCGCAAGACGCCCTGGGACCTGGATCAGGTGGCCGAGGCGCTGCGGGCGGACAGTGGCCAGACCATCAAGGCGGTGCTGGCGGTGCATGTGGATACCTCCAGCTCGGTCCGAAACGATGTGGCGGGGCTGCGCCGGGTGCTGGACGAGGTCGGCCATCCGGCGCTGCTGATGGTGGACTGCATCGCCTCGATGGGCTGCGACCGGTTCGAGATGGACGCCTGGGGCGCCGATGTGGCGCTGACCGGCAGCCAGAAGGGGCTGATGGTGCCGCCGGGCCTGGCCTATGTCTTCTTCAACGACCGGGCGGCAGCGGCGCGGGCGAAGATGCCGCGGGTCAGCCGCTATTGGGACTGGAGCCCGCGGGCCGAGCCGGAGGCGTTCTTCCAGTATTTCGGCGGCACCGCGCCGACGCATCATCTGTTCGGGCTGCGCGCGGCGCTGGACATGATCCATGCCGAGGGGATGGAGCATGTCTGGGCCCGGCACGCCCGGCTGGCGCAGGCGATCTGGGCCGCCTGCGAGGCCTGGGGGACGGAGGGGCCGCTGCGCCTCAATGTCGCCGATCCGGCCTATCGCTCGCACGCGGTGACGGCGCTGCGGATCGGCGCGCCGCATGGCACTGCGCTGCGCCGCTGGGTGCAGGACAACATCGGGCTGACGCTGGGGATCGGGCTGGGCATGTCGGAACCCGACGACCCGAAGGGCGACGGATTTTTTCGGCTGGGCCATATGGGCCATGTCAACGGCCAGATGATCCTGGGTCTGCTGGGCGGACTGGAGGCGGGGATGACGGCGCTGGAAATCCCGCATGGCGCCGGTGCGATCGAGGCGGCGGCGGCGGTGATCGCCGGGCGCTGAGGAGGGGAGGGGGCGCTGCCCCCTCTTTGCGCGGGACGCGCAAATTCACCCCCGGAGTATTTTCGCAGAGAAGAAGCCGCCGGCGGGTCTCCCCTCCGGCGGCGGGATCAGCGCGCCGCGGCGGCGGTGAGCGCGGCGGGCAGGGCGGCGGCGAAGGCGTCGAGATCGGCCGGGCGGCCGCAGCTGACGCGGATGCAGCGGTTCTGGGGCGCGGCGAAGGGCATGCGGACGAAGATGCCGCGGGCGCCGAGCTCCTCGACCACCGCCTTGGCGAAGGCGCCGTCGCGGCCGCAGTCGATGGCGACGAAATTGGTCGCTGAGGGCAGGGCGCACAGCCCGTGGTCGGCGGCGATGGCGGCGATCCGGTCGCGGGCGGTGGCGATCTCGGTCCGGACATGCGCCAGCCAGTCGGCATCGCGCAGCGCCGCCAGCGCGCCGGCCTGGGCGGCGCGGTTCATGCCGAAGTGATTGCGCACCTTGTTGAAGGCGTCGATCAGCCCCGGCGCGGCGATGGCATAGCCGACCCGGGCCCCCGCCATGCCGTAGATCTTGGAGAAGGTGCGCATGCGGATCACCCGGGGATCGTCGGCGTCGATCGGCGCGGCGGTGCCCTCGGGGGCGCATTCGACATAGGCCTCGTCGAGGATCAGCAGGCTGCGCTCCGGCAGGTCCTGCATCGCGGCGACGATCTCCGCGCCCGGGCGCCAGGTGCCCATCGGGTTATCGGGATTGCAGAGGTAGACCAGCTTGGCATCGACCTCTGCCGCCTTGGCGAAGAGGCTGGCGGGATCTTCGCGATCCTCGACATAGGGCACCTTGTGCAGCACCCCGCCGAAGCCCGCGACATGATAGTTGAAGGTGGGATAGGCACCTTCGGAGGTGACCACGGCATCGCCTTCGCCGACCAGCAGCCGCACCAGATAGCCCAGCAGCCCATCGATGCCTTCGCCGACCATGATGTTCTCGGGGCGCACGCCATGATGCGCGGCCAGCGCGGCGCGCAGATCGTGGCTCTGGGCATCGCCGTATTTCCAGATCTCGGCCGCTTCGGCGCACATCGCCTCTACCGCCCGGGGCGAGGGGCCGAAGACATTCTCGTTCGCGCCGAGGCGGGCGGTGAAGGGGGTGCCGCGGTCGCGTTCCTGGGTTTCGGGCCCGACGAAGGGCACGGTGGCGGGCAGGGCTTGGACAAGCGGGGTGTAACGCGGTTCAGTCATGGCCGGCAGATACTCCGGGAACGGGGCTTCGGGCAAGCGGTTTGAATGCCCTAACGTCCGACTGGATTTCAGCGCCGGCTCAGGGGCACAGTGGCGGCGCAATCAGAGGAGGGGATGCCATGGCGCGCGTCGCGGTGGACTATCAGGATCATATTGCCCGGGTGACGCTGACCCGGGGCGACAAGATGAACGCGCTTGACGATGCGATGGTCGATGCGATCCTCGCCGCGGGCGAGGAGGTGGCAGCCTCGGACGCCCGCGCGGTGGTGCTCTCGGGCGAGGGCAAGAGCTTCTGCGCCGGGCTCGACATGGCGAGCTTTGCCAAGATGGGGCAGATGTCGGATATCGAGAGCTGGCTGATGGAGCGCACCCATCACGACGCCAACAAGATGCAGGAGGTGGCGATGATCTGGCGCCGCCTGCCGATGCCGGTGATCGCGGCGATCCGGGGCGCGGCCTTTGGCGGCGGGCTGCAGCTGGCGCTGGGGGCGGATATCCGCATCGCGGCCAGGGACGCGAAATTCGCGGTGATGGAGATGAAATGGGGCCTGGTCCCCGACATGGGCGGCATGGCACTGCTGCCCGGGCTGGTGCGGTCCGACGTGCTGCGGCTCTTGACCTATACCGCCACGCCGATCGGGGCCGAGCAAGCCGAGGGCTGGGGGCTGGTGACCGAGCTGGCGGAGGATCCGATGGCCCGCGCGCTGGAGATCGCGACGCATATCGCCGGCCAGAGCCCGGCAGCGATCCGCGCCGCCAAGCGGCTGATCGAGGTCGCCGAAAGCGCCGGGCAGGCGGAGGTGCTGCTGGCCGAATCCCGCCTGCAGGCGGGGGTGATCGGCAAGCCCGAGCAGATGGAGGTCGTGATGGCGCAGATGCAGGGCCGAAAGCCGGTGTTCAAATAGACGCAGAGATGCGGGCCGGGCAGGAACCCGGCCCCCGAGTGTCCGGTCAGCAGGGCGCGGCCAGGCGGTTGCGTTCAGTCGGGTGCGGTCAATCCAGCGGCGGGCCGGTAAACGTCAGGTGATGGCGTTCGGCGGCGGTCACGATGGCCGGCATGTCCTCCGGGATGCGGAACTGCCCCGCTGCCATCTCAGCGAAGAAGCCTTCGAACCCGCCCGGCGTCAGGATGATCAGATGGCGGCTCTCCCCATCGCCGGTCACCTTGAAGGTGTGCTCCTTTCCGCGTGGGATGAACACGGCTTCCCCGGCCGCCGCGATCTGTTCCGCGCCTTCGATCCAGACCCGGCATCGGCCGGTCAGGATGACGAAGATCTCGTCCTCGTTATGATGGATATGCCGCGGCGGGCCGCTGTCGGGAGGCGAGGTGCTGTCGACGATGGACATCGTCCCGTTGCTGTCCTCGGGGCTCAGGATCGTCTTGTACGTCACGCCGAGCCAGTCAATCACGTCGCGGTTCTGTGCAGAATGTGCCACCGCAGCCTCCTCCCAAAGTATTTTCAACAATAAGTGTGAGGGAATGTGGCGCCACCGCCGGCGTTCAAGTCAAGCCACCATTTCCCTGACGGCAGGAGAGGAGGGCGCCCGGCGTGCGGAAACGATAGGGGCCGGGGAAATCTTCCCCGGCCCCGTCGGTTTGCGGTTCTGACTGCGGCAGCGCCTATTCCAGCTCGGCGAGCCGTGCCAGCGCTTCTTTGATCCGGGCCTCTTCCTCCTCGCGGGCGGCGAGGTTGGCGCGGGTTTCCTCGACCACCTCTTCCGGGGCGGATTCGGCGAATTTGGGGTTCTTCAGCCGGCCGCGCAGACCGCCGAGTTCCTTGGCGAGCTTCTGCAGCGCCTTTTCCAGCCGCGATTTTTCCTCGGCGATATCGATGATGCCGGCCAACGGCAGGCCGAAGGTGGCGCCCTCGGCCGGGATCGTCACCGTGCCCTTCGGCAGGCTGTCGGCGCTCTCCAGCCCTTCGATCCGCGCCAGCCGCTTGATCAGCGTCTCGTTGCGGTCCCAGGCGGCCTGGCCGGTGGCGTCGATTTCGGTGACCAGCATCGGCACGTAGAGCCCGACCGGCACATGCATCTGCGCCCGGGCGGAGCGGACCGCCTCGATCAGCGCGATCACCCAGTTCATCTCGTGATCGGCCTGGGCGTCGACCAGATCGGCCGGTGCGTAATCGGGCCAGTCGCCATGCACCAGCATCTTGGCGCGGGTGCCAGACAGGCTCCACAGCTCCTCGGTGATGAAGGGCATGATCGGATGCAGCAGGATCAGGCACTGATCCAGCACCCATTTCATCGTCAGCCGGGTTTCCGCCTGAACGCCGGCGTCTTCGCCCTGTAGCAGCGGTTTGGCGAATTCGACGTACCAGTCGCAGACCTTGCCCCAGACGAAGGCATAGAGCGCGTTGGCGGCATCGTTGAAGCGGAAGTTCTGCAGCGCCTCGTCAACCTCGACCCGGACCTTGGCAGTTTCGCCGATGATCCACTTGTTCACCGTCTGCGCCGGGGTGGGGATGCTGTCCGCCGCCACCTCGAACACGCCGTTCATCTCGGCGAAGCGCATGGCGTTCCACAGCTTGGTGCCGAAGTTGCGATAGCCGGCGATCCGCTGGGTATCGAGCTTCAGCACCCCACCGAGCGAGGCCATCGCCGCATTGGTGAAGCGCAGCGCGTCGGCGCCGAATTCGTCGATGATCTCCAGCGGGTCGACCACGTTGCCGACCGATTTGGACATCTTCTTGCCCTTGGCGTCGCGGACGAGGCCGTGCAGATAGACCGTGCTGAAGGGGATCTGATCGACCACCGCCAGCTGCATCATGATCATCCGGGCGACCCAGAAGAACAGGATGTCCTGCCCGGTGACCAGCACGTCGGTGGGGAAATAGCGGCCCAGCTCCGGCGTCTGCTCCGGCCAGCCCAGCGTGCCGATCGGCCACAGGCCCGAGCTGAACCAGGTGTCCAGAACGTCCGGGTCCTGCCAGACCGGATAGACCAGCTTGGTCGGATCCTGATCCATTTCATATTGCGCCAGGCTCGCGGCGAACATCTCCACCGCGGCGTGTTTGTCGGCCACCTCGACGATGCGGGCATCGGCGATCGGCACCGGGGTATCGGCCAGTTCGTCGCGGAAGGCCTGCGTCACCCCGTCGAAATCGGCGGCGCAGTGATGCACGGCGCCCATATGGACCAGGCCGTTCAGCAGCAGCCGGCCCATTTCCACCACGTCGAGCGCGCCATCGCCCTCGTCATCCTTGAAATCCGGCGCCGAGAGGTCGAGCCCGTACCACACCGGGATCTGGTGGCCCCACCACAGCTGGCGCGAGATGCACCAGGGCTCGATATTCTCCAACCAGTGGTAATAGGTTTTCTCGCCGCTTTCGGGGATGATGGTGATGTCGCCGCCGCGCACCGCGTCCAGCGCCGGGCCGACGATCTTGGCGGTATCGACGAACCACTGATCGGTCAGCATCGGTTCGATAACTACCTTGGAGCGGTCGCCGAAGGGCTGCATGATCGGCTTGTTCTCGACCAGGGGCACCCGTTCGTCGTCCTCGGCGGTGATCATCACCGCCAGGCCTTCCTCAGTGATCTGCTCGACCACCCGTTTGCGCGCCTCGAAGCGGTCGAGCCCGCGCAGATCGTCGGGCACCAGGTTCAGCGTGTCGACTTCCAGCTCGGTGAACTCGGCGCCACCGGCGATCTCCTGCGCCCGGGCCGCGCAATCGGCATAGGAGAGGCCGTCGGCGCGCAGATGGCCCTTGGTGTCCATCAGCCGGTACATCGGAATGCCGCCGCGCTTGGCCACCTGATAGTCGTTGAAATCATGCGCGCCGGTGATCTTCACCGCGCCGGACCCGAAGGTGGGATCGGGGTATTCGTCGGTGATGATCGGGATCAGGCGGCGGAACTCTTTCGGACCCACCGGGATTTCGCAGAGTTTGCCGACGATGGGGGCATAGCGTTCGTCCGAGGGGTGCACCGCAACGGCACCGTCGCCCAGCATGGTTTCGGGCCGGGTGGTGGCGATGGAGATGTAATCGCGTTCCTCTTCGAGGATGACGTTCCCGTCATCGTCCTTCTCGATATAGGTATAGGTCTCGCCGCCGGCGAGCGGGTATTTGAAATGCCACATATGGCCGGCGACTTCGATATTCTCGACCTCGAGATCGGAGATCGCGGTCTCGAAATGCGGGTCCCAGTTGACCAGCCGCTTGCCGCGATAGATCAGCCCCTTGTCGTACATGTCGACGAAGACCTTGATCACCGCATCGTGGAAGTTGCCCTCTTCCCCCGCCGGTGCCCCCGGCGCGCCGGACATGGTGAAGGCGTTGCGGTCCCAGTCGCAGGAGGCACCGAGCCGTTTGAGCTGGTTGATGATGGTGCCGCCGGACTGCTGCTTCCATTCCCAGACCTTGTCGGTGAAGGCCTCGCGCCCCATCTCGCGGCGTGACGGTTGCTGGGTGCGGGCCAGTTCGCGTTCCACCACCATCTGGGTGGCGATGCCGGCATGGTCCTGACCGGGTTGCCACAGCGTGTCGAAGCCGCGCATCCGGTGCCAGCGCACCAGAATATCCTGCAGCGTGTTGTTGAAGGCGTGGCCCATGTGCAGGCTGCCGGTCACGTTCGGCGGCGGGATCATGATGCAGAAGGTCTCGGCCCGGCTGGCATTGGCGCCGGCGCGGAAACAGCCGGCCTCTTCCCAGGCCTTGTACAAACGGTCTTCGGCTTCCGCCGCGTTGAAGGTCTTGTCCATCGCCATGCGGGAGGATCCCCTGATCAGTCACTGTCGGTTTGGCCCAATCTCCTAGCGAATGGGCCGGGCAAGGGAAAGGTGGCGCAGAGACTTTTTCCCCATTGCGGCCGCGGCGAAAGCGGGTGACAGCGCCGCCCCCGGCGGGCAAACATGCGGCAGCGGCCCGGTGAACGGGCGGATCGGACGGGGCAGGACAGGACGGAGACAGGCGCATGGACGAGATTCGGGTCTATGGCTTCGATGGCAAGGGCGGCGCGCGCCCGCTGCCCACCGACCGGCTGCGCGCCCGCGATCCGGCGGCCACTGGCTCGGGCTTCGTCTGGGCCCATGTCGACGGTTGGACCGCGCCGGGGCGCGACTGGCTCGTGGCCACCGGGATGGAACCGCTGGAGCTGGAGGCGATGCTGGCTGAGGAGACCCGGCCGCGCTGCGCCATTCACGGCGATATCGTGCTGGTGAACCTGCGCGGGGTGAACCTGACCCCGGGGGCGGAGCCGGAGGACATGATCTCTCTGCGGCTGTTCATCTCGGAACATGTCGTGATCACCACCCAAATGCGGGATTTGCAGGCGGTGGACGATCTGATGGATTCGCTCGACCGCGGCGCGCCGGGGCCGGTTTCTCCCGGCGATCTGATCGCGCGGCTGGCGCTCAGGCTGGCGGATCGGGCCGAGCCGGTGGTGGCGGCGCTGAACGAACGCGCCGACAAGCTGGAGGATGCGGTGGACGCGCCCGAGGGACCGGGCCGTGAGGAGCGGGCGGAACTGGCCGACATCCGCCGCGAGGCGATCCTGCTCAGGCGCTACATGTTTCCGCAGCGCGACGCGCTGTCGACGTTGGAGATCGAGGACCTGGCCTGGCTGACCCAGCGCGACCGCGGCCGGCTGCGCGAGGCGACCGAGCGGGTGACCCGTCTGGCCGAGGAACTAGATGCGATCCGAGATCGGGCGCAGGTGGTGCAGGATCAGATCACCGATCTGCGCGCCGAGGCGATGAACCGGCAGATGCTGCTGTTGTCGGTGGTCGCCGCGATCTTCCTGCCGATGAGCCTGCTGACCGGGCTGCTGGGCATCAATGTCGGCGGCATTCCCGGGGCGCATTCCCGGCTCGCCTTCTGGCTGGTCTGCCTGCTGCTGGTGGCGATGGGTGTCGGGCTGGGCTGGCTGTTTCGCCGGCTCGGCCTGCTGGGCAAGTGAGGGGAGCGCGCTGGGGGCGCTGCCCCCGCCGCCTGCCGGCGGCTCCTCCGGGGCATTTCGGGCCAGAAAAAGCCCCGCGGCGGCGCTCAGGGGGCGTGGTCGATCCTGGTGCTGAGGTGAATCAGGCTCTCCAGGCTTTCGACGCCGTCGATCGCGCCGATCCGGTCGAGCCGGTCCTCCAGTTCGGCGGTGGTCCGGGCGGCGATCTGGATCATCAGGTCGAACCGGCCGGAGGTGGTGTGCACCATTTCGATCCCGGGAAGCCCGCGCAGCGCCGCCAGCACCGCAGGCCCGCTGCGCGGGGCGCGCGACAGCAGCACCGTGGCGCGCAGCGGCGGGCCGTCGATCGGGGCGGTGCGCAGGGTGTAGCCGGCGATCACGCCGCTCTGTTCCAGCCGGTCCAGCCGGGTCTGGACGGTGGTGCGCGGCAGGTCGAGACGGCGGGCGAGATCGCTGACCGGCCTGCGCGCATTCTCGCGCAGGAGCGCAAGCAATTTGCGATCATTTGTATCAATCTGCATAATATTTATGGCACTCTGACGAAAAATACTTGTCGTTATGACGTATTTCAGCGTGATTTCGACGAAAAACAAGGTCAGGTTGGGAAAATGTGATGAGAGGACATCCGGTGAAACATCTGGCGACGCCCTGGGTGGAACCAGAGACCTACCTGACGCGCATGCGTCCCGATCATCCGGTTCTGTTCCTGTCACCGGACGAGCTGCAGAGCACGGCGCGGCGGTTTCAGGAGGGGTTTCCGGGGCTTGTCACCTATGCGGTCAAGGCCAATGAGCGCAGCGAGGTGCTGTCGAACCTCGATGCCGCCGGGATCGCGGGGTTCGATGTGTCCTCCCCGTCGGAAATGCGCGCGGTGCGGGCAATCAATACCGCGGCGGTGCTGCACTACAACAACCCGGTGCGCAGTCCGGCCGAGGTCACGGCCGGGATCGAGATGCGCGCCGCCAGCTGGTCGGTTGATGAGCTTTCGGAGCTGCGCAAGCTGGAGGAGGTGCCGCGCAGTACCGAGGTGGCGGTTCAGTTCGCCCTGCCGGTGGGCGGCGCGGCCTATGACTTCGGGGAGCGCTCCGGTGCCTCGCCGGCGCGCGCGGCAGAGCTGCTGGCGGTGGTCGCGGCCTCCGGCTGGCGTCCGGCGCTGTGTTTCCATCCCGGCACCCAATGCGAGGATCCGCAGGCCTGGGTGCGCTATATCGAGGTGGCGGCGCAGATTGCCGAACAGGCGGGGGTCCGGATCGCCCGGCTGAATGTCGGCGGCGGCTTTGCCGCGCATCGGTCGGGCCGCGCGCCGGACCTGCAGGCGGTCTTCGATGCCATCGGGGCGGCGACGGCCCGCGCCTTCGGCGACGCGGCGCCGGCGCTGATCTGCGAACCGGGGCGGGCCATGGTGGCGGAGGCTTTCACCCTCGCGACCCGGATCAAGGGGATGCGCGACGATGGCCGGGTGGTGTTCCTGAACGATGGAATCTACGGCGGGCTGATCGATCTGCGGGACATGGGGCTGCCGGAGCGGGTGCGGGTGCTGAGCCCGGAGGGCACGCCGCGCCAGGGGCTCAGGGTGCCGCGCTGCGTCTTCGGGCCGACCTGCGACAGTCTCGACCGCCTGCCCGAGGGGCTGCTGCTGCCGTCCGATGCGATGCCGGGCGACTATGTGCTGTTCGATGCGATGGGCGCCTATTCCATCGCCATGTCGACCGGCTTCAACGGTTATGGGCTGCGTCATGTGGTGACGGTGCTGGGGCTGGGTGGACTTTCCGGTCAGGCGGATTAGGCTTCGCCCCGGGAGAATTCGCAGGAAAAGGCGCGCCAATGGAGAAATTCGGGAAAAGCCAGCCGGTTACGCGGGTGGAGGATCTGCGGCTGTTGACCGGGCACGGACGGTATGTCGACGATATCGCGCCGGAGGGCGCGCTGCATGCCTATGTTCTGCGCGCGCCGGTGGCGCATGGCACCATTGTGTCGCTGGACGTGGAGGATGCGCGCACCGCCGAGGGGGTGCATCTGGTGCTGACGGCCGCCGATCTGGAGGCCGCCGGGATCACCGCCGGGATGTCCGGCGTGGTGCTGGACAACCGCGACGGAACCAAAGCGGCGGCGCCGCATCGGCCGGTGCTGGCGGAGGAGAAGGTTACCCATGTCGGCGAGCCGATGGTGCTGATCGTGGCGGAGACGCTGATCCAGGCACGCGACGCTTCGGAGATGATCACCTTCGATATCGAGGATTTGCCGGCCAAGATGGACCTGGTGCCGGGGGGCGCGACGATTCACCCGGAGGCGCCCGACAACCGCGCCTTTGACTGGGGGCAGGGGGACGAGGCCGCGACCGAGGCGGCCTTTGCCGAGGCCGCCCATATGGTCAGTCTGGAGGTCGGCGACAACCGGATCATCGTCAACCCGATGGAGCCGCGCGGCTGTTTCGCCGAATGGGACGGGCAGCGGCTGCATCTGGCCTTCGGCGGCCAGGGGGTCTGGGGCATGAAGGCCGAACTGGCGCGGATACTGAATCTCGACAAGGCGGACGTGCGGGTCACCAACCCGGATGTCGGCGGCGGCTTCGGCATGAAGGCGGCACCCTATCCGGAGTATTTCGCGGTGGCGCAGGCGGCGCGGACGCTGGGCCGTCCGGTGCGCTGGATGGCCGATCGCAGCGAATCCATGCTGTCGGACCACGGCGGCCGCGATCTGGTGTCGCTGGCCGAACTGGCCTTCGATGCGGATCACCGGATCACCGCCTATCGGGTCAGGACCCGATGCAATCTCGGCGCCTATAATTCCAACTTCGGCCAGGCGATCCAGACGCGGCTGTTCTCCCGCGTGCTGATGGGGGTCTACGACGTGCAGACCACCTGGCTGCAGGTGGAGGGCTATTACACCAACACCACCCAGGTGGACGCCTATCGCGGCGCCGGCCGGCCGGAGGCGATCTATGTGCTGGAACGGGTGATGGATCGCGCCGCGCGCGAGCTGGGCACCGATCCCTGGACGCTCCGTCGCAAGAACTTCATCCGGCCGGAGCGGTTCCCCTATACATCGGCTACCGGCGAAACCTATGACGTCGGCGATTTCGACAAGGTGCTGAGCCGGGTGGAGCAGGAGGCCGATGCCGCCGGTTTCGCGGCGCGGGCGGCGGCGGATGCGGCGCGCGGACTGCTGCGCGGGCAGGGGCTGTGCTATTACATCGAAAGT
Organism: Pseudodonghicola flavimaris; assembly: GCF_030164425.1. GTDB lineage: Bacteria > Pseudomonadota > Alphaproteobacteria > Rhodobacterales > Rhodobacteraceae > Pseudodonghicola > Pseudodonghicola flavimaris. The sequence goes on along the minus strand of NZ_JASNJD010000020.1, from coordinate 68,383 downwards.
ATCCTCGGCGATCCGAGCGAGGGCGCCCGGGTCGAATTCTGCGACGACGGCACGGTCAACCTCTATGTCGGCACCCAGTCGAACGGGCAGGGACACGAAACGGTTTATGCCCAGTTCCTGTCGGATCAGACCGGGATCCCGGCGCATCTGATCCATGTGGTGCAGGGCGACAGCGACCGCATCGCCAAGGGCGGCGGCACCGGCGGATCGCGGTCGGTCACCACCCAGAGCACCGCGACGCTGGCCGCGGTGGATACCATGATCGCGGCCTTCGCCCCCTATCTGGCCGACAAGATGGGGGTCACCCCCGAGGCGGTGGGCTTCGACGAGGAACGTTTCCGCGCGCCGGGGTCGAACCTGAGCCCGACGATGATCGAGGCGGCGGAGATGGCCCGGCAGGATCAGCGCAGCGATCTCCTGGTGCACGAGGCGCGGGCGACGCTGCCCGGGCGGTCCTATCCCAACGGCGCCCATGTCGCCGAGGTGGTGATCGATCCCGAAACCGGCCGGGCGCATGTGGACCGCTATACCGTGGTCGACGATTTCGGCAATCTGATCAATCCACTGCTGGCCGAAGGTCAGGTGCATGGCGGTGTCGTGCAGGGGCTGGGACAGGTGTTCTGCGAACATGTGGTCTATGACGAGGACGGTCAGCTTCTGACCGCCAGCTTCATGGATTACGCCTTGCCGCGGGCAGCGGATGTGCCGATGATCGGATTCACCTCTGAGCCGGTGCCCTCCACCGCCAACCTGATGGGGATGAAGGGCTGTGGCGAGGCGGGCACCGTCGGGTCTCTGGCGGCTGCGGCCAATGCGGTACAGGACGCGCTGTGGCCCCTGGGGGTGCGGCAGGCCGACATGCCGTTCACGCCGCTGAAACTGTGGGAGTTGCTGAAGGATGGTGCTGAGGCGGCTGCGTGACCGGGTCTTCGGCTGGTTCAGCCGGCCGCTCCGGTCGGAACATTCTGCCGAGACCCGATATCGTGGCCCGCTGACCCATGTGATCATCCTCGACGGCACCATGTCGTCGCTGGAGCCGGGGTATGAGACGCATGCCGGAACGACCTATCGCCTCTGTCGAGAGATGGGGGCGCGGGTCTCGGTCTATTACGAGGCGGGAGTGCAATGGCCGCATTGGCACGCCACCGCCGATGTGGTGATGGGGCGCGGCATCAACCGGCAGATTCGCCGGGCCTATGGCTATCTCGCCTCGCGCTATCATCCCGGCGATCGGATCTATCTGATGGGCTATTCGCGCGGCGCCTATGCGGTGCGCTCGCTGGCGGGGATGATCGATCAGGTCGGGCTGCTGCGTGCCGAGAGCGCCACCGAGCGCAACATCCGCAGCGTCTATCGTCACTATGAGATGACACCGCTGAGCGCGGCCGCCCGGGCCTTTGCGCGGGCGCATTGCCACCCGTCGGTGGAGATCGAGATGGTCGGGGTCTGGGACACCGTCAAGGCGCTGGGGCTGCGGCTGCCGTTCCTGTGGACGCTGACGGAGGAGCGGCACGCCTTTCACAATCATCACCTCGGCGCCTCGGTCCGCAACGGGTTTCACGCGCTGGCGCTGGATGAGACCCGGGCGGTCTTCGAGCCGGTGCTGTGGACCGGATCGCGCGACTGGCCGGGACATGTGGAACAGGTCTGGTTCCGTGGCGCCCATGGCGATATCGGCGGCCAGTTGGGCGGCTATGAGGTGGCCCGGCCGCTGGCCAACATGTCGCTGGTCTGGATGCTGGAGCAGGCCGAACGCTGCGGCTTGCCGTTGCCGCAGGGCTGGGCGTTGCGGTTCTTCACCGACCCCACGGCGCCCTCGGTCGGGACCTGGCGCGGCTGGGGCAAGCTCTTCCTGCTGCGCAAGCCGCGGGTGGTGGGCGTCGATCCCTCCGAACGGATCTATGAAAGCCTGTCGTCGACACGCCACTGAACACGTCCCCGGACGAGAGGAGGGCTGCCGGTGACAGCGGCTCCGCGACCGGGAGAGTTGGGGGGCTCTGCCCCCGGCGCCTCTGGCGCCTCCCCCGGGATATTTGGACCCAGGTCGAAGCAGGCAGGGGGCGGGCTCAGCCAGGCAGGCGCATGACGATGCAGGTGGTGGAGCCGGTGGCATAGAGCTTGTCGTCGGCGACGCCGCGGATTTCGCCATGGGCCACGCCGGTGGAGCGGCCGACGTGATCGGCGATGCCGATGCTGTCGACTTCCACGCCGATCGGCACCGGGCGCAGGATGTTGATCTTGTATTCCAGCGTTGTGTAGGTGGCGCCGCGATCGACCATGGTCTGCACCGCGCAGGCCATGGAGCTGTCCAGCAGCGTGCCGTACCAGCCGCCGTGGACCGAGCCCAGCGGGTTAGTGAAATCGAAGCCGGGGCGGCCGCGGAACACCACGCGGCCCTTTTCGATCTGATGCAGGCGATAGTTCAGCGTGCGGGAGATCGGCGGTGCCGGCAGTCGGCCGTCGCGCATCGCCTCCATGAATTCGAGCCCCGAGAGCTTCGACAGCTCTTCGGGGCTCAGCAGATCGTCCAGGCTTTCGGCGTATTTCATGGCATGTCCTCCTCCTCGCGCCGGGACGCTAGCATCCCGGTGGGGGCGGACAAGCCGTTACGCCACGTTCTGCAGGTTCGCTTTCGGCGTCACGCCGAGGGCGTGGCAGACATCGCGGGTCAGTTCCGGCCGGTTCAGCGTGTAGAAATGCAGCCGCTCGACGCCGCCGGCCAGCAGATCGCTGCAAAGCTCGGTGCAGAGCGCTGTGGCCAGCAGATCCTCGCGGCCATCGCGCACTGCCTTGTCGAAGGCCTCCTCGACCCACTGCGGGATATGGGTGCCGCAGCGGCGGGCGAAGTTGCGGGCGCCCTTCCAGTTCTCGATCGGCAGGATGCCGGGGGTGATCCGGCTGCCGTCGATACCGGCCTTTTCGCAGGCGTCGCGGAAGCGGAAGAAGGTTTCCGCCTCGAAGAAGAACTGGGTCAGCGCCTCATCAGCGCCGGCGTCCAGCTTGCGCTTCAGCCAGTCGATATCGGCCTGGGCCGAGGCGGCCTCAGGATGGACGTCCGGATAGCAGCCGACGCGGATCGAGAACTGGCCGGTGGCGGCCAGCGCCTCGATCAGCTCCACCGAATTGGCAAAGCCGCCGGGGTAGGGGGTGAACTTGCCTTCGCCTTTCGGCGGGTCGCCACGCAGCGCGACGATCTCGGTCACGCCGGCCTTGGCGAAGCTGTCGGCGATGGTCAGGGTCTCTTCCCGGGTGGCGTTGACGCAGGTCAGATGCGCCGCCACCTTCAGGCCGGAGGACTTGTGCAGCGTCGCCACGGCATCGCGGGTCAGGTCACGGGTGGTGCCGCCGGCCCCGTAGGTGACGGAGACGAACCGCGGGTCCAGCGGTGCGAGCGATTGCACCGTGTCCCACAGCCGGAAGGAACCTTCCAGATTCTGCGGCGGGAAGAATTCGAACGAAACTTCGGGCACTTTGGGGGTCACAGGAGTGGTCACGGGTCTATCCTCAAATTTTCACTCTTGTCGCATATTCCCCATTGTGAGACAAACTCATAATTCTCATCAACAACATGAGTCAAACTGTGGGTTTCCATCTGGAGTTCCGCCATCTGCGGACCATCAAGGCCATACACGACTGTGGCGGGCTGGCCCGGGCGGCCGACCAGCTGCACATCACCCAGAGCGCGCTGAGCCATCAGATCAAGGGGCTGGAAGATCAGGCCGGGGTCGAACTGTTCGTGCGCAGATCGAAGCCGATGCGGCTGTCGGCGGCGGGGCTGCGGCTGTTGCGGCTGGCCGAACAGGTGCTGCCGCAGATCGAGGCGATGGAAAAGGAATTCGGGGCGCTGAAAAGCGGCCGCGCCGGGCGGCTGCATATCGCGATCGAATGTCATGCCTGTTTCGAATGGCTGTTCCCGGTGCTGGAGAGCTTTCGCCGCAGCTGGCCCGATGTCGATGTCGATATCCGTCCGGGGCTGGCCTTCGACGCGCTGCCGGCGCTGCTGAAGGGGGAGGTGGACCTGGTGGTCTCCTCCGATCCGGAGGTGCTGCCGGGGGTGGAATTCATCGAACTGTTCGATTACGCGCCGGTTTTCGTGGCCGCCGCCTCGCACCCGCTGGCGGCGAAACCCTGGATCGACGCGGAGGATTTCCGCGATCAGACCCTGATCACCTATCCGGTGGAACGGTCGCGGCTGGATATCTTCAGCCAGCTGCTGGGGCCGGCCAAGGTGGAACCGGCGGCGGTGCGGCAGGTGGAGCTGACGGCGATGATCCTGCTGCTGGTGGTGTCGAACCGCGGGGTTTCGGTGCTGCCGGACTGGGTGGTGCGCGAGGTCAAATACAGTTCCGACTATGTCACTCGGCCGCTGACAGAGGCGGGGATCACCCGCGGCCTCTATGCCGCCGTGCGCGACGAGGATCGCGACAAGCCCTTCATGCGCGAGCTGATCACGCTGGCCCGGCAGGAAGCGCGCAAGCTGCAACAGGCCTGAGACCGCCGGGACCGGGACAGCGGGTCTCCGGGGCGGACATCATCGAGACGATCGGAAAGGATTATCATGCGTGTCATCGTTCATGGGGTCGGCGCCATCGGCGGCGTCATTGCGGGCGGCCTTGCGCTGAGCGGCCAGGAGGTCGTGGGTATTGCCCGTGGTGCCCAGCTGGAGGCGCTGCGGAGCGGCGGGCTCACCCTGCGGGGGCCGGGTTGGGTGGAACACACGCGGTTCGACTGTGTCGCCGATCCGTCCGACATCGCTCTGACGCCCGAGGATGTGGTGATCCTGACGGTCAAGGGGCAGGACACGGCGGCGGCGCTGGGCCAGCTGCGGGCGGCGGGGTTGAGCGATCAGCCGCTGTTCTGCGCCCAGAACGGGGTGGCAAACGAACGCGCGGCGCTGAGGTTGTTTCCGAATGTCCATGGCATGACGGTGATGTCTCCGTCGCAGTTCACCGTGCCGGGCGAAGTGGCGATCTTCGCCGGGCCGCGGATGGGGATCTTCGATCTCGGTCGCTATCCGGGCGGGGCCGATGCCGCAGATGAGGCGCTGGCGGGCGCGCTCAACCGAGGCAATTTCGCGGCCTTCGTGGCCACCGATGTGATGGCGAGCAAATACGGCAAGCTGCTGCTGAACCTGCGCAATATCTGTGAGGCGGCGCTGGGGGACGGCGATCTGACCGACCGGCTGGCCGAGGCTGCCCGGGCCGAGGCACGGCAGGTGCTGCAGGCGGCCGGTATCGGCTGGCAGGATGTCGGCCTCGCCGATCCGCGCCGCAAGGAGTTCATGCAGATGGCGCCGGTCGAAGGGGTCGGCCGGGCCGGAACCTCGACCGCGCAGAGCCTGGCGCGCGGCGCGGGGTCGATCGAGACCGATTATCTGAACGGGGAAATCGCGCTGATCGGGCGTCTGAACGGGATCGAGGCGCCGGTGAACGGCTATCTGGCGGCCCTGGGGGCGCGGATGTTGCGCGAGGGGATTGCCCCGGGCGCGGTGTCGCCCGGGGAGGTCGCTGCGGTTCTGGGCCTCTGAGCCCGGAGCGGCGGCGGCTCAGATCAGCTTGACGATCTGCTTGCCGTGGTTGCCGCCCTTCAGCATAGCCATGAAGGTGGCCGGCGCGTTTTCCAGTCCTTCGGCGACATCCTCGACATAGGCGATCTCGCCGGAGGCCACCTTCGGCGCGATCTCTTTCAGGAAGCTGCCATAGCGGTCGTAGTGGTTGGAGATGATGAAGCCCTGCACCGACAGGAATTTCACCAGGATATTGCGCCACAGCGCCGGGGCGGTCAGCCCCTCGGCGGCAGCCCCGGCGCCGAGCGCGCCGGCATCGTACCAGGCGATCATGCCGCAGATCGGGATGCGGCCGAAGTTGTTCATCAGCGGGATCACTGCCTCCAGCACCTTGCCGCCGACATTCTCGAAATAGATGTCGATACCGTCCGGGCAGGCCTCGGACAGGGCGGCGCGCAGGTCGCGGGCGCTGTCATAGGCGCGGTGGTCGAGGCAGACATCGAACCCGAAAGTCTCGGTCGCCATCTTGCATTTGTCGGCGCCGCCGGCGATGCCAACGGTGCGCAGCCCGGCCAGCCGCGCCACCTGACCCACCATCGAGCCCACCGGCCCGGTTGCGGCGGCGACCACCAGGGTTTCACCGGCCTTGGGCTGGCCATAGGCGGTCAGCCCGTGCCAGCCGGTGAAGCCCGGCATCCCCAGAACCCCCAGCGCCGTGGTGATCGGCGCCTGGGCCGGGTCGATCTTGCGCAGCATCTTGGCCGGCAGGCAGCCATGGGTCGCCCAGCCGAACATGCCGAAGGCGAAATCGCCGGGCTGGAAGGCGGCGCTTTTCGAGGCGATGACCTCACCGACGCCGCCAGCCTCCATGGTGCCGCCGATCGGCACCGGCGCGGCATAGGATTTGGCGTCGTCCATCCGCCCGCGCATGTACGGATCGAGCGACATGTAGTGCACCCGCACCAGCACCTCGCCCTCGGCGGGTTCGGGCATCGGGACGGCTTCATAGCGGAAGTTCTCTGCGGCCGGGGCCCCCTGGGGGCGGCTGGCCAGGGCCACGCGGTACATCTGTTCGGTCATTTCGGCGTCTCCTCTTCGCGCGATGTCGACGGCACGGTGGCGCCGGACGTCCCTGTTGGCAAGCCGGCCGGGTTCTGACGTAACGGCAGAGATGCCATGCGATCGCCTTGTTTTGCGGTGTTTTGCGGTTGGCAAGCCTGTCTCCCGCGCGTATACGCGCGATCTGATCCTCAGGATCCGCCGAACGACCCCCAGACTGTGCCCGCGCCGCACCCGGCGCACCCCGACCGAGACAGGAGCCGGAACCATGATTGGCAGCGCCAACCTCAACATCATGATCAAAGCCGCACGCAAGGCGGGGCGGTCGCTGGTCAAGGACTTCCGCGAGGTGGAGAACCTCCAGGTCTCGATGAAGGGCGCCGGCGACTTCGTGTCGAAGGCCGATCTGGCCGCCGAAGCGATCCTGAAGGACGAACTGATGGGCGCGCGCCCGACCTACGGCTGGCTGGCCGAAGAGGGCGGCGAAACCCCGGGCGAGGATCCGACCCGGCGCTGGATCGTCGATCCGCTGGACGGCACCACCAACTTCCTGCACGGCCTGCCGCATTGGGCGATCTCCATCGCGCTGGAGCACAAGGGCAAGATCGTCGCCGGTGTGGTCTATGACGCTGCCAAGGACGAGATGTTCTTTGCCGAAAAGGGCGCGGGTGCCTGGATGAACGAAAGCCGCCTGCGGGTGTCGGGCCGCAACCGGATGATCGAGGCGATCTTCGCCACCGGCCTGCCGTTCGGCGGCCGCAGCGATCTGCCGGCGACGCTGCAGGATCTAGCGCGCCTGTTGCCGGTCTGTGCCGGGGTGCGCCGCTGGGGCGCGGCTGCGCTCGATCTGGCCTATGTCGCCGCCGGTCGCTACGACGGGTTCTGGGAACGCCGTCTGAACCCTTGGGATCTGGCCGCCGGTACCCTGCTGGTGAGCGAGGCGGGCGGTCTTGTCCAGCCGATCGATCCGGAGGGACGCATCCTCGACGACGGCGAGGTGATTTGTGCCAACGAGCCGATCTTCAACGCCTTCTCCAAGGTCATTCGCGGCTGAGCCTGCGGACGCGCCGGGAACTGCCCGGCAGGACGACGGCTCAGTTCGGGCCGTCGAGCCGGTAGTTGATCCCGTCTGTCCAGGGGATATCGGCGAAGTCGCGCGGCGTGATGCCGTCGAGACAGCCGATGTTGACCCCGCATTCCGCCGGATCCGACCGCCGTTGGTGGTGGGTATAGATGCCGCAGGTCTTGCAGAAATAATGCCGCGCCGTATGGGTGCCCCAGGTATAGACGCCGAGGGCTTCCTCGCCCTGTAGCACCTTGAGCCTTGCGGTCAGCGCGGTGACCGCGCCGGGTCCGCGCCGGCGGCAGAGCGAACAGTCGCAGCGCCGCGCCGAGGCCAGCCCTTCGGGCAGATAGGCCTCGATCACGACGGCGCCGCAATGGCAGCGGGCCAGCCGGGTTTCGGGGGTGGTGCTGAATTCGGTCATCGGCGTCTCGGAACCTTTGGGATGTGGCTGGTGCCATAGCGGTAGCGGGCGGCGGGATTGGCGGGCTGGCCCCGCTGTGCGGCCCAGAAACCAGGGCCGCCGCGGCGCAGCCACAGCGGCAGCGTCAGGATCAGCCCCACCGCGAAACCGCCGGTATGCGCCCAATAGGCGACCCCGCCCTGGGTCGGGTCGGCCTCCAGCCCGCCGATGAACTGCATGGCAAGCCAGAGCCCCAGCATCAGCCAGGCCGGGACGGTGAAGATGCGGAAGAAGATGATCAGGATCAGCAGGATATCGACCCGCGCCCTGGGGTAGAGCAGCAGGTAGCCGCCCATCACCCCGGCGATGGCGCCGGAGGCGCCGACCGTCGGCACCTGGGATCCGGGGGCGGCCGCCACGTGGATCAGCCCGGCGCCGGTGCCGCAGGCGAGGTAGAACAGCAAGAACCCCACATGACCCATCTGATCTTCCAGATTGTCGCCGAAGATCCACAGAAACAGCATGTTGCCGGCCAGATGCATCAGCCCGCCATGCAGAAAGGTAGAGGTGATCAGCGTCGCATAGCCTTCGCCATAGCTCAGCCGGACCGGGAACAGCGCATAGGGCAGGAACACCGTCTGCATGATCTGCCGTTCCGGCAGCGTCCAGTAGCTGAAGAAGATCGCCGCGTTCAGCGCGATCAGCGCGTAAACGACATAGGGCGTGCTCCGGGAAGGGTTGTGATCGCGGATCGGAAACATGGGGCCGAGGCTGCGGGCAAAGCCTGCCAAGGTCAAGCGCCTGCCGCCGCGCCGGGCGGATGTCGCCGCCTGCCGGCGAAGGGCCGCCGGCGGACGCGCGGGACCGCCCTGGTGGAAACAGCCCCCGTTTTCGGGCTGCGGGGACAGGGCGGAATGTGCACAGTCCGGGAGGGAACAAAGGGAAAGGTCCGCCTCTGTGCCGGAAACGCTTGCCGCGCTTAAACAGCGCTACCCCGGGGCTGAAACGTTCAGATTTGGTGACAGTGCCGCCTTGTGCAATGCGCTGCTCGCCCTCGTCCGTGCCGGAAGGAAAGTCGCCACCTGCGGCGCCCTGCGGGACTATCAGGCGGGGGAGCCCATGCCGGTCGTCGGGCGGCGCGATATCGCGCTGACCTGGAACGGTGCCCCGGCGCTGGTCATCGAGACGGTGGAGATCATCCAGTGCCGGTTCGATGAGGTGAGCGAGGCGATGGCCCTGGCGGAGGGTGAGGACGACAGCCTGGCCGGCTGGCAGGAAGGGCACAGCGGGTATTTCGCCCGGAACGGCGGGTTTTCCCAGGACATGCAGGTGGTCTGGGAACGCTTCGTTGTCGTCGAGGTTCTGGACTGACCGCGGCGCTGCTGTTCCCGGGGCGCGGTCCCGGTGAGACGGCCGCCGCGTGACCTTCGCGGCCCGAGGGCCGGATACCTCCTCGCGGCGGATCGGTGGCGATAGGCGGAGGGTCTCCGCCGCTCTGTCCGAACCGGGCCGGGTGCTGTCAGCTCATGCCGCCGAGCAGGGCGGCATTGCCGCCGGCGGCGGTGGTGTCGACGCAGATATGGCGTTCGCCGCGCACCCGGGCCACATCGGGGCGCCCGGCGATCAGAGGCACGATCGGACCTTGCCGCCGGGCCAGCGCCAGCTCGATCCGCCGGGCCGTCGCGTCATCCCCCCACCAGAGCACGCCGCCGATTTCCGCCGCCGTCTCCAGCCGTGCGGGATCGATGTCGCCGCTGGCGCGGATCGCCCGGCCGCCCAGATCCTCGACCGCGCGGGCTTGCGCCTCCGCCGCGGTCGCACCGGGCCCGAGGCAGAGGAGCGGCGGCCGCGCCACCAGCATCAGCCGGTTCGATTCCCCGGTCGGGCCGGGCAGGGTGATGGAGCTGGCGGGGCCCGCGGCGCCGGCTGGCGTCGGCAAATCGGCCATTGCCCCGGCCCAGGTTTCGTCCGCCCGCTCACGGGGCAGGGCGCAGAACCGCGGCAGATAATTCGGCCCGCCCGCCTTGGGACCGGTGCCGCTCATCCCCTCGCCGCCAAACGGCTGGCTGCCGACGATGGCGCCGATCTGGTTGCGGTTGACATAGATATTGCCGGCCTGCAGCCGCTCGGTCACATGCTGGACACGGTCGTCGATCCGGGTCTGCAGTCCGAAGGTCAGCCCGTAGCCGGTGGCGTTGATCTCGTCGATCACCCGGTCCAGATCGCCGGCGCGGAAGCGGGCGACATGCAGAACCGGGCCGAAGATTTCTTTTTCCAGATCGCCGATGCCATCGACCGAGATCAGAGTCGGAGATACGAAGGTGCCGCCCTGCGGCACGCGCAGTTCCTCCAGCACCCGCCCCCTGGCGCGGGCGCGGTCGATATGGGTTGCGATATCGGCCAGCGCCTCGGCGTCGATCACCGGTCCCACATCGGTGGAAAGCTGCCAGGGGTCGCCCAGTCGCAGCACCGCCATGGCGCCTTTCAGCATGCTCAGCAGATCGTCGGCGATCTCTTCCTGCACATAGAGGCAGCGCAGCGCGGAACAGCGCTGACCGGCGGATTGAAAGGCGCTCTCGACAATCGCCTGCACCGCCTGTTCCGGCAGGGCGGTGGAATCGACGATCATCGCGTTCAGCCCGCCGGTCTCGGCGATCAGCGGCGCCCCGGGGGCGAGCGCATTGGCCATGGTGGCGCGGATCTTCAGCGCGGTGTCGGTGGAGCCGGTGAAGGCAACGCCGCCCACCCGCGGATCGGAAGTGAGCGCGGCACCGATATCGCCGAAGCCCGGCAGCAGCTGCAGCGCGCTGCGCGGAACGCCGGCCTCGTGCAGAAGTTCCACCGCGCGATGGGCGATCAACGGCGTCTGCTCGGCGGGCTTCGCCAGAACCGCGTTACCGGTGGCGAGCGCCGCGGCGATCTGGCCGGTGAAAATCGCCAGCGGGAAGTTCCACGGGCTGATGCAGGTGAAGCTCCCCACCGGCGCCGCATCGGGCATATGGGTGGCGTAGTAGCGCAGGAAATCCACCGCCTCGCGCAGCTCTGCCACCGCGTCGGGCAGGCCTTTGCCGGCCTCGCGGGCGAGAAGCGCGAAGATCTCGCCGAAATGCGCCTCGTAAAGATCGGAGGCGCGGGTGAGTACCGCCGCCCGGTCCGCCGCCGGCGCGTCCCAGGGCCGGGCGCGGCTCAGCGCGGTTTCCACATCTGCCGGGCTGGCGCAGGCGACGGTGCCGGGCTGATCGTCGGGCCGGCCCGGGTTGGCGACTGGCTGTGGCGGCATCGGCGCGGCCGGGCCGGCCAGCAGTGGCGCGGCGGTCCAGCGATGATCGGCGAAAGGCGCGCGGGCAGCCTCGATCGTCTCCAGCGTCGGCCGGTGATGCAGATCGAAGCCGCGGGAATTGCGCCGTTCCGGCTGGAACAGCGCGGTGCCGTTGGGCAGCGATGGGGTGGGGGCCGCGATCGCTTCGAACGGGTCGGCGGCGACGGTTTCCGGCGGCACGCTGTCATCGACGATCTGATTGACGAAGGATGAGTTGGCGCCGTTTTCCAACAGCCGCCGCACCAGATAGGCCAGCAGATCCCGATGCGCCCCCACCGGCGCATAGATGCGGCAGCGGTGGCCGTGGCGCGCCTTGACCAGATCGTGCAGGGTCTCGCCCATGCCGTGCAGTCGCTGGAATTCGAACGGCCGGTCGCCCGCCATGTGCAGGATCGCGCTGACGGTATGGGCGTTGTGGCCGGCGAACTGGGGATAGATCCGGTCCGTCATCCCCAGCAGCTTGCGGGCATTGGCGATATAGGAGACATCGGTGGCCGCCTTCTGGGTGAAGACCGGAAAGCCGGCCATCCCCATCACCTGGGCGCGCTTCACCTCGGTGTCCCAATAGGCACCCTTGACCAGCCGCACCATGATCCTGCGGTCGTGCCGCTCTGCCATCCGGTAGAGCGTGTCGATCGTCACCCCGGTGCGCGGCCCGTAGGCCTGGACCACCACACCGAAACCGTCCCAGCCGGCCAGCGCCGGTTCTGCCAGCACCTGGTCGATCACCTCCAGCGACAGCGTCAGCCGGTCGGCCTCTTCCGCGTCGACGTTCAGCCCCATGTTGGCCGCCTTGGCCAGCAGCGCCAGCGCCCGCAGGCGCGGCACCAGGGTGTCCATCACATTGGCGCGCTGCGCCACCTCGTACCGCGGATGCAGCGCCGAGAGCTTGACCGAAATGCCCGGGTTGTCGCGGATGTCGTTATGGCTGCAGGCCTCCGCGATCGCGGTGATGGCGCGAGAATAGGACAGGTGATAGCGGGCGGCGTCGGCCTCGGTCCGGGCCGCCTCTCCCAGCATGTCGTAGGAATAGGTGAAGCCCCTGGCCTGCATGACCTCGGCCCGTTTCATCGCCGCGACGATGGTCTCGCCCAGCACGAACTGCCGGCCCATTTCCTTCATCGCCCGGCCGACGGCGGTGCGGATCACCGGTTCTCCCAGCCGCTTGATCGCGCCTTTCAGCGCCCGGACCGGGCTGGGGCGGCGGTCGTCCAGCACCCGGCCGGTCAGCATCAGCGCCCAGGTGGAGGCATTGACCAGCGGGGAGCTGGAATGGCCCATGTGCCGCGCCCAGTCGCTGGGGGCGATCTTGTCCTCGATCAGCGCGTCGATGGTCTCGGCATCCGGCACCCTGAGCAGCGCCTCGGCGAGGCACATCAGCGCGATCCCCTCATCGGTGGAGAGCCCGTATTCGGCCAGAAACACCTCCATCAGCCCCGGCGCAGCGCTGGAGCGGATCTCGCGGACCAGCTGCGCGGCATCGGCGCAGATCTCGGCGCGGTCGCTGTCGGAGAGATCGGCCTGAGCGATCAGCTGCGGCAGCAGCTGCTGCGGGTCGGCATAGGTCTGGGCGTCGATCTGGTGGATCGTTGCGGGATCGAGGGTGGTCATGGCGGGCTCCGATGCATTTCCGCCTTCATACATCCGGATTATCGGGACATTTGCCCGATGATTTGATATCTGCAGCCATATGATCTGAAAATTTGGAAATTTTCAATGCAAATGAACTTTCCTGATCTGGACCGGTTCGATCAGGCGATTCTGGACGTTCTGACCGAGGAGGGGCGGCTGTCCATCGCCGATCTCGCTCGCCGGATCGGCCTGTCGAAATCGCCAACCCAGGCGCGGCTGCGGCGGCTGGAGGCGGAGGGGATCATCACCGGCTATCGCGCGCTGGTCGATCCGATCCGGCTCGGCCTCGATCACATCGCCTTTGTCGAGGTGCGGCTGACCGACACCCGCGAAGCGGCCCTGGCCGCCTTCAACGCCGCGGTCGCCCGGATCGGCGAGATCGAGCAGGTGCATCTGATCGCTGGCAATTTCGATTATCTGATGAAGGTGCGCACCCGGTCGATGTCGGATTACCGGCGGGTGCTGGCAGAGAAGATCTCCACCCTGCCGCATGTTGCCGGCACCTCGACCTATGTGGCCATGCAGGCGGTCAAGGAAGACGGGCCACTGCGCACCGCCGGGGGCGCGGACTGAGGGCGGCGGGCGGGCCCGACCCTGCCTGCGCTTTGGGCCGTCGTGGTTTTGTCGCAGGCGAGAAATATCTTTGCCGCAGACGCGGGGCGGTCCGTCTGATAGTCAGAAGGACAGCCGAAACATCGAAGAGAGGAGTGGACCGGATATGGCCGTAACGTTGCAGGATCTGATGGATGCCGCCAATGCGGCGGTGCCGCGTATCGATGGCACCAAGGCGCAGGAGCTGGTCGCCGGGGGCGCACTGCTGCTGGATGTGCGCGATGCGCCCGAGCTGCAGAAATCGGGTCATGCGCTGGGGGCGCATCACATCCCGCGCGGCATGCTGGATTTCCGTGCCAGCCAAGGCAGCCAGTTCCACGATCCGGAACTGAGAACCGACCGTCCCATCGTGGTGCATTGCGCCTCTGGCGGGCGCGCGGCGCTGGCCGGCAAGCTGCTGAAGGACATGGGCTATGCCGAGGTCTACAACATGGGCGGGCTGGAAGGCTGGAAAGACGCCGGCGGCCCGATGGTGGAGCCGGTCGATCCCGGCATGTGACCGGTCTGGCGCGCCGCCTGCGGCGCGCGCGTCGCCCCTCTTTGGGGGCGACACTCAGGCGTTCAGAAAGGCGCGCACTGTCGCCTCGAACTCCCGCGGCTTGTCCGCGTGCAGCCAATGGCCGGCGCCGGCCAGCTTGGCAAAACGTGCGTTCGGAAACAGCGCCCGGATCTTGGGTCGGTACTCCGGCTTGACGTAATCCGACTCGGCCCCGGAGAGAAACAGCGCCGGGCCGTCCCAATGCCCGGTGACCTCTGGGAAGGAGAGGATCTTCGGCATCTCGGCTTCGAGCACATCGAGGTTCAGCCGCCAGCGCCTGTCCTTGAGGTCGAGCGACTGGGTGAAGAAGCTCTGCAGCGCCTTCTCCACCCCCTGGGCGGCCAGCTGCGCTTCTGCGTCCGAGCGGCGTTCCACCGTGCTGAAATCCACCGCTCGCATCGCGGTGATATGATGGGCCTGGCTGTGGCCATAGGCCACCGGGGCGATGTCGCCGATGATGAGCTTGCGGACCAGATCGCCATGCCCCAGCGCCAGCATCATCGCCGACTTGCCGCCCATCGAATGGCCCAGCACATCGGCCCGGCCGCCGTGGGCGGCGATCACCTCGGCCAGATCGGCGGCCAGATCGGCATAGCCGTGCTGCGGCGACCACGGGCTCTGACCGTGGTTGCGCATGTCGACGGCGATCACCTGGCGTTCGTCCGACAGGCGTTTGGCGATGACGCCCCAGTTGCGGCCCGATCCGAACAGCCCGTGGGCGATCAGGAGCGGCGGCTCCGCGGTGGGGGTGCCGTGAAGAATAGTGTTCAGCATGGCCTTGGTGATAGCGCTGCGCGATCGGCCGCGCCAGCCCCATCGCGCGCCGCCCCTGTGCGGAGGCCGCTTTCGCGCGGGGCATTGAGCCTGCCGTCGGGCATCGCTACTCTCCCCGGGTTCGCCGCTGCCCGAGGCCCGTTGCCGTGACCGATTCCGCTTCGCTCGAAACCCGTATCGCCGAGATCACCCGGCTTCTGCATCAGAAGCTGGGGGTGAAGGGCGGCACCCTGACGGCGGCGCTGAAACCGGCGCGCCGGCATCTGCCCCGGCACATCCGCCACCAGGCCGACCGGCTGGCCGCGGCCGAGCGCTTCGCCGATCATCCGAAGCTGCGGCTGACGCTGGCGACCGGCGACCTGGGGCAGGCGGCCGATGAGGTCGGCCGCCATCTGAAGGCCATCGATCTGGCCGACCGGCGTCTGGGCTGGTGGCTGGGCATGCTGGGGGGGCTGGCGGTCAATATCCTGCTGTGGTTCGCCCTTCTGATCGTCGTCCTGCGCTGGCGCGGCTTTCTCTGACCGCGCCTTTGGCACGGGCCTTCGGCGAGGATATTTTCAGCCAGAAAAGGACCGGGGCGGTCTCTCCGGGGTAGGGCGCCGGCAACGCGAAACGGCCGCCCCCGGGAGGACGGCCGTCTGAAACCTGACCGCGATGCGGATCAGAGCGCGGGGTAGAGCGGGAAGCGGGCGCAGAGCGCGGCCACTTCGGCTTTGACCTTTTCCTCGACCTCGGCATTGCCTTCGGCGCCATTGGCGGCAAGCCCGTCGACAACCTCGATGATCCAGTCGGCGATTTGGCGGAACTCGGCCTCCTTGAAGCCGCGGGTGGTGCCGGCGGGGGAGCCGAGCCGCACACCCGAGGTGACGGTGGGTTTTTCCGGATCGAAGGGCACGCCGTTCTTGTTGCAGGTGATATGGGCGCGTTCCAGCGCCTTCTCGGTCTCATTGCCCTTCACGCCTTTGGGGCGCAGGTCGACCAGCAGCACATGGGTATCGGTACCGCCGGTGACGAGGTCGAGACCGCCCTTCATCAGCTGATCGCCGAGCGCCTGGGCGTTCTTGACCACCTGCGCGGCGTAATCCTTGAACTCGGGGCGCAGTGCCTCGCCGAAGGCCACCGCCTTGGCGGCGATCACATGCATCAGCGGGCCGCCCTGGATGCCGGGGAAGATGGCCGAGTTGATCTTCTTGGCGATCGCCTCGTCATTGGTCAGGATCATGCCGCCACGGGGACCGCGCAGGGTCTTGTGGGTGGTGGTGGTGACCACATGGGCATGCGGGAAGGGCGAGGGGTGCTGACCCCCGGCGACCAGACCGGCGAAATGCGCCATGTCGACCATCAGGTAGGCGCCGATCTCGTCGGCGATCTCGCGCATCTTGGCGAAATCCACCTGGCGCGGGATGGCCGAGCCGCCGGCGACGATCAGCTTCGGTTTGTTTTCCTGGGCCAGTTCGCGGATCTGGTCGTAGTCGATCCGCTGGTCCTGCTGGCGCACGCCGTATTGCACCGCGTGGAACCATTTGCCCGACTGGTTCGGCTTGGCGCCGTGGGTCAGGTGGCCGCCGGCGTCGAGGCTCATCCCCAGGATGGTGTCGCCGGGCTGGATCAGCGCCTGGAACACGCCCTGGTTGGCCTGACTGCCGGAGTTCGGCTGCACGTTGGCAAAGTCACAACCGAAGAGCTGTTTGGCCCGGTCGATCGCCAGCTGTTCGGCGATATCGACGAACTGGCAGCCGCCGTAATAGCGCTTGCCGGGGTAGCCTTCGGCATATTTGTTGGTCATGATCGAGCCCTGTGCTTCAAGCACGGCGGCGCTGACGATGTTCTCGCTGGCGATCAGCTCGATCTCGTCGCGCTGGCGGCCCAGCTCAAGGCCGATGGCCTTGGCGATCTCGGGATCGCGGTCGGCGAGGGTTTGGGTGAAAAAGCCGGTCTCACTGGGCGCGCTCATGGTAACTCCCATCATCTGCGGTGGATGGCGGCGTTCCTACTGGAAAGGCGGGGCTACGAAAAGCCCGGAATGCGACGTTTCGGCGGGATGCGGCGGCAAGGCTGGTCAAGACGGGAAAGGTATGTTTGTTTCGGAACCGATTGCGCAACACCGGAAACCCCTGCCATGACTCTGAAAATCGCGTTCCTGGCCAGTCAGGCGCCGGTGGCGCAGGCGGCGCGTACCGAGCTGATCGGACGCTATGGCGATGTCACCCCAGAGGCGGCCGATGTGATCGTGGCGCTGGGGGGCGACGGGTTCATGCTGCGCACGCTGCATGCGACGGCGGGGCTGTCGGCGCCGGTCTACGGGATGAATCGCGGCACCATCGGCTTTTTGATGAATGAATACAGCGAGGACGATCTGAAAACCCGGCTGGCCGCCGCCGAGGAGGAGATCATCAATCCGCTGGCGATGGTGGCGGTGGACCGGGAAGGCCGGCGGCACGAGGCGCTGGCGATCAACGAGGTCTCGCTGCTCCGGGCCGGGCCGCAGGCGGCGAAGCTGAAGATCAGCGTCGACGGTCGGCTCAGGCTGGCCGAACTGGTCTGCGACGGCGCGCTGCTGTCGACCCCGGCGGGCTCGACGGCCTACAATTATTCGGCGCATGGGCCGATCCTGCCGATCGGGTCGGATGTGCTGGCGCTGACCGCGATCGCCGCGTTCCGGCCGCGCCGCTGGCGCGGGGCGCTGCTGCCGAAGACCGCCAAGGTGCGTTTCGACGTGCTGGAACCGGAAAAACGCCCGGTGATGGCGGATGCTGATTCCATCTCGATCATGGACATCGACTGGGTGGAAATCCGCTCGGAGCCGAAGGTGCGCCATCGGATCCTGTTCGATCCGGGCCACGGGCTGGAAGAGCGTCTGATCTCGGAGCAGTTCACCTGAGACGATGGTGCCTTCCCGGCGCCGACAAAGACAGATCGTGCCAAGTCTGTCTATGATCTCCTTCACAGAAACGACGCGGTGAGGATGGTAGAATATCACCATCTGCTAAGCGGATACCGGTTTCGCGTGAGTGGGACCGGAGTTCAATTGAGGTGAAGGTCAATTTCAAAAGCTCCGGGCGCGGGGGAGTGAGTGAGCCCCGCGCCCGAATTTTTGCGGCTCAGCCCATCCGGGACCAGAGCGCCTCGCTCAGCGTATCGAGACGGGATTCGATGGCGATGCTGGCGTCGACTGCCAGATCCTCGCGCCAGCGGCGGGCGACGATCTGCACGTTCACCGGGGTCGGGCCCGCCGGCAGATCCGCCAGCAGGGCCGGGACGTTGGCCGCGGGCAGCCCGATGTAGTTCATCGAATAGGACCAGAGCGATCCTCCCATCACTTCGCGCATGCCCTCGGCCCCTTCGGTATCGCGGTCGGGGCGGAAGAAGGGCTGCGGCAGGAAGGGCGTGAGGACCAGCGGATAGGTTGCGAGGAACTCGGACCAGACCCGGGCGTAATAGCTGCGCTTGGCCATCATCTGCAGCAGCTCGGTGCCCTCGTAGGGCGGGAACTGGGCGTAATATTCGTCGAAGACGGCCTGGATGGTGGCAGAGCCCTTGGCGCGGATATCGGCTTCCATCAGCGCCTTGGCCTCGCCCATCAGGGTGCGATAGCCCTCGATGCCGATCTCGCGCAGCATCGGCGGCTCCACCTCCTCGACCTGATAGCCGGCATCGACCAGCGCGTCGCGCGCCAGATCGAGGGCGCGGGACACCTCCGGGTGCAGGTCGAACTCATAGGTCTCCTTGGTGAAGCCGACCTTGATCGGCCCGTCGAGCGGCGCCCCTTTCCAGTCCAGCGGCACGTGATAGGGATCGCGCGGGTCGGTCCGGATCATCGACGGCATCGACAGATGCAGATCCGCGGCGCTGCGCGCGATCAGCCCCTGCACCGACATCGCCTGGGACAGCATGCCCCGCTCGGCGGTCTGGCTGGGGTTATAGGCCGGCACCCGGCCCATGCCCGGCTTGATCGTCACGACGCCGTTGGCGGCGGCGGGAAATCGCAGCGAGCCGCCGATATCGTTGCCATGGGCGAGGGCGCCGATGCCGGCCGCCACCGCCGAGCCCGCCCCGCCGGAGGACCCGCCCGGCGACAGGTGATCGCCCCAGGGGTTGCGGGTGCGGCCGTGCAGCGGGTTGTCGGTGTCGGCGCGAAACGAGAATTCCGGCGTATTGGTGCGCCCGATCACCACTGCCCCGGCGTTGAGCAGATTGTCGACCAGCGGCGCATTCGCCGGCGCGATCATGTCCTTGAGAGCGACCACCCCGTTCGAGGTGGCCTCTCCGGCCTGATCGACGTTGATCTTGATGGTCACCGGCACGCCGTGCAGCGGGCCGCAGGGGGCGCCGTCGGCGCGGGCCTTGTCCAGCGCGGCGGCACGTGCGCGCGCGGACTCGGCCAGGCTGACCACGACGGCATTCAGCGCCGGGTTCACCGTCTCCATCCGGGCGATGGCGGCGTCGACGGCGGCCGTGGCGGTGATATCGCCGGCAGTGGTCCGGGCGGCGGTTTCGGTGGCGCTCAGGCGCCAGAGATCTTTGTTTGACATATGTAACTCTCCTGCACGGGGCAGCCTAAGCCCGGGCGGGGAGAGTGCAAGCGGAGCTTTGCGGATTCGCGGCTCCGCCCACCGGGGCGCCTAAAGGCAGGGCGCCCCGGGCCAGGCGTATCAGTCCTTGGCGTAGCCGATGGTCTGCAGCGCGACCTTGATTTCGTCGAGCACGGCGGGATCGTCGATGGTTGCCGGCATCTTGTAGGGTTTGCTGTCGGCGATGGAGACCATGGTGCCGCGCAGGATCTTGCCCGAACGGGTCTTGGGCAGGCGGTCGACCACCACGGCCAGCTTGAAGGCGGCCACCGGGCCGATCTGGTCGCGCACCAGCGTGACGCATTCCTTGACGATCTCGGCGTGATCGCGGTTCACCCCGGCCGACAGGATAAGGAAGCCCAGCGGCGTCTGTCCCTTCAGCGCGTCCGAGGCGCCGATCACCGCGCATTCGGCGACGTCGGGATGCGAGGCGAGAACCTCTTCCATCGCGCCGGTCGACAGGCGGTGGCCGGCGACGTTGATGACGTCATCGGTGCGCGCCATGATGTAGAGATAGCCATCCTCGTCGATCATGCCGGCATCGCCGGTCTCGTAATAGCCGGGGAAGGTATCGAGATAGCTCTTGCGGAAGCGCTCCTCGGCATTCCACAGCGTCGGCAGCGTGCCCGGCGGCAGCGGCAGCTTGATGGCGATGGCGCCGAGCTCTCCCGCGGGAACCGGGTGGCCGGCGTCGTCCAGCACCTGCACGTCATAACCCGGCATCGGCACCGAGGGCGAGCCGAGCTTGATCGGCAGTTCCTCGATCCCCAGCGGGTTGGCGGCGATCGCCCAGCCGGTCTCGGTCTGCCACCAGTGGTCGATCACCGGCACCCCGAAATGCTTCTGCGCCCATTGGATGGTATCGGGGTCGGCGCGCTCGCCGGCGAGGAAGATCGCCTGCAGCTCGTGCTTGGCATAGCGTTTGATCCACTCGCCGTTCGGATCCTCGCGCTTGATGGCGCGCAGGGCGGTCGGCGCAGTGAAGAAGCTCTTGACCCGGTTGTTCTGGATCACCCGCCAGAAGACGCCGGGG
Source organism: Pseudodonghicola flavimaris (assembly GCF_030164425.1). Lineage (GTDB taxonomy): Bacteria > Pseudomonadota > Alphaproteobacteria > Rhodobacterales > Rhodobacteraceae > Pseudodonghicola > Pseudodonghicola flavimaris. The sequence goes on along the minus strand of NZ_JASNJD010000020.1, from coordinate 47,873 downwards.
TGGGGGGTGCCCACCGGCTTGCCTTCGAAGACGATGGTCATCGCGCCGGCCAGCAGCGGGCCGTAGCAGATATAGCTGTGCCCGACGACCCAGCCGACGTCCGAAGCGGCCCAGAACCGGTCGCCGGCCTCGATGTTGTAGATGTTCTTCATCGTCCATTGCAGGGCGACGATATGGCCGGCGGTGTGGCGCACCACGCCCTTGGGCTGGCCAGTGGTGCCGGAGGTATAGAGGATATAGGCCGGGTGATTGCCCTCGACCGGCACGCATTCGGCCGGTTTCACCCCGTACTGGAAGCCGTGCCAGTTGAAATCGCGGCCCTCGATCAGCTTGGCGACTTCCTGTTCGCGCTGGAAAATGACGCAGAATTCCGGCTTGTGCTCGGCCAGCTCGATGGCCTCGTCCAGCAGCGGTTTGTAATGAACCACCCGGTTGGGCTCCAGCCCGCAGGAGGCGGCGATGATCGCCTTGGGCGTGCAGTCGTCGATGCGGACCGCCAGCTCATGGGCGGCAAAGCCGCCGAAGACCACTGAGTGAACCGCGCCCAGACGGGCACAGGCCAGCATCGCCTCCAGCGCCTCGGGGATCATCGGCATGTAGATGATGACCCGGTCGCCCTTTTCCACGCCGCGCATGCGCAGTGCCCCGGCCAGGGAGGCGACGCGCTTTTGCAGCTCGGCATAGGTGATGCCCTTGGTGGCGTGGGTGATCGGGCTCTCGTGCTGGATCGCGATCTCGCTGCCGCGGCCGGCTTCGACATGGCGGTCGACGGCGTTCCAGCAGGCGTTCACCTTGGCGTCGGCGAACCATTCGTAGATCGGGGCCTTGTCGTCGAACAGGGCCTTCGAGGGGGGCTCGATCCAGTCGATGGCCTGGGCCGCTTCCATCCAGAAGGCCTCAGGGTCGCGCTTCCAGCCTTCGTACACGTCCTTGTATGCCATGGTACTCCCTCCTCTAGCGTCTGTGCTCGTGTTACGAGCCGCGTTCCCTTCGGGCAAGCCGGGTGCAGGACTTCGCGTCAGATTATCGCAATAAAGTTGCCGGGGGGAGGCGTGGGGGACAGGAAAATTTTGCAAACATGGCAAAGCGATCGGGGGCGAAGCAAAGCGGCCCGCGACTTTGCAAACTTCTCAACCCCGGACGATTGCAAAACGCCCGGGGTCTGATTCGCGATGCCCGGCGACGTCAGCCGTAGTGGGCCACCGGCGTGCCGGCGATGGCGCTCATGTTCAGCAGCCCGCGGGTGGTGATCGAGGGGGTCACGATATGGGCGCGGTTGCCCATCCCCATCAGGACCGGTCCGACTTCGAGCCCGCCGCCCTTCATTTTCAGGATGTTACGCACCCCGGAGGCGGCATCGGTATTGGCGAAGACCAGCACGTTGGCGGCGCCCTTGAGCCGGGTTTCGGGGAAGATGCGTTCGCGCAGATCGGCATCCAGCGCGGCGTCGATATGCATCTCGCCTTCGTAGTTGAAGTTGCGCGGTTCGGAATCGAGGATCTCCAGCGCGGCCCGCATCCGTTGCCCGGTGCCGCAATCGAGGTTGCCGAATTGCGAATGCGAGCAAAGCGCCACATTCGGCTCCAGCCCGAAGCGGCGGACATGGCGCGCGGCACCGATCACCGTTTCGGTGATCTGTTCGGGCGTCGGGTCGTGATGCACATGGGTGTCGGCGATGAACAGCGGCCCGTCTTCCAGAATCATCAGCGACAGGGCGCCGACCGGATGCAGCGCCCCGCTGCCCAGCACCTGCTGGATATAGTTCAGGTGCCACAGGTACTGACCGAAGGTGCCGCAGATCAGGCTGTCGGCCTCGCCGCGCTGGACCATCACCGCGCCGATGGCGGTGGTATTGGTGCGCATGATGGCGCGGGCCAGATCGGGGGTGACGCCCCGCCGCGACATCAGCGAATGATAGGTGCCCCAGTAATCGCGATAGCGCGGGTCGTCCTGCGGGTTGACGATCTCGAAGTCGCGGCCCGGGCGGATGGTCAGCCCGTAGCGTTCGCAGCGCCGCTCGATCACGTCGGGCCGGCCGATCAGGATCGGTGTCTCGGTGGTCTCCTCCAGCACCGCCTGCGAGGCGCGCAGCACCCGTTCGTCCTCGCCCTCGGCAAAGACGATGCGGCGGCTGGCGGTGCGGGCAGCTTCGAACACCGGGCGCATCATCATCGCCGATTTGAACACCGAGCCGTTCAGTTTCTGCTTGTAGGCGGCCAGATCCTCCAGCGGCCGGCTGGCCACGCCGCTTTCCATCGCCGCCTTGGCGACGGCGGTGGCGACGGTGCCGATCAGCCGGGGATCGAAGGGTTTCGGGATCAGGTAATCGGCGCCGAAGGTCAGCTGTTCCCCGCGATAGGCGGCCGCCGCCTCGGCGCTGGTGGTGGCGCGCGCCAGCTGCGCGATGCCGTCGATACAGGCCAGCTGCATCGCATCGTTGATCTCGGTCGCGCCGACATCCAGCGCGCCGCGGAAGATGAAGGGGAAACACAGGACGTTGTTGACCTGGTTGGGATAGTCCGAGCGGCCGGTGGCGATGATCGCGTCGGGGGCGACCTTGCGTGCCTCCTCGGGCAGGATTTCGGGCGTCGGGTTGGCGAGGGCGAAGATCACTGGGCGGCTGTTCATCTTCGCCACCATTTTCGGCGTCAGAACGTTGGGGCCGGACAGGCCGAGGAACATGTCGGCGCCTTCGATCACCTGATCCAGATCGCGCAGGTCGGAGGGCTGGGCATAGGCCGCTTTCTGCGGGTTCATGTCCACCTCGCGCCCCTCGTAGACCAGCCCGTGAATGTCGCAGAGCCAGACGTTCTCACGCCGGACGCCGAGCTTGAGCAGCATGTTGAGGCAGGCGATCCCGGCGGCGCCGCCACCGGTGGAGACGATCTTGATATCCTCGAAGGCCTTGCCGGCGACATGCAGCGCGTTCTTGGCGGCGGCGCCGACCACGATGGCGGTGCCGTGCTGATCGTCGTGGAACACCGGGATGTTCATCCGCTCGCGGCAGATCTTCTCGACGATGAAACAGTCGGGCGCCTTGATGTCCTCAAGGTTGATGGCGCCGAAGGTCGGCTCCAGCGCGCAGACGATCTCGGCCAGCTTCTCCGGATCGGGTTCGTTCAGCTCGATATCGAAACAGTCGATGCTGGCGAATTTCTTGAAGAGCACGGCCTTGCCCTCCATCACCGGCTTGGAGGCCAGCGCCCCGATGTTGCCGAGCCCCAGCACCGCGGTGCCGTTCGTCACCACCGCCACCAGATTGCCGCGCGCGGTGTAGCGGGCGGAATTGGCCGGATCGGCCTTGATCTCAAGACAGGCCTCCGCCACCCCGGGTGAATAGGCGCGGCTCAGGTCGCGGCCGTTGGCCATCGGCTTGGTCGCGCGAATCTCGAGTTTCCCGGGCTTGGGATATTCATGATAGAACAGCGCGGCCTGCCGCAGGTTCTGATGCTCGCTCATCTGGGGTGCTCCGTTGGGAGAGTATAGTTTAATATTAAACCTCTTTCGATCCGGGCGAAACCGCGGATTTGCATCGCACGTGTTTCCATGCGGCCTCCGGGGGCGCGGGGCAGGGCCGGCCGGGCGCCTGCGGCGTATCCGGCCTTGCATCCCGGCGGCGGGGTCGCAAGATGGGCAAAAACACCGGAGAGTGAGATGTCCCTGAGAGCCGCAGCCACCACCGTTTTCGAAAACGCCTATGCGCCCTATTCCAAGTTCAAGGTCGGGGCGGCGATCCGCGCGGCCTCGGGCACGGTCTACACCGGCTGCAATGTCGAAAATGTGTCCTACCCCGAGGGCACCTGCGCCGAGGCCGGGGCCATCGCCGCCATGGTCGCCGCCGGAGAGACGGTGCTGCATGAGGTCTATGTCATCGCCGACTCACCGATGCCGGTGTCGCCCTGCGGCGGCTGCCGGCAGAAGCTGGCGGAATTCGGCGCCGGTCATGTGCCGGTGATCATGGGCACCATTGCCGGCGAGGAGCAGGTGATGACACTCGCGGAGCTGCTGCCGGGCGCCTTCAACACCGACCATATGAAAAAGAGCTGATCCGATGGAGTCGCGTCTGGATGCGCGCAGGGTGCTGTCCCGGCTGCGCCGGGGCGAGGCCCCGACGGAGGAAGAGCTGCGCTGGTTCGCCGCGGGTCTGGCCGATGGCCGGGTCAGCGATGCCCAGGCCGGCGCTTTTGCCATGGGGGTCTGTCGGGGCGATCTGGGGGCGGCGGGGCGGACCGCGCTGACCCTGGCGATGCGTGACAGCGGCGCGGTGATGGGCTGGGCGCTGGACGGCCCGGTGGTCGACAAGCATTCCACCGGCGGCGTCGGCGATTGCGTGTCACTGGTGCTGGCGCCGGCGCTGGCCGCCTGCGGCGCCTTCGTGCCGATGATCTCGGGCCGTGGGCTGGGTCATACCGGCGGCACCCTCGACAAGCTGGAGGCGATCCCCGGCGTCTCCACCCAGTTCCCGGCCGATATGCTGGCGCAGATCGTCACCCGCGCCGGCTGCGTCATCGCCGGCGCCTCGGCCGATATCGCGCCGGCGGACCGCCGGCTCTATGCGGTGCGCGATGTCACCGGGACGGTGGAAAGCCTCGATCTGATCACCGCCTCGATCCTGTCGAAGAAGCTGGCGGAGGCGCCGCAGGCGCTGGTGCTGGACGTGAAACTGGGCAGCGGCGCCTTCATGAAGACGCCGGAGGCGGCGGCAGCGCTGGCCCGCGCCCTGACCGAAACCGCCAATGCCGCCGGTTGCCGTGCCTCGGCGCTGATCACCGATATGGCGCAGCCGCTGGCGCCGGCGCTGGGGAACGCGCTGGAGGTCGATGCCGCGATGCAGGTGCTGGCGGGGCAGACCACCGGGTCGTTGCACGCGCTTTCGGTGGCGTTGGGGGGGCAGCTGCTTTGCGATGCCGGTCTGGCCGACACCATCACGGCGGGGGAGGCGGCGATTGCCGCCGCGATCGCCGATGGCCGCGCGGCGGAGCGGTTCGGGGCGATGATCGCGGCGCAGGGCGGGCCGCTCAGCTTCGTTGACACCTGGGGCCGCTTCCTGCCGGAGGCGACGGTGATTCACGAAATTCCGGCGCGGGCTTCCGGCTATGTCACCGCCATCGATGGCGAGGCGCTGGGTCTGGCGGTGGTGGCGCTGGGGGGCGGGCGGCAGGTGGAGACCGATACTATCGATCCCGCCGTCGGCCTCTCCGATGTGATCCGGCTGGGCGCCCGGGTGGAGGCTTCCACGCCGCTGGCGCTGGTTCATGCCGCCCGCGAGGACGCGGCGCGGCGGGCGGCGGCGATGGTGCGCGCGGCGATCACCATCGGCCCCGATCCGGTCCTGGTTCCGGAGTTGATCCACGACAGGATCGCACCATGACCCGGGCGTTTCTGGTGGTGATGGATTCCGTCGGCATCGGCGGCGCACCGGACGCCGGCCGGTTCTTCAACGGCGAAACGCCCGACACCGGGGCCAATACGCTGGCCCATATCGCCCGCGCCTGTGCCGAGGGGCGGGCGGATCAGGGGCGTTGCGGCCCGTTGCGGCTGCCGCATCTCGATGCGCTGGGTCTGGGGGCGGCGATCCGGCTGGCCTCTGGGGCTGTGGCGCCGGGCCTCGGGGCGGTGCCGCAGGGGCTCTGGGGAGCGGCGAGCGAGGTGTCTCCGGGCAAGGATACGCCGTCGGGGCATTGGGAGCTGGCCGGCCTGCCGGTGCCCTGGGACTGGCACTATTTCCCCGATACCCGGCCGGCCTTCCCGCCGGAGCTGAGCGCGGCGGTGGCACGGGCGGCGGGAACCGACGGCATCCTGGGCGATTGCCATGCCTCGGGGACCGAGATCCTCGACCGGCTGGGGGGCGAGCACATACGCACCGGCTGGCCGATCTGCTACACCTCCGCCGACAGCGTGTTTCAGATCGCCGCGCATGAGGAGCGTTTCGGGCTCGACCGGCTGCTGACGCTCTGCGCCGAGGTGGCGCCGCTCCTGCACGCGATGAAGGTGGGCCGGGTGATCGCGCGCCCCTTTGTCGGCACCGCGGAGACCGGTTTCACCCGCACGCCGCATCGTCGCGATTTCGCCATCGCTCCGCCGGCGCCGGTGCTGACCGACTGGGTGCAGGCCGCCGGTGGTCATGTGCATGCGGTGGGCAAGATCGGCGATATCTTCTCGATGCAGGGCATCGACGATGTGGTGAAGGGGACGGATGCGGCGCTGATGGATCATCTTGGCGGGCTGATCGACAGCGCCGGGGAGGGCAGCCTGACCTTCGCCAATTTCGTCGAATTCGACAGTCTTTACGGGCACCGCCGGGATATCGCCGGCTATGCCCGGGCGCTGGAATGGTTCGATGCGGCGATCGGGCCGCTGATCGCCCGGCTCAGGCCCGGGGATCTGATGATCCTGACCGCCGATCACGGCAACGACCCGAGCTGGAGCGGCACCGATCACACCCGCGAACGGGTGCCGGTGCTGGGGGCCGGGCGGGGGGCGAAGCCGGTCGGGCTTCGTGGCTTCACCGATGTGGCCGCCAGCATCGCCGATCACCTGAACCTGGCGGAGCGGGGGCCGGGGCGGAGCTTTTTGTGATGTTCCGCGTGTTTTTCCCCAGTGCCGGCGGCTTGGGCTTGCGGCAGAGGGGAGGCCCGGCCTAAAGGAAAGACCACAGTTTTATCGCCATCCTTCCGGGAGAGACCGCCATGCAAGAGCATCTGACCGTCGTCGATCATCCGCTGGTTCAGCACAAGCTGACCCTGATGCGGGACAAGGGCGCCTCCTCGGCCGAGTTCCGCCGGCTGCTGCATGAGATCACGCTGCTGCTGGCCTATGAGATCACCCGCGAGATGCCGATGACCACCCGCGCCATCGAAACGCCGCTGGAAGAGATGGACGCGCCGATCCTGGCCGGCAAGAAACTGGCGCTGGTGTCGATCCTGCGCGCCGGCAACGGCATGCTGGACGGCGTGCTGGAACTGGTGCCCTCGGCCCGGGTCGGTTTCGTCGGGCTCTATCGCGACGAAGAGACGCTGAAGCCGGTGCAATATTACTTCAAGGTGCCGGAAGGCATGAACGACCGGATGGTGATCGTGGTCGATCCGATGCTGGCCACCGGCAACAGCTCTGCCGCCGCCATCGACCTGCTGAAACAGGCAGGCGCCACCGATATCCGGTTCCTCTGCCTGCTGGCTGCCCCCGAGGGTGTCGCCCGAATGAAGGAAGCTCACCCCGATGTGCCGATCGTGACCGCCTCGGTCGATCGCGGGCTGAACAGCAAGGGCTATATCATGCCCGGGCTGGGCGACGCGGGCGACCGGATGTTCGGCACCAAGTAAACGGTTGGCCCGGGGGCTGGGGCATGGGCTGCCCCGGCCAAGTCCGCGCTTTACTCAGCCGGGGAATTGCGGCATCCTGAGGGCCACATCTTGTGGGGCCTGGGATGAAATTTACAAGAGTTATTGCTGTTACATTGGTCGCCGCTGCCATCGGCGCCACGTCCGCCGGGGCGCAATCGCTGCGCTCTCCGGCCGCTGCCACGCCGGCGGAATTCCCGCCCGCCTCGTTTCAGGGCAAGCAATATGTCGACAGTCGCGGCTGTATATTCATCCGTGCGGGGATCGACGGCAATGTGACCTGGGTGCCGCGGGTGTCGCGGGATCGCAAGCAGGTCTGCGGCTATCAGCCGACATTGGCCGGCAGCACCGCCGCCGCCGCGCCCGCGCAGACCAGGGCGCCGGCCCCGGTGGAGATCACCTTGGCGCCGTCGCAGCAGCCTGCCGCCCCGGCGCCCAAGCCGCTGCCGCAGGCGGTGACGACCCGGCCGGCCCCGACCCTGGCGCCGACCGCCCCGGCACCGCGCATGGTGCGGCGCCCGGCCCCGGCACCGGTGGTGGTGATGCAGCCGAAACGGACCGAGATCGCCCCGCGCCGCGATATGCCGGCGCAGCAGGGCGGCCCCTGCGCCAATGCGTCGACCTTCAGCCAGCAATATATCAACCGCGGCCCCGGTGTACGCTGCGGGCCGCAGGCGGAACCGCCGGTGACCTACGGCCAGGGCTGGGGGCCGCAATCCTCGATCTACGATCCCAACGCCCGCGCCGTGCCGCGCCATGTCTATGAGCGGCGGCGCAACACCACCAATGTGTCGATCCCGGCCGGTTATCGCCCGGTTTGGAAGGATGACCGGCTGAACCCGCATCGGGCCGAGCGCCGGCTGACTGCCGCGATCCCGCGCCAGGTGCAGGGGCCGCCTACGGGCTACGTCCCGGTGGTGCGCGACGACGACCGGCTGAACCCCTATCGCGCTGGGAGAACCCCGGCGGGCGATGCGCAGACCGATCAGATCTGGACCCGGACGGTGCCGCGGGTGCTGGTGCAGGTGCCGATCGACCGCCCCGTTGTGGTCGTGCCCGCCGAAGTGGCGAAATCCCCGGCAGAGCGGGGGCCGAAGCCGATCCTGCGGTTGTCGACCCGGTCGGAACCGGTACGGCGGACCCAGGACGTCTCCAGCCGCTGAACTGCCCTGAGGCGCCATGCCCCAGGGCAGCGGCGGCGGGGCCAGACCGCCACGTCAGCCGACGCAGATGTTCTGCAGCAGCAGCCAGTCGCGATCGCGCAGCACCGGGGCGGCATCCTGCCCCGCCATCGGATCGGCCTCGATCAGTCCCAGAACGCTTTCTCCGGTGATGTCCAGCGCATAGGCATAGGGGCTGGAGGGCACCCGAGCCCGGGTGAATTCCGCCAGAAGGGACTCGTTGCTCAGTTCCGGGCGTGGCGCGACCAGCACCTGTTCGGCGTAATCGTCCAGGGTCTTTTGGGTCACCTCGCCGGTGGTGAGCAGGCGGAAGGTGGCCAGAATCCCGCCGTAATCCAGCAGCTCCGCCAGGGGATCGATCTGCCGGGCGCGCGCCTGTTCGGCCAGGATGAAGCCGGCGACGACGGCCGGATCCTCGTATTCCTCGATCAGCGCCCGGTTCAGCAAAACGATATCGCCGGGCAGATGAAGGGTCTGCCGGGCGCCGGTTCTCAGCACCACCAGCCGGCCGGCACCGGTGCGCTGCGCAAGCTGTTTCAGCACCGGGCGGCTGTCGGCGCTGCGACAGGCCTGACCGGCCACCCGTTCGATCCGGCTGAGCAAGGCGTTGCCGATTTCCTGACGCTTGATGGCGGGGACCACCTGAACCGTATGGCGCTGCAGCGCGCCGGGCAGCCAGAAGACCAAAAGGATCAGCACCAGCGCAACGCTGGTGGCGACGCTGGCGAGCCGCAGCCGCCCGGGTTTCGGCCTGGCCCGGCTGATCGCGCTGCGGACCTTCTCGATCGCCGCGATCATCGTTTCTTCGTCTTCACCGAGCTCCAGCGTTTCGCCGGGGTCGCCATCGGGGGAATATATGGCCGGCAGGTTGCCGGGATTCTGCCGCAACACCGCAGCGAGCGACCAGTGGGTCAGCGCCCGGTCGTTCATATCGGTCACGGTCAGGGTCGCTTCGCCAATGGAAACGATGACTTCGCGTCTTTGATCGTCAGGGGTCGGACGCCAAAGCCCGCTGGCTTCGAGCCGTTGATATTCGCGCAGCGCCGTCATGTCGCCTGGTTCTGCCGTGCCTCGGTTTTGGGTGGACAGTAGCACGGCAGCAACACGGGCAGCAAACGGCTTTGCTGCCCGTGACGCTGTGACAGGCGGGTCCCGGCTCAGGCGGCCTTGAGACCCAGTTTCGAGAAGATCAGGGCCGCCGGGCAGAAGCCGGTGAAGGCCGACTGGAACAGGTTGGCGCCGACGAAGACGGTCAGCCACACCCAATAGGGGGAGACGAACCAGGTCAGCAGAACGGACAGCAACACCATGAAGCCGGCCAGGGCCATAACAGCGCGATTGATGGTCATTTCGGTATCCTCTTGAGTACAGGCGCACGCGGGGCGTCTTTGTATTCGAATTTAGGAATACGTTGAGCGGAATGCAAGGGGTCCGATGCAGGGGGCCGCAATCTGTCTGTCGCAATGCTCAATCGCTGCGCGGACAGGCTTCGATGCCGGGTCAGACGGCCGGGCGCAGACAGATCACCCCGGCGGCGGGATAGCCGGGCAGCGGGCGCACGGCGGGCCGGCCCAGACGCAGCACCAGATCCCGCAGGGTCAGGCCCAGATAGCGCATCGAGCATAGACAGCGGCCATCGCGGGTCAGGCACAGCCGGCCGTTGCGAAAGGCCAGCCCATAGCCGCGGCCTTCCAGCGCCTGTTCCACCGCGGCCCAGCTGGGGCAGGCGGCAATCAGCGGTGTCAGCCAGCCACGCAGCAGGGCGGCGGATTCACAGTCGATGTTCGGATGGTCGATATCCAGCGGCCTCGGCCGCGAGGCAGTCAGCGTTTCGGGGTCCATCGGTCTCTCCTCCCGTTGCGGTTTTCCCCTTCCTCCTCGGGTCTGAAGAAGTCTGGAGGATGTCTGGGATCAGACAATAATTTTCATAAAAATCGGGCAATTGTGGCGCGAATTGTGGCTTGGGTAGTATTAGTCGCGCCGGCACGCGGGATTTGTTGCGATTTTGGAAACTGGCGGGAAATCGCGTGTTGCGCCGGCCACCGGCGCGGGGGCTCGGATTCCGGCCTTGACCCCCCTGACGGCAGACAGCAGGGTCGCCGCGACAGAGCAGAGAGAGTTCATGGCCGGACAGTCCGCCCCCTTCGCCCCTTTCGAATGGATGATCGCCTGGCGCTATCTGCGCGCCCGCCGCGCCGAGGGTGGCGTCAGCGTGATGACCTGGATCAGCCTGATCGGCATCACCCTGGCGGTCTTCGCCCTGATCGCCACGCTGGCGGTGCGCTCCGGCTTTCGGTCGGAATTCGTCGGCACCATCCTGGGCGCCAACGCCCATGTCACCGTCTATAGCCCCGGACGGGTCACCGAGGCCGGCAGCATCGACCGGACCATCGGCGATTATACCGAAATGGCCGGCCGGCTGGCGGCGGTGGCGGGGGTGACCCGCGCCGCGCCGGTGGTGCGCGGCCAGGTGATGGCCAGCTTCCGCGGGCGCAATTCCGGGGTCGAGGTCTATGGTATCTCGGCCGCCGATCTCGCCAGCCTGCCGGCGATCGCCGACGGCGAACAGGCGCAGGGCTCGCTCGACGATTTCGCCGGCGGCATCGCCATCGGCTCCGGCGTCGCCCGTGAGCTGGGGGTGATGGTCGGCGACCGGATCAAGCTGATTTCCCCCGACGGGGTGAAGACGCCGATGGGCACCAGCCCGCGGGTCAATGTCTATCCGGTCACCTACATCTTCTCCGCCGGGCGCTGGGACATCGACCGCACCCGCGCCTATCTGCCGCTGTCCGAGGCGCAGAGCTATTTCAACCGCGAAGGCGTGGTCGACGAGATCGAGGTGATGGTGGAGGCGCCCGAGCGGGTCGAGGCGCTGCTGCCCGCGCTCTATCAGGCGGCGGGGGAGGGTGCGCGGCTCTGGACCTGGCGCGATGCCTCGGGCGGGTTCCTGCGGGCGCTGCAGGTCGAGGACAACGTGATGTTCGTCATCCTGTCGATCCTGGTGCTGATCGCGACGATGAACATCGTTTCGGGGCTGATCATGCTGGTCAAGAACAAGGGCCGCGACATCGGCATCCTGCGCACCATCGGCCTGAGCGAGGGCTCGATCCTGCGAGTGTTCTTCATCTGCGGCGCCTTCACCGGCATCATCGGTACGGCCATGGGGGTGCTGCTGGGCTGTCTCTTCGCCATCTATATCGACCCGATCTTCTCCTTCGTGAATTACGTCGCTGGCGGAGGTGTCTGGGATCCGGCGATCCGCGGCATCTATTCGCTGCCGGCGGAGCTGCATCTGTGGGACGTGATGAAGGCGGTGATCCTGTCGCTGGGGCTGTCCTTCGTCGTCACCATCTTTCCGGCCCGCCGCGCGGCCCGGCTGAACCCGGTGGAGGCGCTGCGCTATGAGTGAGGCGATGCTGCAGCTCGACGGGCTGACCAAGGGCTATCTGCAGGGCACGCCGGGCGCGGTGGAGGTGCTGCGTGGCATCGATCTGACCCTCTCGGCGGGGGAAACCGTGGCGCTGGTCGCCCCCTCCGGCGCCGGCAAGTCGACGCTTCTGCATATCGCCGGGCTGCTCGATACGCCGGATGCCGGCCGGGTGGTGATCGCCGGCCAGGACATGAGCGGCAAGGGCGACCGGGCGCGCACCGCGATGCGGCGCCAGGACATCGGGTTCATCTATCAGTTCCACCACCTGCTGCCGGAATTTACCGCCGCCGAAAACGTGATCTTGCCGCAGCTGGCCAATGGCGCCGGCCGCGCGGCGGCGGCAGCGCGCGCCGCCGAGCTTCTGGACCGGGTGGGCCTGTCGGCCCGCGCCGGTCACCGGCCGGCAGAGCTCTCGGGCGGGGAACAGCAGCGGGTCGCCTTCTGCCGGGCGCTGGCCAACCGGCCGCGGGTACTGCTGGCCGACGAGCCGACCGGCAACCTCGATCCCGAAACCTCCGACCGGGTGTTCGGCGCGCTGATGGCGCTGGTCGCCGAAACCGGGCTGGCGGCGCTGATCGCGACCCACAACATGGAGCTGGCGGCGCGGATGGACCGGGTGGTGCGGCTGGACAACGGCCGGATCGAACCGGGTCCGGTCTGAGGCGCGGGCAGGGCGATCAGGGCGACCTTGCGGCAGCCTGCCGCGACGGCTTGGCCTTTGTCGCAGGCTTGCGATATGATTCCACTCGAAACCACCGGCTTCAGCAGCACGAAAGGCCAGACCCGCCAATGGCAGTCGCACCTATCCGCCTTCTCCTTGTCCTCAGCCTGCTGGCCGGGGCGGGCGCCGCCGCCGCCGAAACCGGCAGCAAGGCGGCGCGCCGGGGGGGCGAGCTCTATCAGGCGCATTGCGCCACCTGCCACGGGGTTGCCGCCGACGGTCGCGGTCCGATGGCCTCGGTGCTGGTGGTTCCGCCGCGCGATCTGACCGGGCTGGCCGCTGCCAACGGCGGTGTCTTCCCGCTGCAGCGGGTGGCAGCCCGGATTGACGGCCAGGACCCGCTGGTCAGCCACGGCAGCCCGATGCCGGTCTATGGGCTGTTCTTCGAAGGCCGCGCCCGCGCGATCCGCCTGCCCGACGGGAGCGAGATCACCACCACCGGGCCGATCGCCGATCTGCTGGCCTATCTGCAAACCCTTCAGCACAGGTGACCGCCGTGACCACCCGCTTTCTGACCCCCAACCGCCTGTTGATCTCCCTGCCGCTGCTGGCGGTGCTGGCGGCCTGTGTCGCCGATCAGATGGGCATGCCCACCGCCGCCGAGGGCGAGGCGCTCTTTGCCGACAACTGCACCGCCTGCCACGATTATCACGGCGAGGGCGGGGCGCTGATCTCCGGCGTCAAGGCGCCGGACCTGACCCGGATCGCCCTGCGCAACGGCGGCACCTTCCCACGGACCCGCGTGCTGTCGCAGATCGACGGCTATGGCCGTGGCAAGGTCTCGGCCGATATCATGCCGGAGTTCGGATCGCTGCTGGAGGGCGATCTGGTGCCGGTGGAGGTCGAGGGCACGATGACGCCGACGCCGCGCCCGCTGGCGGCGCTGCTGGCCTATCTGGAAAGCATCCAGGTCGAGAGCTGAGGTCTATCCTCTGCCGGCGGGGCAGGAGGGCCGCCTGCGGTCCCAGGGGCCGGGCGGTGACGGGGGCTCTGCCCCCCTCGCCTGCGGCGAGTCCCCCGGGATATTTGGGCCAGATCGAAGGGGGCCGGATCGAACCGGTCGGTCAGTCGCAGATCCCGGCGAGAGTCACGCCGCGCCAGGGCAGTACCACGTCGCTTTCCCGGCGGCGGGGCAGCGGCGCCAGCGGCAGCGCCTCGGACAGCATCCGGTGCAGCCGCCTGGTGCGGGCGGCCTGGGGCGCGAGGCTGCGGCAGCAGACGTATTCTTCCATGATCGCGCCCTGCTGTTCGTAGCCGAAGTCGAGAAACGCCGGAGCGCTGGTCAGGTCGAAGAGATAGGGATCGTCGGTGCCGCGATGCTCGGCGGCGGCGCGCAGCGGGCTGTAGCCGGTTCGGGCGCGGTTCTGCCATTGCCAGACATGGGTCATCTCATGGGCGAAGAGCATGGCCTCGCTGAGGTAAAGCCGCTGCGGATAGTGCGGCAGGTAGTCGGCGAGATACCAGTCACGGGTGAAGAGGATGCGGTTGAAGAGGGTGACCGCGGCAGGTTTGGCGGTGACGATCTCATCGGTGGCGGGGGGCAGGATGCGTTCGCCGCAGGTCACCCGCGGGCGCGGCTTGCGGTGAAAGGTGATGCTGCCGAGCGGCGCGCCGCGCACCAGGCGGACGCGGTCGAGATCCATGGCGCGCCCCTGCAGGGTTTCGGCGAAGGCCATCTCATGGTCGGTCAGTGGCCGGCCGCAGGTGGCGAGGCCGAGCAGCGCGAGGGTCAGGACGGCGAGGGCAAGGCGCATCCGGTCACAGGCTCATGGCGAGGACGCGGCTGATTTCGCTGAGCGAGCGGCCGGACTGCGCCATCCACTCGTTGAAGGCGGCCTGCACCCGGTTCAGCGCGGTTTTCGACGTGGCGGGCCTGTCGATCACGCCTTCGGCGATCAGCCGGGCGGTGACGTCGCGTGACAGGATGAAGCTGTCGCGGCCGGCAAACCGCATCGCATACTGGCCGGTGGTGCCGCCGAGCCGGCTGCCCTCGCGGCGGATCAGGTCGAGCAGACCGACGAAATCATCGGAGGGCCAGCCGCCCAGCACCTGGCCGGCGCCGCCCTCATCGCGCAGGCGCAGCAGGAAGGCGGCGTTTTCCCGCACGGTGGCAAGCTTGGCGCCGTTGCGCACAACATCGGGGTTGCGCAGGATCGCGTCGAAGCGGTCGTCGGAGAGAAAGGCGCAGGCGCCGGGGTCGAAGCCGTCGAAGGCGGCCTCGAAACCCGGCCACTTGGCTTCGATCACCTTCCAGTTGAAGCCGGCCTGAAAGATGCATCGGGTCATGATCGACAGCCAGCGATCCTCGGGCAGGCGGGCCAGCTCTTCGGGGCTGAGCGGCTTCGGCAGCCCGGCCTCCAGCGCGGCGGCGCCGCCGTGGCGATCGGCGGCGAGGGCGAAGATTTCGTCGAAGGAGCGCATCGGATCAGCCGGCGTAGAAGGTGGCGGTGGCGGTGGCGACCGGCTTGCCGCTCTGCTCCTCGATCATCTCGGCGCGGGCGAAGACCAGCGCCTTGCCGGCGCGCACCACCTCGGCGCGGCAAAGGATGGCGGTGCCGACGCCGGGGCGCAGGAACTGGGTGTGCAGATCGGTGGTGGCGAAGGGGCGCGGTTCGGGGAAGTGGGCGATCACGGCCAGCGCCATGGTGGTATCGGCCAGCGCGGCCAGCGCCTGACCGGAGACGATGCCGCCGACCCGGGCCAGATGATCGCCGAGCGGCATGCGGATCAGCACGTGATCGGGATCGACCTCCTGCACGGTGAGGTCCAGCGCCTGGACCCAGTCGGCGAAATTCTCGGCGAAGACTTGCTGTGCGATCTCTGGGGTCATGCGGGCTCTCACTCTGCGGTCGGGGGCAGAGTAGACCTCGGGCGGGCGCCGCGTCGAGGGGCTTTGCGGCCCGGCCGCGGCGTTTCGCTGGTGGCGGGTGGGGCGGGATGCTAGGACAGCGGGGTTCCGGCCGCGATCAGGAGGTCCCGTGATGCATCTGGCCTTTGTTTCCGTCCCCGAACGGGGCGCCGCCGACCGGCTGCTGTCGGAGTTCGCCGACCGCTGCCTGGCCGGGGGGGCGCGGCTGGCGGGGGTGGTTCAGCACAACAGCGACTGTCCGGAGCAAAGCGGCTGCGACATGGATTTGCAGCTGTTGCCCTCTGGCGACCTGATCCGCATCTCGCAATCGCTGGGGGCGGGATCGCGTGGCTGCCGGCTGGATACCGCGGCGCTGGAAATGGCGGTGGGCCGGGTCGGTCCGCTGCTGGAACAGGGCGCCGATCTGCTGATGATCAACAAGTTCGGCAAGCACGAGGCCGAGGGGCGCGGGTTCCGGCCGCTGATCGGCGCCGCGCTGTTGCAGGAGGTGCCGGTGTTGCTGGGGGTGAATGCCACCAATCGCGCCGCCTTTCTGGAGTTCGCGGGCAGCTTCGCCGAGGAACTGGCGCCGCGGCCCGAGGCGCTGGATGCCTGGTTCGCGCGCAGTCGCGGGGCGGCCCTGGCCGCGGGCTGAACGGTCGGGCGGTTTGCGGTCTTTATCCCGGCGCGGGGCTGGCGTATCGCTCTGCCACCGCCAACGGGGCGGGTGCTGCAGCAGGAGGATCGCGGATGCGGGTGCCATACAGCCGGCTGAGCCGGGCAGAGCTGGATCGTCAATTGTCTCCCAGCCTGTCGGCCAAGGATTTCATGGCGGTTCTGACCCGGCACGAGGCCGAGACCGCGGCGCTCGATTCCGCAGAGGAACTGACCCGTCACACCGATATCGCCTATGGCCCCGGGTCGCGGCAGCGCTATGACGTGACGACGCCGGTGGCGGGCAGCGGGTTGCCCTGCCTGGCCTTTGTCCACGGCGGGTTCTGGCAGGAGGGGTCGAAGGCCGGGTCGGGCTTTGCCGCTGAGGCCTGTGTCGCGGCGGGGCGGGCGCATGTGGCGATCGGCTATACCCTGGCGCCCGAGGCCTCTCTGGCCGCCATTCTCGAGGAGATTGCCACCGCGCTGCGGCATCTCAGGACCCATGCGGCGGACTATGGCATCGATCCGGCGCGGATCGTCCTGGCCGGGCACTCCGCCGGCGCGCATCTGGCGGCGGCGATCCTGGCCGGGCTGGGCGGGGACGATCTGCCGGCGGCGCTGGCGGGCTATGTGCTGATCAGCGGCGTCTACGATCTGGCGCCGGTGGCAGCCTCCTACGTCAACGAAGCCGTCGGTCTCAGCCCGGCGGATGTCGAGGCGCTGTCGCCGCTGCTCTATCTGCCGGCGGCGGATCGCCCGGTGCATCTGATGATCGGCGCCGATGAGCCGGAGGCCTTCCGCCGGCAGAGCGATGCGCTGGCGATGCTCTGGGGGCGGGAGCTGAGCCGGATCAGCATGGAGCGCTTTGCCGGCCGCGATCATTTCGACATTCTCGACGAGCTTGCCGTCAGCGACAGCGAAACCGGGCGGCGCATCGCGCAGATGATGGCGGGCTGAGGGCGGCGGCCGGGGCCGCCCGCTGTCCGGGTCTCAGGCGCTGGTCGAACTGCTCTGCGACGACTGGCTCTTGCGCTGCTCCAGCCGGTCCAGCGTGTCGTTGAGCACGCTGATCAGGTCCTTCTTCGAGATCGGCTTGCTGAGGAAACCGTCCATCCCGGCGGCTTCGCAGCGCAGGCGGTCCTCCGGCATCGCATGGGCGGTCAGGGCGACGATGACCGACGCGGGCAGGCCGCGGCTGCGTTCCATCGCGCGGATTTCCTCGGAGGCGGTCAGCCCGCCTTTCACCGGCATGGAGATATCCATCAGGATCAGGTCCGGCTTTTCGGCGATGTAATTGTCCACCGCCTCCTGGCCGTTGGACCAGGTGGCGATATGGGCGACGCGCTTGCCGATCATCTTCTCGATGATCAGCTTGTTGGTCTTGTTGTCCTCCGCCATGCAGACCCGCAGCGGCAGAACCGGTTCCGGGGCGCTGTCGGCGGCATGGGTGGGCGCGCGCTGTGCCGGCGGATCGTGGCGGATCGCCCGGCACAGGCTGCGGAACAGCATATCGGTGCGCACCGGCTTGTTCAGGCAGAATTCGACATCGCCGCGCGTCAGTTCGCGCTGCAGGGTTTCCAGATCGCCCGAGGACAGGATGATGAAGGGTAGGTTCTGGGCGCCGGGCAGCTCGCGCAGGGCGCGCAGCAGGTCGACGCCGTTCATGCCCGGCATGTGGTGGTCCGAGATCACGATATCGGGAAGCGGCTGCTTGCCGCTGCGCAGGGCCGACAGCGCGGCGCGGGCGCTGTCGTAGGCGACGCTCTGCATGCCGAAGCCGCTCAGCCGTGCGGTCAGGATGCGGCGGTTGATCTCCAGATCGTCGACCAGGATGGCGGTTTTGCCATGCAGGGTCTCGGGTTCGAAGAACAGCGCCGAGACGCGGGTTTCGGTGCGGCTGGGCGGTTCCGTCAGCTCCATCGGCAGGATCATGCGGAAACAGGAGCCCTCGCCGGGGGTGCTTTCCACGGTGATATCGCCGCCCATCAGCCGCAGCAGCCGGCGGGTGATCGCCAGCCCCAGGCCGGTGCCGATCCGCGACCGGGTGTCATCGGAGCCGACCTGTTCGAAATCGCGGAAGATCGCGTCGAGCTTGTCGGCGGGAATGCCGATACCGGTGTCGCTGACGGAGATCTCGAAGCGATGGTCGCTGAGTTCCGCCACCCGGATGGTGACATGACCGCTGTCGGTGAACTTCATGGCGTTGCCGGCGACGTTCAGCAGGCACTGCCGCAGCCGCGATTCATCGCCCACCACCCAGGCCGGCAGTTGTTTCTGGAAATCGACGCAGAGTTCGACCCCCTTGGCATAGCCGGTGGGGAACAGCAGGTCGGCGGCGTCCTGCACGCAATTGTGCAGGTCGAAGGGCTCGGGAATGATGGTGATCTTTCCGGCCTCGATCTTGGAGAAATCGAGGATATCGTTGATGATCGTCAGCAGCGCCGAGGAGGAGCCCAGGATGGTCGAGGCATAGCCGCGCTGCTCCTCGTTCAGATGGGTTTCGTTCAGCAGCTCCGCCATCCCCATGATGCCGTTCATCGGCGTGCGGATCTCGTGGCTCATGTTGGCCAGGAAGCGCGACTTGATTTCCTCGGCATGGCGGGCGGCATCTCGGGCCCGGGCCAGATCGCGGTTCATCACCGCCATCCGCCACCAGGCATAGGTCAGCGCGCTGATCGGGATCAGGCTGGCCAGCGTCAGGATCGCCACCAGCATGATGCTGAACCGCTGGAAGGCGCTGTAGATGGTGGCGCGATCGCTGCTGATGTTCACGAAAATCTCGGCGGCGCCGATGACCGGGCCGCTGTCGCCGTCGGCGCGGATCGGCAGGACGCTGCGCGAATAGTGATCGGCCGGGTTGCGGCCCAGCCAGGCCTGATTGATCTGGGTGACTTCGGAAGCGCCCTGCAGAACCGCCTGGATGGCATCGTGATCGATCGTGGTGGTGCCGGGGAGGCCGGCCCCTTCCGGCCGGCCGTCGGTGTGGTCGGAGGACAGGACAAGCCGCCCGTTGCGATCGAAGATACGGTAGAGCAGGACGTTGCCGAAGGCTTCCGCGTCATGGCGCTGGATCGGGGCGCTGCCGGTCGCGTCGGTCTGCCGCAGCAGGTCGGAGAAGCTGTCGACATGCAGCACATAGTGATTGTACCAGCTCTTGGCCGAGGCGGCGGCGGTAGCGGTCAGGGTGGAGGCCGTGACACGGGTGCGGGCATCGACGACCAGCCGGCCGGCCACGAAGACGACCATGGCCAAAAACAAGATCGACCAAATCCATATCCTGAGCCTGCCCTCGGTCATGCCATTTCCCCTTCGTCTCAGTTCGGGGGATTGGGCGCTGAAATCGCTAACTTCGGGTTAAGGACGTCCTCAAACTGGGGGAAGCGGTGGTAAAAACATGTTTGGGTTGTGTGTCTTTTCCGGGGCTCAGCCGGCGAGAGGTCTGAACGAGACCTGCGAGATCAGCCAGTCGCGGAAGGCTTCGGCCTGGTCGGCGCCGGATTCGGGGGTCACGATGTAATAGGCGTTGTCGGTGGAATGCGGCCGGTCGAGGGCGACGCAGAGGTCGCCGGCGGCCAGATCCTGTTCGATCAGATAGGCCGGCAGCAGGGCACAGCCGAGCCCGGCGCGGACCGCCTCGATGGCGAGGGAGAACTGATCGACCCAATGGCCCTCGCGGGCATCGGGCATCTCCAGCCCCTGGCGGTCGAACCAGTCGGTCCAGAGGGTGGGGCGCTCGGAGAGGTGGATCTTGGGCAGCGCGGTCACTGCGGCGAGGTTGTCGCCGGCATCCCCGCGCAGGGCGCCACCGACGACAGGCAGCACGATCTCGCTGCACAGATAGGTGCAGGTGCCGCCGGGCCAGACCGGCTGGCCGTAATGGATCGCCAGGTGGCACTGCCGTTCCTCCAGATCGAAGACCTCGCGGGAGGTGGTCAGATCGAACCGGGTTTCGGGCGCGCGGGCGAGATAGTCGGGCAGCCGGGGCATCAGCCAGCGGGTGGCGAAGGTGGGCAGGGCGTTGACCGACAGGACCCGGTCGCCGCTGGCGCCGGCATGCGCATGGCGCATGGTGACCTCGGCCATCCGCAGCAGGCGGCGGACTTCCGGTAACAGGTCGCGCGCCGCCGGGGTCATCACCACCCGACCCGGCAGACGTTCGAACAGCGGTTTGTCGATCTGCGCCTCAAGCTCGCGGATCTGTCGGCTGACCGCGCTCTGGGTCAGGGCCAGATCCTCGGCCGCACGGGTAAAATTCCCATGTCGCGCGGCGCATTCGAAGGTTTGCAGCAGGCGGATGTCGGGCAGAAAGCGGCGCTGTCGGATCACCTTGGTCCCCGCAGATCGGTTCTTGGGCTCGCAGGCGGGGATGATGCCGCGATCCCCGGGCGGGCGCAAGTCGCCATGCGCAACCGGAATGGGGGCAGTCGCATCCATCGTTCGGCCCCCGGCCCGGTTTTGGCTAGGATCGGGGTAACCGCTGCATCATCACAAGGGCCCCCGCCATGTCCGACACCTATCTGCCCGCCGATGCGATCCGCACGCTGTTCTCGCGCGCGATGTCGGCGATGTACCGCGCCGAGGTGCCGGCCTACGGCACGCTGCTCGATCTGGTGAAGGCGGTGAACGACGAGGTACTGGCCGCCGATCCCGAACAGCACGCGCGGCTGGCGGCGCTGGGAGAGCTCGACCGTATCGGTGAGGAACGCCATGGCGCCATCCGCCTCGGTACCGCCGCCGAACTGGCGACGATGCGGCGGCTGTTTGCGGTGATGGGCATGTATCCGGTGGGCTATTACGATCTCAGCGTCGCCGGGGTGCCGGTGCATTCCACCGCCTTCCGGCCGCTGGAGGATGCCGCGCTCAGCGCCAATCCCTTCCGTGTCTTCACCTCTCTGCTACGGCTCGACCTGATCGAGGACGCGGCGCTGCGGCAAGAGGCGGCGGAGGTGCTGGAGACGCGATCGATCTTCACCCCGGGCTGCCTGGCGCTGATCGACACCTTCGAGGCGCAGGGCGGACTGGACGCGGCGCAGGCTGAGAGCTTCGTCGCCGAGGCGCTGGAAACCTTCCGCTGGCATGCCGAGGCTAATGTCAGCCAGACCATGTACCGCCGGCTGCATGAGGCGCATCGGCTTGTCGCCGATGTGGTGGCCTTCAAGGGGCCGCATATCAACCACCTGACGCCACGCACGCTGGATATCGACACGGTGCAGCGGCGGATGCCGGAGGCGGGGATCGCCCCCAAGGCGGTGATCGAAGGGCCGCCGGCGCGAAAGGTGCCGATCCTGCTGCGGCAGACGTCCTTCAAGGCGCTGGAGGAGCCGGTGGATTTCCTTGCCGACGGCAGCAACGCGCCGGGCCGCCACACCGCCCGCTTCGGCGAGATCGAACAACGCGGTCTGGCGCTGACGCCGAAGGGGCAGGCGCTCTATGACCGGCTGCTGGCCGAAACCCGCGCCACGATCACCCCGAAGGCGGACGGCTCCAACGCCGCCGCCTATATGGAGACGCTCGGGACGGTCTTTGCCGCCTTCCCCGACGATGCCGAGACGCTGCGCCGGGAGGGGCTAGGCTATTTCCGCTATAGCCCGACCGGCAAGCCGGCCAGTGCCGCAGATCTCGGCCGCGATGCGGAGGCGCTGGTGGCCGCCGGGCTGCTGCGGGCCGATCCGATCGTCTACGAGGATTTCCTGCCGGTCAGCGCGGCGGGGATCTTCCAGTCCAACCTGGGCGACGAGGCTGCGCAGGCCTTTGCCGCCAATCCCAACCGGGCGCTGTTCGAAGCTGCGCTCGGGGCCCGGGTGATCGACCTGCACCAGCGCTATGCCGAGGCCGAGGCGGCCTCGCTGGCACGTGCGCGGGCCGCGCTCGCCGCCTGATCCCGACCTGCCGGCGCCGGCGGTTCTCCCCGCCGATCGCGCCGGCCCGACCCTGAAAGGATATCGAGATGTCTAGCAAATCCCTCGCGGTGGTGACCGCCGAAACCATGGCCGCCTGTGGCGTGACCGCCCCGCTCGACGCCGCCGACGGGCTGGCGGTGACCTCTCCCGTGACCGCCGAGGTGGTCGCCACCCTCGTTCCCCACAGCGCAGCCGAGGCGGAGGCGATGATCGCCAAGGCCGACGCGGCCTTCCGCAAATGGCGGATGATCCCGGCGCCGCGCCGGGGGGAGCTGGTGCGCCTGTTCGCCGAGGAACTGCGCCAGTCGAAGGAAGACCTGGGCCGCATGGTGTCGATCGAGGCCGGCAAGTCGCCCTCCGAAGGGCAGGGCGAAGTGCAGGAGATGATCGACATTTGCGATTTCGCCGTGGGCCTGTCGCGCCAGCTCTATGGCTTGACCATCGCCACCGAACGCCCCGGCCACCGGATGATGGAAACCTGGCATCCGCTGGGGGTCGTCGGCATCATCACCGCCTTCAACTTCCCCTGCGCGCCCTGGTGCTGGAACGCCGCGCTGGCGCTGGTCTGCGGCGATCCGGTGGTGTGGAAACCGTCGGAGAAGACACCGCTGACCGCGCTGGCGGTGCAGGCGGTGCTGGATCGCGCGCTGGCCCGCTTCGGCGATGACGCGCCCGAGGGGCTGAGCCAGGTTCTGGTCGGCGGCCCCGAGCTGGGCGAGGCGCTGGTCGACAGCCCCAAGGTGGCGCTGATCTCGGCCACCGGCTCCACCCGCATGGGGCGGATCGTCGGGCCGAAGGTCGCCGCACGCTTCGGCCGCTGCATCCTGGAGCTTGGCGGCAACAACGCCGGTATCGTCTGCCCCTCGGCCGATCTGGACATGACGCTGCGCGCTGTAGCCTTCGGCGCCATGGGCACCGCTGGTCAGCGCTGCACCACCATGCGCCGGCTCTTCGTGCATGAAGCCGTCTACGACCAGTTGGTGCCGGCGCTGAAGAAGGCCTATGCCAGCGTCACCGTCGGCAACCCGCTGGAGACCGCGGCGCTGGTCGGTCCGCTGATCGACAAGGCCGCCTATGACGGCATGCTGGTCGCTCTGGAGGAAGCCCGGGCGTTGGGGGGCACGGTGCACGGGGGCGAGCGCGCCCCTGAGGTATCCAACTCCGCCTATTACGTGCATCCGGCGCTGGTCGAGATGCCGGAACAGGCCGGCCCGGTGCTGCGCGAAACCTTCGCGCCGATCCTTTATGTCATGAAATACAGTGACTTCGATGAGGTGCTGGAGCAACATAACGCGGTCGGCGGTGGGCTCAGCTCGTCGATCTTCACCACCGACCTGCGCGAGATGGAGACCTTCCTGTCGGCGCGCGGTTCCGACTGTGGGATCGCCAACGTCAATATCGGCACCTCGGGGGCCGAGATCGGCGGCGCCTTCGGCGGCGAGAAGGAAACCGGCGGCGGTCGTGAATCCGGCTCCGACGCCTGGCGCGCCTATATGCGTCGCGCCACCAACACCATCAACTATTCCAAGGACCTGCCGTTGGCGCAGGGCGTGGTCTTCGATATCGATTGACCGGAGCATGGGCCGGCGAGGAGGGGCGCCCTGCGGCGCCGGCCCGACAAACTGACGCCACGCGATTCGAGGTTTTGAATGTGAGATCGGGGCTGCCACAGCGCTGCGCATAACGCATAGCTCCCTTCCATCGTTGCGCTGAGCGCAATGCTGCTACTCTGCCAGCGAAAGCCTGAAGGGGGGAGGGCGCAGGGATCGCGACAGCTATACCCGGTGCAGTCATCGCTGCGGGAAGCCACGCGGGACCGGTGGCCGCCGACTGAGATGCATTCACCCGGGCGCGGGGCAGGGGCGGGGCCGAGCCGGGGGCTGCGCGATCGGTTCCCCGGCCCCGTTACTCCGGCGCTTCCGGCCAAGGCCTCGACTTTCGGGCGCAAAGCCCTGTCAGACGGGGGTTTTCACGCCTTTCCCGCGCCGTCGACACATGCCGCTGCCGGTCGGAGTGGACGGCATTCGGATGGTTCCGGGCGCAGGGCCATGTCGACGCCGGGCTGGATGTGCCGGGGGGAGAGTAGGAAAGATGGCCGGCGAAGCGGCTGTCAGAATAAAGCTCCGCTGCGTTGCAGCAAACTTGCGGAAACCAGCATTCTTGCGGCGGTCTAACGAAATTTTATTAGCGGCCATGGCATTTCGGCGCCGGGCTGCGGCCTCGACAGGGGCGGTCAGATGTGGGAACTGAACCCGGACAGGCGCCCGGTTTCCGCCGGGGCTGTTCGCAGGCAAAGACATTCGGGGTGGCCCCGGCGGCCAGGCCCGAGACCCCAACGCGAAGGATTTGTCCATGTATGATGACCGCGTGCGGAACCCCGCGCTTCTGGATCGTATCGTCAGCGCCGAAGAGGCCGCCCTGCACATCAAGGACGGGATGATGGTCGGCATGAGCGGCTTCACCCGCGCCGGTGAGGCCAAGGCCGTCCCGATGGCTCTGGCGGCGCGTGCGAAGACGGAACCGCTGCAGATCACGCTGGTCACCGGCGCCTCGCTGGGCAACGATCTGGACAAGA
Organism: Pseudodonghicola flavimaris; assembly: GCF_030164425.1. Classification (GTDB taxonomy): domain Bacteria; phylum Pseudomonadota; class Alphaproteobacteria; order Rhodobacterales; family Rhodobacteraceae; genus Pseudodonghicola; species Pseudodonghicola flavimaris. The sequence goes on along the minus strand of NZ_JASNJD010000020.1, from coordinate 23,224 downwards.
CCCTGGCCGAGGCACATGTGCTGTCGCGGCGGATGCCGTTTCAGGCCGATCCGGCGCTGCGCAAGGCAATCAATGCCGGTGAGGTGATGTTCGTCGATCAGCACCTGTCGGAAACCGTCGAGATGCTGCGCACCCGCCAGCTGGGCCCGGTCGATGTCGCCGTGGTCGAGGCGGTGGCAATCACCGAGCAGGGCGGCATCGTGCCGACCACCTCGGTCGGCAACTCCGCCAGCTTCGCCATCCTCGCCGACAAGGTGATCGTCGAGATCAACCTGTCGCAATCGGCGCAGCTGGAAGGGCTGCACGACATCTTCATTCCGACCCACCGCCCGGTGCGGATGCCGATCCCGGTGGTCTCGCCGGAGAGCCGGGTGGGGGTTCCGTTCATCCCGGTCGATCCGGACAAGATCGCCGCCATCGTCATCACCGAGAAGCTCGACAGCTCCTCGACCATCCTGCCACCGGACGACGGCACCCGCGCGATTGCCGGCCATCTGTCTGAGTTCCTTCAGAATGAGGTGAAGCGCGGGCGGTTGAGCAATTCGCTGCAACCGCTGCAGGCCGGCATCGGCACCATTGCCAACGCGGTGCTGCACGGGCTGATCGACACCCCGTTCCACGACCTCAAGATGTATTCCGAGGTGCTGCAGGATTCGACCTTTGACCTGTTCGACGCGGGCAAGCTGGATTTCGCCTCCGGTTCTTCGATCACCCTGTCGGAAGAGAAGTACAAGGAAGTTTTCCCGCAGCTGAACAAGTACAAGTCGCGGCTGATCCTGCGGCCGCAGGAAATCTCCAACCACCCCGAGGTGGTGCGGCGGCTGGGCATCATCGGCATCAACACGGCGCTGGAATTCGACATCTACGGCAATGTGAACTCGACGCACGTGGGCGGCACCAAGATGATGAACGGTATCGGCGGCTCGGGCGATTTCGCGCGCAACGGGTATCTGTCGATCTTCGTCACCAAGGCGACGGCCAAGGACGGGCTGATTTCCTCGGTGGTGCCGATGGTCAGCCATGTCGATCACAACGAGCATGACGTTGATATCCTGGCGACCGAGTTCGGCCTTGCCGATCTGCGTGGGCTGGCACCGCGGGAGCGGGCGCCGCTGATCATTCAGAACTGCGCCGATCCGCTCTATCGCGATCAGCTGATGGACTACTACAAGCGCGCCGTCGCCCGTGGCGGTCACACCCCGCATGTGATGGAAGAGGCGTTGTCCTGGCATGTGCGGCTGGCCGAAACCGGCAGCATGAAATGACCCGCGCCGCGCCCCTCTAGGGGGCGCGGACCTCTGGCATCGGCGGTAGGCGTGGCTCTGGCGTGCGCCGGTCCGGGCGATGTGTGGCGCCGGCCATGACCTGCGGCGATTTGCGCTTTCCATAACCGGAACGAAACGGGCGGCGTCCCGGGGGCAGTCCCCGGGGCGCCGTCCTGTCTTCTGGGGCCGGTCTTATGGGGCCTGTCTTATGGGTGCAGTGCCTGAAACGCATCAGCCCCGCGCCAGGGGCACGGGGCTGAGCAGAGAGAGGGGGAGGGACCGGGGCCGGTCCCGACTGTCATCGCGCCGGCGTCAGAACATCGCCTGTGGCAACCACAGTACCAGCAGCGGGAAGGCCACCAGCAGCGCCAGGCGAGTGAAATCGGCCAGGATGAAGGGCAGGATGCCCTTGACCACGGTGGCCAGCTTCACGTCGCCGGCGGCGGCCTGCACGATGAAGAGGTTCATGCCGATCGGCGGCGTGATCAGGCCGATCTCCGCCACGGTGACCACCACGATGCCGAACCAGATCAGGTTGTAGTCCAGCTCGGTCGCCACCGGCGCCAGCAGCGGCACGGTGAGCAGGATCATCGACATCGAATCCATGAAGCAGCCCAGCACCACGTAAAAGACGAGGATCAGGACCATCACCAGCAGCGGGCTCAGGCCGGAGTTCTGGATCAGCCCGATCAGCAGTTGCGGCAGACCGGTTTCCTCCAGGAAGGAGTTGAACAGCGCCGCGCCGATCAGGATGAAGAAGATCATGCCGGTCAGACCGGCGGTCTCGAAGACCGAGGCCCGCAGCGCCGCGAAGGTCAGCCCGCCGGAGATCTGCGCCAGGAAGAAGGCGCCGACCGCGCCGATGGCCGCCGCCTCGGTGGGAGAGAACCAGCCGAGATAGATGCCGCCGATCACCAGCGCGAACAGCGCCACCACCGGCCAGATCTGGCCCATGAAGGTCAGCCGGGCGCTCCAGCCCATGCGTTCGGCGCGGGGCGCCAGCTCCGGCTTCATCTGCACCTTGATCATGATCGCCGCCGCATAGAGCGCCGCCCCCAGCAGACCCGGGATCAGCGCCCCGATGAACAGCTGGCCGATCGAGCTTTGGGTCAGCAGGCCGTAGACCACCAGCAGCACCGAGGGCGGGATCAGCACGCCGAGTGTGCCGCCGGCCGCCACCGTGGCGGTGGAGAGGGATTCGTCGTAGCCGTGGCGCTTCATCTCCGGCAGGGCGACCCGGCCGATGGTGGCGACGGTGGCCAGCGAACTGCCGCAGATGGCCCCGAAGAAGGCGCTGGCGCCCACCGTGGTCACTGCCAGGCCGCCGCGGCGATGGCCGATGAAGCTGTTGATCACGTCGAACAGCGACCGCGACAGCCCGGCATGAGAGGCGAAGACGCCCATCATCACGAACAGCGGGATCACGCTGAAGGAATAGGGGAAGATCGATTCGAAGGGGGTGGAGCCCAGCACATAGGCGGCCCCCATCCAGCCGTTCAGATACCAGTAGCCGACCACGCCGATCGCGCCCATGGCCACCGCCACCGGCAGCCCCAGTGCGATCAGCACCAGCGCGGCGATGAAGCCGCCCAGACCCAGATACGCCTCGCTCATGCGCGGGCCTCCTTTCTGTCTTTGCGCACCGCCTCGGCCAGATGCACCAGGATCCCGATCAGCGAGGCGGCGAGGCCGACCAGCAGAGGATACCAGTACCAGGCCACCGGGATGCCCAGCTGCTGCGACCGGTCGCCGAACATGGTGCGCATCTTGAAGGTCTCGAACCCGTACCACAGCATCAGCCCGATCACCGCCAGCGCCACCAGCGCGGCCAGCACCCTGAGCGGCAGTTTCAAGGCCGCCGGCAGCATGTTCAGGACGAAGTCGACGCCGACATGGGCGGCGGACTGGAATGCAAAGGGAATGACCAGCCAGGCGCCGGCGACGACGAACAGCTGGACCAGATCGACCACGCCTTCGATCGGCATGCCGAGATTGCGGCCGACCACATCGACGAAGGTGACCAGCGCCGCGGCGGCATAGGCCAGAACACCGAGAACGGCGAGCCCCGAGACCACGAGGCGGGGCAGGGATTTGACGGAGACCATGGCGGTTCGCTCCTCTCCTCTCGAACGGAAACCGGCCCGGGTGGTCATGCCACTCGGGCCGGGGATGTCAGTATCGCGGCTCAGCTCTCAGTGCGAGGCTTCGTATTCCGCGACCTTTGCCTGCATCGTCTTGTAGATTTCCTCGGCATTGTCGACGCCGGCGGCTTTCACTTCTTCGAGATAGTTCTGCATCATCGGCTGCAGGGCCTCGCGCCAGCGATTGCGCTCTTCTTCCGACAGCGTGGTGATCTCATGACCGGCGTCGATGGCTTCCTGACGGCCGGGTACGTCCCACTTGTTCCACCAGTCGCCGAATTTCGGCACCAGCGCATCGCCGGAGTATTTGTCGATGCAGGCCTGAGCCTCGGGCGACAGGCGGTTGAAGGAGCGTTCGTTCATCACGAAGAAGAAGGACACGGTATAGACGCCGGCTTCCAGGTGATATTGCAGAACCTCGTTCAGGCCGAAGGACTTCACCGGGTCCCAGGGGAACACGGTGCCGTCCAGAACGCCGCGCTGCAGGTTTTCATAGACTTCGCCCGGCGGCAGGCCCTGCGGCGAGGCGCCGAGGAAGGACAGCATTTCCGACACCGCCGGAGACGGGGTGCGGATGCGCAGACCGTCGAGGTCCTCCATCTTCTCCACCTTCTTGGAGGCGGTGTGGATCACGCCGGGGTTATGGGCGTGCAGCGCCAGCACCTTCAGACCCTTGTATTCCTCTGCCAGTTCGTTCGGCAGCATCGACCACAGCGCATAGGTGGCCGCGGCCGAGCTGTCGCTGAGAAAGGGCATGTCGATCAGCGAGGTACGCGGGAAACGGCCCCGCGGAATGCCGGTCAGGCCATGGGCGATGTCGACGACACCGGCCATCACCTGTTCCTGCTGGCGGGCGACATTGCCCAGCTGGGTGCCGGCGGGGAAGATTTCGAATTCGACCTCGCCGCCGGTGCAGGCGGTGACCTCTTCGGTCCAGGGCAGGATGAAGTCGGTGTGGATGCCGTGGACGGTGGGCAGGTAGTGGCTGAGCTTCAGCTTGGTCTTGGCCTCGGCGGCGACGGTGCCGCTCAGGGCCATGATGGCCGAAAGCGCCGCCCCGGCGAGCAGGTTGGGTTTCAGTTTCATCTGTGATCCTCCCGTTTGAGATCCAGTCTTGGGTTGCCTTGTCATAAAGGGGGCCTGGGCCGGGTCCTGCGCGTCAGAGCGCCAGCTTGATCCGGCCTCCGTTCTTCGCCCGCGAACAGCAGGACATGATGCGGCGGTTCTCGGCGCGCTCGCTGCGGGTCAGCACCATGTCGCGGTGATCGATATCGCCCTCCAGCACGGTGACCTCGCAGCTGCCGCAAAGCCCTTCGCAGCAATCCGAGGCGACATCGATGCCCGCCGCCAGAATGGCATCGAGCAGGGTCTGGTCGGCGGCGACGTTCAGCGTCAGGCCGGAATCCATCAGGTCGACCTTGAAGGCCTGTTCCTTCTCGGGGTCGAGGCCGGTGTCATGGGCGGTGAAGTGCTCAAAGTGGAAGGTGCTTTCCGGCTTGTCGGCCGTCAGATCTTCCAGCGCGGTGATCATCCGTTCCGGCCCGCAGCAATAGATCTGCCCGCCGTCCGGCAGGGCGGCGACGAGTGCCGCCAGATCGGCCCGGGTGCCATCCTCGCCGGTATGCAGATGCAGGTGATCGCCGTGATCGGCCTCCAGCCGGTTCAGCAGCGCCATGGTCGCGCGCGACCGGCCGCAATAGTGGATGGCATAGGGCTTCCCCAGCGCCTTCAGCCGGTCGGCCATGGCAACGATCGGGGTAATGCCGATGCCGCCGGCGACCAGCACATAGGCGGCCGCGTCTTCGTCCAGGCGGAAGAGGTTGCTGGGCCCGCGCAGGCGCAGTTCCATCCCTTCGCCGATATGATCGTGGATATAGCGCGATCCGCCGCGGCCCTCGTCCTCGCGCAGGATGGCGAGGTCATAGCCCGGGGCATCGGCGCGGCCACAGAGCGAATACTTGCGGTCGTACTCGCCCAGCACCAGTTCGACATGGGCGCCGGCGCTCCAGCGGGGCAGGGGGCGGCCCTTGGCGTCTTCCAGCGTCAGCCCGATGATGCCTTCGGCCTCCTGCCGCAGGCCGGTGACGCGGACCTTGCGGGCGATGTCGCGGCGCGACGGCGCGCCGACGGGGAAATAGAGGTGATCGTGGGCCAGCTGCGGGTGTTCGCGCTCCGGGTTCAGCGCCGGATCCCATTCGACCCAGACGTGATCGGGGCCGCGGAAGGAGGTGTTGGGCAGATAGGTGAACTCCTGCTCCGCCAGCCGCAGGTGGGGCAGGCGGCGAGTCATCTCCTCAAGGAAGATGCGCATCTCCATCCGGCCGATGTTCTTGCCCATGCACTGGTGGCTGCCATAGCCGAAGGTCAGGTGATCGACGGCGTTGTCGCGGTAGATGTCGAATTTGTCGCCATCCTCGAAGTGCCGCTCGTCCTGATTGCCGGAGGCCTGCACGATCAGCAGCTTGGCGCCCTCGGGCAGGTCGACGTCGCCGACCCGCGCCGGCGCGGTGGTCTGCCGCCGCCAAGCGACGATGGAGCCGGCGTAGCGCAGACATTCCTCGACCGCATTGGGGATCAGGCTCGGGTCGGCGCAGATGTCGTCCCAAGCCTCGCGGTTGCTCAGCAGCGTCTTGAACATATTGGCGGAGGCCAGCGAGGTGGTCTCATGCGCCGCGACGATGATCGCCATCATCATCGAATGCACATAGCTGTCGGTGACCACATCGGGCATCTCGGCGTTCTTGCGGATGGTCTCGTGCATCCAGCCGGTGCCCTCGGGCTCCTGCTTCATCTTCTCGATGATCTTGCCGGCGTATTCCCAGAACTGGCCGACGTCATGGGCGATGGCGACCTGCTCGTCGTCGGTGGGCTTGCCCCAGGTATTGACCGAATGCGCCACCGAGAAATTGCGCAGCACTGCGATCTCGTCCTCCGGCACGCCGAGGAAATGCAGCGCCACGTTCAGCGGCACCTCGTAGAGCATGGCGTCGATCAGGTCGACGCGGCCGTCGTTGATGAAGGCGTCCATCTTCTCGCGGGTGAGGCGACGGACCATGTCCTGCTGTTGTTCCAGGTTGGCGGGGATGAAGTGATCCATCAGCGCCCGGCGGCGTTCCATATGCGCCGGCTCGTCCTCGTTCACCATGGTGCGGTTCATCGCATAGCCATAGCCCTTGAGGACTTCCATCGCCTCGGGGGTGGCGGGGGTGATCTTCTCCAGCACGTTCCTGGGAGAGAACAGGATGCCGTCACGGAACACGGTCTTGATGTCCTCGTAGCGGCTGACGACCCAATACCCCAGCTTCGGGCTGTAGAAGACCGGCAGCTGGTCGCGCGACCAGCGCAGCGCCTCGGCCGGGTCGATCTGATAGGGGCCTTCGAAGGCGTCGAAAGCCTCGGCCATCTGCGAAACAGGGCAGCCGCCGGCGCTGGCCGCGGCGTGCATCGGGCACCCACCGGAGATCTCTTGTGTCTGTTGCGGTGTTGTCATGTGCTTTTCCTCCCTGCATCGAACGATTTACGAATAGTGAACAATCGTTGACTGATAGTGGATCTACGGTGCATGTTATCCATCTGTCAATCCCGCTTGCCGCTGGTTTCGCAGTTTTGCTAAAGCCGGCGCCGGTTCGGATTGACGAACCCGAGGGAGGAAGAGGAGCGGATATGTCGAGCGGAAAGCTGCAGACATTGGATCGCGGCATCGCGTTGCTGATGCTGGTCGCGCGCGGGGAGGGTCGCCTGAAGATCGCCGATCTGGCCGATCGGCTGGGACTGCATCGGGCCATCGCCTATCGCATCGTGGCGACGCTGGCCGACCACGGCATGGTCACGCGGCTGCCCGATGGCTGTATCGTGCTGGGCAGTGGTGCGGTGATGCTGGGCACCCATGCCGAGGGCAGCCTGCGTGCGCTGGCCCGCCCGGTGGTCGAAGATCTGGCCGAGGCCACCGGTTGCACCGCCTTTCTGGCGATGGCGCAGGGCGGTGATTGCGTCGCCATTCTGGCGGCGGAGCCCCGGGGGGTGATCTTCAACGTGCATTATCGTGTCGGCACCCGCCACCCGCTGGAACGCGGCGCCTCGGGCCTGGCGATCCTGGCAGGCCGGCCGGAGCAGCCCGACGATCCCGAACCGGTGCGCCGCGCCCGGGCCGATGGCTTCGCACTGACCCAGGGGGAGTTGCAGAAGGGCGCAATGGGGGTGTCGAGCCCGGTGCGCATCTGTGCCCCCGGGGTCGAAAGCCAGGCCATCGCCGGGATCGAGCTGTCGGTGGGCGTGGTGGCGCTGGAAACCCTCGACGTGGCGCCGGTGAGCACGGCGGTGCGACAGGCGGCGCGCGATCTCAGCGCGCTGCTCTGCGGCGCCTGAGGCGGTGGATCGGGTCGGTCCGGCGGTTTTGCCTCCGTCCGGCGCCGCTGTCTGCGGGGTTTCTGCGCAAAACGTCGCGCCAACACGAAGTCTTTACAATATTTGAGGAAATTGATGCAGCTGCCCCATGGCAATGGCGGCAGAGATCGCCGATAGTCATGGTTGGGAGATGACGCGGCGCCCCGGTCAGCGGTGGCGGTGCGAAACGACCGGAAGGATGACAGGCTTTGGCTAGACCGACGATGCTGTTGCCAGCGCAGGCCATCGCGGATCGCCCCGGCGATTCGTCGATCTGGAACACCCGACCGCGGCGCCGGTCCGCTGGCGGTCCGGAGGGGCGGCCATGACCGACTCACCAGCCGCTCCTGGCGCGACAGACCCGCAGGGCGCGGCCCGTGCATCGGGCAGCGTCTCGAAGGTGTCGGGCGCGGTGGTGGATGTCCGCTTCCCGCAGGGCCAGCTTCCGGAAATCAACACGGCGCTCAAGGTGCTCTGGGACGGCGATTACAGTCTCACGCTCGAGGTGCAGCAACATACCGATACCGATACCGTGCGCTGCGTGGCGATCCAGGAGACCGCCGGGCTGGCCTGCGGCACCGAGGTGGTGAACACCGGCGCCCCGATCCTGATGCCGGTGGGCAACAACGTGATGGGCCGGCTGCTGAACGTGGTGGGGGAGCCGATCGACCGGCTGGGCGATCTGCCTGCCGATACCCCGCGCAACCCGATTCACCGCGCCGCGCCGAAGCTGACGGATCAGACCGCGGGGGGAGAGCTGTTTCTCTCCGGCATCAAGGTGATCGACCTGCTGGCGCCGCTGGCGCGTGGCGGCAAGGCGGCGATGTTCGGCGGCGCCGGCGTCGGCAAGACTGTCCTGATCATGGAGCTGATCCGCTCCATCGCCGACCGGTACAAGGGCACGTCGGTGTTTGCCGGGGTGGGCGAGCGGTCCCGCGAGGGGCATGAGCTCTGGCTCGACCTGAAGCATTCCGGGGTGATCGACCGCACCATTCTGGTCTTCGGCCAGATGAATGAACCGCCGGGCGCGCGCTGGCGCGTGGCGCTGAGCGCCCTGTCGGTGGCGGAGCATTTCCGCGACGAGATGGGGCAGGACGTGCTGTTCCTCGTCGATAACGTCTTCCGTTTCGTGCAGGCGGGGTCTGAGGTGTCCGGGCTGCTCGGGCGGCTGCCGTCGCGGGTAGGCTATCAGCCGACGCTCGCCACCGAGATCGCTGAGCTGGAGGAACGCATCGCCTCGGTGCGCTCCGCGGCGGTGACCTCGATCCAGGCGGTCTATGTGCCGGCCGACGATTTCACCGATCCGGCAGTCGCCACCACCTTCACTCATCTCGACAGCGCCATCGTGCTCAGCCGCGACATGGCGAGCGAGGGGCTCTATCCGGCGGTCGATCCGCTGGCCTCCAGCTCCACCCTGCTGGACCCTTCCATCGTCGGCGAGCGGCATTACCGGGTGGCCGAGCAGGTGCGCCAGCTGATCGAGCAATATCGGGAACTGCAGGAGATCATCTCGCTTCTCGGGGTCGAGGAGCTCAGCGCCAACGATCGCCAGGCCGTGGGCCGCGCCCGTCGTCTGATTCGGTTCCTGACCCAGCCCTTCGCGGTGACGGCGCAGTTCACCGGTCGCGCCGGCGCCTCGGTCTCGCTGGAAGACACGCTGGCGGGCTGCGAGGCGATCCTTTCGGGCGAGACCGACGACTGGGAAGAAGGCTCGCTCTACATGATCGGGACCATCGACGATGCCCGCGCCAAGGAGGCCGCGGCCAAGGGAGAGACGATCGCCGCCTCCGCCGCGGATCAGCCGGCCGGGGGCGCGGCGTGAAACTGGTGGTGACCACGCCCACCTCGGTGGTGACCACGGTCGAAGACGTGGCCCACGTCCGGGCCGAGGATGCCTCCGGCGCCTTCGGCATCTTGCCGGGCCATGCGGATTTCGTCACCGTGCTGCCCACCTCCGTCGTCACCTGGCGGGACAGAGCCGGCAAGGAGGGCTTCGTCGTGGTGCGTGGCGGTGTCCTGACCGTGCGCGACGGCGCGGTGACCGAGATCGCCGCGCGGGGGGCCGCCAGCGACCGCGATATCTCCACCCTCGGCAAGGTGGCGTTGGAGCAGATGGAGAAATCCGAGGAGACCGAGGAAGGCAGCTGGACCGCCGATACCCGGCTGCATCTGGCTGCAATGCGGCAGATCGAACGGGTGCTGCAGGCGCAGCGCGGTGCGGATATGCCGCTGCCGCGGCTCGATGCCGGAACCCGGGGCGGCGGCGAGGGGGCGGGCGTATGACCGACCCGCGGCGCGAGGATCACGATGACATGGAGGAGGCGATCGAGCTGCGCAAGGCGCGGCGCGACCGCTGGCAGCGCGAGGGCGAGCGTCCGATCTGGAAGAACATGTCGATGTTCGGCGCACTGGGCTGGCTGATCGTGGTGCCGACGCTGCTGGGGGTCTTTGCCGGTCGCTGGCTGGACGACAAGCTGGGCAGCGGTATCACCATCACCGGGGCGCTGACCTTTCTGGGTGCCTGCCTGGGGTTCTATCTGGCGTGGAAGAGGATGACGCAGGAATGACGATGCCCGACCTGCCGCAGATCGCGCTCTGGCTGGGCGCCGGGCTGGCCCTTGGTGCCTTCTATTTCTGGATGCTGGGCCGCAGCGTCGCCGCCTTCGGCCAGGCCGAGGGCCGTCGGCGCGCCATCGGCTATGTGGTGCTGCGGCTGGCGGTGGCGGCCGGGGTGATGACGCTGGCAGCGCTGCAGGGCACCGGGCCGCTTTTGCTGACGCTCCTCGGCTTCATCGTCGCCCGAACCGTGGCGATCCGGCGCGCGAAGGGGGCGGAGTGATGGAGGCCGATCCGCTCTCGATCGAGGTTCTGTTCCATATCGGCCCGGTGCCGATCGCCCGTCAGGTGGTGACGACCTGGGTGATCATGGCGGCGATGGCGATTTTCCTGCGGATCTTCCTGCGGGCGCCGAAACGCGATGCGGGCCCGGTGCAGGCGGCGCTGGAAATCGTGGTGATGGCCATCGTCACCCAGCTGCGCGAAGTGCTCGACCGCGATCCCTGGCCCTACGTGCCGCTGCTGGGCTCGCTGTTCCTGTTTCTGGGCATCGCCAACCTGTCGGCGATCCTGCCGGGGGTGAAGACCCCCACCGGCCACATCGAAACCCCGGCGGCGCTGGCGTTGATCGTGTTCTTCTCGGTGCATTTCTACGGGCTGAAGGTGCGCGGCATCGGCCCCTATCTGCGCCACTATGCCCAGCCGACCCCGTTTCTGCTGCCGTTGAACATCCTGTCCGAGATCACCCGGACCTTTTCGCTGATGATCCGGCTGTTCGGCAACATGATGAGCCATGAGTTCATCATCGCCGTTCTGATGCTGCTCGCCGGTCTGTTGCTGCCGATCCCGTTCCTGCTGCTGGGGGTGCTGATCGGACTGATTCAGGCGTATATCTTCACCATCCTTGCAAGTGTTTACATTGCCGCCGGCATTGGCGCGGCGGAGGCCTGAGAGGGCCGAGAGAAAGGGGACGACATGGACAATCTCGTAGAAGTCGGCAGTGTTCTGGGGGCGGCGCTGGCCGTCGGCATCGGCGCCATCGGGCCGGCATTGGGCGAGGGCCGGGCGGTGGCGGCGGCGATGGACGCCATCGCGCGCCAGCCGGAGGCTTCGGGCACGGTGTCGCGGACGCTGTTCGTCGGTCTCGCGATGATCGAGACGATGGCGATCTACTGTCTGGTGATCGCGCTCCTGCTGCTCTACGCCAACCCCTTCGTCAGCTGACACGATGCAGATCGACTGGTGGACACTGGCGTTTCAGGTGGTCAACTTCCTGGCCGTCGTCTGGCTGCTCAGCCGGTTGCTGTTCCGTCCGATCCGCCGCGTCATCGAAGAGCGTGAGGCCGCCGATCGCGCCGCGGCGCAGGCGGCGCAGGCCAAGGTCGACGAGGCTCTGGCGGTAAAGCAGGACTATACCGCCAGACTGGCCGATTTCGCCGAGGCACAGCGCCGCGAGGAAGCTGATCTGCACAAGCAGATGGCCGAGGAACGGGACGCGCTGCTGGCGAAGGCGCGGTCGGAGGCGGAGAAGCTTCTGGACGAGGCCCGCGCCCGGATCGAGGCCGAGCGCAGCCAGACCGTGGATCAGCTGCGCGCCCAGATCGGCGAACTGGCGACCGGCATGGCGCAAAAGGCGCTGGGGGCGCCCGACATCGTCACGCCGGGGGCGGCGCTGGCGCAGGCGAGCGCCCGGCTGGCGGCGCTGTCTGGCACCGATCTGAAGGATCTGGTGACCGACCTGGGGGTCGAGGGCGCCGGGGTGACGGTGGTGACCGCCGCCGATCTGCCCGACCCGGCCCGGGACCGCTGGCGGCAGATGCTGCAGGAGCGTTTCGGCGCCGCTCTGGCCATCGGGTTCGAGACCGATCCGGCGCTGATCGGCGGGGCGGAGCTGCGCTTTCCCCACGCTGTGCTGAGTTTTTCCGTCGCTGCGCGGCTGCGCGAGGCGGTCGAGACTGTGAAAGGATAGCCGATGACGATGCGGGACGAGGCCGAAAGCTATCTCGAAACCGCCCGGAGCCGCCTGCAGGGCGCGGAGGCCGATCCCGAGCTGGAGCGCACCGGCCGCGTCGAGGAGATCGGCGATGGCGTGGCGATCATCTCGGGCCTGCCGCATACCCGGCTGGACGAGCTGATCCGCTTCGAGGACGGGACCCTGGGTCTGGCGCTGACGGTCAGCGAGACCACCCATGGCTGTGTGCTGCTGGCAGCCGGCTCCGGCATCTCCGCCGGCAGCAAGGTGACCGGCACCGGCACGGTGGCGCGGGTGCCGGTGGGCGAGGGGCTGCTGGGCCGCGTCGTCTCCGGCATCGGTGAGCCGATGGATGGCGGTCCGGCGATCCAGGCCGAACGCGAGGATCCGATCGAACGGCCGGCACCGGGCATCGTCGACCGCGATCTGGTGACCGAACCGCTGCTGACCGGGGTGACGGTGATCGACGCGATGATCCCGCTGGGCCGTGGCCAGCGGCAGCTGATCGTCGGCGACCGCAAGACCGGCAAGACCACGGTGGCGATCGACACCATCATCAACCAGCGCGACAGCGATGTGATCTGCGTCTATGCGGCCATCGGCCAGAAGGCCTCTACCGTCAACCGGGTGATCGAGGCGGTAAAGGCGCATGGCAACATGGACCGCTGCGTCTTCGTCGTCGGCAATGCCGATGCCTCCCCCGGGGCGCAGTGGATCACCCCCTATGCCGCCTGCACCATCGCCGAGTATTTCCGCGACAAGGGCCAGCATGCGCTGCTGATCCTCGACGATTTGAGCAAGCATGCGATCGTCTATCGCCAGCTGTCGCTGCTCCTGCACAAGCCGCCGGGACGCGAGGCCTATCCCGGCGATGTCTTCTATCTGCACGCGCGGCTTTTGGAACGGGCGGCGAAGATGTCGGCGGAGAATGGCGGCGGATCGCTGACCGCGCTGCCGGTGGCAGAGACGCTGGCCGGCAACCTCACCGCCTATATCCCGACCAACCTGATCTCCATTACCGACGGGCAGATCTATCTGGAGCCGAAGCTGTTCTACGAGGGCCAGAAGCCGGCGGTGAACGTCGGCATGAGCGTGTCGCGCGTCGGCGGCGCCACCCAGGCCAAGGCGATCAAGTCGCTGGCGGATTCGCTGAAGCTCGATTACGCGCAGTTTCTGGAACTGGAGGTGTTCACCCGGTTCGGCGCCATGGTGGACGCGCGCACTCAGAAGAAGATCGACCACGGCCGCCGGCTGCGCGCGATCCTTGGCCAGAACGAATACGCGCCCTTGCCGCTGTCGCGTCAGGTGGCGCTGCTGCTGGCGGTGTCCGAAGGCAAGCTGGACGATCTGCCACTGAGCGAAATGGCGCGGTTCCGGGCCCGGATCGCCGAACGGCTGCCCCGCGACCGTCCGCGCGCCGCCGCCGCCATCGACGAGACCGGCCAGCTGACCGACGAGTGCCGCGCCGCCCTGCGGGAGCTGATCGATCTGTGCCTGGCGGAAATCGCCCCGCCGTCCGCCGACGGGACGGCTGAGACCGGGGCCAGGACGGGGACCGCGACAGGGCAGGGGGCCTGAGGTGGAGGAGCTCTCCCGCATCCAGGCCCGGCTGGAAAGCCTTGGCGATCTCGATGAGCTGGTCGGGGCGCTGCGCTCTATGGCAGCCTCCCGCGCGCGGGAGGCGCAGGAGGCATTCGCCGGCACCCGGGCCTATTGCGATATCGTCGAACGGGCGATTTCTGAGATCGCGCCGCTGGTGCGTGACCTGCCCGACCGGGACGGGGGCGAACGGATCCTGCTGGTGCTGACCTCGGAAAACGGGTTCGTCGGCGGCTTCAACACCCGGCTGATCGACCGGATGGCCACGGAACGCCGTGCCGGAGAGCGGCTGATCATCGTCGGCCGGCGCGGCCGGGTGACGGCGCAGGAACATCGCATCGCCCCGGACCACGCTTTCGCCATGAGCACCCATGTCGACGGCGTGACCTCTCTGGCGCGGCGGATCGCGGCCCGGCTGTCGCAGGTGGCCGAGGCGCGCATTCTCTTTGCCGAGCACCGCCCCGGCGCCGCCTTCGATATCGTCGTCGAACAGGTGCTGCCGATCGGCGCCGCGACGCTGGAAAGCCTGGGTGCGCCGCCGGCCAGCCCGCCGCTGCACCAGCTTCCGGCGGAGGAGCTGATGCAGCAGCTGTCGGGGGAATACCTGTTTGCCAAGATCGCCCATGGCATCATGGAAAGCATCGCCAGCGAGAATAACGCGCGGCTGACCACGATGGATGCGGCGTCGCGCAATATCGCCCGCAAGCTGGAGCTGTTGCAGCGAGACGAACGCGCGGCCCGGCAGGAGAAGACCACCACCGACATGATCGAGGTGGTCACCGGCGCCCAGGCGGTCAGCGCCGGACGCTGAGGCGCTGAAGCGCAGGGGCCGGGGGCTCAGACCGTCATCATCTCCTCCGGGCGGAACTGCGCCGCGACATTAAAGAACAGATCCACCAGCGCGTTGCGGTCGTCGGCCAGGGCGAAGACCACCTCGTCGACGCGGGAGCGGAACTCCGGAACCGGCAGCCGCCGCACCACATCCGCGCGGTAGGTGCCATAGCGCCACATGAACCCGACGCCGATCCCCAGCGCCACCGCCTCATAGACCGCGTCGCGGGTATCGGCGATCAGCCGCGGCTCGGGGCTGAGGCCGGCGGCGCGGAAGCCGCGGTCGACCAGTTTCTGCGTCGAGGAGCCCGGCGAACGGAAGACCAGCGGGCTTGCCGCCAGTTCCGCCAGCGTGACGCTGTCGCGCGCCGCCATCGGATTGGAGGGGGAGACGATGGCCACTACCTCCTGGCTCAGCACCGGGGCGCGGCGGAACCGCGGATCGGGCGGCAAATCGGGCAGGACGGCGACATCGACCTCGCGTCGCGACATCGCCGCCAGGATGTCCTGATGCGAGCCGCTGTCGACGGTCACCGTCAGCGTCGGATGCTGCGCCAGCACCCGGCCGACGATGGCGATGCCGGGCATCGAGTTGCCCAGCCCCACCCGCAGCCGGTGCTTGCCGGTCGGCCCGCGTCGCGCCAGCACCCGCGCGGCATCGCGTTCGGCGGCCTGAATGCGGTTGCCGATATCGCAGAGCTCAAGACAGGCGGGGGTCGGCCGCAGCACACCGCGCACCCGGTCGAACAGGTGGATGTCATGGCTGCGCTCCAGCTCGCGGATCTGCTGCGAGACGGCGGAATGCGAAATGCCGATTCGGCGCGCTGCGGCGGCGAAGGAGCCTTCCTCGGCCACGGCGGTCAGCGCTCGCAAACGCGAAAAAGTGAGCCCGGAGGGAAGCTCTGAAAGGGAAGCTGTCATGATCCGAAGCTTTAGCTTTCGGACGTAACGGCACGGTTACAGAGCGGCCCGATACCGCAGCCATCGCCATGGTCGACCGGCCGGGCGGTGCCGAGACTGACCCAAGGACCGAAGACCCAGACCCGGGACCGCTGGCGGTTCCCGCAACGATAGGATTTTGCATGCCACACCCGATCCGCCTGAGCGATTTTCTGGACAGCCCCGGACCTGACCGCGCCGCCGTTCTGGCCGATCTGGACGGCTGCCTGCTCTCGGGAGAGACGGTGCTGCCGGATGTGCCGCGGCTGCTGGCGCGCTGCGGCGACCGGCTGTGGATCGTGTCGAATAACTCCACCGACACCGCGCAGACGCTGGCGGTGCGGTTGGCGCGGCTGGGCCTGCCGGTGCCGGCAGGGCGCATCCTGCTGGCCGGGGAGATGACGCTGCGGACGTTGCAGGCAGAGCGGCCCGGCGCCCGGGTGGCGTTGTTCGCGGCGTCGCCGCTGCAGGTGCTGGCCTGCGCGCTGGGTCTCTATCCGGACCGCCGCCGTCCCGATCTGATGGTGATCGCCCGCGATACCGGGCTCAGCTTCGACGATCTGGCCGAGATCATCGCGCTGGCCCATGCCGGGGTGCCGGTGCGGCTGACCAATCCCGACATCACCCATCCCGGCGCCGACGGCACCCCCTGTCCCGAGACCGGCGCGCTCTGGGCGGCGGTGACGGCGGCGGTTCCGCGGGCGGCGGCGGTGAGCCTTGGCAAACCCGCCCCGGACCTGCTGCGCCGGGCGCTCCGCCGCGCCGGCGTCGCCCCGCGCGATGCCGTGTTCATCGGCGACACGCCGGAAACCGACGGCGCGGCGGCGGCCGCTGCCGGGGTCGACTTCGTGCTGCTGGCGCGCCCCGGCGCCCCGGCCCGCGATCTTCTGCAACGGGAAGCCTCCTCATGCTAAGCTACAGCCTGCGCACTCTGACCCGGATGGCGCTGACCTTTCTGGCGATCATCACCATCGTCTTCTTCGCCACCCGCCTGTCGGGCAACGCCATCGACTTCGTGGTGGGCGAGAACATCACCAGCGAGGACCGCGATCTGCTGATCGCCTATTACGAGCTGGATAAGCCGGTCTTCGCGCAATACCTCGCCTTTCTGAAATCCTTCACCGACGGGCAGTTCGGGCTGAGCTTCATCGAACGCCGCCCGGTCAGCGAGATCGTGGTGGAACGGCTCTGGCCCTCGGCGCAGCTGCTGCTCTCGGCGATGGCGCTGACGCTTCTGGTGTCGCTGCCGCTGGGCATCGCCGCCGCCATCTGGCGCAAGAGCTGGGTCGGCAGCGCGGTGATGGTGCTGGCCTTCCTGGGCTATGCGGTGCCGAACTTCGTGCTCGCCGTGGTGATGGTGCTGATCTTCTCCTACTGGCTGAACTGGCTGCCGGTGGTGGGCAACGGGACGCCCTGGCATTTCATCATGCCGACCATCGCCATGGCCGGCGTGCTGATCGCGGCGCTGACCCGGTTCACCCGCAACGCCATGCTGGACGTGCTGGGGCAGGATTACATGCGCACGGCACGGGCCAAGGGCCTGCCGGAGAGCCGCGTCATCCTCAAACACGGGCTGCGCAACGCCGGCATCACCATCCTGTCGGTGGTGGGCCTGCAGGTCGCCGGCCTCGCCGCCGCCGGGTCGGTGGTGATCGAGGCGATCTTCGCCTGGCCGGGCATCGGCGATCTGCTGGTGAACGCCGCGCTGCGCCGCGATTACCCGGTGCTGCAGTTCGGCGTCGTCACCGTGGCGCTGGCCGTCATCGTCATCAATGCCGCCGTCGATCTGGCCTATGCCTGGGCCGACCCGCGGCTGCGTCAAACCGTGAACGCCTGAGGCTGCCATGACCCATTCCCCCACCATCACCGTGCCGTCGCGCCTGTCTGCCGCGCTGAGTTTCTGGCGCCGTGCCGATCCGATCCAGAAACTGGCGATCCTGGTTGCGGTCGGCCTGATCGGGATGGCGCTCTTCGCGCCGCTTCTGGCGCCCTTCGAGCCCAACTCCCAGAGCCTGATTTCCCGGCTGCGCCCGCCCCTTGGGTTCGAGCGGGCCAAGGCCGGCTATCTGCTGGGCACGGACGAACTGGGCCGCGACGTGCTGTCGCGCAGCCTCTACGGGCTGCGGCTGACGCTGATGCTGGCGGTCCTGGGCGCCAGCCTGGGGCTGGTGATCGGCGGCGTTCTGGGCCTGCTGGCCGGGATCGTCGGCGGCCGCACCGAGGCGGCGATCATGGCGGCGGTCGATACCCAGATCGCCATGCCCTTCACCCTGATCGCGCTGTTCCTGCTGGCGATCCTCGGGTCTTCGATCGAGGTGATCGTGCTGGTGCTCGGCCTCTACGGCTGGGAGCAATACGCCCGCATCGTCCGGGCCGAGGTCCGGCGGATGATGAAGATGCCCTTTATCGAGGCCGCCCGCGCCGCCGGCGCCAGCCCGCTCAGGATCGCGCATCACCATCTGCTGCCCAACATCGTCTCGCCCATCGTGGTGCAGTTCACCCTGTCGCTGTCGAACATCGTGCTGCTGGAAAGCACGCTGTCCTTCCTCGGGCTCGGGGTGCAGCCGCCCACCGCCACGCTGGGGTCCATGGTCGGGATCGGCCGCGACTTCATGCCGACGGCGCCGTGGATCGTGATGGTGCCGGCGGTGATGATCCTGCTGATCACCTTCGCGGTCCAGATCCTCGGCGACTGGCTGCGCGACGGCGCCGATGTCCGGCTGCGCGCCCGCTGATCCGCCTCCGATTGCAACAACAGAAGGCCGCCAGGGCCCGTTTCCATCCTCAGACCATCCAGCACCACGGAGTATACCCATGCTGAGACTGCTGCTTACCACCACGCTCGCTGCCGGCCTTGCCTCCGGTCTCGCGGCGCAGGAGATCACCGTCGGCGCCGCCAACGTGTCGAGCTATCTCGATCCCGGCCGCGATCATTCCAACGTCGGCTCGCAATTCTACTACAACACCTTCGACACGCTGATCGACAAGAACCACGACACGCTCGCCGCCGAATGGCAGCCGGCGCTGGCCATCGAATGGCATCTGGTCGAACCCACCGTGATGGAACTGAAACTGCGCGATGGCGTGGTGTTCCAGAACGGTGAGCCGATGACCGCGGACGATGTCGTCTTCTCGCTGAACCGGATGTATCAGGCGACCTTCCCGCCCTATGTGGTGCGGTCGCGCGACCGGCTCGACAACTTCGAGAAGGCCGATAAGGTCGACGACCTGACCGTGCGGATCACCGTCAAGCGGGAAGAGCCGCTGTGGAACACCCTGCTGAACCTGCAGCAGGTCATGATCATCCCTGAAGAGTATACCAAGGGCCTGACCGGCGATCCCAAGGTCGCCGAGGATGACGATTTCGAGGCCTTCTCGCTGGCACCGGTCGGCACCGGCCCCTATCGCGTCGCCGAATTCGTGCCGGGCGAGCGGCTGGTCTGGGAACGTTTCGACGACTTCTGGGGCGAAAAGGCGCCGCTGGAACGGGTCGTGGTGCAGCAGATCCCCGAGACCGCCTCGCGCGTGACCGCGCTGAAGACGGGTGAGGCCGATATCATCACCAATATCGCGCCGGACCAGCTGTCGCTGATCGAAAGTGATCCCAAGCTGCGCGCCGTCGGCAGCGCCACGCCGCTGTTCCACCTGATGATCATGAACGTGAACCACCCGACGCTGAAGGACCCGCGCATCCGTCAGGCGATGAGCATGGCGATCGACCGCGACACGCTGAACGAGGCGCTGTGGTTCGGCAAGGCGGTGGTGCCCGACAGCCATACCTATGAGGAGTTCGGCGATCTCTACATGCCGGAGCTGAAGACCTTCGAATACAACCCCGAGAAGGCGAAGCAACTGCTGAAGGAAGCCGGCTACGACGGCGCCGAGATCACCTATGACACCCATCCGACCTATTACACCAACGGTCTGCTCGCCGCGCAGGCGATCACCGAGATGTGGAAAGAGGTCGGCATCAACGGCAAGGTGCGCATCGTCGAGAAATGGAACGGCGGCGCGCCGGACATGATGACCCGCAACTGGTCGAACCCGATGTATTTCGCCGATCCCTTCGGGTCCTTCGGCGTGATGTGGGCGCCGAACGGGCCGTCCGAGGGGCAGGGCCGGTTCAACACGGATGCCGCCTATGCCGAGGCCTGGGAACGGTTCCGCTTCTCCAAGGACGTGGAGGCCCGCAAGGCCGCCTATGCCGAGCTGATGGAACGCATCAAGCAGGATCCGCCGTTCCTGCTGCTGTACCGCCCCTATGAAAGCTGGGGCATGAGCAAGGCCGTCAACTGGGCGCCGAAGCCGGGGCATATCCCCTATGTGCTCGATTTCCGCGCCGGTGCGATCTCCTTCGCGTCGAACTGATCCGACCCCCGGGGCCTGCCGATGCGGCGGGCCCTTCCTTCCCTCTGACGAAAGACCCCTGACATGACCCTCCGCCTTGCCACCGTTGCCGATATCCACCACGGCACCCCGTCCTCGACCAAGCGCGGCGATGCCGCCATGGGCCTGATGGAGGAGTTCGCCCGCTATGTCCGCGACGCCGATGTGACCCATGTGCTGGATCTGGGCGACCGGATTTCCGATGTCGATCACGACACCGACCTGCGGCTGGAGGCGGAGGTGGCCGAGGCCTTCCGCGCCATCGAGACACCGGTCTGGCACCTGAACGGCAACCACGACCGCGATCACCTGAGCGTCGCCCAGAACGAGGACATCCTGGGCCAGTCGCTGGGGCATGAGACCCATGACATCGGCGGCTGGCGTATCGTGCTGTGGCGGGCCGACAGCCGGATTTACCGCCATCCCGACCAGTCCGGCTTTGTCCTGCGCGAGGTCGATCTGCTGTGGCTGTCGCGCACCGTGCAGGCCGCCGACCGGCCGCTGCTGATCGTCAGCCATGTGCCGCTGTCGGGGCATTCGCAGATCGGCAACTATTATTTCCAGAACAACCCGTCGCTTTCCACCTATCCGATGGCAGAGCGGGCCCGCGCCGCGCTGGCCCAGGCGCGGGTGCCGGTGGTCTGCCTGGCCGGCCACGTGCATTGGAACACCGTCACCACGGTGGACGGTATCGCGCATCTGACCCAGCAGTCGCTGACCGAGAGCTTCACCACCGAAGGCGCGCCCGCCGGGGCCATGGGAGTGATCGAACTGGGCGAGACGGTGCGCTGGTCGGTCGACGGGCTCGATCCCTTCCGGGCCGAGATCACGCCGGGCCTGCGCCGCTGGACCCCGCCCTTGCCCGAGTTCCGCACCCATCCCGAGCTGCGCGCTCGCCACATTCCCGCCGAGAGCTGAGCCATGTCCCGATCCCCGCTTCTCTCCGTCGAGGCCCTGAGCCTGAATTTCGGTTCCTTCAGCGCGGTGCGCGATCTCTCCTTCGATATCGCCAGGGGAGAGACCGTGGCGCTGGTGGGGGAGTCGGGATCGGGAAAATCCGCCACCGCGCTGGCCATCCTGCGGCTGATCGAACGCGAGGGCGGCAGCATCGTCAACGGCGCGGTGCGTCTGCACGGCAGCCCGGGCCTCGATCTGGCGGCGCTCGGCGACCGGCAGATGCAGGCGGTGCGGGGCAACCGGGTGTCGATGATCTTCCAGGAACCGATGACGGCGCTGAACCCGGTGATGCCGCTGGGCGAGCAGGTGGCCGAGGTGCTGCGGCTGCATCAGGGGTTGAGCAAGGCTGAGGCGCGGATCGCCGCCTGCGCCGCCTTCGAACGGGTGAAAATCCCTGAACCCGAACGTCGGCTGGATCAGTTCCCGCATGAGCTGTCGGGCGGCCTGCGCCAGCGGGTGATGATCGCCATGGCGCTGGCCTGCCGGCCCGACGTGCTGATCGCCGACGAACCCACCACGGCGCTGGATGTGACGACCCAGGCGGAGATCCTGGCGCTGATCCGGCAGCTGCAGCAGGACATCGGCATGGCGGTCCTGTTCATCACCCATGACATGGGGGTGGTTGCGCAGATTGCCGATCGCGTGGTGGTGCTCTGCCGGGGCGACAAGGTCGAGGAAGGCCCGGTTGAGGAGGTGTTCCTGCGCCCCGTCGCCCCCTATACCCGCGCCCTGATGGCGGCGACCCCGCGGCTGGGCGCCGGGGCGCCGGGGCCGGTGCGCCCGCAGGCGACACCGGTGCTGGCGGTGGAGAACCTCTCTGTCCGCTTCCCGATGCGGCGGGGGCCGCTGCCGGGCCGGCATCTGGACTATCACGCGGTCAACGGCGTCTCGCTGCGGGTTGAGCGGGGCGAGACGCTGGGGCTGGTGGGGGAATCCGGCTGCGGCAAGTCCACCCTGGCCCGCGCCGTGCTGCGGCTGGTCGACGTGGCCGGTGGCCAGGTGCATCTGGACGGTGAGGAGATCACCCATCTGGAGGCGGCGGACCTGCGCCGGGTCCGGCATGTGGCGCAGATGGTGTTCCAGGACCCCTTTGCCAGTCTCAATCCGCGGCTGCCGGTCTATGACCTGATCACCGAACCCGCTCATATCCAGCAGCCGATGCCGCGCGCCGCCCGCATGGCGCTGGCGGAGGAGCTGCTGGTCAAGGTGGGGCTGGAGCCAGAGGCGGCGCTGCGGTTCCCGCATCAGTTCTCCGGCGGTCAGCGACAGCGGCTCTGCATCGCCCGGGCGCTCTCGGTTCGGCCGGCGCTGATCGTCGCGGATGAGGCGGTCTCGGCCCTCGATGTCTCGGTCGCCCGGCAGGTGACCGACCTGATGGCGCGGCTGCAGGCGGAGGAGGGGGTGTCGTTCCTCTTCATCAGCCACGATATCGCCGTGGTCGAACGGGTCAGCCAGCGTGTGGCGGTGATGTGGTCGGGGCAGATCGTCGAAACCGGCCCGACCGAGTCGGTGCTGCGCGACCCGCGTCACCCCTATACCCGCCGGTTGCTGGCGGCGGTGCCGGTGCCCGATCCGCAAGACCGCCGGCTGGGGCAGGGACGCCCGGCCCCGCTGCCGGCGCCGAAGCTGCTGTTGCCGGTGGCGGAGCGCCCGGATCGCGCGCCCCTGCAGGAGGTGGCACCGGGCCATTGGGTGGCGCGGCACGATACGGTCCGGGACCTGATCGATCTGGGCCATGGCTGCGCCGGGATGCCCGCGCCACGCGACTCGCAGGCCCGCCGCAGTCTCGATCCGGTGTGAATCGGTGGGAGATGGGGCAGGGGAGGGGGAAAATCCGGCCCGGCCGCGGCCGCGAGTCTCTCTTTTCGGGGCGACTCGTGGTGTGCCGGGGTCGATTTCCGCCAAGATCGGCCGAAAAGATGGCCCAATCGGCCGGGCAGGGGGCCTGAACCCTGCCATCGGCGCCGGAACCCACCGGTCCGGCACGTCGCGATTTGCCTTGAAAACAGGGGTTTTCGGCCTTCTGGCAAAAAAAATCGCAAAAACGTCACGAATCTGCTTGCGGGTCTTTGGGGTTATCCGTAAAAGCCCCTTCACCGGCGGCGCTGAGGCGCTACGGGGCGCCACGGAGGCGGACGGAACGGAAGGCGGCGGCGCTGCCTGAGGGACCTGAGGCCGAGGTGGTGGACAGAAAT
>NZ_JASNJD010000001.1 GCF_030164425.1 Pseudodonghicola flavimaris | reverse complement strand
ATCTCAAGACCACCCTCGAGGCCATCGCCGCCGGCCATCCGCAAGGCCGCATCGACGAACTTCTCCCGTGGAACTTCAAGCCGTCAAGCTGAACCTGAGGTGGGATGCAGCCGCCGCTTACTACTCGGTGATCGAGGAAACGGATGACGGCTTCACGGACGAACCATCCGAGGAGACCGAGGGCGGGGTTGAGCGATTTGACCAAGCCATTCGGGAATTCATGTCCACCCATTCTGGTTGGACCTTGGTCAAGGCGCATCATAGCAGCGAAACCGAAGTGAGCATGATTGACCTCGCGATCTTCGTTCGCTCTGGCGGCGAGTAGGTCACCAATGAAGCGCCTTGTCGCCCTCCTTCTCGCCCTCGCCCTGTCGACCTTCGCGCCGCTCGCCGGCGCAGCTGATCCCATCCCGCCTGCAGAGGCCAGCCAGCACATCGGCGACGCCATCGTTGTCGAAGGCGTCGTCAGCCAGGTTCATTACGACAAGAAATCGGGCGTCACCTTCATCAACATGGGTGGCAGCTACCCGAACCATACCTTCACTGCGGTGATATTCCAGGACTACTCGGCCTCGTTCCCCGGCGTGGAAGCCATCGAGGGGAAACGGATATCGATTGCCGGCACCGTGGAACTCTACCGGAGCAAGCCCCAGATTGTCCTGCGCCAGACTTCCCAGTTGGTGGTGGAATGACGCGACCGGCCGCCTACCCCGGCGACCGGCTTTTCTTCGCAGGCGGCCGGCGCTTCCCGTTGCTCGACACCATCGCATCCAGCGCGCGCTTGAGCATGTCGCTGACCTTGGCCGGGTCCTGCCGGATGCCGCCAAACGGCGCTGGCACCGCCTTCTCGCGGAACTCACCGCACGCTGCGACGAACTCCTCGGACAGCCGCTGTAGGTCTTCCAGATCACCCGGCGACAGGCACACTTCGGTCATCTCGGCCCAGGCTCTGATCTCTCGCCAAGAGAGCGGAACTTCGCCCATAGCGCTGCTCTCTGAGGGCCCCGCGACAAGAAGCGCTTCGGCTATCTCACGCGCCCCATCCCAGTCATCCAGCCGCGGCAAATCGACCATTAGCTCTGCATTCGCAGCTTTGCGTCCGCGGCTTGGCTCTCCCGTCCTTTCGGGGGTGGAGAGCCAAGCCTGCTGGCGCGTCCAGAGCCTGAGCTGCGTCAGGCGACCCGCAAAAAATTGGTGCGGTCGCCGATGAATTCGTTCGTCTGGTCGAACGCCGGCCGGTAGAGGTCCAGAAACTTCAGCAGGTTGTCGTCGCTGAACTCCAGCAACTCGCCCTCCCACGGGATACTCGACCAGCCGGTGACGCCGGCCGCGACCATCTTCATGGCCTCCGTCTCGATCTGCGCCGACTTCAGCACCTTCTGCCGGGCGCGCAGGGCGTCGACCAGCTCATGCTTGCGGCGGCGATAGGCCCGGCTGTCCTGGCCAACGACGGTGAAGACACAGGGCAGCGCGCCCTCGGCATCCGGGTCACTGGTAACGCTCCAGTCCCCATTCTCGCCCTTGACGGCATAGAGCTCGGTCACGCCGTCCGGGCCGACCAGGTGCATTTCGATGCCGTCGTTCTTGGCCAGCGTCTGGCCCATGGTTGCGAAATCCATCGCTTATCCTTTCACGGTTTCAGAAGAGGGTTTCGATTGGTGGCCGGGCGGGCGAAACCCGAAAACTCCCGCCCGGCCGAGGCGCCCACGAGGGGAAGCGCCTATTCGAGTCAGGCGGCAGCCACTTTCACGATGTCATTGTCGGTCACTTCGACCGACGTGCTGGCGGTGACCACGCTGTCGATGTCGCCGACAGACGGCTTGAACGACATCACCAGGCCCTCGAGGTAATATTTCGTGCCGTCCTGCAGGGTGACCAGAAAGGACCCGGGATTGTCGCTGTCCAGCAGGGTCTCCATGATGTCCTGCCCGGCGTCGTCGGGGTCGAGCGCCAGCGCCGGCGACAGGGTGCCGTTGTTGTAGCTGCCTTTGCCTTTCTTGGTGCCACGCGTGGCCAACGGGTTGTGGGTCACGGTGGCGAATTCCTTGCCGAACTCACCGATGTTGGTGATTTCGCCGACGACCGTATAGGTCAGGGCGGCAAAGCCGGTGGAGTCATAGGTGGCGGGCTGCGACGCAGACACCGACAGAGACGCCCCGGAGGCGGTTTGAAAAGCCATGACAGGCTCCTTTCACTGCTGTTGAAGTTGCGCCTGCCCGGCGCGGGTTGATCCGGTCAGGCCGGATTGCTGGTCATTTCGCGCGCCACGGAATGACGACCGGCACGCGCCATGAAACGTCGTCCGAGTAACCGTCCACCACGGTCGGCTCTTGGCGGAGGCGGATTTGACCGCCTGTAGCCGGGATTGGGGTATCGAGGTCGAACTGGTCGGCCACGGATTGCGCAAGGCGGTCCGCCGCGGTGCTGTATCCGTCCAGATCGTGCACGACGGTGACGATCAGTTGACCAGTGGTCGCTTTGGCGCCGTTCGACACAGCACGCCGAGCGGTGTTCTTCCCGGCGATCTGCGCCACCAGATATGGCTTGTCTGGCAGCGCGGCCGGTTTCTTGTTCGGCCAGATCACCGGAGGGCAATCAGCCATCGTCAGCAGATGTTGCCCGAGCGCGTTCAGAATGTCAGCCGCGTCGACGCTCATTTCTTCACCTCCGCGACGCGGGCCTGCACCTTGTCATCGAACTGAGCGACGGCATCAGTCACAAAGAGCCTGCCCGGCACCTCGGTCCCATTCTCAGCGGTGAAGCCGAGCTCCATCGGCAGAGCGTGGTCGCTCGTCCAGGTGAAGTTCATCGTCTGGCCTATGTCATAGCCATCGATGGCAACCACATAGGCATCGGCGTCCTCCGCTCCGCCATTCACCGAAAGGCTGTTCACGAGGTCAGCCTTGTTCACCGGGATCTTTCCCCGCTCGAAGCTGCCGCCGGTCTGCTTCACGCTGGGCTGCGTGGTCTGCGCCTCTTCCAGCACGTCCTGAATGCTCTGCTGGGCCACGTACCGCTTGTTCTGCTCGGTGAGTTCCAGGAACGCCTTGATCTGCGCGGTGAATGTCTTCGCCATGGCTCAGTCCTTCTTCGGCACCACCCGATAGAACATCGTGCAGTTGCAGCCCGCGCTGTGCTTGATGCCGCCACGAGGGTCGTGCGGGAAGCGCAGGCGCGCCCCGTCGTCCATCACGAAGTCCTGGTCGAAGGCGATGACCGTACCATCCATTTGCCGGTGATCCCGGCGCGGCTCCTTGCTGTGCCCATGGATCCATTTCTTGGTCACTGCAGCGACGTTGTCGCCCTCAGACAGCTGCAGATAGGCTTCGTGCCGTCCGGCCGCCTGCGCCGCATGGACCTCGTGAGTGGCGACCACCTGACCGCGGTAAGCCAGCAGCCTGTCCTTGTAGCGCCCCGTGATCTTGTCGACCTGTGCCGGCGACAGAGGCTTGCCGCTCTCGATAGCCTTGCGAACCATCGGATCGTATCGCCGATCGCGCAGCTTTCTCGTGAAATAGCGTCGATCGAGCGCCCGCAGGTCCAACCGCGCATTCACCACCCAATCAGCCTGATCCGGCGTGAGCCCGATCATTCCCCCGACACGCTGACCCTTGAGCGTTCCCGACGTCGCCATGCGTCCGGTCAGGTCCAGTGCGACCGCCCGAGAGGCTCGCCCCTCTTGCAAAGCAGAGACGATAACCCGGCGTGCCGCTTCCAGCGTGTCCTGCTCCATGCCTTGAACCAGCTGCGCCCCGAGCTCGCGCAGCAGCTGCTCGGCGCGCGGGTGTTGCCCGTTGAAGCTGAAGCTCCCCTTGAGCCCGGCAGGCAAGGTCTTGGCCACGTTTGTGCCGCCTGCCACGCCGGCTTGCCGGATGGCTTCCTGCAGCTGCCAGAAGCTCCCCTGCTCCATCCGCAGGAGCTCCAGCATCGCAGGCAGGTCACCGCGTTCATAGGCGGATATTAGTTCCTGCAGGCTCACCCGCGACCGGGCCGCATAGACGGCCGAGAGGAATGCATCTCTCACCTGAGGTTCGAACGTTGCCAGAATGGCAGCAAGCGCCGCCCGCTGCGCAGCGGTTGGGTTCCTTGCCATGGCTGTTCCTCAATTCAGATGGTGACCGGCAAGCCGCGCTTGGCCAGTTCGTCCTTGGCGCCCTCGATCCACGCGACGAAGATCAGCGCATCGACGAGGGAAAACTCATCCGGGCCAGCCCAAAGCACATCCAGAGCCATGCGGCCATTGCCGAAGCTCAGGTGCTGGTGAAGGCGCCATATGTGGAATGCACGGAACACGCGCCTACTGTGCGATCTCCACCTCGAAAAGCAAGGCCTCGCCGCCCGGAGCCAGCGGCTCGACCTTCGCCAGCTCGAACGTGCCATCTGCCAGCGTGATCCGGTCGCCCATCTGGGGCGCCTCGCCGGCCGCGCTTATGGTCAACACCCTCACCGTGCGCGGGATCAGCGCCCCGCCATCGGTCCGATTGTAGCGGGTCTTGGTGCCGCCATCGAGGACGGTCACGGTGAAGGCGTCGTCTGCCGGCGCTGCCCCGGTTGCGGCATCGCTCCACGGCGTGCCGGCGCCCGCATCGCTGCCGCTCTCGGCGGCCGGGCGGGTGAGCGTGGCAGTGTACTCGCTCTGTCCCGTCGCTTCCGCCGCCTCAATCAGCGCCGCGTGGATCTCAGCGGCGATATCGGCGCCACTCATCCGATGACCCTCAAACCGAGGCCCGTTCCGCGCCCCACATAGCGTCCGAGCATTGCCTCGATGATGGTGCTTGTCGGCGTCATTGCCTCACCTGCCGTCCCGCTGCCACCACCGATGCGCTCCCAACGGATGCCCTTCACCTCGACCAGCACCTTGGCCTCGCCGGGCGAGTAGGTCTTCGAGAAGAACCCGGGTTTTCCCAGTTCGATCTGTGCTGCCTCATAGGTCGCCTCGGTCACCGTGTCATCCGGCACCGTGCTGATGAAACCCAGCACGTAGAAGAACCGGATGTAATCGCTGGCGCGCTGCAGGGCGGCCAGGACATCTGCATCGCCGGCGGCCGCCGGCGCGTCGTTGCCCCGAGCCGACGCATAGGCCCGGAACCCGGAGAGATCGCCGTAGAGCATGGATCAGGCCTTCGGCGCTTTCGCCGCCTTGATGGCTTCGATCAGGGCATCGTCGGAAGTCTCGTCGGAGAAACTCACCTGCAGCTCCGCCGCCTGTGCCTCAAGCGCCTGGCGCTTCTTCGTCCTGTCCGGGTTGGTGACACCCTCAGCGCCCGTCGCCGCGCCATCCTCGATGACGGAATACTTACCGGCCCAACCCGCAGGCGGCTCCCCCTTGATGGTCATCTCGGTGCCGATCGGGATCGCCCCCTTCGCGCCGAAGATCCCGGCGCCGGTGATGCGGATTTTCATGTCAGCTTCCTCCTGTTGGGTACGCATGAGAAAGGGGCCACCGGAGCAGCCCCTCAGAATGCCCACCGTCAGGCGTTGACGACGACGCTGTAGAACACCCCTGCCCGGCCGTTCCAGTCGGCCCGGATTTCGAGCCCGAGCGCACCCAAGATCAGGAAGTTGTAGTTGTCGACCGGGTTCAGCCGCACCATCGCGGTGGTGTTGGTCGCCATGCCGATCAGAGGCCGGATGAACTCGGCCCGCGGGACGAAGCCGAAGAACGCGTTTCCCGAGAGCTGGTTGGTCACCTTGATCTTGTTGATCCGGCGGTTCTTCTCCAGGTGCTGCCAGAGGGTGCCCTCCTTCACGCCGGCCGAGCCCGAATAGGACCGGTCCCAGTTCCGCCCGATCTCAGGCGAGACATAGAGGTTCACCGCCTCGGTGATCAGGTTGGCATCCAGCATCGCGCCCAGCGTCTGGGTGACGAAGGCCTCGATGTCGTCGGAGGCCGTCGCGGGATCGGTCAGGTCGATGTTGGCGCCGCCGACGGCGCTGCCCAGGTTGATCGACTTCGCCAACGGATGGGTCTTGATGCCCCAGCCGGTGTAGCCCTCGAACTTGAGCGCGCTGTCACCGTTCAGCACGTAATCCGCCTGGTCCTTGCGCATCTTGGCGGTGTGGGCCTCCTGATCGTCCGCCAGGGCGTCGAAGTTCTCCGACTGGAAGGTGTTCCACTCCCGCCAGTTCCGGCCATAGCCGGTGTTGAAAATCGGGACGATGGTCCCGCGGTAGTCGTAGTCGACCTTGCCCAGCGTCTCCGGCACCTGCCCGGACAGCGAGCGGCTGACTGCGCCGGCATCGCTCGACACGCGATTGATGAAGGCGATCTTGCCGATATTCACCGACCGGGCCAGCGGCATCAGGTCGGCCATATAGGCCTCGCCGTCATCGCCGCGCATCACGCGCCGGGTGATGGCGTCCATCTCCAGCCAGGCGTCCCGGGGCAGCACCGCGGCGGCGTTGCCGATCATACCACTGCGGTTGGCGATGGTGGCCAGCGAGTCCTCCTGCATGTGGAAGGTTTCGCGCTGTGCCGAGACCTCGCCCCACCACGCGGCATGCGGGCGGGAGTTGGTCACGAGCTGTTGGTCAAAGTAGCGCATGAGAAGCCTCCTTACGCGCTGGCCGAGAGATAGCTCTGCGAGCCCGCCGGGCGGACCTTCAGAAGCTGGCTCGCGCCGGTGTTGTTGTTGAAGACCTCATCGGCATAGGCGACGATGAGGTCGGAGAGACCGGCAATCGCCAGTGTGCCGCCAGCGCCGGGCGTCATGGGGGTGCCGACGGCAGCAACGTTCACCCCGTCGGCGATGCGGGCCGCGTAGAGCACATCCGCCTCCATCTCGAGGCCCAGCACAGTGTCATCGGCGGCATAGGCGGTGTCGACGCCACGCAGCGCCAGATAGTTCTCCTGCGCCAACCAGACCTTGCCGACGGTGGCGGCATCGGCCAGGGCGAACTTGCCGGCGCTGATCACCACCAGCGAGCCGGGCAGCGTTTCGGCGGCCGCGGCCAGTTCCCTGACCTGCGGATCGGTCTTTCGGGCCGGGCCGAGGATGATGTTCGAATAACGCGCCATGGATCAGGCCTCCTTCTCACCGGTGGGCAGCTTGAAGCCGCCGCCCTGCGGCTGAGCGCCCCCGAAGGCCGAGTTCAGCGCCATGGCCGTGCCGGGTTGCGATTTCTCGACCAGCTTGTTCAGGGCCGGCAGCGGCATGTCCTTCAGCTCGTCCTCGGTCCACTGGCCGCCCTTGGTCAGGGAATTGATGGCGGTGGCGCGCTTGGCGTCTTCGTCGGCCTTCTGGTTGGCCACGATGGCCTCGACGTGATCGGTGACCGGCTTCATCGCCTCCTTCACCGCATTGCCGATGGCCTCGCCGAAGCTCTTGGCGAAGTTGTCGGGCTTCAGGCTCTCCTCGAGGGCGTTCACCTTCTTGGAAAGCTCACTCAGCTGCTTGTCGTCAGCCATTTCTGCTTCTCCTTGATTTGCAGAGGGTTCCCGCTCAGAGGAGCCCGGAAGGGCCTCCATGATCGCGGACTTGATGCGCTCCCAGACGGAGGCACGGTCGCGCCGCTCAAGCGCGCTGAGCAGGTGCATGCCCGCCCAGTCGAGTTCACGCTCGGCCTCGTCGATGGCCGAGTTGATTACGTCGATCTTCCGACCGTCCTTGAGGGCGCTGTTGACCATCATGCCGACGCCCTGGTCCGGGGTGGCCGCGCCGTCCTCCCCCAGCAGGATCGCATCGTGGTCGAACTGGATGTCCCGGGCGATCTGCCTGGCTTCGCTGTCGCCCTCGGCGTTCTCCAACATGCAATAGAGCCCGGTGCTGGTGTGGATCGGCTCTCCCTTCTCGATCGCCTCCAGCACCGCCTTCCCGCCTTCAAGCTGCTTGGCGGTAGCCACGTCGATCACCTTGTCGAGGAAGACCCGGCCGTTCTCGCGGCGGACATTGCGGTTCCAAGCCCCCACCCAGCCACGCGCCAGCCCCTCGGGATCGGAGGCCGAGACGAACTGCCCCTCGATGTCGGGATGCCCCAGCGGCGCCGGCGTGTTCTCCAGCGACCGGAAGCTCTTCTCGATCTCTTCGGCCGGATAGCGGATGTCGTTCATCACCACATCGTCGGGCAGCGTGGCCGAGGGAACGATGATGTAATCCCGCCCGTGCCGGCGTTCACGCCTGATCTGCGCCGCATTGACCGTCGTTCGGATATTGACCCGGACCTGTTTGCTCATTCGCCCTCTCCGTCATCGTCGCGGGTGGCCAGCGGGTCGTAGCCCACCGTCTCCCTGATCTCGTCATCGGTGAACACCGGCTCCATCGGCGTCTTGCTGTTGATCTCGGCCATGCCCCTGGCGCGCTCCATCTTCTCGGCGCCGGTGGCCTCGGTCAGATCGGCCCAACCGATGGTCCAGTCGCGTTCGGGCAGGATGCCGAAGCGCACCAGGCGCTCCACGAACTCGCGGATCAGCGGCACGTTGCGGGTGGTGC
Organism: Pseudodonghicola flavimaris; assembly: GCF_030164425.1. GTDB lineage: Bacteria > Pseudomonadota > Alphaproteobacteria > Rhodobacterales > Rhodobacteraceae > Pseudodonghicola > Pseudodonghicola flavimaris. The sequence goes on along the minus strand of NZ_JASNJD010000001.1, from coordinate 530,808 downwards.
GCCGGGCCATGCAGGTCTTGTTCCACTCGCGGGCATCCTCGGTGCTGGCCCGTTCGCCGGTTTCGTTGCCGATCAGGACGCGCAGTGGCATGAGCAGCGATGCAGCGAAGCTCTGCACCGGCGCGGCGAAGAAATGCTCAGGGCTCGGCAGGCTGATCGTCATCGGTACGGCCGTCATGCCGCCCAGCATCAGCCCCTTGTCGAAACCGGCCTGAAAGCTCTCCAGCTGATCATTCAGCGCATCCACCAGCTCGGCAGGGCTGACGCCCATGGCCTTCGCCACATCGGCCTGTGTCATCCCCTCGGGGGCGCCCACCACCGGCGCGCCGCGGCTGGTCTTCCAGAACCCCTCGCCACCGGCCCCCTTGATCTTCTCGGCGTCCAGCAAATCGTTGTAGCCCGGCTCCAGCGCCGAAACGCCGTTCACGGTGCCATCGTCGGACCAGATGATGACCCGATCCGGATGGACCCGGAACTGTCGCGGCGATTTCGAGGTGCCGCCAAGCGCGGACTCGTTGAACTGGTAGAACCGTGGCTGCCCGTAGGTCTCGCTGCGGGGATCGGCATCCCACTCCGCGACGGTGAGCTGGCTTTCCCAGACCGGTATCACCTCGGCCAGGCCCTCCAGCCCGCCGGCCACCCGCCCCACGGGCGCATCGAATGGCAGCCCGTCCCGCAGGCGCAGGATCACCCCGGCGTAGCAGCCCACCATCGACCGGGTGTCTGCGGTGGCGAAGCGATGCCACAGCCTCAGACGTTCGAAAGCCTTGCGGATGTCGCCTTCAAGCGGGCTCTCCGCCGGCGTCTCGCTCTCCCAGAGCTCGGGGTTGTCCTCCCAGGTCTTGGCGATGGTCTTGTCCACCCCGGCAGTGGCGAGCCCGTTCCGCCGATACATCCGGTAGAACTGGGCGAAGGTCAGTTGATCCGGCCAGCCGAAGTCCTTGAAATGGTCGTGTTTGGCCGAGGTCTGGAAATAGGCGGGGAACATATCCCCCAGCGTCCGCTGCACCACATTGGCAACCATCTGGCGTAGGGTCATCGGTTGCTCCTCGTCAGCACCCAGGCGGTGGGCTTCTGCTCTCTCGGCGCGAAGGCCATGACGAAGGCATCCGCAAGGTTCGGCGACGGGACATCCCGCTTGCCGAGATCCTTCTTGCTCTCGACCTTCACCCGGCCGGCGTTGTCGAAATCCCGCCGCGGCGTCGACAGCTCGTCGATCAGCTGGTCGAGGTGGTCACAGGCCGGGTTGATGGAGATCAGCTCCGAGGCCGGGAAGCTCATGCCCTTCTCGACCGCGTTGAAGGTGTTGCGGAAGCGCTTGGCCACTGCCCACCAGGTTTGCGCCTTCAGGTTGGCGTAGTAGTCGCGGTTCTTCGGCGACTGCGGGTCCTCCGCATCGACCTTGGCGTCCGGGTTCAGCACCCCGTCGCCCGCGTTGAAGCGGTGATAGTCGAGCGTCACCCCGAACTCGGCGTTGAGGCTCTGGAAGTGCGCCCCCGCAAAGGCCCCGACCCCGATGCTGTCGTAGTCGATCTCGGCGTTCATCCCGCGCGCCACCGCGTGCACCCGCCCGGCGGACTTCAGCAGCTCGTCCTCCCGGGTCTTCCACTCCTCGACCCTGACGGCCTCAATCCCCTCGACCGCCACCAGCGCGTTCTTGTCCTCGCCGCTGTCGGCCACATCGAAGCCCACCCGCCGGCGCGGCCCCCGATCGAGCCCGAGCTTGCGGCAGGCATCCAAGGCCGCCCGGACCCAGGACCGCTTGATGACCACGCTGTCGTCATCCTCGCGCGGTTCGCCCAGGTAGATGTGGCGGTATTCCTCCTCATCCTCGGCGCGCTTTGCCTCGATGACCTTGAGGATCGTCTCTGACAGGAACGGGTTCTCGGTGTAGTTGATCTGCCGCTTGACCGTATTCGGCGGCGTCCGGGCGATGAACCTGCGCCAGACGAAGTCCGTCACCAGGCGCGGGTTGAACAGGATCCAGAACTGCGAGCCTTCCTTGCGCAGCGTCGGCTCCAGGATCTCCCACTGTTCCTCGGTGAGGTTGTGCGCCTCCTCGATCCAGCAGATGTCGATGCCTTCCAGTGACTTGATCTCGTCGATATGCCGCCAGAGCCCGTAGAACATGAACTCCGCGCCGGTCCCATTGTGCCGGATCGCGTTCTCGGTGATCGTGAACTCGGACCTCAGGCCAAAGCGATCGATCTGGATCTTCAGCAGCGTGTAGACGCTTTCGGCGATCTTGTTCTGGAACTGCCGGGCGCAGAGCACCCTGATCCGGCATTTCGTGGCGAGGAAGATCGCGAACCCCGCCGCATCCCATGATTTCGACGAGGACCGCCCGCCGTAGAGAACCCGGTTCCGCGCCGGCGTCAGCCAGAAATCACGTAGCGCCGGGTTCAGGGTTGGGCGCGAGGTCAGCGTAGAAGTCTGCAAGAGTCTTGACCTCCACAGGCCCGCCGTTCGCGCCGGTCACCTCTTTCTTCTCCGATAGCCCGAGGTCTCGCGCGATGATGTTCGCGTTCAGCAGATCGGCCGCGGCGCCGGTGAACTTGTTTTCCCAGATCACGGCTTCGACACGGCCGATGATTTCCACCAGGTCAGGCCGGTGCAGCTCGTGGCCCTCGGTCTTCCAGCCCCGCCAGGTCTCGGTGCTGATGCCCATCGACAGGCACAGGCCGCCGATCGTCATGGCGCGCATGCGCGGCAGGTTCTCGAGCGTCACCTTGCCCTCGTAGGGAAAGGCCTTGGCCTCATGGAGCGGATTTACCTCCACCCACTCGAAGTAAGCCACGGCAGCGGCCCAGAGCTCCTCCGGGCCCGCGAAGGTCGGCGGGCGCCCGGGCCCCGGCGGGGCAAGTTCCCAGATGCGGTTGCCGGGAATAAAGCGTCCAGCTGCGTCTCGGTCGGTCATGGCTCGGCCCCATAATTACACACTTAAATACACACCCTTACTTGCTAACGGCAGATAGTGTGTATATAAGTGTTCATGAAAGGGGGGGGGCGATGGAGCTAGAAACAAACTCACGAAAGCTCCTGAAGGTTCTAAAGAAGGCAGGCTTCGAGGTGGTCTCGGTTAATGGCGATCACCACAAACTACGGAAAGGGGATCGAACAGTGATCCTACCTCACCCAAAGAAAGACCTGCCCATAGGAACCGTTAGGAACATCTACAAACAGGCCGGGCTTCTTTAGCCCGGTCTACCTATCGCCCCTCTACGAGTTGATTGATTGGAGAGAATGAGCATGCGCTACTATACCGCTATCGTTCACCGCGACGAAGACAGCGCCTACGGCCTGACATTCCCGGACCTTCCCGGCTGTTTTGCAGCCGCCGATAGCTGGGACGCGATTCCGGCTGCCGCCGCCGAGGCCCTCGACCTTTGGTTCGAGGATCAGCCTGACGTCGAGCCCGCGTCGCTGGACGAAATTCGCCGCCGCCCCGAGATTGCCGAGGAACTGGCGCAGGGCGCCGTTATGATGCCGGTGCCTTACATCCCGGCCGATACTGCCCTAGCCCGCGTGAACATCTCGCTTGAGCGCGGCCTCCTGCGTGCCATCGACGAAACCGCCAAGGCGCGTGGGATGACCAGGTCTTCGTTCATCGCCTCGTCCGCTCGGCGGGAGTTGGTCGGGGCTGCCTGAAACTGTTCGGCGGCCTTCCACCACCCCGGCTATCGGGGGCCGCCGCCTACCTGTATGGCGGCCCGGCACGTCACGTCGGGGCCAGATAGCTTCCCCTGTGGATGTGCCTAAAACGAGAAACGCCCGGCGGATTTCTCCTCCGGGCGCGGAAACTCTCGATTTTGTCAAACGTGCCAGTTTGGGTAGTGGCTGTCAAGCGGAAGGCTAGATCCATGAATGAAGTTAATCGGCCAGACGATCAGCCATCCACATAGGTCCTGTTTCTAGATCAGATCAGGACGATATCGTCGATGATCGCGGTCTTCGAGGATATGCCCTCCAACAGGACGCTGTCCTTGTCGCTGAGGTGGATCAGCAGGTCCTCGCCAACGATCTCTGCGTTCTTCTCGATAAATTTGGCCTTGGTCATGATGCCCAGATAGTCTGCGGACAGCTTGAGAACATCCTTATCGTCTTTGAAATCCTTGATGACATCGGCGCCGCTTCCCAGTTCGAACACGAAGGTATCGCGCCCGGCGCCCCCCACCAGCGTATCGCGGCCGGCGCCACCGATCAGAATGTCCTTCCCCGCCTGCCCGACGAGGCGATCATTGCCCGCGCCACCCTGAAGCGTGTCATTACCGCCGCCACCGAGAATCCTGTCTGCACCGGCCTGCCCGTCCAGAAGGTCACGCCCCAGGCCGCCCTTGATCACGTCCCTTCCGTCGAGACCACGAATGGTGTCGGCACTCCGCGTTCCCGTCAGCCGGTCGTTGTTCGAGGTGCCGTAAACCTCTCCGTCAACCGTGACCGAAACAGTGTAATCGGCATCCCCATCGCCGTAGTAATCGTAATCGTCATCATACACCCCCCGCGCCTTGACATAGAAGGTGCCAGTTGTATCTGGCGTATATTCGAAATTCACATATTGATAGGAGTCGTTATAGTAAATTTCACGTCCCTCATCGTCGAGTAGCCCCAACCCGAAAGCCGCCCCGGTCAGGGCTTCCCATGCATTGGCGAAAGCAAACTGATAGGTGACCCCTTCAGTCAATTCGATCCGATAGACATCGGTGTCGGCAAAATTGGGATGGAAATATCCTTCGAGAACTTCACCCACGTCGATCTCGGCGTTAGTTCCGATCGACCCCGGTACATTTTCGAACGAACGGATGAAATACTCAGTATCGTAAGAACGGGCCATACTTGCCTTGACGAAATACACGCCGGTCTTTTCAGGCGCATACCCAGCATAGTAGTCTCCATCTCCCCACGACACCACCTTGCCATCGCGATCAACGATCTCGAAGCGGCCAAACAGCGTACTGTAATACCCCTGAGGCTCCAGGTTAAAAACGTACTCCTTGCCCGCTTTCAGGCGAACCTTGATCCAGTCTGAATCACCAGCGTTGCTCCCGAACTCCTCCCAGACGCCATCGTAACGTCCCCCGGAAGCTGCCATTTTCGTCTTGGTATTCTCGTCGCTGCTTTCTTCCCGCGCGAGCACAATCCGATAATTCCCGGTATCCCCATACTCGCTCCCGACCTTGATATAATATGTACCGTCTTTCTGGCCGAGAATGCGGGCGAAATCGCTGCCCTCCGGATGAGAGCCCTCGACGTTGTAGACCCCCATACGCTCCCCGGCCTCATCCACGATCTCAAAGCCCTTGCGGTCGATGCCCGCCGAAGCACTGTCTTTCTCCAGCGTGAGTTGGATGTTGTAACCGTAGCTCCCGTCCAGATCGAGCTTGATCCAGTCGATATCCCCTTCGGTGATCGTACCGCGAAACGTATCGCCCATTCGGACCACATAGTCCGTGGCCTCTGAGGCCACCGCATCTTCAATCTCTCTCACAATCGTCATTCCGCACTGGTCTCCACGAGCAACATAAATAAGAATCTATCTAACACGTTTGTTGCTTCCTCAGATCACGTCAACATGACAACCACTTTCGATGCCCTTCAAAGGCCTCAACAAGCTCAGAAAGTCAGTCAAGTCATCGATTGCCGTGACGCCCCCGCCAAACCATCCGCCGCCCCTTCACCCCGTCGCTCACACACCGCAGCGCCGCCAGCAGCCCCGGCACGTCCCTTGCCTCGGCATCATCCCAGACCACGCGCTTGGCCTCGCCCATGGCGGCCTTGTCCGTCCACCCCAGCCATCCCTCCAGCTGCATGTAGGCGCTGACGGCCTGGCGGGCGCGGTCCTCCGGCGTCCGATCATCCACCGGCGGCGTCTCGGCCGTGGCCTCCATGCGCTCGATCGGCACCAGCAACCGCAGACAGACCGCATGGCGCCGCGGCGCGCCGATTGCGGCGTCATAGGCTGTCACCACCCGCCTCATGTGCTGGATAGCGTCCCAGAGCTCCAGGCGCTCCGCATGGCCCTCCACGGCGCCCGCCATGGCCCGGCCAGCGCGGCAGCCCCACCAGGGCGACCGGCTGTCGCGCAGGTTCGCCGCGTTGGCCGAGACCCCGCGTTGCCGGCAGCGCGCCTTGAGCGCCACTTTGTCCGCCCCGCGCTCCTCGGCCGGCCGGTGCTTTTGCCCGTTCTTCTGCCGCTTCGGTGTCGCGCCGATCTCCGGCAGCCCGAGCGGGTTGTCCCGCTTCGCCTTCTTCGCCCGGCGCCTGGCGGCCTTACTGTAGGCCCGCCCCTCGATCTGCTCGTGCTTGCTCATGCTCGTTCCTCGTTCCTGATTTTCCGGGCCTTCGCGTTGTGATTACAAGGAATGGCCGAATTGCTCCCGCTCACGCCGCCCACCCTTCCGGCGGAGTGACCCGCTTGTCCGGGACGTCGGCCGGGCGCTTCTGCGGCGCGTCGCTGCGCTGGTGATGCACCCGCTTGGCGGCCTCGTGGCGCGCCTTCGCAGCATCCTCCCAGGCCCGTGCCCCGTCCTCGCCGTACATCGCCTTGCGCTCCAGGAACGCCGCGCTGCGGTAGCGCTCCATCGTCTGCCGATCGACCTGCCCGGAGACGATCAGCTCGACGGAGGCACGGCCGTAGAGCCAGCCCTCGCCGACCGGCTCACCTCGCGCCATCCGACCAGCAGCGACCGTCGCCGCCGAGAGATCGGGGCTGTCCCGGCGCGGAGCGTCCCGCAGCTCCTCCTTGCGGATGTTCGAGCACACGGAGCCGATCTCTGCCTTCGTCGGCCAGGCCCGGGTTTTCATCTGGTACTCCAGCCGGTCGAGCACCCGGCGCACCCAGGGCCCTGCCTCGCTCCCCGGTGAGAACCGCAGAAGCACCCCGAGCAATGCCTCGACCTCGTCCTGCTGGGCCCTGGCATTCTCGCGGATCGACGCCGGCGGGGCGTAGCGCTCCAGCCAGCGGGCGAAAATCTCGGTGATTTCGGCTTTGTGCAGGGCGCTCATTCGCGAATGCTCCCATCGTCGTTGAATTTTTCAGGGTCGAGTTTCCACAGGTGGACCGGCGAGGCCCGCCTGGGGGGCTGGCCGGAGGGCGTGAGGTGCAGGCCCTTGGCCGCGGCAAAACCCTGCATATGCCGCGTGAGCACCTTCGGTCCGTTGGCCGCCGCCCCATGGGCGCGCATGTTGCCGACCGCCACCTCGATGATTTCCTCCGGCGTGAGGCCCAGGTCAGTCTGCCACTTGCCCACGATCACGATCGCGTCCGGCGTCGCCCAGTACCTCGGGACGATGCCGGCAACGTCGAAGCCAAGCGCATGGGTCAGCCGCTGGACCATGTCCGGCGCTGGCTGAACCGACACCGGTCCGTCTGACGGACCCGTCCGGCTCCCGGACCGGCCTCGCGCGCACGCGTCCGCCGCTTCCGTGACGGTTCCCTTGATGGTTCCTGACGGTTCGGGTGCATCTGCTGCGGGGTTTGCCCGCATCTCCTGCGGGGTTTGGGGTGCACCTGCTGCGGGGGTGCATTTCCTGCGGGGTGCATTTGCTGCGGGGTTTCCCCCGTCAAACGGTGCACCTACTGCGGGGTTTGCGCTCACGAAATACAGGTTCGAATTTCCTTTTCCGCCTCCGGGAACAATGCGGACATAGCCCTGCTCGACGAGCTTCCTGAGGTTCGTCTGGACGGCCCTCTCGCTGAGGCCAGTGCGCTGGCGCAGACGGGCGATGGACGGATAGCAGCGCCCCTCGTCGTCGGCATGGTCGGCGAGTGCGAGCATGATCAGACGCTCGGTGGGCCCAAGCGTCTGGCTCTCGAAAATGGCGGACATCAACCGAATGCTCACAGCAGCGCCCCCTGCCGGTTATCGACGCGATCCATGAACCGCATCTGCATTGGCACTTCTGCCCAGTCCCGGCGCCAGACGAACCAGGCGTTGCGCTGTGGCGGGCTGCCCTCGCCGGTGAAGTCGAGCTTCCAGCGCATCAGGTAGCAGTAGGAGAATGGATTGGCCTCCAGCAGCTCGCCCAGCCCGTTGGCGCGGGCCGCCGGCCAGTCCCAGGACAGGAGCAACGCCAGATAATCCCAGCCCGGCATCTCGAACGTGTGGCGCAGCCAGCGGCCGTGCCCGTCTCGCGCATTGATCAGGTTGTAGGGCGGGTTGGTGATGATCGCCCTGCCCCGGCTGCGCAGGCAGGTGAAATAGTCCGCCTGCCAGCTGTCCGGGCAGCCGCGGTCGATCAGATCGGAGGCGCAGCAGGGAATGCCCGCCTCGCGGATCGGGCGCACAAGGGCGCCGTCGCCGCAGGCCGGTTCCCAGACCGAGCCACAGGCCCGGATCACATCCCCGTCCTTTGCCAGCAGCGCGCGGATCGCGTCCGGTTGACCGGTCGGGTAGAAGTCATGATCCCGCCGCGCAGCCGGCCGTGGGCGTGGCGCCTTGGGAAGGTCCATCAACAGAGCCTGCCGGATGTCCACCGCCGGCTTCGCCCTGGTCGCGCGGAAGAGGCTCGCCGCCGATTGCGTCACGACGCCCTCCGCGCGATCTCGCGCTTATCCATTTGAGCCTGATACTCCATGGCGGCGCGCAGCAGCCTCCCCCGGGCAGCTGCCTTGCCCCGGCTAAGGACGTGCTGGACATGGCGCTGGTTGAACCCCAGCGCCCGGCTGGCGGCCGCCATGCTCGGAAACTCGACCTCGCCGATCTTGACCCGCTTCGGCGGACGGCCGCCGCGCCGGCTGGTCCGGTTTCCCTTCCCGAGACCAAGCGTGTCCGTTGTCCGCCTGGTGACGGCGCAATAGACCGTGGCGGGCGCCACACCGAGCGCCTTGGCGCACTCTGGGACGCTGTCGTAAATCTTTCCTCTGACCTCTACCCGCATCACAGCGCCTCCACCTGCACGAAGGTCGCGGCCTGCTGCCCCCAGCGCTTCACACAGCGCTCGTCCGCGACTTGACTATCATCCGCCCAGGCGATGCGGTTCAGCCCGTCCTTGATCGCCTTGAGCACATTGTCGGCATCGGGCTTTTGGGTGTGGAAACCGTTCACGGCCTCAGCCTTGCGTTTCTTCGTCCACGATTTCGGGATTTCGAACACCGCCACGACGCGCAACTTCACCGGACCCGCGATCGGGACCGGGAAGGACGGCCGCGCAATCTCCGCGACCTGTCGCTCGAAGCTGACGGTTTCCTTCGGCGTGTAGACCCGCGCGCGGCCGGCGACGACCGCAGCCTTGGGCCTTTGCTTGCCGAAGGGTTTCCCCGGAATCGTGAACTCGACCATCAGTCGAAGTCCTCGGGGCTGGGAAGACCAAGCGGCTCATCGCCGTCATCGTCCTCTTCGTCAGCGTCCCGCAACCAGTCCTTCTGATCCGGATCAGCCTCGGCCGGCCCCTGCTCTCCCATGAAGTCCTCGCTGTCGATCATGACCAACTGCACCATCGTGCCCACGTGATCGCCCAGGACGTTCCGGTTGTGCTCGATGTTGGCGCAGGTGATCTTGCCCTCGATCCCCTTCTCACCCTTGATCTTGACCTCGCCCAGCGTGACCACCGCATGCGGGAACTCGTGACGGGTCACCTCGCGGACGGCAGCGCGAACGATATTCCTCGCGGCCAGCTCGATGCCGTTGATGATTTCGGCCTGTTCGGCCTCGTTGCAGAGCGGCCAGCTTGTCTTCATCGTCTGGATGCGCAGCAGCATCGCGTCCCGGCAATCGCCGAACAGCGTATCGAGGTGCAGATCGGGCTCGGGTCCTTCCATGTCGTGGTGGATTTCAGCGTGGGCGTTCATGGTGTCCTCTTCGGGTTTCACTAGACGAGACCGGCGCCGCCCGGGCGCCGGCCGTGCTTTCGTCAGGCCGCAATGTAGGCTGCCTTGGCTTTGCCGTGCCCTTTGGTGCCGTCGCTCTTGATCAGCCCCTTGGCGACCAGGGCGCGGGCAGTGGCGACATGCAGAACCACCGGGCCGCCGGCCTTCTGGACCCGCTCGAGGGTGGATTTCTGGGCTTCGTTCAGATCGGACATGAGGTTTCTCCTTGGGCTGTCCTGCCGCTGATCCCCGCGGCCGGGATGCTGTTGCGCGAGCGGCGCCGTGGGTTGGGAAGGAGCGCCGCTCGCGCTTGCCGGCTTGTGTCGCCGGTCTTCGGAAGGACGGCCTCAGGCGGCCGCCTCCAATTCCGTGAGCTCGCGATCCATCCGCACACGCAGATCGGCAGAGCGGAAATCCCCGTCTGCGCGGGCGGAGGTGGTCCGGTACATCCCGGCCAAGCCTCGGCGGGCGGCGACGGCCCGGCACCGCTGCCAGCTCTCGCCGCTCAGCTCGGCCATATCCTCGAGCGTGCAATCGCCGCCGGTATCTTTGATCAGCCAGTGGATCTGGTAGGCGATGCGCTCGGTGCGTGGGTTCTTGATCGGGCGGCCCTTCATGCCGCGCCCTCCTCTTGATCTGAGGGCGAAGGCAACGCCAGTTCGATGTCCTGCCTGATCTCGACATTTCCGGATCTCGTGGACAGTGAAATCCTCTCGACTCGATCCCCAAACCCGATGAGAATATCCGCGAGAATTCCCCGACCTTTTTCGCGCAAGGATTTATCCATGATTTCCGTGTCAGACATTTTGAAACTCCTCGATGCGGTGCCGATCTGGAAAACGCTGAAAGAACTTCCGGCGCGGGTTGAGGCTTTGGAAAATCAGGTGGCCGAGCTGAAAGCAGCTTCCGAGAAGAAGTCCGGTGGAGAACGATGCCCAGCCTGTGGTGAATACGAACTGATGCGTCAAAGCACACAGCCGATGGATGGCGAGCTTGGCGACCTGGGCGGGACAATAGAAGTGTGGGCCTGCCGCTCCTGCGGGCAAACGGAGCGCAGGACAAATCTGCCGGGCTAATTCCCTCATGCCGCGCCCTCCGCCCTTGCGTTGATCGCGGAGAGGTAGGCGACCATCTGCGCGATCGCCTCTCGGGTCTCGCGCTCCGCCGCTTCGAGATTTCCTGCCGACCCGTGTTCCGCGGCCCGGGCCATTGCGGCGATCGCCTCGCCGGTCTCCTTGGCACAAAGGCTGGTGTGTTCGAACAGGCTGACCACCCTGCCCTCGGTGTCGATCGGCTGATAGACCCCGCCGGCCATGGCCGCGAAATGCTGGGCCAGCGGAACCGCTGCCGCCGGATGGGCCAGCGCCAGCCGGTGGAGATAGTTCACCCCCAGCCCGCCGGGCCGGTCGTCGCTCTCCTCGGTGGCGTAGGACAGCGTGGAGCCCCGGACGCCCAGGAAGTCGGCCACGTCCTTGTCGCGTTTCCCGGTCGCGTCGAGCGCCGCTCTCACCGCGCTCTGGGCGGTTCCGTAGCGAGGTCGCCTCATGTGAAATTCCTCTGCTCGTTTAGATGGACGGTTTTGCGGCCCCGGCCCAAGGTGGCCCCATGGGACAGAGAGGGTTTTCAGGCGGCTGCGTCGGCATCGTCGCTCGACGGGATGAAATCTCCCGGGGCGAGCTCGACCCCCTTCTCATTGGCGAGGTCCAAGAGCTTCTGGACATGCCGATACGGAATGAGGCCGTTTGTGCCGCCACGCTCGCGCGGGGCCTGCCACATGGACACTCGTGTGCGATGGATGCCGATGGCCTCAGCCACCGCCGAGGGGCCGCCGAGGGCCGAAATGATGCTGCTTGCAGGTTCCATGCCTGCATTGTAGCGATTTTAGCTACACTATACAACTGCCTTTGTAGCGAATTTCGTTACAGATGCTAATCTGCGTGGAAGATATGCTGTTCGGCGAGATGCACGCGCGAACACCCATATCAACGCCGCTGAATGAGTGGCTGATAGAAGCTCTGGCACACTCTGGCCTGAGCCAAACGGCGCTGGCAGAGCGTCTTGATGCGCGCGTCCCAAAGAAGATAGATCGCTCGATCATCAACAAGATGACGCTTGGAAAGCGAGTTATCTCCGCCGAAGAGATGCTGCTGATTTCTGAGATTACGGGATTTGCTCTACCGAGCGGCAAGCCTGATCAGCCTTCAATCTCCATCGCCGGCCAAGTCGGCGCCGGCGCCAAGGTTCCGGTCTTCGACGCCTACGAGAAAGGTGACGGCCCTCAGGTCGAATGCCCGCCCGGGCTCTCCCCGCACGGCATCGTCGCGGTCGAAGTGGTCGGGGACAGCATGGAGCCGGTCTACAGTGCCGGCGATCTGCTCTTCTACACCCGCGACACCCACGACGGCGTGCCCGAAGAAGCGATCGGCCACCGCTGCGTCTGCGAGGACGAAGCCGGCATGGGCTGGGTAAAGCAGGTAAAGCGCGGTAGCGAGCCAGGGCTGTTCAACTTGGTCTCGTTGAACCCCGGCGCTGACAACATGCATGACGTGCGGCTCAAGTGGGCCGCGCGGGTGCGACTGCACTGGCCCGCGGAGTTGGTTAGGAAGGTGAGCTAGAAAGGCTTGAGACACAGCTTGTTCCCACGAAAAAGATTGACCCCTAGGGAAAAGTGATTTGGTATAGCGGAAATGTATATCTGGTATGGTTGAGTGAAATTATGAAAGTAATTTTGAAAAACGGCATTGGTGACAGGCTGGATATTGCCCCAGACCTTTTTGGCTTTGGAGTTGATACTCCAGATGGGTTGGATGCCGCTCGCGTCGGGCGGAAAGATGTCGGAGATGGTGTCTATCGCTACGCCTTCAAGATCGATGGGGATGACACTGTAGCGACAGCATTGGTGTTCGCCGATACCCCTCGGAACAAAGCTGAGTTTGAGGCTGGTGATTGGGGTGTTTGGCTGAAGAGTATCGTCTTCAAAGATGACGCTGGAAAGCAGCTTGCCAGCATGACTGACATCGATTGGGGAATAGCCCCATTTAAGTTTAAGACCGTCTCCACATACATCGAACAGACGGCGGAAACCTGGACACCATGGCTGGCCGGCGATGACAAACTATCCGGAAACAGGCATGACAACCTGATCAATGCTGGGGATGGCGACGACACACTGAATGGCGGCGGCGGCCGCGACACCTTGATCGGAGGCGCCGGGAACGACATCCTCGACGGCGGACGCGGGAGAGACACGCTCACCGGCAGCGATGGGGCTGACGCATTCATATTCAGCAAAGGCTACGGCAAGGACACCATCACCGACTTTGAGCTCGGCGTGGACACGCTGATCCTGGATCATCACCTCTGGAAAGGTGACCTGACTGAGCGCCAAATCGTGAACAAGTTCGCATCGTTCGATGGCGACGGCATCCTGTTCGACTTTGGCAGGCACGAGCTGAAACTCGAAGGCATCTTCAACGCCAAGACCATCATCGACGATATTCAGATTGCATAGCGCACCGTCCGTGTCCGCCTGCACTGGCCGGCGGAGTTGGTGAGGAAGCGGTAATGCCTGAAGATAGCGCCCGCATCGCCGCTCTCGAGGCCCAAGTCGCCGAGTGCCGCCGGGCGGCGCTGGAAATCATCCTCGGCCTGACGGACGGAATCGCACGTACAGACGAGGGGCGCCTTGAACTGGCTAGAGGGTTTGAGGCCGCCGGAAAGGCGGCAACCGGGGAGCTTGCCGCGCTGTCTCGCATCGTGGCTTCGGCGCTGAGGGTGCCGAGATGATGGGTGAACCGGCGGAGTAGGTGAGGAAGGCGTGAACGGCCCGAAGCAGACCTTGGAGCCTTCTTTCGAGAGAGGCCGCTTGGAAAGATAGAACAGCCGTTATCCACCAATCGATCAACTGTGGCCTCTTTGATGTCGTAAACCAGATTCACTTCTGGGTTATTCTGACCCGCTACCCTTTTAAAATTTGCTACCTGCGACTGTTCTGTGTATGTTCCTACACATAAGGGAGAACCAACGATCCAACGGGTGCGATCATGAAGGCTTTGCGCTTACCAAAGTGCAGGTTCTGCGGACGTGTGTGGCATCCACAAGAGGGTGTCGTCGCCTCTAAGAGCTTTTGCAGCGCCTGTAGCGGCGACCGACGCGAACTCGCTATCAAAGCCCTTGGTGCGAAACCGCCAGTCAGGACTCCTGATTTGGGGCCTTACGTTTTGCCGCCGAGGCGCCGCGCAGTTTAGGGTCGCAGGAAAGCCTCTAGTTCTCTGATCGCAACCTTCGACCCAACTTGACCGTTTGAGCCACCAAGCGTGCGCGGTCGGCCAGCGCCAACGGGTTCGCTCCACGCTCGCCAATCGTGGCGACGAGCAGAGTTTCGATTCCATTCGACCTGTATGATGCGCCCGCCTTGCTGCCGGCGCCAACGGACCTGCTGTCCATCAACCTCACATTGCCAATCAGGTTCGACGGGCAAGCCAGCGAATGCCGCCTGCACCTGCGCCACATTCTGGCAGCGGTGATCGGTATCGTCATGAAGCATGGCCCGAATTGCACGACGCCAACGCTGCGGGATATTCGGGAGCCACTTAAGTGTATCGCGGAACCCGCCATCAGCTATCACCATTCGCGGTGGTCTAGATTCAGCGTACCATGCCTCCCCATGAAGGAGGCGATACAGAGTCATACCGAGCGCCCAGATATCCGACTTCGCGCTCGTTACCCCGTGCTCCCAGAACTCAAACGCCAAATGATCAGAATACCCGGCCCCAACCGCGTAGCCATGCAGCAGCTCGTCCGTGACTAGGCCAAAGTCGCCAAGTCGCGCGACACCGTTTTCGTCAATCAGGATGTTGCCCGGCTTGATGTCGCGGTGGATCATCCCGCGCGCGTGGAGAGCGCCCAGCCCGAGTAGGACCTCCGTTCCCGCCTTTCGCACCTGAGACAGTCTCATTGGACCTGCTTCGTATGGAGCTTGCAGCGACCCACCAGCACACAACTTCATGCAGTAGCGGATGCTCTTGCCGTCCGGGCTTTCGCCCAGGTGATACACCGGCACGACGTTCGGGTGCTCTGCGGCTGCGAGGTGCTGTGCCTCTCGCAAAAACTCGGCTTTGGCGGCATCCCAGTCAGCGTCGGTTTGATCCTCCTTTTGAGAAATGATCTTCACAGCAACATTGCCATGAACCTGGTCAACCGCAGCATGAACGTCGCCGAACTGACCACTACCGATGTGATCTCCTATCTGGAGGTTTGCGACGTGATTATTCATTTCGACCGCTCTCAGCCAAAAGCATAATCGCGGCCTCTCGACTGCCTACACGAAGTTCTTCGCCGGTAAAGTGAGTCATCCAGAATGCGTCGTCTTTTGCGTATTCGTCTACCTTCCGATCACCGAAATTCCTGCTAAGCGCGGCCTTCGAGAATTCTTTCACCTCGCAAACCGACGCCGCTGCGCCTTTGATGACGCCCCTCAACTCCGCGCTTCGCAGGTGGCCGATTTTGGTGGCCCCGAGTGACACTGCGCTGGCCTTGATCAACACCTTCGTAACACCATTGGCACGGAGGTAGTCGTGGCATTGTTGGCCAATCACGTTATAGGCGGCCGCGCGATCACCACCTTGCATTTTCCAAGTGTCATCATTCTGAAGAACGAGCTGACCGGCATCGGGAACTTCGGCGTCAACCACTATGACCTTGTCGCCACTCACGACAATTCCTACCCATCGTTTTGTCATCTGCTCGCTCTTTCATTCTCGATTACCTGCACGGAACTTAATAGCCGAACTTTGGTGTTCGTGGAAGGTTCTATCCAGCACACCTACGGCCTTTCACCTCAATGCTTTGCTCGGTGAGTGCTGCAGGCCAAGGAGCATTTCATTGGGTCAAATATGCTCTCGTTGCTAAGCGGACTTCGGAGGCATCCGCAGCGAAAGTCGGCTCCCCGCCCTCAGTGCACGGTATTTCCATCGGCCTTTATGCCCCTCGCCACCAGATCAACTGCCCCGCCCCTGTGCGCTGGTCGTTCTATTTGCCATCAGACCGCGCGGCGGGGATCGAACCCGCAGACGGTCTCCCGGTCGTTTCCCTGATCAGGTGCCCCATGCCCCATACAGGGTTCGCGCCGCCAGACAGCACCGGGGCCGATCCCCGGCATGGGTGGCATAGCACGGCTCAATTTCCATTTGTAGCGATTTAAGCTACATTCTCCATTGCGTTACGTTGCGAATTTCGCTACATATCTCCCCACACACCCCGCCGAAGACCCGCCCAACCCGGCCGCCGAGCCAACGGGTCGCAGATCGCGGGACCACCGCCGGGCACCCGGCGCCCATGAGGGAGAGACAGATGACCACCATCCAGACCACCCAAGTGACCGAGAGCCACGACGGCGCGGTGATCCCGCTGCCGGCGGTGATCGGCCACAGCCGACCGACCGGCATCCGCACCGTGTTCCCGCGGGGCGCCTTCGACCGCGAGCTGCAGCGCGACTGCGAGGCGGACGGCGCCAACCACTTCGCCCAGCCGCGCGAGGTGGCGTGATGGATGGCGGCTTCTACGACGGCGGCTACGTCGATGACCTGCGCGCCCGGGCGGTGCAGGCCGGCATCGAGCAGCTTGAGCGCCCTACCCCGGCAGAACGCGTCGATGCCAGGATGCGCGACGGCATGCTCGCCCGGCTCACCGGGAAGCGCTGGATCGACCGGCAGCCGCTGATTGACCAGGTGCTGTTCTGGGCGGTTCTGGCGACATGCCTGATCGGTGGCGGGCTGCTGTTCGTGCGCGCTGTCGGGAGGTGGCTGTGATGGCGATCTACCACACAGACATAACCCTCTGCCCGTCCGATGGCGGAGAGTTGCCTGACGTGCCGGTGACAGTGGATTACGACGCCCGCTGGCAACCTGCCGAGCCGGACGTTGGGATCTTCACCGGATACCCTGAGGTTGAGGGCCTTGAAATCACCACCGTTCAGATCGGCGGCTGGAAGGCGGGCCGCGTCGAACTGGTCGAAATGTGCGGCGAGGAAGAAGTCGATCGCCAGGAAGAGCTGATCGCCGAGCGGATCACCGAGGACCTGATGACCGGCGAGATGGAGGCGGCGTGATGAACGCGATGACCGAAACCATCCTCGACCGCCCCGGCATCTACGAGCTCGACGGAGAGACCTATCACCGCGACCCGGCGCCTGCGCCGTCGCTTTCCTCCACGCTGGCGAAGCTGATGCTGGCGCAGTCCCCGCTTCACGCCTGGACCGCGTGCCCGCGGCTCAACCCGGAATGGGAGCCGGTCGACAAGAAGACCTTCGACATCGGCCGGGCTGCGCACCGCGCCATCCTCGGCAAGGGCGCTAACTATGTGCCGATCCCTGACGAGCTGTTGGCCTCGAATGGTGCCGCCAGCACCAAGGCCGCGAAGGAGTTCATCGCCTCTGCGCGGGACGCTGGGGCGACACCGCTGAAATCCGCCGAGGTCGACGGGATCGAAGCCATGCGCGCGGTTGCCCACGACCGGCTCGCCGGGATGGGCGTCAGCCTCGACCCCGCCCGGTCCGAACTGGTCGCGCTGGCCAAGATCGATGGCATCTGGTGCCGGGCCATGTTCGACAATGTGCCGCTGGCCGCAGGTGCGCCGATCTACGACCTCAAGACCTGCGAGAGCGCGGCGCCACACGCCTGCGAGCGCGCCATCCTGAACTACGGCTACGACGTGCAGGCCGAGCACTACCGGCAGGTCTGGAAGGCAGCCACCGGCGAGGACCGCCCGTTCCGCTTCGTCTTCCAGGAGAAGAGCGCACCCTACGAGGTCTGCGTGGTCGAGCTTGGCGACGACAGCCTGATGATGGCCCGCAAGAAGATCGCCCGCGCGCGTGAAATCTGGCGCATCTGCCTGCGCGACGACCACTGGCCGGGCTATCCGCCAGGCGTGCACCGGATCGATCTGCCGGAGTGGTTCCACGAACGATGGCTCGAGCGCGAGAGCGTTGAGGCCGATCACAAGCGCCGGACCGGCGCCGACATCATCGAAGCCGCCCGCCTCTGGCAGGCGCCCCAAGGCTACCAAGGAGCTGCAGAATGACCATCCGCTTCATCCCCGTCACCGAGATCAATGATCCGCTCACCCTGTCCATCGGGCTCTCCGGCGGCTCCGGCACCGGCAAGACCTATTCGGCCCTGCTCATGGCCCGCGGCATCGCGGAGACCGTAACCGGTCGCCCCGGCGCGCCCATCGGCTATGTCGACACCGAGAACCGCCGGGCCCTGCACTACAAGCAGGCTTTCCCCGAGATGATGCACTTCGACTTCCAGGCCGTGGACGACAGCGGAAAGGTCGTCGGCTTTGGCCCCGAGCGCTGGATCGAGGTCATCGACGCGGCCGAGGCAGCCGGCCTGCCGGTGGTGATCCTCGACAGCTTCTCCCACGCATGGGAGGGCGTCGGAGGCGTCCTGGACCTGCATGCGACCACGCTGGACCGGCTCACCCGCGGCGACGACAGCAAGAAGGACGCCCGCTCGCAGCTCGCATGGGCCGAGGTCAAGCCGCGCTACCGTCGCCTGATCGATCGCATCGTGCGCGCCAAGACCAACATCATCATCTGCACGCGGGCCAAGCCGGTGATGCAGGACTTCAAGACCGGGAAGAACGCCCGCAAGACCAAGACCCGCCGCGCCGATGTTCCGTGGGATCCCGCCGCCGACGGCGATCTGATGTTCGAGATGACCACCATGGTGATCCTCGACCCGGCGGCGCCCGGCTGCCCGGTCCACCAGATCAAGGTGGCAGATCAATTCAAGGGGCTGCTCGATCCGCGCCGGCCGATGGGTGCGGAGACCGGTCGCGCCATGGCCGAGTGGGCCAAGGGCCAGGGCGATGCGCAGAGGCAGAAGGAGGTCCTCGATCACGCCCGCGCCGAAGCCCGCAAGGGCAAGGAGGCGTTCACCGCTTTCTGGGCCAGCGATGAAGGCAAAGCACACCGCGCCCTGATCAAGACCATCATCGAAGAATGCCAGCGCCTCGCGGCGGAGGCGGACGCCGAAGCTGAGCGGGCTGATGACGACCCTTTCGCGGATACCGCTGAGCGTGGGGAGCCCACCGCCGAAGAGCTTGCCAAAGCTGAAGCTGAGGCCATGGCCGAGATCGAACGGCAGCATCGCGAAGCCGAAGCTGCCTGACCTTCCCCTTCGGTGACCGGCCCGCCCCCCGGGCCGGCATCCCAAGCGGAAACGATGGAGAGAACAATGAACGTCCGAAGTCGCATCAAGCACATGTCAGCGCCCGTCTTCGTCCGCATGATCAACCTCGCCACAGGGGTCCAGGAGAGCGAGGAGGTGATGGACCACGACAATCACCGCCACCGCGCCACGCTGGAGGGCCGCATGCATTGGGCCCTTCGCAACGGCCGAACGGTGACGGTCGGTCCGATGGAGGTGCCGGAATGCCCCGCCCCCTTCGCGTACTGATCGGCTGCGAGCGGAGTGGCATCGTCAGAAATGCCTTCCTCGCCCGCGGTCATGATGCGTGGTCCTGCGACCTCGAGGCCGCCGACGATGGCAGCAACCGGCACATCCGCTGCGACGTGCGCGAGCTGCTGGAACCCGGACGCTGGGATTTGCTCTGCGTCATGCATCCACCCTGCACCCGGTTGACCAACAGCGGCGTCCGCTGGCTGCATGTGCCGCCGCCGGGCCGGACCAAGGCCGAGATGTGGAAGGAGCTGGACGACGGCGCCGCGCTGTTTTCCGATTGCTGGACCGCGCCAGTGCCGCGCATCGCGGTGGAGAACCCGGTGATGCACCGTTACGCCAAAGAACGCATCCGCGATTTCGAGCCGGCGGCGCAGAGCGTGCAGCCTTGGCAGTTCGGCACCGACCAAGACGGCCCGGACAACGTGAAGAAGCGCACCTGCCTTTGGCTGCGCGGCCTGCCGAAGCTGGCCCCGACCGGCACACTGGACGGCACCACTGCCCGGCCGGAAATCCACCGCGCCAGCCCGGGACCGGAGCGCGCCCGTATCCGCAGCCGCTTCTTTCCCGGCCTGGCCGACGCCATGGCCGACCAGTGGGGCGGCTGGGCGATCGAGCAGGAGGTGGCGGCATGACAACCCCCACCACCTGCCGCCGCTGCGGCGCCGAGATGCTCCCAGGCGTCGCGCTAGCCCAGACGCTCACCGCCGGCGCGCCGGACTTCAACGGGTCGGACATCGTGACGCTTTCGGCCGACAGCGCGGGCGCGGTGATCGACTGCATGAAGTGCTCGGCCTGCGGGTGGAGCGTAACGGGAGGAGAGAAATGACCAGGCCGATGACGTTGGACATGGTGGCGGATCGCTGGCAGTGCAGCGCGGAGACCGTGCGCCAGATGGTCAAGCGAGGGGAGTTGCGCGGCTTCCGGGTCGGGCGCATGATCCGAATTCCATGGGAAGCGGTGGAGAATTACGAATGCCAGACATCAGCATCGGAAGATTGCGTGGCGGGCTCTGCGTCTATTGGACCGGCCCAGGCGGAAAGCGAGTGCGTCGTCAGCTTGCGTCACGCACCCGAAAGGAAGCGGAGGCAGAAGCCCTAGAGGTCTATCGGGCGGCCACCTATGCCAGCCGCCCAAAGGACCCGACCATCGCAGAAATATGGGAAGCCTATCGGGAAGACCTCGGCGACAAGCCAACCGCTACGACCATGGGATATACTGGGAAGGCGATCCTGCCGCACTTTGGCCACCTGCGGCCAGAAGATTTGACCAAGACCATGTGCCGCGCATATGACGCTTCTCGCCGAGCTGCTGGCATCTCTCAAGGCAGTATCCACACCGAGATCGGGCATCTCCAATCTGCGCTGAATTTCCACCTGGGAAAAGGCGCAGCGCCGACGCTGTGGCGTCCAGCAAAGCCGCAGACGGACAAGCGCATCCTGAATGCCGGAGAGGCGCGTGCGCTGATTGACGCAGCCATCGAACCACATATCAGGCTGGCGCTGATCCTGCTTCTTGGCACGGCCGGCCGGGTCGGCGCTATCCTCGACCTCACATGGGATCGGGTCGATTTTGAGCGCGGCAGCATCAACCTACGGCTGGACGATTCCGCCACCAGGAAAGGCCGCGCCGTGGTCCCGATGAACAGCAGCACCCGCGCCGCGCTCGACGTGGCGCACCGGGCGGCGCTGAGCGACCACGTGATCGAATATGCAGGGAGGCAGGTCGGGTCGATCCGCAAGGGGGTCCAGAGCGCCGTCACGCGCTCAGGAATCGGCCATGTTCGGATCCACGATCTGCGGCACACCGCGGCCGTCACGATGCTGGCGAATGGCATCCCTCTTGAAAAGGTGTCTCAGGTGCTGGGACACAGCAATACGTCGATCACATTCTCGACCTATGGCCGATACCTTCCGGAGCACATGCAGGACGCCGTGAACGTGCTGGACTTCATGAACCTGAAGACGCGGACTTAGGTTCAAACGACCTAGGAGCACTTCGTAAAAAGGAAGAATATCTTTTAAGATCTGGTGGGTGATGAGAGACTCGAACTCCCGACATCTTCGGTGTAAACGAAGCGCTCTACCAACTGAGCTAATCACCCGTGGCGCTCTGCTTACCCATTCCGGCTGGGGCGTGCAAGGGGCTGATGTGCCGATCTCGGCCGCATCTGCCAGCGCCCCCGTCCGGGCCGGGGCAAAGGGCGTTACGCCCCCTGCCCCGGCAAGGCCACGGGTCAGCTTTTCGCTGTCTCCAGCGCCTGGCGCACCGCTTCCGGCGTGATCGGCAGATGCCGCATCCGGATGCCCACCGCGTTGAAGATCGCGTTGGCGATGGCCGGGGCGACGACGGTGGTGCCGGGCTCACCCAGACCTGTCGGAACCTCGGTGCTTTCCACCATCTCGATCTCGATCTCCGGCGCGTCCATCATCCGCAGCGGCGTGTAGCTGTCGAGGTTGGTATCCTCGACCCGGCCATCGGCGAATGCGGTGCCCTCGTAGAGCGCCATGGAGACCCCCCACATGGCGCCGCCCTCGACCTGTGCCCGGGCGCCGTTCGGATCGACCACGGTGCCGCAATCGACCACCAGCCACAGCTTCTGCAGATCGATATAGCCGGTGGCACGATCCACCCGCAGCTGCGCCGCGCCGCCGACCCAGGTCGGCATCGACCGCGACTGGCCGTAGGTGGTGGCGAGGCCGATGGCGGTATCTGCCGGCAGATCGGTGCGGCCGTAGCCCGACAGCTCCGCCACCCGCGCCAGCACCGCCGCCTGACGGCTGGCGCCGCCGACCGCATTCGGGGCGGAACCGGCATTGCGGCCCGCTGCGGTGAAATGATCCAGCCGGAACTGCAATGGATCGGCGCCGATGTGATGGGCAGCCTCGTCCATGAAGCTTTCCACCGCGAAGTTGATCCAGCCCGGCGATACCGAGCGCAGCCAGCCGGGACGGAACACCGACTCTGCCAGTTCGTTCGAGATCGCCCGCGCCCGCTGGGCGCCGACCTCGTACCAGTGGTCTGCCCCGTCGGAGGCGAAGGGGTCGTAGGGCTCCCCGTTCACGCCCATCGGCATGAAACCCGGCAGCATGACCTTGGTCGGCCAGCCGGAGGCCACGGCGGTGTCCATCGCGGTGACGGTGTGATCGGCATCAAAGGCCATCTTCAGCCGTGACAGGGTCGGCGGGCGCACGGAATCGAAATGCACATCGCTTTCACGCGACATCACCATCTTGACCGGCGTGCCGCCGAGTGCCTGCGACGCCAGCGCCACCGGCACGATGTAATCACCGTTCAGACGCCGGCCGAAACCGCCCCCCAGCATGTAGCTGCGCATGATCACCTCGCCGTCGCCGACGCCGAGCGCGGTCTGGATCCACGGCAGGCAGAGCGATTGCCACTGGTTGCCGGTATGGACCTGCCAGACCCCGTCGTCGCCGAGAAACACCAGCGCGTTCAGCGGCTCCAGCTGGAAGTGCAGCACGGTCTGGGTGGCGTATTCCGCCTCAAAGGTATCCGCCGCCGCGGCAAAGACCGGATCGACATCGGTGTTGCCGGTATCGAGGATCGAACCGGTGGCCGGATCGTCGATCAGGCGCCTGTTCTCTGCCTGCAGCTCGGCCTCGCTAGCGCGGGCGGCGGCGCTGGTGTCATAGCTGACCCGGACCAGCCGGGCGGCCTTTTCCGCCGCCCAGTGGCTGTCGGCGATCACCATGACCCAGCCGGGCGCGGTGCCCGAGGGATCCTCCAGCACCAGGCTCTGGCGATAGCCTTTGACCGCCTTGGCGCCGCTGTCGTCGACGCCGGTGACCTTGCAGCCATAGCGGTAGGGCGGCAGGATCGGGGCGCCATGCAGCATCCCCTCGACCCGGGCATCGATGCCGTAGACGGTCTGACCGCTGGTCTTGCCGGCGATGTCGAGCGCCTTCAGCTCGCGCCCCAGCAGCGTCAGCTCCCCATGCGGTTTCAGCGGCAGCGCCGCCAGCTCGTCCTCGGTAAAGCTGCGGCTGATGCCGGCGCTGACCAGCTCGCCGAAACCGGCGCTTCTCTCGCCGGCGGTGACCCTGCCGTTGCCGACGGTGACCTCCTCGACCGTCACGCCCCAGAGCGCGGCGGCGGTCTCGGCCAGGGCGATGCGGCCGGCGGCCCCGGCCTGACGATAGACCGGCCAGCTCATCCACACCGACCAGCTGCCGCCGGTGACCATGAGGCCCCATTTGGGATCGGTATCGACATGGGTGATGTGGACGTCGTCCCAGTTCGCCCCCAGTTCATCGGCCAGAATCCGGGCGATGGCGGTGCCCACGTGCTGGCCCATCTCCGCACGGATGATGTTGACGTTGACCTTGCCGGCGCCGTCGATCCAGTACCAGATCGCCGGCTCGTATCTGGCGCCGGCGGCCTCCACCGGCACCCCGCCGGCCACGGCCGGATCCATCGCCGCCTGCCCCGATCTGGGGAAGCCGAAGACGGCGCCCGAGGCGCACATCGAAATCAGGAACCCGCGACGGCTGAGCTGCGGCAGCGGCGCCTTGTGCGGCGGAAAACGGCGATGCTCAGTCATGGGTCACCTCTTTGCGCAGGGTGGCGGCGGCCTCGCGCACGGCGGCGCGGATCCGGTTATAGGTCATGCAGCGGCAGAGGTTGCCGGTCATCACCGCGTCGATATCGGCATCGGTGGGATCGGGGATGTCGCGCAGCATGGCGGCGGCGGTCATGATCTGGCCCGATTGACAATAGCCGCATTGCGGCACCTGCAGCGCCTGCCAGGCCTGTTGCACCGGGTGCTGACCCTCCGGGTCGAGCCCCTCGATGGTGGTGATCTCGGCGCCGGCGACATCCTTCAGCGGCGTGATGCAGCTGCGGGTCGGACGGCCGCCGACGTGAACGGTGCAGGCACCACACATGCCGATGCCGCAGCCGTATTTGGTGCCGATCAGTCCGATTTCGTCACGGATCGCCCAGAGCAGCGGCATATCCGGATCGGCGTCGAGGCTGACCTGGCGTCCGTTGATGGTAAGCTCGATCATTTCTTAGTCCTCTCAATGGGTTCCGACATGGGCGCGGGTTTCTGCCACGGCCTTGTCGAGATCCGGCCAGGCCGGCAGATCGGTGCGGCTGGCGCGCAAATAGGCGGCGATGGCGGCGATCTGATCGTCGCTGAGCGCCTCGCGATAGGCGGGCATCACCACCCCCGCCGCCCCTTCGTCCGCGGCGACACCGTCCAGGATCACGTGGATCAGGTTCGACGGGTCCTCCATCCGGATGGCGGAGTTGATGCCAAGCTCCGGCCGCTCCGCCGACAGCGTCGAGGCGGAGGCGTTGTAATGGCAGGATGCGCAACTGGAGGCATAGAGCCGTTCGCCCAGATCGCGGCGATAGAGCGGATCGGGCGCCCCGGCCTTCAGGCTCGCCGCCAGAACCGGGCTCGTCGCCGGATCGCTGTCGGGCGCGCCGACGAGGTCGCCCAGGTAGGTGCCGATGGCGGCGATATCGTCCTGAGGCAGTTCGCGGATGCCGGCATGGACCACTGGCCCCATCGGACCGGCGGCCACGCCGTGATAGAGGCCGGCGCCAGCTGTCAGATAGCGGGTGAATTCCGCCGCCGTCCAGGGCAGCCCGGAGGGGTTCTCGGCGGTCAGCGCCGGCGCGGTCCAGGCATCGATGCTGGCGCCGGCGTAGTGCTGGCTGGCGATCTCCGCCCCGACGCGGTTGCGCGGCGTGTGACAGGCGCCGCAGTGGGCCACGCCCTCGGCCAGATAGGCGCCGCGGTTCCACGCCTCGGATTTCGACGGATCGGGCTCATAGCGGCCGAAATCGACGAAGATCAGCGCCCAGCCCGCCTGCAGGATCCGCTGGTTCAGCGGGAAGGGAATGGTCGGCTCGCGGGTCGCTTCGCGCACCGGCGCCACCTCGGACATCAGATAGGCATAGATCGCATCCACGTCCGCATCCGTCATCTTGGTGAAATGGTCGAAGGGGAAGGCCGGGAACAGATGGCGTCCCGCGCGATCGACCCCCTCCTGCATGGCGCGGCGGAAGGCCGTCGGCGACCAGCGCCCGATCCCGGTCTCCGCGTCCGGCGTCAGGTTCGAGGCATAGATGGTTCCGAAATCAGTCACCACGGGGTAGTTCCCCGCATAGGGCGCACCATCCTTGGCGGTGTGGCAGGTGGCACAATAGCCGGCCGCAGCCAGCACACGGCCCTTTTCGATGATCTCCGGGGGGAAGGCCGGTCGGTCGGCGGCGGCCATCTCCGGCAAGGGACTGCGATAGGCATAAACGCCGAACGCCCCCGCCACGACCACCGCTGCCAGGCCGAGAGCAGCGAGTTTGGATTTTAGCATGTGGCATCAATCTCTTCTGAACGTGTGAGCCTTTGGAACAGGCGATCCGTTCTGATGCGCGCCACCGGGGCGGGAAAACAACCGCGCCCCGGGCGGGGCCGCGAACTGTCGCAGAAGCACTGTATCACAAATGAGACGTTTTCGCGATGTTTCTCAACGGTGCCGCTTTTCCGCCGGCCCGCGCGGTGGAAATCCCGCCGCATTCACGCCAGATACCCCGGATAGAGATGACCGCGGGCGCGCGCCGCCTGGCGGAGCCGGCACCGGGGTTGGAGAACGAGGGTCATGGCACAGTTGCTTCTGGGATCGCCCGCTCAGCACGCCGAGATGATCGAAGAGGCCGCACGCTCGTCGCAGCCGGGCCGCTCTGTCATCGCCGCCTCCTGGCGGCGCTCGCTGCTGCACCACCGGCTGGACCCAAAGACCCTGACCCGCCCGCCGCGTCTGGAACAGCCGCTGATCCGCCAGCACCGCGACCGCGCCGAGGCGCTGTTGCAGGCCAGCCTGCCGGTGATGGACCGGCTCGCCGGCGGTATCCTCGATACCGGCAGCTCGCTGCTGCTGGCCGACCGCCACGGGCTGATCCTGGAACAGCGCACCCGCGCCGCAGACGGAGAGCTGTTCGGCCTGGCCGGCTTGTCGGTCGGCGCCGACTGGTCCGAGGCCGCCGAGGGCACCAATGCGATCGGCACCTGCCTGGCCGATGGCCGCGCCACGGTGATCTGGCGCGATCAGCATTTCTTTGCCCGCAACCTGCCGCTGATCTGCATCGGCGCGCCGGTCGAGGCCGCCGATGGCAGCCTGGCGGGGGTGCTGAACATCTCCTCCTCGCGCGAGGATCTCAGCGATGTGCAGGCCCGGCTGATGGCGCTGGCAATTCAGGACGCCGCAGTGCAGGCCAGCACCGCGCTGTTTCACACTGCGTTTTCCGGCGCCCGGATCGTCACGCTGGGGACCGAGCCGGGCAGCGGCCCCAGCCTGCTGGCGGTGGACCGCGACGATCTGGTGATCGGGGCCAACCGCGCCGCGCGCCGGGCGCTGAAGCTCTCCGCCGCCGATCTGGACGACCGCCAGCCGCTCACCGATCTGATGGCCGACCTGCTGGGCGACAGCGCCGATCGCGGCGCCGACCTGGACCGCGCCCTGCGGTCGGAGGTGACCCGCGCGCTGCATCGCGCCCATGGCAATGTGACCCGGGCCGCAGCGGCACTGGGGATCAGCCGTGCCACGCTCTATCGCAAGATGAAGACGCTGGGGATCGCACGGCGCGGCTGAGCCGTCCCGGGGCGCCTCTCTCTGCCTGTGCGGCATCCCGGCCGCGCGGTGCTCATGCCGGGCCCATCCCCGGTGTCGCGGCGATTTCCCCTGAGTGTCACATCCCTGTTTCGAATCGCTGTTATCTCCGCCTGGAAACGTTTCCAAGCAGGCGACCCGATGTCTCAGCCCCCGAAAGTCACCATCAAGGATGTCGCCCGTGCCGCCGGCTGCGGCATCTCGACGGCGAGTCGAGTGCTGAACAATTCCGGCCCTGCCAGCGCCGAGATCCGCGACCGGGTGGAACGGGCCGCGCGCGAGATGGGGTTTTCGTTTTCGGCCATCGGCCGCGCCCTGCAGAGCCGCCGGTCGATGACCGTCGGCTGCCTGGTCCCCTCGCTCGCCAATCCCGTCTTCGCCGAGGCGGTTCAGGGCGCGCAGGAGGATCTGCAGGCGGCCGGCTATCAGCTGCTGGTCGCCAGTTCGAACTACGATGCCGACCGGGACGAGGATCTGCTGCGGATGCTCCTGGGCAAGGAGGTCGACGGGCTGATCGCCACCGTCGCCAGCCCCGCTGCCAACCCGGCGCTGGCACAGGCCCGGGCCCGCGCCCTGCCGGTGGCGCTGATGTTTCACGATCCGCTGCCGGGCTTCGCTTCCGCCTATGTCGACAACCGCGCCGCCGCGCGCGAGGTCGCCCGGCAATTCGCCGCGCTCGGCCATCGCCGCACCGGCTTTCTGGCGCTGCGGTTCTCCAGCTCGGACCGGTCGCGCAACCGCTATGACGGCTTCCGCGCCGAATGCCGGGCCCGCGGCCTGGCCGATCCGGTACTGATCGAGCTGAGCGAAAGCGATGCCGCCCGGCCTGAGGCGCTGGCCCGGACGCTGGCGGCGGAAACCGGGCTGACGGCGATCTTCGCCTCCAACGATTTTCTCGCCATCGCGGTAC
The DNA here is from genome assembly GCF_030164425.1 of Pseudodonghicola flavimaris. Taxonomy (GTDB): domain Bacteria; phylum Pseudomonadota; class Alphaproteobacteria; order Rhodobacterales; family Rhodobacteraceae; genus Pseudodonghicola; species Pseudodonghicola flavimaris. The sequence goes on along the minus strand of NZ_JASNJD010000001.1, from coordinate 502,989 downwards.
AGCAGGCGGCCCGGCACCTGGGCTGGCGGGTGCCGCAGGATCTTTCGGTCGCGGGGTTCGACGGCATCGGCATCGGCCGGCTGCTGGAACGCCCGCTGGCCACCATCGAGACCGATCCCGAAGCGATGGGCCGTCAGGCGGCCGCGACGCTTCTGAACGCCATGCAGGGTGGCGAGCTGCAGCAGCAGCCGCCCCTGCCCTTCACTTTTCGCGCCGGCGGCACCCTCGCGCCGCCGCCCGTGGAAAGAAAGGACGACGGCCGGGAGGCCCCCCCGACCGCCGTCTGTTCCCCCCGCCCAAGCCAAAACTCAACCGAGGAAGACCCGATGAAACATACGCTTTTCGCCACCGCCATCGCAACCGCGATCGCCGGTCCGGCCCTGGCTGAAGATGCCATCTGCTACAACTGCCCGCCGCAATGGGCCGATTGGGCCTCGATGCTGCAGGCCATCGACACCGAGATCGGCGTGCGCATGCCGCATGACAACAAGAACTCCGGCCAGACCTTCGCCCAGCTGGTCGCCGAGAAGGCAAGCCCGGTGGCCGACGTCGCCTACTACGGTGTCACCACCGGTATCAAGGCCGGCAAGGAAGGCCTGGTCGAAGCCTATAAGCCCGAAGGCTTCGATGACATCCCCGAAGGTCTGAAGGATCCGGAAGGCAAATGGTTCGCCGTCCATTACGGCACCATCGGCTTCTTCGTGAATGTCGATGCGCTGGCCGGCGCCCCGGTGCCACAGTGTTTCGCCGATCTGACCAAACCCGAGTACAAGGGCATGGTCGGCTATCTCGATCCCTCCTCGGCCTTCGTCGGCTATGCCGGTGCGGTCGGCGCCAACCTCGCCTTCGGCGGCACCCTGGAGAATTTCGACCCGGCCATCGACTATTTCAAGACCCTGGCCGAAAACGATCCGATCGTGCCCAAGCAGACCTCCTTCGCGCGCGTCGTCTCGGGCGAGATCCCGATCCTCTTCGACTATGATTTCAACGCCTATCGCGCCAAATACGAAGAAGACGGCAACTTCGAATTCGTGCTGCCTTGCGAAGGCTCGGTCCGGGTGCCCTATGTGATGAGCCTGGTGAAGAACGCCCCGCATGCCGAGACCGGCAAGAAGGTGCTGGACTTCATCCTGTCGGACGAGGGTCAGGCGATCTGGACCAACGCCTATCTGCAACCCGCCCGCCCGGTCGAATTGCCGGCCGAAGTGGCCGCCAAATTCCTGCCCGCCAGCGATTATGCCCGCGCCCAGGCGGTGAATTACGCCGAAATGGAAAAGGCCCAGTCGGGCTTCGGCGAACGCTACCTCTCCGAGGTGAAGTAACTCTCGCTCTCCCCCATGAGCGATCCGGAGGGGCGATGCGGATGCGTGTCGCCCCTCCCCCCGACAAGGACCTGATTTCCGTGACATCCCGACAGTTCACGCTTCTCTGCCTGCTGCCGCTGGCGATCTTCACGCTGGCCTTTCTGGCGCTGCCGCTGGTGCGGCTGTTTCTCGGCTCCGGCGCCGGAGAGACCGGCTGGGGCATCTATCTGACCATCCTGCGCACGCCGCGCTATCTCTCGACGCTGGCGCAGACCGTCGGCGTGTCGCTGGCGGTGACGGTGGCGGCGCTGGCGATCTCGACCACCGCGGCGCTGTTTCTGGTGCGCAACCGCTTCCCCGGGCGCGACACGCTGCTGGCGGTGTTGACCCTGCCGCTGGCCTTTCCCGGTGTCGTCGTCGGTTTCATGATCATCCTGCTGGGCGGGCGTCAGGGGCTGGTGAACCAGCTGCTGCCCGGTCATGTGGTCTTCGCCTATTCGATCTTCGGGCTGTTTCTGGGTTATCTCTATTTCTCCATCCCGCGAGTGCTGCTGACGGTGATGGCGGCGGCGGAAAAGATCGATCCGGCGCTGGAGGAGGCGGCCCGCAGCCTCGGCGCGCCGCCGCACCGGATCGTGATCGACGTGCTGCTGCCGGCGCTCGGTCCGGCGATGATCGCCGCCGGTGCCATCGCCTTCGCCACCGCCATGGGCGCCTTCGGCACCGCCTTCACCCTGGCCACCGATATCGATGTGCTGCCGATGGTGATCTATACCGAATTCACCCTGTCGGCCAATTTCGCCATGGCCTCGGCGCTCTCCATCCTGCTCGGTCTGGTGACCTGGGGCATTCTGTTGATCGGCCGCAGCCTGTCCGGCGGCACTGTCGCGGCAGGAGGCTGAGATGCTGAAATCACCCGCCAAACTCCTGCAGCTGCTGGTGACGCTGCTGGCCTGTGCCTTTCTCTTCGTCCCGACGGTGCAATCGGTGCTGGCCGGGGTCACCGCGAACTACTTCCGCGGCCTGTCCTCCGGTCTGACGCTGAAATGGATCGGCGAGGTCTGGACGCTCTATTCCGCGTCGATCTTCCTGTCGATCTGGATCGCGCTGGCCTGCCTGGTGGTGACGCTGATCATCGGGGTGCCGGCGGCCTATGCGCTGGCGCGCAATCCCGGCCGGCTGTCGCGGGTGCTGGAGGAATTCATCTCTCTGCCCCTCGCGGTGCCGGGTCTGGCGCTGGCACTGGCGCTGCTGCAGCTCTATGGCGGCTATACCGAGTTCCGCACCAGCTGGGCCTTCATCCTGGTCGGCCACGTGCTCTACACCCTGCCCTTCATGCTGCGGGCCGTGCTGGCGGTGCTGGCCGCCATCGACCTGAAAACGCTTGAGGAAGGCGCCGCCTCGCTCGGTGCCGGCCCGGCGCGGCGCTTCGTCGATGTGGTGGTGCCCAATGCGCTGCCCGGCATCCTCGCCGGCGCGCTGACGGTGGTGACCCTGTCGATCGGCGAATTCAACCTGACCTGGATGCTGCAAACCCCCTTCACCAAGACCCTGCCGGTGGGGCTGGCCGACAGCTATGCCTCGATGCGGCTGGAAATCGCCTCCGCCTATACGCTGGTCTTCTTCGTGATGATCGTGCCGCTGCTGGTGGCCATGCAATGGGCCACCGCCCGCGCCCAGAGGATCCTGCAATGACCCTTACCCTCCGCTCCATCGCCAAGACATTTGCCGGCGGCACCCGGGCGCTGCTGCCCACCGATCTGCAGATCGAACAGGGCGAGATCGTCTCGCTGCTCGGCCCCTCGGGCTGCGGCAAGACCACGCTCTTGCGCATCATCGCCGGGCTGGAAACCCCCGATCCCGGAGCGACGGTCCGTTTCGACGGCGAGGATGTGACCGCGCTGCCGGTCGAGAAACGCCAGGTCGGCATGGTGTTTCAGTCCTATGCGCTCTTTCCCAACATGTCGGTGCGCAAGAACATCGGCTACGGGCTGAAGATGCAGAATCTGCCGAAGGCCGAGATCGCCGCCCGGGTCGAGGAGGTGATCGCGCTCTGCCGGCTGGAGCCCTATGCCGACCGCCCGGTCACCGCCCTCTCCGGCGGTCAGCGGCAGCGGGTGGCACTGGCCCGAGCGGTGGCGCCGCGACCCCGGCTGCTGCTGCTGGACGAGCCGCTCTCGGCGCTCGACGCGGCCCTGCGCGGCCAGCTGCGCGACGAACTGGCGCTGTTGCTGCGCAGCTTCGGCATCACCGCGATCTTCGTCACCCACGATCAGGATGAGGCGATGGCGATCGCCGACCGCGTCGCGGTGATGAGCCATGGCCGCGTCGTCCAGATCGGCACGCCGGAGGCGCTCTACCGCAACCCGGCGACCGCCTTTGTCGCCCGCTTCGTCGGGGCTGCCATGCCGCTCGGCGGCCGGATCGAGGACGACCGGCTGCACCTGCCCGGCGGTGCGCTACCGCTCGCCTCCGCGACCGTCGGTCATCAGGCCTTCGTGCGGGCCGAGGACGTGCGCCTCGATCCCGACGGCGCGCTGGCGGCGCGGGTCGAAACTGTGACCTTCCTCGGCACCCACTACCGCGTCGCGCTTTCCGGCGCGACGGAGCAGCCGCTCTTTGCCCTGCACAGCGGGCTGAGCGCGCCGGCGCCGGGCGACAGCGTTCGCCTCTCCATCGCCCCCGGGGCGATCCTCACCCTGCCCACCGAAGACCGGATTGCCTGAATGCCCAGTTTCCTCCAGATCACCGACACCCATATCGTTGCCGACGGCACCCTCGCCTATGGCCGGTCCGACACCGCCGCGGCGCTGGAGCGCGCGGTGGAGACGATCAACGCCCGGCTGCCGCTGCTCGGCGGCGTAGAATGCGCCATCGTCACCGGCGATCTCACCGATCACGGCAGCGAAGAGGAATACGACCGGTTCAAGGCGATCATGTCGCGGCTGCAGCTGCCCTATCTCGCCATCCCCGGCAATCACGACCTGCGCGGCCCGATGCGGGTGGCTTTCGCCGGAGAGGATTGGATGCCGATGCAGGGCCCGATCCAGTGGCGGCGCGACATCGGCGCCCTGACCGTGATCGGCCTCGACACCCTGCTGGAGGGCGCCCATTACGGCCATCTCTCCGACGCAGGTTTCGCCTTTCTCGACAGCACGCTCAGCAGTCTGGGGCCCCGTCCGGCGGTGATCGCCACCCATCACCCCTGGATGCTGTCGGGCATCGACGCGATGGATCAGGACAATCTGCGCAACGGCGCCCGGCTGATCGAGCGGCTGCAGGCCCATCCCGGACCGGTGCGGATGATCTCGGGCCATGTGCATCGGGCGATCACCGGACAGATCGGCAAGGTCACCTGCCAGATCGGCCCGGCGCCCTGCCACGCGGTGCATCTGGATCATCGCCGGCAGGCGGAGAACGCCCTGATCCTGGAGCCGGGCGCGGTTACCGTCTATTGCCAGCCGGCGACGCAGCCGGGGCTGCTGATCTCGGACCTGCTGCCGGTCGGCAGCTTCGCCGGGCCCTGGCCGTTCTTTCCCTGATCACCGCTCGCCGCGCCGATAGGGCTGCATCAGCGCCTGCGGCACCCGGGCGCGGCGGGCCATGGCGATCAGCGCCAGGATCGAAAGCACGTAAGGCAGCATCAGGAACAGCTGATAGGGCACCCCGTCGACCACCGTCTGCAGCCTGAGCTGGAAAGCGTCGAAGAAGGCGAAGAGCAGCGCCCCCAGCAGCGCCCGGCCCGGCCGCCACAGCGCGAAGACCACCAGCGCCACGCAGATCCAGCCGCGCCCCTGCACCATCGTCGGGAAGAAGGAGTTGAAGGCCGCCAGCGTCAGGAAGGCGCCGCCCATGCCCATCAGCGCCGAGCCCGCCATGATGGTGCCGATCCTCAGCCGGATCGGATCGATCCCCTGCGCGTCCACCGCATGCGGGTTTTCCCCGGTCATCCGCATCGCCAGCCCCAGCGGCGTACGATAGAGCCCATAGGCCAGCACCGCCACCAGCGCCAGCGCCAGATAGGTCGGCGCGGTCTGGGTGAAGAGGATCGGCCCCAGAACCGGGATCTCGGACAGGCCCGGCACCGGATAGGCGCGGAACGGCTCCACCGTCGGGGGGGAGGAAGAGGTCGGCACCGCCAACCGGAACACATAATAGGAGAAGCTGGAGGCAAAGAGCGTGATGCCCAGACCGGTGACATGCTGGCTGAGCCCGAAGACCACCGTCAGCACCGCGTGCAACAGCCCGAAGACCGCGCCCCCCAGCGCCGCCGCCAGCATCCCCAGCCACAGATCGCCACCGGAATAGACCGTCAGCCAGCCCACCATGGCCCCGAAGGTCATGATCCCCTCGATCCCGAGGTTCAGCACCCCCACCCGTTCGCACAGCAGCACACCCAGGGTGCCGAAGATCAGCGGCGTGGCGATGCGCAGCACCGCCTCCCACATGCCGACAGAGCCGAGAATATCGAGAAGAACGCTCATCTGCGGATCCTGTATTGGGTGAGAAACAACGCCACCAGCATGGTCAGAAGCGACAGCGCCACGGTGACATCAGCGATATAGCTGGGGATCCCCAGCGCCCGGGACATCGAATCCGCGCCGACGAACATCACCGCCGAGAACAGCGCCGCGCCGATCACCCCGATCGGGTTCAGGTTGGCCAGCATGGCGATGACGATGCCGGAGTAGCCATAGCTGGGCGACAGATCGGTGGTGACATAGCCCTTGACCCCCATCACCTCGATGGCGCCGGCCAGCCCGGCCAGCCCGCCCGAGAGGCAGGCCACCGCCACCAGCGTCCGGCCCAGCGGCACCCCGGCGAAGGCGGCAGCACGCGGGTTAAGCCCGGCGGCACGCGACCGCAGGCCGAAGACGGTGCGCGCCTGCAGCCACCAGACCGCCAGCGCCATGACCACGGCAATCACCAGACCGGCATGCAGCCGGGTCCGCGCCATCAGCTTGGGCAGCTCCGCCTCGCGCGGCACCGGCACCGATTGCGGCCAGCCGAAGGCCAGCGGATCCTTCATCACCCCTTCGATCATCAGCGACACGAAGAGCACGGCGACAAAGTTCAGAAGCAGCGTGGTCACCACCTCGTCCACCCCGAATTTCAGCCGGAGCCCCAGCGGCAACAGCAACAGGATCATCCCCGCAACCGCGCCCGCGATCAGGCAGAGCAGTATGACCAGCGGCGCCGGCAGCCCGGCCAGCGCCGGGATCATCCCGAAGCCCGCCACCGCCAGCGCGCCCATATAGAATTGCCCCTCGCCGCCGATGTTCCACAGCCGGGCGCGAAAGGCCACCGCCGCGGCCAGCCCGGTCAGGATCAGGGGCGTCGCCCGCGTCAGCGTCTCGGAAAACCCCAACCGTGAACCGAAGGCGCCCTTCAGGATCAGCCCATAGGCCTCAAACACATTGGCGCCGGCGATGGCGATCAGCAGCCCGGCGACGACCAATGCGGCCAGCACCGCGCCAATGGGCGCCAGCAGGGTCAAACTGGCGGAGGGATGCTCGCGTCGTTCAAATCTCATTTCGCTTCGCCTTCCGCCTCGATCCGTTCCGCCGCCGTCCAGTCCCCCGCCATCATCAGCCCCAGCAGTTGCGCATCGGCGCGCTCCGCCGGGATCGCCGGCGACAGCCGGCCGCCGACGATGGCGCGGATCCGGTCGGAGAGTCCGATCACCTCGTCCAGGTCTTCCGAGATCAGCAGCACGCCGGCACCGCGCCCGCGTGCCTCAAGCAGCCGTTCGTGCACCCCGGCAATGGCGCCTTCGTCCAGGCCGCGGCTGGGCTGGGCGGCGATCAGGATGTCGGGCCCGGCGGTCAGCACCCGGCCCAGGATCAGCTTTTGCATGTTACCGCCCGACAACAGCCGGATGCGGCCATCGACACTGGCGCCGCGCACGTCGTAATCGCGGATGATCGCCTCGGTCGCGGCCCGCGCCGCGGCGCGGCGAACCATGCCGCCAGAGGAGAACTCCGGCGCCCAGATGCGTTCCAGCACCGCGTTTTCCCAGGTGCTCATGTCGCCGATGGTGCCCTCGGCATTGCGATCCTCGGGGATGCGGCCGATACCGGCGGCGATGGCGTGGGGCACATCGTAGCGCGCGGGCGCGTGTCCCTTGATCAGCAGCGCGCCGGCGTCCGGCGCATAGAGGCCCGAGACCAGACCGGCCAGCGTCGTCTGGCCGTTGCCGGAAACGCCGATGATCCCCAGCGTCTCACCCGCGTGTAGCCGGAAGCTCACCCCGCGGAGCGAGGCAGCGCCCTTACCGCCCAGGCTCACATCCACCGCCTCCAGCAGTACCGCGCCGGGTCTCGCCGGCAGACGCTCGGGGCGCTGGACGGCGCGCCCCACCATCAGCTCGGCCAGCTCCTCCTTCGAGGTCTCGGCCGTCTCCCGTTCCGCCACCACCCGGCCCCGCCGCAGCACGACAACCCGGTCAGAGGCCGACATCACCTCATGCAGCTTGTGGCTGATGAAGATCAGCGACAGCCCCTTGGCCGCCATCTCGCGCAGGGTGGCGAACAGGCTCTCGGCCTCCTGTGCGGTCAGGACGGCGGTGGGTTCGTCGAGGATCAGCACCTCGGCATCGTTGTAAAGCGCCTTGAGGATCTCCACCCGCTGGCATTCGCCCACCGACAGATCGGCAACCCGCGCCTCAGGATCGACCTTGAGACCGAAGCGCTGCGACAGCTCCATCAGCTTGGCGCGGCCGGCGGCACGATCCGAGCGCAGCTTCCACAGGCTTTCGGTGCCGGTCATCACGTTTTCCAGCACCGTCAGGTTGGGTGCCAGGGCGAAATGCTGGTGCACCATGCCGACACCGGCGCGGATGGCGGCGCGCGATTTCCCGGGCGGCAGCGCCTGCCCCTTGACCCGCACACTGCCCTCATCAGCGGTGTAATGACCGAAGAGGATCGACATCAGCGTGGTCTTGCCGGCGCCGTTCTCACCCAGCAGCGCGACGATCTCACCCTTCTCCAGATGCAGCGAGACATCCTCGTTGGCGGTGACGGCTCCGAAGCGCTTGGTGATGTGATCGAGTTCCAGAACCCGGGTCATGCGTCCTCTCCGAACAGGGGGATCGGGTGGGTCCAGCGGCCGGCACGCTCCAGCGTGGCGCCAAGCGCCAGCAGGCGCAGGTCGCCGCCGATGGGGGCGATCATCTGCACCGGCAGCGGCAGGCCGTCGGCATCGGCGCCAAAGGGCAGCGTCAGCGCCGGCGCGCCAGTGATATTGGCCAGGGCCGCATAGGGGGCGAAGGCCTCCATCCGCGCCAGCTGTGCCTCCGGGTCGCGGTGATCGGTCGGAAAGGTCCCGAGCGGCGGCGGCGCGGTCGAGAGCATCGGCAACAGCAGCACATCGACCTCGTCGAACATCCGCCACAGCCGGTGGGCAGCCGCCACCCCGGCCTCCAGCGCCGCCCAGAGATCAGTGGCCGAGAGCCTGCTCCCCCGCCCGGCGAAGGCCTGGGTCAGCGGTTCGCAGCGGGCGATGTCGAGCCCGCCGGCCGCGAGGGTCGCCAGATTGGCCGACACGATGCGGTCGAAGCCTCGCGCGCTGATCCGACGGATCTCCGCCAACGCTGCCACCGGGATCGGGGCCAACCGGTGACCGGCGGCCTCCAGCTCCTGGCCCGCCGCCTCGATCGCGCCGGCGCGGGCCGGATCGACGCCCTCCCCCCCGGAGATCAGGCCGATGGTCAGCGGTCCCTCCGCGGGCAGCGGTGCGGCATCGGCGAAGGGGCCGCGCGCGGCGCCGGTCAGCAACGGCCAGAGCGCGCGGGCATCGCGGATGCTGCGGGTTACGGCGAATTCGCTGGCGATCCCGCCCAGATGGTTGCCGAAGCCCGGCCCGCCGGGAATGGCCCCGCGCGACGGCTTCAGCCCGATCAGGCCGCAAGCCGCCGCCGGCACCCGGATCGAGCCGCCGGCGTCCGTGGCATGGGCCAGCGGCACTATGCCGGCCGCCACTGCCGCGGCGCTGCCCCCGGAGGAGCCCCCGGCGCTGCGCGTCGGATCGAGCGGATTGCGGCAGAGCGGCCCCACCGCCGGTTCGGATGACAGCGACAGGCCGAATTCCGGCACCGTGGTGGCGCCGAAGGGGCGAAAGCCGGCGGCGCGGAACCGCCGGGCCAGATCGCTGTCTGCGACGCCCTTCTTCTCCGCCAGTGCGGCGGAGCCCGCCCGCATCGGGATGCCTGCAAAGGGTCCGCCCAGATCCTTGACCAGCAGCGGCACCCCGGCGAAGGGGCCATCCGGGGCACCTTGAGGCAGCGACGCCGTCTCCGGCGCCAGCCAGCTGACCGCACCGAGTTCGGCCACCTCGGCGGCGCGGGCCCGGGCGCGGACCATTGCCGCAGCCGGGCTCAGCGCACCGTCGGCGATGGCACGGGCTAGCCCCGTGGCGTCGCCCATCGCCACGGCAACCGGGCTGCTGTCGTCTGTCGGGTGCGGGAAAAGCGGTGGCGTCATGTCGTCGGACATGCCGCGCGCCGAAACGCGCGGCACGATGATGTCGGACACCGGATCAGGCCGGCTCGGCGAAGTTGCGCGGCACTTCGAACTCGCCCGCCATAATGGCGGCGCGGGTTTCCAGCATCGCCTTGACGGCGGCCTCGGGGGCGGCGCCTTCCACGTATTTGATGTCGCTGCCGCCATCCTTCATCAGGCTGAGCGGCGTGTAATTCTTGCCCACCGGCTTGCCCGAAGTGGCATCGGCCAGCGCCGCGTCCAGCAGCGGCCGGAACGACCACATGGCATTGGCAAAGACGGTCTCCGGGTAGCGCGGGGTATAGTCGATCAGCGAACCGATCGCCTTGATGCCACGCTCCTGCGCCGCATCGGCGGTACCGATGCGTTCGCCGAAGAGGATATCGGCGCCGCTGTCGATCTGGGCCAGACCGGCCTCGCGCGCTTTCGGCGGATCGAAGAAGGTGCCGATGAAGCTGACCAGATGCTTGGCCTCCGGGTTCACCGCCTTCACGCCCTCGGCAAAACCGTTGATCAGCATGTTGACCTCGGGGATCGGGATCGCGCCGACCGAGCCAACGGTGCCGGTCTCGGTCATGGCGCCGGCCAGCATGCCGCAGAGATAGGCAGCCTCCCAGTTCCAGGTGCCGTAGACGCCGAAGTTGTCGCCCGAGGCTTCGCCGGAGGAGCCCATCAGGAAGGCGGTGTCGGGGTAATCGGCGGCGACGGTGCGCGCCTCGCGTTCCACCGCGTAGGATTCGCCGACGATCAGCACGTTGCCGGCCTCGGCATATTCGCGCATGGCGCGGGGATAGTCGGTACCTGACACCCCTTCGGAGAAGGTATATTCGATCACCCCCTCTTCATCGGCGGCCAGCATCGCCGCATGCAGGACCGAGTTCCAGGCGTTCTCCACCGGCGAGGCGTGGATGCCGGCCACCTTGACCGGAGCCGCCTGCGCCCGCAGCCCCGGAGCGAAGAGCGTCGAGGCGCCGAGCGCCGCGCCGGTGCCCAGAAGGCGGCGGCGGTTCATCAGAATACGTGTCATGGCATGTCTCCCGTTTCGGCCCGATCCCTCTGTGCCGGGCGCATTGTTATCGCCGCGAGGCGGCAGTGCTGTCAGTCGGCGCGCAGCGCGGCCGCCCTGTCAAGGGCGGCCATGGCCGAGGCTCAGGCTCCGGGCCGCGTTCTGCCGCCGAAATGGGCGATTTCTGACCAAATAGTCAAGACGCGTGACGCGGCGCATAATCCGCCGGATCCACCGTCGACGGGCGGCCGTCCAGCGCCAGCCGGCTGACCTCCGGCGCGGTTTCCGCCAGCACCTTGCCGCGACGGATCACCTTCAGGCGGTTGGGGCGCAACCGGATCGCCTCGGCCGGGTCCTTGGCCTGCAGGATCACCATATCGGCATTGCAACCCGGCGCGATGCCATAGCCCTCAAGCCCCATGATCTTCGCCGAATTCACCGTCACCGCATCGAAGAGCGCGCGTTTGTCGACGCCCGAGCCCATCTGGGTCACATGCAGCGCCATATGCGCCACATCGAGCAGATCGCCGGTGCCCATCGAATACCAGGGGTCGAGCACGCAGTCCTGACCGAACCCGACGGTCAGCCCCGCCTCCATCAACTGCGGGATACGGGTGTGGCCGCGCCGCTTGGGATAGCTGTCGTGCCGGCCCTGCAGCATGATGTTGATCAGCGGATTGGGGATCACCCGCAGATCGGCCTCCGCCATCAGCGGGATCAGCTTGGAGACATAGTAATTGTCCATCGAATGCATCGAGGTCAGATGCGATCCCGCCACCCGGCCCTGCAGCCCGAAGCGCACCGTCTCCGCCGCCAGGGTTTCGACATGGCGCGACATCGGATCGTCGCTTTCGTCGCAATGCATGTCGACCATCAGACCGCGATCCGCCGCGATCCGGCACAGCGCCGCGACCGACCGGGCGCCATCCTCCATGGTGCGTTCGAAATGCGGGATGCCGCCGACGATATCGACGCCCATGTCGAGCGCCCGGGTCAGCGCCGCCTCCGCCTCAGGGCAGCGGTAATAGCCGTCCTGCGGAAAGGCGACCAGCTGCAGGTCGATATAAGGCGCCACCTTCTCGCGCACCTCCAGCAGCGCCTCGGCGGTGACCAGCCGGGGATCGGAGACATCGACATGGCTGCGGATCGCCAGAAGCCCCTTCGACACCGCCAGATCGCAATAGCGGATGGCGCGCTCCACCAGCGCCTCCCGGGTCAGGGTCGGACGCAGCTCGCCCCAGAGCGCGATCCCCTCCAGCAGCGTGCCGGAGACATTCATCCGCGGCAGCCCCAGCGACAGGGTGGCATCCATGTGGAAATGCGGATCGACAAAGGGCGGGCTGACCAGCAGGCCGCCGGCGTCGATCACCTCGGCCGCATCCGCGGTGATGGCGGGCTCCACCGCGGCGATCCTGCCGGCGCTGACCGCGATATCGAGACCACTCCGCCCGTCGGGAAGCGTTGCGTTGCGAATGAGAAGATCGAACATCCTGAGCCCTTTACCTGAGTCTGCGCCGGGCCGACCCTAGGCAGGACCCAGGCGAATGTCACGCGGCGCCCTGCCCAGCGCCGCCCTCCCGATCCGGCTCAGCCGACGAATGCGGGTCGGGATCGGAGCGCGCGTCCCAGATCCCCAACCCGGAGAGACAGACGCGTTTCTCGTCGCAGGTCTTGCCCGAGACCGGATGGGCGACGACCATGTCCGGCGCCAGCCGCTCGACCAGCCGCGGAAAGGCGTGATGCGGCAGCACCGCGATCGAGGGGACATCCTGACGGCCAGCGCGGGGCACCGCCCGGATCGGCGCGCGGGAGGCGACAAAGGTCTTGCCGCGGAACGCGATGTCGTAGGGGTCATCGATCTGCCAGCTGTCGATCATCGCCGAGACGACGCGGTTTACCGCGGCCTGATCGTCCTGATCGGCCTCGATCCGCGCGGCGACCTGATCGATAAAGCTCAGGATCCGCGGGCTGGGCGCCAGGCTGAAGAACCCGCAGCACAGGACCAGCCGCAGACGGTCATGCACATCGGGCGGCCAGATCGTCCCCTGCGAGAACACCGCCTCCGCCTCGCAGGCGGCGAGATGCGGGCGCGGATCGGCCAGCCAGACCGCGTCCGCATCGGAGTGGATGAAGCCGGTGCCGCCCTGCAGCAGTTCGCGGAACACGGCGACGCGATGCAGCCACAGCCCCTCAAGCCCGTCGCCGGCATAGGGCCGGTGCAACACCCGCTCCGGCGGAAAGGCGGCGCGGGTCTCCTCGTCCAGCGTCACCAGCCGGGCCTGATCCTCCAGCCCGATGGCCCGCAAGGCCAGCAGCCAGTTGCGCGCCACCGGGATATAGGCGGCATTGGCGAAGGCGATGATCAGGCTCATTTGCGCCACCCGATGCAGGAGTAGTCGATCTTCTCGCCCGGTGTCGCCATGCCCCGTGCCGCGAAGAAATCGTCGACCGCCCTCGCACATCCGGTCCAATGCCCGTAGCCGTCGATGATGACATAGCCGCCCGGTTCGACCAGATCGTAGAGCCGCGCCAGCGCCGCATCGGTGGGCGCGAAGAGATCGGCATCGATCCGCAGGATGGCGATCTTCTCCGGCGCGATGCCGGGGACCGTCTGCTCCGCCGGCCCTTCGATCAGGAAGAGGTGGTCCGGCGCCACTCCCGCAGCCTCCACACGGCTGCGCACTTCCGGCGCCGAACAGGTCTCCGCCTTGTACTTGCGCAGATCATAGGCCCCGATGGCGACCCCGTTCAGATCGACCTCATCGGGCAGGCCGGGAAGGAACCCGGCAAACGTGTCGTAGAGATAGAAATCCCGGGGGAACTGCCGCGAGGCGGAGAGCCCGGCGATCACGCACGAATGGCCAGCGGCGACGCCGACCTCGACAAAGGCGCCGCTGAGCCCCTGCGCCTCGACATCGCGCATCGCCCGGATCAGATAGTCCGCGCGGCCGGCTCCCTCGGCGCTGCCATCAGTATAGATCGACGGATGGTTCACCCTCGCGTAGATGCGCCGCATCTCAGCCAGAACCTTGCCATTGCGGTCCTGCTCCTCGACACCATAGCGCGCGATCGCGTGGGTCCAGCGGGCACGATGCGACGCAGCGATCATCTCTTCGAACCCGCCGGTCTCAAGCCGGCCGGCTGCGATCCAGCGGTTCACTTCCGCATTCAGCGCCGCGTTCTGGGTATCGTCGATGCAGAGAACATGATCCCGGGCGACCAGCGGCCTCAGCAGCTCCAGATCCGCGGCGATGGTCTTTTCCTTGCCCCCGTCCAGATGGACTAGATCATATTTCTCCTTCGGCAGCCTCGGCAGCACATCGGTGGAGTATCCCTCGATCAGCTCAAGCCGCCCCGGGAACATCGCGTCGAGGTATTTGAAACAGGCGCGGGTATGCACGAATTCCAGCGGATCAACGATCGTTAGCCGCGAAGTCGGATTGGCCAGCAGCATCAGCAGCGCCGAATGCCCCGCGGCAAAGCCCACTTCGAGGATTTCCCCGGCATCGGCGGCGAGCCGTCGCAGATTCTCCCGCTTCCAGTGCAGCGAATGTTCCGGTCGGCCGGCACAAGCCGCCTTGAGCGCGACATAGAACAGGTTGCCGGTGAACTGCTTGCCCATCCGCAGCACGATGGACAGAAGATCCTGCAGATAGGGGCGCGCACGTTCCTCCAGCGCCAGCAGTTCGGCGGAGCGCTCCGGCGCGTGAAACACCTGAAGGTTCCGGCGATGGTTGATGTTGCGCCGGTTGCTCATGTTCCGCGCCAGCAGGGTCAGATGCGGATCGAACCGGCAGCCGCGACGGGTGAACTCCCCGCGCCATTCCAGTTCCGGGCGTTCGGCGACATGGCCGTGTCCGCCCTGCCCGGGCCGGGCCGCGGAAAAGACGATCAGCCGCCCGGCACGGGCGACCAGGAAATCGAAAAGCGCCTCATGCAGGTCGGCCGGCACATGTTCCGCCACCTCGATCGACAGCACCATGTCGAACAGCTGATCCAGCACCCGGGGGGGCGGATCGGTGAGCACGTTGACGTTCAGAAGGTTCAGGTTGTTGTCCAGCGGCGTCTCAAGCACGACATCGGGCTCCAGACAATAGGACGGCTCCAGCGGCACCTGATCCGAGACATACTTGGCAAGCGCGCAGATCCCCGATCCGAATTCCAGCATGTTCCTGGGTTGCACGTGACGGGCAATGAAATCTCCCAGCCCCGAATTCAGGTTTTGACCATACAGCTTTTCATGGGTCTGACGATCCCAGCTGCCGCCTTCCTGCCCTTTCATGAACGTTCCACTTCGCCTTGCAAGATGTCGCCAAAGAATGTGCGCGCACTATCGGGATCGTGCCGCCGAAAGGCAACCGCCGAACCGGTTGCGGAACACAGACGATATTGAGCGCCGGATGTGTTACTCTCCGCCGGGACTCCTCGCGACCGCAACATCCAGCATGCCGGCTGCATGCCCCTAAACGAGAGGACTTCTGATGACACCGACCTTCGATCTGGGCCGCTATTCACGTCCAATCACAACATCCGTGCCGGAGACGCAGGCGCATTTCGACCAAGGGCTGATCTGGCTCTATGGCTACAATCACGAAGCCGCCGCCGAGGCCTTCGCAGCCGGGGCGGCGGCGGATCCCTCCTGCGGGGCGGCGCACTGGGGCCTCGCCCATGCGATCGGGCCCAATTACAACAAGCCTTGGGAATTCTTCGACGCGGAGGAACGGCAGCAGACACTGGCCCGGGCGCATCGCGCACTCGATCAGGCGAGGGCGCTGCGCGACCAGCTCAGCCCGGTGGAGAACGATCTGATCGAGGCGCTCGCAGCGCGCTATCCCGACGATCCCAGCATCGAGGATTACGGCCCCTGGAACGACGGATTCTCGGAGGCGATGCGCCGGGTCTATGCCGCCCATCCCGGGGATCTGGATGTCGTCGCGCTCTTTGCCGAGGCGCTGATGAACAGGACCCCCTGGCTGCTCTGGGATCTGCAGACCGGCGCCCCGCGCGAGGGGGCCTCGACCCGCGAGGCGCAAGCGGCGCTGGAAACCGCCTTCGACCATCTGCCCGGCGCCTGGGACCATCCCGGGCTTCTGCACATGTACATCCACCTGATGGAAATGTCGCCAACGCCGGAAAAGGCGCTGCGGCACGGCGACCGGCTGACCGATCTCGTGCCGGACAGCGGCCATCTGGTGCATATGGCGACCCATATCGACGTGCTGTGCGGCGACTATCACAACGTGGTCACCCGCAACCGCGCGGCGGCGGAGATCGACCGCAAGTACGAGGCCCACGCCGGCGCGCAGAACTTCTATACCGTCTACCGCATCCATAACGTGCATTTCGAAGCCTACGGCGCGATGTTCCTCGGTCAGCCCGAGGTCGCCCTCGCCGCCTCCGACCGGCTCAAGGAGATGCTGCCCGAAGAGGTGCTGCGCTTCATGCCGGAGCTGTTCGAGAGCTTCTATGGCAAGAAGATCCACGTCATGGTCCGCTTTGGCCAGTGGCAGGCCATTCTGGACGAACCGATGCCGGGCGATCCCGCTCTCTACCGCTATACAACTGCCGCCATCCATCAGGCCCGCGCCATCGCCTTCGCCAATCTCGGCCGCCATGTCGAGGCCGCCGCCGCCCGGGCCGAAGCGGTCGCCGCCCGCCAGAGCATCCCCGACGACTGGATGGTCTTCAACAACACCGCCGAAGATGTGCTGCAGGTCGGCGAGGCGATGATGGACGGAGAAATCGCCTTCAAGGCCGGCCGGCAGGAGGAAGGGCTCGACCATCTGCGCCGCTCGGTCGAGCTCGACGACAACCTGCTCTATGACGAACCCTGGGGCTGGATGCAGCCCGCGCGGCACGCGCTCGGCGCGCTATTGATGGAGGCGCAGCATTATGACGAGGCCGAGGCCGTCTATCGGGCCGATCTCGGGCTCGACGATACGCTGCCACGGCCCTGCCAGCACCCGCGCAATATCTGGAGCCTGCATGGCCTGCACGAATGCCTGGTCCGCCGCGGCGCCCTGACTGAGGCCCGGCATCTGAAAATGCCGCTCGATCAGGCGATCGCCCGGGCCACCGTGCCGATCCGGGCCTCCTGCTATTGCCGGCGCCACACGCAGGCCGCCTGAGCCGGACCTGACGGCCAGACGCGGCAACACCCCTGCGCCGCCGCGGGTCCGCCGTTGTCAGCCCACCTGCCGGATGAAACAGGTGGTGGTGCCGGTGGCGAGAATGCGCCCCTCGCGGTCTTCGACCCGGCCGGAGGCGGTGGCGGTGTTGCGCCCCCGGCTCTGCACCTCGGCCAGACAGCGGACCTGCCCGGTGGCGGCCAGCACGGGGCGGATGAATTTCACTTCCGTCCCAAGCGAGGCATAGGTCTCCCCCGGCGCCAGCGTCGTCTGCACCGCGCAGCCCAGGGCGGAATCCAGCAGCGTCATGGTCCAGCCGCCATGCACCAGGCCCATCGGGTTCAGATATTGCGCCGACGGGTTGCCGAGAAACACCATCCGCCCCTCGGCGATCTCATGGATCCACTGATGCATCACGGCGACGATGGGCGGCGCCGGAAACTGCCCTGCCACCACGGCCTGCATCTGTTCCAGACCGCTCATCCCGGCGGCCTGTTTCGGATCGGCAAGACCGAAGCGCAGTTCCGGCATCGGGATCTCGGCGGCAATCGGGGTCTGGTCGGTCATGCCGGCACCTCCACCGCGATGGCCGTGGCCTCACCTCCACCGATGCAGAGACAGGCGATCCCGCGCCGCAGCCCGCGCGCCCGCAGCGCGTGGATCAGGGTGACCAGGATCCGGGCCCCGGTCGCGCCGATGGGATGCCCCAGCGCGCAGGCGCCGCCATTGACGTTCAGCCGGTCACGCGGGATGCCGATGTCCTTGGCCGCCGCCATCGCGACCACCGCGAAGGCTTCGTTGATTTCGTAGAGATCGACGTCCTCCGCCTGCCAGCCGACCTGATCCAGCAGCTTGCGGATCGCCGGGATCGGGGCGGTGGTAAACCAGGCCGGATCCTGGGAATGGGTGGCATGACCCAGAATCCGCGCCAGAACCGGCACCCCTTCCGCCTCCGCCCGGCTCTGCGCCGCCAGCACCAGCGCCGCCGCCCCATCGGCATTTGCCGAGGAACTGGCCGCAGTGATCGTGCCGCCGGCTCCGAAGGCGCTGCGCAGGGTCGGGATCCGCCCGGGGTCGATCTGCTCCGGCCGCTCGTCCCGGGCGATCTCCACCGCGCCCCGGCGAGTGGTCAGGGTGATCGGGGTGGTCTCCGCGTCGAAGGCGCCGGAGGTCACCGCCGCCCGCGCCCGCTCCAGCGTCTCGATGGCATAGGCGTCCTGATCGGCGCGGGTGAACTGATAGCGCTCCGCCGTCGCCTCGCCGAAAGCACCCATCGGCCGGCCACGGTCATAGGCGTCCTCCAGCCCATCGTTCATCATGTGGTCGAGCACCTCGGCGCTGCCCGCCTTGCGGCCGCGGCGCATCTCCGGCAGCAGGAAGGGGGCGGAGGACATCGCCTCCATGCCGCCAGCGACGACGATGCCGGCACTGCCGGCGCGGATCAGGTCGTGGCCCAGCATTACCGCCTTCATCCCCGAACCGCAGACCTTGTTGATCGTGGTGGCGCCCACCGCATCGTCCAGCCCGGCGGCCCGCGCCGCCTGTCGCGCCGGGGCCTGGCCCTGCCCGGCCGGCAGGACGCAGCCCATCAGCACCTCCGACACATCGGAGCCCCCCAGGCCGGCATCGGCAAGGGCGGCCCTGATCGCCGCGGTTCCCAGCGCGGTGGCCGGGGTCTGGGCCAGAGCGCCCATGAAGGCCCCCAGCGGCGTGCGCCGCGCGGCGAGCACGGCAATGGGATCGGTTTCAATGACAGTCATCGTCTTCCTCCTGATGTCCCATTTAGAGTATGACCATAATCCAACTTGTCAACAAAAAGCGCATGACTATAATCCAAACGCGAGAACCGGGAGGGATGAGCATGCGGATGAGCCGGCAGGACGCGGCCCGGAACCGGGACCGCGTCATCACCACAGCAAGCAGGATGTTCCGCGAAGACGGCTATGACGGGGTCGGCATTGCCGCGCTGATGCAGGCGGCCGGGCTGACCAACGGCGCCTTCTACAAGCAGTTCGAGAGCAAGGAGGCGCTGATCGCCGAGGCGACCGCCCATGCGCTGAGCCGCAATGCCGAGGCCTGGAAAGCCGTTCTGGACAGCGCCGGCGGCGATCCGCTGGAGGCCATCGCGCAATGGTATCTGTCGGCGCCGCATGTGCAGCACCGCGGGCTGGGCTGCACCTTCGCGACGCTGGCGGCCGAAGCTCCGCGCCACGACCCGCCGCTGCGCCAGGTCTTCGACACCGGGCTGCGCACCGCCATCCGCCAGATCGTCGCCGCCGGCCAGAACCCCGACGATCCCGACCGCGAGGCGAAGGCGATCCGGTTGCTGAGCCGGCTGGTCGGCGCCCTGACGCTGGCCCGCGCCACCTCGGACCCGGAGCTGGCGGCCCGTATCCTGAGTGCAAACGGCGCCACCGACGCCACCGGCTGAGGCCGACGCCCCGGTGCAGATCGACGGCGGGGCAGCAGGCGAACCGGCTCAGACGCCGCGGCCAGCCCAGGCGATGGCATCCTCCAGCCGGTCATCGCCCCAGAAGATCTCTCCCCCGACCGCAAAGCTCGGCGATCCGAAGACGCCCAGAGCCATCGCCTCCGCCGTGGCATCGGCCAGCGTCGCGACGATCTCCTCCGACCGGGCCACCGCGATCACCCGCGCCGGATCCTGGCCGATCGCGACAAGGCTCTCGCTCAGATTGGGGTCCTCGCCGGCCGGCTCGGCCGCTTCGAACCAGCGCCGGTAGGTCTCACGGGTATAGGCCTCGCCCCAGCCCTCCCGGCCCCCCAGAACCGCTACCTGATTGGCCAGCTCCAGCCCGGCCAGCGGATAGGGCGCCGGAATCTCGGGGGCCAGCCCGTAGCCTTCGGCCCGACGGGCGATATCGCGCCACATGTAGGCGGTCTTCACCGGCTTATCCTTGAAGGGGATGTTGTTCTGGGCGATCATCACGTGACGCACGTTGAACGGTCGCCATCGGAAGTGGGCGCCGGTCTCTGCCGCCACGCCGGGCAATCGCATCACGGTGAGATAGCTGTAGGTGCTGCCGATGGAATACCAGAAATCAATCGCCGTCATATCGGAAATCCGTCTCAAGAGAAAATTGACCGGCGCCGGCGGCCCGCCATGGCGCGCCCCGGCCCGTGGATCACCCTAGCACAGATTGCCGGTCCGGTCGCTCTTGCCGGCGCGGCCGGTCACGCCCCGGTCCCGACCGGAACGATATGGCTGACGATAGGCGTCCCCGGCTGCAGCAGATGCATCATGTATTGCGGCGGCTCATCGGAGAAGGCGAAAGAGGTGCCCTCGCGCAGATCGAAGGCGATCTGATGCGAGGCGGAGGGCGCGACCCGCACCGGTACCCCGCCGCAGGTGCCGAGGATGGCGCGATGCATATGACCGCAGAGGATCGCCTTGACCCGCCCATGCGCCGCCACCAGCCGCGCCAGCTCCTCTCGCCCGCGCAGCAGGCCCATGGAATCCATGTCCTGCATCCCGGTGGTGATTGGCGGGTGATGCATGAAGATCAGCACCTCGCGATCGGCGCAGTGCTGCAGTGTCTCCGACAGCCAGGCCAGACGCTCGGCGCAAAGCTCGCCATGCGGGGCACCCTCCACCAGGGTATCGAGCCCGACGACAGCGATGTCGAACCGGGTATCGCAGAGGCAGAGATGCCCGGCGGGGGTGCGGCCCAGAAACTCCGGCAGGCAGGCCAGCATCGGCGCCCGGGCGTCGTGATTGCCGGGTACCGCCAGCACCGGGCGTCCGAGCCGCCCGAGCCCCGCGGCGACATGACGGTATTCCTCTTCCGTGGCGTCCTCCCCCAGATCGCCTGAGAACAGGATCAGGTCGGGCTGCACCGGCTGCCGGGCCAGACTGTCGATCAGCCGGTCGAAGGCCGCGCCGGTATCGAACCGGCCGGCCAGCCGCTTGCCACCGGCAAGAACGTGGGAATCACTGATTTGAGCGATCAGCATATGTGGCTCTCCTGGATATCTTGCGGGGGCATCCCCCGTTTCCCCGCAGAGTAACGCGGCATTGTCACGAGTTTATGCAAAATTCTCGGGCAAAGACCATATTCCGCCCTGCCAAATGTGTGATTTTACTTTCAATATCCACAATACGCCCAAAGCATACCCACACGACCATCAAGGAGCCGGTCCTCCGCAGTCCCTCGGGTAAAGCTTCATATCACTGTGACTTTTCATCTTTAATTGGTGATTCATGGTCTCACGCCGCAATCCAGGCGCGGCACAGGACACATGACACGCACCTCAAAACCCACACACGGGAGATACAGCCACATGAAATCCACAAAATCCAACATCACACGCCGCCGTCTGCTGGCCTCGGGGCTCGCCGCGCCCTTCGTCAGCATGATGCCGGGTGTGCTGACCCCCGCCCGCGCGAATGAGACGGTGAAGCTGCAGTTCATGTATCCGGTCGGTGTCTCCGGCGACATCAACACCATCATCTCGGGCATGATCGCCGACTTCAACGCCACCCACGACGGCATCGAGGTCGAGGCGATCTATGCCGGCTCCTACGACAACACCGAGCAGAAGGTGATCACCGCGCTCGGCGTGGGCGAGCCGCCGGCGCTGTGGCTGCCGATCAACTCCTCGCTGCAGACCTTCCTCGGGCTCGACGCGCTGGAAGATGTGACCGAACAGGCCAAGTCCGACGACATTTACGACGATTTCATCGGTGGCTTCCTCGATACCGCGGTCTCCGACGGCCGGCTCTACGGTCTGTCCTATCAGCCCTCGACCCCGGTGCTCTATTACAACAAGGACGCCTATGCCCAGGCCGGTATCGACAAGGCGCCGGAAACCTGGGACGAACTGCTGGAAACCGCCAAGGCGCTGACCATCCGCGACGGCGACGAGCTGAAGCGCTGGGGCCTGATCATCGGCGGCGGCTGGCACGACTGGATGTTCGAAGGCTATTGCCGCCAGAACGGCCTGGTGCCGTGGGAAAAGGACAAGGTGCTGTGGGATCGCCCCGAAGCGATCGAGGCGCTGAGCTTCTGGAAAACCATGGTGGACGCGGGCTGCATGGCGCCGGCCTCGACCTGGCAGGGTTCCGCCAACGACTTCATGGCCGGCTCCACCGCGATGCTCTACCACTCGACCGGGTCGCTGACCAACCTGCGCAAGTCCTCTCCCTTCGAGGTCGGCGTCGCCTTCATGCCGAAGAAGAAGCAGTTCGGCGCCTCGCAGGGCGGTGGCCCCATCATGATCGCCAAGAACCAGTCGGACGCCAAGAAAGAGGCCGCCTGGACCTTTGCCCGCTGGATGACCAACACCGAGAACCAGGCCGCCTGGAGCCGCGCCACCGGCTATCTGGCGGTGCGCAAGTCCTCCTGGCAGCAGCCCGAGATGGTCGACTACCTCAAGGAGGTGCCGCAGGCCGAAGTGGCGATGAAGCAGGCCGAATTCTCCGGCGCCTTCCTGCAGGTGCCGGCCTATTCCCGCGCCCGTGACTCGCTGAAAAGCGCCATCGACCGCACCCTGGCCGGCGAGATCGCGCCCGAGGCGGCGCTGACCGACGCCACCGCCGAGGTCAACCGCGAGATCGCCCGCGTTCTGCGCCGTCAGAAGAGCTGATCACCACTGCTTACGGGGGGGACGCGGGCCGGCGCCGGCTCGCGTCCCCTGACGCTTTCACGGGAATTCCTCATGTCGCCAAGTTTCGCCCGCGCGCGCCGCAAAGAGATGCTGCTGGCCTATGCGCTGCTGCTGCCGTCGCTCGTCTTTCTTGCCATCTTCACCTATTGGCCGATCCTGCGATCGGTCTGGTTCAGCCTGCATGACGTGCTGCTGGGCGATCCCGACATCTACTGGCTGGGGGCGGAGAACTATCTACGGCTGCTGGATGACCGGCTGTTCTGGAAAGTGCTGGGCAACACCGCCTTTTATACGCTGACGACGATCCCGCTGTCGATCGCCGTGGCGCTGCTGCTGGCGGTAGCGCTGGACAGCAAGCTGCGCGGCATGGCGATCTATCGCTCGGCCTTCTTCTATCCGGTGATGATCCCCTCGGTCGCTGCCGGCATGGTCTGGGTGTTCCTCTATGCCCCCGGCTACGGCCCGATCAACGAGGCGCTGACCACCCTGGGGCTGCCGCGGCTCGACTGGCTCTATGACAGCCAATGGGCGCTGCCCGCCATCGTCATCATGAGCATCTGGAAATACTCCGGCTACTTCATGCTGATCCTGCTGGCGGCGCTGAAGCTGGTGCCCTCCGATCTCTATGAGGCCGCCCGGCTCGATGGCGTCAGCGGCTGGCACCGGCTGCTGCACATCACCATTCCGCTGGTCTCCCCCACGCTCTATTTCGTCATCATCATCGGCACGCTGCACAGCTACCAGATCTTCGACTACGTCTACGTGATGACCCAGGGCGGCCCCGCCGACAGCACCAATGTGCTGACCTTCTACATCTATCAGAACGGCTTTCAGTATCAGGACATCGGCTATGCCTCGGCGCTGGCCAATGCGCTGCTGGTCTTCGTCCTC
Organism: Pseudodonghicola flavimaris; assembly: GCF_030164425.1. Lineage (GTDB taxonomy): Bacteria > Pseudomonadota > Alphaproteobacteria > Rhodobacterales > Rhodobacteraceae > Pseudodonghicola > Pseudodonghicola flavimaris. The sequence goes on along the minus strand of NZ_JASNJD010000001.1, from coordinate 479,537 downwards.
GGCCTGATCGGCCTGGTGGCGCTGACGCTGGGCCGCAAGGTCCATTACCTGGGAGAACGCTGATGACCGACGTGATCCAAACCGCCGCGATGCCGGACACCGCCACCGCCCGCCGCCCGCGCTGGAGAAAACAGCTGCGCGAAAACGGCCTGCATCTGATCATGCTGCCGCTGGCGCTGCTCTGGCTCAGCCCGCTGATCTGGATCCTGATCACCTCGCTCAAGACCAATGCCGAGGTGTTCGACCAGGCCGCCGGATTCTGGCCGGACAAGCTCAATTTCTCCAACTATCCCAGCACCCTGTCGGTGGCGCCCTTCGGGACCTATCTGATCAACTCGGTCATCGTCACCACCACCATCCTCGCCGGTCAGTTGATCACCATCACCCTGGCCGCCTATGCCTTTGCGCGGCTGACGTTTCCGGGCAAGAACCTGCTCTTCACCCTGTTCCTGCTGCAGGTGATGTTCCCGATCTACGCGATCTTCCTCACCAACTTCGTCACCCTGCGCGAGATGGGGCTGATCAACACCATCCCGGCGATGATCGTGCCCTTCGTCGCCTCCGGCTACGGCACCTTCATGCTGCGGCAGAGCTTCCGCCAGGTGCCGTCCGAGCTGTCCGACGCCGCGCGGCTCGACGGCTGCGGCCATATGTCGATCCTGTGGCACGTCTATCTGCCGCTGGTGAAGCCGACGCTGATCGCCTTCGGCATCATCTCGGTGGTGACCCACTGGAACGATTACATGTGGCCGCTGCTGGTGACCAACTCGGAAAGCATCCGCACCCTGCCGATCGGGCTCGGGCTATTGGCCAAGGCCGACAGCGGCGCCGACTGGCCGCGGCTGATGGCAGGCACCACCATCGTCGTCTCGCCGCTGCTGCTGCTCTTCGTGATCTTCCAGCGCCGTTTCATCGACAGTTTCATGCACACCGGCGTCAAGTGACGCCACAGACCGGAGACCCAGAATGGCGACCGTCCAACTCAGAAAAGTCAGCAAATCCTACGGCGACCGCAAGACCGTGCATGACATCGACCTAACCATCGAGGACCGCGAGTTCATGGTGATGGTGGGCCCCTCGGGCTGCGGCAAGTCCACGACGCTGCGGATGATCGCGGGGCTGGAGGAGATCACCTCGGGCCAGCTGCTGATCGATGGCCAGGACGTCACCGACGCCCAGCCGCAGAAGCGCGATATCGCGATGGTGTTCCAGTCATATGCGCTCTACCCGCATATGACCGCCTACAAGAACATGGCTTTCGGCCTGATGAAGACGACGAAACTGTCGAAGGCCGAGATTGACGCCCGCATCCGCGAGGCGGCGGAGATCCTGCATATCACCGACCTGCTCGACCGGCGGCCGAAGGAGCTGTCGGGCGGCGAACGCCAGCGCGTTGCCATCGGCCGCGCCCTGGTGCGCCAGCCCAAGGTGTTCCTGTTCGACGAACCGCTGTCGAACCTCGACGCCAAGCTGCGCAACCGGATGCGGGCGGAGCTGAAGCGGCTGCACAGCGAACTGGGGCTGACGGTGATCTATGTCACCCATGACCAGATCGAGGCGATGACGCTCGGCACCCGCGTGGCGATGATGTCCAAGGGCCATCTGCAACAGGTCGGCGCGCCGATGGACATCTACATGAAACCGTCGAACACCTTCGTCGCCACCTTCATTGGCACGCCGGAAATGGCGCTGATCCCCTGCCGGACGGAGAAGGGCGCGGTGGGTCACGCCAGCTTTACCGGCACCCTCGCCCTGCCCGGCAGCCTGCCCCGCGACGTGCTGATCGGCCTGCGCCCGGAGGAGGTGACGCTGTCCTCCGCCGGCATGGCCCGCGGCCGGGTGGCCCGGACCGAGCTGATCGGCGCCGAGGCGCTGGTGGAGGTCGTGCTGGGTGACGACCGCATGGTGGTGAAAAGCCCGGTTCTGGGCGCGCCGGAGGCCGGTGACGAGGTCGGGCTCGACTTCGATCTGGACCGCCTCCGAGTCTTCGATTCCGCCTCCGGGCGCGCTATCGTGGCGCGAGCCTGACGGGAGGGGACATGGCACGCAGTCACAGACAGGATCAGATCCTCGCGCTGCTCAAGGCGCGGGGCAAGGCGGCAATCACCTTTCTGGCGGAGGAGTTCGACGTCTCGGACGAGACCATCCGGCGCGATCTGAAGAGCCTGTCAGGCGACGGGCTGGTGGAGAAATTCCATGGCGGCGTCCGGCTGTCGATGCCACGCTCCGAACCCCCCTTCGAACGCCGGCTGTCGGAGAACGCCGCCGCCAAGGCCGCCATCGCGGCGCGGACCGCCAGCCATATCCGCGAGGGAGCGACGCTGCTGCTGGACAATTCCACCACCGCCTGTTTCCTCGCCCGCGAGCTGACCCGGCGCGAACCGATGACGATCCTGACCATCTCGCTGGAAATCGCGCAGATCCTGAATGCCGGCGGCGGCCAGCACCGGGTGATCCTGCCCGGCGGCGAGCTGCGCAAGGCCGACCGCACCCTGACCGGCGCCGGCACGATCAGCTATCTCTCCGGCTTCTCGCCCAGCTATTTCGTGATGTCGGTGGTCGCCGGATCGGCCCGGGGCTGTCAGGATTTCGACCTGTTCGAAGTCGAGTTCAAACGCGCCATGATCGCGCGCGCCGATGAGACCATCCTGATGATGGATCACGGCAAATTCAGCAAATCCGGCCTGATCCATGTCTGCGACTGGTCCGATGTCGACGTTCTGGTCACCGACGGCGCACCGCCGGAAATCGCCGAGCAGATCGACCATGGACATCTGCTGCTGACCGGCGATCCCGCCGAGCCCCTGGCCGGAGACCGGACATGAACGCGCCCGCCACCCCCGAAGCCTTCGAAGCGATCGCCCTGAGACTGGTCGAAGCCGCGCGGCCGCTGGCCCGCGCCCATTTCCGCGCCCCCCTGACGGTGGAGCGCAAGGCGGATCACAGCCCCGTCACCGAGGCCGACCGCGCCATCGAAAAGGGCATGAAGGCGGTGCTGGAAACCGCCTGCCCCGGTCACGGCATCCTGGGTGAGGAATTCGGCCTCAGCGGTCAGGACGCCCGCCATATCTGGGTGCTGGACCCGATCGACGGCACCAAGAGCTTCATCTCCGGGGTGCCGCTGTTCGGCACGCTGGTGGCGCTGCTGGAGGATGGCGCCCCGATCCTCGGGGTGATCGACATGCCGCTGCTGCAGGAAACCTGGATCGGCCGCGCCGGCGCCGCCACCCGGCTGAACGGAGAGACCTGCCACAGCGCCCGCCGCACCCGGCTGGAGGAGGCGATCCTGTTCGCCACCTCGCCCGATCAGTTCACGCCGCAGGAATTCGCCTGTTTCGAGGCACTCAGCCAGGCCTGCGCCGCGCGGCGCTTCGGCGGCGACTGCTACAGCTACGGGCTGCTGGCCTCGGGCCATGTCGACCTGATCCTGGAGGCCGAGCTGCAGCCCTACGACTACATGGCGCTGGTGCCCGTGGTCACCGGAGCCGGCGGGGTGATCACCGACTGGTCCGGGGCGCCGCTGACGCTCGCCTCCTCAGGTCAGGTGCTGGCCGCCGCGACGCCGGAGCTGCATCGCGCCGCGCTCGACCGTCTCGCCCGGGTCTGAGACCGCCGGCACCGGCACCGGCGGGGTCACCCTCCGTCAGACGGCGGCAACTGGGCCAGGCGGGCGGCGACCAGCGCCTGCAGATGCCACAGATGCGCGTCATGAACCCCGGCGCGGTCCAGTTCGGTCACGGTGTTGAGCAGATACTCCGCCATGGTGCCGACATGGCCGACCGCCGAGGCGAGTATATCCGCCAGCGCCTCCGGTTCCGGCTCCGGCACATAGAGCGGCCAGGACCGCTCGATGGCGAAAACGATGGCGCGCACCGGCCCGTCCACCGTCTCCGCCTCGACCCAGACCGGCGGCAGCGGCGGCTCCGTCTCCAGCAGCGCGACCAGCGCGGCGGAGAGATCGTCGGGTGCCATCCGCAACACCATGCCGGTACAGGCGCCGCCGCGATCCAGCGACATCATCAGCCCCGGCGCCGAAGGGCTGCCGCGAAACCGCTGATCGCTGATGCAAAAGGACCGCTGCCACCCCCGCACATGGGCGGCGCGGCGTTCGGCGACCTCGAACCGCGGGTTCCAGATCAGCGATCCGGCGGCGAAGATCCACAGCGGACCGGACCCGTCGCTCTGTGCCAGGATCGCCTCGGCCATGCGCTCGTGATAACCGGGCTCGGGCTGATGCAGCTTCACCGGACCGCGTTCGTCGGTGCGCGGCGGCAGCCGGTCGACCAGCGCACGGGTCAGGCACAGCGGATCGGTCATGACGGGGCACTCCTTGCAGGGCGGCGGACCCTTCGCCCGCCGCGCCGGACCCTATCACGAAACCGGACCGCCGGCCCATGGTTTATGCCCACCCCCGGTCATCTGGCGCACCAGTTTCAACCGGCGCAGAGCGTGCGGCATCCCCAGCCCCTCCGGCGGCAGCCCAGCACAGCAGCAGCCCCCGACCGTTGACTGCATTCAGCCCTTATCCCCGCGTGTGCGGGGGAGCCGGCGTTGAGGCCATCACGGCCCGGCGTCTTCAAGGTCTATCCCCGCGTGTGCGGGGGAGCCAGGGCGAGGTCTTCGATCGGGCTCAGGCCAATGGGTCTATCCCCGCGTGTGCGGGGGAGCCCGCGGCAGCCTGTTGAAGGCGCCCATATCGTCGGGTCTATCCCCGCGTGTGCGGGGGAGCCGCAAACGGAACCTACGGAAACAGCAACAGTAAGGGTCTATCCCCGCGTGTGCGGGGGAGCCGCCCGTCCTGTTGCCGCAGGGCGGGCTTTTTCGGGTCTATCCCCGCGTGTGCGGGGGAGCCATATCGCATCGACACGCAGATCCATGATCAAGAGGTCTATCCCCGCGTGTGCGGGGGAGCCCACACCACCACCCACGGCAACAGCGCCGGGGCGGGTCTATCCCCGCGTGTGCGGGGGAGCCTCTCGCCGACGTCCATCGTGGGCAGCATTGGCGGGTCTATCCCCGCGTGTGCGGGGGAGCCCTTGGCGACCTGAACCTGATCCTTCTCCGGGAGGGTCTATCCCCGCGTGTGCGGGGGAGCCACCCGCTGCCGGAAAGCAGCGTGACGCAGATCGGGTCTATCCCCGCGTGTGCGGGGGAGCCTCTTGGGCCTAGCGCATTGATCTTATTCAATTGTCAAAGAACGTCGAGGCGAAAGAATCCCCTTTTATTCCCGTTTAACGAGCAAAACCCCATCCGCGTCAACAATCGTTTTCGGGGGATCTCCCAGGGTTTCGATCCTGAGGTGCCCGGTTGCCGAGGGGTCGCGCCACACCAGGACCAGCGAGCCGCGCCCCAAAGTCTGCCACCACGTGCCCAACACCGTCCAGACCCGGCGCCTGACCCCGGCGGACATGTCCGGGGCGACATAGACGCCGGCCGAGATCTCCAGCATCACCGAGGTCAGAAAGCCGCGATAGCGGGCCTCGACATCGCGGGTGACGATCATCGTCAGCGGCATCAGTCTCGCCCCTCGATCAGCGCTTTGATCCGCTCGATCATCGACGGGATCACCTGCTCCTGCGACAGCGCCCGGCCGGTCAGCTGCCGCGTCAGCCGCTCGATATTCTCGACAGGATGTTCGATCGCCCGGCGCGCCGCCCTGAAGGCACAGGGGATGGTGATGCTGTCGCGGAAGAGATCGGCGATATCGAGAACGAAGGACTGCCCCGGATCCTCGTGAATGAAGCCGAGCTGCGGGATCGTCGCGGTGGCGGTCACGGCGATGGCGGCGGCGGCCTCCACCGCGCTGGCGGCATGGTTCAGCGCCTGGTTAGGCAGATCGGCGGCCATCGGGGCGCCGCGATCGTAATGCCGGCCGCGCCAGTCGATGCCGATCCGCCCGGCCCAGAGCGCATAGGTCTCCTTCATCCGGGCCCCCTCGATCCCGCGCAGCACGTCCAGATCGCGGTGCGGCAAGACCTCCCCCAGGCGCAGGGCGTACATGCGCCGGGCGGTCATCAGCCGCAGTTCCTCATCCGCCCAGAGCCGTGCCTGCACCCGGGCGAGGCCCGATCGATCCGGCATCTGCGGCGGTGCTGTATACATGCGCACCCCATCTTCGCCCACTGCCGCCAGCGCGGTACCGGCATGGGCCAGAAGCCGCAGCGCATCGTGGCTGACGGTCGATCCCGGCCCCAGCAGGATGATCGAGACCGCCTGCAGGGGAATGGCATAGTCCCCCGGGCTCAGCGCGTCGGCCGCCGTCGCCGTGCCCTGCCGAAAGGCCAGCGTCCCGTCCCGCGCGGACAGCGCCCCGCGCGCCAGATAGAGACAGCCGGCGCGATCCGTGTGCGGGACCCTGGCGCTGTCGAGACCGAGCCGCCCCTTCAGCATGGCTCAGTTCCGCCGCTGCGGCGGCCGCAGCAGCAACATGCCGTAGCCATAGGCGCGGTGCCGCCCGACCCCGCGCGCCAGCAGGTCGGCGAAGCCGGCCGGATCGGCGATACGCAGCGTACCATGCACGGTGATTTCCGGCCCCTCGACCCGCTTGCCGCCGCGTCGGCTGCGTAACCGGCGGAAGGACGCCATCCGGCTGGTCTCAGGCTCCAGCTCCGCGACCCCCGCCAGGCGCGCCGACAGCCAGTCAAGATAGACCGTCTCACGCGGGCGGGCCGTCCCCAGACGCAGGGTCTCGGCGAGAAAGGCATCGAGTTCGGCACCCTTGGCGAAGCCGGCCCCCTCCCCCCCGATCGCCGAAGCCAGACGCACCACGGGACGCAACCGCACGTCGAACCCCAGCCGCATCCCTTCGGACCAGGTCGCGGCAGGGCGCGGCACGGATCGCAGACGGTCGAGCCGGATCACCCCGGCCTCGGACGGGCCGATCACCGGAGCGGCGGCGCTGCGCAGACCATCGGCGCCCCGGTCGGCATAGCCGTAGAGTGTGCCGCTGCGGGCCCGCGGTGCCACCATCAGCCGAAAGGGCTGCAGCACGGCGGGGCCGAAGACCTCCCCCAGCAGGTGATGCAGCGCCAGCCCCTCGTCGAACCCCTGCCGCCCGATGCCCCGCGCGCCGGCCCAGCGGTTGAGCGCGGCCAGATCCAAAGGGAGTTCGATCAGATGCAGGCTCATGCCAGCTCCCCCTCATAGACGATGCGACTGCCCCCATGCAGACCGCTCTGCCAGTTGCGCAGGTCGGCCAGGTCATAGCGCAGCGCGCCGGGATACGCCCCTCCCTCATCCGGCCAGAGCGCACGGCCCCGGATTCCCAGGGCGGCAAGGGCGTCATGCACGCTGACGCCGCCGACCCAGCCGACGAAGAGGCGAGAGGTCGGCAGGCAGGGCTTGCGTCCGATGAAAAGCGGCCGCGCCGGGCGGTCGAGAGCCGCCGCCAGTTCCTCCAGCCCCGGCCCGTTGCCGTCGCTCAGGCGCAGCACCACCCGGGTTTCGTGATCGGCCAGATAGTCGCGGCGACGCCGGTGGGGGCTGTCATAGGTCGCGCCCGCGCGTCCCTCCGGTTGCCCCCAGGTGGTCCAGCCGCGATCGGATTTTTCCAGCTTGGCATTTTGGGTGTCGGTCACCACCAATGGCACCGTCTCCCCCTTCGGCAGCACCGACAATGCGCCGAAGACCAACCTGTCCTGCAACGCCTGATGCTTTGCGCGATCCTGCCGCCGCCAACCCAGCGCATTGGCGAAAAGCCCGGTGAGCGCAGAGGCCGACGGATACTCCCGCGTCGGCCCGACATGATCGATCGCCACGCCGCCGAAGGCCATCAGCGGCGCGGCGAGCCGCAGGTGCAGCCAACGGTGGGTCATGCCGCAGGAACCACGGCCATTTGCCCCGGCAGCCCCTTGGCGAAGCCTGCCAGATCGGCCAGGGATCCGCGCTCTGCCGCCGGAATATCGGCATTGGCCAACGACATCACCCGCCGCGCCTCTCCGGTCGCATAGGCGGCATCGAGCGCGGCAAGATGGGTGGAGAGCGCCGCCACCGCCTGGCCGGTCTCGGGCGCGGTCGGAACGCGGAACGCCTCGGCCAGCGAGCGCGGCTGGCGGTCGCCCGCCTCCAGCAGCAGCATCGAGGCGCGGCTGTAGGGCGCGGTGGACCCCAGCTTGGCGCCGGGCGAGACCTCGGCGATCAGATAGATCAGATTGTGCAGCACCTCGCCCGCCAATTCCGCATCGCCGCCGAGGTTGGACAAAAGCCCCGGCAGATCGACGACGACATATCCATAGAACAGCCCGGAGGTCAGCTCGGTCTCCTGAATGGTATCGGCACCGGTGTCCTCCTCGCGCGCCAGATCATCGGCTGCGATGAAATAATCGCTCTCTGCCTCCTCGGCATGAACGGTGAAGGCATGGGCGACATGGACAGCGGCGTCGATATTGGCCCGCGGGTCGGAGGTGACCATCCGGCCGAACAGCGCCCCCGTCAGGCCGCCGGGAAGTTTTGCCCCCTCGCTCAGCGCCTTGAGGTTACCCTTGTGTTCCTTGAGCCAGGCCGCGGCGAGGTCCTTTGCCGCTTTTTTGTCGCCGGCGGCCCCGGCCACCAGTGTCTTGGCGGCTTCGGTCAGATAGGCGATCTCGACCGCGCCCAGCAGCAGGGTCTGGCGGGATTTCTTGTCGCCGCCCTTGTCCCCGTAGACCACCTTCAGCAGAGCCTCCTTCACCTCCATGGCGATTTCCTCGTCGACGCCCTCGGCCCAATCGCCGAACACCTTGTGATCGACGATCTCGCGCGAACGCCAGGCCGCGTCGGCACCGTCGATATTGGCCAGCGCATGGGGATCCTCGGCCAGCCGCCAGTGACGTTTCAGACATTGCGAGCTGACCCTTGTCCGCAGGCTGCCGCCATAGGGCAACCGTTTGGCCAGCCCGGCATCGTCCCGGTTCAACAGCGCCGCGGTATAGGGAGCGAGGAAATGGATTTGCAGGAAACGGGGATCAGACATCGGATTTTTCCTCCTGAGGGATATCTTGGCGGCGGTCGAGCCGGGCGTAATAGGCCCGCGCGATGGCGCGCCCGTCTTCGTTCAGAACGGCCCAGGCAAGGCTGGGCACATCGAGTTTCGGGTGGTTGCGCGCCAGCGCGCGAACGGCGCGCTCCAGCGCCTCGAGCCGGGCCGGACCACGGGAAGCCAGCAGCCGCGCCAGGCGTTGCTCAGACAGAACTGGCTGGGTCAAATGCGCCCGGGCGTCGCCGCCGTCGGCCAGCACCGCACCAAAGGGGCGGCCATCGTCATGCAGACTTTGGCTCGCGCTGGCCGGCGTCAGCAGCGCCAGCATCTTGGTGATGCGGCGCCATTTCTCCTCCTCTTGCGCTGCGATGTCATAGCGCGCCACGATGCGCCAGAACAGCGGCGCAGCGCCGGCATCCATCCGTCGGGCCGCAGCCCGTTCACCGGCATCGGCCCGCAGCAGTTCCGCCGCAATTCCCAGGGCGCGCCGGCCCACTTCTGTTCCGTCTGTGCGCGGATCAGACATGTTCCGCCTCCCTTTCGCCCATCTCTCTGAATATCCGCGCCAGCCCGGCCTCCAGCGCCTGTCGCCCGCGCACCTCGGCCCGGGGCCGCATGATCCCAGTACAGGGAATACCCGGCGCGGCGCGGAGGAATTCGGCGCGGGCGGCCCTGGACAGATGCCGTGCAAAATCCAGCTGCGCGGCAACGATGCCTGCCTTGCCGCTGGCCTCCAGCTTGGCCCAGAGCGCGGGGAAAAAAGCCGCATCTGCCACCCGCTGCAACATCGCCCGCGCCGGCTGGCTGCGCGCATATTGCGCCCGTCCGAGCTTGTCACGATCCCCCTCCGCCGCGATCAGGGCCAGCCCGTTGCGCAACGCCTTGTCGACGTCTGAGATCAGCGCAACCTGACCGCGTGCCAGATCCACCGCTCGGGTGGTGAACATCTGTCTCACCGCCGCTTTCGGCACCGGGATCACCCGGGATTTGAAGCCATCGGTCTTCGAGTTGCCGCGGGCAAAGGCCTCGGCGATCAGCAGCATCGGGTCCGTCACTTCCTCCGGTGCGGCTTTCGCCAGGACCGGCATCTCCCAATCCCCCCCGTACAGCAGGGATTCGAGCAGATCGTAGCTCCAGTTCCGTTCTCCCAGCGTCAGCGTCTTGGTCTCGCCCAGATGAACCGGCGCCCAGGGATCGCCGGTGACGCCCCTGGCCTCCTTGGCTTCGATCCGCGCCGCCTTGGAGGTCGCCCGTATCGCCGCCAGCCCCTGCGGCGCCTCGATCAGCCGGACCCGGCGGCACACTTCGATAAACAGCGGATCGAGCCGGTCAAGCGACAGCGCCTGTTTCTCCGGCCAGGGCAGACACCAAAGGAGCGCCGCGCCGCCGTTCCCCTGCCGCCCGGCCAGCAACCGCGTCACGTCACGCCGCCACCAGGCCGAGGGGTCGACCACCCGGCCGCCCTGCGCCGCGGGCGCCAATGCGATCATCGCCCGGGATGACGAGCCGCCATTCATCCGCGCGATGCCGTAGTTACCGGCCCCGCCGAAGCCCTCCATCGTCTGCAGGCTGACGAGGGCGAAGATCCAATCTTGTGGCGTCGCCTGGTGGGCGATCTCACGCTTCAGATCATGGTTGCGCGAGGTGATCACCATATCCAGCAGATCCGGCGTTTCCACCCTGCTCCATTTCACCCCGCCGGGATCGGGCGGCTGCAGGAAGGCGGGGGTGCCGGCGTCCTCGACCACCAGATGCCAGGGAGCATCCTCGGGGAAATCCGGGGTCAGACGACGCAGAGCGGCGCGCCAGTCGTCCTCGGTCTCCGGGATCTCTGCCAGATCGGCGGCAGACAGCGCCAACACCCCGAGCTGAGCCAGAAACATGTGCCACGCCGGGCGCTGATGCGGCCTGAGCGCAGGGAAAGAGGCAACCTCCCCCCGCGCCAGCGCCGCCATCAGCCCCGGCAGGCTGTGCCCGCCGCGATCGGTCTCGATCAGCGGATCGGTCAACACGTTGTATCGCATCACTCCTCCTCCCGCCGCAGGCCGGCGGCATCGTAGAAAAACACCCTGTCACCGACCCGCAGGGTCAACCCCTCGGCGCCGGCATCCACCTGGACCTCTTCCTCTCCTGTCAGCCCGTGCGACCACTGCACCGGCAGGGCCAAGGTTCTGATCGGCGCCCCGAAGGGCCCGAGAGTGCCCTCGGGCAAGGTCAGGACAACACCGAATTCCCCCAGCCGGGTGCGGATCACCTCATCCTCCGGGAACCGGTCAGGGAACGGCGCTGAACGGTCCAGAAGCACCAGCCGCGCCCCCTGCGTTTCTGCAATCGCCTTGCCGCCGACCCGCTGGCGATAGCCCCGCCAGCCCCGCGCCTCGGCGATCAGGTCCAGTGCCTCGGGATGGGTCGCCGCCTCGACCAGCGCCCGGTTCATCGCCGGGATAGACCAGACCGGTTCCGCGACGATCCTCTCCAGCGTCGCGGCCAGCGCAGGCACGTCCAGATAGACGCCGGACAGCGAGGCGGTGCGGCCATAGTTCCCCAGCCCGTTCTCCGCCGTCCGGGTCAGCGGATCGAGGCCTTCGGGCGGGCAGAGAACGACCGACTGCGCCTCTCCATATCCCGCCGGCCGGGCGCGGGTGTGGCGGTGCAGCCGACCGATCCGCTGCAACAGAACATCCATCGGGCAGAGATCGGTGATCAGGTAATCGGCGTCGATATCCAGAGATTGCTCCAGCGTCTGGGTGCCGATCACGAGACAGCCGCCGCCGGTCCCGCCCAGCACCTGTTCGACACGCGCATCGAGGCGCGCGCGATCCTCGGCGGCGAACCGGCTGTGGTGCAGTGTCGCCACCCCGTTGACCGAGAAAACCAGATCAGGCGCCACGGCACGACAGTTGGCAAATGTTTCCTGCGCGCGGGCGACCGTGTTTCGGATCACCAGCACCCGCGCCCCTTCCCGTGCCGCCGCCACGGCCAGACCCGCGGCATCTTCACCGCGCCACCCCTCGTGCAGGGTCAAGCGCACGTCCTTGCCGCGGCTGGCCGCCCCGGTCACGGGAAAACAGCCCGTCCCGGTCCAGACCGCCGGATAGGGCGCGGCCTGCGCCCCGGGCAGATCGGGCAGCGCCTCTCCGCGCCAGGCGGACCGCGCCACCGCACCGAGCGTCGCCGACATCAGCATCGCATGGCCGCCAAGCCGCAGATGAGAGTCGACCAGGGATCGCTGGATTTCCGTCATCCAGGCATCGGAGGCGTGCACCTCGTCAATCACCAGCAGCGACCGGGACAGCGCGCTGCCGCGCAGATGCGCGTGTTTGACCTTCAGACCTCCCAACATCACCTGATCGACGGTTCCCACCGCGATCTGCGCTGCGAGGAAGCGGGTGGCATGTTCCGCCGCCCAGCGGCGGGGCGGCTCAGTGGTGGTATCGTCCCAGCGCATACGGAAATCCGGCAGCCGGACACCATGCGCCTCGCCCGCCAGCGCCTGCCCGGGAATCGCAAGGATCACCTCCGGCGCCGAGGCCCCGAACATCCGGCGCATCGCCTGTTGCACCCGCACCTGCAGCTGTCGCGCCGCCGCCCGGGTTGGCACCGCAAAATAGAGCGCATCAACCAGACCGGCCTGATAGAGCCGGGCGAACCGCCAAAGCGCGGCTTCGGTCTTGCCGGCGCCGGTTTCTGCCTCCAGGATCACCAGAGGGTCGGCCAGCGGCACATCCGCGACCACCTGCTGCGCCGGACGCGGCTGCGGATGGTCCGATAACAGCGCCCAATCTGGCGCCCCCGCGAGAGAGACACCGGAACGGTCCAGGCCGATCTCGCGAAGCCGTCGGCGGGCGTTTTGACGGGCCTGCTGCCAATAGGTTTCCTGGAATTCCCCGACAAAAGGAAACGCCCGGCGATCGGACCCGATCCAATCGGACAACGCGAGAAGCCCTGCGAAGAAATGGGAAAACTCAGGAGAAAGCCGTGGCGGACAAGCGCTGCGGATTTCGGGAAACCAATTCACGAGCGCATTTCCCATGACAGTTTCCTGCGCAGCCGGATCGTATCCCTGTCGCGGTAGAAAGGCGTCCTGCCCCCAGGTCAGGTCGGGAACGGGCACCGGACGGCCATGATGGGCAAACAGGACCTGAAACCAGCCCTGAATCTGATCCCATCTTCCGATCAGCGGTGCATTCCCCGCCAATGCGCTCTCGGCCTCCCCCTGTGCCAGCCATGCCCAGCCGCACTGCACATGTCCACGCGGCGTGATCCCGGCCCCCTCCGGCCAGGCCTTGGCCTGAAAGCCGGTGGCAAGCTTCCCGATATCATGCAGAAAAGCCAACGCAGCCAGACAGGTGACTTGCCCGGGCGTGATGGGATGGCCTGCGGCTGCGTCCGCCCGGGCACGAAAAACCGGGAGATCAAGCAGCTCCATCACCACCGCGGAGACATCTGCACTGTGATGCGCCAGATGATGCCATGCGCCCGTTTCAGGATCGGCTTTCCCCCAAGCCGCTGAAAAAGATGTCATGCGCCCGCTCTAAAAGGAATCCCGTTCTCAGGAAAGCCGTTTACGGCAAGGTGGGCAATAGACTTAATCTATTTCGCATTTGGATTTCGTGAAATTGCGCTCCAACCCCTCGGTCTGTCCATGTCCTCCGAGATATCGCCCAAACCCCGGTTGGAAGATATTCAGAAAGCCGACAGGGGTCGTGGCCCCGATGATGGAAAAACAGACGCCGATCCACTTCTGTTTCCGGCGTTCTTTCACGTCCCAGGTCAGAGGAACGCCGGCTGACCGAGGGGGGCGGACGCTTTTCTATCCAGCGCTAATTTCGCCGCCTCGTCGCCGAGGGATGGCTCGACGAGTGAGAGTCGCCTCCGAGCACAGCCTGCGCGAACCTGAAGATCGCCGCCTGTCGAGACCGAACAGGGCCAAGAACCGAGGCATTCAGACCGCCAAGCAATGCGGGAGGTTCGGGTCGGGGATGCTCAGATCGCGGGCGGACGACATATCTGCCCGGTCGCTGGCGACAGAGCCGGCCCTACTCCCCGCCCGAGGTTTCCTCCACTTCGATACTGGCGGTCATGCCGGCTGCCAGTTCGACCCCCTGCGGGACGGCGTCGAGTCCGATCCGGACCGGGATGCGCTGCGCCAGGCGGACCCAGCTGAACACCGGCTCCACCGCGGGAAGGCCCAGAGCGTCGTTGGACAGGTTGCGGTCGGCGATCCCGCGCCCGAAGCTCTCGACATGTCCCGACAAATCCTCCCTGACCCCCATCAGACCGATGCGGACGGGATCGCCGGCCGCGATCCGGGCCAGCTGCGTTTCGCGGAAATAGCCGGTCACCCGAAAGCTCTCTGCATCGAGGAGCGAAACCGAGGCGTTGCCGGCAACCGCATAATCGCCCTTCCGCAGATGAAGGTTGGTGACATAGCCATCCACCGGCGCCCGCACCGAGGCGCGTTCGAGGTTCAGCCTGGCAAGCTCCAGCGCCACTTCGGCGCTGCGATACTCGGCCCGGGCGGCGGCGGCTTCCTGGTCGGCCTGCTCCGCCGCCTCCTGACTGATCGAGCCCTTTTTCTCCAGCGTCGCATTCCGCGCCGCTCTGGACACCCTGAACTTCATCGTCTCCCGGGTGTTGTCCAGATCCGCCTGCGCCGCCTCCACCGCCAGTTGGAACCGTTCGGCCGATATGTCGAACAGGACGTCGCCTGCGCGCACGAACTGGTTGTCGGTCACATGGACGGTTTCGATCGGGCCGGAGACTTCGGGGGCGACGCGCACCACATCGGCGGTGACTCTGCCATCCCGGGTCCAGGGCGCGTTGACGTAATAGTCCCACAGATGATGCCCCAGCACCAGCGCGCAGACGACCAGCGCAGCCGTCAGGGTGACCCCTCCGGCATTGCGTTTCATTTGAGAAATCATGGTTTTAGTTGCTCCAGGCAAAACACGGCGGCGCCGAGGACCGTAAAATAGAGGGCGACGTCGAAAAGGGCGGGATGCCAGACGCGCCGATAGAGACCGAGGCGCGCCAGCCCGAGATGCAGCAGGCGATAGGCGACGTAGCAGGCCAGCGCGAGGATCAGCAGCGTCGGAACGAAGACGCCGAACAGGTCGATATCCGGTTTCATGCCGAAACCCTCCAGTCAGGAAACGCGAAGGCCGGCGGGGTCTCTCCGGGACAGGCGCCGCCGCGCAGGCCGACGAGCGCATCGCGCAGACGACGCTGGGGCGTTCCGGCGTCGCTCAGCACATCGCCCAGGCACCGGTCGAGACTGCTGGCCAGGGCGCGCCTGCGCTCTGCCGTCCCGGCGGCACCGCTTCGGTAGAGCGTGGCGATCTGGCGCAGCAGGTCGTCGAGCGGCCGTTGCTCCGCCGCCGGCAGCTCCCGCCGGATGCGCTGCAGTTCGAGGATGTTGAGCCCGACCCGAAGATCGCGCAGGATATCGCCTTCCAGCACGGCCGACTCCGGCGGCAGCATGGCCAGACGCGGTGCGATCAGGCCCAGCCGATCTGTCATCCGCCCGGCGATCAACTCGGGATCGATGCGGCGGGACCCGGCGGCGACCTCGGAGACCGCGCGCCAGCCGGACCGCAGCAGCCGGGTGGCGCTCCGCTCGGCACTCACCGCCCGCACCGTGGCGATGGTGATCATCGCCAGGGCAAGCCCCCCGAACGTTGCCAGGCTCGCATTGGCGAAGGCGCTGAAGTCGGTTGAGACCTGATTGTCCAGCATCAGCATGTAGATCAGGTTGACGCTGATCTGGAAGCCCATCAGCCAGGTCGCCGGCACCGCCAGAAGCACCCCGGCCGGAAGCAGCACCAGCCCCAGCGCCGCGACCAGCGCATAGAAGCTTCCGATCAGCGGCATGAGCGCGAATTTGTAGAGAAACGCCGCCGCCAGGGCGAACAACATCAGCGACAGCACCTTGCGCAGCACCGGGGTCGCATTGTCCATGGCCGCCAGGACACAGCACAGGATGGCCCCGATCTGGGCGATCCCGGCACCATAGGACCAGCCGGACCAGATCCAGAAGGCGCAGCCCACCAGGACGACGATGACCACCGACAGCGCCGAGCGCAGCGCCATGCCGTAATCGACATGCAGCGCACGCGCCTGGCGGTGCCGGGTTGCCAGCTCCCGGCGCAGCGCATGGGTTTCCCCCGATGAGATATCCGACCGCAACACCTGGCAATCGGCCCAGACTTCCACGAGCTCCCCCAGCCGTCCGGCCAGGCGCAGCGCCAGCAGATCGTCCCAACTGTGGGCGCTGTCGTCGAGCCTTTGCCTGAGGCGGGCGATCTCGGCGAGAAGCGCGTCGGCCTCGCCCTGCGCCTCGGCTGCGTCATCGGCATCGAAGGCAAGCCATTCCAACACCCGCTCGGTCAGCGGCGCGTGGCTGCCGCCGCGCCCCAGCGCGCCCAGAAGGTCCTCGATCTCGGACAGCAGCGGTAGTACCGCGATCATGCGCTGCTGCAGCGCCCGCATGCGTTCGGCCAGCCCCCGCCCGTGGGCGCCCTCATAGGCGACCTGATCGGTAAACCCGCGCAGGCTCACCGCATCCGCCGCCAGCTTGTGGCGTTCGTTCCGCAGAACCGCGCTCTCGCTGCGGCCCGTCAGGACGTCGCGCGTCAGCGTCGCCGCATTCTGCAACCAGCCCTCAACCCGATGCGCCAGGACCGGACCGGCATGCTGCGGGAACACCACCCGCGAGACGACCGCTGCACAGAGGATGCCGATGGCGATCTCCTCCACCCGCGACACGGCGACATCGAAACTGGTGCCCGGCACATTCACCAGCGTGAAACCGGTGAGCGCGACGGTATAGCCGGCCAACATGAAGACATAGCTGCGCGGTGACCGGTCAAGCAGGCTGACGAAAAGGCAAAACCCGCACCAGAGCGCGATGGCCAGGCTCAGCAACAGCGGGGAAAAGACCAGGTTGGGCACCAGGACAACGATCATCACCGCCCCCAGCGCCGTCCCCGCCAGGCGATAGACCGCCCTGGATGTGGTTCCCCCGGCCAAGGGGTTGACGATGATATAGACGGTTCCGACCGCCCAATAGGGATTGGGCAGACCGCTTTGCAGGGCGATCCAATATGCCAGCATCGCCGCGCCGAATGTCTTCAGGGAAAAGAGCACATGCTCGAACCTGATGCCGCCGGGAACCATCATTTGTCTGCGCGCCCGACCTAGCAGGTTTCCAACACGGCGGAGAGCTTGTGAAGCAGCCGCATCGTCAGGGTCAGCTCCTCCGCCGTCACCTCCGCCAGCAGCTCCCGCCGCAACGCACGGGCTATGCGATCCGCCCGCGCCCCCAGGGCGATGCCGTCATCCGTCAGTTCCAGAAGCTTGGCCCGACGATCGGTGGGGTCCTCGATGCGACGCACCAGCCCCCGGGTCGCCAACGTATCGAGCAGGCGGACAACACCCGAGGTTTCAAGGCCGAGCTGTTGTGCCAGTTCGTTCTGGCGCATGGGGATGTCCTGCGCCCGCCACAGCACCAGAATCGGCATCGCCGTGGCGTCCGACAGGCCTTCGTTGCTCAGCCGCTGGCCAAGGACACGGCGCCAGGACTGGCCGACCGCCGGAATCAGGCGCCCGAGATCGTCGCTCCCCGCCACCTCTAAGCTGTCGTGTTCCCGATCCTGCATCGTTGCTGTCCTGTCCCCTGTCCGAAAACCCGGACTGCCCGGCGCATCTGCCGGGCGATCTGAGTCTGCCCATATTCATGATGTGTCATCGAATGATGTATCATCATTTTCAGGAGAGACAAGTCCCTGCATGCCGCGCTGCGCCCAACCTTGTCAGGAAACACGGAAACCGGCGGACGTGACCGGAAGATTTCCAAACGCTTATCGCCGACAACCAGCCGCATCGCGCAGAACTCGGCTGGACGCGAAGCCCAGTTCTTCAATTTCCAGGAAGGATGTTGACCTCCTATCGCCTTGCCGTCGCAGCCAACGTCAGGCGGGATGGTGCGCGGCCGGTGTTGTCTCTCCGTCGCACTCGCCGGGCCCCGCGCCTCGCGCAAAGCCCCTGTAACGCCCTTCCGCAATTGAGAAATATTCCGCCCGCCGCCTATCACCGGACCCACGAATTCCAGATAGGCACGCTTCCTGCGGATTTTGTGCGCCATCCAATCCGCATCCGCTCCCGCCACAACGCCTGTCTCGCGCAGCTGGCCACATCGAGCGCCTTCGGATGAATGGCCATGAAGAGTGCCCCTGCCCGCGCACGATATCGCGCAAATCACAGAACCGTCATCTCCTCCCGGATCGAGGTCGGCCGCCTGCGCAAAACCGTGGCCATGGCTTTGCCGCGCGATATCTGGTCATGACACTCACGGTCTCACCCGGCAGAGAATTGGGGCAGAAGACACGCTGAAGGCCGCGCTGGAAGCATGCCGACGCGCTGTGCTTGCACCCGATGGAAGGATCGCGGCCGGACTGCGACCGTGGTGAGCCGGATAGGCAAGATTTTTCACCAAAAGCACCGTAGAAGGGATATGGTCGTCTCTGGTCGGCGGACATGCGGGTGGTCTGCAGAGCCGATAGGGCGCAAGAGCAAATCACTTCCCGGGCAGAAAGGAATCGCCTTAGGATCTCATATTCAAAGCTTTGTGGCCCTGTGATGGGTCGCTCTCTGATCGCGGCGCTGCCGAGGGTGCGGGATTGTCTCGCCCCCATGCGTTGGTTCGAGAAGGCCTGATGAACCCGCCGCGGCTCACGTCATGTGCGTCTCTGCAGTCAGTCCCGTGGAGGCGATCAGTCACGCAGGAAATGCGGGCCAGTCGATCACCATACGGCCTTTTGGCAAACCATTCCCCCCGATTAGCCCAACGCGACCAGCCCCACAGGCTATATTTAATTTCTACAAAAGGTAAATAACAATGGCTACTTTTTATCTGTTCAACAATTCACAAGCACAGCAGACACTTGGAGCTGGCGAAGTGGGTTTCATCGCTGAAGGTGCAACCCTCGCGCTTCAGGACGATGCAATTGTCGTGAATGGAAATGCGGACCTCTCGATATTGGGCACAGTCTTCAGCGGAGACGACAACGGCATCAATCAGCAGTCTGCTCAATTCCGCCTGACGATTGGCGCTTCGGGTCAACTCGTATCACAATCGCTTTATGGCCTCTATTCCAGATTCACATCGCTCCTCACCATCGACAATGCAGGATACGTGAGCGGCTACTACTACGGTCTATATGGACGAGTTACCGACGATTTTGGGAACGCCTATGTGACCAACACTGGCACGATTTCCTCGGTGGTCGGAAGTGCCGTTCGCCTTCAGCCTGGAACCGCGAGCGCGTACATAAGCAACTCCGGAACCATCATGGGCTATTCGGGGATTCAGATCGTTGGTTCTTCTTCTCAAATCACCAACAGCGGGACCATCATCGCAGTGGACGAACCAACTGGACTCGGGTGGGCTATTTCCGGGGGCACTGCGCGCGACGCGATTACGAACACAGGTACTATTGTCGGCCAGATCAGCACGAACGATGGCAACGACATTGTCAAGAATTCCGGTAACGTCGGCTCACTCGATCTTGGAACCGGGGATGACACCTATAACGGTCGCCATGGCATCGCTACCGGCTCTGTACTGGGGGGGACCGGAAACGATGTACTGATCGGTGGCGTGGGCGAAGACGATCTTCACGGCGGTGCAGATGATGACACCCTGAAAGGCAAGAACGACGATGACACCCTGGCAGGCGACGATGGCAACGACTTGCTGAACGGCGGCGCCGGGGACGATACGCTGCTGGGTGGGGCTGGTGCTGACACCCTCCGTGGCGGCGCCGGGGACGATACGCTGGATGGCGGCGCCGGCGACGACACGCTTCACGGCGGCCGCGGCGAGGATACCCTGACCGGCGGCACCGGGGATGACACCTATATCGTCAACGACACCGAAGATGACATCATCGAGACCAGCGGTGGCGGCTACGACACGGTGATGACCCGCCTCGCCACTTTTGCCCTGACCTATGACAACGTGGAGCGCCTCTTCGGCACCTCGGACGCGGGTCAGACCCTCACCGGTAACGCGCTGGACAACGTGATCGTCGGAGCCGGCGGCAATGATACGCTCTTCGGTGCGGCCGGGAATGACCAGCTCAACGGCGGGGCCGGGATCGACATCATGGATGGTGGAGCTGGAGATGACGTCTATTTCGTCGACAATGCTGGCGATGTCGTCATCGAGACTGTCGGCAACGGCTATGACTTCGTTGCGACCGGCCTCGCCACGTTCGCCTTGACCTACGACAATGTGGAGGCCCTTCAGGGCCTATCGAACACGGGCCAAACCCTCTCTGGAAACTCGCTCGACAACGCAATCTACGGGAACTCTGGAAACGACAAACTTTATGGCGGCTTCGGCAACGATTACCTCGACGGCGGCACCGGCGCCGACACGATGAACGGGGGGTTTGGCGACGATACCTATATTGCCGACGAGGTCGGCGATGTGGTCACCGAGGCTGTCGGTGCTGGTATCGATACGGTGTGGACCGCGCTGTCGTCCTACAGCCTGGGAACCGTCGCCAATGTCGAAAATCTGACCGGCATTTCCGCAGGCGGTCAGGTGCTGGCCGGCAACACGCTGAACAACACGGTCACAGGCAACGCCGGCAACGATGCGCTCTATGGCGGGCTCGGCGACGACACGCTGCGGGGCAATAGCGGCAATGACACCATGAATGGCGGCGGCGGCAGCGATACCTTCATCTTCGCCGCCAGCTTCGGGCACGACACCATCAATGGCTTCCATGCCGGGACGACCGGGGATGCCGATGTAATCTCGATCGCCAGCGGGCTGATCGCCGATTTCGCCGATCTGCTGAGCCATACCGCCGATGTCGGCGCCAACACCGTGATCACGGTGGACGCGTCCAACACCATCACCCTGCTGGGCGTGCACAAGGCCGATCTGGACGTCTCGGACTTCTCTTTCTTCTAAGCCGACAGTCCCTGCCGACACCGAGTGAAAATGTTGGGGCTGGTGAGAGACCGCAGAAGAAGGGCAAAGGCCCCCAAGACCTCTCATCAGCCCCCCAACAGACCGATCTACCAAGCAGGATTACATCGGACTAGCTCTTCAAGCCCGCCAACCGGCAGTGTCGGACAGCATCGGTTGCGATCCAGATCGACGCCCTCCGCCCATTGCGGAATACTTCCCCATGCCACGTGTCTCCGCACCGTCTGATGCTCGCCATGCGTAATCCGTGCGTCGTGCACATCGCGTTTTCTGACGTCATGGCGCTCGGTCTTGATAGTGCCTCTCGCAGGTATCCAACATGATAACGCCACATGTTGCTGCGACGTTACCCCGCGTCGAGCTCTGCATCCCAGTAGAGGAAATCCATCCAGCTTTCGTGCAGATAGTTGGGCGGGAACTTGCGGCCGGTGTTGCGCAATTCTCCGGCGCCGGGGCGGCGCGGCGGCCGGCGCAGCGCCATGCCCGCCTTGCGCAGGGATTTCGACCCTTTCTTGAGATTGCAAGGCGAACAGGCCGCGACCACGTTTTCCCAGCTGGTCACGCCGCCGGCGGCGCGCGGCACCACGTGATCGAAGGTCAGGTCGCCCTTGGCGCCGCAGTACTGGCAGCGGAATTCGTCCCGCAAGAAAAGATTAAAGCGCGTGAAGGCCACGCGCTTTTGAGGTTTCACATAATCTTTCAGGACCACGACGCTCGGCATCTTTATCCTGGTGGTGGGGCTTCGGACGTATTCGTCGTACTCGGCGACGATGTCCACCCGGTCCAGCCAGGCCGCCTTCACCGCCTCCTGCCAGGACCACAGCGAAAGCGGGTAATAGGAGAGCGGCCGATAATCCGCGTTGAGCACCAGGGCCGGGTGCTGCTTCAGCGCCCCCGGCTCGCGTACAAATTCAGTTCTGAAATCGCCATCCATCGCGTGAGTCACCCCTTGCCCTGACTGCCGGACCCGGCCCCAGGGCGGGGAACCCGCCCCTGCCTGATTTGACTATATCTCGTGGTCGAACTCTGGCAAGCCCATATGATACACCAGATATCGCGGAACCGATACGCCGCTTACGTGACAGGCAGATGACGTTATCCACAAGCCTGCCGGTTCCCTTCGCCGCGGCTTTGGGCTAGGGGGCGATATGGCCCGGCTGATCCGCTTCAACAAACCCTATGACGTGCTGCCGCAGTTCACCGACCGCGGCACCGAAGGCTCTGCCCGCCGCACCCTGTCGGAGTTCATCGACATCCCCCGGGTCTATCCCTGTGGCCGGCTCGATCGCGATAGCGAGGGGCTGATGCTGCTGACCGACGACGGCCAGCTGCAGGCGCGGATCGCGGACCCCAAGCACAAGATGGAAAAGACCTACCTGGTGCAGGTGGAGGGAATTCCCGATGCCGCCGCGCTGACCGCGCTGGCCGAGGGTGTCGATCTGAAGGATGGCCGCACCCGCCCGGCCCGCGCCCGGCGGATTGACGCCCCCGCGGACCTGTGGCCGAGGACTCCGCCGATCCGGGTGCGGAAATCCGTTCCCGATGCCTGGATCGAGCTGACCATTCGCGAAGGCAAGAACCGCCAGGTGCGCCGGATGACCGCCGCGGTGGGCCATCCGACGTTGCGGCTGATCCGCTGGCGCATCGGCGACTGGAGCCTGGACGGGCTGGCGCCGGGCACTTGGCAGGATCTGGCGCTGCCCGTCCGCCCCTCGGGTCCGAGACCTGACAGACGCCCGCGCCGGTGATAGGATCGGGCCATGAGCGATCTGCCCCACCCCTCCGCGCCGCCGCGCGAAGCGGCCCCGGTTCCCGGCGCCATCCTGGAAACCGCGCTCTATGCCCGCGATCTCGACGCGGCGGAGGGCTTCTATGGCGGGGTCATCGGGCTGGAGAAGGCGATGCGGCTGGGCAACCGGCATTTGTTCTTCCGCATCGGCGCGGCCATGCTGCTGATCTTCAACCCGGAGGAGACCGTCCGGCCGCCGCAGGATCCGGCCCTGCCGGTGCCGCCGCATGGGGCCACCGGTGCCGGCCATGTCTGTTTCGCCCTGAGCCGGGACGAAATCGCCCGGATGCGCCGCCGGCTGGTCGACGCCGGCCAGGAGATCGAGGCGGAGTTCGACTGGCCCAATGGCGCCCGCTCGCTCTATCTCCGCGATCCGGCCGGGAACTCGGTGGAATTCGCCGAACCGCGGCTGTGGCAGGGCTGAGCGCCCTGCCCCCTTGCCGCAGAGCGACGCCGCCCGGTCAGAAGCCGAGCTTGTCGCGCAGGAAGGCCAGCGCCACCCCCAGACCGTCCGGCGCGATGCCATGGCCCATGCCCTTGGAGATATGGGCGTAGACTTCCTTGAATCCCGCCTGCTGCAGCGCCTCCGCCGCCTCCGGCAGCGATTGCGGCGGCACCACATCGTCCTGATCGCCATGGATCAGCAGCACCGGCATGCGGCTGACCACCTCGTCCTTCAGCGTCTCCGGGTTCAGCAGCCGGCCGGAGAAGCCGACAATGCCGGCCACCGGGTCCTCGCGCCGCGGGGCGACATGCAGGCTCATCATCGTGCCCTGCGAGAAGCCGATCAGAGCCACCTGTTCGGGCAGCAGATCCTCATCGACCATCAGCGCATCGAGAAAGGCGTTGATATCGGCGACGGCGGCCTGCATGCCCCGCTCTGCCGCCTCGTCCGAGGACCCGTCGAGCCAGGGAATCGGGAACCACTGGAACCCCATCGGCGAGCCGGCGCAGTTCTCCGGCGCATCGGGGGCGACGAACAGCGTGTCGGGCAGATGTTCGCCCAGCGGGTCGGCCAGCCCCAGCAGATCGGCGCCATTGGCGCCATAGCCATGCAGAAACACCACCGCCGAGCGGGTGTCGCCCGAAACCGGGCCCTTGCGGCCGGCGTTCAAAACTCGAGTCATCTGATCCCTTCCCTGTCCTTTGCCACCCGGTAATAGGCCCAGAGCAGCCGCGCGGCAACTGACCGCCAGGGCGCCCAGTCCTCCGCCATCTGCCGCAGGGCCCGCTCGCGCGGGCGCTCCGGAAGATCGAAGAGGATCCGAGCCGCCTCCTGCAAGGCCAGATCGCCCGGTGCGAAGACATCCGCCCGCCCGAGCGAGAACATGGCGTAAATCTCCGCCGTCCAGACCCCGATGCCTGGCACTTCGGTCAGGGTGGCGACCACCTCTTCGGTCGGCGCCTTCCGCAGCGCGCCATAGTCGATCCGCGCCCCGGCCAGGGCGCGGGCATAGCGGATCTTCTGCCGGCTGAGGCCGGCGGCGCGCAGATCGTCGTCGCTGGCCCAGAGGATCTTTCGCGGGCCGGTCAGCCGCGCCTCCCTCATCCGGCCCCAGATCGCATTGGCCGAGGCGACGGAGACCTGCTGGCTGACGATGGCGGAGAGCAGCTGGGCAAAACCGTCGGGCCGGCGGCGCAGCGGCAAGGGGCCCGTCTGCGCCAGAGCCGAGGCCAGCCGGCCATCGCGCGCGGCCAGCCAGGCCGCGCCC
This sequence comes from Pseudodonghicola flavimaris, assembly GCF_030164425.1. Lineage (GTDB taxonomy): Bacteria > Pseudomonadota > Alphaproteobacteria > Rhodobacterales > Rhodobacteraceae > Pseudodonghicola > Pseudodonghicola flavimaris. The sequence continues at coordinate 455,076 of NZ_JASNJD010000001.1, read as the reverse complement.
TCGGCCACGCAGTCGGGTGTTTCGATGAGACGGCCCACGGTCATGGCCCGCACCATAGGAAATGTACCGATACAGGCAAGCCGTCTTGTCGTGAGACACATTCACAGATAGGCAAGCGTCATGCATGAGATTGACGACAGCAAGGCCCGGCGCAACGTGGCCGTCTTGGTTGCCGCCCAGGCCTTTTTGGGCGCGCAGATGCCGATGATTTTCACCGTGGGCGGGCTGGCCGGCCAGTCGCTGGCCTCGAACGCCTGCCTGGCGACGCTGCCGATCTCGCTGATCGTGCTGGGATCGATGCTGGCCGCCACCCCGATTTCCGCGATCATGCAGAAATGGGGCCGCCGCGCCGGCTTTCTGATCGGCGCCACCGGCGGCGCCCTCGGCGGCGGCATCGGCGCGCTGGGGCTGTATCTGGGCTCCTTCCCGATCTTCCTGCTCGGGTCCTTCTTCACCGGCTTCTACATGAGCGCGCAGGGCTTCTTCCGCTTCGCCGCCGCCGATACCGCCTCTGACGCGTTCCGACCCAAGGCGATTTCCTACGTGATGGCGGGCGGGCTGCTCTCCGCCATCATCGGGCCACAGCTGGTCAAGGCCACCAACGGCATGATCGAATCCCCCGATGCCCGGGTCGCCGCCTTTCTCGGCGCCTATCTGGCGGTGGTGGCGATCAACCTGATCGGCTCCTTCCTCTTCGTCTTCCTCGATATTCCCCGGCCCCGACCGCCCGCCGCCGACGCCCCGCGCGGCCGTACCCGGTGGGAGCTGATCACCACCCCCAGGATCGCGGTGGCGGTGATCTGCGCCATGGTCTCCTACGCGCTGATGAACCTGGTGATGACCTCGACCCCGCTGGCGGTGGTGGGCTGCGGCTTCGATCAGGGGGATGCGGCCAATGTGGTGACCAGCCACGTGCTGGCGATGTATATCCCCTCCTTCTTCACCGGCCACCTGATCGCCCGCTTCGGGGTGGAAAAGGTCGTCGCCGCCGGCCTGTCGATCCTGGCCGGCGCCGGTGCGGTGGCGCTGAGCGGTGTGCAGCTGGAACATTTCTTCGTCGCGCTGGTGCTGCTCGGGCTCGGCTGGAACTTCGGCTTCGTCGGCGCCACCACCATGCTCGCCAGTGCGCATGAGCCGCACGAGCGCGGCCGGATGCAGGGCCTGAACGACCTGCTGGTCTTCGGCGGCGTCACCATGGCCTCGCTCTCTTCCGGCGGGCTGATGAACTGCTCCGGCGGCACCGCGCAGGAAGGCTGGAGCGCGGTGAACATGGCGATGGCGCCCTTCCTGGTGCTGGCCGGCGGCGCGCTGCTGTGGCTGGTGTTCCAGCCCGAAGAGGGCCGCCGCGATCCGATCTGATCCGCGCCCGTTTCCCGGATACAAGAACGGCGGCCCCTCGGCCGCCGTTTGCACATTCGGGGAACCGTTCCGATGAGGCGGGTAGGCAAGCGTGCCCCGGTCTCACCCCTTTCGGGTTACCAGCGGCCGGAGGCGGCCCGTGCCATCAGGCTCAGCCGCTTGCGTGCCTCGCTCTGGCCAAGGCTGCCGGCCCCGACACGCGCCGGTTCCGCCTGCACCTGCCGCAGGATCGTGCCGGCCTGCCAGCCCGCCAGCAGCGCCGGCCGCGCCGCGCGGCTGGCGCCGCCGCGCCGGGCGCGGGCGTCCGACAGCCGGTCCAGCGCCTTTTCCGCCAGCGCCTTCAGCCCGGCGTGGCTGCCGTCGATCAGCGGAATCCGGCCGCGCGCCTCCAGATCGGGCACCGCGCGCAGCCAGTTGGCCACCCCCATGGCATAGCCCAGGTCGCGCAGCACCGGTTCCTCCGCCGCGCCCAGGGCCGAGGCCGCCGCCCAGAGCAGGCTGGCCGCGCTCCGGTCGATATAGCGGTCGAACTCCGCTTCATCCTCGAACGGATCGCGGTAGATGTCCCATTGCCGCACCGCGACATAGTCGTCGAGCGCCGCCGCCTGCGGTGCCGGCAGCACATCGGCCAGCGGCGTCACCACCTCGTGCCGGCGCACCGCGCCACCGGCGGCGATCTCCTCCAGCGCGTCGCGCCACCATTGCAGCCGCATCTCGGCGATGATCGCCTCCTGCGTCACCCAAGGCGCCCGCGACACCTCGACATTCATCGCATAGAGCGGGAACAGCACCCGGCGCGCCGCCACCGGCGCCGCCATCGCCGCCAGAAAACGGTCGGGATCGCCGCGCCGCACCAGATCGGCGCAGGCGTTCAGGTCGGCCCCAGCGGCCCGCGGGTCGGTTACTGCGTCTGCCATCGCTCAGACCGCCTCTGCCGGGGTCTCCTCGGCACTCTGTAGCGTCGCGCCGGTGTCGCGCACCAGCTTCCAGCGGATCGCATCCAGCAGCGCCTCGAACGAGGCATCGACTATGTTCGGGCTGACGCCGACGGTGGACCAGCGCCGGCCCTGATTGTCGATGCTGTCGATGATCACTCGGGTCACCGCCTCGGTGCCGCCCTGGGTGATCCGCACCTTGAAATCGACCAGCCGCATATCGTCGATTATGGCGGAGTACCGCCCCAGGTCCTTGGCCAGCGCCTTCGACAGCGCATTGACCGGGCCGCGGTCAGAGCCGCTGGCATCGACGCTGTCGGAGATCGACATGTGTTTCTGCCCGTCGACCTTGATCACCACCACCGCCTCGGAAAAGCTGACCATCTGGTTGCGCTTGTTCTTCCGCCGCTCGACGGTGACACGATAGCGTTTGACCTCGAAGAACTCCGGCATCAGCCCCAGTTCCTCCCGCGCCAGCAGCTCGAAGCTCGCCTGCGCGGTGTCATAGGCATAGCCTTCGTCCTCGCGCGCCTTGATGCGGTCGAGGATACGGCCAAGCGCCGGATCTCCGGGCGCCACCTCAAGTCCGGCTTCGGCCAGGCGGCGGCGCAGGTTCGACTGGCCGGCCTGGTTCGACATCGGGATGATGCGGGTATTGCCGACCTCGCCCGGATCGATGTGTTCGTAGGTGCTCGGGTCCTTGAGGATGGCGCTGGCATGCAGCCCGGCCTTATGGGCGAAGGCGGAGGCCCCGACATAGGGCGCCTGTTTCATCGGCACCCGGTTCAGGATGTCGTCGAGCGTCCGTGAAATCCGCGTCAGCCCCTGCAGCGCCTCATGGCTGATGCCGGTGTCGAAGCCGCTGGCGAAGGGTTCCTTCAACAACAGCGTCGGGATGATCGAGGTCAGGTTGGCATTGCCGCAGCGCTCGCCCAGCCCGTTCAGCGTGCCCTGCACCTGCCGCACCCCGGCCTCGATCGCGGCGAGCGATCCGGCGACGGCGTTTTCGGTGTCGTTATGGGTGTGGATGCCGAGGTTTGCGCCCGGGATCCCGGCGGCGATCACCGCGCGGACGATGCTGGCGATCTCTTCCGGCAAGGTGCCGCCGTTGGTGTCGCAGAGCACGATCCAGCGGGCGCCGGCCTGATGCGCGGCCTTGAGGCAGCGGATCGCATACTCAGGATTGGCCTTGTAGCCGTCGAAGAAATGCTCCGCATCGAACAGCGCCTCGCGGCCTTGGGCGACGAGATGGGCGATGGAGGCGGCGATATTCTCGAGGTTCTCCTCCAGCGTGATGCCGAGCGCGGCGGTGACATGGAAATCATGGGTCTTGCCGACCAGGCAGACCGCACCGGTGCCGGCGTTCATCACCGCCGCCAGAACATCGTCATTCTCGGCGGAGCGGCCGGCGCGCTTGGTCATGCCGAAGGCGGTCAGCCGCGCGCGGGTTTTCGGGGCGGCCTCGAAAAACGCGCTGTCGGTGGGGTTCGCTCCGGGCCAGCCACCTTCGATGTAATCGACGCCGAGACTGTCGAGCGCCTCGGCGATGCGGATTTTCTCCGGCGTCGAGAATTGCACCCCCTGAGTCTGCTGGCCGTCGCGCAGCGTGGTGTCGTAGATGTAGAGGCGTTCTCTCATTTTCCCCTCCCTTGGACCATGAGTGAGAAGGGCCGCGCCCGACCCTGGGTGGGCGCAGTCCCCATCCATTCAGCCCGCAACGTCGACGCGCTCACCACATCCGTTCGGTGCATGACGCCAACGCTTGCGCCCTCCCTCGGGGAGGGTCGGGCGCGGCCCGGCCTGCGGCCGGGCGAAACGCTTTGATGGACGTGCATCATTCCAGCCCCTCCAGCTTGGCGGCATCGAACCCCGCGCCGGGAACCAGCTCCACCCCCGCCTTGCTCATCCGCACTTCGAGACCTGCGTCAACAAGATTGGCCTTAAGCGCATCGACCTTAGAATAATCCTTCGTGCGCATTGCATCGTCACGCAAATTCCAAAGCTTTTGTTCCCACGACGCCAGCAAAGGGTCTTTGCCTTTGTGCATGACCTCTGAAATGATCCCGAGGTTCGCATCAATGCGCTCCGCCTTATCTTTCGCGGCTTGGTGTGCCTTTAGATCGAAGCCCAACAGCTTCTGCGAGGCATACAGCCCTCCAAGCCATTCGATCTGATTTTCAAGGGATTGCGTTGTGTCCGGTTTCAGGGAACGGACCTTGGTGATCGCCAAGTGAGTGTTGAGATCGTCCGCCAGCGCCTCGACAACTTCCGGAAACGGCTCTTTGGCAGTCAAGCTTTCCAATGCGTCAGTTCCATACTGGCCCAGAGCCGAGGCCATTTCTCTCACGGCCTTTCTTGCTTCGATGGCTTTGCGTCGGGTCCAGTCCATCGGCTTGCGGTAATGGGTCGAGAGAAACACAAAACGGATCACCTCGCCCGGCACCGGCGGCTCGCCGTCATGGCCCGCCAGCAGGTCGTGGACGGTGAAGAAATTGCCCAGGGACTTGGACATCTTCTTGCCCTCGACCTGCAGCATCTCGTTGTGCAGCCAGTAATTGGCGAAATGTCCTTCGGGATGGGCGCAGCAGCTTTGCGCGATCTCGTTCTCATGGTGCGGGAACATCAGATCGTTGCCGCCGCCATGGATGTCGAAGGAGGCGCCCAACAGCTCATAGGACATCGCCGAGCATTCGATATGCCAGCCGGGCCGGCCACGGCCCCAGGGGCTGTCCCAGCCGGGTTCGTCGTCCTTCGCCGGTTTCCACAGCACGAAATCCATCGGGTCGCGCTTGTAGGGTGCGACCTCGACCCTGGCGCCGGCGATCATGTCCTCGACCGAGCGGCCGGAGAGCGCGCCATAGGTCTTGTAGCTGTCGACCGAGAACAGCACATGGCCCTCCGCCGCATAGGCGTGGCCGCCGGCGATCAGCTCTTCGATCATCGCGATCATCTGCGGGATGTATTGCGTCGCCCGTGGCATGGCGTCGGGCTCCAACGCCCCGAGTGCGCCCATGTCGTCCAGGAACCATTGCGTCGTCTCGGTGGTAATGTCCGAGATCGGCCGGCCGCTCTCCTCCGCGCGCGCGATGATCTTGTCGTCGACATCGGTGAAGTTGCGGACATAGGTGACATGATCGGGCCCGTAGACCTGCCGCAGCAACCGGTAGAGCACATCGAAGACCACGACGGGCCGCGCATTGCCCAGATGCGCCCGGTCGTAGACGGTCGGCCCGCAGACATACATACGCACATTGTCGGCATCGATCGGCGTGAAGACCTCTTTCTTACGGGTCTTCGTATTGTGCAGTTTGATCGTCGTCATGACGGACTCCTCACAGGCGCGGCGCTCGGCGCGGGCTTAGCAACTTGTCTCGGAGATGAAAACGACAGAAACCGGCCCGCTGCAGAGATCAGCAGGGAATAATGCAGCAGCAAATGGTGCAGCGGATGCGGTTCATGGGTCCCTGCTAGCATGGCCGCGCCCCCGGGGGAAGCCGGAAAGCGCGGAGGCCTGGGCAGGGTGGCTGAGGGGCGGAGACGGCGAGGCAAGGCGATCAGGGGGCTCTGTCCCCGGCCAGCGGCCTCCCCCGGGATATTTGCGGCCAGAAAAAGAAGCCGGCGGGCGCGCGGGGTCGAAGTCGCGCAGGGTCGCGGACCGGCAGCTGTTGACAATCCCGCCGGCCTCTGCCCCCTTCGCGCCGAGGTTGACTATTCAAGAGGTGCCCCAATGCAGCTGTCCCATCGGATCGAGACCCTGACCCCCGGCGGGTCGAATGGATGGGAGATCTTCCTGAAGGCCAAGGCGATGATCGCCGCCGGCCAGCCGGTGATCGAACTGACCATCGGGGAGCATGACATCCGCACCGATACCGCCATCCTGGGCGCCATGGACCGAAGCGCGCGCGGCGGGCACACCGGCTATGCCGAGATCCCCGGCGTCGCGGCGCTGCGCGATGCGGTGGCGGCGCGGATCACCGAACGCACCGGGGTGGCCACCGGGCGCGACAACGTGCTGATCACCCCGGGCGGTCAGGCCGGGCTGTTCTCCGCCCATTGCGCCACCTGCGATGCCGGCGATGCGGCGCTGTTCATCGATCCCTATTACGTCACCTACCCCGGCACCGTGCGGGCGGCGGGCGCGCGCCCGGTCACCGTGCCGGCCCGCCCCGAGGACGGATTCCGCCCGCGCGGGGCCGATATCCTGGCCGCCGCCGGTGCGGACGCCAAATCGCTGCTGATCAACACCCCCAACAACCCCACCGGCGCCGTCTATGACCGCGAGACGCTGGAAGGGATCGGCCGGGCGGTTCTGGAGCGCGATCTCTGGCTGCTCTCGGACGAGGTCTATGACACCCAGCTGTGGGACGGCAGCCACCTGTCGCCCCGCGCGCTGCCGGAGCTGACCGATCGGACGCTGGTGATCGGGTCGATGTCGAAATCCCATGCGATGACCGGGTCGCGCTGCGGCTGGATCGTCGGGCCGGAGGAGGCGATCGCGCATCTGATCAACCTGGCCACCCATACCACCTATGGGGTGCCGGGCTTCGTGCAGGATGCCGCACTCTTCGCGCTGGAACAGGGCGATGCGCTGGAGGCGGAGGTCGCCGCACCGTTCCGTCGCCGCCGGGCGCTGGCGCTGGAGATCCTGAACCGGCAGAACGTGTTGCGGCTGCTGCCGCCGCAGGGGGCGATGTATGTGATGCTGGATGTGCGCGCCACCGGGATGACCGGGCTGGAATTTGCCGAGGCGCTGCTGGAACAACACCGGATCGCGGTGATGCCGGGGGCGAGTTTCGGGGCCGCCGCCGCCGGTCATATCCGGGTGGCGATGACGGTGGAGGACAGCGCCTTTGCCGCCGCGCTGGAAACGCTCTGCCGCTTCGCGGCCTCCTGCTGCGCCCCGGCGTAAGCGATCCGCCGCAACTGAAACGGCCCGGCCGCCACAGCGGCGACCGGACCTTGTCCGTCTCTGCCCTGCCCGCGCGCGTCCTGGGGTGAAACCGGCCGCCGCGAGGAGACGACCGGCAGGGCCCGGGCGGGCCCCGCGCAGCAGGTGGGATCAGCAGACGGGATCGGCGGCGTCTATCCCCCCGCCGGAGTGAAGAGACCGGCGCGACGGGCGGCGGCGACTTCCTCCGCATCGAGGGTGCCATCGGCATTGGCGTCGAGTTCCAGGAACACCTCCGCAGTGATTTGCGGCGCCACCACCTGAACCTCCGCCAGGTCGAGCACACCGTCGCCATTGGTATCCGCGGGGCCGGCGGCGGCCGCCATCCCGGGCAGCGCCAGCAGGCAGACCAGCGCTGCGGCTCGCAGGGGCATCGTCATCCGCATGGCTCAGCTCCCCGTTTTCGGGGCCGGCGGCAGCAGGCCGTCTTCGCGGGCGACGGTGATCTCATCAGCATCGAGCAGGCCGTCGGCGTTGACGTCGAGTTTCTTGAAGGTTTCCTCGCTGATCTCCGGATGTGCCGCCTGCAGTTCCAGCAAGTTCAGCATGCCGTCATCGTTGCGGTCGGCCTCGGTCGCAGCCATCAGCGCCGCAGGCAAGGCGATGGCGGCGCTGGCCACGAGCAGGGTCACTTTGCGGTCGGGCAGGATATGGGAAAGCATCTTGGCTCCTTTCAAAGGGGGCGGGAGGGAAAAGGCAGACAGATGCCGGGCACACCGCGTGGCGGCGCGGCGCGCCCGGCCCGCTCAACCTCAGCTCTCGTTCGAGGGCAGCTGGCCCGCCAGCTGGGCGGCGGCGATCTCATCGGCGTCGAGCCCGCCATCGGCGTTCAGGTCCATCTTTTCGAACTGGGTTTCCGTCAGATCCGGAAACACCGCCTGAAGCTCTGCTACATCGACCAGCCCGTCGCCATCGGTGTCGGCCTCGCTCAGCGCCCAGAGCATGCCCGGGGCGGCGATGGCGGCTGCGGCGGCAATCAGGGTCAGCGTGTTGGGTTTCATTTTGTGATCCTCCTGGTTTCAGGTCCGTCCGCCCGTTGCGGACCCCCTCAACAAAGACACCCGGCGCGGCGCTGTCACCGGCCCCGGCGCCGCAGTGCGGTTTCCGGCGAAGCGCCGCGGATTTCCGGGTCTGACACTCGCGGGTTTCCGCCCGTGCAACAGCGCGAAAATCCGCTCGGCGATATCTCCCCACCCGGAACCGGGCCGGATGGCGGCCAGCCGCCGGTTTCGCCGCGTATCGCCGGCCGGCGGTTTTCAGCCCGCCGGCCAGAACCGGACATCGGCCACGCCGATATTGATCTCCACGCTCGCCGGAACATCATCTCTGCCGCCGCCGACGCACCGGTCGCCACCAGTGCCACCGATCTGCCATGCAAGGGAGACGCGCAGAACAAAAGACGGGGGGCCGAAGCCCCCCGTTCCAGTTTCGACACTCAGGCTCATCTCGTTGACCGCCCAAAGTCTTTCTGCCTGCGGCCTGAGGTCGTCAGGGGCGAGCGCACCCGCCCCGCGACAGCTTGGGAAGACCCGGAGACCCGGTGCCGCCCAGAGAGGGGGAAAGCAGCACGGAACGCCCTGCCCTCCGATTTCGTCGGGGACGCAAAACCATATGGCTTTCCAATCCCCTACACGTCATTTCTGACGCGATGGATCAACTGCAGCCGCTGGTCGCGCCACAGGTGTTGCACTTCATGCAGGTGCCGTTGCGCACCAGCGTGTAATTTCCGCATTCACCGCAGGCCTCGCCCTCATAGCCCTGCATGCGCGCCTTGGTTCGGGCATCCATCGACACCGTGCCGCTGGCAACCGCAGTGGTGGTCGTCGCGGTCAGAACCGCGGCTTCTGTCGAACCGGTTCCGGCCCTCACCGGGGCACCGGTCGGCAGGCCACCGCCCTGGAACACCATCAGTTCCTGCGGCAGACGCTTGCGCAGATAGCCGGTGGAGCTGATCTGTTTCAGCACCTCCAGCGACCGCGAAGCAGCGCTTTCGCTCAGCTCGCTGACATTCGACACGCCTTCGTTTTCGGCGCCATGACCGAGATCGTCAAAGGTGGTGCCCTCCGGTTTCACATGCGCCAGATCGGTGCGGTCCAGATAGCTCACCGCCAGTTCGCGGAAGATGTAGTCGAGGATCGAGGTGGCGTTCTTGATGCTGTCATTGCCCTGCACCATGCCCGCCGGCTCGAACTTGGTGAAAGTGAAGGCATCGACGAATTCTTCAAGCGGAACACCATATTGCAGGCCGACGCTCACCGCGATTGCGAAGTTGTTCATCATCGCCCGGAAGCCAGCGCCTTCCTTGTGCATGTCGATGAAGATCTCGCCCAGAGAGCCGTCTTCGTATTCCCCGGTCCTAAGATAGACCTTGTGGCCGCCGACGATGGATTTCTGGGTATAGCCCTTGCGGCGCGATGGCATCTTCTGCCGGCCACGGGCGACCTCCTTGATCACCAGCTTCTCGACGATCTTCTCCGCCAGCACCTGGGCCTTTTCCGCCGGGGCGCCGGTTTCCAGCACTTCGGCGGCCTCGTCGTCATCCTCGACCAGCGCGGCAGCCAAGGGTTGGCTGAGCTTGGAGCCGTCGCGATAAAGCGCGTTGGCCTTCACCCCCAGCGACCAGCTGAGTTCATAGGCCTTCTGGCAATCCTCGATGGTGGCATCGTTGGGCATGTTGATGGTCTTGGAAATGGCGCCGGAGATAAAGCTCTGCGCCGCGGCCATCATGGTGATGTGGCTGTTGACCGACAGGAACCGCTTGCCCTTCTTGCCGCAGGGATTGGCGCAGTCGAAGATATGGTAATGCTCTTCGCGCAGATGCGGCGCGCCCTCCAGCGTCATCGTCCCGCAGACGTGATCGTTGGCCGCCTCGATGTCGGCGCGGGAATATCCCAGGTGCCGCAGCAGGTCGAAGGTGGGATCGGTCAGCTTTTCGGGCGCGATCTTCAGCACATTGGTGCAGAATTCCTCTCCTAGCGTCCATTGGTTGAAGACGAAGCGGATGTCGAAGGCGCTTTCCAGCGCGGCGTCGATCTTAGCGAGTTCGTTTTCGCCGAAGCCATGGCCCGCCAGCGTGGTGTGGTTGATCGCCGGCGCATTGCCGATGCTGCCATGGCCCACCGCGAAGGAGACGATCTCCTCGATCTCGGCCGAGGAATAGCCGAGGTTCTCCAGCGCCGCCGGCACCGAGCGATTGATGATCTTGAAATATCCGCCACCGGCGAGCTTCTTGAACTTCACCAGCGCGAAGTCCGGCTCGATCCCGGTGGTGTCGCAATCCATCACCAAACCGATGGTGCCGGTGGGAGCGATCACGCTGGTCTGGGCGTTGCGGAAGCCGTGCCGTTCGCCCAGCTCCAGCGCCTCGTCCCAGGCGGCCATGGCCAGATCGACCAGCCGGCGATCCGGACAGTTGGCGTGATCCAGCGGCACCGGCGGCACCGCCAGCCCGTCGTACCCCGCCGCCTTGCCCTGGGCGGCAGTGCGGTGATTGCGGATCACCCGCAGCATCTGATCAGCGTTGCGGGCATATCCGTCAAAGGCGCCCAGTTCACTGGCGATCTCGGCGCTGGTAGCATAGGCCACCCCGGTCATCAGCGCCGTCAGCGTGCCACAGAGCGCACGGCCCGCGTCGCTGTCATAGCCCAGCCCCATGTTCATCAGCAGGCCGCCGATATTGGCATATCCCAGGCCCAGGGTGCGGAAATCATAGGACAGCTGCGCGATTTCCTTCGACGGGAATTGCGCCATCATCACGCTGATCTCCAGCGTCAGCGTCCACAGCCGGGTGGCATGCATATAGGCCTCGGCCTCGAACTCGCCGTCCTTCAGGAAGGTCAGGAGGTTCATCGAGGCGAGGTTGCAGGCGGTATCGTCCAGGAACATATATTCCGAACAGGGGTTCGAGCCGCGGATCGGACCATCGGCCGGGCAGGTGTGCCAGGCGTTGATGGTGTCGTGGAACTGGATGCCCGGATCGGCGCAGGCCCAGGCGGCATGGCCGACCTTCTCCCACAGATCGCGCGCTTTCACCGTCTTGGCGACGCTGCCATCGACCCGGTTGATCAACTCCCAGTCGGCATCCTCGCGCACCGCCTGCAGAAAGGCATCGGTGACGCGGATGGAGTTGTTGGAGTTCTGGCCGGAGACCGAGCTGTAAGCATCGGAATCCCAGTCGGTGTCATAGGTGGGGAATTCGATGCTGGTATAGCCCTGCTTGGCGTAATCCAGCACCCGCTTCACATACGTCTCCGGGATCGCGGATTTCTTGGCGTCGCGGATCGCCGATTTCAGCCCCGGGTTGGTGGCAGGATCACAGGCGTCCTCGACGCTGCCATCCCAGGATTTGATCGCAGCGAAGATCGCGTTCAGCTTCTGCTCGTGCATCTTGGAGCCGGCGACGATGGAGGCGACCTTCTGCTCCTCGATCACCTTCCAGTCGATGAACTGCTCGATATCGGGGTGATCGGCGTCGACAATCACCATCTTGGCGGCGCGCCTTGTGGTGCCGCCCGATTTGATGGCGCCGGCAGCGCGGTCGCCGATCTTGAGGAACCCCATCAGACCGGAGGATTTACCGCCGCCCGACAGCCGCTCGCCCTCGGCCCGCAGGTGGCTGAAGTTGGTGCCGGTGCCCGAGCCGTATTTGAACAGCCGCGCCTCGCGCACCCAGAGATCCATGATGCCGCCCTCGGTCACCAGATCGTCGGCCACCGACTGGATGAAACAGGCGTGCGGCTGGGGGTGCTCATAGGCGGATTTCGATTTGGTCAGCTTGCCGGTCTTGTAGTCGACATAGAAGTGCCCCTGGCTCGGCCCGTCGATGCCATAGGCCCAATGCAGCCCGGTGTTGAACCACTGCGGCGAATTCGGCGCGGCCATCTGCGTCGCCAGCATGTAGCGCATTTCGTCGTAATAGGCCCGCGCGTCCTCCTCGGTGGAGAAATAGCCGCCCTTCCAGCCCCAGTAGGCCCAGGCCCCGGCCAAACGATCAAACACCTGCTTCGAGGAGGTTTCTCCCGCGGTCTCGGTCTCTTCCGTCGCCGGAACCGAGCGCCAGAGGAAATCGGGCACATCCTTTTCGCGCACCTTCTTCAGGGCGACCGGCACCCCGGCCTTGCGGAAATACTTCTGCGCGATCACGTCGCTCGCCACCTGGCTCCAGCCGGCGGGGATCTCGATACCCTCCAGCCGGAAAACGATGGTGCCGTCGGGGTTGCGGATCTCCGACGTCGCTGTCACGAACTCCAGTTCGGCATAGGCGTCCTGCCCGGCTCTGGTGAATTTTCTTTCGATCTTCATCTGCCTCTGACCTTCCAAGCGTTCCGTTCGCGCCCTGTTCTCCGGGCCGTTCACCCCCCACGGGGTCCCTCGTTCCGGCGGCGCCTCGGCACAGAGCATCCGCCTGCCGCAAAGCCGTGAAGGGGCCCTGCGTCCGGTCCCGAAATCAGACGCTGTACACTGGTTTTTCTGCCGCTCGCTCCCGCCACGAGCCCTAGTGGAGTACACCAGATTTAGTGGGCTTTAGGCTGGCCCACACAATCTGGAGCAAGCCTGCGGCGGGGGTCAACGATTTTATTTCCACCGGTCCGCGAGATTCCCGGTTGACCCGCAAGCGCTCCACAGGCGGGTCACGATTCTTCCACAGGATGCCGCAGAGCAGCACTTCGCGCAGGGCCTGAACCACCGCTGCGAAGCGCTGATTTCCCAAGGCAAAACCCCGCCCCGCCCGGGCCGGCGACTCGGCAGCGCAGCAAGGCGGGTCAATTTATGGGCACTCCCCTGGACCCGGGCACAGATTGCCGGACAGGAACCGCCGCCCCGGCGGCAGGAGTGCAAAAATAGAAGGGAAGAAGATGGTCGGGGCGGCGAGATTCGAACTCACGACCCCCTGTACCCAAAACAGGTGCGCTACCAGACTGCGCCACGCCCCGGACCGTGCGCCTGTCTAGCGACCGGTCAGTGATTTGAAAAGCCCTAACAGGGCCAGGCGGCGGGCCCGCCTGCAAAAACCGGGTGACGCATCACCGTGCCCGGCCCGATGCCGTAGCGGCGGGCGAGCTCGCCATTGATTTCCAGAACCGCAAAGACGCCGTCACCGCCGTCGATCGCAGTCAGATCGCCGGGAATGGCGCCGACATGGACACGCGTCACCACCCCGGTGCGATCGAGAAAGATCATGTCGAGCGGAATCCGCGTGTTCTTCATCCAGAAGGCGACGCGCTGAGGATGGTCGTAGACGAAGAGCATGCCGGCACCGCGCGGCAGGCTATCCCGGAACATCAGCCCGCGGGCGCGTTCCTGTTCGTCATCGGCGACTTCGACGGAAAACCGCGCCTGCCCCCAATCGCCCCTGAGCTCGACCAGATCGGCCCGGCAGACCTCTGCCCGCGCCGCCGTGGCGGCCAGCAACAGCAGCAGGGCGGCGGCAATCCGGCGGATCATGTTTCGGCGGACAGGTCCGCTGCCGGGCGGCGCTCCGTCTCGTCGACGGCGGCCTCCCAGGCCAGCACCTCCGCGGCCATGCGGCCACGGCGCCCGTCGATCACCCGCATCGCCAGGGCTTCGCCCGGCTGCAGATCGGCGAGACCGGACTGGCGCAGCACCTCGATATGCAGGAAAATGTCGTCGTCGCTGCCGAAGACATTGGCGAAGCCAAACCCCTTCGCCTTGTCGAACCACTTCACCCGGGCCGGTTCCAGCGGGTGCCGGCTGATCTCTTCCGGGTCCAGATGGCTGAAATCGGACAGCACCGGGCCTTCGTTGCGCGGCGGCGGTGTGATCGAAATCACCTCGACTGCCTGCACACCGCGATCGGTGCGGTGGGTAATCACCTCAATCCGGGATCCGTCAGCGACCGAGCTCTGACCGAAGTTCCGCAGCACGTTGACGTGCAACAGGATATCCGGGCCGCCCTGATCCGACACGACGAAGCCATAGCCTTTGGCCGGATCGAACCACTTAACCTGACCTTCCACTTGGGACATGCTGCTCAGATCTTCCGCCACTTCTCTTCGTTCCGCGTTCTTGCGTGTTTGCGCGTGTTGGGATTTGCCTGACTGTCTGCGCTGAATCTCAGAGAGGTTTCAAGCAGAAAACATCAAAATGGGCAAAAATCCGCGCTAAATTTCAAGGCCTTGCATTTCACGTGACGTGAATGTCAGGGGTTCAGACGTTGAATTTCCCAAGTGGATTCCGTGTCTTGGCGGCGCCAGACGAACCGATCGTGCAGTCGGAACGCGCCATCTGCCCAAAGCTCGATCTGCACCGGCGTCAGACGGTATCCCCCCCAGAACGGCGGCCGCGGCGGGTTGGTGCCATAGCGCGCGGTGATCTTGGCGACCTCAGCCATCAGCGCCGGGCGGCTCTCCAGCGGCTGGCTCTGTTGCGACGCCCAGGCGCCCAGACGGCTCTTCAGCGACCGCGACGCATAATAGGTGTCCGCCTGCTCGCCGTCTTCCCGGGTGATCAGCCCCCGCACCCGCACCTGCCGGCGCAGCGATTTCCAGTGCATGACGAACGCGGCCTTGCCCGCCTGGTCCAGCTCCTGCGCCTTCGCACTGTTGTAATTGGTGTAGAAGACGAAGGCGTTGTCCTCGATCTCCTTTAGCAGGACCATCCGCACATCCGGCAGCCCGTCCGCATCGACGGTCGCAATCGCGATCGCGTTCGGATCATTTACTTCGCTTGCCTCAGCTTCGGCCAGCCACCTCCGGACGATGACAAACGGGTCATCGCCGGCAAAAATTCCACTTCTGTCGCCCATGGTATCCCCATCATGGTATATATTCGGACCCTAGAGCGGCAGATGCGCCCAAGCAAGCCCGCGCGGGCGTCCGACGCCGCAATTCCCGGCCCCTGCCCGATCCCTCCCGCCGGCGGCGGTCTGGGGCGTGACTTGAGGACAGCGCAGAGGGCTGCATGTACTTGAAGCGGTGATGGCAATCGCCTAAAGGACAGCTTCAGACCGTTCAGACAGGCGGAGGATCTCAATGTCGCAACAGCTGTTGGCCGGAAAACGTGGCCTGATCATGGGCCTGGCCAATGACAAATCCATCGCCTGGGGCATCGCCAAGGCGCTTTCGGGCGCCGGTGCCGAACTGGCCTTCTCTTACATGGGCGACGCGCTGAAGAAGCGGGTGCTGCCTCTGGCCGAAGAACTGGGCAGCGAAATCGTCCTGCCCTGCGACGTCGGTGACGAAGACTCGATCGACGCGCTGTTCGAGGCGCTGAAGGAGAAATGGGGCAAGCTGGACTTCATCGTCCACGCCATCGGTTTCTCCGACAAGAACGAGCTGCGTGGCCGCTATGTCGACACCAGCCGCGCCAATTTCCAGATGAGCATGGATATCTCGGTCTACTCCTTCACCGCGGTGGTGCGGCGGGCCGAGAAGCTGATGTCCGAAGGCAGCACCGCGCTGACGCTGACCTATTACGGCGCCGAGAAGGTGATGCCGCATTACAACGTGATGGGCGTGGCCAAGGCGGCGCTGGAGGCCAGCGTGCGCTATCTGGCCGAGGATCTGGGCAAGGACGGCATCCGCGTCAATGCGATCTCGGCGGGGCCGATCAAGACGCTGGCCGCCTCTGGCATCGGCGATTTCCGCTACATCATGAAGTGGAACGAATACAACTCGCCGCTGCGTCGCAACGTGTCCATCGACGATGTCGGCAACTCGGCGCTGTATCTGCTGTCCGACCTGGGCGCTGGCGTCACCGGCGAGGTGCTGCACGTCGATGCCGGCTATCATGCCATCGGCATGAAGGCCGTCGACGCCCCCGATATCGCCAAGAGCTGAGACCGCATACCGCCACAGCCCGCCTGAGGAGCTTTCGCCATGACCGACCGTCTGCCGCATGAAAAAGGCTTTCTTGTCAGCTGGGACCAGTTGCACCGCGATGCGCGGGCGCTGGCCTGGCGGCTGCAGGGCGAAGCGCCGGAGGACGGCTGGCATGCGGTGGTGGCGATCACCCGCGGCGGCATGGCCCCGGCGATGATCATCGCCCGCGAGCTGGACATTCGCACCGTCGACACCATCAGCGTCAAATCCTACGATCACCAGACCCAGAGCGAGCCGGTGGTGATCAAATCGCCCGATATGGAAATCGTCGGCGAGGGCGAGGGCGTGCTGATCATCGACGACCTGGTCGATACCGGCCGCACGCTGGAAGTGGTGCGCAAGCTGATGCCCAAGGCGCATGTCGCCACCGTCTACGCCAAGCCCAAAGGCCGGGCACAGGTGGACAGCTACATCACCGAAGTGAGCCAGGACACCTGGATCTTCTTCCCCTGGGACACCGCCCTGCAGTACGTCAAACCCTATCGCGCGATGGACTGAGACGCCATCGGGCGGGTCCCGGCCTGCCCGGGGCCGGTCCCGGACCGGGCGGCGGACCTTGAGTATTTGAACAGAGAAGAAGGGGCGCGGGCGGTCCCGGGCCCCGGACGGCGCGGTCGCACCGACGATCCGGATCCCGCAGAAGGTCTACAAAAGGAAGGCGCAGCCGATGACGCAGCCGAAATCCCCGCCCCACCTGTCGCGCACAGACGCCACGTTTTCCGCCCCCATCGTCACCTCGCGCCGCTGGATCGAAGGGGTCAGCTTCCCCGCCGGGCGGCCGCTGATCAACCTCAGCCAGGCCGCGCCGGTCGAGGCGCCGCCCGAAAGCCTGCGTCAGGCGATGGCGGAGTATCTGCTGAGCACACCGCAGGCGCATCTCTACGGCCCGGTGCTGGGCATGCCCGAGCTGCGCGAGGAACTCGCCGCGGAGATCGCTACGCGCTATGACGGCAGCGTCGGCGCGGCGCAGGTCGCCATCACCTCCGGCTGCAACCAGGCCTTCGCCGCGGCAATGGCGGCGCTGACCGGCGAGGGCGACGAGGTGATCCTGCCGACGCCCTGGTATTTCAACCACAAGATGTGGCTGGATATGTCGGGGGTGCGGGCGGTACCGCTGCCGACCGATGCCGCCATGCTGCCCGATCCCGATCAGGCCGCGGCGCTGATCACCCCGCGTACCCGCGCCATCGTGCTGATCACCCCCAACAACCCCAGCGGCGCCGAATATCCCGGCGGGCTGGTACGTGCCTTCTACGAGCTGGCCAAATCGCGCGGGCTGAAGCTGATCGTCGACGAGACCTATCGCGATTTCGACAGCCGCGAGGGGCGGCCGCACGATCTGTTCTCCGATCCCGACTGGGACCGTACCTTCATCCACCTCTATTCCTTCTCCAAGGCCTATCGGCTGACCGGCCACCGGGTCGGCGCCATGGTCACCGCGCCCGAGCTGCTGCTGGGGGTGGAGAAATTCATCGACACCGTCACCATCTGCCCCAGCCAGATCGGCCAGTTCGCGGCGCTGACCGGGATCCGGACGCTGGGCGACTGGGTCCGCGGCGAGCGGGACGAGATTCTGGCCCGCCGCGACGCCCTGGCCGAGGGATTCGGGCGGCTCGCCAATCTGGGCTGGAAGCTCAAGGGGCTCGGCGCCTATTTCGCCTATGTCGAACACCCGTTCGCCGAGGACGCGCAGAGCCTGGCGCAGCGGCTGGTGCACGATGCCTCGCTGCTGACGCTGCCGGCCAGCATGTTCGTGCCGCAGGGCGATCCCACCGGTGCGCGGCATCTGCGGCTCGCCTTCGCCAATACCGACAGCGCCGGTCTCGCAGAGGTGATCGACCGGCTCGCCGCGCTGCCGGTCTGAGCCTGTCTTCGGACCTTGCCCCCTAGGGGCCTGCATCGTATTGAGGGCGCCGGAGCAACGGCATTGCCAGAAGAGGGGGCGCCATGGCCGCTCGGATCAAGAAGCTATCGAAATCCTTTGTCTGGATCCTGATGGGTCTGCTGGTCGCAGGTCTGGCGGGGTTCGGCGCCACCAATCTGACCGGCAACGCCCATACCGTCGCCACGGTGGGGGATCAGACCATCAGCACCGAGGCCTATGCGCGGGAGCTGCAACGCGAGATTCGCGCCATCGAGGCGCAGCGCGGCTCTGCACTGCCGATGACCGAGGTTCAGGCCATGGGGCTGGATCAGCAGGTGCTGGGCCAGCTGATCGCCATTGCCTCCCTCGACAATGAGGTCGACCATCTGGGGCTGTCGATCGGCGATGAGAACCTGCAGAAGGAAATCATCGCCATTCCCGCCTTTCAGGGCGCCGATGGCAAATTCGATCGCGAGGCCTATCGCTATCAGCTGGATCAGGCTGGCCTGAAAGAGGCGGAGTTCGAGGCCGATCTGCGCCGCGAGGCCGCCCGCACGCTGGTACAGAGCGCCATCATCAACGGGGTTTCCATGCCCGACACGCTGACCGACACGCTGACCCATTACATCGCCGCCCGGCGCAGCTTCAGCTTCGCCACCCTGCGGCCCGCAGATCTGACCGCCCCGGTCGAGACCCCGGACGAAGCGGCGCTGAAGGCCTTCTACGATGCCCATCCCGCGCAGTTCACCCTGCCCGAGACCAAGAGCCTGACCTATGCGCTGCTGACACCGGAGATGATCCTCGATCAGGTCGAGGTCGACGAGGCGTCGATCCGCCGGCTCTATGAGGAGCGCGCGGCGGAATACAACGTGCCCGAACGCCGGCTGGTCGAACGCCTGGTCTTTGCCAACGAACAGGCCGCGCAGGAGGCGATGGCGCAGATCGAGGTCGGCGGCACCACCTTCGAGGCGCTGGTCGATGACCGCGGGCTGGCGATGTCCGATGTCGATCTGGGCGATCTGGCCGCCGACGATCTGGGCGCTGCCGCCGATGCCGTCTTCGCCGCCGCCGTGGGCGATGTGGTCGGCCCCCTGCCCTCCGACCTCGGCCCGGCGCTCTACCGGGTAAACGGCACGCTGGAAGCGCAAACCACCCCCTATGAGGAGGCCCGCGACGAGCTGCGCGACGAGCTTGCCTCAGAACGCGCCCGCCGCCTGATCGAGACCCAGGCAGAGACCATCAACGATCTTCTGGCCGGCGGCGCCACGCTGGAAGAGCTCGCCGACGAGACCGACATGACCCTGGGACAGATCGACTGGACCGCCGACAGCGCCGAAGGGGTCGCCGCCTATGACGCCTTCCGCGAGGCCGCCTCGAAGGTCACCGAGGGCGATTTCCCGGAAGCCACCTTCCTCGAGGATGGCGGCATCTTCGCCCTGCGGCTCGATACCCTGCTGGCGCCGCGTCCCGAGCCCTTCGAGGAGGCCCGTCCGCGGGTGGTGACCGGCTGGATCGCCCAGGCCACCAACGAGGCGCTGGTCAAACAGGCCGAGGCGATGGTGGCCGGGATCGGCCAGGACGAGGGACTGGAGGCCACCGGGCTCGACATCCGCAAGGAAGAGGGGCTGACCCGCACCGCATTCCTGGACGATGTGCCGCATGATTTCATGACCGAGGTGTTCCGGATGGAACCCGGCGAAATCCGTATCGTTCCCGGCGATCAGCAGGTCGAGATCGTGCATCTCGACACCACGCTGCCGCCCGAGGAAAGCCCCGACCTGACCGCGATGCGCCGCGCCTTCTCGCAGCAGCTAGACCAGTCGCTGGCGCAGCAGCTGTTCGACGCCTATGTGCGCGACGCCCAGATGCGGGCGCATCCGATGCTGGACCAGCAGGCGCTGAACGCGGTTCAGTCGAACTTCCGCTAACAGACGACAGCTGGACAAGACGATGGCACTGACCCCCGATTTCGAAACCTTCGCCCGCGCCTATGAGGCCGGGCGCAACCAGGTCGTCTACACCCGGCTCGCCGCCGACCTCGACACTCCGGTGTCGCTGATGCTGAAGCTGACCGGCGCCCAGAAGGACGCCTTCATGCTGGAATCGGTGACCGGCGGCGAGGTGCGCGGACGCTATTCGATCATCGGGATGAAACCGGATCTGGTCTGGCGCTGTCACGGCGAAACCGCGGCGCTGAACCGGCAGGCGCGGTTCGATCCCGAAGGGTTCGTGCCGGCTGAGACCGATCCGCTGACCAGCCTGCGGGCGCTGATCGAGGAAAGCCGGATCGACCTGCCCGAGGATCTGCCGCAGGCGGCGGCGGGGCTCTTCGGCTATCTCGGCTATGACATGGTGCGGCTGATCGAATATCTGCCGAACGTGAACCCCGACCCGCTGGGCCTGCCCGATGCGCTGCTGGTGCGGCCCTCGGTGGTGGCCGTGCTCGACGGGGTGAAGGGCGAGGTCACCGTGGTCTCCCCCGCCTGGGTCAATGACGGTCTGTCGGCGCGCGCCGCATATGCCCAGGCCGCCGAACGGGTGATGGATGCAGTCCGCGATCTGGATCGCGGCATGCCGTCGGAATCCCGCGATCTGGGCGAGGCGCAGGAAACCGGCGAACCGACCTCGAACTTCACCCGCGAGAGCTACAAGGCGGCGGTGGAAACCGCCAAGGACTACATCCGCGCCGGCGATATCTTTCAGGTGGTGCCGGCGCAGCGCTGGACCCAAGATTTCCCGCTGCCGCCCTTCGCGCTCTACCGCTCGCTGCGGCGCACCAACCCGTCGCCCTTCATGTTCTATTTCAACTTCGGCGGCTTCCATGTGGTCGGCGCCAGCCCGGAGATCCTGGTCCGCGTCTTCGGTCGCGAGGTGACCATCCGCCCGATCGCCGGCACCCGTCCCCGCGGCGCCACGCCGGAGGAGGATCGCGCGCTGGAAGCCGATCTGCTGGCCGATCAGAAGGAACTGGCCGAACACCTGATGCTGCTCGATCTGGGGCGTAACGATGTGGGGCGCGTCGCCAAGATCGGCACCGTGCGCCCGACAGAGAAATTCATCATCGAACGCTATTCCCACGTCATGCACATCGTGTCGAACGTGGTGGGCGAGCTGGCCGAAGACAAGGACGCCCTCGACGCCTTCTTCGCAGGCATGCCCGCCGGCACCGTCTCGGGTGCGCCGAAGGTGCGGGCGATGGAGATCATCGACGAGCTGGAACCTGAGAAACGCGGCCTTTACGGCGGCGGCGTCGGCTATTTCAGCGCCGGCGGCGACATGGACATGTGCATCGCGCTGCGCACCGCCATCGTCAAGGATCGCAAGCTATATATCCAGGCCGGCGGCGGTGTCGTCTATGACAGCGATCCCGACAGCGAATATATGGAAACCGTCCATAAATCGAACGCCATCCGCCGCGCCGCGGCCGATGCCGCGCGGTTCTCGGGCGGCGGCAACAGCTGAGGCCCCCCGCCTCAGCGGCGGACCGGCCCTACGCTCAGCCCCGCATACCGCGCCGATGCGGCTGGCAGCTTTTCAGCCGATGCAGTCGCCAGCGGGATCGGCCCCCGGCTACCGATACAGGTCATCATTCAGATAGCGCAGGCCGGTGTCGACGATCACGGTCACGACCCGCTTGCCCGGCCCCAGCTCTCTGGCCTTCTGCAGGGCCGCCCAGACATTCGCTCCTGAGGTCACGCCGCCCAGCAGCCCCTCTTGCCGGGCCAGCGACCGGGCGCCCCAATAGGCGTCCTCGTCCTTCACCGGGATCACCGTGTCGATCAGGTCCAGCCGCAGGATCTTCGGCACGAAGGACAGGCCGATCCCTTCCAGCCTATGCGTGCCGCTGGTGTCGCCGCCGGAGACATTGCGCACATAATAGGGTTCCACGGCGACGATCTCGGTCTCGGGGTTGTGCGCCTTTAGCACCTCCGCATTGCCGGAGATACAGCCGCCGCCGCCCGCGGCCATCACAAAAGCATCCACCGAAACGTCCAACTGTCCAAGGATTTCCTGCGCCATGCCGTGATAGCCCAGCTTGTTGTCCATGTTGTTCACCTGATCGGGCCAGAAAGTACCCGGTTCCCCGGTCAGCTCCCGCGCGCGGGCGATCATCCGGTTGATCACATCGGCGGTCAGCACCCCGCCCTCGGCATGAACGATCTCGACCTCCGCCCCGAAGGCGCGCATGGTTTGCAGCTTCTCCGCGGAAAACCCGTTCGACGACACGAAATGGGCCTTATAGCCGCGAGTGGCGCAGACCATCGCCAGCGAGCTGCCGGTGCTGCCGCCGGTGTATTCCACCACCCGTCCGCCGGGCTTCAGCTCACCGCGCCGCTCCGCGCCCTCGATCATCGACAGCGCCATGCGGTCCTTCATGCTGCCGGTGGGGTTCGCCCCCTCCCATTTCACATAGATGTCGGCGTGATCCGGTCCGGTGAGACGGGACAGTTTGACAAGGGGCGTGTTGCCGATGGCGATCATGATACGGGCCTTTCGCTTGGCTGTGCGAGTCACTTCCATAAATTAAGTGGCCTCCTCAGTCAAACTTCCATTTCTTAAGTCACTAAGGTAAACTGCCTGAACCGCACCGACCGAGAGAGTGAAATGACCCAGCCAGAGCATGAATTCCGGTCCCGCTGTTCGATTGCGCGCAGCCTTGAAATCCTTGGGGACAAATGGACCCTGCTGGTGGTGCGCGACCTGATGTGGCACGGCAGGCATACCTTTCAGGAACTGCAGAACAGCGAGGAACACCTGCCGCCAAACCTGCTGTCACAGCGATTGAAGCGACTGATGGACTGGGGGTTGGTCGAAAGGGAAGCCTATCAGGACCGACCGGTGCGCTATCGCTATTCCCTGACCGCGCGGGGGCGCGCGCTTGAACCGGTACTCCTGCAGATCATGGGCTGGGGGCACAGGCATCTGGGCGGCGGCCTCTACGATCCGGAAGCGGGGAAAACGGTCGCCGACGCCACGGGCTGAGGTTTCCCAAATCCCGATTGAGGGCCATGTCGGCCCCGCCCGCCGACGGGGGATGATAACCCACACTCAGGCGCGATGCGGCCGCGTCCCATGCCGGATGCGATTGGCTGCTTTGCGGGCCGAAGCAGACTGCGGGCAAGGGATGCTCTTTCACCCAATGTTGAAAATGTAATGTCCCGCAACTATCCATGCGTTGCCGGTAATAGAGTCGCAGGGTGGTGTCTCCTGCGCCCGTTCTCAACGGGTTCTTCCCAGCCACGGCGTCAAACCTGATCTGGTCAGGAGGGCGCACTGTCTTTGAAGCCGGCCTTCCCGATCACCACCCTCTGGCGGACCGCCATCGAGCGACCGGGAAAGCGTAATCGTCATGCAACTGCATATAGTTTCATATCTTGCCCTCGCCGGGGCGTTCATCTGCGAGGTGACAGGCACGGCGTATCTGCAAAAGTCCGTACAGTTCACCAAATTCGCTCCCACGGCGATCATGGCAGTGTTCTACGTCCTGTCGTTCTATTTGCTGTCGGTCGCACTTCGGACGCTACCACTCGGTGTCGCCTATGCCGTCTGGGGTGGCCTTGGCATTGTCGTGACGGCGATCATCAGCGTCGTCATTTTCCGGCAATCGCTCGACGCGATGGCTATTTTCGGGATTGCAATGATCGTCGGCGGAGTTGTCATCGTAAACGCATTTTCAAACGCGTCTCACTGAAAACCTAAGCGATCCAGAGCGGGCGTAAACATCCGCTCTGGACTCCTTTCAGACCTTCGCAGCAACCGTCGAATGACCGGCCCTCCCCTCGTTTCCCACGTCACCAGCGCCCTCGCAGCCCTTCCCCAAGCGATGCTCCGCGCAGAGGCACCGCAACCGATTGCCAAATCGGCCGGGGCATGAGTTAATCGGCCCATGGTATTTGTGTCTGTTCCAAGGTGTGGCCCGTGCTGAGGCCTCTTGTTCTGTCTTTCTGCACTGCGCTGGCGCTTGCCGCCTGCGGATCCGGTGTGCCGGACTCCGCCCCCGATCCGCGACGGGTAAACAGCGCGCCGCAGACCACGCATCTCAGCTTTCTGTCGCCGCCGCGCTTCGACGATCTCGATCCGCACGACTGGGCCGGCACCACCCCCGCCGCCTATGGGGTGCATGGCATCGACGTCTCCCGCTATCAGGGAGAGATCGACTGGCCGCGGGTGCGGCGCTCCGGCGTCTCCTTCGTCTATATCAAGGCGACGGAGGGCGGCGATCACGACGATCCGAAGTTCCGCGACAACTGGCTCGGTGCCGGGCGCGCCGGGCTGCGGCGCGGTGCCTATCACTATTTCTATTTCTGCCGCCCGGCCGAGGAACAGGCGCGCTGGTTCATCCGCCATGTGCCGCGCGATCCGAATGCCCTGCCGCATGTGCTGGACATGGAATGGAACCACCGGTCGCGCACCTGCCCGGCCCGGCCCGGCGGCGCCCATGTCCGGGCCGAGGCACGCAAGTTCCTGGATATCCTGGAGCGCCACTACGGCAAGCGTCCGGTGATCTACACCACCCCGGATTTCTATCGCGACACCGGCATCGGCCGGCTGCACGGCACCCAGTTCTGGCTGCGGTCGGTCGCCGGCCACCCGTCGGAAACCTACCCCGGGGCGCGCTGGACCTTCTGGCAATATACCGGCACCGGCGTGGTGCCCGGGGTCGACGGGCCGGTGGACATCAATGTCTTCGCCCATCCGCCTGAAATCTGGGCATCCTGGCGCGGATAACCGTGGGTTGAACCGCGCAGATAGGATGACCATTTGTCCATCGCGACAATTTGTCATAATGTCCCCTGACGAACGAGCAGCAAGGCCAAGAAAAAGAATGATCCCCCGCTCCCTCCAGTGGCTGGAAAACGTGAAACTCATGCTCAGCCGCCCCGAACCGGTGCAGCTGGCTGCGCTGTGCTATCGCGTCCGCCCTGGCAAGGGGACAGAGGTTCTTCTGGTGACCAGTTCGCGTGGCCGCTGGCTGTTGCCCAAGGGCTGGCCGATCACCGGGCTCGACAGCTGGGAAACCGCCCTGCAGGAGGCCTGGGAAGAGGCCGGCGTGCGCAGCGGCACCCCCTGGCGCGAGCCGCTCACCAGCTTCAGCACCATCAAGCGCCACGACAACGGCATCGAACAGCGCTGCACCGTCTCGGTCTATCCGGTCGAGGTGCGGGAAATGCGCGAGGACTACCCGGAAGCCGACCGCCGCGAGCGGGCCTGGCTCGGCCTCGCCGAGGCCTGCGAGACCGTCGGAGAGCCCGCCCTGCGTGAGGTTCTGCAACAGTTCGAACAGGAACGCGCAGCGCGCGCTTGATCTGCGGGTCATTCCATCCTATCCGCCGCCCTGATGTAACAGTTTGACGACAGCGCTGCGCCGCCCTTGGGCTGGTGACGCGCGGCGGAAGGAGCCGGAGCCCCCATGCCCGAGGACAGCCACCTCCCCCCCGGCCGGCAGTGGAAGACACTGGACAAGGACCTGGGCCGGATCAGCCAGCTCGAACTTGCCGCGCAATATGTCTCCCGGCCGATGGTGGGCCTGGGCGTTGCGCTCGCCTTCATGGTGATCGTCGGCCTGACCGCCGCGATGCTGACCGGCAGCGGCGCCACCTCGGTGGTGATCGTGGCCGCCGCCGTGCTCGGCGCCTATATGGCGATCAACATCGGTGCCAACGATGTCGCCAACAACATGGGCCCGGCGGTGGGCGCCAACGCCCTGACCATGGGCGGTGCCATCGTCATCGCCGCGCTCTGTGAAAGCGCCGGGGCGCTGCTGGCCGGGGGCGATGTTGTCTCGACCATCTCCAAGGGCATCATCGCCCCCGAGAGCGTCGCCGATCCGCATATCTTCATCTGGGCGATGATGGCGGCACTGACCTCCTCGGCGCTCTGGGTCAATCTGGCGACCTGGATCGGCGCGCCGGTCTCCACCACCCATTCGGTGGTCGGCGGCGTGATGGGCGCCGGTATCGCGGCGGCGGGCTTCGGCGCGGTCAACTGGTCCGGCATGGGGGCGATCGCGCTCAGCTGGGTGGTCTCGCCGGTTCTGGGCGGCGTGGTCGCCGCCGGGTTCCTGGCCTTTATCAAGGCCTATATCATCTATCAGGACGACAAGATCGCCGCCGCGCGCCGCTGGGTGCCGGTTCTGGTCGGCATCATGGCCGGCAGCTTCGCTGCCTATCTGGCGCTGAAGGGGCTGAAAAAGGTCGTGCATATCGACATGGGCAGCGCCATCCTGATCGGCGTCGTCACCGGCGCCTTCAGCTATGCCGCCTCTGCCCCCTATGTGCGGCGCCGTTCCGAAGGGATGGAGAACCGCAACAAGTCGCTGAAGGCACTGTTCGCGCTGCCACTGGTGATCTCCGCCGCGCTGCTGTCCTTTGCCCATGGCGCCAACGACGTCGCCAATGCGGTGGGACCGCTGGCCGCCATCGTGCATGCGGTCGATGCCGGGTCTTTCGCCGGCAAGGTGTCGATCCCGACCTGGGTGATGATCATCGGTGCCTTCGGGATCTCCTTCGGTCTGGTGCTGTTCGGCCCGAAGCTGATCCGCATGGTCGGCAGCCAGATCACCAAGCTGAACCCGATGCGCGCCTTCTGCGTCGCGCTGTCGGCGGCGATCACCGTCATCGTGGCCAGCGCCCTCGGGCTGCCAGTCTCCTCCACCCATATCGCCGTCGGCGCGATCTTCGGTGTCGGCTTCTTCCGCGAGTGGTACAGCGAACGCCGCCGCCCCAAACCCGTCGGCGGGCGCAAGCTGGCGGTCGAGGAGCGCCGCCGCCGCAAACTGGTGCGGCGATCGCATTTCCTGACCATCGTCGCCGCCTGGGTGATCACCGTGCCGGCAGCGGCGCTGATGTCCGCTCTGGTCTTCCTGTTGCTGAACGCGATCTTCGTCTGATCCGGGAAGGGCACGGCAACCGGTCGCGCCGGCTGCCGCGCCAGGTCCCGCCTCAGCGGGTATAGACCGCGGTGATCCGCGCCCGACCGAGCTCTGCGGCATTGACCATGAAGCCGACCAGCGCCGGGCTGGCGGTCTCCGGCAGCTCCAGCGTCTCCACCGGCAGGGCGTGGATGGTGAAGACATAGCGATGCACCTCACCCGGCGGCGGGCAGGCGCCGCCGAAACTGCTCACCCCGTAATCGTTGACGATCTCCCGCGCGCCCGCCGGCATCGCGGCAGTGCCGCTGGCACCCGGCTCCAGCGCGGTCACATCGGCCGGGATATTCACCACCGACCAGTGCCACCAACCCGAGCCGGTGGGGGCATCCGGATCATAGGCGCTGAGGGCAAAGCTCTTGGTGCCTTCCGGTGCGTCGGACCAGCTGAGCTGCGGCGAGAGATTGCCACCGCTGCAGCCGAAGCCGGCAAAGACCTGATCCCGGCCCATCTGGACGCCCTCGGCGATGGTGCTGCTGGACAGGCGGAACGGCGCGGCCCCGGCGGCGGAAGCCATGGCCCCGACGAGCGCCAGGCCCGCGATCAGAGATGTGCGGCGCATGATGATGTCCTTTCTTCAAAGCGTGCTCATGCCCTGGAAATACGCCGACATCGCCGTCTCCGCTTCCGGTCTGCCGTCAAAAACTATCGAAATTCGCTCAAACAGCGGCGGTTCGGATGGCCCGTGGCCGAATCCCGAAACGATGACGGAACGCATCCGAGAAATGCGACGGTGTCTTGAAGCCGCAGTCCAGCGCCACGTCGGAGATCGGCCGCTCCGTGGTCTGCAGCAGCGACAGCCCCAGTTCCAGCCGGGTGTTGAGCAGCAGTCTGGCGAAGCCCTGCCCCGCCTCCGTCAGGCGACGGCGCAACGTGGCCTCGCTCATCGCCAGATGCGCCGCCACCTCGCCGATCCGCCAGGGGTGCGCCGGGTCCGTCTCGATCAGCCCCCGCACACGGTTGAGCGGGGCGTCCTGTTCCAGCCGCGGCAGGTGGACCCCGTGACCGCGCAGCCAGATCAGCGGCTCCAGCAGGCGATGGGACCGGATCTCCGGCGGCAGCGCCGGGTTCGACAGCGTCTCCCGGATCAGGTCCAGCATCTCGGCCGGGCGGTCGGGCTTCGCCCGCAGCAGCTGGATGCCGGGCGCTCTGCGCTCCGCCCCGCACCCGGCGAAGACGGCGTCGATCAGATCATGCGACAGGCACAGACCGGTGGCCCGATAGCTGTCGTTCAGCACCGGTCGGTTCTCCAGCGTCACAAACGACCCCGGCGGAAAGATCATCAGATCGCCCGCGGCGCCGATCAGCTCGCCATTCCGGGGGCAGACCACCCGTTTGGTGCCGGTCTGCACGAAGACCAGAAGCGCCAGCCGCAGGTAGAGATCGGTAAAGGTGACGGCCGTCGCCTGGGTGATCGGCAGCAACCGCACCTCGGGCAGCGCCGCCGTAGCGGCCGGCGCCTCTGTCACCCGCTGATCCATCCGCCTGTCTCCCGCCGCGGCCCTGCGCTATTCGTCGGCCGCCGGAGCCGGCACATGGGTCAGCACCGCCGAGACCGGCGCCAGCGCCACCCGCTGGGCGCGGTCCTGCAGTCCCCAGAGCAGCAGCGCGCTGATGGTGTCGGGCCGCACCCGGCCCAGCATGATCACCGCCCCCTCCTGACCGGCGCGGAACGCCGCCTGGTCAAGGAACCGGCGCATCACCGTCGGGGTCTGCCCGGCGCCGTCGAAATCGCGGAACACCACGGCCGAGGGCACCCCTTCGCGCGCGGCGAGCTTCTGCACGGTGTTGAGCCCCTTCGACTGGGTGATCAGACCCAGTCCCGCCGCCTGGGCGATGGCGGTCACCTGATCCGACAACGCCCGGTTGCCCTGAAACCCGGTGCCGGTGCCTTCGAGGATGGCCACCGCCTCGGGCACCTCGGCACGCCAGACCGACATCGACACTTCGGCATCCTGGGCGGTGGCGGCGGCCGGCAGATCGGCCAGCAGCACCACTTCGAACCCGGCGGCGCGATAGCGTGCCATCTTTTCCGTCGCGTCGGGGGCGGAGGGATCGATGGCGAAGGTCAGCGGATAGGGAAAATCGGCCAGCGCCTCGGCGCCGATGGACCGGGCATCGTCGATCAACAGGATCGACATCAGCGGCCGCGCCTCCGGGTTGGTGAAGGGGGTGGCGTAATCCTCCAGCGGCGTGGTGCCGGCCGGAACCGCCGCCGGCGCCGGATCGATCAGCGGCGTGCCCGGCGTGCCGATGCTGGGCGCCGGCGCCGTGGCGCCGCTGTCGCCGGCCCCGACCTGCGGCAGGGCGGCGATGCGCGGCGCGGTTTCCTCGACCGCCGGCGGGGCTGAGGCCACCGCCATATCGCCGCTGGCAGACGCCTCTGCCGGCGCGTCTTCCTGCGTCTCCTCCGTCATGGCGCCGAAGCCCGAATCCGTCTCGGGCACCGCCGGAGCCATCGGCTGCGCCGGATCGGTGGTGATCGAGACCGTCTCTTCCGCGCCCGGCGCATCCGGTGCCGCCGCCGGCACCTTCGGCAGATCGGTGCTGTCCGCCCCGGTGCTGACCTCGGGCAACGGCGCGGTTTCCGTCGGCCCGGCAAGCATATCGGTCACCGCGCCGACACTGGGTTTCTCCGCCGGGGCGGTATCGGCGTTTTCCATCGGGCCGAGATCGTCGGCGCTGGCCGTTTCGGGATCCGGTGCCTTCGGCATCGCCTCGACCAGATCGGCATCGCCGGTGGCGGTTTCCACCCCGGCATCGGCAGCGGGACCCGCCCCGGTGGCGGCCTGCGCCGGCTCATGCCCGATCTCCGGCCGCTGCGGCAATGGCAGCAGCAGCGACAACGCCGCCCCGCCGGCGACAACGACCACCGCGCCCAGACCGAAACCCCTGATAAATCCGCCCATTGCCGCTCTGCCTCTCTCGTCCTCGATCGGCCGCCTGCGCGGCCCTGTTGCCTGCCCTTTGCGAGCCTGTCCCTTGGCCCTGTCCGTCCACGACCGGCCGCGGACGACCGGAAAGCCCCCACCCGCTACCAGATGTCCCGGCCACTGGCCCTTGACGCTGCCCGCCATCCCTGAGCATGTATGTCGCGACCATTATAATGCTGGCTGTGGCCTCGTCACCAGCCCTCAATCCGCTCCGGACGCCATGCTTCTGCTGATCGACAACTACGACTCCTTCACCTACAACCTCGTGCAATATCTGGGCGATCTCGGCGCCGAGATGGAGATCTGGCGCAACGACGCGCTGGATGTGGAGGCGGCGCTGGCGATGAATCCCGCCGGCATCCTGTTGTCGCCCGGCCCTTGCGATCCCGACCGCGCCGGCATCTGCCTGCCGCTGACGCTCGCCGCGGCAGAGCGCGGCATCCCGCTGCTGGGCGTGTGCCTGGGCCATCAGACCATCGGCCAGGCCTTCGGCGGCAAGGTGGTGCGCGCCAGCGAGATCGTGCATGGCAAGATGGGCCGCATCGAACACAGCGGCAAGGGCGTCTTCGCCGGGCTGCCGTCGCCGTTTCAGGCCACCCGCTATCACTCTCTGGTGGTCGACCGCGACAGCCTGCCCGACTGCCTTGAAATCACCGCCTGGCTGGAGGACGGCACCATCATGGGGCTGCAGCACCGGACGCTGCCGATCCACGGGGTGCAGTTCCACCCCGAGTCGATCGCCTCGGAACACGGCCACGCGCTGCTGAAGAACTTCCTGAACGACATGAAGGTGCCCGCATGAGCGACAGACTGAAACCGCTGATCGGAGCCGCCGCTGACCGCCCCCTCACCCCCGAGGAGGCAGAGACCGCCTTTACCATCCTGTTCGAGGGCGAGGCGACGCCGGCCCAGATCGGCGGGCTGCTGATGGCACTGCGCACCCGGGGCGAAACCGTCGACGAATATACCGCCGCTGCCCGGGCGATGCGCGCCAAATGCCACATGTCCCGGGCGCCAGAGGGGGCAATGGACATCGTCGGCACCGGCGGCGACGGCAAGGGCACGCTGAATATCTCCACCGCCACCGCCTTCGTGGTGGCCGGCGCCGGGGTGCCGGTGGCCAAGCACGGCAACCGCAACCTGTCGTCGAAATCCGGCTCTGCCGACGCGCTGAGCGAGATGGGTATCAAGACCATGGTCGGCCCCGAGGTGGTGGACCGTGCCCTGGCCGAGGCCGGCATCGGCTTCATGATGGCGCCGATGCATCACCCGGCGATGGCCCATGTCGGCCCCGCGCGCACCGAGCTTGGCACCCGGACGATCTTCAACATCCTCGGGCCGCTGACCAACCCTGCCGGCGTCAAACGCCAGCTGACCGGCGCATTTTCCCGCGCCCTGATCCGGCCGATGGCCGAGACGCTGGGCCGGCTCGGGTCCGAACGCGCCTGGCTGGTGCATGGCTCCGACGGCACCGATGAGCTGACGATCACCGGCATCAGCTGGATCGCCGCGCTGGAGGAGGATGGCAGCATCCGCGAGGCCGAGCTGCACCCCGAGGACGCCGGCCTGCCGGTGCATCCCTTCGAGGCGATCGTCGGCGGCACCCCGAAGGAAAATGCCCGCGCCTTCGCCGCCCTGCTGGCGGGCGAGACGTCGGCCTATCGCGATGCGGTGCTCCTGAACGCCGCCGCGGCCCTGGTGATCTCCGGCAAGACCGACGATCTGCGCCAGGCCAGAGAGATCGCCGCCGCAAGCATCGACAGCGGTGCCGCGGCGCGCAAGGTCGAGCAGCTGGCCCGCATCACCCAAGCGGCGGGATGAGCCTCGATCTGACCCGGCTGGGCGGCTGGGCCGATCTGCCGTTCTTCACCCGGGATCTGCCGGCGGTCGAAACCCGGCTGGCGGCGGAGACGGACCCAGTGTTTCCGCCGGCGGAACGCATCTTCGCGGCGCTGGAACGAACCCAACCCGAGGCGGTCAAGGTGCTGATCCTCGGACAGGATCCCTATCACACCGCCGGCAAGGCCGATGGGCTGGCCTTCTCGATCCCTGCGGACTTCGGCGGCCCGCTCGACAGCCTCGGAAATATTTTCAAGGAGTTGGAGAGCGATCTTGGTGCAAAGCGCGAGATCAGCGACCTCTCTGACTGGGCCGATCAGGGGGGGCTGCTGCTCAACACCGCGCTCAGCGTGCCGCAGGGCCGCGCCCATGGTCACAAATCCATCGGCTGGACGCCCTTGATCCACCAGATCCTCGACCGCCTCGATCAGCGCCCGCGGGCGCTGCTGCTCTGGGGCAAGCCGGCGCAGAAACTGGGCGGGCGGATGACCAATCCGGACCACCTCAGGATCGAAACGCCGCATCCTTCGCCACTCTCAGCCTATCGCGGCTTCTTCGGCTCGCGTCCGTTCAGCCGGGTCAATGCATGGTTGCAGGCGCGCGGCGAGACCGCCATAAACTGGGTCAACCAGGAGGGACCATGACCGAAACCGTTCTCGACCGCATCAAGGCCTACAAGCTGGACGAAGTGGCCGCCGACAAGGAGGCCTGTCCGCTCGAAGAGATCGAGGCCGAGGCCCGCGCCGCCAGCCCGGTGCGCCCCTTCGCCGAGGCGCTGCAGATGGCCAGCCGCACCGGCTATGGGCTGATCGCCGAGATCAAGAAGGCCAGCCCCTCCAAAGGGCTGATCCGTCCGGATTTCGATCCGCCGGCGCTGGCCGCCGCCTATGAGACCGGCGGCGCCACCTGCCTGTCGATCTTGACCGACACGCCCAGCTTTCAGGGTGACAAGAGCTTTCTGACAGCGGCCCGCGCCGCCTGTGCGCTGCCGGCGCTGCGCAAGGATTTCATGTACGACCCCTATCAGGTGATCGAGGCCCGCGCGCTTGGCGCCGACTGCATCCTGATCATCATGGCCTCGGTCTCCGACGCCCAGGCGGTGGAACTGGAACAGACCGCGATGGACTGGGGCATGAGCGTGCTGATTGAGGTGCATGACGAGGCCGAGCTGGAGCGCGCCACCCTGCTGAAGAGCCCGCTGATCGGCATCAACAACCGTAACCTGCACACCTTCGAAACCACGCTCGACACCTCGCGCAGATTGTCGAAACTGGTGCCGGCGGATCGCACCATCGTGTCGGAAAGCGGCCTGAACAGCCCCGAGGATCTGGCCGAAATGGCCCGGTACGGCGCCCGCTGCTTCCTGATCGGCGAAAGCCTGATGCGGCAGGAGGATGTGGCCGATGCCACCCGCCACCTGCTGGCCAATCCGCTGACCGCGCCCGGAGGGATGATGTGAGCGGCCTGACCCATTTCGACGCCTCGGGCAACGCCCATATGGTCGATGTCTCTGACAAGCCCGAGACCGCCCGTGTCGCCAGCGCCGAAGGCCACATCAGGATGTCGCCGCAAACCCTTGATCTGATTACAGAAGGTCGTGCAAAGAAGGGCGATGTCATCGGCGTCGCCCAACTGGCCGGCATCATGGGCGCCAAGAAAACGCCGGAACTGATCCCGCTCTGCCACCCGCTGCCGGTCTCCAAGGTCGCGGTGGAGCTTGAGGCCGACCCCGACCTGCCCGGGCTGCGCATTCTCGCCACCGTCAAGACCACCGGCCGCACCGGAGTGGAGATGGAGGCGCTGACCGCCGTCAGCACCGCCGCGCTCACCGTCTATGACATGGTCAAGGCGGTGGATAAGGAGATGCAGATCGGCGGCATTCGCGTCATCCTGAAAGATGGCGGAAAATCAGGACGATACGAGGCAAAATGATCACCGTAGACGAAGCCCGCGCCAAGCTGTTCGACCTGGCCGCGCCGCTGGACGAGGAAGAGGTGCCGCTGACCGAGGCCGCCGGCCGCGTGCTGGCCCGCCCGGTCGCGGCCCGCCGCGATCAGCCGCCCTTCGCGGCCTCCTCGATGGACGGCTACGCGGTCAAGACCACCGAAGTGCAGCTGCATGCGATGTTCAAGGTCATCGGCGAGGCTGCCGCCGGGCGCCGCTTCGACGGCGCCGTCCATGCCGGGCAAGCGGTGCGTATCTTTACCGGCGCGCCCCTGCCTGAGGGCGCGGATTTCGTTGTCATTCAGGAAGATATCAGCCGGACCGGAGATCTGATCACCATCGTCAACGAGCCCGGGAGCAATGACAACGTGCGGCCGCTGGGGGGTGATTTCCGTGCCGGTCTGACGGTGGAGGCCCCGCGCCTGCTGCGCCCCGCCGATCTGGCCCTGCTGGCGGCGATGAACATCGACAGGGTGCCGGTGGTGCGCAAACCCACTGTCGCGCTGATCTCCACCGGCGACGAGCTGGTGATGCCGGGAGAGGCACCCGGACAGGATCAGATCATCGCTTCCAACACCTTCGGGCTGAAGGCAATGCTGGAGGAGAGTGGCGCCGAGGCGCGTATCCTGCCGATCGCACGGGACAGCCATGCCTCGCTCGCCATGGCCTTCGATCTGGCCCGCGGTGCCGATCTGGTGGTGACCATCGGCGGTGCCTCGGTCGGCGATCACGATCTGGTGGGCCAGGTTGCCGAAACGCTGGGGATGGAGCGCTCCTTCTACAAGGTGCTGATGCGACCGGGCAAACCGTTGATGGCCGGACGCTTGCGGGGTGCCGCAATGGTCGGCCTGCCGGGAAATCCCGTTTCCGCAATGGTTTGCGGCCATGTCTTCGTGTTGCCGATGATCCGCGCGATGCTGGGTCTGGGCGCTGCGGCACCGGGGCTGAAACGCGCCGAACTGGCCCGCGACCTGCCTGCCAACGGGCCGCGCGAACACTACATGCGCGCCAGCGTAAACGCACAGGGCTGGCTGACCCCCGCCGACACCCAGGACAGCTCGTTCCTCTCCATCCTCGCCGGCTCCAACGCGCTGCTGCGCCGCCCCATCGGCGACCCGGCCCGCGCCGCCGGTGAAGTTGTGGAATATCTATCTGTTTGAGGGTTTTGCCCACCGCAGCGTTGACACAAAACGAGAACATGCATAGAACAAAACGAAACGCATGTTTGGGAGCTGCCGCCGATGTTGACCCGGAAACAATTGGATCTGCTGGAGTTCATCCACAAACGCGTTCAGCGCGACGGGGTGCCGCCCAGTTTCGATGAAATGAAGGTGGCGCTGGATCTGCGGTCGAAATCGGGCATCCACCGGCTGATCACCGCGCTGGAGGAACGCGGCTTCATCCGCCGGCTGGCGCATCGGGCCCGCGCCATCGAGATCGTCAAGCTGCCCGACAGCTTGGGTGGCGACGCGGCGATGACCGCCGGCTTTACCCCGCGGGTGATCGACGGCGACAGGCAGAGTGCGCCGCGCGCCGCCAATGCCGAACCGGTCGATCACTACGCGGTGGAACTGCCGCTGATGGGCCGGATCGCCGCCGGTGTCCCGATCGAGGCGATCAGCCATGTCACCCAGCAGGTGGCAGTGCCCAGCACCATGCTGTCGCCGCAGGGGGAGCATTACGCACTGGAGGTGAAGGGCGACTCGATGATCGAGGCCGGGATCAACGACGGCGATGTGGTGATCATCCGTGAAACCGCCGCCGCCGATAACGGCGATATCGTGGTGGCGCTGGTGGAGGATCACGAGGCGACGCTGAAACGTTTCTTCCGCCATGGCAAGTCTATCGCGCTGGAGGCCGCCAACCCGGTCTATGAAACCCGCGTCTTTCCCGAAGAGCTGGTCAAGGTGCAGGGCCGTCTGGTGGGACTGATCCGCACTTACTGACCGCCCCTGCCCGGCACCGGCGACCAGAGCCTGCGACCCCCGGAAACCTCGGCCCGGCGCAGCCGCCCCCCGGGTCCCAGCGCCACCGCCCCCAACGCCCGCAGCCGGGGCGGATCGTACACCTGGCAGGGTCCGTCGACCGGCAGCGGCACATTGGCGATCAGCAGATCGGCCCCGGCGCAATCGTCGATCTTCTCGGCGCCGCGCGTGCCGATCACCTGCAACAGCTTCCCGCCGGACCAGGCAGCGCGGCGCAAGCCCGGCGCCGGTTCCCCTTGCGGCCAGCGGCCCGCGGCCGCCGCCTGGTCCGCCCCGTCGCCATCGTTCTCCAGCCAGATGCCGGCCACGAAGCCCGCGCCGCTGGCCCGGCTCAGCGCCCGGCCCTCTGGTGTCATCACCCCGACCAGCGCCCCGTCTTCGGAAATCAGCACCTCCGGACGCTCCGCCCCGGCCCAGAGCGTCAGCGCCACGGCCATCGGCAAAAGCCCGACGCAGCGCCCCCATCCTTGCCAGAGGCAGAGGATCAGCCCGCCCAGGGCCAGCAGCGGCAGCACCGCCGACCCCGGGCTGACCACATGGCCCTGCGCCCCCGACAGCCCCGCCACCCATTGCGCCACCCAGAGGATCCAGCGCAGCCCCAGCCCCATCAGCCGCAGGCCCCAGTCCTCGAGCCCGACCAGCGCCAGCACCGCTGACAGCACCGCACCGGGGATCACCACCAGCCCCATCGCCGGCACCGCCAGCAGATTGGCGATCAGCCCGTACCGTGACAGCGTGTTGAAATGCGCCGCCCCCACCGGCGCGGTCGCCAATCCCGCCACGGCGGAGGAGATCACCAGCCCCGCCAGCGGCGCCAGCCAGCGCAGTCGCCAGCTGCCGCCACGATCCTTGAGCGCGCCGAACACCGCGATCAGCGCGGTGGTGGCGGCAAAGGACATTTGGAACCCCGGCCCCAGCAGGCTTTCCGGCCTGAGAGCCAGCACGATCAGCGCCGCAACCGCCACCGCCCGCAGCGAAAACGCCCGCCGGTCCAGCATCAGCCCGCCCAGCACCACCGCCGTCATCACGAAGGCGCGTTCGGTGGCGACATTGCCGCCCGAGAGCGCCAGATAGACGCTCGCCGCCGCCAGCGCCCCCACCGACGACAGCCGCCGCACCGGCAGCCGCAGCGCCAAGGGCGGCACCAGCGCCAAGGCCAATCTCAGGGCGCCGAAGACGAAACCGGACAGCAGCCCCATATGCAACCCTGAGATCGCCAGCAGATGCGCCAGGTTGCTGGCCCGCAGATCGTCCAGTGTCGCCTGCGCCACGCCGCTGCGGTCCCCGGTCGTCACCGCCGCGGCGAACCCGCCCGCCGGACCCGGCAGCGCTGCCCGCAGCCGGGCCGCCAACCGCAGCCGCAACCCAAGCCACCAGCGCCCCTCGGGCGCCGCGATGGCCAGAACCGGCACCCGGGAGTAGCCCAGACCGCCCAGCCGCAGGAACCAGGCATGGCGACGGAAATCGAAGCCGCCGGGCTCCGCCGCGCCCCCCGGCGGCGCCAGATGCGCGGTGGTCATCACCCGGCCCCCCGGCACCGGCGGCGGCCCCTCGGCGGCGGCACCATGCAGGGCGATCCGCACCCGCGCCGGCACCGCATCGGGCGGCCGCCCGATCAGCCGCACCCGATCCAGCGTCAGCCGAAGCGCATCCGATGCCGATCGGTCGATCGCCACCACCCGGCCTTCGACCGGTCCATAATATCGCCCGCCGAGCACCGGGGCCGCGACCAGATGCGCCCGCAGAC
This sequence comes from Pseudodonghicola flavimaris, assembly GCF_030164425.1. GTDB lineage: Bacteria > Pseudomonadota > Alphaproteobacteria > Rhodobacterales > Rhodobacteraceae > Pseudodonghicola > Pseudodonghicola flavimaris. The sequence continues at coordinate 417,753 of NZ_JASNJD010000001.1, read as the reverse complement.
CGGCGAGCGCCATGCCGAGCGCGAAGAGCGTGACCGCCCATGCCAGCGCCGGCGTCGCCTCCGGCCGGCGCAGCGCCCGGACCGTCGCCACGCCCCCCAACGCGCAGACCACCATCCAGATCGCCGCCGACGGCTCTCCCGGCCAGAGGAAATAGCCACCGATCCCGGTCCCCAACAGCACCGGCGCCCAGGGAAACAGATGCCCCCTTTGCGCCTCCAGCCCGAGGGCCGGCGGCCACCGCAGCCGCGCGGCCCGGCCCGGCCCACCGCGCCCGGCCCGTTCTGCCGCCGATCTGGCCGGAACGCCCATGCTTGCCCCCCGCCGCCCCTGCCGTTAGACAGGCGGCAACACGCTACCCCCCTTAAGGTTACCAAAAGGTAAACGTCCTATGTCCTCCGATCAGGTCGTCACCCGCTTCGCTCCCTCTCCCACCGGCTTTCTGCATATCGGTGGCGCCCGCACCGCGCTGTTCAACTGGCTCTATGCCCGTGGCCGCGGCGGTAAGTTCCTGCTGCGGATCGAGGATACCGACCGCGAACGCTCCACCCCCGAAGCGACCGCCGCCATCCTGCAGGGTCTGACCTGGCTCGGGCTCGACTGGGACGATGAGCCGATCAGCCAATTCGAACGGGCGCCCCGCCATGCCGAAGTGGCGCAACAGCTGCTGGCCGAGGGCAAGGCCTACAAGTGCTTCTCCACCCAGGAGGAGATCGCCGCCTTTCGCGAGGCGGCCCGGGCCGAGGGCAAGAGCACACTGTTCCGCAGCCCCTGGCGCGACGCCGATCCGGCGACCTATCCGGATGCCCCCTATGTCATCCGCATCAGGGCGCCGCAGGCGGGCAGCACGGTGATCCGCGACCGGGTGCAGGGCGAGGTCACGATTCGCAACGACCAGCTGGACGACATGATCCTGCTGCGCTCCGACGGCACCCCGGTCTATATGCTGGCGGTGGTGGTCGACGATCACGACATGGGGGTGACCCATGTGATCCGCGGCGACGATCACCTGAACAACGCCGCCCGCCAGATGATGATCTACGAGGCGATGGGCTGGGACGTGCCGGTCTGGGCACATATCCCGCTGATCCACGGGCCCGACGGCAAGAAGCTGTCGAAACGCCATGGCGCCTTGGGGGCACAGGAATATCAGGCCATGGGCTTCCCGGCCGCCGGCATGCGCAACTATCTGGCGCGCCTGGGCTGGAGCCATGGCGACGACGAATTCTTTACCGACGATCAGGCCAAGGCCTGGTTCGACCTCGACGGTATCGGCAAGAGCCCGGCGCGGTTCGATATGAAGAAGCTGGAGAATCTCTGCGGCCAACACATTTCCGTTAGCGATGACGCCGCGCTGCGGCAGGAAGCCGAGGCCTACCTGGCCGCGGCCGGCCTGCCGGCCCTGACGGAAGCGCAGGGCAAAGCCTTGGAAACAGCGATGTTTTGCCTCAAGGAGCGGGCCCGTACCTTCCCGGAACTGTTGGAAAAAGCGCATTTTGCCCTGGTCAGCCGGCCGGTTGAGCCGGACGAGAAAGCGGCCAAGGCGCTGGAAACGGTATCCAATGGTATACTGTCCGAATTGACGCCGCAGTTGCAAAGTGCTAGCTGGACGCGAAACGATCTGGAGGCGACTCTGGGCGCTTTCGCCGAAAACCAGGGCACCAAATTCGGCAAGCTGGCAGGCCCCCTCAGGGCCGCTCTGGCCGGCCGCGCGGTGACCCCTTCGGTGTTCGACATGATGCTTGTTCTGGGCCGGGACGAAACCCTGGCCCGTCTCAGGGATGCTGCCGGACGCGTCGGGTCGAACTGACCGGCTCTTCCGCAGCGAATGAAGATCGGCTCTGCACCCGTGGTGCAGAATCCGCTCGCGCGGGGTCTGCGGTTTGCGACCCGTGCCTATAAGAGGAAGGGACTTCAATGACCGAAGAGAAGAAAACCGCCACGCTGACTCTGGAAGGCAATTCCTACGAGTTGCCGGTCCTGTCACCGACGGTTGGCCCTGATGTGCTCGACATCCGCAAGCTCTATGCCCAGGCGGGTGTGTTCACCTACGATCCCGGCTACACCTCGACCGCAAGCTGCGACAGCACCATCACCTTCATTGATGGCGACAAGGGCGAGCTGCTGCACCGCGGCTATCCGATCGACCAGCTGGCCGAGAAATCGCATTATCTCGAAGTCTGCTATCTGCTGCTCTACGGCGAACTGCCGACCGCGACCCAGCTGGAAGATTTCGAAACCCGCGTGACCCGTCACACGATGGTGCACGAGCAGATGCACCGGTTCTTCACCGGCTTCCGCCGCGATGCCCACCCGATGGCGATCATGGTCGGTGTGGTTGGCGCCATGTCCGCCTTCTACCACGACTCGACCGACATCAACGATCCCTGGCAGCGCGAGGTCGCCTCGATCCGCCTGATCGCCAAGATGCCGACGATCGCGGCCATGGCCTACAAATACACCATCGGCCAGCCCTTCGTGTATCCGCGCAACGACATCGACTATGCCTCGAACTTCCTGCGCATGTGCTTCGCCGTGCCGGCCGAGGAATATGAAGTCAACCCGATCCTGGCCCGCGCCATGGACCGGATCTTCACCCTGCATGCGGACCACGAACAGAACGCCTCGACCTCGACCGTGCGTCTGGCGTCCTCTTCCGGGGCAAACCCCTTCGCCTGTATCGCAGCCGGCATCGCCTGTCTCTGGGGTCCGGCCCACGGCGGCGCCAACCAGGCCTGCCTGGAGATGCTGAAGGAAATCGGCAGCGTCGACCGCATTCCGGAATTCATCGCCCGCGCCAAGGACAAGAACGATCCGTTCCGTCTGATGGGCTTCGGCCACCGGGTCTATAAGAACTTCGACCCGCGCGCGAAGGTGATGAAACAGTCCGCCGACGAGGTTCTGGATCTGCTGGGGATCGAAAACAACCCGATCCTGCAGGTCGCCAAGGAACTGGAAAAACAGGCGCTGGAAGATCCGTATTTCGCCGAGAAGAAACTGTTCCCGAACGTCGACTTCTACTCGGGCATCATCCTCGAGGCGATGGGCTTCCCGACCGCGATGTTCACCCCGATCTTCGCGCTGTCGCGCACCGTCGGCTGGATCTCGCAGTGGAAAGAGCAGTTCTCCGATCCGCAGCACAAGATCGGTCGTCCGCGTCAGCTCTATCTGGGCGAGACCATGCGCGACTACGTGGATATCGAAAACCGCTGATTGCGGCTTCGATCCGGATACAGAAAACGCCCCGCGATCTCGCGGGGCGTTTTTCGTTGGCAGTCAGGATGATAAGCGCCCCGGCAGGCGCGCCCGGGATCAATGCGCCCCGGATCAATGCGCAGCAGATTTGCCACCGCTGACACGCCGCCAGAGCGGCGCGATCACCCCGGTCGCCACCGGCAGCAGGACATACCCGAGCGCCAGCCCCAACACCCCGTCGATCGCCGCCTTGACGATCCATTCCACCGCGCCGACCGCCGCCGCCGGGACCAGATGGCCTGCCGCCACGGCGGCCTGATGGATCAGCTCCTCGGGCAGGTGCCAGCCCAGCTCCCCCACCCCGTGCACGATGATCGACCCGCCGACCCAGAGCATCGCCGCAGTGCCGACGGTGCTGAGCAGTTTCATGAACCCCGGCATGCCCCGCACCAGCCCGCGCCCGACCGCCCGGGTCAGACCCAGCCGTCCCATTGCCGCCAGGTGCAGCCCGACGTCGTCGGCCTTCACGATCAGCGCCACCGCGCCATAGACCACCGCGGTGATGCCCACCGCGACCACCGCCAGCGCCGCCGCCTCCGTCGCCAGACCGGCCTGCGGGATTTCCGACAGCGCGATGGTCATGATCTCGGCCGAGAGGATGAAATCCGTCTTGATGGCGCCCTGCGCCTTGGCCTCTTCCAGATGCGCGGGATCGGCGGGCTCCTCCGTCGTCGCGCCGGCGGCCTCGGCGTGGGGACGCAGCGCATGGAGGATCTTTTCCGCCCCCTCGAAGCAGAGATAGCCGCCGCCCAGCATCAGCAGCGGCGCGATCGCCCCGGGTGCGAAGCTCGACAGCGCCAGCGCCGCCGGCAGCAGAAACACCAGCTTGTTCCTCAGCGATCCCTTGGTGATGCGCCAGATGATCGGCAGCTCGCGGCTGGCCTCGAACCCATGCACGTATTTCGGCGTCACCGCGGCATCGTCGATCACTGCGCCGGCCGCCTTGGCCCCGGCCTTGGAGGCATAGGCCGCCACATCGTCGACCGAGGCCGCCGCCACCTTGGCCAGTGCCGCCACATCGTCCAGCAATGCCAGAAGTCCGCTCATCCCGCTTTCCCGTTCCTGCCTGTTTCCCGGAAAGCCTAACTTAATGCCATTGCGCTGCAAGCGTTAGCGCCACCGTGGCGGAACCCGGCCGGTTTTGCGCTAACAGTCTCGAATTCCGCCATATTCCCCCTTTTGGGCCCGCCCCCCGGCAGCTATAGCACGGCCGAGAATTTTCAGTGGAGCTTGTCATGACCATCAAAGTCGGGATCAACGGGTTCGGCCGTATCGGCCGTTGTACCCTGTCGCATATCGCAGCCTCGGGCCGCGACGACATCGAAGTGATCAAGGTGAACGCCACCGGCCCGCTGGACACGGCAGCCCACCTGATCAAATACGACAGCGTGCATGGCCGCTTCCCCGGTGAGATCACCCTGGGCGACGGCACCATGGATCTGGGCCGTGGCCCGATGCAGATGTATTCGACCTACGACATGAACGAGCTCGACTGGGACGGCTGTGACGTCGTGCTGGAATGCACCGGCAAGTTCAACGATGGCGAGAAGGCCAAGACCCACCTGGAGCGCGGCGCCAAGAAAGTGCTGCTGTCGGCCCCGGGCAAGAACGTCGACAAGACCATCGTCTTCGGGGTCAACGACGCCGAGCTGACCGCCGGTGACCTGATGGTGTCGAACGGCTCCTGCACCACCAACTGCCTGGCGCCTCTGGCCAAGGTGCTGGACGAGGGTGTCGGCATCGAAAGCGGCATCATGACCACGATCCACGCCTATACCGGCGACCAGCCGACGCTGGACCGCCGCCACAAGGACCTCTATCGCGCCCGTGCCGCGGCGATGTCGATCATCCCGACCTCGACCGGCGCCGCCAAGGCCCTGGGCGAGGTGCTGCCCAACATGAAGGGCAAGCTGGATGGCTCCGCCCTGCGGGTGCCGGTGCCGAATGTCTCCGCCGTCGACCTGACCTTCCGCGCCGGCCGCGACGTCACCGCCGAAGAGATCAACGAGATCATGAAGGCCGCTGCCGAAGGCCCGATGAAGGGTGTCCTGGGCTATGAGCCGGCGCCGCTGGTCTCCACCGATTTCAACCACAGCTCCGAAAGCTCGATCTTCGCACCGGACCAGACCCGCGTGGTTGGCGGCCGGATGGTGCGCGTGCTCAGCTGGTACGACAACGAATGGGGCTTCTCGGTGCGTATGGCCGATGTGGCCGTCGCCATGGGCAAACTGGGCTGAGCCCCCGGGCCAAGCACACCCCGCGCCTGGACGCCCGCGCCTAGACGCTTGTATGACAGCACCCGGTCAGGCATATCTGACCGGGTGCAGTTCATTTGACGGATCAGCCATGACGGATAAAATCGCCCTGGTGCTGGGCCTGATCATCGTGGCCGCGCTGGTGGTCGACATCTCCGTCTTTGGCACCGTCCACCTGGTGTTTCTGGCCAAGAAATTCGCCGACATGCTGGAGTGGATGGCCTTCTGGCGCTGAGTCCCCGGCACATGCGAAAAGCGGCCCCACGGGGCCGCCTGACGTCTGCATCTGACATCTGCATCTGCACGATGATGAGCCCGGAGCGGGCCCGGGCCCGAAGGGCTCAGACCTTGCCGAGCCGCTTCATCAGCGCATCGTTCACCCGGGGGGTGACGAATTTCGACACGTCGCCGTCGAGCCGGGCGATTTCCTTCACCAGTTTCGAGGCGATCGCCTGACGCCGGGCATCGGCCATCAGAAAGACGGTTTCGACACTGGCATCCAGCGCCCGGTTCATGCCGACCATCTGGAATTCATATTCGAAATCCGCCACCGCGCGCAGCCCCCGCACGATCAGCTGCGCCCCCACATCATGGGCGCAGTCGATCAGCAGGTTTTCAAAGGGATGGACGACGATCTGCGTGCCGGTCTTTTCGGACAGCGCCACGCATTCGTATTCGACCATCTCCACGCGCTCTTCCAGCGTGAAGAGCGGGCCCTTGTCCCGGTTGATCGCAACACCGATCACCAGCTTGTCGACCATCACCGCCGCCCGGCTGATGATGTCGATATGCCCCAAGGTGACCGGGTCGAAGGTTCCCGGATAGAGCGCTACGCGCATGGCGTCCTCCTGCCTTTTTGCTCCTGCAGCGCAAGCAACACGACAGAGCAACAATTTGCAAGGGCGCTCCGGCCCGGTCGCAACAGAATTACCTTCTGTCCACCCCGATCAATGACCCATGATCATGCCCTCAAGGGCGGTTTTCTCCATCGCCAGTTCGGACAGCTGTGCCTTGACCAGGTCGCCGATGGTGACGATGCCGACCAGGGTGCCGTCCTCGACCACCGGCATGTGGCGGAACCGGCCGTCGGTCATCCGCTGCATCACCTCCTCGACGCTGCACTGGCTGGTGCAGGTGACCAGCTTGCGGGTCATGTAGGTGCCCACATCGGCGGTCAGACAGCCGCTGCCGACCCGGGCCAGTTCGCGGACGATATCGCGTTCCGACAGGATCCCCAGCAGCGTGTTGCCGTCATCCGACACCACCACCGAACCGATGTGGTTTTCCGCCAGAAGCTTGGCCGCATCGGACACGCTGGCGTCGGAGCGGATGGACACCACATCGGCGGTGGCCTTGTTCTTGAGGATGGTTTGAACGAGCATTTCCGGCGCCTCCTCTCGCTAGATAATGGTCTATCTGCAAGCGTTGCCGCACAATGAGGTTCTGTCAAGCCGCCGATTACAGACAGGTTTCCACAGCTGCCCCCGGCTCAGCCCCTGCCCTCCAGCCGGGCAACCTCGGCTTTCACCTCCTCGCGCAGCAGCTGGGCGAAGCGGGTCAGCCGGGCGCTGCGTTCCGCCCCCTGATGACGCACCAGATAGAACGCGCGGTCCAGCCCGACCTGATCGGCCAGCACCCGCCGCAGGCCGGGATGGAACGGCAGGCAGAACTCATGCACCACGCTCAGCCCGGCGCCGAGCTCGGTCATCCGGGCCTGAACCGGCACCGAATTGGAGGCCAGCGGCACCCGGCTCACCCCCAGATCGGAGAGGTAGTCCAGCTCTTCGTCAAAAATCATCTCGGGCACGTAGCCAATCATCCGCGCGCTCTTCAGATCGGCGACATCGCGCGGCGCCGGATGATCCGCCAGCCAACGCTCCGAGGCGACCATGATCAGCCGGTAGTCGGTGATCTTCTGCACCAGCAATTGCCCGGCGGTCGGGGCGCTGACGGTAATCGCCATATCGGCCTCGCGCCGCGACAGGTTCACCACCCGCGGCAGCGCCACGATCTGGATATCCAGATCGGGATGCGCGGCGCCGATCCGGGCGCAGACCTGCGGCAGGATGTAGTTGGCACAACCGTCCGGCGCGCCGATCCGCACCTGCCCCGACAGGCTGTCCTCCGGGCCGGCCAGCGCGTCGGTGGCCATGCGCATCGCGGTTTCCACCGCCTCGCCATGACCCATCAGCCGTTCGCCGGCTGCCGTCAGCGTGTAGCCCTGCGGCGATTTGACGAAGAGCGTCGCCCCCAGCGCCTGCTCCAGCCGCGCCACCCGGCGCCCCACCGTGGCCGGGTCGAGCTTCAGCACCCGCCCGGCGCCCGACAGGCTTTCCTCGCGCGCCACCGCCAGAAACACCTTCATATCGTTCCACTGGGGGTCCATCCGCGCTGCCTTCTCTTGCAGAACTGCAAAGCCTTTTTGGCTTCTTGCCCCTGTTCAAGGGATTTTTGCAAGCCTATCTTGCCGCCAGTCTGATACGGAGGAGAGGTCCGATGCAGGAACTCACACATTATATCAACGGCGCCCACGTCAAAGGTCAGTCCGGCCGGTTCGCCGATGTCTTCAACCCCGCCACCGGCGAAGTTCAGGCAAAGGCCCCGCTGGCCAACGTCGAGGAACTGGCCCTGGCCGTCAGCATCGCCGCCGATGCGCAAAAGGGCTGGGCCGCGACCAACCCGCAGCGCCGCGCCCGCGTACTGATGAAATTCGTCGACCTGCTGAACCGCGACATGGACAAGCTGGCCGAAGCGCTGTCGCGCGAACACGGCAAGACCATCCCCGACGCCAAGGGCGACGTGCAGCGCGGTCTGGAAGTGGTCGAATACTGCATCGGCGCACCGCAGATGCTGAAGGGTGAATTCACCGATGGCGCCGGCCCCGGCATCGACATGTATTCGATGCGCCAGCCGCTCGGCGTCTCCGCCGGCATCACCCCGTTCAACTTCCCCGCCATGATCCCGATGTGGATGTTCGCCCCGGCCATCGCCTGCGGCAACGCCTTCATCCTAAAGCCCTCCGAACGCGCGCCCTCGGTGCCGCTGATGCTGGCCGAACTGCTGGAAGAAGCCGGCCTGCCCAAGGGCATCCTGCAGGTGGTCAACGGCGACAAGGAAGCGGTCGACGCGATCCTCGATCACCCGGTGATCCAGTCGGTGGGCTTCGTCGGCTCCACCCCGATCGCCGAATACATCTATGGCCGCGGCTGCTCCAACGGCAAGCGGGTGCAATGCTTCGGCGGCGCCAAGAACCACATGATCATCATGCCCGACGCCGATATGGACCAGGCCGCCGATGCGCTGGTCGGGGCCGGTTACGGTGCCGCTGGCGAACGCTGCATGGCGATCTCGGTCGCGGTGCCGGTGGGCGATGAAACCGCCGACCGCCTGATCGAGAAACTGGTGCCCCGCATCGAGAAGCTGAAAGTCGGCCCCTACACCGCCGGTGACGATGTCGATTATGGCCCGGTGGTGACCGCCGCCGCCAAGGAGAAAATCCTCGGCCTCGTCAACGCCGGCGTTGAGCAAGGCGCGGAACTGGTCGTCGACGGCCGCGATTTCGCGCTGCAGGGCTATGAGGACGGCTTCTTCGTCGGCCCGCACCTGTTCGACAAGGTGACCCCCGACATGGACATCTACAAGCAGGAGATCTTCGGCCCGGTGCTGTCGACCGTCCGCGCCCAGTCCTATGAGGAAGCGCTGAAGCTGGCGATGGATCACGAGATGGGCAACGGCACCGCGATCTTCACCCGCGACGGCGACACCGCCCGCGACTTCGCCAGCCGGATCAACATCGGCATGGTGGGCATCAACGTGCCGATCCCGGTGCCGCTGGCCTATCACACCTTCGGCGGCTGGAAGAAATCTGCCTTCGGCGACCTGAACCAGCATGGCCCCGACGCCTTCAAATTCTACACCCGCACCAAAACGGTCACCGCGCGCTGGCCGAGCGGTCTGAAAGAAGGTGGCGAATTCCACTTCAAGGCGATGGACTGATCTGCGCCATTGACCGGTTGGTCAAACCGTGATTTCTGAAAAGGCCGGCTCTGCCGGCCTTTTTTACGTTCTGGTGTTGCGATGTCCGTTTCGTTCCGCATCTTCCCGGATCGCGGTCTGGTCTATGTCCGCTATTCCGGTTTTGCCCGCCTCGATGAAACGCTCGAGGCTTTCGCCCGATATGCCGCCCTGCCCGACACCCGCCCGGGCCAGAAACAGCTGGTCGATCTGGGGTCGGTGACCGGGTTCGAACAGGATTTCGCCAAGCTGATGCAGGTTCAGGCGCAGAAGGCCGATGTCTTCGCCGCCAATGGCACGCAGACGCTGATGGTCTATTACGCCCCGACGCCGCTGGCGCGCGATTTCGCCCTGCTGGCGCTGCGCTCCTGGGAGCCCTTCGATTCGATGATCGCGCTGATTCAGGACGACGAGGCCCAGGCGCTGGAGCTGCTGGGCCAGCCCGAACGCCGCTTCGCCGACCTGCTGGCGCTGCCGGTTCGCAAGTAACCGTGGCCACCGGCCAGGGCGCGAGAGGGCCGGCCCTGCGAAAACCGGCGGCATTCTGCGCACACAGGCCCTAACAAAGGCGTGAGAACCCGGCGCAGACGCCGCTCGCCTCTGGCCTGCATCGGGGAAATTGAATACATCTTTGCCCGTAACACTATTTCTTGAGGTTCGAGCCCATGTCCAGTTCCCGCATGACCCGCCGCAGCGCGCTGCTCGGCGCCGCCGTGACCCTGGCGACCCCGGCCCTGCTGCGCGCCCAATCCTCCGACGCCTTCCCGCAGGACGAACCTGCGATCCGGGACAAATTCCCGGTACGGCGCAATATCTCCTCCTTCCGCGAACAGCATTGGGAGGATCACTTCGACAGCCTCGGCGTCGGCTGCCTACTGGCCGATATCGACAGCCGCGCGGTGCATTACTGGGGCCCCGATGGCGAGACCTATCGCCTCTACCCCTCCTCCGTGCCGCTGAGCGAAGAGCTGACCCGCCGCGGCTATACCAAGGTCGTGCGCAAGGCCGAGAACCCGGGCTGGACCCCGACGCCATCGATGCGCGAACGCGATCCCAGCCTTCCCGCCCATATGAAGGGCGGCCCCGGCAACCCGCTGGGTACCCGCGCGATGTACCTGGACTGGCCGGCCTATCTGGTGCACGGCACCCATGATACCCGCAAGATCGGCCGCCAGAGCTCGTCCGGCTGCATCGGGCTTTACAACCAGCATGTCGAGGCGCTCTATCCGTTGGTGCAGATCGGCACCCAGGTGCGGCTGCTGTAAGCGCCAGACCCTTTGCGAGAGACGTCGGGGCGGTCCATCGGGCCGCCCTTTGTCTTGCTGGTGCAGCCGCAGAGCCCGACCGGTTCGAATGCGCCTGCGGCGCGTGCCTCCGGCAGGGACATTTACGGCCAGAAAAAGACCCCTACCGCTTGCGCATCCAGAAGCTCTGCGCCCGCCCCTCGGCGAGGAAGGGCAGTGCCGCCACCGCCGCGGCATCGGCCTGTTGCAGGTAATAGCCCGGCCAGAGAATCTCGTATCCGCCGCCCTGCAGCACCCCGTGCAGCATGTATTGCTCCCCCCAGGAAGGGCAGTCGTAGAAGAACCGCTTGGGGTATTCATAGGGCAGGAAGACATCGTGGACGTGGATCACCACCCCCGGTGCCAGCGCCGGCAGGATACGGCAGAAGAGATGCGCCACATCGTTGCCGATCCGCAGCTGGTGGCTGGAATCGATGAACAGGACATCGCCAGCGCCGAGTGCCGCGAAGATCTCCGGATCGGCGGTTTCGACCGGGCTCTGTTCGAAGCGGTCGACCGCATCGGCGATATCGGCGCGCGGCCAGGGGTCGATGGCCAAAAGCTCGGTCTCCAGCCCGCCATCGCGGATCGCCTGGCGGGTGATGCGGGTGGAATGGCCGCAGCCGACCTCCACCACCCGCGTCGGGGCAAAGCGGCGGATCATCAGATAGAGCGCCTCGGCATCCGGCCGGTCGAAATAGCCGTTGCCGGCGCGATAGCCGCTCTCGCTGCCCGCCGCGTCCATCAGCCCCGCCAGCGCCGCGGCATGGGTCCGCGCGCCGGCGATCATCGGCGCCAGATCGACCTCCGCCATGCCCGGTGACAGCGCATAGGCCGGACGGTCGAGCCCGCCGGCAGCCTCGAAGGCGCGCAACCGGGCCTGTTCGGTCTCGGCCTCGGCCAGCGAGCGCGCCAGCCGGCGCCGCCGCGCCGGGTCCAGACGGTCGATCAGCGGACCGATCTCAGGGGGCTGGGGCTTGGGCATGGCTCGGGCTCTCCGTGGTTCCTGCGTCTTTGCCGCGACACTGCCGCGCGGGGGCAGCCATCTGGCCCCGGCTGCTTAGCCTTCCCCGCCCCGGGGCCGCAACCGCCGATGCCGCGCCGCCAGGCTTTTCACCCGGCTTTTCGCTTGGCTTTCGGGCCCGCGCGCGGTTCACTGGATCCGGATCACGGGGTCCCCGAGGACCGCGACCGCAGAGAGGAGCGCCGCGTCCACATGCAGACGAGCTATACCCTGGGCATCGAAGAGGAATACCTGCTGGTCGACCGCGACAGCCTGGATCTGGCCGAGGCGCCCGAGGCGCTGATGCGAGCCTGCCAGGACGATATGGAGGGCCAGGTCAGCCCCGAGTTCCTGCAATGCCAGATCGAGGTCGGCACACGGGTCTGCACCAGTATCGCCGAGGCGCGCGAGGACCTGCGCCGCCTGCGCGCCACCGTGGCGAAACGTGCCGCCGAACACAATCTGGCGCCGCTGGCGGTCAGCTGCCACCCTTTCGCCGACTGGAAGGCGCAGCATCACACCCGCAAGGATCGCTATGACAGCCTTCAGGATGCGCTGGGGGGCGTCGCCCGGCGGATGCTGATCTGCGGCATGCATGTGCATGTGGGGATCGAGGATCCGGCGCTGCGGGTGGCGCTGATGCCGCAGCTCAGCTATTTCCTGCCGCATCTCCTCGCGCTGTCCACCTCGTCGCCGTTCTGGCAGGGGGAGGATACCGGCCTTGCCTCCTACCGGCTGTCGGTCTTCGACAACCTGCCGCGCACCGGCCTGCCACCGCGTTTCGCCAGCTGGGCCGATTACGAGAGCACCACCGGCGCGCTGATCGACCTCGGGGTGATCGAGGATACCACCAAGATCTGGTGGGATCTGCGCCCCTCGCACCGGTTTCCGACGCTTGAGACCCGGATCATGGATGTCTCGCCCCGGCTGGAGGATGCGCTGGCGCTGGCGGCGCTGACCCAGGCGCTGATCCGGATGCTGATGCGGCTGCGGGCGCGCAACGTCGGCTGGCGTGAGTTCGACCGCTTCCTGATCGCGGAAAACCGTTGGCGGGCACAGCGCTATGGCACCAGCGAGGGGCTGATCGATTTCGGCGAACGGCAGATCAAGCCGATGCTGCAGACGATCGAGGAGCTGAGCGGGCTTCTGGCCGAGGATGCCGAGGCGCTGGGAACCCATGCCGAGATCGCCGGGCTGCGCCGGCTGGCCGAAGGTGGCACCAGCGCCGCCCGGCAGCGCCGGGTCCATGCCGAGGCGGCGGCGCGCGGCGCCGATCCGGCCCGGGCCGTGGTGCGCCATCTGATCGAGGAATTCCACGCCGACCTGTGATCCGCGCCCCGGCTGCGCCGCGCCGACGTCAAGTCCCGGGTCGTCAGGAACAACCTTGGCAGCAGTTTTCGACCTTTGCCGCGCCGGCGCTCTGGGTCATGCTGCCGGCGTCGCGACAATTCTGCAAAGGCAATTTGCGGGAATGAGACTTGATGCGGCATTCCTGCAAGAGGTAGGAATAAAACGACCGTTCAATTCACACGACCGAGGGGAGGCGTAGCGTGGATTTTGCACTGACCGAGGAACAGACCGCGATCTTCGACATGGCCCATGCGTTCGGGCAGGAGAAGATTGCACCCTTCGCCCGTGACTGGGAAGCCCAGGGCACGATTCCGAAACAGCTCTGGCCCGAGGTCGGCGAGCTCGGCTTCGGCGGGCTCTATGTCAGCGAGGACGGCGGCGGCGCCGGGCTCAGCCGGCTGGACGCGACGCTGGTGTTCGAGGCGCTCAGCATGGCTTGCCCCTCGGTGGCGGCCTTCCTGTCGATCCACAACATGTGCGCCAAGATGATCGACAGCTTCGCCAGCGAGGCGCTGAAGGCGCGGGTGATGCCCGATGTGCTCAGCCTCAACACGGTGCTGTCCTACTGCCTGACCGAACCGGGATCGGGCTCCGACGCGGCGGCGCTGAAGACCCGGGCGGAGGAGACCAACGAAGGCTATGTGCTCAACGGCACCAAGGCCTTCATCTCCGGCGGCGGCTATTCCGATGCCTATGTCTGCATGGTGCGCACCGGCGGCGACGGTCCCAAGGGGATCTCCAGCCTCTATGTCGAGGACGGCACCCCCGGGCTCAGCTTCGGCGGTCTTGAGGACAAGATGGGATGGCGCAGCCAACCCACCGCCCAAGTGCAGTTCGACGATTGCAAGGTGGCGGCCGACAATCTGATCGGAACCGAGGGCGACGGCTTCAAATACGCGATGATGGGGCTCGACGGTGGCCGGCTCAATATCGCCTCCTGTTCGCTGGGGGCGGCGCAGACCGCGCTGAACCTGACGCTGCAGTACATGTCCGAGCGCAAGGCCTTCGGCCAGCCCATCGATCAGTTCCAGGCGCTGCAGTTCCGGCTGGCGGATATGGAGATCGAGCTGCAGGCCGCCCGCACCTTCCTGCGACAGGCCGCCTGGAAACTGGATCAGGGCACGGCCGACGCCAGCAAATTCTGCGCCATGGCGAAGAAATTCGTCACCGAGGCCGGGTCGAAGGTGGTCGATCAGTGCCTGCAGCTGCACGGTGGCTATGGCTATCTCGCCGACTACGGGATCGAGAAGCTGGTGCGCGATCTTCGGGTCCACCAGATCCTCGAAGGCACCAATGAAATCATGCGCGTGATCGTCGCGCGCCATATGCTGGCCAACCGCTGAAAGGCGCCACTGTCATGAGCAGCGATATCGACATCCGCGTCACCGGCCGCGCCGGGCGCATCACCTTCACCCGTCCGCAGGCGCTGAATGCGCTGAACTACGACATGTGCCTGGCCATCGATGCGGCGATGCGGCAGTGGGAAAGCGACGACGATATCGCCCTGGTGGTGATCGATGCCGAGGGCGACCGGGCGTTCTGCGCCGGCGGCGATGTCGCCGCGCTCTATCGCAGCGGCACCATGGGCAACTACCGCGACGGGCGCGACTTCTGGCGCGACGAATACCGGCTGAACGCCTATATCGCCGAATACCCCAAGCCGGTGGTCAGCCTGATGCAGGGCTTCACCATGGGCGGCGGCGTCGGCATCGGCTGTCACGGCGGTCACCGGGTGGTGTGCGAAACCAGCCAGATCGCCATGCCCGAGGCCGGGATCGGCCTGATCCCCGATGTCGGCGGCACCTATCTGCTGTCGCGGGCGCCGGGGCGGCTGGGCGAATACCTCGGGCTGACGGCGGCCCGGATGGGCCCCGGTGATACGATCCTGGCAGGCTTCGCCGACCACTACATCCCGCGCGACCGCTGGGCCGATCTGATTGAACTGCTCGAAGCCTCCGGCGACGTGGCGCAGGTCGCCGCCCATGCCGAGCCCGCGCCCGCCGCGCCGCTGGCAGAGGCCCGGGACGAGATCGACAGGCTGTTCGCCGCCGAGACGCTGGACGAGGTGCGCGCCACGCTGGAGGCCGCCGACAGCGAGCTGGCGACCAGCGCGCTGAAGGCGGTGCGGCGCAATTCGCCGCTGTCCATGGCCTGCACCCTGGAGATGCTGCGGCGGCTGCGCGCCGAGGCGGCGACGATCCGTCAGGCGCTGGAGCTGGAATACCGCTTCACCTGGCGGTCGATGGAGGATGGCGATTTTCTCGAAGGGGTGCGCGCCCAGCTGATCGACAAGGACCGCAACCCGCAATGGAAACACGCCGATGGCATCCTGCCCGATGCCGCCGTGCGCCACATGCTTGCCCCGCTGGGCGAGGACGGGCTGACTTTCGAAGGGGAGGAGAGAGTGATGAGGATCGGGTTTATCGGTCTGGGCAACATGGGCGCGCCGATGGCTGCCAATCTGGCCACCCCCGGCCATGAGGTGATCGGCTTCGACATGGCGCCGGTAGAGATTGACGGCGTGCAGATGGCCGCCACCGCGGCCGAGGCGGCGACCGGCGCCGATGTGGTGATCACCATGCTGCCGAACGGGCAGATCCTGCGCGATGTGGCCGCTCAGGTGATCCCGGCGATGAAGCCTGGCGCCTGCTTCGCCGATTGCTCCACCGTCGATGTGGACAGCGCCCGCGCCGTCGCGGCCGAGGCCGAGGCCGCCGGGTTGCTGGCGGTGGATGCGCCGGTGTCCGGCGGCGTCGGCGGCGCCCAGGCCGGCACGCTGACCTTCATGGCCGGCGGCTCTGCCCCCGCCTTTGCCGTCGTCAAGCCGCTGTTCGACATCATGGGGCAGAAGGCCGTGCATTGCGGCGGTCCCGGCGCCGGTCAGGCCGCCAAGATCTGCAACAACATGATCCTCGGCGTCACCATGATCGCCACCTGCGAGGCTTTCGCGCTGGCCGACAAGCTGGGCCTCGACCGCGAGAAGATGTTCGATGTGGTCTCCACCTCCTCCGGCTACAGCTGGACGATGAACGCCTATTGCCCGGCCCCCGGAGTCGGCCCCACGAGCCCGGCGGACAACGATTACAAGCCCGGCTTCGCCGCCGAGCTGATGCTGAAGGACCTGCGGCTGAGCCAGCAGGCCGCCGGCAGCGCCGATGCCGACACGCCGATGGGGCAGCTGGCCGAAGCGCTCTATGCCACCTTCGTCGAGGAGGAAGATGGCAGGGGCATGGATTTCAGCGCCATGCTGCCGCGGTTCGAGAAACGTCACCGCAGCTGATCCACGCATCGGGCGGCGACCGGCCGCCCGGCCTGCTCCTCACGGGGTCGTGATCGCCGCCGCGTCCGGGCGGCGGCATTTCGCCGGACCCGCCGCCGGTTTCCGGCGACAGGCCGCGCGTTTGTCTCTATCCCTGCGGCTCGGCTTGGCATCCCCCGCCACTGCCCTCACATCCCAGACAGGCAAAAGGAGGTGCAGCTATGCGCAACAAGTTCCTGATGACCCCGATCCTGGCAGCGGCCACCGCATTGGCCCTGTCCCCCGCCGTGATGCCAGCCGCCGCCCTGGCCGGCGGCCCCAAGGGCTGCCCGCCGGGCCTAGCCAAGAAAGGCAACGGCTGCCAGCCGCCGGGGCACGCAAAACAGCGGTATGATGATGATTACGATCACCATCATGTCTACACCCGCGGCGACTACCTGCGCGGCGACTATATCCTGATCGAACGGCCCGATCGCTACGGCCTCGATCCACGCCAGACCTACTATCGTTCCGGCGACTATATCTATCTGGTCGACCGCGACACCATGAAGGTACTGAACCTGATCGGGGCCGTGGCCGCGATCCTGAACTGACGGCGGCGGGATGATCCGCCCCCGCCCCGGCATGTCGTGAGAATTGTCGCGATTTAGATGAAGGCCCCATGCGGGCCTTCATTCTTCGTTAAGCCGGCCGCCGCCAAGCTGACCCGAGGCAAAGCCAGGCGACGAGGAAACTCATGTTCAACAGTAATCTTGGAAATATCGACCGCATCGGGCGCATCCTGCTGGGGGCCGCGATGCTGATTGCCTATACCGTCTTCTCCGGCACGTCCTACGGCTGGATCTTTCTGCTGGGCCTGCTGCCGATGGCCTCCGGCCTGCTGGGCACCTGCCCGATCTATTCGATGCTGAACGTCAGCACCAACGAGGCCGACTGAGGCCATCACCACCCCCCAGGGACAGAGCGCGCCTGCCTGCAGGACGCCTGCGCTATGGTCCCGCCAGTTCGGCAATCCGGTCGCGCGCCGCTCGGGCGATCCGGTTGCCTTCTGAGATCGCATGACCGGCGCGGTAGAACTCCAGCGTCGACATATCCGTCAGATCCGCCGCCAGCGCCAGATCGGCGGGATCGGCGGCCTCGCGGCTCTTGCGTAGGAACTCGGTGAGCACGTCGATCGAGGTGGAGACCACATCGAAATAATCCGGCTCCTCCGGCCCCTTGTCGGCCTCCGGCAGCCAGCGGCGCAGCGGATCGGGCAGTTTCTCCAACAGTTCCGGCGCCCGCAACGCCGACCACATCCGCCCCTCCGACGGGGTCCAGAGCGGCCCGCCCGCCTTGTCGTTGGGGTTGACCGACAGGATCCGCCGCGCCCCCAGCGCCCGCGCCGCGGACACCGGCACCGGGTTGATCAGCCCGCCATCGAGCAGCCAGCGCCCATCCACCCGATGTGGCCGAAAAATCGCCGGCAACGAAATCGACGCGCGCACCGCATCCACCAACGGCCCTTCGCGCAGCCAGACCTCGCGCCCGGTCTCCATATCGGTAGCGACAGCGGCAAAGGGCACCTCCAGCTCCTCGATGGTCTCGGGCAGCCCCAGATCGCGCAGCAGATCCATGATCGCCGCCCCGCGCATCAGGCCACTGCGGTCGAGCCTGAGATCGATCATCGACATGAAGCTGGTGCTGGTCAGCCCCCGCGCCCAGTCCTCCAGCGCATCGAGCTGCCCGGCCGCCCAGGCGGCCCCCACCAGCGCCCCCATCGAACACCCCGCCACCATCCCGGGACGCACGCCCTGCGCCTCCAGCGCGCGCAGGACGCCGATATGGCACCAGCCGCGGGCCCCGCCCGAGCCGAGCGCCAGCCCCAGGCTGCCGCGATCGCTCATTCCGCCGCCGTGCGTTTCGGATCGAGCAGCGGCTTCAGATAGCGCCCGGTATGACTGCGCGGGTTCTCCGCCACCTGTTCCGGCGTGCCGGTGGCCACGATCTCCCCGCCGCCATCGCCGCCCTCGGGCCCGATATCGATGATATGATCGGCCGTCTTGATGACGTCGAGGTTATGTTCGATCACCACCACCGTATTGCCCTGATCGACCAGCTCGTGCAGCACTTCGAGCAGCTTTTTCACATCCTCGAAATGCAGCCCCGTGGTCGGTTCGTCGAGGATATAGAGGGTGCGGCCGGTTGACCGCCGGCTCAGCTCTTTCGACAGTTTCACCCGCTGCGCCTCGCCCCCCGACAGCGTCGTCGCCTGCTGGCCGACCTTGACGTAATCCAGCCCGACACGCTGCAGAGCATCCATCTTCTCGCGGATCGAGGGCACCGCCTTGAAGAAGGTCTGCGCCTCTTCAACCGTCATATCAAGAACATCGGCGATGCTCTTGCCTTTGAACTGAATTTCCAGGGTTTCCCGGTTATACCGCTTGCCCTTGCAGGTCTCGCAGGTGACATAGACATCGGGCAGGAAGTGCATCTCGATCTTGATCACCCCGTCGCCCTGGCAAGCCTCGCAGCGACCACCCTTGACGTTGAAGCTGAACCGCCCGGGCTTATAGCCACGCGCTTTCGCTTCCGGCAGGCCGGCGAACCAATCGCGGATCGGGGTGAAGGCGCCGGTATAGGTCGCCGGGTTCGACCGTGGCGTCCGCCCGATCGGCCGCTGGTCGATATCGATCACCTTGTCGAGCAGCTCCAGCCCCTTGATCGTCTCGCAGGGCGCCGGCGTCTGGCGGGCGCCGTTCAGCCGCATCGAGGCGGTCTTGAACAACGTCTCCAGCGTCAGCGTCGACTTGCCGCCGCCCGACACGCCGGTGACGCAGACGAATTGCCCCAGCGGGAAATCGGCGGTGACATTCTTCAGGTTGTTGCCGGTGGCCTTGACCACGGTGATCGCCTTGCCGTTGCCCGGGCGCCGCTCTGTTGGCACGGCGATCTCCCGCGCGCCGGACAGATATTGCCCGGTGATCGAGGCCGCATCGGCGGCGATCTGCTGCGGCGTACCATGGGCAACCACCTGGCCGCCATGCACCCCCGCCCCCGGGCCGATGTCGAAGACATAATCCGATTGCCGGATCATATCCTCGTCATGTTCCACCACGATCACCGTATTGCCCTGATCGCGCAGGTTCTTCAGCGTTTCGATCAGCCGGTCGTTATCGCGCTGATGCAGCCCGATGGAGGGTTCGTCCAGCACATAGAGCACCCCGGTCAGACCAGAGCCGATCTGGCTGGCCAGCCGGATCCTCTGGCTTTCGCCGCCCGACAGCGTGCCGGCATTGCGGCTGAGCGTCAGGTAATCCAGCCCGACGTTGTTCAGGAACCCCAGCCGTTCGCGGATTTCCTTCAGGATCGCGCGGGCGATCTCGTTCTTCTGCGCCGACAGGCTCTCCGGCACGGTATCGACCCAGGCCAGCGCCTGCTTGATCGACATCTCCACCACCTGGCCGACATGCAGCCCGCCGATCTTCACCGCCAGCGCCTCCGGCTTCAGCCGGTAGCCACCGCAGCTGTGACAGGGGCGGTTGTTCTGATAGCGTTCGAATTCCTCGCGCACCCAGTTGGAATCGGTCTCGCGATAGCGCCGTTCCATATTGGGGATGACCCCTTCGAACACCCGCGACACCTGATAGACCCGGCCGCCCTCGTCATAGCGGAAGGCGATCTCCTCCTCATCGGAGCCGTAGAGGAACACCTTCTGCACCTTCTTCGGCAGATCCTTCCAGCGGGCGTTCTTGTCGAAACCGTAATGCTTGGCGATCGCCTCGATGGTCTGCAGGAAATAGGGCGACTTGCCCTTGCGCCAGGGCGCCAGCGCACCGTCGGCGACCTTCAGCGTCTGATCCGGCACCACCAGCCGCTCGTCGAAGAACAGCTCCACCCCCAGCCCGTCGCAGTCGGGACAGGCGCCATAGGGGGCGTTGAAGGAAAACAGCCGCGGCTCGATCTCCGGAATGGTGAAGCCGCTGACCGGACAGGCGAAATTCTCGGAAAAAGTGATCCGCTCCGGATCCCCCTCGCCGTCGCGCGGCGCGGTTTCCAGAATGGCGATGCCATCGGCCAGATCCAGAGCGGTGCGGAAACTGTCGGCCAGCCGGGTCTCCATCCCCTCGCGCACGACGATGCGGTCGACCACCACATCGATGTCATGGCGGAACTTCTTGTCCAGCGTCGGCGGTTCGTCCAGCTCATAGAACGCGCCATCCACCTTGACCCGCTGGACCCCCTGTTTCCGCAGCTCCAGGAACTCTTTCTTGTACTCGCCCTTGCGGTCGCGGACGATCGGCGCCAGCAGATAGCCACGGGTGCCCTCCTCCAGCCCCATCGCCCGGTCGACCATGTCCTGCACCTGCTGCGCCTCGATCGGCAGGCCGGTGGCCGGGCTATAGGGGGTGCCGGCGCGGGCGAAGAGCAACCGCAAGTAATCGTAAATCTCGGTCACCGTGCCGACGGTCGAGCGCGGGTTCTTGCTGGTGGTCTTCTGTTCGATGGAGATCGCCGGGGACAGGCCGCTGATATGATCCACATCGGGCTTCTCCATCATGTCGAGGAACTGCCGCGCATAGGCACTGAGGCTCTCGACATAGCGGCGCTGGCCTTCCGCATAGATGGTATCGAAGGCGAGCGAGGATTTGCCCGAGCCCGACAGGCCGGTGATCACCACCAGCTCGTCGCGCGGAATATCCACGTCGATGCTCTTGAGGTTGTGTTCGCGCGCGCCGCGCACTTCGATGTTCTTCAGCTCGGCCATGACATCCCCGCCTAGATTGCCCCACAGATAGGCGAGCGAGCGCGAGTCTCCAACCGAAAAGAGCGAACGAAGAGGGAACGAAAGCGTTTTTGCCGGCTCCCCCATTTGTATTCACTTTTCAGAATGTTATATCATGGGCACCCGGCCGCCCCGGCGACCGTGCATCTTCACGAAAGGCAGGAACATGATGTTTTTCAGACAGGCCCGCACCCCCGGGCTGAGCGCAGAAGAGGCCGTGGCGGCGGCAGCGGCGGGCGATGTGATCGTCATTGATGTGCGCGACCATGCCGAGGTTGCCGCCTCCGGCAAGGCGAAGGGCGCGCTGCACATCCCGCTGATGCGGCTGCAGGATCTCTGCGATCCGCGCCACCCGGAGTTCTGCGGCAAGCTGACACCGGAGAGCCGGATCGCCTGCTACTGCGCCAGCGGCGGCCGGTCGGGCCGCGCCGCGGCGCTGCTGGAAAAGCTCGGCTACAAGGATGTCCACAATATCGGCGGGCTCGGCCATTGGATCCGCGCCGGCGGCCAGATCGAAAAGCTCTGATCGCCGCGCCCGACCCCTTCTCTCCGCGCCGGTCTTTTTCTGGCTGAAAATATCCCCGCCGGAGGCACGCGCCCCGCAAGGGGCCCGTTCATATCCCAGCCGCCACCGCCGATCGGAACCGATTGGCGAAGGCGGCTGCCACGGATCAGAGATTACCGATCAGAAGTGGATCGCCCGCCCGTAGGCGTCCAGAACCGCTTCATGCATCGCCTCGCTCAGCGTCGGATGCGGGAAGACGGTGTTCATCAGATCTTCTTCCGTCGTCTCCAGCTGCCGCCCCACGACATAGCCCTGGATCATCTCGGTCACCTCGGCACCGACCATATGGGCGCCCAGAAGCTCCCCGGTCTTGGCGTCGAAGACGGTCTTGATCATCCCCTCGGGTTCGCCGAGCGCGATGGCCTTGCCGTTGCCGATGAAGGGGAAGCGGCCGACCTTGACGTCATAGCCCAGTTCCTTCGCCTTCGCCTCGGTATAGCCGACCGAGGCCACCTGCGGGTGGCAATAGGTGCAGCCGGCGATGCTTTCGGGCCGGACCGCATGCGGATGGCCGCCGGCGATCAGCTCGGCCACCATCACGCCTTCATGGCTGGCCTTATGCGCCAGCCAGGGCGCGCCGGCGATATCGCCGATGGCAAAGAGCCCCTCGACCCCGGTACGGCAGTATTCATCGACCACCACATGGGTGCGGTCGATCTTCACCCCGAGCGCCTCCAGCCCAAGGTTCTCGACATTGCCGACGATCCCCACGGCCGAGATCACGGTATCGAACTCCTGTTTCTCGACCTTGCCGCCGGTCTCGATATGGGCGGTCACCTTGCCCTGCCCGCGGTCCAGCTGCTTGACCATGGATTTCTCCATGATGGTCATGCCCTGCTTGACGAACTGCTTCTTGGCGAAGGCGGAGATCTCCGCGTCCTCCACCGGCAGCACCCGGTCCATCACCTCGACCACCGTGGTCTCGGCCCCCAGCGTGTGGAAGAAGCTGGCGAATTCGATGCCGATCGCGCCGGAGCCGATCACCAGCAGCTTCTGCGGCATTCGCGGCGGGTTCAACGCGTGCTTGTAGGTCCAGACCAGATCGCCGTCGGCCTCCAGCCCCGGCAGGGTGCGGGCCCGGGCGCCAGTGGCAAGGATGATGTTCTTCGCCTCCAGCTCCTCGCTGCCCTTGTCGGTCTTGACGCTGACCTTGCCCTTGGCCGTCAGCGTCGCCTCGCCCATGAGGACGGTGACCTTGTTCTTCTTCAGCAGATGGCCGACGCCGCCGGACAGCTGCTTCGCCACCCCGCGCGACCGTTTCACCACCGCGTCCAGATCGTAACCGATCTTCTCCGCCGACAGGCCGAACTCCTTGGCGCGCTCCATCAGATGGAACACCTCGGCCGAGCGCAGCAGCGCCTTGGTCGGAATGCAGCCCCAGTTCAGGCAGATGCCGCCGAGGTGTTCACGCTCCACCACGGCCACCTTCAGCCCCAGCTGCGCACCGCGGATCGCGGCGACATAGCCGCCCGGTCCGGCACCGATAACGATAAGATCAAAAGTTTTCGCGGCCATGGCATCCCCCCGGCGCAGAAGCGTTCCAGAACTAGTTTAACATTAAACTACATCTTCAGGCGCCGCAACCGCCCTACGCGCCGATGCGGCGATGCCATCCGGGGACCGCGCAGCCGATCCCGCATTGATCCGGTTCTGCAACGCTCAGAACGCCTTACCCGGCGGGGCGGCTGATTTTTCTTCCCCTTGCCCCCGCGATCTGAAACCATTCCGACAATCCTCCGCCCATCCCGCCCACCGGGAGGCGACCAAGTCTTTTCGATTTTAAGAGAGTACCATGGCCCGAATCCTCAAAGACCTTCTGCTTGCCCTGCTCAACGCGACCCTGATCCTGGCGGCGGTCTGTCTCTTCCTGTTCTGGAAGGCCTCGGGCACGGCGCGATCGGTGATGGAGGATTTCGTCGGCACCGAACAGATCGTCGGGCCGCTGCGCGACGATCTGAGAACCCTGAACCAGGAACTGGAGGATCTGCGCGCCACCCTCGCCCGGCTGGAATGGGACGAGACCGAGGATCGCCCCGCAGCCCTGTTGCGGCTGGATCAGCGGCTCGCGACACTGGATGCGCGGATGGAGGTCGCCCAGACCCGGCTGACCACGCTGGCCAACATGCCGACCCGGATGATGGATCGCGCGGTGGAAACCGGCGTCGACCGGTTCATGGACCGGGCCGACGCCTGGCGCAGCTGTCCGCAGCCCGGGCAGAGCGGGAACTGAGGCCCGGACCTCAGCCCGCCGCCTGCAGCGCCCGCACCGTCTCGCCATAGCCGCCGGCGGAGAGATAGGCCTCTTCCTGCCGGGTAGCGGGCCGGTTCAGCGCCGCATTGCGATAGGGGAACCGGCCAAAGCTGCGGATCACCTCGCGATGGGCACGCGCGTGCAGCATGTTGCTGGCGCCGGTCTCGGGCATCCGCTCCAGCATCAGCCGGACGCAGCGGTCCTGATCACACAGGCTCTCCGAATGCATCAGCGGCAGATAGAAGAACTGCCGCGCCGGCTCGTCGATCTTCATGTCCCAGCCCTTGGAAATCGCCACCTTGGCCGCGGCCAGCGCGGCGCGGTCGGTGGCATAGGACCGGCTGTCCCCCCGGAACATGTTGCGGGGAAACTGATCGGTGAGGATGATATAGGCCAGCATGCCGCTGGGATAGGTCAGCCAGAGCGAAAAGCGCCCGGCGCGCGCCCCCTCCCAGGTGTCGAAGAACCGCGTGCGGATGTCTTCGTCGAAGCCATCGTCCTGCAAATACCATTTCGCCGGACCGGCGTCATCGAGCCAGAATTTGAGAATTTCTGCGGGCGTCTCCATGGCTCCTCCTCCTCCGAGGGGCTGTTTCTGAGGTCTGTCCCATATTCTGGACACAGCTTGTCGTCACAGAACAGTCACAAAATACGACATCGGCAACATTCCGTGTTGTTTCAGGCCGCTTCGGCATCATCCTGCGCATCCTGCTCGGCCTCGATGGCGTATTCCTGGGCCACCTCGACGGCGACCGGCGTCGAGGATGGCGACATCGGCGCATAGGTCCCGGTCTCTTCCACCGGCACCGAGGGGCGCTGGGTCATGCGATAGAGAGCGTAGGCCGCCAGCAGGAACAGCAGCGCCGCCATCACCAGGAAGAAGCCCGGCGCGCCGAAGACATCGTCGCCCATCAGCCAGCCGGTCACCAGCGGCCCGGCGACGGCGCCGAGCCCGTTGATGAAGATCAGCCCGCCGGAGGCGGCCGCCATGTCGTCATGCTCGAGATAATCGTTGGTATAGGCGATCAGCAGCGAATAGAGCGGGTTGGTCATGCCACCGATCACGAAGGCGGCGACCAGCAGGAAGCCGTAGACGCCCCCCAGCGCCATGCCCAGCACCGCGCCGAAGCCGCCACCGGCCGCCACCAGCAGGATCAGGATCCGCCGGTCCATCCGGTCCGACAGCCAGCCCAGCGGATATTGCAGCAGCACCGCGCCGACATAGAAGGTGGCGACGAAGCCGGAAATCTCGGCCACGGTCAGCCCGACCCGGGCGCCATAGACCGCGCTCATCCCGAATTGCGCGGCAAAGACGCCTCCCATCAGGAACATGCCGACGCAGCCCAGCGGCGAGGTCTGCATCAGCTTCTTCAGGCTCATCGGCTTGGTGGTGGCGAAGGCCGGCGTCGGGCTGATCGACAGCAGGATCGGCGCGAAGGAGATCGACACCAGCACCGAGGCCAGGACGAAGGTGTCATAGCCAGCCGGATCTCCCAGCAGCATCATTGCCTGCGCCACCACGATCCCGGCCATCTGGACGATCATGTAGAGCGACAGCGCCTTGCCGCGGTTCTCGTTGTTCGAGGCGTTGTTCAGCCAGCTCTCCGCGGTCACATACACGCCGGAGAAACAGAAGCCGATCACCACCCGGCCCAGCGCCCAGGCAATCGGATGCGCGAAGGTCGGATAAAGGATCATCACCGCCGAGATGAAAGAAGCCAGCGCAGCGAACACCCGGACGTGACCGACCCGCCGGATCATCTCCGGCGCCATGCGGGAACCGCCGAGGAAGCCGAGGAAATAGGCCGACATCACCACCGACATCTGAAAGGTCGAGAACCCTTCGATCTCACCGCGCACACCCAGCAACGTGCCCTGCAGGCCGTTGCCGATCATCAGCATGCCCATGCCGAGAAGCAGCGCCCAGGCGCTGGAGAGAACTTGATGCATCGGGGCCTCCGTCTGTCACCCGTGTTTCGTTCCGCCAGGCCTTCGCGCCCTGCCGCCCTTCATCCCGTGCTAGGCGTCGCCCCGGCAGGGCGTCCGTTCTGCCTGCGACGTGACGGGTCGCTTTTGCGCCGCGCGCCCGATCCGATGCCTACCCCAGGGGGTCCGGATCGTGCAACCGTTGCGCAGAGGCCGGTGGGATCAGCAGCGAGGCATCGCCATAGGAGAAAAAGCGATACCCCTCCGCCACCGCGTGCGCATAGATGTCGCGGATGCTCTGCTGCCCCATCAGGGCGGACACCAGCATCAGCAGGGTGGATTTGGGCAAATGGAAATTGGTCATCAGCGCGTCGGTCACCCGGAAGTCGAACCCGGGGTAGATGAAGATGTCTGTCTCTCCCCGCCAGGGCGCGATGGCGCCACTGGCCCGCGCCGCGCTTTCGATCAGCCGCAGCGCCGTGGTGCCGACCGGCACGATGCGGCCGCCGGCAGCCCGGGAGGCCGCGATCTCGGCGGCGGCCTCGGGGGTCACCTCGCCCCATTCGGCATGCATCTTGTGGGTGGTCACATCCTCGACCTTCACCGGCAGGAAGGTTCCGGCTCCCACATGCAGCGTGACGAAGGTGATCCCGACCCCCATGTCGCGCAGCCGCGCCAGCAGCGGTTCATCGAAATGCAGCGACGCGGTGGGCGCCGCCACCGCGCCCGAGGTGCGGGCCCAGACGGTCTGGTAATCGGTCTTATCCTGCTCGTCCGCCGGCCGCTTGGCGGCGATATAAGGCGGCAGCGGCATGGCACCGGCCTCTGCCAGGGCGGCGTCGAAATCCTCCCCCGTCAGGTTGAAGCGCAGATGGCCCTGCCCTTCCGCAACGCCCTCCAGCGTGGCAGAGAGCCTTTCGGAAAACACGATCTCCTCGCCGGCGCGGATCTTCTTCAGCGGTTTCAGCAGTGCTGCCCAGCTGCCATCGGCGCGCGGTTCCAGCAGCGTCGCCTCGATCCGCGCCGCCGTCTCGCCCTGGGCGCCGCTGCGATGGCGCAGCCCGCTCAGCCGCGCCGGGATCACCCGCGTGTCGTTCAGGACCAGCCGGTCGCCGGGCCGCAACCAGCCCGGCAGATCGAAGACATGGGCATCGTGGATCGTTCCCCCCTCGGCCACCAGCAACCGGGCAGAGCTGCGCGGATGGGCGGGACGGGTGGCAATCAGGGACTCGGGCAGGTCGAAATCGAAATCGCTCAGTTTCATGGGGCGCGCTATAGGCCTCTCGTCAGGGATTGACCATGGGCTTCACCGGTCGCCGCCATGTGGCCTGAACCGCTCTGGCGACGGCTCCGGCGGCACGGGGGCGGTATCGGGCTGATCGCCGGTCGTCCCCGGCGTCTCCTCCGGCGCGGCCTCCACCGTGGGACGTTCGCCGCGAAACAGATCGCGCAGCATCGCCGGGGCCAGACCGCTCAGCGGATTGACCTGAACCGAAGGGTCGGAGGCCGGTCCGGTCAGGGTGTAATTGAAGCCGATCATCCCCTCGCCCTTGCGCGTCAGCAGGCTGCCGATGGCATTGATCATATAGACCGGAGAGATCACCCCGCGCATGTTCAGCCTGGCATTCTTCAGATCGTAGTAGCCATCCATCGACAGGCCGATGGAGGGGCCGACCGCGCTGCTTTCCAGCACCACCAGCCGGTCGGGTTCCAGCCGGAACCGCGCCTCCACCTCGGAGAACTGGATACCCTGCCCCGACATCTCGTCCAGCAGCCCCACCACGCTCACCGCATTCAGCAGCGCGGCGATGGCGGGGGCGTCCTTCACCCGGGTGCCGGTGACCTTCAGGTGCCCGTCGTAATACCCTTCCGCCTCACCCACCGGGGTCAGCACCAGCGAAAAGGCACCGCCATGCGCCTGATCGAGAACCCCGGCGGAGCGGAACACACCGCCGCCGTCCTCAGAGGTGACGGTAATGACGCTGCGCGCGCCCTTCGGCTGCAGGCTGCCGGACACCGCGGTCTGGCCGTTGAGCCGACCGGTGAAATTGCCCTGCAGCCCGCCGGTGGTGGTGAAGGCGCCGCGAAAATCGGTCAGCGCCAGCCCGTCGCTGATCTGCAGCCGATCCAGCGCCACGTTCAGCGCGCTGCTGCCGCCCGTCGCGCCGCCACTGCTGCCGAATTGCGCCCCCTGCAGGTCCAGCCGCCCCGACAGCACGTTGATATCGGGGGCCGCCTTGCCACGGCCGACCAGATCGACCGCGCCGCTCAGCCAGTTGCCGAGCGTGACGGTGGGGAACCGGGCCCGGTCCAGCGTACCGTCGGCGCGGGTGGTCAGGCTGCCTGTGGCCTCAAGTCCGGCCGCCTGCAGGGTCATGCGGTCGACCCTGGGCCGCTCGCCCAGCTCGCCCTCCAGCGTGAACGCCCCGCTGGCGGCGGCGGGCTTGCTCCAGCCCAGCGGCGGGATCGCCAGACCGACGCCGCGCAGATCGGAGCGCAGCGTCAGATGCGGCAGCGCCCCACCGCCCAGATCGAGCCCGAAGCGGCCGGTGCCCTGACCGCTGACGCTACCCTTGGGCAGTCCGATCCCGAAGGTGTCGAGCAGCTTCTGCGACAGCTCCACCTGCCCCTCCACCCGGCTGGTCTTCGCCGCCCCCGGCCCCAGCGCCTGCTGCCAGCGCAGCACCACCGGCAGATCGCCGATATGGGCGGTGCCGGAAAGCTGCACATGGTCCTGGTCGGTCTCCAGCCACAGCGCGGTGGCCGAGACATGCTGCCCCGGCACCAGCACGTCGCTGCTGACCTCCTGCAACAGGCCGCGGGCGAAAAAGCGCATCTCCTCGTATTGCGCGTCCTTCTTCATCGGAAACGCCAGCCGCCCCTCGACCGCGGCGCTGCCCTGTGCCATGTCGACCGGCAGCGTGGTGTCGCGCAAGGCGCGGATCGGCGGCCCGGCCAGCACCGACATCACCGACGTGATGGTGCCCTGGCTGCGCAGGTTCAGCACCGCCGGCGTATCGGGCCGCACCCCGATATCGGGAATGATGAAGGAGGTTCCGGCGATCTCCATCGGTCCGCCCTGCTCCGGCGTGATCCGGCCGCTGTCGGCGCTGACGACAAACCGGTTACGCTCCAGCGTGACCTGCCCGGTGACATCCTCGGCCAGCGGCAGAAAGCGGTTGTAGCGCACCTTGCCGCCGGTGAATTCGAAATCGCCGTAGATCTCGGGCGCCTCGCCCTCCGTCAGCCGCAGCGCCAGGTCGATGTCGGACATATCCCCGGCCAGGATATTCTCCTCGACCCAGGCGCGCGGCTTCGGCGCCACCGTCGCCGGCCAGAGCGCCAAGAGCCGCTCCGGGCTCATCTTGTCGACGGCGCCATCGACGGCCAGCCGCCAACCGCTGCCGCCAGCCTCCAGCTGCCCGGAGAGATGCACGCCGCTCTGCCCGTCGGAGACATACATCTGCCCGAGCGTGACCCGGAACGGGTTCAGCTCCAACCGGAAATCCATCAGCGCGCTGTCCAGCCGCAGCGGCGTCGGATACAGCCCGGCGGGGTTGATCTCCATGCGGTTGACGGTGAACTGCCCGACCAGCCCGGTCAGCCGGCCCTGATCGATACCGTCGAGCTGCGCCCGCCCCTCGCCGGAGGACCTGCCCCAGGCGCTGTCCACCGACAATTCGTCGAAGATCAGTTCCTGCGTATCCGGACGATAGGTGAAATAGCTGCGCGCATCCGAGAACCGGATCGGCCGGGTCGCCTGGTTCGGCTGCAACGCACCCGGACCGATCTGCAGCGTCGCCGACAGCGGGCCGAGCACGCCGGTGTCGTCGACACTGCCGCGCAACGCCCCGGAGATCGGCGCCTGCAGCACATCGAGCCAGGCCAGCGCCACGATCTGAGACGCGATATCGGTGGCGGCGACGTCGCGGACCGAAACACCGAAATCGGCGCTCTTGGCACCGATCCGGGTGGTATAGTTCGCCTCCATCGTGCTGGCGTAATCGCGCCCGCTCAGCACCGCGATGCTGGAGGCGATGCGCAGTTCCTCCCCGGTCCGGTCCAGCCGCAGCTGGCCGTCGTCCAGGGTCCAGACCTTGCCGCTGCGCCCGTCCTCATAGCGCAGGGTGACCGCGTCGATATCGACCGAGACCAGCGCCGCCAGCTGCGGATTGGCCAGCGTCCCGGTCCAGCCCGCGATCAGTTCCGACAGGCTTTGGGCGGTGCGGGTTCTGGCGCTTTCACCGGCCAGCATCAGGCTCAGCGCGCCGTCCTTGTCGCGCCGGAGCACGCCGCGCAATCCGCTCAGCGCGATCCGCTTGGGCTGCACCTGCCCGCGCAGAAGCGGCCTGAGCGCCAGGCTCGCCTCGGCATTGGACAACTGCGCCACCACCTGGCCGTCAGGATCCGACAGCACCACATCGCGCAGCCGCAGTCGCGGCCGCCAGCCCTTGCGGATCACCATCTCGATATCGCCGAAGCTGATCTGCAGACCATTCAGGCTGCGTTCGATCCGCGCCTCGACCCGGTCACGCATCCAATGCGGCGGGTGCAGGCTGGTGCCGACGATCAGATAGATCGCCAGCCCGCCGAAGATCACCGCGACCAGCGTACCGCGCAGGGTCCAGACCCCGGCCCGGCGCACGTGATGCAGCCGGCGCCGCGACGGCTCCCCGGTCTCCCGGTCCGGTCGCACCGGATCAGGCCGCGTCACCGCACCGCCCCGTCCGTGCCACGGGGTCCGGGGTTTCCGGTTGCCTGCGGCGGCCTATTATGGAACCCATCAGTTCAGTCATGTTTCAGCGGAGATGCCCGATGCCCGATCAATCGCCCGTTCTGTCCGACACCGCCCCCGATTTCACCCTGCCCCGCGATGGCGGCGGCGAAGTGAGCCTGTCGGGCCTGCGCGGCAGTCTCGTCGTGCTCTATTTCTACCCGCGCGATGATACCCCGGGCTGCACCAAGGAATCCATCGGCTTTTCCGAGCAATTGCAAGCCTTCGCCGATGCCGGCGCCCAGGTCTTCGGCATCTCCCGCGACACCGTTGCCAAGCACGACAAATTCGTCGCCAAGCACGGTCTGACCGTGCCGCTGCTGTCGGATGAGGACGGCAAGGTCTGCGAGGCCTATGGCGTCTGGGTCGAAAAGAACATGTACGGCCGCAAGTCCATGGGGATCGAACGCTCGACCTTCGTGATCGACACCGAAGGCAAGATCGCCGGCCTGTGGCGCAAGGTGAAGGTCCCCGGCCATGTCGAGGCGGTGCTGGACACCGTCAAAGAACTGGCCGGCTGAGCCCCGGGTTCCCCCCGCCTCTCAGGGGTGGCGCCCGCGGCGCCGCCCACTCCTCCCGACCAGCGCCCTTCCGACCCGCGTCTTCCGATCAGAGTATCCCCGATGTCCGCCCCCCTGACCCTCGCCCAGCGTGCCGAGGAGGTGCTGCGCACCGCCGACGGCCGCGAAAAGACCGCCCTGTCGCGCGCCCATGCCGCAGCCTGGTTCGCCTCCCGCGCAGAGGGAGCCACCCCGATGGCCGTGGGCACCGCCACGCCGCCGCTGCATCCGGCGCGCCCCAACGCGCCCGAGCTGCTGTCGCCACGCGACGTGCCCAAGCGCAAGCCCGGATCTCCGGCCGGACGGATCGCGCTGCTGCACGCGGTCGCGCATATCGAGCTGAACGCCGTCGATCTGCACTGGGACATCATCGCCCGCTTCGGCCATGTGCCGATGCCACCGGGGTTCTATGACGACTGGGTGAAATCGGCCGATGAGGAGAGCAAGCATTTCAACCTGGTCTGCGATTGTCTCGAAAGCCTCGGCAGCCATTACGGCGCCCTGCCCGCCCATGCCGGCATGTGGCGGGCTGCCGAGGATACCGCAGAGGATCTGATGGGCCGGCTTGCCGTGGTGCCGATGGTGCTGGAGGCGCGCGGCCTCGATGTCACCCCCGGCATGATCGGCATTTTCCGCAAAGCGCAAAACGACCAGGCGGTGAAGGCACTGGAAACCATCTATGCCGAGGAAGTCGGCCATGTCGCCTATGGTTCGAAGTGGTTCCATTTCCTCTGCGGCCGGGAAAACGCCGACCCCAAGGAGGTGTTTCACGCTTTGGTGCGCAAATATTTCCACGGCGCGCTGAAGCCGCCGTTCAACGAGGAAAAGCGCGCCGAGGCCGGGCTGCCGCCGGATTTCTACTGGCCGCTGGCCGATCAGATCCCGCCCAAGGCCAGCCCCGCGGGCTGAGCCTCTGCCCGGGCGCGCCACCGGAGGTAAACGCCGGGTGAACGCCAAGCCCTTGAAGTCGGCGGATTTTCGCCCATTCGGCCATATCCCGCCCCGGTTCCGGCTCAGTCACGTCAACAAACTTGCCCAATCCACAGGCGGCGGCTATGCACTCGGGCCATGGGATCGACCGCCCCTCTGGGGCGGTTGCCGGGCACTGCGCCCCGGGGATGGGACAAGGACGACGGTTTGCGCACAAGACTCGCAATCAAAGTGCATTCACTGCTGGCACGGATGTTCCCCGAACGCCGTGTCTTTCTGAAATCCGACAGCGACACCCGGTTCATCCGGCTGCGACCGGGCACCCAGCTGATCGCGCTCGGTGGTGCCAGCGTCATCGTCGCCTGGGCGATCATCGCCAGCGCCATCCTGATGATGGACAGCATCGGCTCCGGGAACTTCCGCGATCAGGCCAAACGCGACCAGCGGCTGTACCAGACCCGGCTGAACCAGCTTTCCGCCGAACGCGACGCCCGCGCCGAAGAGGCGCTGGCCGCCCAGGCCCGGTTCAACAGCGCGCTGCGGCAGATTTCGGCGATGCAGTCGGAGCTTCTGGCCTCGGAAACCCGCCGGAGCGAGCTGGAGACCGGGATCGAGGTGATCCAGACCACCCTGCGCCAGACCATGCGCGACCGCGAAACCGCACGCAAGGCACTGGCCGCGCTGAAGGCCGAGAGCAGCAGCCAGTCGACGCTGACCTCCGCCCCGATGGCCGCGGCGCAGATGGATTTCATGACCGCCGCGCTCAGCGACGTGGCCCGTGAGCGCGACCAGATCCGCGCCGACGCCCATGCCGCGCTGGAGGACCGCGACTCTCTCGAGCTCGAGCTCGACCTGATGCGCGAGCGCAACGATCAGATTTTCCGCCAGCTGGAAGAGGCGATGGCGATCTCGGTCGAGCCGCTGGACAAGATGTTCCGCCAGGCCGGCATGGCGCCCGACCGCATTCTGGAGCAGGTCCGCCGCGGCTATGACGGTCAGGGCGGTCCGCTGACCCCGATCACCTTTTCCACCCGTGGGGCGGAACCCTCCGCCGACGAGTTGCGCGCCAGCAAGATCCTGTTCCAGATGGATCAGCTGAACCTCTACCGGCTGGCGGCGCAAAAGGCGCCCTTCGCCAAGCCGGTCCATGCCTCCGTCCGTTTCACCAGCCCCTTCGGCTATCGCCGCGATCCCAAGACCGGCGGCCGGCGCATGCATAACGGCGCCGATTTCGCCGGCCCCTACGGCACCAAGATCTACGCCACCGCGGATGGTGTCGTCACCCGGGCCGGCTGGATGTCCGGTTACGGGCGGGTGGTGACAATTCAACATGCCTTCGGGATCGAGACCCGTTACGCCCATACCTCCCGCATGCATGTGAAGGTCGGCCAAAGGGTCTCGCGCGGGGACTACATTGCTGATATGGGTAACTCCGGACGGTCCACCGGCACCCATCTGCATTACGAAGTCCGGGTGAACGGAAGGCCGGTGAATCCCATGACATACATCAAGGCTGCGAGAAATGTTTTCTAAGAGCAAAATCAACGAACCCGGCTCCAAATCGTCCGAGACGTCGAGCTCCTCGGCTCAGACGACCGCTCCGGCCGCTCCGGCTCCGAGCGACTTCAAATCCACCGCACCGAAGGCGAAACCGCCGGCATCGGTGCTGTCCTCGGACCTGCATGTCAGCGGCAACCTGAAGACCACCGGCGATATCCAGGTGGAGGGCACCGTCGAGGGCGACATCCGCGCCCACCTGCTGACCGTCGGCGAAACCGCCACCATCAAGGGCGAAGTCTCCGCCGATGACGTGGTGATCAACGGCCGGATCGTCGGTCGGGTGCGCGGGCTTAAGGTCCGGCTGACCTCCACCGCCCGGGTGGAAGGCGACATCATCCACAAGACCATCGCGATCGAGAGCGGCGCCCATTTCGAAGGCTCCGTGCAGCGCCAGGACGATCCGCTCAGCGCCGGGGCAAAACCCGCGCCGAAGCCGGCGGCACCGGCTACCGACGCCTGATCTAGGGACATCTGATCCCGGGACGGCTGAGCCCCGTGATTGTCCCAAGCTGTCGAAGCGCCCCGCCCGGGGCGCTTTTTCTTTGCGGGTCGGAAAGATCGGAACGCGGGCCGCGCCAGATCAGCGCAGCGCCGACCGGAAGGCGCGGCGCAGCTCTGCCGCGGCATTGTCGCGATACCAGGCGCCATGGGCCAGGATCAGCCGCTCCGGCCCCCAGTCCAGCATTGTCCGGATCGAGCCGCCCAGGGCCGCCTTGTCGAAGGTGGCGCGCATATCCGGCGGCATATGCCCGTGCGGTGCGCTGATCCCGGCCAGCCGGACCAGCGGGCGCATCCACCAGGGCAGCTTGCGGGTCTCGAAGTTCTCGATCAGGTCGGTCAGGATCAGGCTGCGGCTGGCGCGGTGGAAAAACACCGCCTCGCGGTGCACGCGGCTGCCCTTGACCACCAGCTGGTCGATCTGCCCGGCCCAGGCCTCCGGCGCCTCATCCCCCAGCAGATGATCGAACCGCAGGGACATGCCACGCGACCGGGCGCGCTCCGTCACCCCCGGCGCGGCCCAGCTTTCCGCCTGCGGAAAGGCCGCCTGCCATTCTGCGACAAAGGCATAGTGAATCCAGTTGGGCGCCACCAGATGCCGGACCGGCCCCAGCGCCTCGATCGCCGCGCGCAGCGGATCGGTCAGCCGGATCGGCGAATGCACCCAGAGCCCGCCATCTGCCAGCCGGATCACCGTCGACCGGGTCGGGAACGGCAGATGGTAGAAGCTGATCGCCGGGCCGTCGATCAGCCAGATATCGTCACTGATGTCCGGGGCCACCGGCTTGAGCACGTCGAGCGGCGCATAACCGGTGGCCCCGGCGGGGTTCATTCGCTCACCGTGACTTTCTTCATCACGTCGGGCTGACCGATCACGGCGCCGTTCTGGCCCTTGCCGCGCTTGATCTTGTCGACCACGTCCATGCCTTTCACCACATGGCCAACCACCGTGTACTGGCCATTCAGGAAGGGGCCCGGGGCGAACATGATGAAGAACTGCGAATTGGCGCTGTCGGGGTTCTGCGCCCGCGCCATGCCGACGACACCGCGTTCGAACGGCACATCCGAGAACTCCGCCTTCAGGTCGGGCAGCTCCGAGCCGCCCATGCCGGCACGGCGCATATCGCCGCCCAGCTTGCCGAACTGCACATCGCCGGTTTGCGCCATGAAGCCGTCGATCACCCGGTGAAAGACGACGCCGTCATAGGCCCCCTCTTTCGCCAGCCGGGCGATCTGGGCCACATGGTTGGGCGCGACATCGTCGGCCATGTCGATGACGATGGTGCCATTGGCACCCTCGCCCTCGACCTCGATGGTCAGCTCGGTGGCCAGCGCCGGTCCCGCGACCAGCGCCGCCAGAACGGCGGAGAGCGCCAGCTTACGCATCGGCGACATCCGCGGCGACCTTGACGCTGATCATGCGGTCGGGCTGCGCCGGCGGCTCGCCGCGCAGGATCGCATCGACGAAGTCCATGCCCGAAATCACCCGGCCGTAGACGGTGTACTGACCGTTCAGGAAATGGTTGTCCTTGAAGTTGATGAAGAACTGCGAATTCGCCGAATTCGGGTTCTGGCTGCGCGCCGCGCCCAGGGTGCCACGGTCATGCGGCAGGCGGGAGAATTCCGCCGGCAGATCCGGCAGGTCGGAACCGCCGGTGCCGGCCATGCGCAGGTTGAAGTCCTTCTCCATATTGCCGTTCTTCACGTCGCCGGTCTGCGCCATGAAGCCATCGATCACCCGGTGAAAGGCGACGTTGTCATAGGCGCCGGCGCGCGCCAGTTCCTTCATCCGCGCGCTGTGCTCCGGTGCCACGTCGGGCAGGAGTTCGATCACCACGGTGCCATCCTTAAGTTCCATCAGGATGGTGTTTTCGGGATCCTTGATTTCGGCCATTTTTCGCTCCTCGATAAGCATTTGTCCCGATACCTAAGCGCGACGGGCGCGAAAGCCAAGTGACGCATTGACGAAGCGGTCAAATGCAGGGAAACAACCCGGGATTACAACCAACCTATTTTGGGATGTGAGATGCGCTGGAATACACTGGATGACATGGAGCTGGACGGCAAACGCGTGCTGGTCCGGGTCGATATCAACGTGCCCATCGAAGACGGCACCGTCACCGACGACACGAGGATCCGCCGGCTGACCCCGACGCTGCAGGATATCCTGAAAGCCGGGGGCAAACCCATCCTTCTGGCCCATTTCGGCCGTCCCAAGGGCAAGCATGTACCGGAGATGTCGCTGCTGCATCTGATCCCGGCGCTGGAACAGGCCTTCGATCTGCCGGTGGCCTTCTGCGCCGACTGTCGCGGCCCCGCCGCCCGCGCCGCCGTGGCCGCGCTGGATGCCGGCGCGTTGCTGATCCTGGAAAACACCCGGTTCCATCCCGGCGAGGAAGAGAACTGCCCGGGCCTGGCCGCCGAACTGGCCGAGCTCGGCGATGTCTTCTGCAACGATGCCTTCTCCGCCGCCCACCGCGCCCATGCCTCGACCGAGGGCGTGGCGCAGCTGATGCCCTCCTGCGCCGGCCGGCTGATGCAGGCCGAGCTCGAGGCGCTGGAAGCCGCGCTAGGAGAGCCCGAACGCCCGCTGGTCGCCGTGGTCGGCGGCGCCAAGGTCTCAAC
Source organism: Pseudodonghicola flavimaris (assembly GCF_030164425.1). Taxonomy (GTDB): domain Bacteria; phylum Pseudomonadota; class Alphaproteobacteria; order Rhodobacterales; family Rhodobacteraceae; genus Pseudodonghicola; species Pseudodonghicola flavimaris. Next base: position 380,882 of record NZ_JASNJD010000001.1, on the reverse strand, counting down.
CAAGCTGGCGCTGCTGGAAAACCTGATCGAGAAGGTCGATCACCTGATCATCGGCGGCGGCATGGCCAATACCTTCCTCGCCGCCCAGGGAATCGACGTCGGCAAATCGCTCTGCGAGACCGAGATGCTCGACACCGCGCGGCGGATCCTCGCCAAGGCAACGGAGACCGGCTGCCATATCCTGCTGCCCAGCGATGTGGTCGTGGCGCGCGAGTTCAAGGCCGGCGCCGCGCATGAGACCGTGGCCGCCGACGCCTGCCCCGCCGATGCGATGATCCTCGATGCCGGCCCGGCCACCGTGGCCGAGATCACCAAGGTGCTGGAAGAGGCCAAGACGCTGATCTGGAACGGCCCGATGGGAGCCTTCGAGATCGACCCCTTCGATGCCGCCACCAATGCCGCCGCCCAGAAGGCCGCCGCACTGACCCGCGCCGGGGCGCTGATCTCGGTCGCCGGTGGCGGCGATACCGTCGCGGCGCTGAACCAGGCCGGCGCCGGCGCCGATTTCACCTATATCTCCACCGCCGGCGGTGCCTTCCTCGAATGGATGGAGGGCAAGGAACTGCCCGGCGTCGCGGCGCTGCAACCGGCCTGAACCGGCCTGAGCCGGACCGACCGGGGTACCGGACCGAGACAGACCCCGGGGGCAGTGCCCAGCCGCTGCCCCCGCCCGGCGCCGCCGCCGCGGATCGCCGCCGAGTTATCGCTAACGAGATTGCAACCCCCGGGCCTGTTGCCTATGCACGGGGACAAGGGGCCGGTTGTCCCACCTCACCTGAACCACAGTCAATTTGGGCGGAAATCCATATGTCGAAACAAAAGCAAACCGAACAGATCCGTGCAGCCAAAGGCTTCATCGCCGCCCTCGACCAAAGCGGCGGCTCCACGCCCAAGGCGCTCAAGCTCTATGGCGTCGAGGAGGATGCCTATGGCTCCGAGGCGGAGATGTTCGACCTGATCCACGAGATGCGCTCGCGCATCATCAAATCCCCCGCCTTCACCGGCGAGAAGATCATCGGTGCCATCCTGTTCGAGATGACCATGGACCGCGAGATCGACGGCATCCCCACCGCCACCTACCTGTGGGAAGAACGCGGCGTCGTCCCCTTCCTGAAGGTCGACAAGGGGCTGGCCGATGATGTCGACGGCGTCAAGCTGATGAAGCCGATGCCCGACCTGGACGCGCTGCTGGAAAAGGCCGTCGCCAAGGGCATCTTCGGCACCAAGATGCGCTCGGTCATCGACGCCGCCTCGCCCAGCGGCATCAAGGCCGTGGTCGACCAGCAGTTCGAGATCGGCAAGAAGATCCTCTCCTACGGCCTGACCCCGATCATCGAACCGGAAGTGACCATCTCCATCGCCGACAAGGCCGAGGCCGAGGAGATCCTGCTGGCCGAGATCAAGGCGCACCTCGACGCGCTGGAGCCCGATCAGAAGGTCATGCTGAAGCTGACCCTGCCGGAAAAGGCCAACCTCTACAAACCGCTGGTCGATCATCCGCAGGTGCTCTGCGTGGTGGCCCTGTCGGGCGGCTATTCGCGGGCCGAGGCCAACGACCGGCTGTCGAAGAACACCGGCATGATCGCCTCCTTCTCGCGCGCCCTGACCGAGGGGCTGAGCGCACAGCAATCGGCCACCGACTTCGACGGCACCCTGGCCGGCACGGTCGAGGCGATCTTCGAGGCATCGGTCGCCGGCTGATCCGGCCGCATCCGATCCCGCACTTCCGACAGGCCCGGGACCGTCCCGGGCCTGTCGCGTTTTGCCACCCGCCCCCCGGATCTGGCATCCGGCCCCGCCCCGCCCTACATATCTGATCAGGCACAACTGGATTTCGGCGATGGATACTTGGGATATCGGCAACCTGGCCTATCTGGGCCTGCTCGGGGTGGTTCTGATCCTCTGGCTGGTCATGCACAACCGGCTGTCCCTGGGCCGCACCCTGCAGCAGGCCGCCGGCTGGGCGTTGATCTTCATCGGCGTGATCGCCGCCGTCGGGCTCTGGGACGATATCCGCCGCGAGGTTCTGCCCGGCCGCGCCGCCGTGGCGACCGAAGGCCGGATCGAGGTGCCCCGCGCCCCCGATGGCCATTTCTACCTGACGCTGCTGGTCAACGACGCGCCGGTGAAATTCATGATCGACACCGGTGCCACCGGCGTCGTGCTCAGCCGCAAGGATGCCGAACGCGCCGGTATCGCTGCCGCCGATCTCGCCTTCACCACCCGCGCCAGCACCGCCAACGGCAAGGTGCGCACCGCGCCGGTGCGGATCGACCGTATCTCGCTCGGCCCGGTCGAGGATCGCAAGGTGCGCGGCTGGGTCAATGACGGCGAGATGGATCAGTCGCTGCTCGGCATGACCTATCTCGACCGCTGGGGCCGGATCGAGATCGCGCGCGGCACGCTGGTGCTGGAACGCTGACCGGGAAAGCCCGGGGCAGAACCGCGCGCCTTCGAGAGCGCACCCGAGAACCAGACGAGGGCAGCGCACGGTCGCGGAAGACCTGACGCGATCCGAGCCCCCCTCGGGAGAGGCCGATCCCGAACCGCCGGGTCCCGGCGCGCGTCCGTTTCGCGTCGGAGCAAGACGAACCAGCAACCGCGCGGGGAGCGCGTTTTCCGGCGGAACGGTCCACCGGTGCGTTCGTCTCCCGTGCCCCCCCGGAGCGCCGCCCGGGCGCGGCTCAAAACGGGCCACTGGACCGTTTGCCCCTGCGCCGCTCACGCCCCCTTTTTCTGGCCTTAAATATCCCGGGGGAGTCTCCGCAGGAGACGGGGGCAGCGCCCCCTGCCACGACCGGACAGGCTCAGCGCTCTGCCTTCTTCTCCCAGCGCCCGGACTCTTCCGACCAGTATTGTGCCGAACATCCCGCCGCGGTCAGCGCCTTCCACTGCGCCCGCGCCCGCTGCAGCGCCTCCTCGTCGAGCCCGTCGAACAGGATGCAGACCCGTTCCAGCGCCTGCACCTCTTCCGGTGTCACTTCAGCCCCGTCCAGCGTCATCAGGCAGGCCGGATCGTTGGCCGCCGGCCCCGCCCCCACGGTCAGCAGGATCGGCTGATCGGCGTCATGGGCGCCGCCGGCCACCCCGTGCGGCAGGAACCCCTCTTCGGGGCCCAGCCACAGCTTCTCGTCCAGCCAGTCCATCCGCCCGGGGTCGGTGCCGCGCACCACGATGCGCCAGCCGGCGCCCCGCGCCTTCTCCAGCAGCTGCGGCAGCGCCACCTCCACCGGGCGCCGGGTCAGATGGTAGAAGACCGCAGCCCCCATCAGGTCACTCTGCCTCGAACCGGTCCCGCACCAGGCGATCCAGCGCCATCACCCCCCAGCCGGTGGCCCCGGCAGGCGCGAAGGCGGTGGATTCCTTGACCGAGGCCACCCCGGCGATGTCGAGGTGAATCCAAGGCGTGCCCTCCTTGATGAAGCGCTGCAGGAACTGCGCCGCGGTGATCGACCCGGCCGGCCGGCCGCCGACGTTCTTCATGTCGGCGATCCGTGACTTCAGCTGCCGGTCATAGGCCGCCCCCAGCGGCATCCGCCAGGCGCCCTCGCCCTCGGCCTCCGCCGCCTTGAGAAAGCCGTTGCACAGGGTATCGTCGTTGGAGAACACGCCGGCGTTCTGATGACCGAGCCCGATGATGATCGCCCCGGTCAGCGTCGCAAGGTCGATCACCCCGGCCGGGGCGAAGCGCTCCTGCGCGTACCAGAGCACATCACAGAGCACCAGCCGCCCTTCGGCATCGGTATTGATGATCTCCACCGTGTCGCCTTTCATCGAGGTGACGACATCGCCGGGGCGCGTCGCCTCGCCGGAGGGCATGTTCTCCACCAGCCCGACCAGGCCCACGACATTGGCCCGCGCCTTGCGCAGCGCCAGCGCCTTCATGGTGCCCGCCACGGTGCCCGCACCGCCCATGTCCATGGTCATGTCTTCCATTCCGCCGGCGGGCTTCAGGCTGATGCCGCCAGTGTCGAAGACCACCCCCTTGCCGACCAGTGCCAGCGGCGCCGCGCCCTCTTCGCCGCCTTTCCACTGCATCACCACCACCTTGGACGGGCTGGCGGAGCCCTGACCGACGCTCAGCAGCGTGCGCATGCCGAGCTCTTCCAGCGCTGGTTCCTCCAGCACCTCGACCTCCAATCCGAGCGCCCGCAGCTCTTCCAGCCGGAGGGCGAATTCGGTGGTGGTCAGCACGTTGGAGGGTTCGTTGATCAGATCGCGGGTCAGATGCACGCCTTCGGCGACGGCGAGCGCGGCGGTCGCCTCGGCCTCGGTCGCAGCGCCATCGCGCACCATAAGCGTCACCTCGCCGAAACGCTCCGCCGCCGCCTCGCCGGTCTTGTGGGCGGTGAAGCGGTAGCGGCGCAGGGCGATGCCCATCGCCAGCTCCGCCGCGCGACGATGACTACCGGCGGCCAGCAGCAGCGCCGCGGTGCCGGCGGCGGCAGCCAGGGCGGCACCGGCCTTGCGCGCCTCCACCGCGGTGGCGCGTTTCGACAGCACCAGCACATCGACGGCCTCGGCGGCGACGCCAGCGGGCCAGGCCAGGCTGACGACCTCGCCGCTCTTCATCTTGGCGAAGCGCTCGCTCTCCACCAGCCGCTTGAGCGCACCCCGGGTCAGACGGTTGATGCGGCGTGCGGCGGGATCCAGGGTGCCTTCGGGCGGCAGAACCACCGCGACGCGGCCCGGGGCCTCGGCCAGACGGTCCAGATCGAGGTCGGCGAAGCGGATCGGGGTCAGCGATGACATATGGTTCTCCTGCGATATCAGTTGCTTTTCGAAAGCTCCTCCCATGGGTAGCGCGGTGGCCCGCGCTTGACCAGATAGCAGTTTTCCCCGCCAGACAATTGCATTAAGGTCCGCCGAAAGACCAAGGCCGCTCCGGGGGGATTGCAGTGCCTACACGTGATTTCGGCCGCGTCCGGTCGATTCTGCTGCCTGTTGTGCCGGCATTCCCGCCGGCCGCCCATCCGGGCCATCCGCATATCTCCGCACCGGTCCCGGGGCGGCGCGGATGATCCTCGACCGCTACTTTGCCCGGCGTTTTCTGCAGGCGTTCGGCATGATCGGGGGCATTTTCCTGGCCCTGATGATGCTGATCGACCTGATCGAACAGTTGCGCCGGTTCGAAGGGCTGGACGTGAGCCTGGGACAGCTGCTGCATCTGTCGCTGCTGAACGCCCCCGGCGCGATGAGCGAAATTCTCCCTCTGATCATGATCCTGTCGGCGGTGGTGCTTTTCGTCAGCCTGGCCCGCAGCTCGGAACTGGTGGTGACCCGCGCCACCGGCCGCTCCGGCATCCGGGCGCTGGCCGCGCCCTCGGTGGTGGCGGTGGTGATCGGGGTGCTGGCGGTGGCACTGCTGAACCCGATCGTGGCGGCGACCTCGAAACGCTATGCGACGCTCTCGGAACAGTTCCGCGGCCAGAACGGCGCCTCGATCCTGTCGGTCTCGGGCGAAGGGCTGTGGCTGCGGCAGGGCAGCGCCCGCGGCCAATCGGTAATCCATGCCGACAGCCACGGCGCCGATGCCGCCACGCTTTTCGGCGTGACGATCCTGACCTATTCCCCCGACGGCATCCCGGTGCGCCGCATCCTGGCAGACAAGGCCCAGCTGGAGCCCGACGCCTGGGTCCTGACCAAGGCCAAGGTCTGGCCGTTGAGCGCCGGCACCAATCCCGAAGGATCCGCCGTGGAGCATGACACCATGCGGATCTCCACCACGCTGACCCGCAACCGCATCCGCGAAAGCCTGGGCCGGCCGTCTGGCGTGTCGATCTACGAACTGCCGGCGACCATCCGCCAACTGGATCAGGCCGGGTTTTCCACCCGCCGGCACCGGGTCTGGTATCAGGTCGCGCTGGCGCGGCCGCTGTTTCTGGTGGCCATGGTGCTGGTCGGTGCTGCCTTCACCATGCGCCACACCCGCTTCGGCGGCACCGGCGGCGCCGTGCTAACCGCGGTGCTGCTGGGCTTCGCGCTCTACTTCGTGCGCAACTTCGCGCAAATCCTGGGAGAGAACGGCCAGATCCCCGTGGCGCTTTCGGCCTGGGCGCCACCGCTGGCGGCGCTGTTTCTCTCTCTCGGCCTGCTTCTGCATGCGGAGGACGGATGAACCTGAACGGACTGATCCCGCTGGCCCTGATCGCGGCCCTGAGCCCGGCGCTGCCGGCGCGGCTCGCGGCGCAGAGCCTGCCACCGGCACCGGCCATCGCCAGCGAAACCGAGGTGACGCCGGCCATGCTGGTGGCCGACAGCGTCTTCATCACCCCGGAACGGCGGCTGGTAGCCGAAGGCCATGTCGAGGCCTTCCAGGGCGACACCCGGCTGTCGGCCTCGAAGATCACCTTCGACCGCGAAACCGGCCGGCTCGACATCGAAGGCCCGATCCGCATCGATCAGGGCGACAACATGACGGTTCTGGCCGATGCCGCCGAGCTGGACCGCGAATTGCAGAACGGGCTGTTGCAGGGCGCGCGCATGGTCTTCGACCAGCAGGTCCAGCTGGCGTCGCTGCAGATGATGCGGGTCGGCGGCCGCTATACCCAGCTTTACAAGACCACCGTGACCTCCTGCCATGTCTGCGGCGACGGCCGGCCGCCGCTGTGGCAGATCCGCGCCCAGAGCGTGACCCACGACCAGCAGGAGCGGCAGCTCTATTTCAAGGGCGCGCAGCTTCGCGTGCTCGATGTGCCGGTGTTCTATTTCCCGGCGATGCGGCTGCCCGATCCGTCGCTGGATCGCGCCACCGGCTTCCTGATCCCGTCGATCCGCACCACCTCGCAGCTCGGCACCGGGATCAAGGTGCCCTATTTCTTCCGGATCGGCGACAGCCGCGACCTGACGGTCACCCCCTATCTCTCGCCCAAGACCGAAACGCTGGGGCTGCGCTATCGTCAGGCCTTCCGCCACGGCCGGATCGAGGTCGAGGGCGCCTATACCCGGGACGATCTGCTGCCCGATGAATCGCGCGGCTATATGTTCGCCACCGGCGAATTCGACCTCGGCAACCGGTTCAAGCTGAACTTCGATCTCAAGACCGCCTCGGACAACGCCTATCTGGTCGATTACGGGCTGCACGATTACGACCGGCTGCGCAGCCAGGTGGAGCTGAGCCGCGCCACCCGCGACAGCCTGCTGCGTGCCGCGGCGATCCATTACGATTCGCTGCGCGACGGCGAGGACGAGGCGCTGATCCCCACCCGGATCGCCGATTTCTCCTATCAGCACCGGCTGTTCCCGCAGGCCCTGGGCGGCGAATTGCGGCTGGGGCTGGACAGCCGCGCCTATCAGCGCACCTCGCCCGCCAATATCACCGGCCGCGATGTCGCCCGGATCACCGCCGACGCGGAATGGCGACGCAGCTGGATCTTCAACAACGGGCTGCGCGCCGACTGGCGCATGGGGTTCTCCGCCGACCGCTTCAACATCTCCGACGACACCACCTACGGCAACGAGATCACCCGCACCACGCCACGGGCGGCTCTGACGCTGCGCTATCCGATGACGCTGACCAACAGCGGCGGGGTGACGCATTTCCTGGAACCGCTGATGCAGCTCGGCTGGACCGATGTGAACGGTCCCGCCGCGCCGATCGACGAAAGCCGCTTCGTCGAATTCGACCAGGGCAACCTGCTGTCGCTGTCGCGCTTCCCCTCGGGCGACGCGCGCGAGGATGGCACCACCCTGGTGATGGGGGTGAACTGGGCCCGCTACGCCCCCGCCGGCTGGCAGGCCGCCGCCACCGTGGCCCAGGTGTTCCGCGGCACGGCGGATGCGAATTTCTCCACCACCTCCGGCCTGGCGGACGGCAGTTCCGACGTGCTGCTGGCCGGCCAGCTCAGGACCCAGACCGGGCTGGCGCTGACCGCCCGCGGGCTGCTGGACGATTCTTTCAGCTTCTCGAAGATGGAGCTGCGCGGCGACTGGGCCGGCAAGCGCATCGCGCTGCGCGGCTCTTACCTCTGGCTTGGCACCGATACCGCCGAGGGGCGCAGCGAGGATCTCTCCGAACTCTGGTTCGACGGCAGTTATCAGGTGACCCAGAATTGGACCGCCAGCGCCAATCTGCGCTATGACATCGCCTCGGACAATGCCACATACGCGGGTGTCGGCCTGATCTACCGCAACGAATGCGTAACGGTCGACCTTTCGGTCAACCGGCGCTATACCTCGTCCTCGAGTGTTGAGCCTTCGACCGATTTCGGCTTTACCATCGCGCTCAGCGGCTTCGCCGTGGAGAGCGGAACAGTGAAATACAGGCGATCATGCGGAAAATCCTGACCCCCCTGCTGCACACCCTGAGCCGGAGCACCGGTGCGATTTGCCTGGCGGCGAGCCTCGGGCTTGTCCCGATGGCCGGGCTGGCCCCCGCCCCGGTGGCGGCACAGGGGCTTTTCGCCCCGGCGATCACCGTCAACGGCGATGTGGTCACCCAGTTCGAACTGGAACAGCGGATCCAGCTGCTGCGGCTGCTGAACGCGCCCGGCGATCAGGTCAAGCTGGCGCGTGAGGCGCTGATCGAGGACCGCCTGAAAACCCAGGCCGCAAAGACGCTGGATGTCACCGTCGCCCCCGAGGACGTGCAGGCCGGGATCGACGAGATGGCCCGCCGCGCCAATATGTCCACCGATGAATTCATCCAGGCGCTGAAACAGGGCGGCGTTTCGCAGGAAACCGTGCGCGATTTCGTCAAATCCAGCCTGCTGTGGCGCGACTATATCGGCACCCGCTATGGCGCCCGCGCCCGTCCCACCCCGGCCGAAATCGACCGCGCTCTGGGTCAGGCCGGACGCGGTGGCGGCCTGCAGGTGCTGCTGTCGGAGGTGATCATCCCGGTGACGCCGCAGACGCTGGACCAGGTCGACGCGCTGGCCGCCGATATAGCCGATTTGCAGACCTATGAGGCCTTCTCCTCGGCGGCGGCGCAATATTCGGCCAGCAACAGCCGCGTCAACGGCGGCCGGCTCGACTGGATGCCGCTGTCGCGGCTGCCGGGCGCGCTGCAGCCGGTGATCCTCGGCCTGAAGAAGGGCGAGATCTCCACCCCGCTGATGCTGCCCAATGCCGTGGCGCTGTTCCAGATGCGCGGCGTGCGCGAAGGCAGCGTGGTCGAACCGCGCTATGCCAAGATCGACTATGCCGCCTATTACATCCCAGGCGGCCGCGGCCCCGAAGGTCTGGCCGCCGCGCAGCAGGTGCTGAACCGGGTCGATACCTGTGACGATCTCTATGGCGTCGCCAAGGGTCAGCCGCCCGAGGTGCTGGAGCGCAAATCGGTGGCACCTGCCGAGATCCCGCGCGACGTGGCGCTGGAGCTATCCAAGCTCGACAAGGGCGAAACCTCCATCGCGCTGACCCGCAACAACGGCCAGACGCTGGTGCTGCTGATGCTCTGCGGCCGAACCGCCGACGTGGCCGCCGATGCCACCCGCGAACAGATCTCGCAGGGGCTGGTGGAACAGCGGCTGAAAAGCTACGCCGAAAGCCTTCTGGCCCAGCTCAAGGCCGACGCGCTGATCGAGGACCAATGACCACCGCCCCCATCGCGCTGAGCTGCGGCGAACCCGCCGGCATCGGCCCGGAACTGGCGGTCAAGGCCTGGCAGGCGCTGGGGGCCGATTGCCCCTTCGTCTGGATCGGCGATCCGCGCCACCTGCCCGAGGGCACGCCTGTGGCCACGATCGACGATCCGGCCAAGGCAGCCACCGCCGCCGCCCGGGCGCTGCCGGTGCTGCCACTGGATTTCGCCGCCCCCTGCACCCCCGGCCAGGCCGATCCGGCCAATGCCCGGGGCACCATCGCGGCGATCGAAAAGGCGGTGGAACTGGTGCAACAGGGCCGGGCCAGCGCCGTTTGCACCGCACCGATCCACAAGAAGGCGCTGATCGACGGCGCCGGCTTCGCCTATCCCGGCCATACCGAATTCCTCGCCGCGCTGGCGGGGGTCGAGCGGGTGGTGATGATGCTCGCCTCCGACCGGCTGCGGGTGGTGCCCACCACCATCCACATCGCCCTGTCGGAGGTGCCGAAACGGCTGACCCCGACGCTCCTGCGCGAGACCATCGAGATAACCGCGCGCGACCTGCGCCAGCGCTTCGGCATCGCCTGCCCGCGCCTCGCGGTGGCCGGTCTCAATCCCCATGCCGGCGAAGGCGGCGCCATGGGGCGGGAGGAACTGGACTGGATCGCGCCGCTGCTGGCCGAGATCGCGCAGGACGGCTTTACCCTCAGCGGTCCGCACCCCGCCGATACGATGTTCCATGCCGCCGCCCGCGCCCGCTATGACGCGGCGATCTGCATGTATCACGATCAGGCGCTGATCCCGATCAAGACCCTGGATTTCGATCAGGGGGTGAATGTGACGCTGGGGCTGCCCTTCGTGCGCACCTCGCCCGATCACGGCACCGCCTTCGATATCGCCGGCAAGGGCATCGCCAATCCGGCCAGCCTGATCGCCGCCCTGAAGCTGGCCCGGAAAATGGGGGCCGGGGCATGAGCTGCGGCCTTTCTCCGGCTGGATATATTCCCACCGACGGCATGACATGTTTCGACGCCGGGATCGGAGTTTCCGAATCCGGCGGGGATATTTGGGGCCAGAAAAAGACATGAGCGCCATCGACACGCTTCCGCCGCTGCGCCAGGTGATCGCCGATCACGGATTGTCGGCGCGCAAGGCGCTGGGGCAGAACTTCCTGCTTGATCTCAACCTGACAGCCAAGATCGCACGGCAGGCCGGCGACCTGGCCACCTGCGACGTGCTGGAGATCGGGCCGGGCCCCGGCGGGCTGACCCGCGGGCTGCTGGCCGAGGGCGCCCGCCATGTGCTGGCCATCGAGAAGGACAGCCGCTGCATCCCGGCGCTAGAGGAGGTGGCGGCCGCCTATCCCGGCCGGCTGCAGGTAATCAACGGCGATGCGCTGGAGATCGACCCGTTGGCCCATCTGACGCCGCCGATCCGGGTCGCCGCCAACCTGCCCTATAACATCGGCACGGAACTGCTGGTGCGTTGGCTGACGCCGAAGGACTGGCCGCCGTTCTGGCAGAGCCTGACGCTGATGTTCCAGCGCGAGGTGGCCGAGCGCATCGTCGCCGCCCCCGGATCGAAAGCCTATGGCCGGCTCGCGATCCTGGCGCAATGGCGCGCCTCGGCCCGTATCGTGATGAGCCTGCCGCCCGGCGCCTTCACCCCGCCGCCGAAAGTGTCGAGCGCCGTGGTCCATCTGGAGGCGCTGCCGGAGCCGCGTTATCCTGCCGATGCCGCCACCCTGTCGCGGGTGGTCGCCGCCGCCTTCAACCAACGGCGCAAGATGCTGCGCGCGGCGCTGAAGGGGCTGGCCCCCGATATCGAGGACCGGCTGATCGCCGCCGGCATCGCCCCGACAGAGCGCGCCGAACAGGTGGAGCTGGAACAGTTCTGCGCCCTGGCGCGGGCGCTGAAGCCGGCTTAGGACCCACCGCGACAGCCGCAGCGTCGGAAACAGAAAAAGGCCGGGAGGGATCGCCCCTGCCCGGCCTTTTTCTATCCTGCGATCCCCTGTCTCGGCGGGTTTATTCCGCTGCGGTGGGGGAGCTGTCGCTGTCCGCTGCCGGTTCTGCCGCGGCCGGCTCCTCCGCATCGGCGGATTTCTTCGCGGTGGTCTTGCGGCTGGTGGGCGGTTTCTTCGCCGCCGGGGCCTTCTTCGCGGTGCTGCTGCGCGGTTTACGCGGGGCGGCGGGTTTCTTCGGCTTGTCTTCCGGGGTCTCGACCAGGCCGCTGCTTTCGCCATCGGAGAGATCGACAGCTTCCATCGCCGGCAGATCCGGCTGGGCCGGTTCCGGCGCCCCGATCTCGGGCTGCGGCGCCTCGGCCGGGTCGCTGGCGGGCTTGGCGCCGGACTCGCGTTCCTGCCGTTCGGCGCGCTCGCGATCGCGTTCGGCCTGGCGTTCGCGGTTCTGCCGCTCCTGCTCTTCGCGGCGCTGGTCCTGCTCGCGCTGCGCTTCGCTCAACAGACGCAGGTAATGCTCCGCATGTTGCTGGAAGTTCTCGGCCGCCACACGGTCATTCGAGAGCTGCGCATCGCGGGCCAGCTGATTGTATTTATCGATGATCTGTTGCGGCGTGCCACGCACCTTGCCCTCGGGACCGGAGCTGTCGAACACACGGTTGACAACGTTTCCGCCAGAGGGACGACTGCGGCTCGATTTGGACCGCGAACGGGATTTGGACGATCTCATGTACCTAACGTCAGCCTTGTAATTATTGTCGTATGATCCTGGCTGCGCGTCTTGCGCCTTGTGTCACTTGGCCGGAGCTACGACTTTTGGGGCTTGGCGTTGCAGGGAAGCAGCGGGTGCCTCGTCCTGAACAACGCTGTTGAGTAAACATGTCCTGAGCGGTCAGACAAGAGGCCCAAGGAAAAAAAACGCATTTTTCGACCGAAGCCGCCGATCTGTTGCCTCGGCTCCCCGGTTGTTAGCGCAACCGGGCGCTGACCACCCGGTCGCGACCGTCGAGATCGGGAACCACGTTCAGATCGCTCAGCCCCGCCTGCGAAAAGATGCCGCAGACCGCCGCCGCCTGGGTCGGGCCGATTTCCACCAGCAGCCGCCCGCCCGGCCGCAGATGCCCGGCCACCCCCGCCGCGATGCGGCGATAGGCCCCGAGCCCGTCGCCACCGTCGGTGAGCGCCAGATGCGGCTCATGGCGGCGCACCTCCTCGGAGAGGCCCGCCATCTCATCCGCGGCGATATAGGGCGGGTTGGAAACGATCAGGTCGAATGTCCCCGTGACCGCATCGAACCAGTCGGACTGGCGGATATCGGCGCGTGGCGTCACCCGGTGCAGCACCGCATTGGCGCTGGCCTGCAGGCAAGCGGCTTCGGACAGATCGACGCCGAGACCGGTGGCGCCGGGGCGTTCGGCCAGCAGCGTGACCAGGATGCAGCCGGAGCCGACACCGAGATCCAGCAGCCGTTCAAAGGGTTCGGCCAGCGCCGCCTCGATCAGCGTCTCGGTCTCCGGCCGCGGGTCCAGCACCTCGCCAGAGACCTTGAACCGGCGGCCGTAGAAATCGCGCTCCCCGATCAGATGCGACACCGGCACCCGGATGGCGCGCAGCGCGATCAGCTGTTCATAGCGGTCGGCCACGTCGTGATCCAGTTCCTCGGGGGCGATCAGGGTGACGCGGGCGGCCTCGATCCGGGCGGCATGGGCCAGCAGCACCCGGGCATCGCGGGCCGGGCTGTCGACGCCGGCGGCGCGCAGCCGGGCGGCGGCGGCGGCCATCGCCTGGGCGGCCGTCAGCGCCCCGGTCATTGCCCCATCTCGGCGAGCATGCGGGCTTGATCGTCGGCGGTGAGCGCATCGATCACCTCGTCCAGATCGCCCTGCATCACCTGATCCAGTTTATAGAGCGTCAGGTTGATGCGGTGATCGGTCATCCGGCCCTGCGGGAAGTTATAGGTGCGGATGCGTTCGCTGCGGTCGCCGGAGCCGACCTGGCTCTTGCGCGCCTCGGAGCGGGCATCATGCGCCTTCTGCCGTTCCATGTCATAGAGCCGGGTCCGCAGCACCTGCAGGGCGATCTCGCGGTTGCGGTGTTGCGACTTCTCCGAGGAGGTCACCACGATACCGGTCGGCAAATGGGTGATGCGCACCGCGGAATCGGTGGTGTTCACATGCTGGCCACCGGCACCGGAGCTGCGCATGGTGTCGATGCGCAGATCGTTCGGATCGATCCTGATGTCGACGTCCTGCGCCTCCGGCAGCACGGCCACGGTGGCGGCAGAGGTGTGGATGCGCCCGCCGCTTTCGGTCGCCGGCACCCGCTGCACCCGGTGCACGCCGGATTCGTATTTCAGCCGGGCGAAGACGTTTTCGCCGTCGATCCGCACCACCGCCTCTTTCACACCGCCGAGCTCGGTCTCCTGCAGCTCGATCACCTCCCAGCGCCAGCCGCGACCCTCGGCATAGCGCTGATACATGCGCAGCAGGTCGCCGGCGAACAGCGCCGCCTCGTCACCGCCGGTGCCGGGGCGGATTTCCAGAACCGCGGCGCGGCTGTCGGCCTCGTCGCGCGGCAGCAGCGCCAGCTGCAAGGCATGTTCCGCCTCGGGCAGCCGCGCCCGCAGGCCCGGCAGCTCCTCTTCCGCCAGTTCGCGCATGTCGGGATCGGCCAGCATCGCCTCGGCCTCGGCCAGATCGGCGCAGAGCGCGCGCCAGCTGTCGATCTGCTCGACCACGGGTTTCAGATCGGAATATTCCTTGGCCAGCGCGGCGATATCGCCGCCGGCGGCATCGGCCATCGCGGCTTCGAGGTACTGAAACCTCTGGCTGATCTGTTCAAGGCGTTCTTCGGGAACCATTGGCGCGGTGTCCTCCATCCCGAGGCTTTGGTCAAGAGGGCGGAGATGCTATGCTGAGGCCGAGGAGGAGTGGACCCATGCCCGCACCAGCCCGGCCCTTGTCGGCCCGGCGTTTACCGGCCCCGCTTTTCGGTGTCTTCCTGCTGGCCGCCCTGCCCGCCGCGGCGGCGCCGGCCCGCAAGGCACCGGACTGTTACTGCAGCGACCGCCACGGCGCCCGGATCGAGCTGGGTGAAACCCTCTGTCTCGAGGTCGACGGCCGCCGCTTCACCGCGCAGTGCCAGATGTCGCTGAACGTGCCGATGTGGCGCGAACTGTTCCCCGGCTGTCTCAGCTCACGGTTGGAAGGTCTGCAGCCAGCGCTCCACCCGCGCCCGGTTCACACCGAAATCTGACCGGCCGAACCGCAGCCGACCGTAGATTTCCAGCACATCGCCGTTGCGATAGACGGTGGTGTAATCGGGAAAGCCAAAGACGCAGGACCGGGTGACATAGGTGATCATCCCCTCCGGCACCGATCCCGCCAGAACCTCGGTCCGCGGGGTGGCGCGGATGATCGCGTCCAGCCGCTGTAGCCCCAGCGCGTCGGTCTCGATCCGCCGCTTGACGCCACCGTCCAGATCGGAATTGCGCTGCACCTCCGGCGGCAGATGCCAGTCTGACGGATTGTCGGGAGCCAGCCGGACATAGCCAAAGCCGATCACCACCAGCGTCAGCGCGATCCATAGGCCCATGATAATCCGTTTCATGCCTGGCTCCTTGCGTCCGGTGCGGACGTCTTCGCTCCCCTCAGGCCAGATGAATCACATCAGAAGTGTCCATCCCAGCAGACAAATGATCGCGGTCGCCACATGGGCGCCGGCGACCGAGGTGATACCGGAGGGATCGAAGGGCGGGGAGACCTCGACCACGTCGCCGCCCTTGATGTTGATCCCGCCGAGCCCGCGCAGCATCGCCGCCGCCTGGGCCGAACTGAGCCCGCCCCAGACCGGCGTGCCGGTGCCCGGGGCGAAGGCCGGATCGAGCCCGTCGATATCGAAAGTCAGATAGGTGGGATGATCGCCGATGATCTCGCGGATCTTGGCCACCACCGCCTTGGGTCCGATCTCATGCACCTCCGCCGCGTCGATGATATTCACCCCCAGCGTGTCGTCGTTATGGGTGCGGATGCCGACCTGAACCGAGCGCGCCGGATCCACCAGCCCCTCTTTCACCGCCTTGTAGAACATGGTGCCGTGGTCGATCCGGTCGGGATCGTCATCGGCCCAGGTGTCGGTATGGGCATCGAACTGCAGCAGCGACATCGGCCCGTATTTCTCGGCGAAGGCCTTGAGGATCGGATAGGTGATGTAGTGATCGCCGCCCAGCGTCACCGGCGCCACGCCGGCGGCGAGGATGCCGGCGATATGCGCGGTCAGCGCCGCCGGGAAGGCCGGGATATTGGCGTAATCATAGGCGAGATCGCCATAATCGACGATGGCCAGATCGCTCAGCGCCCGGAACGGCCAGCCATAGGGCTCGTCATAGGGCTGATAGCTCGACGCCTCGCGGATGCCGCGCGGCCCCAGACGGGTGCCCGGCCGGTTCGACACCGCCAGATCGAAGGGCACCCCGGTCACCGCGATCTGCGCCCCGGTCAGATCCTTGGTATAGCGCCGCTTCAGAAAGGACGGCGCGCCGCCATAGGCGGCTTCCAGATTGGTGCCGCGCAGATCGTTCCGCGTGAAAGCCGCATCGATCTGGTTTTCTACATCGCTCATCGCCATCGTGGCATCTCCCCTGTCTTGTTGATCCTATTTCGCCACCGGCTGGGCCCGTTCGACCAGCCGCGCGAAAAAGGAGGCGCCCGCCGGCGCGATCTCGTCATTGAAGTTGTAATCGGGCTGATGCAGCCCCGCCGTCTCGCCCTGACCGATGAACAGATAGGCGCCGGGACGTTCCTGCAACATGAAGGCGAAATCCTCCGCCCCCATCTCGCGTCCGACATCGCCCAGCACGTTGTCGGCCCCGGCGATCTCTTCGGCCACCTCCACTGCGAAGCGGGTCTTGTCGGCATCGTTGATGGTGGCGGGATAGCCCTTTTCGTAGTCCAGCCGCGCCTCCACCTCGAAGCTCATCGCCTGGCCGGCGACGATGGCCTCCATCCTCTCGATCACCATCTGCTGCACCCTGGGATCGAAGGTGCGCACCGTGCCGTTCAGATAGGCGGCCTCCGGGATCACATTGTCGGTGGTGCCGGTGTGGATCTGGGTCAGCGAGATCACCAGATCGTCGAGCGCGTAATTGTTGCGGCTGACGATGGTCTGCAGCGCCTGCCCGATGGACAGCGCCGCGACCACCGGATCGCGGGTCTCATGCGGCATCGCGCCATGGCCGCCCACCCCCTTGATATGGATGTGGAACTGGTCGACCGCCGCCATCAACGGCCCCGGCGTGGTGTAAAATCCCCCCGCCGTGAAGCCCGGCGCATTGTGCAGCGCATAGACCTGGCCGATATCGAACCGGTCGAGCGCGCCTTCCTGCACCATCACCTCGCCGCCGCCGCCATCCTCCTCCGCCGGCTGGAAGATCAGCGCCACGCGGCCGGCGAAATTGCGCGTCTCGGCCAGGTATTTAGCCGCGCCCAGCAGCATGGCGGTATGGCCGTCATGGCCGCAGGCATGCATCCTCCCCGGCGTTTGCGAGGCATAGTCGAGCCCGGTGGTCTCGGCGATCGGCAGCGCGTCGAAATCCGCCCTGAGCCCGATGGTCGGCCCCGGCCCCTGCCCCTCGATCAGCGCCACGATGCCGGTACGGGCGATGCCCTCATGCAGTTCGTCGACGCCGAATTCGCGCAGCCGCGCGGCGATGAAGGCGGCGGTTTCCGGGCAATCGAACCCCAGTTCGGGATGCTGATGCAGATGCCGGCGCCAGGCCGTCATCTCGGCGGCGTAATCGGCGATGCGGTTCACGACGGGCATGGGGTGGACTCCTGTGGGCACATCCGGGACAGATGCATCTGACACCGGATAAGGAGGCGCTGCAATGCCCGATCAGGACCCGATCTACGAGCTGCCGGAGGGAATCGGACGGCTGCTGGAAATCATGCGCCGGCTGCGCGATCCCGACACCGGCTGCCCCTGGGATCTGGAACAGGATTTCGCCTCGATCGCGCCCTATACCATCGAAGAGGGCTATGAAGTCGCCGACGCCATCGAGCGCCAGGCCTGGGACGAGCTGGAAGGCGAGCTGGGCGATCTGCTGTTCCAGACCGTCTATCACACCCAGATGGGCGCGGAGGCGGGGCTGTTCAGCTTCGACAGCGTGGTCAGGACGATCTCCGACAAGATGATCGCGCGCCACCCGCATGTCTTCGGCAACGAGAGCCGCGACAAGAGCGCCGAACAGCAGACCGCCGACTGGGAGGCGATCAAGGCCGCCGAACGCGCCGGCAAGGAACAGCAGGGCGCGCTCGAAGGGCTGACGGCCAATCTGCCGGCGCTGCTGCGCGCCTACAAGCTGCAGAAGCGCGCCGCCCGGGTCGGCTTCGACTGGCCCGATGCCGGCGACGTGCTGGCCAAGATCGCCGAGGAGGCCAATGAGCTGACCGAGGCGTGCGACAGTCTGGGCGCCGACGAGATCGAGGAGGAATTCGGCGATCTGCTCTTCGTCATGGTCAACCTCGGCCGTCACCTGGGCGTGGAACCGGAGGCGGCGCTGCGCCGCGCCAATGGCAAGTTCACCCGCCGCTTCCGCGGGGTCGAACAGGCGCTGGCGGCACGCGGCCGACGCCCGGAAGAAAGCGATCTGGCGGAGATGGACGCGCTCTGGGATGCCGTGAAGGCGGCGGAAAAGGCGGCGAAGACCCAAGGCTGAGCGGGCGACGTCGGGGCTGGGAGGGGGGCGCTGCCCCCCGGCCTGCGGCCGCCCCCCCGGAGTATTTCGACAGAGAAGAAGACAGCGGGGCGCGGGCCCTCGCCGAGACGGTCGCAGGGCGCTGGACATTGTGCCTGCGCCCTGCGACCTTCGCCGCGAAACCAAGGGGGCAGCATGAGCGCGCGCAAGATCATCATCGACACCGACCCGGGCCAGGACGACGCAGTCGCCATTCTGCTGGCGCTTGCCAGCCCCGAGGAGATCGAGGTTCTGGGGATCACCGCCGTGGCCGGCAACGTGCCGCTGGCGCTGACCGCCAAGAATGCGCGCATCGTCTGCGAACTGGCGGGGCGGCCGGATGTGCCGGTCTATGCCGGCTGCGACGCGCCGCTGTCCCGGCCGCTGGTCACCGCCGAACATGTGCATGGCAAGACCGGTCTCGACGGGCCGAAACTGCCCGACCCGGCGATGGAGCTGCAACCGCAGCATGCGGTGGCCTTCCTGATCGAGACGCTGCGGCGCGCGCCGGCGGGCACCGTCACCCTCTGCCCGCTGGGGCCGCTGACCAATATCGCGAGGGCGTTTCAGGAGGCGCCCGACATCATCCCCCGGGTGCGCGAGGTGGTGCTGATGGGCGGGGCCTATTTCGAGGTCGGCAATATTACCCCCGCGGCCGAGTTCAACATTTACGTCGACCCGGAAGCCGCCGATATCGTGTTCAAATCCGGCGTGCCGCTGGTGGTGATGCCGCTCGATGTGACGCATGGGGCGCTGGTGACCAAGGCGCGCAACGATGCCTTCCGCGCGCTGGGAACCCCGGTGGGGCTGGCGGTGGCCGAGATGACCGATTTCTTCGAGCGGTTCGACAAGGAGAAATACGGCAGCGCCGGCGCGCCGCTGCACGATCCCACCGTCATCGCCTATCTGATCCGGCCAGAGCTGTTTTCCGGGCGCTACATCAATGTCGAGATCGAGACCCGGTCGCCGTTGACGCTGGGCATGACGGTCGCCGACTGGTGGCGGGTCACCGACCGGCGACCCAACGCGATGTTCATGGGCGATGTCGTCGCCGAAGCGTTCTTTTCGCTGCTGACCGAACGGCTGGGGCGGCTATGAGCGCGGCGCTGCATCTGGCCAGGCCCGCCGATCTGGACCGGCTGCTGGCGCTGTCGGCGGCCTGTCATGCCGAGTTGGGGATCGACCGCGCGGCGGAGCAGCAGCGCGACGGAATCGCGCCGCTCCTGGAGGGACTGCCGCAGGGGGCGATCTATCTGATCGGACCGGCGCGCGCGCCGCTCGGCTATATCGTGCTGAGCTTCGGCTGGTCGCTGCCGCTGGCCGGGCTGGAGGCGCGGATCGAAGAGCTTTACATCCGGCCACCGGTGCGCGGCCGCGGCATCGCCACCGAGGTGCTGGGCAGCCTGCCCCGCGCCCTCGGCGCGGCCGGGGTCAAGGCGATCCAGCTGCATCTTGACAGCGCCGCCGACCGCAACCGCGACCTGTTCGCCCGCGCCCGGTTCCGCGAGGAGGAAGGCACCCGGGTGATGAGCCGCAAGCTCTAGAGATCGCGACCGAAGAACAGCAGGTTCTCGGCGAAATCCTCCGGCGGATCGTAGAACGGGGCGATCGGCGCGAATCCCAGCCGCTGGTACAGCGCGATCGCCTCGGTCAGCCGCGTGGTGGTGTCGAGCACCATGCGCTCATAGCCATCCCCCCGCGCCCGCTCCATCGCCGCCTGGCAAATCCGCCGCCCGGCGCCATGGCCGCGCGCCGCCTCGGTGACGAAGACGCGCTTGATCTCGGACACCCCGGCGGCGATCTCATGCGTCATGCCGCAGCCGACGATCCGCCCGCCCAGATCGGCAACGAAGATCTCCCCCCGCGGCGGCCGGTGCAGCTCCGGCAGCCGGGCCAGCAGCCCCTCGAACTCCGCGGTGTTGTAGTACCGGGCCAGGAATTGCGGGTGATCGGGCCAGCGGGCATCCAGATCGGCACGGTAGGCGCGACAGAGCGCGCGCACGGCGAAGAGATCGGCAGCGCCCCGGGCGGGACGAACGACAAGCTGGGACATCGGGGGCCTCCTTGCGAGCGGAGCCTAGCGCCGGAGCGGATGCGGGAGAAGAGGCAAGCGCGCCGCCGCCCCCCCAACCTGCGTGCGGCCGACGACGGAATGGCCGCGGTGCGGCACTGTCGCGACGGGTTTCGCCCCGAGGCGCCGATTCACCGCCGCAGTCGCTTGCGGCAGCGGAGCGGTCATGACAAATTCGACGCCGGCAGCCCGCGTGACTGAGAGCTGCCCGGTCAACCCTGGAGCCCCAATGAAATTTGCCGGAAAAGAGATCATCAACGCGCCCATCGACACCGTCTGGACCGTGCTCATCGACAAATCCAATCTGGAAAGTTGGGCGAACGATCACGGCCTGCCGCTGACGCGCGCGGAGGGCGAGGACGCCATCGGCGTCGGGACCTCCTGGACCGGCACTTTTTCGGTCAGCCTGCTGAGCGGCAAGGTGGTGATCAAGGCGGTCGAGAGCGATGTCCCCAATCGGCTGGCGTTCGAAACCAAGATCGCGGGCATCACCGCAGCGACCAAGATCGTGCTCAAGCAGAAGACGGAAAACTCCACCGTTATTCGCGCGGTCACCACCCTCGCGGCGTCATCGCCGAAGGGGCATCTCGCCATGGCGGGCATCCGGCTGAAGAAGAATTCGGCGGAGGCGCATTACAAGACCCATATCAAGGACTTCTTCAGGAAGATCAGACAGGCCGCCTAGGTCCCGGAATTTTCCAGGCGTCGTTTGCCCCGCAACGGCCGCGTTTTCACCCGGCGCTTTGGACGCGGCTTTTGCGGCCCCGCGATCGCCTGTCAACGCCTGCGCGTCTGACCGGCCGTTCTGATCGGCGCCACCCTGCCCCTTGCACAAGGCGCACGGAAAACCCCCGCCGCCTTTCGGCAGCGGGGGCGTTTTCTCAACCGGGAAACCGGGCTCTGGCGGATCAGCCGCGCAGGATCGAACGACCGGCGTATTCGGCCACGTCGCCCAGCATTTCCTCGATACGGATCAACTGGTTGTATTTCGCCAGCCGGTCGGAGCGGGCCAGCGAGCCGGTCTTGATCTGGCCGCAGTTGGTGGCGACCGCCAGATCGGCGATGGTGGCATCCTCAGTCTCGCCCGAGCGGTGCGACATCACGTTGGTGTAACGCGCGCGATGGGCCATATCGACCGCCTGCAGCGTCTCGGTCAGCGAGCCGATCTGGTTCACCTTCACCAGCATGGAATTGGCGACACCGGCCTGAATGCCTTCGGCCAGGCGCTTGGGGTTGGTCACGAACAGGTCGTCCCCGACCAGTTGCACCTTGCCGCCCAGCTTGTCGGTGAGGATCTTCCAGCCTTCCCAGTCGTCCTCGGCACAGCCATCCTCGATCGACAGGATCGGATAGGCGGCGACCAGATCGGCCAGATAGGCCACGTTCTCTTCGGCGCTGAGGATCTTGCCCTCGCCCTTCATGTTGTATTTGCCGCCCTCGAAATACTCGGTCGAGGCGCAGTCGAGGGCCAGGTAGATGTCTTCGCCCGGCTTGTAGCCGGCCTTCTCGATCGACTTCAGCACGAAATCCAGCGCGTCGCGGGTCGAGGCCAGCTCGGGTGCGAAACCGCCCTCATCGCCCAGACCGGTGGACATGCCGGCGGCCGAGAGTTCCTTTTTCAGGGTGTGGAAGACTTCGGAGCCCATGCGCACGGCGTCGCGGATGTTTTCCGCTGCCACCGGCATGATCATGAATTCCTGGATGTCGATCGGGTTGTCGGCATGTTCGCCGCCGTTGATGATGTTCATCATCGGCACCGGCAGGACCCGGGCCGAGGTGCCGCCGACATAGCGATAGAGCGGCTGCGAGGTGAAATCGGCCGCGGCCTTGGCCACTGCCAGCGACACGCCCAGGATCGCGTTGGCGCCCAGCCGGCCCTTGTTGTCGGTGCCGTCCAGTTCGATCATCGCCTGGTCGATGCCGACCTGCTCCAGCGCGTCGAAGCCCACCAGCTCTTCGGCGATCTCGCCGTTGACGGCGGCGACGGCTTCCAGCACCCCCTTGCCCATGTAGCGCGACGTGTCGCCGTCACGCTTTTCCACCGCCTCATAGGCGCCGGTCGAAGCCCCCGAAGGCACGGCGGCGCGGCCCATGGTGCCGTCTTCCAGGATCACGTCGACCTCGACGGTCGGATTGCCCCGGCTGTCGAGAATTTCGCGCGCGTGAATGTCGATAATCGTGCTCATGTCGTAAACCCCGATAAATTGGTCGCCTGCCTCATACCGGGCCGGTGGCGGCAGGGAAAGGGGGCTGTCAGGGCTTGGGCCGATGTTTGCGCTCACGCCAGAGCGTATAGATGCCGGAGGCGACAATCACCGCGGTTCCGACCAGCATCAGGGCGTTGGGACGCTCGTTGAAGACGGCCAGGGCGAAGACCAGCGCGAAGATGATCCGGGTGTAGCGGAACGGCGTCACGAAGGAGACCTCGCCCACACGCATCGCCGCGGTCAGCGCGTAATAGGCCCCCGCCCCCAGCGCGATCACCCCGAGAAACCGCAGCCCCTCGGTCGGCCCCGGCATCACCATCGGCTCTCCGGTGACCATGCGCAGCACCAGCGCGGTGGGGATCTGGATCACGAAGGCCAGGAAACTGAGCTGAGCAGAGGTGGTTTCGCGCGGCACCACCCGGGTGGCCACGTCGCGCATGCCGAGCCCGACCACCGCCAACAGCGCGAACAGCGCCATCGGATCGAAGCCGGCGCCGCCCGGCTGGATCACCAGCATGACACCGAGAAAGCCCACGATCACCGCGCCCCAGCGGCGCCAGCCCACCGGTTCCTTCAGAAACAGCGCCGCCCCCAGCGTCACCAGCAGCGGGCTGGCCTGCAGGATGGCCGAGACCGCCGCCAGCGGCGCCAACGCCAGCGCCGTCACCATGCCGACGGTGCCGCAGATCTCACCCAGGTTGCGGATCATCACCGGCCGGGTCAGATAGGCACGGGTCCACAGCGGCCGCCCCGCCGCCCTGGTCAGCAGCGCGAAGACCAGCGATATCCCGGTGCCAAGGATCAGGATGATCTCCCAGCTCGGCAGGCTGCCGGCCAGCAGCTTGATCAGCATGTCCTCGGCCGCAAAGCCGAGCATGGCCACCGTCATCAGGGCGGCACCGCGCAGGTTGTCCATCGGGATCGATCCGTCGAAAGAGAAAGGTGCCGGAGGGCACCCGCCCGCCATGACCGAATTTCGGGCAGGCTGCAAGCGGTGCCGCGCCGCCGGCCCCGCCCGACCGGCGGTGGCGATGGGCCGGACACAACGGGAGATTATGGCGGGAGATTGTGGCCGCCCCACAGCGGTGATAGGGCCGGAGCATGACCCGCCTTCCCGCCCTCTTGTGGACCAATGCCCGCGCGCTCGGCCTCGGCGCGCTGGGGGCCGCGCTGGCCTATCTGGCCGCCCTGCCCGCAGCCTTGCTGATCGGCCCGGCGCTGGTGGTGTCTCTGGCCGGGCTGGCCGGTGCCCGGCTGTCGGTCTCGCCGCGGCTGATGCAGATATGCCTGGTGGTGCTCGGCCTCGGGGTCGGCAGCGGATTTTCGGCCGAAGCCGGCCGGGCGGTACTGCACTGGCCGCTGGCCTTCGCCGTCCTCGGGCTGGCGCTGGTGGCGATCCTCTGGTCCGGCCAGCAGGTGCTGATGCGGCTGTTTCACTTCGACCCGGTCAGCGCCAGCCTGGCCTCCGCCCCCGGGCACCTGAGCTTCGTCCTCGCCTCCGCCGCCGATACCGGCAGCGATGTGGCGCGGATCGCCGTGGCGCAGACCCTGCGGGTACTGGTGCTGACGCTGAGCGTGCCCTTCGTCGCCCTGGCGCTGGGGGTGCGGATGGCGCCCGGGGTGCTGCCACAAGGGGTGCCGATGCCGCCCCTGCAGCTGATCGTGCTGGCGCTGGTCGGGGTGGCGCTGGGGGTGCTGTTCCGCCGGCTGAAATTTCCCGCGCCGCTCCTGCTCGGACCGATGGTCGCCTCCGCCGGCGGCCATGTCACCGGGCTCAGCACCGGCAGCCTGCCGCTCTGGCTCAGCATGCCGGCGTTTCTGGTGATGGGCACGGTGATCGGCACCCGGTTTTCCGGCGTGTCCCTGGCGCTGTTGCGCTCGGCGCTGATGGCCGGGCTGGCAGTGACCGCGATCAGCGTCGCGGTGATGACCCTGGCCGCTTTTCCGGTGGCGCTGGCGCTGGCGATGCCCACCGCCCATGTGCTGACCGGCTTCGCCCCCGGCGGGCTGGAGACGATGATCGCACTCGGTGCAGCGATGGGGGCCAACCCAGGTTTCATCACCGCCTGCCACGTCCTGCGACTGCTGATCCTGAGCGCGCTGATCCCGCTGACCCTGCGGCGGGCCCGCCGCGCCGCGCAGCCCGCCCGTTGACAGGAAAACGCCCCCGGGCCGAGGCACGGGGGCGTCCGATCATCCGATCGCGGCCGCGTCGGGCCGCCTTGCTGGGCCGGCGACCGCCGCCGCCACCGCCACCACCGCGGCGCCGCCGACGCGGCCCACCGGCCTGACCCGGCTTGCCGGACCCGCCGCGCCGCCCGCCGGGGCCGGATTTCGGCGCCGTGGGGTCTTCCATCACCTCCCAGGGGCGGCCAGAGGCCACCGGGATCGACATCTTCATCACCTTCTGGATCGCCTTCAGCTCGCCCATCTCGTCAGGCGCGCAGAATGCGATGGCAGAACCGTCCTTGCCGGCCCGCGCGGTGCGGCCGATCCGGTGCACATAGGCATCCGGCACATTCGGCAGATCGTAGTTGTAGACGTGTTTGACGTCGGGGATATCGAGCCCCCGGGCCGCCACGTCGGTGGCCACCAGCACCAGGATTTCCCCCGCCTTGAAGGCCGCCAGCGCCCGGTCGCGCTGTCCCTGGCTCTTGTTGCCGTGGATCGCCGCCGTGGCATAGCCGGCCCGGTCCAGCGCCTTCATCAGCCGGTCGGAGCCGTGCTTGGTGCGGGCGAAGACCAGCGCCAGCTCGTCGCGGTGGGTATCGAGCAATTCGATCAGCAGGCCGGTCTTTTCCGCCTTGGCGATGAAATGCACCGATTGGGTGATCTTGTCGGCGGCCTTGCCCGGCGGGGTGACCTCGACCCGCATCGGATTGTTCAGATAGCTCTGGGCGATCTCGTTCATCTGCTTCGGCATGGTGGCCGAGAACAGCAGCGTCTGACGCTCCTCCGGCAGCAGCGCCGCGATCTTGCGCAGCGCGTGGATGAAGCCGAGATCGAGCATCTGGTCGGCTTCGTCCAGCACCAGGAAATCGCAATCCTCCAGGGTGAGCGCCCGGCGGTCCAGCAGATCCAGCAGCCGGCCCGGGGTGGCGACCAGAATATCGGTGCCGCGCTCCAGCCGCTTGATCTGGGCGTTGATCGACTGGCCGCCGACCACATAGCCCACCTTCAGCGGCGTACCCTCGACCAGCGCCCGCAGGGTGTCGCAAATCTGGTTGGCGAGTTCGCGGGTCGGCGCCAGCACCAGCCCGCGGACGGTCTTCTGCGCCGGCTTGCGGCCGTATTCCAGCATCTTGGCGACCAGCGGCAGGCCAAAGGCGGCGGTCTTGCCGGTGCCGGTCTGGGCCAGGCCCATCACATCGCGGCCGTCCAGCGCATGCGGGATCGCCCGAGACTGGATCGGGGTCGGTTCGCTCAGCCCCATGGCGGCCAGGCGGGTGAGCAGGTGAGCCGGCAGGCCCATCATCTCGAATTGGTTCAAAACATATCCTTTCGGCCCCGCGGGACGGACCACGGACAGGGCGCGGGTTCAGCCGCCCGCGCAGGCGGGCGACAGTGGGGCGCGGACCTCTGCCCCCCGGCCGAATGCCAGGGAACCGGCCAAACGCATCGGCCCCACGCGTGATCTTGGGAACGGTCGGCACCGACCCGGTCTTCCCCACCCTTGCCCAGGCCTTTCGCCGTGGGCCGGGCTGCGATATGCTCGCGCCCCTGGGTCATCTGCTCACGCGGCAGAGGTCAGTGCCTGATCGCCAGATGGACGCCCGGCGCGCCGATGTCAACCACCCGCCGCGGTTTCTGCGGCGCAAAAGCCGGTAGCCGCAGCGAAAAACAGGCGTTAAACCCAAAGCCCGAGACAGAATGGAACCGCCGATGACCGAAACCATCCTTGCCCGCTGCGAGGCCAGGGGGCTGCGCATGACCGGACCGCGCCGCACCATCGCCCGCGTGCTGGAGGAAAGCGACGACCACCCCGATGCCGAGGAGCTGCACGCCCGCGCCAGCGCCATCGACCCCGGCATCTCGATCGCCACCGTCTACCGGACGGTGAAGCTGTTCGAGGAATCGGGGATACTGGAGCGGCTGGAATTCGGCGATGGCCGGGCCCGCTATGAGGATGCCGAACGCGATCATCACGACCACCTGATCGACCTGAGCACCGGCGAGGTGATCGAATTCGTCGACCCCGAGATCGAGGCGCTGCAGGAGAAGATCGCCGCCAAGCTCGGCTATGAGCTGCGCGGTCACCGCATGGAGCTTTACGGCGTGCCGCGAAAGACGACGCCGAAGCCCTGAGCCGCGCCGTCCCGAGAGGTGACGATGGGGATCGGGGGCGCTGCCCCCGGCTCCTGCGGAGCCTCCCCCGGGATATTTGCAGCCGGAAAAACGCCCTCTCGGCTGCGGCTAGCCGGCGCTGCCCAGATCGGCCCGATCGCACAGCAGATCGGCCCAGATCGGCAGGTGATCCGAGGCGATCCGCGCCGGCTGATCCTCATAGAGCCCATGCGCCGCCGCCCGCAGCCCCGGGCCCAGGGCGATCCGGTCGAGCGGGCCCAGCGGGCGTGGCGCCGGGAAGCTCGGGCGCGGAGGCAGGAACCGCATCTGCGGCGCGATCCGGTCCAGCACCGGCTGGGTCGACCATTCGTTGAAATCGCCGGCCCAGACCGTGGGCATCGCCGGCATGCGGGCGCAGTCCTGCAGCACCTGCTGCACTTGCCGGTAGCGATAGCGGGCGACCAGCCCCAGATGCATCCCAACCACCCGCAGCGGTCCGAAGGGGCCGTCGAAACTGACCCAGACCGCGCCGCGCGGCTCCAGCCCCGGAAGCGGCAAATGCCCCTTGCCGGTCAGCCGCAGCCCGCTGCCGCGCCAGATGATCGCATTGCCGTGCCAGCCCAGCGATCCGGCGCCGCCGAGATCGGCAATCTGCCAGCCGGCCTCCTCCAGCACGAAATGCGGCAGCGCGGCGGGACGCGGCGGCAGGCGCTTGTCGGCCTCCTGCAGCACCACGATGTCGGCGCCCAGCCGGTCGACCACCTGCAGGGTGCGGCGCGGCAGCCGGCGCAGATCGAGGCCGACGCATTTCTGGATGTTGTAGCTGGCCAGGCGCAGCTTGACGGGATCGGGCATGGAACCGGCAGTGAGAAGTGGCGCGTTGCCTGCGATTGTGCCGATGCTGCGGCGCGGCGCAAGCCCCGCGTGCGATCCTTTGCCGAGAGCCCGTGACCGGGAGCCGCGCCGCGCCGATGCGACAGACCTTGACAAAGCCGGCCGCGCTGGATCGAGTGCGCGGCATGGGAGACAAACGTGCAATCGATCCGCTCGGGGCGGCGACCCTGACCGGGTTCGCCCTGCTGCTCGCCTTCAACCAGGTGGTGATCAAGGTCACCTCGGGCGGACTCGCCCCGGTGTTCCAGGCCGGCCTGCGGTCGGCGATCGCGGCCATGGTGCTGCTGATCTGGATCGTACTGCGCCGGGTGCCGCTGCGCCTGCCGCGCGGTGCCCTGCTCTGGGGTCTGATCAGCGGCGCCGTCTTCGGTTTCGAGTTCATGGCGCTGTTCGTCGCGCTGGATCACACCACGGTGTCGCGCGCCTCGGTCATCTTCTACTCGATGCCGGTCTGGCTCGGGCTTGCCGCGCACCTCTGGCTGCCGGGCGAGCGGCTGAGCGGAGCGCGGATGGCCGGCATGGCGCTGGCGCTGGCCGGGGTGGCGCTGGCCATGGCCGACCGCAGCCAGGGTGCGGCCAGCCTGCTGGGCGACAGCCTGGCACTGGCGGCGACACTGGGCTGGGCGGCGATCGTGATGATCACCCGGGCGACGCCGCTGGCGCAGGTCTCGCCCTCGGTCCAGCTGTTCTTTCAGGTCGCCGTCTCCGCGCCGGTGATGCTGATCGCCGCCGCCCTGATCGGCGAGGGGCTGCGGGCACCGACGGCGCTGCATTGGGCCGGGCTGTGGTTTCAGGGGATCTGCGTCGTCAGCCTGGGCTTTCTGCTCTGGTTTCACCTGCTGACGATCTACACCGCCTCGGCGGTGGCCTCCTTCAGCTTTCTGTCGCCGGTCTTCGCCGTTGCCCTCGGCTGGCTTCTGCTGGGCGAACAGGTCGGGCCCGGCATCTGGGGGGCGCTGGCGCTGGTGGCCACCGGGATCGTGCTGATCAACCGGGTGCCGGCGGCGCGGCCGGGATAGGGGGGGCGCTGCCCCCGGGTGTGCTCCGCACGCCCTCCCCCGGGATATTTTTGCCAGATCGAAGGGCGTGCCACGCGGGATCAGGTGCCGCAGAAGGTCGCCTCCACCACCTCGTCCGGCAGCGGCGGGCGGCACAGATCCGCGGCCCCCGGCTGATCGTCGAAGGGGGTGGAGAGCGCCGTGGAGAGCCGCGCGAAGGGGGCGTAATCGCCCGCCACCGCCGCCTCGATCATCTGTTCGATGCGGTGGTTGCGCGGGATGATGGCGGGATTGGCCGCCGCGATCAGCGGCAACGGGTCGGGCTGTCCCCGGCGGCGAGCGCGCCACTCGGCCTCCCAGGTGTCATAGGCGGTGGGGTCGGTGAACTGATCGCGCGCCTCCGGCCTGCCCAAGGCGCGGAAACTGTTGGTGAAATCCGCCTGGTTGGCGGCCATCCGCGCCAGCAGTTCAGAAATCAGCGCCGCGTCCCCCTCCTGCGCGTCGGCGAGCGCCAGCTTGGCCCGGAACCGGGTGAGCCATGCGGCATGGATCTGCGTCGGCATCGCGTGGACGATCTCGGTCGCCTCCTCCACCGCCGCCTCGCGATCCTCCATCTGCTGCAACAGCGCGGTGGCGAGCTGCGCCATGTTCCAGACCGCGATATCGGGCTGGCGGTCATAGGCATAGCGACCATAGCGGTCGATCGAGCTGTAGACCGTCTGCGGATGATAGGTGTCGAGAAAGGCGCAGGGCCCGTAATCGATGGTCTCGCCGGAGATCGCGGCATTGTCGGTGTTCATCACCCCGTGGATGAAGCCCACCGCCATCCACTGTGCCACCAAACCGGCCTGGGCCGCGCAGACCGCCCGCAACAGCCCCATCGGCCCCGCCGCCCCGGGATAATGCCGGGCGATGGCATAGTCGGTCAGCCGGGACAGGCTGTCGAGATCGCCGCGCGCGGCGAAGAACTGGAAGCTGCCCACCCGCAGGTGACTGGCCGCGACCCGGGTCAGCACCGCACCGGGCCTTGGCCCGTCGCGCAGGATGATCTCTCCGGTCTCCACCGCGGCGAGCGCGCGGGTGGTGGGGATGCCCAGAGCATGCATGGCTTCGGAGACGACATATTCGCGCAGCACCGGCCCCAGCCAGGCGCGGCCGTCGCCGCCCCGGGAATAGGGCGTCCGCCCCGCCCCCTTCAACTGAATATCGCGGCGGGTCCCGTCCCGGTCCACCACCTCGCCCAGCAGAACCGCACGGCCGTCGCCCAGCTGCGGGTTATACTGGCCGAATTGATGCCCGGCATAGACCTGCGCCAGCGGCGCCGCCCCCTCGGGCAGCCGGTTGCCGGCGAAGACCTCGGCTTGCTCCTCCGCCGTGCCGGGATCGATCCCCAGCAGCCGCGCCAGATCGGTATTGAAGGCGACCAGCCGCGGCGCCGCCACCGGCTGCGGCCGCTGGGCGGTGAAAAACGTGCCCGGCAACCGGGCGAAACTGTTGTCGAAGGGGATATGCAGGCTCATGTCCCCTAGATAACCCGCGCTGGCCAGATTGCCATAGCCTCCGCAGCGCGGCCCGGGCATAATCGGCGCCATGACCGCGGACGATATCATCAGAGAGCTGGCGCTGGAGCGCCATCCCGAGGGCGGCTGGTTCCGCGAAACCTGGCGCGCCGCGACGCCAGAGGGACGCGGCAGCGGCACCTGCATCTACTTTCTGCTGGCGGAGGGCGAGGCCAGCCACTGGCACCGGGTCGATGCCACCGAGATCTGGCATTACCACAGAGGCGCACCGCTGGTGCTGTCGATCAGCCCGGATGAAACCGGCCCGGCGCGCGACCATCTGCTCAGCCCCGATCTGACCGAGGGCCGACCGCATCTGATCGTGCCGGAGCATCACTGGCAGGCGGCCCGCAGCACCGGGGCCTATACGCTGGTCTCCTGCACCGTGTCCCCCGGCTTCGACTTCGCCGGCTTCACCCTCGCGGCGCCAGAGTTCGACATCCCGCGCGGCTGATCCCCCGGCCTTTCCGGGATGTGTCCGGTCGGCGCCGCGCCGGGGATGTGTCCGATCGCGGCTGAAACGATCCACTGGACTGTTTGTTCCTGCGCCGCTCACCCCGGCTCTTGTCCTGGCTCCGAACATCCCGGGGGCGTCTCAGCAGGAGGCGGGGGCAGCACCCCCTAATCCCGCTCCGGCCGGCTCAGCACACCGCCGCCAACCAGCGCGCGCACCCCGGTGGTACCGGGGCAGGAGGTCGCCATGCCATAGGCCACCCGCACCGCGAGATAGGCGAACGCCTGGGCTTCCAGCATGTCGCCGTCGAGCCCGACGGTCTCCACCGGATCCACCGGGCAATCGAGCGCCACCTGCAGCATCTCCATCAACACCGGGTTGTGACGGCCGCCGCCGGTGACCAACAGCCGTGCCGGCGGGCGCGGACAATGTTCCATGCCCTGCAACACCCCGGCGGCGCACATGCCGGTCAGGGTCGCCACCGCATCGGCATCGCTCAGTTCGCCGACGAGGCCGATCATCTCGGCGAAATCGTTGCGATCGAGCGATTTGGGTGGCATGCGGGCGAAATAGGGTTCGGCCAGGAACAGCTCCAGCGCGCCCTCCTCCACCTGCCCCCGGGCGGCGAGCCGTCCGCCCTCGTCCATCGCCAGCCCGAGACGCGCCTGCATCAGATCGTTGATCGGCGCATTGGCCGGGCCGGTATCGAAGGCCAGCAACGCCCCCGCCTCCTCCGGCGCCTCGAAGGCGGGATCGACATAGGTGATATTGCCCACCCCGCCGAGGTTGAGAAAGCAGAGCGGCTCCGTCGCGCCGATCCACTTGGCGCAGGCGAAATGGAAAAACGGGGCCAGCGGCGCCCCTTCGCCCCCCAGCGCCACGTCGTCTGAGCGGAAGTCCCAGACCACCGGCACACCCAGGGCCTCGGCCAGCGCGGCGCCGTCGCCGACCTGGCAGGTGCCGCGCCCCTTCGGTTCATGCGCCAGGGTCTGGCCGTGATAACCGACGATATCGACGCCCTCGAACTCCGCCAGCAGCGCGGCATGGGCGGCATCGACAACGCGCCCCGCCGCCTCGGCCGCAGGCCCCGCCCAGTGGCCGAGCCCGGCGTGCAGCACCGCCCGCTCCGCCTCGGAATAGGGCCGATAGCCGGTCTGGCCGAACCCCAGGATCCGCCGTCCGTCGGTCTCCACCACCGCCGCATCCACACCGTCGAGAGAGGTTCCGCTCATCGCCCCAAGCGCCCGCATCGGGGCGCCTGTCCTGCCGGCCTTATTCATGGCCTTTTCCTTTGTGTCACTGCCGCCTATACACTCCCCGCAAATCAACCCCGAGGCAAGCCATGACATACCATCCCAAATCCGACTTCCTGCAGGTGATGATGGAACGCGGCTATCTGGCCGACTGCACCGATTACGAGGGGCTCGATGACGCGCTGACCTCGGGCGTGGTGACGGCCTATATCGGGTATGACGCCACGGCGCAGTCGCTGCACGTGGGCCATCTGCTGAACATCATGATGCTGCGCTGGCTGCAGAAGACCGGGCATCGGCCGATCACCCTGATGGGCGGCGGCACCACCAAGGTCGGCGACCCGAGCTTCCGCTCGGACGAGCGGCCTCTGCTGAGCCCGGAGCAGATCGACGCCAATATCAGCGGCATGAAGCAGGTCTTCGCCAAATACCTCTCCTATGGCGACGGGCCGAATGGCGCGATGATGCTGAACAACGCCGAATGGCTGGACGACCTGAACTATCTGGAGTTCCTGCGCGACATCGGCCGCCACTTCAGCGTCAACCGGATGCTGAGCTTCGAGAGCGTGAAATCGCGGCTCGACCGCGAACAGTCGCTGTCCTTCCTCGAATTCAACTACATGATCCTGCAGGCCTATGACTTCCTGGAGCTGAACCGCCGCTACGGCTGCGTGCTGCAGATGGGCGGGTCGGACCAATGGGGCAATATCGTCAACGGCATCGACCTGACGCGCCGGGTGCTGGACAATACCATCTTTGGGCTGACCTCGCCGCTTCTGACCACTTCGGACGGGCGCAAGATGGGCAAGAGCCAGGGCGGTGCCATGTGGCTGAACGCCGAGATGCTGAGCCCCTATGAGTTCTGGCAGTTCTGGCGCAATACCACCGATGCCGACGTCGGCCGGTTCATGAAGCTCTATACCGAGCTGCCGGTGGCGGAATGCGACCGGCTGGGTGCGCTGGAAGGCTCCGAGATCAACGCCGCCAAGATCATCCTGGCCAATGAGGTGACGAGCCTGCTGCACGGTGCCGAAGCAGCGGCGGCGGCAGAAGCCACCGCGCGGGAGGTCTTCGAAAAGGGCGGCGTGGGCGACGACCTGCCGACGCTGGAGCTGAGCGCGGATGAGATCGCCGACGGCGGCATTTCCATCGTGCAGGTGATCGTGAAGGCGGGTCTGGCAAAATCCGGCAAGGAGGCCAAGCGGCTGATCGCCGAGAACGGCGCCCGCATCGACGATGCGCCGCTGACCGATGCCGGGCTGATGCTGGATGCCGCCGCGCTGGCCAGCCCGGTCAAGCTCTCGGCCGGCAAGAAACGCCATGCGCTGGTGCAGCTCAAGGGCTGATGCCGGCCCGAGACAGCGACAGTCTGCAACGCCCCGGCCCCCAGGTCGGGGCGTTTCGCGGTTAGGGGGATGAGCCGCGCGGTTGCGCCCGGTCCGGTGCGCCTTGCCGAAGGTGTCCCCTGCGGGAGCCTCCGGCGGGAGTATTTGCACAGAGAAGAAGCGGCGCGCCGTGGCGTATGCGATTTGCGGGCTGGATCCCGGCCCCTCGGCGCTGTTATCTGAACATATGTTCATATCGAGGGGGAGGAACCCGCAATGAAACTCAGTGAAACCGCCGCGGTCATCACCGGTGGCGCCTCCGGTCTGGGCGAGGCCACCGCGCGCCATTTCGCCTCTCAGGGCGCTCAGGTCACCCTGTTCGACCGCGATGCCGAGCGCGGCGAGAAGGTTGCCGCCGAGATCGGCGGGCATTTCGTGCAGACCGATGTGACCAGCGACGAGTCGGTGGCCAAGGCCATCGCCCATGCGGTCGAGAAGATGGGCAAGATCACCGCCGCGGTGAACTGCGCCGGTATCGGTACCGTCGGCAAGACGCTGGGCAAGGAAGGACCGCTGCCGCTGTCCACCTTCCAGATCACCGTGGACGTGAACCTGGTGGGCAGCTTCAACGTCGCCCGTCTGGCCGCCGCCGAGATGGCGAAGAACGCACCCGACGCCGATGGCGAGCGCGGGGTGATCATCAACACCGCCTCGATCGCCGCCTTCGACGGGCAGAAGGGCCAGGTGCCCTATGCCGCCTCCAAGGGCGGCATCGTCGGCATGACCCTGCCGATGGCCCGTGACCTGTCGCGCGACAGCATCCGGGTGATGGCGATCGCGCCGGGCATCTTCCTGACGCCGATGCTGATGGGCCTGCCGGAGACGGCCCAGCAGCAGCTGGCCGCCGATGTGCCGAACCCGCCGCGGCTGGGCCGACCGGAGGAATACGGCCGCCTCGCCGCCTTCATCGTCGAGATGGGCTATCTCAACGGTGAGGTGATCCGCATCGACGGCGCGCTGCGAATGCGCTGAATCCCGCGCGGCCCCGCCACCGGGGCTGCGTCCCTGCCCGCCGCGGAGGCACCGGTCGCGGCCTGGCAATCACATCTTCGCGCCCGGCGCCGGCGCGGCTGGCGCCCGGCGCAGCGGCGATCTAGGGTCATGGACGTGACCCCCTGGACCGGACCGCTGCCCGTGATGACGGATCCCCTGCCTGAGGCCGCACGGCGGCCGGCCATTCCCCGCACCATCTGGGCGCTCGGCCTGGTGAGCCTGTTCATGGACATCTCCTCAGAGATGATCCACGCGCTTCTGCCGCTGTTTCTGACCACGACGCTGGGCGCCAGCGTGGTCTTCGTCGGTATCCTCGAAGGCGTGGCGGAGGCAACGGCGGCGCTGGTCAAGGTGTTCTCCGGCTATCTCTCCGACCGGATCGGCCGGCGCAAACCGCTGATTCTGATCGGCTATGGGATGGGGGCGCTGTCGAAACCCTTCTTCGCCCTGGCCGCCGCCCCGGCGCCGGTTCTGGCCGCCCGCTTCGTCGACCGGATCGGCAAGGGCATTCGCGGCGCGCCGCGCGACGCGCTGATCGCCGATGTGGTGGCGCCGGAGATTCGCGGCCGCGCCTACGGGCTGCGCCAGGGGATGGACACTGCCGGCGCCTTTCTCGGGCCACTGCTGGCGATCGCGCTGATGGCGCTGTTTTCAGACAACATGCGCGCGGT
This sequence comes from Pseudodonghicola flavimaris, assembly GCF_030164425.1. GTDB lineage: Bacteria > Pseudomonadota > Alphaproteobacteria > Rhodobacterales > Rhodobacteraceae > Pseudodonghicola > Pseudodonghicola flavimaris. Next base: position 345,891 of record NZ_JASNJD010000001.1, on the reverse strand, counting down.
CTTCTGGGTCGCCATCCTGCCCGGGCTGATCGCCGTCGCCTGTGTGCTGCTGGGGGTGGAGGACCGTGCCGCGGGACCGCAGGCCGAGCGCCGAGCGCCGCCGATCCGGCTGGCCGATATCCGCCGCTTCGGCCCCGCCTTCTGGGGGCTGGTGCTGATCGGGGTGCTCTTCACCCTCGCCCGGTTCAGCGAGGCGTTTCTGGTCCTGAAGGCGCATGACCAGGGGCTGCCCTTGATGCTGGCGCCGCTGGTGCTGGTGACGATGAATGTGGTCTATGCGCTCGGCGCCTATCCGGCCGGGGCCTGGTCCGACAGCGCCGCGCCCACGACATTGTTGCTGACCGGCCTGGCCGCGCTGCTGGGCGCCGATCTGCTGCTGGCCTTCGCCCCCGGCCTGATCTGGACCTTCGTCGGGCTCGGGCTCTGGGGGGTGCATATGGCGCTGACCCAGGGGCTGATGTCGAAGCTGGTGGCGCAGCATGCGCCCGAAACGCTGCGGGGGTCGGCCTTCGGGCTGTATAATTCCGCCACCGGCGGCGCGATGCTGGCGGCCAGCGTGATCGCCGGGCTGTTGTGGGACCGGCTCGGCCCCTCGGCCACCTTTCTGGCCGGGGCCGGATTCGCGGTGGCGACCGCGCTGGTCATCGTCCTGCGGGGCCGGCCGGGCGGCGCCCGGCAGGGCTGAACCGGGCCGGCGGGATCAGCCGGCGGCGGCCTTCTCCTCCAGCTCCAGCCATTCCTCCTCGGCGGCGGACAGTTTCTGCTGCCGCTGCACCAGCGCTTCGGTCGCTTTCTGGAACTTGACCGGCTCGCGGCTGTAGAGCTCGGGATCGGCCATCAGCTCTTCGAGCTTGGCGATCTCCGCCTCCAGCCGTTCTATCTCCGCCGGCAAGGCGTCCAGTCGGTGCTTCTCGGTGAAGGAAAGCCCCGCCTTCGGCTTGACCTCCTGCTTGATCTTCGCCGCCTTGACCTTTGCTTTCTCAGCCTTTTCCGGCGCGCTATCGGGCCTTTGCGCCTGATAGTCCGACCAGCCGCCGGCGTAGATGGTGGCGCGCCCGTCGCCTTCCATCGCCACCGTGGTCGCCGCCACCCGGTCGAGGAAATCACGGTCGTGGCTGACCAGCAGAACGGTGCCGTCGTAGTCGTCCAGGAGCTCCTGCAGCAGGTCCAGCGTCTCCACATCCAGATCGTTCGTCGGTTCGTCCAGCACCAGCAGGTTCGAGCTCTGCGCCATCAGCCGCGCCAGCAGCAGACGCGCCTTCTCCCCGCCCGAGAGCGAGCGCACCGGCGCCCGCGCCTGGCGTTCGTCGAACAGGAAATCCTTGAGATAGGCCACCACATGTTTCGGCACGCCGCGCACCATCACCTGATCGGATTTTCCGGCCACGCGCATCGCCGGATCGCCGGTCAGGCTTTCCCACAGCGTTGCGTCGGGGTCGAGCTGGGCGCGCGCCTGATCGAAGACCGCGATCTCCAGATTGGTGCCGAGTTTCACGCTGCCGCTGTCCGGCGTGACCTCGCCCAGCAGCAGTTTCAGCAGCGTCGTCTTGCCCGCGCCATTGGGGCCGACAAAAGCCACCCGGTCGCCGCGCTGAATCTGGATCGAGAAGTCGCGCAGAATGATCTTTTCGCCGTAAGTCTTTGAAATATTGTCAGCCTCAATGACCTTGCGGCCGGATTTCGGACCCGCCTCCAGCGCCATGGCCGCGGTGCCCTGGCGTTTGATCTGCGCCGCCCGCTCGGCCCGGAGCGCCTGCAGCGCCCGCACCCGGCCCTGGTTGCGCTTGCGCCGGGCGCTGATGCCCTCGACGGCCCAGCGACCCTCGGACTTGATCAGCCGGTCCAGCTTGTGGCGCTGCATGTCCTCTTCGTCCCAGAGCGCGTCGCGCCAGGCCTCGAAATGCTCGAACCCCTTCTCCTGCCGCCGCACCTGCCCCCGGTCGATCCACAGCGTCGCGCGGGTCAGGTTGCGCAGGAATGCGCGGTCGTGGCTGATCAGCACGAAGCCGGCGCGGGTGGCGGCCAGTTCGCGTTCCAGCCAGCCGATCGCCTCGATATCCAGGTGGTTGGTCGGCTCGTCCAGCAGCATCAGCTCCGGCGCCTCTGCCATCAGCCGCGCCAGCGCCGCGCGCCGCCGCTCCCCGCCCGAGGCGGTTCCCACCGGACGGGCAGGATCGAATTTCAGCCCCTCGCCGGCGCGTTCGACCTTGTAGAGATCGCCCGGCGCCAGCCCGGCGCTGGCGAAATCGCCCAGCGTGGCATAGCCGGCCATGTCCGGGTCCTGTTCCATATAGCCGACCGACACACCGGGGCCGACGATCACCTCGCCCTGATCGGGCTCCACCAACCCGGCCATCACCTTCATCAGGGTGGATTTCCCCGATCCGTTGCGCCCGACCAGCGCCACCCGGTCGCTGGGCTGCACCACCAGGTCGAGGTCTGAGAACACCGGCTCCCCGCCGAAGGTCAGGGAGATGTCGTTGAGCTGAAGAAGAGGTATACGTGCCATATCTGCCAGCTATCCGCGCCGGCGGGCGCCGTCAATCTCCTGCCGCGCTATCCGGAACGGCCTCAGCCGGCGACGGCGCGCAACAGCCGCTTGCGGGCGGGGGGAATCGCCCCGATCTCCAGCCCGGTGAAGACATGCAGCGTGTTCATCTGCCGGTCGACCACCGCGTGATCGCTGACCCAGCCCCCCATCAGCAGATAGGTGCGCAGCAAGGGCGGCATCCTGAGCATCGCCTTTTTCGCATCCGGCTTGCGCCTGAGCCGAGCGGCGAAGCGAAAGACATCCGGCGCCTTGACCCGCGGCAACCAGCGTTTCGGCCCCAGATGACGGTGTTTCAGCATCGCGAAGGCATCGAGGTAGTCGTCTGTCTCGGTCCCGGCAAAGGAGGAACAGCCGAACAGCATCTCCACCCCTTCCGCATCGACGAAGCGGGTCATCGCCCCCCAGGCCACCCGCAGGATATCGGGATCGTGCCGTTCCGGGTCGATGCAGAATCGCCCCATCTCGACCATCCGGCCGGGAAAGCTGCGCAGCCCCTCAAGCTCGTAGAACTGGGCGGAGTAGCTGCGGTCCAGATCGCCGCCACCTTCCAGCACCAGCATGCGGAAACAGCAGACCAGCGCGCCGCTGCGCTGATCGCGGACCAGCACATGATGGCAGATGTCGTCGAATCCGTCACGATCTGGTGCCGCCGTCCGGAACGCCCGGGTGCGCAGGGCCTGAGCCTCGGCGATCTCCTCGGCGCGGGTGGCCAGGCTGGCCCGGTATCGGCCTTTGGTCAAAAGGGACATTGCGCTCTCCGCAAGCTCACGCCGGGAAGGTAGACGCGCCGCCCTTAGCACACAAGGTGTGACAGCGCGGTGACGCGCCCGGAGAGGCGCGTCGCTCCGGCTCGGGATCGCCGCTTCAGATCACCGCCGACCGGCCCGCACCGGAACCGTCGGCGCCGATGCGGATCACTCTTCCAGCATGTTGCCCGGGTTGAACCGGCCGAGGTTGCCCAGCAGCTGACGCAGGAAGGTCTTGTCTTCGACGCTGGAGCTGGTCACCCGCCGCTGCAGCGGCACCACCTTGCCGTCTTCGAGGCCATAGCGCTCGATCCCGCTGACCGTGCCGCGCGCGTCGAAACTCACCGCCACGACTTCCCGCGACACCACCTTGGGGGCGGTGGCACCGTAGTGGCGCATCCGGCTTTCGACATAATAGAGCGCGCTGTCCTTCAGCACCCCGGTCGAGGTCGGCGGCCCCAGCTTCTCCAGCACCGCGTCGCGGCTGTCGGCACCGAGGCGGATGCTGTCCAGCTCGTCCTGCGGCGGCACGTAACCGTGGTTGCGATAGATCGCAACGCAGCCAGCCATGCCCAGCATCGCCGCTCCGACCAGCGTCGCACGCAGGCCCGTCTTGAGCTGTGGGAAAAATGCGGTCATGACTGCCCTCTCGCCTTGGCTTTAATGTGCCTGCTCCTCCGATTATATAAACTGCGCACGTGGTTCAAGTTCATGTGCCACCTCCCTTCTACGAAGCCCGAGAGACGACGATGACCCAGTCCCATGCCCTGCGGGTGGCCGATCTGCCCCAGAACGCCGCCACAGCCTTCGATCTGACGCCCGATGAGGACGCCCGCCGGGCGCTGGCGGAGGAACTGGGGATCAGCGCGGTGCGCAAATTGCACTTCTCTGGACGGGTCGCCGCCCAGGGCAAGCGCGACTGGAAGCTGGTCGGCAAGCTGGGTGCCACGGTGGTCCAGCCCTGCGTGGTCACGCTGGAGCCGGTCACCACCCGGATCGACAGCGAGGTCGAGCGGCGGTTTGTCGCCGACCTGCCCGATCCCGATGGCGCCGAGGTGGAGATGCCCGAGGACGACAACACCGAACTTCTGGGCGCGACCATCGATCCCTGGACGGTGATGACCGAGGCGCTGGCGCTGGCGCTGCCGCTCTATCCCCGCAAGGAGGGTGCCGAACTGGGCGAAGCTGTCTATACCGCGCCGGGCCAGGTGCCGATGCGCGACGAGGACACCCGCCCCTTCGCCGGCCTCGCCGGGCTGCGCGACGCGCTGAAGGGCGAGGAGTGACGCCTTCGGGCTGCGTCTCCGTCCCCGCCACCGCCGCAGGCAACCCGATCCGACCGGCCCCGACGGCAGCACCGCCGCGGCGGGATTTCCCCCTCCATTCCCCGAAAAACCGCTTGCGCCGGCAGGAATTCGCAGTATTTTCGCCCGCTCATCGGATTTAGGGTTGGACAAGCCGCAGGCCCCGGCCTAAACGCACGTCACGCCGTATCACACGGAATCGAAACACGGCTCGCGAGACCGCTCGGAGCCCCAGATCAGACAAGGGTTGAGACATGGCTGTCCAACAGAACAAAGTTTCCAAGTCGCGCCGCAACAACCGCCGTGCGCATGACGCTCTGGTTGCTGCAAACCCCAACGAGTGCTCCAACTGTGGCGAGCTGAAGCGTCCGCACCACGTGTGCCCGTCCTGCGGCCATTACGACGACCGTGAAGTCGTCGCCATGACCGACGAGATCGAGCTGGACGAAGACGCGGCTTGAGCCACACCAGACGTTGCCGCGCATGACCTCCATGCCCGACCAGATGTCTGAAACGTCCAGCCAGCCGGCCGGACGAATCGTCATATCGGTCGATGCCATGGGGGGCGATGCCGGCCCTGGAGTGGTCGTGGCGGGGATGGATCTCTCCGCCCGCAAGAACCCGGATATAGGCTTCATCCTGCATGGGCCCGAAGACCAGCTGAAACCGCTGGTCGCCAAGCGTCGGTCCCTGACCGGGCGCGTGGCCTTTCATGACGTGACCGATGTGGTCACCATGGAGGACAAGCCCAGCCATATCATGCGGCACGGCCGCGGCACCTCGATGTGGGCCGCGGTCGAAGCCGTGCGCGACGGCGACGCCCATGGCGCGGTGTCCTGCGGCAATACCGGTGCGCTGATGGCGCTGAGCATGCTCTGCCTGCGCCGCCTGCCCGGCATCTCCCGTCCCGCCATCGCGATTCACTGGCCATCCCGCAACCCGCAGGGGTTCAACCTGATGCTGGATGTCGGCGCCGATGTGCGTGCCGATGCCCGCGACCTGCTGCAATATGCGATGATGGGCGCCTCCTACGCCCGCAACGGGATGAATCTGCGGCGCCCGCGCATCGGCCTGCTGAACGTCGGCACCGAGGAACACAAGGGCCGGCCCGAGCTGAAAGAGGCGCATGCGCTGATCACCCAGTTCGCCGACAAGGCCAGCTTCGATTTCGTCGGCTTCGTCGAAGGCAGCGATATTCCCGGCGATGTGGCCGATGTGATCGTGACCGACGGCTTTACCGGCAATGTCGCGATCAAGACCGGCGAAGGCACCGCCAGCATGATCGGCCAGGCCCTGCGCGAGGCGTTCCGCTATTCGCTGCTGTCGCGGCTGGCCTCTGTCCTGGCGATCACCTCGCTGCAGCGGCTGAAGAAACGTATCGACCCGCGGCGTGCCAATGGCGGCGTGTTCCTCGGGCTGAACGGCACGGTGGTCAAGTCCCACGGCGGCTCGGATGCCACCAGCGTCTCCGCCGCGATCAAGATGGCCTTCCAGCTGGCGCAGTCCGGCTTTGCCGAAAAGCTCGCGGCACGGGTTGCATCCGCGGCAGAGCTTACCCAAGATGCAGAAGGACGTAGCGTCAAGGACGCTGCCGAAGAAAAAGACGGCGAAGGGCAGGCATAGACTATGGTGAAACGTTCCGTGGTAATCGGGGTCGGACATTATCTCCCCGAGCGCGTCGTTCCCAATTCGGAATTCGAAAAGACCCTCGATACCTCGGACGAATGGATTCGCACCCGCTCCGGGATCGAGCGCCGCCATTTTGCCGCCGAGGACGAGACCACCTCGGATCTGGCCACCCATGCCGCCGAGGCGGCGCTGACCGATGCCGGGCTGAAGGCCACGGATATCGACGCGGTGATCGTGGCCACCTCCACCCCGGACCTGACCTTTCCCTCGGTCGCGACCATGGTGCAGGCGCGGCTGGAGCTGACCCATGGCTTCGCCTTCGACGTGCAGGCGGTCTGTGCCGGCTTCATCTATGCGCTGTCGACCGCCAATGCGATGATCCTGACCGGTCAGGCGCAGCGGATCCTGGTGATTGGGGCCGAGACATTCTCGCGCATCATGGACTGGACTGACCGCTCCACCTGCGTTCTGTTCGGCGATGGCGCCGGCGCGGTGATCCTTGAGGCCCGGGTGGGCGGCGGCACCCCGGACGATCGCGGCATTCTGGCCGTCGATCTGAATTCCGACGGCCGCTACAAGGACCTGCTCTATGTCGATGGCGGCGTGTCGACCGGCACCTCCGGCCACCTGCGTATGCAGGGCAACCAGGTGTTCCGCCATGCGGTCGCCAAACTGGCCCAGACCGCCGAGACCGCGCTGACCAGTGCCGGGCTCAGCGCCGCGGACGTCGACTGGATCGTGCCGCATCAGGCCAATATCCGGATCATCCAGGGCACCGCCAAGAAAATGGGCCTGTCGATGGACAATGTCGTTGTCACTGTTCAGGACCATGGCAATACCTCCGCGGCCTCGATCCCTCTGGCGCTGTCGGTGGGCAAGGCGCGCGGCCAGATCAAACCGGGCGACCTGCTGGTGACCGAGGCCATCGGTGGCGGGCTGGCCTGGGGCGCGGTGGTTCTGCGCTGGTAAGCCCGGTCTCGGCCCAGCTTGCCGCTCCGCCGAAGCTCGCCCCTGCAATTCATTGATATTGACAGGGAAAATGCCCTGCCCCTATGCTCAAGAAACATTACGGGGGACGGTATGAGCTCTAAGACTTTGACAAGGATGGACCTGAGCGAAGCAGTGTTTCGCGAAGTCGGCCTGTCCCGTAACGAAAGCGCGCAGCTTGTCGAAAGCATGCTGGAACATATTTCCGATGCGCTGGTGCGGGGCGAACAGGTGAAGATCTCTTCATTTGGTACTTTCAGCGTGCGGGAAAAATCTGCGCGCATCGGACGAAACCCCAAAACCGGTGAGGAAGTGCCGATTCAGCCGCGCCGCGTGCTGACCTTCCGCCCGTCGCATCTGATGAAAGACCGCGTCGCCGCCGGGAACCGGGACTAAACGGATTCTGAAACGATGGCGAAGTCCCCCGATGCCTTTCGCACCATCAGCGAAGTCGCGACCTGGCTGGGGGTGCAGGCGCATGTCCTGCGGTTCTGGGAAAGCAAGTTCACCCAGGTGAAACCGGTCAAGCGGGCCGGCGGGCGGCGCTATTACCGGCCGTCCGACATGCGGCTGATCGGTGGCATCAAGACGCTGCTGCACGACGATGGAATGACCATCAAGGGTGTACAGAAAATCCTGAGAGAGCAAGGGGTTGCCCATGTAAGCAGCCTCTCTCCCCCGCTCGATGGCGAGGCGGTTGAAGATGCCTTCGCACTGGATGTGACGCCGCCGCAGGAAGAGCGCGGCACCGTGGTGGCCTTCAAGGCCAAGCCGATCGCCGATGCGGCCGTCAGCCGACCGCGGGCCCCGGCCGAACAGCCGCCCTCAGCGCAGCAGATGTTGCCGCTGGACGATCCCGCCCCGGCGCAGGAAAGCGATTCTCCCGGTGAGGAGATCACATCGGCGACACCAGAGGCTGGAGGCCTTCCCCCGGTGGAGACCATGCCGGAGCGCGAATCGCTCACGACGGAAGAGGCCGCGACCGCGGAGCCGGCACCGGCAACGCCCGAGCCTGCCCCTGAGGCCCAGAGCCCCGCAGCAGCCAAGGCCCCGGACGACCCGGTAGAAGTGTCTGCGGAAGGCTCCGTCACGCCGGCGCCGGAGGACACCCCGACCGCCGCCCCCCTGCCCGGATTTCTCAACCCCGACCGGCCGGCCTCTCCGATGGCGACACCGCCACAGGCCCCCGAACAGACCCCGTCGCTGCGCGTTGTCGCCATCGCCGATCCGCTGCATGAGGACGCCCAGTCCTATACCCCCGGGCTGCTCGGCCACCTCGCCGGGATCGACCGCCTGAGCCGTCTTCAGGCGGCCCGGATCGCCCCCTTCGTGCGGGCGCTGCGCGACTGGTACGAGCGTCAGGAAAAAGCGACCCGGGGATGATAATTCTGCATGTTACCCCCTTGCCCCTGCCCACAAAAACGGTATGAAGACCCCCACGTCGGGCTATGGCGCAGCCTGGTAGCGCGTCCGTCTGGGGGACGGAAGGTCGCAGGTTCGAGTCCTGCTAGCCCGACCATTATCACCGTGCGTTACCGTTTCAGCCGCCTTCCACAACAGGACAGGACAGGCCTATGACTGGCGTTTGCCCCGATCATCAGATTCGCCACATGCTGGACAGCGGCACTATCGCTGCCACACTGCCCGTGCTGGAAGAACAGATTCAGCCAGCCAGCCTCGATCTGCGGCTGGGCACGGTTGCCTATCGCATCCGCGCCTCCTTCCTCGCCGGCCAGGGCCGCAGTGTCGAGGACCGGCTGAGCGAATTCGAAATGCACCGCATCGACCTGACCAATGGCGCGGTGCTGGAAAAGGGCTGCGTCTATCTGGTGCCGCTGGCCGAATCCCTTGCCCTGCCGGGCGACATCAGCGCCGTCGCCAATGCCAAGAGCTCGACCGGGCGGCTCGATCTGCTGACCCGCACGATCATCGACGAGGGCACCGAGTTCGACCGCATTCCCGCCGGCTACGCCGGCCCGCTCTATGCCGAGATCTGCCCGCGCAGCTTTTCGGTACTGGTGCGGCCGGGCATGCGGCTCAACCAGATCCGCTTCCGTCGCGGACAGGCCACGCTGAGCGACGCCGAACTGAAGGCGCTGCACGCGCAGACACCGCTCGTCGATGGCGAAGCGGTAATCGAGCAGGGCCTGGGATTCTCGGTCGATCTGCACCCCCGGGGGTCCGATCTGGTCGGCTACCGCGCCAAGCCCCATACCGGGGTGATCGATCTCGACCGGATCGGCGCCTATGACCCGCGCGAATTCTGGGAAGAGATTCGCACCACCGACGGCCATATCATCCTGGACCCGGGCGCCTTCTATATCCTGGTCAGCCGCGAGGCGGTGCATATCCCGCCCGACTATGCCGCCGAGATGGCGCCCTATCTGGCCATGGTCGGGGAATTCCGGGTGCATTACGCCGGCTTCTTCGACCCCGGGTTCGGCCATGCCGGCGCCGGTGGCGAGGGCGCTCGCGGCGTGCTCGAGGTCCGCTGCCACGAGGCGCCCTTCGTGCTGGAACACGGCCAGATCGTCGGCCGGCTGGTCTATGAACGCATGGCAGAGCCGCCCACCCGCCTCTATGGCGCCGGGATCGCGTCGAATTACCAAGGCCAGGGGCTGAAGCTCGCCAAGCACTTCCGCGCCGGCTGACCCCGTCGCGGCACGAGCATCCCGCCAAGGGGCTCGACCCCGATCAGAGACATGTCAGAGACGTCGGACGTCAGCTCCGGCCAGCGCTCAGTTCTTGCCGGCGCGGGCGGCGCGGCGGGCCTGGCGGATTTGCCGGACCCGCTCCCGCTCCTCCGCCTGTTTGCGCTGCGTCTCCATCTCCGCCTCTGTCTCCGCATCGGCGCCCATGCCATAGCGGTCCGCCGCGCCGCGCGCCGGCGGCTTGCGGGGCTTGCCCAGATTGGCGGCCGCATCGATGCTCTTGTTCACCCCGGTGTGGATGAGGCGCCGCAGAACGGTCCGCAGCACCATGTTGATGATCTGGTTCAGGTTCATCTCGGGTGTCCTTCGCTGCTTGCCCTCTACCTAGGGGGAAAATGCGAAGATTTCAGGGCGCGGGAGGAAGTTTCCTGAAAAATCAATCTTCGAAAAGCTCGGTCTGACCGGATTCCGGGCTGTTGAGCTCGTCTTCGTCCTCATCGCGCTGGCCCAGCGGGATGGTGCCCGGCGGCGGCCGGTTCTCCAGCAGGCCGGCGGCGCGCAGCTCCTTCAGCCCCGGCAGATCGCGGGCGGTCTCCAGCCCGAAGTGATCCAGGAAGGTCTCCGTCACCACGAAGGTCACCGGCCGACCCGGAGTCATCTTGCGGCGGCCGAAGCGGATCCACTCCATCTCCAGCAGCTGGTCGATGGTGCCGCGGCTGACCGAAACGCCACGGATCTCCTCGATCTCGGCGCGGGTGCAGGGCTGATGATAGGCGATGATCGCCAGCGTTTCGATGGCAGCGCGCGACAACTTGCGCACCTCGACGGTTTCCTTCTGCATCAGAAACCCCAGATCGGGCGCCGTGCGGATCGCCCAGGCGTCCCCCACCCGCACCACGCGGACGCCGCGCCCCTCGTAGCGTTTGCGCAGATGCGCCAGAGCCTCCGCCGGATCGCAGCCATGCGGCATCCGCGCCTCCAGTTCCCGCACGGTGACCGGCTCGGCGCTGGCGAACAGCACCGCCTCGACCATGCGTTCCTGTTCACCCATCGGCGGTGCCTCGAACAGGCTCTCTTCCTGCGGCGTGTCCTCTGCCTGCTCTTCACTCACTCTCTCTGGTCCTTCCTGCGCAGCTGGATCGGGGCGAAGGTCTCGCTCTGGCGGATTTCCATATGGCCCTCCTTGACCAGCTCGAGCGAGGCGGCGAAGGTCGCCGCCGTGGCCGAGCGACGGCGCACCGGATCGGTTTCCCAGCCGTCGGGCAGATAGCTGGTGATATCGGTCCAGTCGCCGGCAAAGCCGATCAAGGGGCGCATCCGGTCCAGCGCCTGTTCCATGGTAAAGACGTTGTGGCGGTCCATCACGAAGGGGCGGAATTCGTCCCGCGTGCGGACCCGGGCATAGCCCTGCATCAGGTCGAGCAGCGTCGCCGAATAGGTGACGGTGCGGATGCGCATCACATCCTCCGCCTGGCCGCGCGCGAAGAAATCGCGCCCCTTCTGATCCCGCGCCATCAGCCGAGCGGCGACATCTCGCATCGCCTGCAGCCGTTCCAGCTGGAAGGCCAGATGCGCGGCCAGTTCCTCGCCCGAGGGCCCCTCTTCGGTCGGATCGGGGGGCAGCAGCAGCCGCGACTTCAGGAACGCCAGCCAGGCCGCCATCACCAGATAGTCGGCCGCCAGCTCGATCCTGAGCGCCTTGGCCTTCTCGACGAAGGTCAGATATTGCTGCGCCAGGTGCAGAACCGAGATCTTGCGCAGATCGACTTTCTGTGTGCGCGACAGCATCAGCAGCACGTCCAACGGGCCTTCGAACCCGTCGACATCCACAATCAGCGCCTCCGCCGCGAGGCGCTCGGTCACCGAAAGCGTGTCTTCCTCGAAAAGATCTCTATCCGCCATAGACCTGCCCGCCCATAAGGCGGGAAAGCTCGTCTTCGGCGGCCGAAATGTCAAGCGGTTCGGGCGCCTGGCGCTGGGACAGAGCCGCCTCAGCCCGGGTTTGCGCGGCCTCGGTCATCTCACCGGCGGCCTCGGCCACCGCCCGCCGCTCGGCCAGCGTGGCATTGCACAGCAGCACCACATCGCAGCCCGCGACCAGCGAGGCGCGCGCCAGATCGGCCAGATCGCCCTGCAGCGCCTTCATCGAGATATCGTCGGTCATGATTAGCCCGTCGAAGCCGATGTCGTCGCGGATGCGCGCCATCACCGGCGGCGACAACGTCGCCGGGCGATCATCGATGGCGTCATAGACCAGATGCGCGGTCATCCCCATCGGCAGATCGTTCAGCATGCGGAAGGCCGCGAAATCGGTCAGCGTCAGCTCGGCCTCCGGCGCCGCCACATGGGGCAGATCGAAATGGCTGTCCTGCGTCGCCCGGCCATGGCCCGGGATATGCTTCAACACCGGCAACACACCGCCGGCCATCAGCCCATCGGACACCGCGCGGGCCAGCCGCGCCACCGTCTCTGGATCGGAGCCATAACAGCGGTTCTTCAGAAAAGGATGCGTCGCCGCACCGGCCAGATCGGCCATCGGCGCGCAATCGCTGTCGATCCCCAGATCGCGCAGCTCCGCCGCGATCAGCCGATAGCGCAGGAACATCGCCCGTTCGGCATCGACGCCGGCGCCGGCGACGTGATCGAGCGGCGGCAGCCACTCGCGCCACAGCGGCGCGCGCAGCCGCTGGACCCGGCCGCCCTCCTGATCGATCAGGATCGGCGCCTCGCGCCCGACCGCCGCGCGCATGTCATCGCAGAGCGCGCGGATCTGATCTGGCGTGTCGATATTGCGCGCGAACAGGATGAACCCGAAGGGATCGGTGTCGCGAAACAGGGCAATCTCGTCCGCCGTCAGCCGCAGCCCCTCGGCATCGAGGATGGTGGCGCCGAAGCTCACCGCACGGTCACCGGAATACAGTCGGCATTCTCGGCCACCAGGGCCGAGCAGAACCGCCGTGCGTCGCTCAGATCGTCGAAACCCATGGCGCGCAACCGATAGAAGGTGCGCCCGCCGCTGCTGGCCTTCTGGATCACCCGTTTCTTGCCTTCCATGTAATCCCCGAAGCGGGAGAACAGCTTGCTCCACTCCTCGCGCGCCACATCGGGGCTGTCATAGGCGCCGAGCTGGGCCAGACGGGTGCCGGCGCTGAGCGAACCGGCGTCGACCTCGACATCGGCGGCGGAGGCCATCACGTTCTGGGCGCCGTTCAGCGCCTCGGCCACATCGGCACGGGCAACGGCCTGTTTCAGTTCCGCCGGTCGCGACATCGGCCGCAGCGAGATTTTCAAACCGGGGGCGGCCAGAACCGCCGGATCGATCGCCGCCATCTCGACGGCGCTGTCGCTGTCGTCCTCCAGCGCGCCGGGCCGAACCCCGTCGCTGGCGATCTCGGTTTCGGTGTCAGAAAGCGGATCGACCCCGTCGGTCAACTGCCGTACCAGCGCGTCGATGGAGCCATCGCGGAATTTCTCGACCGCATCGGGATCGACCGGCGCGCCGGCTGCCAGCGTGGTATCGGCGCCATCGGTACCGGAGAGTTCGCCCATCGGCATGTCTTCGTCGGTCAGCCCTACCGCGCGCGGCGCCAGCGCCAGACGTTCAGGCGGGGCCTCGGCGGTACCACCGGCGGCAACCGCATTGACCGCCAACCCCTGATGGTCGGCCAGCTGGCCGCCCGGGTCCTCGGGCGTCACCCGCATCGGCCCTTCCAGAGCGCGCACCACCGGCACCCCGCTGACATCGCGTACCATCAGCTTGTAGCCCCAGACACCGACCCCCGCGACCAGCGCGACCGAGGCCACCGCGCCAACGATATTGACGATCCGGGACAGCGCCCCGCCGTCCCGCGCGCGCGCCGCATCCTCGCCCTGCTGCTGCGGCTCAGCCTCAGCATAGAGCTCTTCCCCATACACGTCGTAGGTGTACTCGATATCCGCCATGTCCGCCTCACTGCCCATCGGCGCGGGTATGGTCCCACGCTCGGGTTCACTTGCAACTGCCTCGGGCCGGCGGTTCGGGCGGTTTTGTTACCGCATCTCCTGCGCCGGCGTTACGCCAAGAATACCAAGACCGGCGGAAATAACAACGGATACGGCACGTGCGAGGGCCATTTTTGCCTGACTGCCCGCCACATCCCCGTCCTGGATGAAGCGCAGCTCGGGCAAATCGTTGCCGCGATTCCACAGCGCATGAAAATCGCCGGCCAGTTCATAGAGGTAGAAAGCCACGCGATGCGGCTCATGGGCGCGGGCGGCGGTTTCCACCAGACGCGGCCATTCGGCCAGCTTCTTGGCGACCGTCAGCTCGGCCTCATGGCCGATGCCAGAGAGATCGGCGGCCCCCAGCGCGGCGTCATCGGCGGCGATGCCGGCCTCCGCGGCCTTGCGCAGCACGCTCATCACCCGGGCGTGGGCATATTGCACGTAGAACACCGGGTTCTCACGGCTCTGCTCCAGCACCTTGTCGAAATCGAAGTCGAGGGGCGCATCGTTCTTGCGGGTCAACATGACGAAACGGGTCACGTCGGGGCCGACCTGATCGACCACATCGCGCAGGGTAACGAAGTTGCCGGCCCGCTTCGACATCTTGAAGGGCTCGCCGTTCTTCCACAGCTTCACCAGCTGGGTCAGCTTGATATCGACCGGCACCTTGCCTTCGGAGAGCGCCGAAACCGCCGCCTTCATCCGTTTGACATAGCCGCCATGGTCGGCGCCGAAGATATCGATCAGCTCGTCAAAGCCGCGGCTGACCTTGTCGTAGTGATAGGCGATATCGGGAGCGAAATAGGTCCAGCTGCCGTCCGACTTCATGATCGGCCGGTCGACATCGTCGCCATGGGCGGTGGATTTGAACAGCGTCTGCTCGCGCGGCTCCCAGTCTTCCGGCGTCTTGCCCTTCGGCGGTTCCAGCACGCCGCGATAGATCAGCCCCTTGGCCCGCAGATGTTCGATCGCATCCTCGATCCGGCCGGTGCCGTAGAGCGATTTCTCCGAGAAGAACACATCCATGGTGACGCCGAGCGCCTTCAGATCCTCGCGGATCAGCGCCATCATCTTGTCGGTGGCATAATCGCGCAGCTCTTCCAGCCAGACCGATTCCGGTTGATCGACATAGCGATTGCCGATCTCCTCAGCCAGGGTCTTGCCGACCTCGATCAGATATTCGCCGGGATAGGTGCCATCGGGGAAATCGACCTCGGTCCCCAGCGCCTCAAGATAACGCAGATAGACCGAGCGGGCCAGCACATCGACCTGGGCGCCGCCGTCGTTGATGTAATATTCGCGGGTGACGTCGTGGCCGGAGTAATCCAGCAGGCTCGCCAGCGCATCGCCGAAGACGGCACCGCGGGTGTGGCCCACATGCAGCGGTCCGGTCGGGTTGGCCGAGACATATTCGACGTTGATCTTGCGCCCATGCCCCATGTCGGAGCGGCCGTAATCGGCCCCCAGCGCCAGCACCTGGCCGATCAGCCCCTGCCACAACCCCGGGTCGAGCCGCAGGTTCAGAAAGCCGGGACCTGCGACCTCGGCGCTGGTGATACGGTCATCGGCGGCCAGCCGGCCCGCCAGCGTCTCGGCGATATCGCGGGGTTTCATCTTCGCCGGCTTGGCCAGCACCATGGCGGCATTGGTCGCCATATCCCCATGCGCCGCGTCTCGCGGCGGCTCCACCGTGACATTATCGAACGACAGCCCCTCGGGCAGCAGCCCTTCGGCGGTCATTGCGGCCAGAGTGTCGAGCACGAGCGCCCGGATATCGGCAAAGATGTTCATACCATGGTTTCCTTCACGGAGCGGTCTTGGTGGAGCGGGCCGGGTCTAGCAGCTTTGCCACCAAGGTCAATGCTAGGCAGAATCGGCGGGCCCCGTCCCGGAGGACGGCGCCGTTTTCGCAGCGGTTTCCGAGGGGGTTTCTGCGGCCTTTTCCGGCCTCCTTTCCGGCGCCTTCTCCGGGGCTGGTTCCGGCGGCGCCAGGTGGATCACCTGCGCCCCGGTGGTCAGCTTCGGGTCGCTGTCGTCCGCACGCGGTTCGAACAGGCGCAGATCGCCCTTCTCCGGCAGCTCGCCGACCAGCACGCTATCGGGGAACGTCTCACGGAAGGCGCGATAGCCGAATTCGGCGCTCAGCCGGGTAGCGCGCAGCTGCCAGCCCTGATGCATCCGCCGGCTCAGCTCGCCATAGGTCAACCCACCGGCGATCCGCCGCCCGCCCAGGGTGCTGGGCAGCGTGTGGCGACGGGTGTCGAGCGTCTCGCGCCGCAACTGGAACACATTGGCGCGGCCGTATTCCGGCGCCAGATCGGTGGTCACCAGCGTGTTGTAGGCATCGTTCTCGCTAAGCGCGACGATCCGGTCGTAGCCGATCAGATCCAGCCCGAACTCGGCGCTTTCCGACAGGATGTCGCCATAGAAGGTCTGCAGCCCGGCATTTCGCGCGCCGCGCAGCCGGATGATATTGGTATCGCAAACCAGCACCGGCACCCCGAGCTTTTCCAGCACCTCCCCCAGCGCGGTGGAGAAGCCGGAGCCGCCGACCAGAATCACCCCGGCGCGGCCCTTGGCGGTCAGCCCCAGCAGCCGCGCCACCGGTGCCAGGGTGAAGCCATGCAGCACCACGGTGGCGGCGACGATGACGAAGGCCAGCGGTGCGATCCGGGCCGCATCCTCCAGCCCCAGCGCCACCAGCCGTTCGCCGAACAGCCCGGCGACCGCCACCAGCACCACGCCGCGCGGTCCGGTCAACGCCACCAGCAGCCGTTCGCGAAACGGCACTTTGGTGCCCGCCAGCGCCAGCAGCACCGGCAGCGGCCGGGCGATCAGGATCAGCGCCGCGACGAAGGCCGCCGCGCGCCAGTCCAGCATCGACAGCGTATCCAGGTTCATGCCGGCGGCCAGCAGGATGAACACGCCGGAGACCAGAAGGATGGTGGCATGTTCCTTGAACCGCCGCATCTCCTCGTAAGATGGCAGGCCGGCATTGGCGATCCAGATGCCCATGATGGTCACCGTCAGCAGCCCGCTTTCGTGCAACAGCGCATCGGCCAGCGCAAAGCCCGCCAACAGCGCCGCGAACAGCACCGGCACCTTCATGTATTCGGCGACCTGACCGCGGTCGAAGGCGCGGGAGATGCCCCAGCCGCCGAAGACACCGACCAGCGCCGCGAAACCGATGCCGCGCAGCAGCTCCCACACCGCATGGGCGGCGCTGGTGTCGGCATGCACCACCACCACGACCTCGAAGGCCAGCACCGCCGCCAGCGCCCCCACCGGATCGTTGACGATCGCCTCCCACTGCAGCAGCGCCGAGGGGCGTTTCTGCAGCCGGGCGGTGCGCAGCAGCGGCGCGATCACCGTCGGCCCGGTGACGATCAGGATGCCACCGAAAACCGCGGCGCTTTCCCAGCCGAGCCCGGCGACGAAATGCAGCGCCAGCGTGGCGCTGAGCCAGCCCAGCGGCGCCCCCAGCACCACCAGCCGACGCACGCCTTCGGCCGCGCCCGCCAACGAATGGAAATTCAGGGTCAGCCCGCCCTCGAACAGGATGATCGCCACCGCGATGGAGATCATCGGCCCCATCAGATCGCCGATATCGCGGGCCGGATCGAACACCCCCAGCACCGGGCCGATCACGATCCCCGCCAGCAACATCAACACGATGGCCGGCAGCCGCAGCTTCCAGGCCAGCCATTGCGACCCGACGCCGAGCGCTCCGACCAGGGCGAAGGCGGTGACCGGCGTCAGCGCGCCATCGACGGGGGTGACCATGGCGGCGCCCTCCTCTGTCAGGGTTTCATCAGCCGTTCGTGTTCGTGCAGCGCGAACCGGTCGGTCATCCCGGCGATGTAATCCGAGATGATCCGGGCCACCGCGGTCTCATCCCCTTCGGCCCGGGCCAGATCGTGCAGCCAGCGCTCCGGCAACAGCCCGGGGTCGCGCAGAAACAGATCGAACAGCTCCTCCACCACCACGGCGACCTGTTTGCGGATCACCATCACGCTGGGCGCGCGATACATCCGGCGGAACAGGAAGTCGCGGATCTGCTTCAGATCGGTCCAGAGTTCTGGGGAGAATTGCACCACCGGCCGGCCGAGCGCGCGGATCTCCTCGACCGAGCCGGCACCGCTCTCTGTCAGCCGCGCGCGAGAGGTGTCGATGACATCGGAGACCATCACCCCGAACACCCGGCGCAGCGCCTCGTGCCGACGCCGGTTCCAGTCGAGACCGGGGTATCTGGCGTCGACCTCGGCATAGGCATCGCCGATGATCGGCAGCGCCGTGATCTCTTCATCGGTGAACAACCCGGCGCGCAGCCCGTCGTGCAGGTCGTGGTTGTTATAGGCGATATCGTCGGCCAGCGCCGCCACCTGCGCCTCGGCGCTGGCATGGGTGTGCAGCTCCAGATCGATGGCGGCGTTGCATTCGGCCAGCGCCCAGGGCAGCTCTCCGGTCACCGGGCCGTTATGCTTGGCGATCGCCTCCAGCGTCTCCCAGGTCAGGTTCAGCCCGTCGAATTCGGCGTAATGGCGTTCCAGGCTGGTGACGATGCGGATCGCCTGGGCGTTATGATCGAACCCGCCATAGGGCGCCATCAGCGCGTGCAGCGCATCCTCTCCGGTGTGGCCGAAGGGGGTGTGCCCCAGATCGTGGGCCAGCGCCACCGCCTCGGTCAGCTCCTGGTTCAGGCCGAGGGCGCCGGCCACGGTGCGGGCCACCTGCCCCACCTCGATCGAATGGGTCAGCCGGGTGCGGTAATTGTCGCCTTCGTGTTCGACGAAGACCTGGGTTTTATGTTTCAGCCGGCGGAAGGCGCTGGCATGGATGATCCGGTCCCGGTCGCGCTGAAACGGCGAGCGAAAACTGCTTTCCTCTTCCCGAACCAGCCGCCCGCGGCTTTTTCCGGGATCCGAGGCATAGGGGGCGCGCATCTGCGGTCCTTGTTCTTGTCCCTGTCCTTGAGCCCTCTATATTGGACTGCAAAGGGAATTCAAACCGCCGGAGTGATCCATGAACCTGCCCCCGAAAGTGACCGAGCGTGCCTTTGCCCGCCTGTCAGAGATCGGTGCCGCCCAACAGGGCAAGGCGCTGCGCGTGGCGGTCGAGGGCGGCGGCTGCTCCGGGTTTCAGTACGATATCGCGCTGGACGCCCCGGCCGAGGACGATCTGATCCTCGAAGGCCAGGGCGAAAAGGTGGTCGTCGACTCCGTGTCGCTGCCGTTTCTGGCCAATGCCACCATCGATTTCACCGAGGAGCTGATCGGCGCCCGTTTCGTCATCGACAATCCGAACGCCACCTCCTCCTGCGGCTGCGGCACGTCGTTTTCGATGTAAGCGGGCGCATTGGCGGCCGAAAATGGCGCAGATGGCCCCGAAACGCCCCTGTCTTGGGGCGTTTTTCTTTTCCCGACGGCCCGTTACGGCCTTTTACGGATCGGTTCTCAGGTCCGGCGACAGCCGCTCCTGCGGCGCGATCTGGTCCCACACCAGATAGAGCCCGCTGCCCACCACGATCACCGCCCCCAGCACGGTGCTGAGCGTCGGCAACTCTCCGAAGGCCAGCGCGCCGATTGCCACCATCCAGATGAACTGCAGGTTCATCAGCGGCGTCACCGCATAGGCCGCGAGCAGTCGCAGCGCCACCACCGACACCCAGCGCGCGGCGAAGAGCAGCCCGGCATAGGCGGCGATCCAGCCCAGATCGGCCAGCGACATCGGCCGCCAGACGAACGGCAGTGCCGCACTCATCGTCAGACAGAGCGCCAGGTTGGGATAGAAGACCTGGGCCAGCGCATTCTGCTCCGTCCGCCCGATCAACCGGGCCATCAGCATGGAGAACGTGCCGCTGACCGCCGCCAGCCCGGCCCAGAGATGGCCGGAACCGACGCCATGCAGCCCCTCCGGAAACAGGCAGACCACCCCCGCCACCCCGGCCGCCAGCGCCACCCAGGCCGCCGGCCGCACATATTCGCCCAGGATCGGCCCGGACATCAGCGCCGCCAGGATCGGCATCAGCGCGATGAACAGGAAGACATCGGTGAAGGGCAGCAGCCGGAAGGCCTGAAAGAAGGCCACCGCCGCCACCACCGTCGCCGCCGATCTGAGCGCCATCGCCCCCGGCCGGCGGGTCCTGAGCCCCTTGCCCTGCGACGGGTGCCGGTCGGCCAGAACACTGAGCGCGATCACCAGCGCACCGGAGATCGCGAACATCTGCGGCGCCGCATAGCCGCCCGCGACAAGCTTGGTGATGCCGTCGGCGCCGGCGATCAGCCCGGTATAGAGCGCCGTCAGCCCGGCCCCGGCCAGCGCCGCCCGGCGCGCCGCGCTCATGATGCCACCCCGGTGATCAGAGCCGGCCGGGCGAAGCCGCGGAAGAACTCCGCAAAGCGTGGGCTGCTGGCCTCGGCCTCGGCCAGGATATCCTGTGCCGGCCGGCTCAGCGCGTCGTGCAGATGCGGCCGCATCGCCGGCCAGTCGCCGCTGCGCTCGCCCGCCAGGCGGAACATGCATTCCGACATCTGCCGCAGCGGCGCCCCGGCCTGCCGCGGCCCGCGCCAGAAGGCCATCCGCCCCCCCGGCAGCGGCTGCGGCACACCGCTGCCGCCACGCAGCCGGTCGAGCCAGCCGCACATCAGGTAGCAATGATAATCGTCAGCCACCGGCCCCTCCTGCACCGTCGCGACGGCGAACCCCGCCAGTTCCCGCGCCAACCAGTCTTCCCAGATCGGCGACGGGATCACACCGGCAAAGCGCAGCGCGATGCAGATTTCCGCCAGCAGATCGGCATCCTGATCCAGAAACGCGAGGATCCCCGCATAGTCCAGGCTGGCCACCGCCGCCGACGCCAGTTCCGGATCGCGCCGACCGTATTCGCTGAGATAGAAGACGATATGGGTCAGCTCGTAGGCGGCCTTGCGGTTCGGCATGGCGAAGGTCTCGGTCCGGGCGATGAAGCCGCGCAGCCGGTCCTCCAGCCCGCGATCCTCCGGCAGCGGATCGATCCCACGCCGCTGCATCAGCCGCCGCGCCTCCGCCCGCTGCAGATCGGACAATTCCGCCGCCGCCAGCCCCTGATCGGCGGCCCAGGCACAGAGCCCCTCGGCCTTGTCGCCGGCCATCCCCAGCGCCTCCAGGTCGAGACAGATCGACAGGATGAAGCGGTAGTATTGCGGAAAGAAGCTCAGCCGCGCCTCGGCGGTGGCATAGAAGGCCCCCAGCGGCTCCAGCGCCGCGGCGCCGGGCCGCGCGCCAGTGCTTTCGAGAATGTTGAGAAGCTCGGCATTCTCCTTCAGCCAGAAGACGTCCCCGTCGCCGCGACGCGCCCCGGCGAAGCCGGAGAGCAGGGCAGCCTCGGCCGCGGCGCCCTGAAACCGGGCCGGACCCCTGAGCTGGATCACATTCGACATCGGTTCGCCTTTCTGTCCTGGCGGGATCGCCCGCCTGTTCGGGGCCCCGGCGTCGCCGGGCCTGTGGCGCGGCGCCCCCCGGAAGGGGCGCCTGCGGTGGTCTGTCTCAGCTGCCCGACGGGAACAGCCGGGTGCCTTCGCCGGCGATCATGGTCGCACCGGCCTCGGGCGCCGAGCCCGACGGGAACAGCGACACCGCCTCACCGCCGAGCATGTCGCCACCGGCGCAGGGGGCGGAGCCCGACGGAAACAGCGACACCGCCTCGCCGCTCAGCATCTCGCCGCTCATCTCCGGCGCGGAGCCCGACGGGAACAGCCCGGTGGCGGCGCCATCGAACAGGCTGGCGGTTTCCACGGAAGTCTCATTCAGGTGCAGTTTACGCAGTGCGGTCATATCGGTTCCCCCTTTATTGCACTGTTGAAAGCCACATCAGGCTTGCACCGGAACCTCCTGCGACAAAGGGATTTTTTACCACCATACCGCGACATGGCACAGTTGTTCACATCAATTACGTGCATCAATATTCTCCGCCTCAATTGAAAGACAAAGTTAATCCACAGGATAAAATTTCTTTTCCACAGCTCTGATTTTACGTTATTTTTGATCAAATATTACGAGATTCACCCAAATCCGATGCCACCCGACAGGCGAATCGTCCGCCGCTTGCCCTGCCCGCCGCGATCGGCGATAGAGCGTGGAACCGCGGAAGGAGCAGCAGAATGAAAATCGCCACCTTCAACATCAACGGGATCAAGGCCCGCGCCCAGGCGCTGACCGACTGGCTCGACACCGCCCAGCCGGATGTGGCGCTGCTGCAGGAAATCAAATCCGTCGACGAGGCCTTCCCCCGCGAGCTGTTCGAAGAGCGCGGCTATAACGTCGAGACCCACGGGCAGAAGAGCTTCAACGGCGTGGCGATCCTCTCGAAACTGCCGCTGGAGGACGTCCGGCGCGGCCTGCCCGGCGATGACACCGACGAACAGGCCCGCTGGATTGAGGCGACGGTGGTTGGGCGGCAGGCGATCCGGCTTTGCGGTCTCTATCTGCCGAACGGCAACCCGGCGCCGGGGCCGAAATACGATTACAAGCTCGCCTGGATGGACCGGCTGCGCGCCCGCGCCGCCGATCTCCTGGCCAGCGAGGAGCCGGCGATGATGGCGGGCGATTACAACATCATCCCGCAGCCGGTCGATGCCGCCAAACCCGAGGCCTGGGTGGAGGACGCGCTGTTTCGCCCCGAAAGCCGCGCCGCCTTCCAGCGGATCACCAACCTCGGCTTCACCGAGGCGATCCGCAGCCGCCATCCGCAGCAGGCCGGGCTCTATTCCTTCTGGGACTATCAGGCCGGCGCCTGGCAGCGGAACAACGGCATCCGCATCGATCACATCCTGCTGACGCCGCAAGCGGCCGACCTGATGACCGATTGCGGGATCGACAAGGAGATCCGCGGCTTCGAGAAACCCTCGGATCACGTGCCGGTCTGGGTCGAGCTCGACCTCTGACCCGACCGACACCGCCGCGCCGGCCCTGCGCCGGGCTCAGCCCTGCGTCACGTCGTGGGTGTAAATCCAGTCGAACTGCCGCACTGCCTGGGCCGGGGCCAGCGATCCGCCTAGCCGCAGGGCCAGATGGCCCAGTTCGCGGAACGGCGACAGCCGGAAATGGTATTTCCAGGCGTTGGCATTGGCGGCTGCGATCACCCGCACCGCCCGATCGCGCCGGCGCGCCTGATACAGCCCGAGGGCCGCGACCTGATCGGCCTCACGATCGAGGCAATCGGCCAGCACCCAGGCGTCCTCCAGCGCCAGATTGGCGCCCTGGGCCAGAAACGGCAGCGTCGGATGCGCCGCATCGCCCAGCAGCGCGACGTTGCCGCCCTGCCATTTCGGCGCCACCGGATGCCGGAACAACCCCCAGAGCCCGACCTGATCGACCCGCTGCAACAGTGCCGCCGGCACCCCCTGAAACTCGTGGAACGCTGCCCTCAGATGCGCCGGATCGTCGGTATGGGACCAGCCCTCATCCGCCCAGGCGCGGCGCTCCTGCACCGCGACGATATTCACGATCTCGCCCTCGCGCAGCGGGTAGCAGACCAGATGCCGCCCCGGGGCGACGTAGATGCTGGCCTCGGCCGGGAGGTTCAGATCGTTGGGCACCACGGCCCGCCAGGCCACCTGACCGGTGAAAAACGGTTTGTCGGCACCATTGAGCGCCGTGCGCGCCCGCGATTTCAGCCCGTCAGCGCCGACCACCAGATCGGCCCGCGCCTGGGCGCCATTGCACAGATGCACCACCGGTTGCGGCCCCGGTTCGACCCGGTCGACCCGCTGCAGCAGCCGCAGATGCACCCCGGCCCCGCGCGCCGCGGTGGCCAGCAGACCGATCAGATCGGCGCGATGCAACAGGTAGAAGTCCTGATCCGGTGCGTGCCGATCCAGATCGAGCCGCAACAGGTCGCCGGCACGGCGATAATCCCGCAGCACCACCGCGTGCGACCGCAGCCCGAACCGCTCCAGCGCCGGCCCCAGGCCGAGCGCTTTCAGCACGGCGACGCCATTGGGGCTGATCTGCAGCCCGGCGCCGACTTCGGCGATCTCGCCAGCCTGCTCCAGCACCGTCACCTCGGCCCCGCGCGCCCTGAGCGCCAGCGCCGCGGCCAGCCCGGCGATCCCCGCCCCTGCCACGACGATATGACGGCCCGTCAGTGCCATATGTCCCTTTCCGCCCACTGCGGGTCCGCTCTGTCGCCGGACTTGCCGCAGCTCATGCCTCTCAATGAAAAACGCCAGGGCGCGGGCCCCGGCGTTTGCCGTTCCGCAACGGATTGTCCGCCGCGATCAGTCGTCGCGATGAACCTTTTCGCGGCGCTCGTGGCGCTCCTGCGCCTCAAGGCTCAGCGTCGTGGTCGGACGCGCCACCAGCCGTTTCAGGGAAATCGGCTCACCGGTCTCGTGGCAATAGCCGAACTCACCCTCGTCGATCCGCCGCAGCGCAGAATCAATCTTGGCCACCAGCTTGCGCTGACGGTCGCGGATACGCAGTTCCAGCGCGCGATCGGTCTCTTCGCTGGCGCGGTCGGCGACATCGGGGATGTTGCGCGTTCCGCTCTGCAGTCCGGCGATGGTGGATTTGCTTTCGTTCAGCAGTTCAGCCTTCTGGCGCAGCAATTCGCGGCGAAACCATTCCAGCTGACGTTCGTTCATGAACGGTTCGTCTTCGGCCGGTCGGTAATCCTCCGGCAGGAAAACTTCGGCTTTCATACCATCTCCTTCCGACCCGAGTCTGTCTGTAAGTGTCACGTCATTCACCCGTGCTCTCATGCGGCTGCGTTTAGCCGAAGGTCGCCGGGTTGTCACTACACAAATGTCCTATCTCACCAAGGATTTCCCCGGACCGCCCGGCATGGCGGCAGCCGCTCTGCCAGCCGCGAAAGCCCCCGTGCGGATCGCCGCCGCCCCGGCCTGCCGGGTCCTGCCGGCGTGAGCGACTGCGCCCCATGATCCACCCGTTTGCGGCGAAAATCAAAACAAGATCGGGTAATTAGGGAATTCGATTACAATATTAGGGATTAGGCGGATATTTCCGAAACAATCCCTTCTGCGCCGGCCACACAATTGCGAAATCCGCGCCCGGAGAGGCCCGGCGGGGCGACTCCCAGCGCCCCAAAGATGCCCTTACGTCACCCTCATTTCCCGCCACTCCGTGCCGAACCCCACCGCCCTCTCCGCCGCCCTCTCCGCCGCCCGGACGCGGCAATGCAGCTGCAGCAGGCAGCCTGCCCCACAGCCCGCGCAAGGCTCCATGCCTGCACAGAAACCCCGCGCCCGCCCCTGCGGAACCCAACGGCACAGGCGGCGGCGCTTGCAATGGTGCCCGGCCCTGAGTATCCCCGATCCTTGGGCACAGGAGGGAGAGCCAGATGACCGCACGTTTCGAAAGCACCAAGGATTACGTCGCCACCGACGACCTGACTGTCGCGGTGAACGCCGCCGTCACGCTGGAACGGCCGCTGCTGGTCAAGGGCGAACCGGGCACCGGCAAGACCGAGCTGGCCAAGCAGGTCGCCGCCTCTCTCGGGCTGAAGATGATCGAGTGGAACGTGAAATCCACCACCCGCGCCCAGCAGGGTCTTTACGAATACGACGCCGTCAGCCGGCTGCGCGACAGCCAGCTGGGCGACGAGCGGGTCTATGACGTCAAAAACTACATCAAGAAGGGCAAGCTCTGGCAGGCCTTCGAGGCCGACGAAAAGGTCGTCCTGCTGATCGACGAGATCGACAAGGCGGATATCGAATTCCCCAACGACCTGCTGCAGGAACTCGATAAGATGGAGTTTTTCGTCTACGAGACCGGCGAGACCATCAAGGCCAAGCAGCGCCCGATCGTCATCATCACCTCGAACAACGAGAAGGAACTGCCCGACGCCTTCCTGCGCCGCTGTTTCTTCCATTATATCCGCTTCCCCGACGAGCCGATCCTGCGCAAGATCGTCGAGGTGCATCACCCCGGCATCAAGGGCAGCCTGCTGACCGCGGCGCTCACCCAGTTCTACGAGCTGCGCGAAACCGCCGGGCTGAAGAAGAAGCCCTCCACCTCGGAGGTGCTGGACTGGCTGAAGCTGCTGCTGGCCGAGGATATGGATGCCGAGGATCTGAAGCGCGACGGCGTCAATGCGCTGCCGAAGCTGCATGGCGCGCTGCTGAAGAACGAACAGGACGTGCATCTGTTCGAACGCCTCGCCTTCATGGCCCGCAAGCAGCAGCGCTGAGCTGCTCCCGGCCCGAACTAGGGCGCGCCCGCACCTGCAACCTGCACCGGACGCCCGGGGGCAGCCCGGCAGCAGCGCGCCATTGCGGCAGCGCCCATTCGGGCCTAACGTGACCTTGTAAAGGTGCCTCGCCCCGTGCCCTCCGGTGATCCAATCGTCGGCGGCCCCACGGGCAGGAAAAGTGATTTCGACCGGATTGGTGAGCTTAGCGCATGTCTGTTCCGCCCCTTTTTCCCGCCGCCCTGCCCCGGCCGGCCATTGCCGGAGCCCGGAGCAGATGATCCGTGCCGCGCTCCTGACTGTGGCGCTGGCGCTGACCGGCTGCGCCACCGTTCCGATGGCGGACCTGCCCAGCCGCGCCCAGATCGCCGACAGCACCCTGCCGCCGATGAAGGCGTTTTCGACCCCGCATCCCAGCGCCCCGAGCCGGTCCAACGCCAATATCGCCGCCGATTTCCTCGACCTGCATTTCGAGCTGGAGAGCGGCCGACGGCTGGAATTCATGACCCGCTTCGAAACCCCGATCACCATCCGGGTGGTGGGCAATGCGCCAGCCTCGCTCAGCCCCGATCTGCGCCGCCTGCTCAGCCGGTTACGGCGCGAGGCGGGCATCGACATCCATCAGGTGCGCCGCGGCGCCGCCAATATCACCATCGAGCCGGTCAGTCGCGCCGAAATCCGCCGGGCGCTGCCGCAGGCGGCCTGTTTCGTCGTCCCCAACGTCTCCAGCTTCGATGAATTCCGCCGCGACCGCCGCAAGCCCAAGACCAGCTGGTCGGCGCTGCACGATCGCAGCCGGATGGGCATTTTCGTGCCCTATGACAGCACACCGCAGGAGCTGCGCGATTGCCTGCACGAAGAGCTGGCGCAGGCGCTGGGGCCGCTCAACGATCTGTACCGGCTGCCGGATTCCGTCTTCAACGACGATAACGTGCATACCGTCCTGACCGGTTTCGATATGCTGATCCTGCGCGCCACCTATGCGCCCGAGCTGCGCAGCGGCATGACCCGGGCCGAGGTTGCCAGCCGGTTGCCGGCGATCCTGTCGCGGATGAATCCGGGCGGCGACAGCATCCCGCAGACCCCGGTCAGCGCCACGCCGCGCAACTGGATCGACGCGGTTCAGACCTCGCTGGGGCCGAATGTCCCGACCCCGGCGCGCCGCGGCGCCGCCGCCACCGCCACCCGCATCGCCCAGAGCCTGGGCTGGAGCGATCACCGGCTGGCCTTCAACTACTACATGCAGGGGCGGCTGCTGCAGCTGACCGATCCCGACGCCGCCCAGACCCAGTTCCGGGCCGCGCTGGATATCCTCAACCGCAGACCGGAGACCCGGCTGCATGCCGCCCAGGTCGTGACCCAGACCGCGGCCTATGCCATCGCCACCGGCCACCCCGACCCGGCGCTGAGCCAAATTGAACCGATGCTGGACATCGCCCAGCGGTCGGAAAACGCCGCCCTGCTGGCGACGCTGATGATGCTGAAGGCCGAGGCGCTGGACATGCAGGGCCAGTCCAAGCAGGCCGAATCCGTACGGCTCGACAGTCTCGGCTGGGCCCGCTACGGCTTCGGCTCGGATTGGGCCGTGCGGGCCAAAATGCGCGAGATCGCCGCGCTCAATCCCCAGAACAGAGAGCGTGGATAGACCCATGATCGTGATCCTGTCGGCGCTGGTTGGCGCCCTTCTCGGCGGGCTGACAGCCCGGAAACGTGGCGGCACAGCGGCCGATATCGCCCAATATGCGGCTGGCTATGCCATCGCTTTTGCTATTGTCGGGGTTCTCGCCACCATCATCATCCACCGTGCAGCGCTCTGAGGTCCGATGTTTCTTCCCTTCTTCGAAAACCTTCGAACCGCCGGCATCCCTGTCTCGCTCCGCGAGTATCTGACCTTTCTCGAAGGCATGAAACAGGGGCTGGCCACCTATGATGTCGAGGCGTTCTATTACCTCGCCCGGGTGTCGATGGTGAAGGACGAACGCCACCTGGACAAATTCGACCGCGCCTTTGCCGCCACCTTCCAGGGGCTGGAACAGATCAGCTTCGATCAGGTGCTGGAGGCCGTCGACCTGCCCGCCGACTGGCTGACCCGGATGGCGGAAAAGCACCTGAGCGAAGAGGAAAAGGCCGAGATCGAGGCCCTGGGCGGGTTCGACAAGCTGATGGAGACGCTGAAGGAGCGTCTGAAGGAGCAGCAGGGCCGGCACCAGGGCGGCAACAAGTGGATCGGCACCGCCGGCACCTCGCCGTTCGGCGCCTATGGCTACAACCCCGAAGGCGTGCGCATCGGCCAGGACAAGAGCCGCCACCAGCGCGCGGTGAAGGTCTGGGACAAGCGCGAGTTCAAGAACCTCGACGATACGGTCGAGCTCGGCACCCGCAACATCAAGGTGGCGCTGAAACGGCTGCGCCGCTGGGCCCGCGAGGGCGCGCATGAAGAGCTCGACCTCGACGGCACCATCCGGGCGACCGCCGAACACGGCTACCTGGATGTGAAGACCCGGCCCGAACGGCACAACGCCGTCAAGGTGCTGCTGTTTCTCGATGTCGGCGGTTCGATGGACCCGCATATCAAGGTGGTGGAAGAGCTGTTCTCGGCCGCGCGAACCGAATTCAAGCATCTGGAATATTACTACTTCCACAATTGCCTCTATGAAGGGGTCTGGCGTGACAACCGCCGCCGCTGGGATCAGCAGACCCCCACCTGGGAGGTGCTGCGGACCTATGGCCCGGACTATAAGTGCATCTTCGTCGGCGATGCCTCGATGTCGCCCTACGAGATCGCCTATCCCGGCGGCGCCAACGAGCATTGGAATGCAGAGGCCGGCCAGGTCTGGCTGGCCCGCGCCCGCGAGCAGTGGAAAGACAACCTCTGGATCAACCCGGTGCCGGAGAAATACTGGGAATACACCCATTCGATCCAGATGATCCGCGAGGTCTTCGACAACCGCATGGTGCCGATGACACTCGCCGGGCTGGAAAAGGGCATGAAAGAACTGACCCGCTGACCGGATCGCGCGATGGAAAGGGCGCTCCGCGCCCTGCCTCTGGCGGGGATATTCGGGGCCAGAAAAAGACCTCTCAACGCCCGGACCACACCACGGGGTCGGCCAGCCGCAGGCCCGGGGAGCACCCTGCCTGAGACCGGGACGGCACGTCGGGTCCCTGCGCGCTTGCCGCCGCCGCACCCGCGCCCCATATTCCCCTCATGATCCGTTTCACCCCCATCCTGCTGGCCATCCTCTATGCGCTGGTGATGTACCGCCTGTCGGTCTGGCGCACCCATCGCGAGCTCGACGCCAAGTCGACGGAGCTGGCCGATCCCGGGCTGAAGGCGATCACCGACCGGCTGGCCGCGGCGCTCGGGCTGGCGCGGATCCCGGTCTATATCTACGAGATCGACCCGGTGAACGGGCTGGCCGCGGCCGACGGGCGCATCTTCATCACCCGGGGATTTTACCGCAAATACCGCAATGGCGAGGTTTCCGGCGAGGAGATGGCCAGCGTCATCGCCCATGAGCTGGGCCATGTGGCGCTGGGGCATGCGCGCCGCCGGATGCTGGATTTCTCCGGCCAGAACGCGCTGAGAACGGCGCTGATCATGGTGCTGGGCCGGATCATCCCCTTTGCCGGGGTTTGGATCGCCAATCTGCTGACCGGGCTGCTGGCGGCGCGGCTGTCGCGCGGCGACGAATATGAGGCCGACGAATATGCTGCCGCGCTGCTGACCAAGGCCGGGATCGGCATCGCCCCGCAGAAATCGCTCTTTGCCAAGCTCGATGCGCTGACGCGCTCGCGCGCCGGCGTCGCCCCCGCCTGGCTGATGAGCCATCCGAAAACCGCCGAGCGCATCGCCGCGCTGGAACGGCTGGAGACCCGCTGGCAGACCGCCCGCTGAGACAAGACAGACCGAAGGACACATCATGCGCTATTCCCTGCTCGACCTCGCCCCGATTCCGGAGGGAGCCGACGCCGCCCAGTCGATCCGCAATTCGGTGGCCCTGGCCCGCGCGGCGGAGCGGTTCGGCTATCACCGCTACTGGCTGGCGGAACATCACAACATGCCGGGCATCGCCTCCTCCGCCACGGCGGTGATGATCGGCCATATCGCCGCCCAGACCAGCCGCCTGCGGGTGGGATCGGGCGGCGTGATGCTGCCCAACCATTCGCCGCTGGTGATCGCCGAACAGTTCGGCACCCTTGCCACCATCCATGGCCCGCGGATCGATCTCGGCCTCGGGCGCGCGCCCGGCACCGATATGGAAACCGCCCGCGCGCTCCGGCGCAACATGGCGGCCCAGGACACCTTCCCGCAGGATGTGCTGGAGCTGATGGCCTATCTCGGCGATCCCGAACCGGGGCAGAAACTGCATGCGATCCCCGGCGAGGGCACCAAGGTGCCGGTCTGGATCCTCGGCTCCTCGCTCTACGGCGCGCAGCTCGCGGCGCATCTGGGGCTGCCCTACGCCTTCGCCTCGCATTTCGCCCCCGACATGCTGGGCCAGGCGGCCGAGGTCTACCGGCGCGGCTTCAAACCCTCCGAGGAGCTGGAGAAGCCGCATTTCATGATGGCGATGAACATCTTCGCCGCCGAGACCACGGCCGAGGCGGTGCGGCTGAAAACGTCGATGCAACAGGCCTTCATCCGCCTGCGCTCCGGCCAGCCCAGCAAGCTGCCGCGCCCGGTGGAGCGGATCGAGGACGTGGCCCCCGCCGGCTGGATCGCGCGGGTCGATCACGCCCTTTCGGTCAGCGCCACTGGCGACGCCGAGGCGGTGCGGGCCCAGACCGCGCGGCTGATCGAGACCTACCGGCCGGACGAGGTGATGATCTCCGGCCAGATCCACGATCCCGACGCGCGCATCCGCTCGTTCGAGATCGCCGCGGAGGTGATGCAGAGCCTGGCGGCGGAAACCGTCTGAGGCGGAGCGCCTGTCGGCCCGGCTAGCCCGCCAGCGCCTTGCCCAGGCGCGGCAGCCGGGCCTTTTTCATCAGACCGCGGATATCCCAGCCGCCCGGCGCCATCGCATTGGCCTGCGCCAGCACCCGGGCACCGACCCCTGCCAGCCCCTGCGGATCGCGGCGCCACAGATCGTGGAGAAAGCCGTCTGGCTCCAGCCGGTCCAGCCCCTCTTCCGCCAGGATGTTCTTGGGGAAATCCTGCCGGTTCACCGTCAGGATCGCATCGGCGGACCCCGCCACCGCAACCGCCAGCACATGCAGATCGGCCGGATCGGGCAGCCACAGCCGCGCCTCCATCCCCGGGGCGGCGGGCAGCTCCGCTGCCGGCCAGTGGGCCCGCAGCAGCGCGATCTCTCCCCGCGCCTGCGCCTCGCCCGCCGGCCCCAGCTTGATCGCCGCGCGCGCCCATTCCTCAAGGATACGCGCCGACCATAGCGGGGTGAAATGCCCCAGCCGGGCGGCGCCCAGCAGCATCTCGCGCATCACCGTGGGGTAGAGCACGCAGGTATCGAGCACGATCCTCACAGCCGGAAGAACAGCGCCTTGAGATAGGCGGTCTCCGCCAGCTGCGGCAATTGCGGATGATCGGGGCCGGCAAAGCCGCTGTGCAACAGCTGTGCCTGCCGCCCGGCCTTGCCGATACCACGGGCGGAGGCGCCGCGGAACTTCGACAGATCGGCGGCATGCGAACAGGAACACAGGCCCAGATAACCGCCTGGCGCCACCAGCGCCGCCGCCAGCCGCGCCACCCGCTCATAGGCGCGCAGGCCGGCTTCCAGCGCCTGCTTGTTCGGGGCGAAGGCCGGCGGATCGCAGATCACCACATCGAATTCGGCGCCCTCGGCGGCCAGCGCCGTCATCACCTCGAAGGCATCGCCCTGCCGGGTCTGGAACCGCTCTGCCGTGCCGGCTGCCGCCGCCCCGGCCTCCGCCAGAGCCAGCGCCGGGACAGAGCCATCGACCGACAGCGCCCGGCCGGCACCGGCCGCCAGCATCGCCAGGGCAAAGCCGCCGACATGGGAAAACACATCCAGCACCCGTGCCCCGGGCGTCACCAGACGCGCCGCAAATGCATGGTTCGGCCGCTGATCGTAGAACAGACCGGTCTTCTGCCCACCGGTCAGATCGGCCATGTAGGTGGCCCCGTTCATCGGCACCGGCACCGGCCCATCGGGCGCGGTGCCGACCAGCACCGCGCTGGCATCGTCCAGCCCCTCCAGCGCCCGGGTCCGGCCAGAGGCGTTCTTCAGCACCGTGCGCACCCCGGTGACCTCGACCAGCGCCGCCGCCAGTTCCTCGACCAGCGCCTCCGCCCAGGCGGCATTGGGCTGGATCACCGCCGCGTCGCCAAACCGATCGATCACCACCCCCGGCAGCCCGTCGGCCTCGGCATGGACCAGCCGGTAGAACGGCTGATCGTAGAGCCGGGCACGCAGCGCCAGCGCCCGGGAGATCCGCGCCGCGAACCAGCTCTGATCCACCGCCGCCGCCGGATTGCGGTCCAGCATCCGGCAGATGATGCGCGAGGCCGGATTGACCGCCACCAGCCCCATCTCGACCCGGCCGCTGTCCTCCAGCACCGCCAGGCTGCCCGGCGCCAGCGCCCGGGTGCGCCGGTCGGTCACCAGCTCGTTGGCATAGATCCAGGGAAATCCATGGCGGATCGCCCGGGCATTGGCCTTGGGCATCAGTCGGACGCGGGGAAGATCATCTGTCATCATGCCGCCCTCATAGGCGCAATCGCGACGGCTGGGAAGAGCCCGCGCGTCACCGGCGCCACTGCCGGGATCCGGCGCGCCGGGGCGGTCTTATTCTGGCCGGAAGTATCCCGGGGGAAAGGCCGCAGGCCTTGGAAGCAGCGCCCCCGCCGCGCTCAGCCCTCCCGCCGACCCCGCCAGCCGCCGCGCCGCCGCGGTTGTCCCGCCGAAGCCAGCCCCTGCCGTAGCACCGCGGTCATCGGATGCTCGGGCGCGCCAGTGCCGTAGAGCTCCAGCAACGCCTGCAGCGCCACCGCCTGGTCCAGTTCCTCCGGCAGCGCCAGAGCCCAGTCGAGAAAGATGCTGCGGCATTCCGCGGCGGTGATCCCCTCGATCCGATAGGCTTCGCGGATCAGCCCCTTGCGGTCGCTCTCATGCTCACCCTTCATGCCACCTCCCGTCGTGTCAGAGCCTCGTCGATCAGCGCCGCCGCGGTGGCATAGCTTTCGCTCATCCGCGCCCGCAGCGCCGCGATATCCGGCATCCCGGAGGTCCGGCAAAGAACCCCCGCCGCCCCCTCGCTCAGCGCCTCGTCGCTGAGCCCGGTGGCCGAAATCAACCGCGCCGCGGTATGCACCGCCCAATAGAGCTCATAGGCGGCGCTCAGCGTCTCTGCCTCCGCCGCGCTGAGCCAGCCGGCACCGACACCGCCCTGCAGCCCGGCGGCCACGTCGCGCGCCACTGTCCCGCTCAGCAGCGCGCCGGTCTGCGCCGCCAGTTCGATGTCCAGCATCCGCCCCGCCCCAGTCTTGGCGTCCCAGAGCCCGCGCGGCGTCTTCGCCGCCGCCAGCCGGTCGCGCATTTCGGCGACATCCTGCAGCACCTTGCCACGGTCCTGTGGCGCGGTCACGATCTCGCGGCGGAACGCCTCGATATCCGCGGCCAGGCTGTCCTCGCCCACCACCACCCGCGCCCGGGTCAATGCCAGGTGTTCCCAGGTCCAGGCCTCATGCCGCTGATAATGAGTGAAGCTCGCCCAGCTGGTGGCGACCGGCCCCTGGCTGCCCGAGGGGCGCAACCGCATGTCGACCTCGTAAAGCCGCCCCTCCGCCATCGGCGCGGTCAGCGCGGTGACCAGCGCCTGGGTCAGCCGGGCGTAATAGGGGCGCACCGCCAACGGCCGCGGCCCGTCAGAGCTCTCCGCAGTGCCGGGGTCGTAGACCACGATCAGATCGAGGTCGGAGCCCGCGTTCAGCCGCTGGGCGCCGAGCGATCCCATCCCCAGAACCACGGCGCCGCGCCCCGGCGGCGCGCCGTGCTTGGCCTCGAACTGCGCCCGGACCAGGGGCGCCACCGCCGCGATCACCGCCCCGGCGAGTTCGGCATAGTGCCGCCCGGCGATATCGGCCGGGATCAGCCCGCGCAGCAGGTGCACGCCGATGCGGAAATGCCATTCCTTCATCCAGCGCCGCGCCATATCCAGCTGGGTCTCGTAATCCGGCTCGGCTGCCAGCCGCGCCGCGATCTCGCTCCGCAGCGCCGCCTCCCCCGGCCAGGGGGCGAAGAAGTCGCCGCCGATCACCGCATCGAAGACGCCGGCATTGCGCGACAGATATTGCGCCAGCGCATGCGAAGTGCCGGCAATATCGACCAGCAGATCGATCAGCTGCGGATTGGCCTCGAACAGGGAAAACAGCTGCACCCCCGCCGGCAGGCCGGAGAGAAAGCCATCAAGCGCCAGCAGCGCCTCGTCCGGCTTCTCGGTCCGGGCCAGCCGGGTCAGCAACTCCGGCTTCAGCCGCTCGAAGATGCGCTGCGCCCGCTGCGACCGCAGCGCCGGATAGCTGGGCCAGCGCGCCAGGATCGAGGCGTCGAGGCCCACCGCCTCCGGAGCCGGCGGTGGCGGCGCCGCATCGGGGGCGAAGAAATCTTCGGTCAGCTCATGCACTTCGGTCAGTCGCCGGGTCAGCTCCCGGGTCAGCTCGGCGCTGGAGGTGCCCATCAGGCAGGCGATCCGCTCGATCCCGTCCTCGGTCCCCGGCACCCGGTGGGTCTGGGCGTCGTGGATCATCTGGATGCGGTGCTCCACCTCGCGATGGGCGCGGTAGTGATCGGTCAGCCGGCTGGCCGCCTCCTCCGGAACCCAGCCCTTGGCCGCAAGCGCCGCCAGCCCCTCGACGGTGCCGCGCAGCCGCAGGTCCGGGTCGCGGCCGCCGGCGATCAGCTGCCGGGTCTGGGTGAAAAACTCGATCTCGCGGATACCGCCGCGGCCCAGTTTCATATCGTGCCCCGGCACGGTGATCGGCCCGCCGGTGCCCTTGTTCTCGCGGATGCGCAACCGGATGTCATGGGCATCCTGAATCGCCGCGAAATCCAGATGCCGGCGCCAGACGAAGGGGCGCAGCGTCTGCAGAAACCGCCAGCCGGCCTCGATATCGCCGGCACAGGGCCGCGCCTTGATATAGGCGGCGCGTTCCCAGGTGCGGCCCAGGCTTTCGTAGTAGGTCTCCGCCGCCGCCATCGAGATGCAGACCGGCGTCACCGCCGGATCCGGCCTGAGCCGCAGATCGGTGCGGAACACATAGCCGTCCGCCGTCTTCTCCGACAAAAGCGACGCCATGTTGCGGGTGGCGCGGATCAGGCCGGCGCGCGCCTCCTGATAGCTGTCGGCATCATAGCGGGTCTCGTCGAAGAGGCAGATCAGGTCGATGTCGGAGCTGTAGTTCAGCTCATGCGCCCCCATCTTGCCCATCGCCAACACGCAAAGGCCGGCGGCCTCGGCCACATCCCCGGCCGACTGGCCCGGCAGCTTGCCGCGGCGGACCAGCGTGGCGATCTCCGACTTCAGCGCCAGATCGCAGGCCTCGCCGGCGAAATCCGACAGAATCCCGGTCACCTTCTCCAGCGGCCAGGCGCCGCAGATATCGGCCAGCGCGGTGATCAGGGCAATCCGCCGCTTGGCCTGGCGCAGCCCCGGTTTCAGCTGGTCCGGCGCCAGAGCGCGGCAGGCTTCGAACACGCCGGCAACGGCGGCGTCGGGATCGTCCAGCGCCGGGGCCAGCCAGGAGGTTTCCTGCAGGATCAAGCCCTTGAGATAGGGGCTGGTACCGCCCACACCGGCAATCAGCTGGCCATGATCCGCGCTCAGCTGCGGCAGGGCGGCACGGGTTTCCTCCCCCAGCGCGGGGTCGAAGGGGCGCGGCAGGCGCGCAATCGTCAAAGGCGTCGTCATGGCCGCAGGTTGCGCAGGCCGGGCGCCGGCGTCAATGCAGGAAACGGCGATCATCGCCCCCTTGCGCTCGCGCCGCCGTCCCGGCAAAGCTCGGCCCATGAGCAAGAGCATGAAACGCGTCCGCGCCGCCCTGGAGGCCGCCGGGCTTGACCCGCAGATCCGCGAAACCGACCTGGCCCGAACCGCCGCCGATGCCGCCACGGCGGTCGGCTGCGAGGTCGACCAGATCGCCAAGTCCATCATCTTCCGCGGCGAGGACAGCGGGGCCGCGATCCTGTTCCTGACCGCCGGCGGCAATCAGGTCGATCCGCAGAAAGCCGCCGAGATCGCCGGCGAACCCCTGGGCAAGGCCGATGCCGCGCTGGTGCGGTCGCAGACCGGCTTCGCCATCGGCGGCGTCTCTCCGGTCGGGCATCTGAACCCGATCCGCGCCTTTCTCGATCCCCGGCTGACCGAATTCAATCTGGTCTGGGCCGCCGCCGGCACGCCGCATCACGTGTTCCCGATCGCCCCCGCCGATCTGGAGCGGCTGACCGGCGCCCGGACGGCGGCGTTTACCAGCGGCTAACAGTAAGCCACGCTGCGGGCTTGGAGCTCTCTGCCGCTGTCGCTAGGGTGCCGGCGGCGCGCCTTTTTGCGCGCCCACCCTACGAAGGACAAGACATTGTATTTGAACCGTTTCAGCGCCCCCGCGGCGCTCGCCCTGGTGCTGGGGCTGACCGCGCCCCTGCAGGCCGGACCCGACCTTCCCCCGCTGGCCCTGCCCGATCCGATGCCCGCGCCGGCCCAGACCGTGCTGTTGCCGGTGCCGGAGACGCGAATCGACGCGGCCATCGCCACGCTCGACGATCTCGGCGCCGATGTTCTGGCCCGCAGCGGCATCCCCGGCCTCGCCATCGCGGTGGTGCATGGCGGTCAGACCGTCTATGCCCGCGGCTTCGGCCAGCGCGCCGTCGACCGCCCCGATCCGGTCGATGCCGATACCGTCTTCCTGCTCGCCTCGCTGTCGAAATCGGTGGGGGCGACGGTGATCGCCTCCCAGGTCAGCGCCGGACGGGTCGGCT
This sequence comes from Pseudodonghicola flavimaris, assembly GCF_030164425.1. GTDB lineage: Bacteria > Pseudomonadota > Alphaproteobacteria > Rhodobacterales > Rhodobacteraceae > Pseudodonghicola > Pseudodonghicola flavimaris. Next base: position 308,897 of record NZ_JASNJD010000001.1, on the reverse strand, counting down.
GGACCAGCCTGGTGCAAAGCTACCTGCCCGAATTCGATCTGGGCGATCCCTGGGTCAGCGCCCATGTCACGGTCGGCGATCTCTATGCCCATCGCTCCGGCCTGCCCGATCATGCCGGCGACGATCTCGAGGATCTGGGTTATGACCGCGACACCGTGCTGTCGCGGCTGGGGATGCTGCCGCAGGCGCCGTTCCGTGCCCATTACGCCTATACCAACTTCGGTCTGACCGCCGCCGCGCTGGCGGTCGCCACCGCCACCGGCACCGACTGGGCCAGCCTGTCCGAACGGGCGCTCTACGCCCCGCTCGGCATGGCTTCGACCAGCTCGCGCTATGACGATTACCGCGCCCGCGACAACCGCGCCGCCAGCCATATACGCAACGGTGACAGCTTCGTGGTGGCCGACCTGCGTCAGCCCGACGCCCAGAGCCCGGCCGGCGGCGTCAGCTCCAGCGTCCACGATATGGCGCGCTGGATGGCGATGGTGCTGGCCGGCGGCGGCGATCTGATCGACGTGGAAGCGCTGCGCCCGGCGCTGGCGCCGCAGATGACCGACGGGCTGCCGCTGACGATAGACGCCCGCGCCGGCACCTATGGCTATGGCTTCGGCGTCGGTGTCCGCCCCTCCGGCCGCGTCACCTTCAGCCATTCCGGCGCCTTCGCGCTCGGCGCCTCCACCACCTATCTGATGATCCCCGATCTCGACCTCGGCATCGTGGTGCTGACCAACGCCCTGCCCACCGGCGCTGCCGAGGCGATTGCCGCCAGCTTCGCCGACCGGGTGGAACTGGGCCTGGACAGCCGCGACTGGCTGGCCGGCTACGCCGCGCTGATGGCGCCGGTCTCCGCCCCTGTCGGCAGCCTGGTCGGCGTGCCACGCCCAACCGCTCCAGCCCCCGCGCAACCGGACTCGGTCTATGTCGGGCGCTACGGCAACGGCTATTTCGGTCCCGCCATCGTCACCGCCCGCGACGGCGGCCTGCGGCTGCACCTCGGCCCGCAGGATCACGGACAGGATCTGGCGATGGAGCATTGGGATGGCGATACCTTCATCGTCCACCCGTTCACCGAGAACCAGCCGGCCGGCTCCATCTCGCGGATCGACTTCCTGCCCGATGGCACCGGCGCGTTGTCGGTGCTGCGGATCGAGCATCTCGACGACCTGAACCTGGGTCTATTCGAGCGCGAGGAATAACCCGCAAGCCGCTGGTTTCAAAGTGAGAACCAAAATAATGTAAAAAACATTCACATCCCCTCTTGCAAAGCGGCGGCTGCATTCCGATCTTCGGTAATGTGAAAAGCATTCACATTGCATCTGATCTGGAGACACCGACATGACCACCCTCACCGACCCGGCCCCCGGCTATGCCCGTTACGGCTGGCTTTCCCGGGCCGAAGACTGGCTGGACAGCAAGGGCAAAGGCGCCTGGATCGCTGTCATGGTGCTGGGCTTCGTCTTTTTCTGGCCCGTCGGGCTTGCCACTCTCTTCTACATGATCTGGAGTAAACGCATGTTCACCTCGTCCTGCAGCCGCCGCCACGCCCGCCACCGCCACGGCTTCGGTCACCGCTCCATGGGCCGCTGCGGCATGGGGCCGATGGCCTCCACCGGCAACAGCGCCTTCGACGCCTACAAGGAAGAAACCCTGCGCCGGCTGGAGCAGGAACAGGGCGATTTCGAAGCCTTCCTGGAACGTCTGCGCGAGGCCAAGGACAAGGCCGAATTCGACCAGTTCATGGACGATCGCGCCCGCCGCGCCGCCACCGCCGCCGACGCGGCTGAGGATGACGCCCTGCGCGACAGCGACGACAGGCGCGACGACAGGCCCGCGGGTCTCTGACCCCGCCGGACGTCCCCGGACGCCCCCGCCCCAGGGGACGTCCCTCTTACCCAAGCCAGCCCCGGGTCTCCCGGGGCTTCGGCCGGACCACCAACCGGTTTCAGGACCCACAGGACCCTTTGTGACGATGTCTTACTTGCCCGATCCCGACCGCCAGCCGCAGTTCTACCAGTCGGTCCCCGCGAAACGGCTGATCGCCTGGGTGATCGATACCGCGGTCACCCTGCTGCTTTGCGCCGGCGGCGTTCTGCTGACCGCCTTTGTCGGACTGCTGATCTGGCCGCTGCTGTTTCTCGCCCTCGGCTTCGCCTACCGGGTGGTGACACTGGCCAACGGCTCGGCCACTTGGGGCATGCGCTTCGCCGGGATCGAGATGCGCGACGCCGGCGGCGCCCGTTTCGACCTGGGGCTGGCAGTGCTGCACACGCTGGGCTTCAGCCTCTGCATGGCGCTGCCGCTGCTGCAGCTGATCTCCATCGTGATGATGCTGACCGGCGCCCGAGGCCAGGGCCTGCCCGACATCGTCCTGAACACCGTCGCCCTGAACCGCCGCGCCCGGGTCTGACCCGGGCCACCGCGCCACCCGCCCGCCGCAATCGCCCCTTGGCGGGTAGGGAATCGCTTGTTATCATCCCGTTACACGAGACGCGGGAGACCCATGCGCCACACGCTTCCGATTGCACCGCAGTTCTATGTGACGGCCCCGCAACCCTGCCCCTATCTGGCCGACCGGATGGAACGCAAGCTGTTCACCGCGCTTCAGGGCGAAGGCGCGGATCGTCTGAACAATGCGCTGTCGCAACAGGGCTTCCGGCGTTCGCAGAACGTACTCTACCGCCCCTCCTGCACCGATTGCTCCGCCTGCCTGTCGGCACGGATCGACGTCCGGGCGTTTCAGGCCTCCAAGACGCAGAAGCGGATCGCCAAGCGCAACGCCCATCTGGCGCGCCGGGCCACCTCCCCCTGGGCGACCGAGGATCAGTACGACCTGTTCCGCCGCTATCTCGACACCCGCCACGCCGATGGCGGCATGGCCGACATGGACGTGTTCGAATTCGCCGCGATGATCGAGGAAACGCCGATCCGGTCGCGGGTGGTGGAATACAGCGATCCCGCCACGCGGGAACTGATCGCGGTCAGCCTGACGGATGTGCTCGATGACGGCGTCAGCATGGTCTATTCCTTCTACACGCCGGAGCTGCCGCGCGCCTCTCTCGGCACCTGGATGATCCTCGATCATATCGAGATCGCCCGCGAAAACGACCTTCCCTACGTCTATCTCGGCTATTGGGTGCCGGGCAGCCCGAAGATGGGCTACAAGGCGAATTTCTCCGGGCTTGAGGTCTATTACGGCGGCCGCTGGCAGAAGATGACCGATCCTGAGGCCTTCTCCGCCACCACCCATCCGCTCTCGACCGATCCGATCGCCGAGCAGGTCGCCAATATCTCCCTGCCCGACCGCCGCCCCACCGGCGGCTGAACCTCTCTCACCTGATCGCGCCCCCGATCGCGCCAGCGCCGCCCCCGTTCCCCGGGGGCTTTTTCTGGCTGCAAGTATCCCGGGGTGAATGCGCAGCCAGGCGCAGCGGGGCAGCGCCCTTGCCCCCATCCCCGGCATAAGAAAAGGGGCCCCGCAGGGCCCCTCTCCGATCCGGTCGGACCGTTCCGATTACTTCGGCATCAGGTCCGGTACGATGGTCACGATGCCGGGGAAGAACCACAGCAGCGCCAGCCCGGCCACCTGGATTAGCACGAAGGGCAGGATCCCGCGGTAGATATGGCCGGTGGTCACCTCCGGCGGCGCCACCCCGCGCAGATAGAACAGCGCGAAGCCGAAGGGCGGGGTTAGGAAGGAGGTCTGCAGGTTCACCGCCACCATGATCGTCACCCATTTGGGATCGAAGGAGCCGCCGTAGATCACCGGCCCGACGATCGGGATGACGATGTAGATGATCTCCAGGAAGTCGAGCACGAAGCCCAGCACGAAGAGCACCAGCATCACGATCAGGAAGACCGTGAACTCGTTGTCGAAGCTCTTCAGGAACTGCTGGATGTAATGCTCGCCACCGAAGGAGATCACCACCAGGTTCAGCAGCTGCGAGCCGATCAGGATGGTGAAGACCATCGACGACACCTTGGCCGTCTCCCGCACCACCGGTGTCAGCACACCACCCGCATAGAGCACCCAGCAGCCGTAAAGCAGCCCGAACATGGCATAGAGATAGGTGCCATAGGCGGCGAAGAAGGCGATCCAGCTTTCGACACCGGCATCTTGCTGGTTGATCCGCAGGTCGAAGTTCACCCCGATCAGCACGCAGATGATGATGGCGAAGGTCGACCAGATGATCACCCGGCCCGACCGGCCCTCGTCCTGCAGCCTGCGATAGGCAGCCAGCATGATGGCCCCGCCCGCCCCCAGCGCCGCGGCCGGCGTCGGGTTGGTGATGCCGCCCAGGATCGAGCCCAGCACCGCGACGATCAGCACCAGCGGCGGAAACACCACCCGGATCAGATCGTTCTGGCCCAGCCGCGCCGCGCCGTGTTTGGCACCGTAAAGCGCCAGCGCGAAGGGCAGGATCATCAGCAGCACCGTCACCCCGGAGGAGGTCGTCGGCGCCACCAGCGTCACATCGACCAGCGCGGCCAGCAACAGCCCCACCGCGCCGATGATCAGCGGCTTGGGATCGGCGCTCGGCGAGATGCCGCGCGCCAGCGCCAGCACCAGGCCCAGCATCACGATCAGAACGGCGATACCGGTGCCGATCGGCGCCGCGTTGGCGATCTTGTCGGCGCGGGCCTGAACCAGTTCCTTGTCGGTCAGCTTGTGGCTTTCCAGGCTGCCGCCGGAGGCGTCGATCACCTTCTGCTCCTCGACGGCCTTGTCCCAGGCCGACTGGCCGTGCAGCTCGATCATCGAGGCCTTGCACTCCGCCGACACATTGGTGCGCAGGCTCGCCGCCTCACCGACGTTGGAGTAGCTCGACACCGTCAGATCCTGGCTGCCCACCAGCCCGACATTGGCCAGCAGGATCGCGCCGCCGATCAGCCCGATGGGGGCCGCCAGGAACCAGCCCAGGGCCTCGGCCCGGGTGATCGGTTCGTTCTGCCCGCCCTCCAGCGACACCGCCGGGGCCTTGTGCGGGTTCAGCAGCGCATAGCCGAAGGCATAGAGCGCATAGAGCAGCGCCAGCAGGATGCCCGGCAGCAGCGCCGCCTGGAACAGGGTGCCAACCGAGACCACCGCCGGCTCGCCCAGATAGGTGAGCGCGTCGGTACAGCCGGCTAGGTTCGCCCGGGTCTCCTGCGCGGTGGCATAGAGATCGCCGGCCAGGGTGCCCAGCAGCACGATGACGATGGAGGGTGGAATGATCTGCCCCAGCGTCCCCGAAGCCGCGATAACCCCCGTCGCCAGTTCCGGCGAGTAGTTGTTGCGGAGCATCGTCGGCAGCGCCAGCAGCCCCATGGTCACCACCGTCGCGCCGACGATCCCGGTCGAGGCGGCGAGGAAAGCCCCCACCACAACGATCGACACCGCCAGACCGCCCGGCAGCGGGCCGAACACCCGCGCCATGGTGGTCAGAAGATCGTTGGCGATCTTCGAGCGTTCCAGGGTGATCCCCATCAGCACGAACATCAGCACCGCCAGCAGCGTCTCGATCGACTGGCCGGCCAGCACGCGTTCGTTCATGCGGTTGACGATAAAAGAGATGTTGCGATCCATCGCCTGCTGCCAGCCGCCGGTAAAGACCGGCTCGGCGATCCTTGGCAAGTCCGGGTATCGGAACACCGATATCGCATCGGGTCGCACCCCGGCGCCGATCAGATCGTGATAAGCCTGCGAGCCGGTATCGATCGCCTGGTGGATCAGCAGCCCGGCGCTGTCCAGCGCGGCGATGATCGCAAAGGAGATGACCCCGGCGCCGCCGATGGCGAAGGCCACCGGAAAGCCGGACAGGATGCCTCCGAAGAGGCAGAGAAACAGGATGATCAGGCCGAGTTCGACGCCATCAAGACCGAATAGCATTTTGACTGCCCCTTAGCTCTAATGCGCGCCTTCATAGGCTTCTTCGCCCTCGCCAAGACTATCCTTGTCGAGGAATTTGTTTTCGCTCTCCGGCCCCTCTCGGAATTCGAGGAACGCCCGGTAGAACACGGCGATCGCATGCAGGAAGACCATGCCGGCAAAGGCGCAGAGCAGGATCTTGAACAGGAAGTAGCCGTTGAATCCGTTCGGGCTGAAGCCGATGGTCTCCACGTTCCAGCGCAGCGCCCGCGACTTCATCAGCAGACGGTCGAGCTGATCGCTGGCCGAGGGTTTCGGCACGATCAGATGCCGCCACAGGAAGAACCAGCCGTACATCCAGACCAGAACCGCCATCGGCATCATGAAGATCAGCGCGCCGATCATGTCGATGATCCGCTTGGTGCGGTAGCTGACCACGGAATAGAACAGGTCGACCCGCACATGGGCCCCCTGCACGAAGGCATAGGCAACGCAGAGCGTCACCACCATCGCGTTGTAAAGCTTCAGTTCTTCGGCGAACCAGCTGATGTCCATCTGCAGCGGAATGCCCAGGCCGATGGCGATATCGGGCCGGGCGAAGATACGCTGGACGAAGACGATCAGGATTTGCTGCAGCACCATCAGCAGCCCAGCCCAGGCGAAGAACCGGCCCACCGTATTGGCAAAGCCCTCCAGCACCCGGACACTGCCCCACATCGCCGGCCGCCAGAGCAGACCGACCAGCGTGAGCAGCAAGAAGGCGGTGAACACAACGAAAAAGAACTCAACCGATCCGCCGTAATAGACAAAGCGCATGATCGCCTGTTTGTCGGACCAGTCCAGCCACAGCGCCGGATGCGTCACCGCATAGCCGAAGTTGTAGAAGGACATGGCGATATTCTGAACCAGCAACAGCACCCCGTTGCCGAGCGCAGCAAGTACGTCAACAAGGCCTACGGCCTCACCCTCCTGCATGGGTTCTCTCCCCGTCGTGTTGGTCGGATGTCCCGGCCGGTCCCCCTGCGGGGCCGCTGCGGTTTGATGTCCGGGTCTTTTGCCCGGTCACCGCTCTCGGGACCAAAAAGGTCCCCACCTCCCGGCGGGGACCCGAAACGTCGCCCGGGACGCGCTTACATGGCGGCCAGAACGCGGTTACGCTGCTGGGTGTAGGCGCCTTCCGAACGCTGGATCCAGTCGGCCGAGGACTTCATCCACTTCATGTAGCTTTCGTGGATCTCGGCATACATCGGATCGTCCATATGCTCGGCGATCACCTCGACCGAGGCCTTGCCGAAGGCATCCCAGACCGAATCCGGGAATTCCATGATCTTCACGCCCGAGGCCTGCAGGCGCTGCAGCGCCGCACCGTTGTTGGCCATGAACAGCGACATGGTCCAGATGTTCGAGGCCGCGGCGGTCTGCGCCACGATCTGCTGCTGCGACGGCGTCAGCGAGTCATAGACATCGCGGTTCAGCGTCAGCGACAGGTTCGGACCCGATTCATGGAAACCTGCGGTGTAGTAGATCTTGGTGATCTCCTGGAAGCCGGCCTTTTCGTCCGCCCAGGGACCGATCCACTCGGTACCGTCGATCGCGCCCGAGGACAGCGCCTGATACACTTCCGAGCCCGGCAGGTTCTGAACGCTGGCGCCCAGTTTGCCCAGCACAAGGCCGCCCTGGCCCGGCATGCGGAACTTCAGGCCCTGGAAGTCTTCCGGCCCGTGGATTTCCTTGCGGAACCAGCCACCGGACTGCGGGCCGGTGTTGCCGGCTGCAAAGGCCTTGAGACCGAAGATCTCATAGACGCCATCCTGCAGGCCCTGGCCACCGCCGTGGTAGTACCAGTTGCTGAATTCCTGGAAGGTCATCCCGAAGGGCACGTTGGCGAAGAACGACAGCGCCGGGTGCTGACCCAGGAAGTAATAGTCGACCGCGTGATACATGTCGGCCTGACCCGAGGAAACGGCGTCGAACACTTCGAAAGCGCCCACCAGTTCGCCGGCGGCCTTTAGGTCGACGGTCAGCTGGCCATCGGTCATCGAGGTGATCATGTCGGCGCAATACTGCGCGCTGTCATGCACCCCGGCGAGCCCGCGGCCCCAGGTGGTGACCATGGTCAGCGTCCGCTTGCCCTGCGCATAGGCCGGCGCGGCCAGACCAGTGGCGGCGGCGGCAGAGCCACCCAGTGCGGACGTCTTCAGAAAAGAACGGCGATCCATTTCGGTTTTCCTCCCCTTAAAAACAGATCTCGGCCCCGCTGGCGGGACAGATGGAGGCAAGTTAGCCGCAGTCCGGCAGGCGCGGAATACCTAGTTGTACGTAGTCGGCGCAGAAAACTGGCAGGAAAATGGCGATTTTGACGAGTTTTCACGCAGAATCGAATCACCCGTGCGACGCCGCATTGCAGCATCCTAAGCCATTGATTCGCGCCGTCGGCCAGGCAATGGTGCGGCCATGGATCGCCTGCGCCCCCTACTCCGCCCCAGTTACCGCCAGAAGCTGCTGCTGGCCGCGGCGCTGCCGCTGATTCTGGCGGCCAGCGCCATTGCCGTCCTGGTCGCCGGCCAGGCCCGGCAGCTGGCGGAAAGCGAGATCAAGTCACTGGAAACCAAGCTGATCGAGGCGAAGAAGCAGGAGCTGCGCAATTACGTCACCCAGGCGCGCAACGCCTTCTACTTCGTCTATGGCCCGGCCGCGCCCGATGACGAACGCTCCAAGGAACGGGTGCTGCAAATCCTCGCCGCGATGATCTATGGCGAGGAAGGGTTCTTTTTCGTCTACGACTATGACGGCAACAATCTGGTCTCGCCGCGCCAGACCGATTTCATCAACCGCAACTGGGCCGGGCTGACCGACAGCGAAGGCACCCCCACCGTCGACGCCTTCATCCGCATCGCCCGGCAGGGCGCCGGCTGGCACGAACATCTCTGGCCGAAGCCCTCCACCGGCCAGGAGGCGCGGATGATCACCTATGTGCTGGGGCTGCAGGACTGGCAATGGGCGGTGGGTACCGGCGTTTTCATCGACGACGTCCTGGCCTCGGTCGCCGCCGCCCGCGCCGAGGTCGAGGCCAGAATCCGGCGCACATTTCTCTATATCGGCGGCATCACCCTGGCGGCGCTGTTTCTGGTCTTCGGCTCCGGCATGGCGCTGAACATCCACGAACGCCGGCTGGCGGACGCCAAGCTGAAGAAACTGACGCAACGGGTGTTCGACGCGCAGGAGGAGGAACGCGGCCGGGTCGCCCGCGAGCTGCACGACGGGATCAGCCAGATCCTGGTCGGCGTGCGCTATGCGCTCGACAATGCCCGCCGCCGGCTGTCGCGGGGCGAGACGGCGGCTGCGGAACAAACGCTCGACAAGGGGATCGACTATCTCGGCAGCGCCATTTCCGAGGTGCGCCGCATCAGCCGCGATCTCAGGCCCGGTGCGCTCGACGATCTCGGGCTCGGCCCGGCGTTGAAGGCCCTGACCGAGACCTTTCAGGAGCGCACCGGCATCACCGTCGATTTCACCACCGTCGTTTTCCGCAACCGGCTGGATCAGGAAGCCAAGATCGCGCTCTACCGGATCGCGCAGGAGGCGCTCACCAATATCGAGCGGCACGCCGGCGCCACCCTGGTCCGGATGGATCTGCGCGGCCACAAACAGGGGGTGACGCTGCGGATTTCCGACAATGGCCGCGGCCTGCCTGCCCAGGCAGACCGCAGTGGCCCCGGTCTGGGGCTGCGCAACATGCAGGAACGGATCGATCAGCTTGACGGAACCCTCAGGCTTCTGTCATCACGCGGCGCGGAAAACGGCACCACCATCGTCGCCAGCCTGCCGCTGAGCCATCTGCTGCCGCCAGAGGAAACAACCGCGCCGCAGAGCCCGGCGCCCACAACGGATCCCGTTTCATGACCAAGGCCGTTTCATGACCAAGCCTGTGCGCATATTGATCGTGGACGATCACCCGATGGTGGTCGAGGGTCTTGAGTCCATCCTCGAAAGCTATGACGACATCGAGGTGGTCGGCGCGCTCTGCGACGGCCGCGCCGCGGTGGAACAGGCCGGCACGCTCTGCCCCGACGTGATCCTGATGGATCTGAACATGCCAAAGCTCGGCGGGCTCAGCGCCACCGAAATGCTGTTGGAACGGGCGCCGGACGCGCGGGTGCTGATCCTGTCGATGCACGACAGCCCGGAATATATCTCCTCCGCGCTCGGCCATGGGGCGATGGGCTATCTGCTCAAGGACGTCCCCACCGAAGAGATCAAACAGGCCATCGACGCGGTGATGCGCGGCGAGCGCTACCTGTGTACCGGGGCACGCGGATCGCTGACCCCCGACGAAAGCGCCGGGCGCGAGCCGCTGACCGGCCGGGAACAGACCATCCTGCTGCAACTGGCCCAGGGCAAGTCCAACAAGGAAGTGGCCCAGGCGCTGGAGATCTCGGTGCGTACGGTGGAAACCCACCGCAAGAACATCAAGCGCAAGCTCGGCATCTCCTCGACCGCGGGACTCACCCGCTATGCGCTGGAGCACGGGGTGCTACAGGGCACCGGCGCCCTCCGACTCTGAGCCGCCGGAGCCGCCCCGATTGCGCGAGATTGCGCCGCCGCGCCGGTTTGCCGCAACAAAGTATCGCATTTCCCTGCCGCGAAGACAGATTCAGCCGCATTTTGCAGGTTGACGCCCCTTTGCGCCGCTCCTAAGTTGCGACCCATCGTAAAAGGAGCCCGTGGCAATGGCCGCACTAATCGTAATCGTAGGACACACGCGCATGGGCCGGTAACGGTAGACCATAATCTGACCCATGCGCCCTCGTTGAAACGGGGGCTTTTTTTTGCGCTGATCCCAGCGCAGCACGGACCAAGACAAGCGATGTCGCGGATGGAGCAAAGCAGATGACACGTGAGATGACCGGAGCAAAGATGGTGGTTCAGGCCCTGAAGGATCAGGGTGTGGACACGGTATTCGGCTACCCCGGCGGCGCGGTGCTGCCGATTTATGACGAGATCTTCCTGCAGAACGACATCCGCCACATTCTGGTGCGTCACGAACAGGGCGCGGTGCATGCCGCCGAGGGCTATGCCCGCTCGACCGGCAAGCCGGGCGTCGTTCTCGTCACCTCCGGCCCCGGGGCGACCAATGCCGTCACCGGGCTGACCGACGCGCTGCTGGATTCGATCCCGATCATCGTCCTGACCGGCCAGGTGCCGACCTTCATGATCGGCTCCGACGCCTTTCAGGAGGCCGATACCGTCGGCATCACCCGCCCCTGTACCAAGCACAACTGGCTGGTGAAGGACACCGATGCGCTGCCGGGCGTCATTCACGAGGCATTTCATGTCGCCACCGCCGGCCGTCCCGGCCCGGTGCTGATCGACATTCCCAAGGACGTGCAATTCGCCAACGGCACCTATCAGCCGCCGAAACGGTCGACCTCGCACTACCAGCCGCAGGTCAAGGGCGATCTGGAAGAGATCACCGAACTGGTCGCCGCGATGGAAACCGCCAAGCGCCCGGTGTTCTATACCGGTGGCGGCGTCATCAATTCCGGCCCGGCGGCCAGCCAGCTGCTGCGCGAACTGGTCGACGCCACCGGCTTTCCCATCACCTCGACGCTGATGGGGCTCGGCGCCTATCCGGCGTCCGGTCCGAACTGGCTGGGCATGCTGGGGATGCACGGGCTTTACGAGGCGAATATGGCGATGCACGACTGCGATCTGATGATCGCCATCGGCTCCCGGTTCGATGACCGGATCACCGGCCGCACCGACGCCTTCAGCCCGAAATCGAAGAAAGCGCACATCGACATCGACCCCTCCTCGATCAACAAGATCATCCGGGTCGATATCCCGATCGTCGGCGATGTCGGCCATGTGCTGGAAGACATCCTGAAAGTCTGGAAGGCGCGCGGGCGGAAAACCAATGTCGAGGCGGTCAGGGGCTGGCAAGCGCAGATCGAAAAGTGGCGCAAGGTCAACTGCCTGGCCTACAAGCCCAGCGAAAAGACCATCAAGCCGCAATATGCGCTGCAGCGGCTGGAGGCGCTGACCAAGGATCACGACCGCTATATCACCACCGAAGTCGGCCAGCACCAGATGTGGGCGGCGCAGTTCCTGAATTTCGAGGATCCGAACCGCTGGATGACCTCCGGCGGCCTCGGCACCATGGGCTATGGCTTCCCGGCCTCGATCGGGGTGCAGATCGCCCATCCGGACGCGCTGGTGATCAACGTCGCCGGCGAGGCCTCGTGGCTGATGAACATGCAGGAGCTCGGCACCGCGGCCCAGTTCCGCCTGCCGGTGAAGCAGTTCATCCTGAACAACGAGCGGCTCGGCATGGTGCGGCAATGGCAGGAACTGCTGCATGGCTCGCGCTATTCCCACAGCTGGTCCGAGGCGCTGCCCGATTTCGTCAAGCTGGCGGAAGCCTTCGGCGCCAAGGGGATCCTCTGTTCCGATCCGGCCGATCTGGACGATGCCATCATGGAGATGATCAATCACGACGGGCCGGTCCTGTTCGACTGCCTGGTCGAGAAGCATGAAAACTGTTTCCCGATGATCCCCTCCGGCAAGGCCCATAACGAAATGCTCCTGGGCGAAGCCGAAACCCATGGCGTCATCGACGCCGCGGGCGCAACGATGGTGTAAGCAAAATTCTTCGAAGAATTTCGCCAAGAAACTTCGAATTCTCTTGGCAGTCGACGAGACAGAGAAAGGGACGAGATGTCTGCCCTACATATCAAGAAAGGCGCGAGCAAGCATTCCGCCTATAACCTGCGCCCGACCTTCTCGGATGTGATGGAGCGTCACACCCTGGCCGTGGTGGTGGAAAACGAACCCGGCGTGCTGGCCCGTGTCATCGGCCTGTTCTCCGGGCGCGGCTATAACATCGAAAGCCTGACCGTGGCCGAGGTCGATCACACCGGCCACCGGTCGCGGATCACCATCGTCACCACCGGCACCCCGCAGGTGATCGAACAGATCAAGGCGCAGCTGGGCCGGATCGTGTCAGTGCATGAGGTGCATGACCTGACCGTCGAAGGCCCCTCGGTCGAGCGCGAACTGGCGATCCTCAAGGTGGTGGGCCAGGGCGACAAGCGCGTCGAAGCGCTGCGGCTGGCGGATATCTTCCGCGCCAATGTGGTCGACAGCACTCTGAACAGCTTCATCTTCGAGATCACCGGCGCGCCGGAGAAGATCGAGGCGTTTTCCGATCTGATGCGCCCCCTGGGGCTGACCGAAGTGGCGCGTACCGGCGTCGCCGCCCTGCTGCGCGGCGACTGAGCGCCCCGCAGACCGCCAGACAGACGGCCCCGGCACAGCGCGTGCCACGCGGGCCGTCGACCTGACCGCTGCTCTCGCCAGAGTTTGCAGCCAGAAAACTGCCCCGAGCCGCCGGTGCCGACGGCACCTTGGCCCAGGTCTGCCGGGCGCCCGCCGGTCCTGATCCCCGCCTCTCGGTATTGCGTCCGGGGGCTCCTCTTCCCCGAACGTCACCGTCCCCTTTGCGTTTTCAGGACCGGCTGCGGCTCAGACCCAGCTCAGTTCCGGCTTACCGGCTTTTGTCCGGCGCTTTTTTGCCGGGGAAAATCGGATGATTTCCGCCCCCTCGGCCTGGGCCGGACAGGCCACCTGCGTATGCCCCGGCGCCATTTCCCGTGCCGGGCCGGCCGGACGGCCCAGGGACTGCGCCAGACCGTCGAACACGCCTTCGGCCACCAGACGCGGATTATGCGCATAGCGCATCTTTCGCTCCGTCGTGACATCGAACTGCACCCAGTCACCGGCATCCAAGGAGACGGATTTCTCCGCCCCGCTCTGTCGGTAATAGGCCAGTTCCCCGTGATCCTCACACCAGATCACGGCCTTGTCTTCATTGGAGTCACACCAAAGAACTACACCAAACATCGTCCAGACCCCGCTCCGCACATGGGATAAGTTTGGGCCGAAACGGGGCGGACACAATATGGCAAATCCTGTGTCTCACGCGGTGAATTTGTGTCAACAGAGGTCAATTTTGACACTACTTAGCGTCAACCTGACAGGGAACGTGTCGACCCCTGCCGTGAACTGTGATATCGGAAGACGAGAACGCTACATCTTTAGCTGGTTTCCTATACACAAGAAACATCTTTAACGAACGTTCGACCCGGTCATGCAAAAGACATCGCGCTCCCCCGCCGAGCTGAGAAACATGTTCGGGTCCAATCTCAGGGCCCTCGCCAAGCAGTACAGCTCGATCTCCGATCTGGCCCGCAAGCTCGACATCAACCGGACCCAGTTCAACCGCTACCTCTCCGGCGAGAGCTTTCCGCGCCCCGATGTGCTCGACCGGATCTGCCGATTCTTCGATGTCGACGCCCGCATCCTGCTGGAACCGGTCGAACGGCTCACCGAGAACACCCAGCTGCTGGGCAGCCCGTTTCTGGCCGAGTTCATGGGCAAATCCTCGGTCCTCATTCCCGAATCCCAGTTTCCTTCCGGCTTCTACCGGTTCTCGCGGCGCAGCTTTACCGATCAGTCGCTGTTCGTCGTGGGGGTGATGTATGCCCTGCGCGAAGGCGGGCTGACCGTGGTGCGCGGGTTCGAGGCGAAAGAGGCGATGCGTGCCCAGGGCCTGCCGGTGGACGCCCGCACGCGGGAATTCCGCGGCTATATCTCACAGCAGGAAGACGGTCTGGCGATGATGCTGTCGCGACGCAACAGCCTCACCGGCTCCTACAACTACATGTCGAGGGTCTCCTCCTTCGAAAACAATTTCTGGGTCGGCTACACCACCCGCAGCATGCGGGAATCGCTGACCGCGACACGGATCACCCGGATGGTGTTCGAACACCTGGGCCGCGACACCGGCACCATTCTGGCCGCCGCCCGCGGCACCGGCTTTCGCAGCGCCGATGAGCTCCTGCCCTTCCACAGAAGGCTCCTGCAGATCGACGCAGCCTTCCGCTGAGCCGCCCGGCGCCCGTTTGCGACCTTTGCTGTCGCATGCGGGACGGACGCGGCAGAGGGTTTCGCGCTGCACTGGTCTCCGACAGAGAGGAGACCCCGATGCAGGACACCCCGACCCAGCCGCTTTCCGATCTCTCGACCGTGCGGCGGCCGCTGGCGCAGGCGAACGGTCTGCCGAATGCCCACTACACCGATGCCCGGCTCTTTGCCGAGGAAGGCGCCGCCCTGCTCTGCCGGCAATGGGCCGGTCTGGCGGTCGCCGCCGATGTGCCGCAGCCGGGCGATGCGCTGCCCCTGAGCTTTCTGGGCATGCCGCTGCTGCTGTTGCGCGACCGGCAGGGACGCGTGCGTGTGTTCCAGAACATCTGCCGGCATCGCGGCATGATCCTGGTGTCCGAACCGCGCCGAATCGAAGGCGCGATCCGCTGCCCCTATCATTCCTGGTGCTACGGCACCGACGGGCGGCTGGTCAGCACCCCGCATGTCGGCGGGCCGGGCCAGAACACCCATGAGGACATCGACAAATCCACCCTGGGGCTGGTCGAAGTGCGCAGCCATATCTGGCGCGATGTCGTCTGGATCAACGTCAGCGGCGATGCCCCCGCTTTCGAGGAGGCCCAGGCCGATCTGATCGGCCGCTGGGCGGATTTCGACCGGCCGCTGTTCCACGGAGGGGCGGAGAGCCGTTTCGAACTGACGGTCGCGGCAAACTGGAAGCTTGCGGTGGAAAACTACTGCGAAAGCTATCACCTGCCCTGGGTCCATCCCGGGTTGAACAGCTATTCGCGACTGGAGGACCACTATCACATCGAAGTGGCGGGCCGGTATTCCGGTCAGGGCACCCGGGTCTATCGCCAGCTGACCGGCGCGGAGGGGGCGCAGTTTCCCGACTTTGCCGCCTTGCCGGCGAAATGGGACACGGCGGCGGAATATGCCTCGGTCTTCCCGAACGTACTGCTCGGGGTCCATCGCGATCATGCCTTCGCCATCGTGCTGCGGCCCGAGGCGCTGGACCGGACGGTGGAGCAGGTGCATCTCTATTACGCCGCCCCCGAGACGGACGCAGAGCTGCGGGCCCGCAACGCCGCCCTGTGGAAGACCGTGTTCGAGGAGGACATCTTCGTGGTCGAGGGCATGCAGCGCGGCCGCCATGCGCCGGGTTTCGACGGCGGACGGTTCTCTCCGGCGATGGACGGGCCGACGCATCTGTTCCACGACTGGGTCGCCATGCAGATGGAGGCCTATCGCGCGCTCGACCGGGCGGCGGAGTGAGTGCCACGACGCCCGCCCCCCTCTCTCCCGAGCGCGCCGCCCTCGAGGACCAGCTGCTCGCAGCCCATACGGCCGGGGACAAGGGCCGGCTGATCGGCCTTTATTGCGACGCCGCGCACGGCGCCGCGACAGAGGACGAGCGCTGGTTCTTCCTCACCCAGGCCTATGTCTTCGCGCTGGACAAGGGCGACGCCCGCGCCGCATCGCTGCAACGGCAGCTCGCGGCGGCCGGGCGGGAAAGCTGATCTGCCACCCGGCGACCGCGGGACATCTCCGCCGGCATCCTCAGGCGATCTCCACCTCGCCCGTCATCTCCGCGGCCTCCGCCTCCGGCAATCGCGCCAGACGATAGACATGCCAGGTCGCATGCCCCAGCAACGGCAGCACCACCAGCAACCCCAGGAACGCCGGCAGCATTGCCGCGAAGGTGATCACCGCGATGAACACCCCCCAGGCCAGCATCGGCAGCGGGTTCTGCTGCACGTAGGAAAAGCTGGTGATCATGGCCGTGACGAAATCGACCTCACGATCCAGCAGAAGCGGCAGCGCCAGCACGGTGATCATATAGAGCAGCAGGGCGAAAAGCGCACCCACCAGCGACCCGAAGGCCAGCATCTTGATCCCCTCGAAGGTCAGGAACACCTCAAACGACGAGGAGATATTGGTCATCGTCGACAGCCCGAGGAACAGCGCGAAGATCATGTGCCCCAGAAAGAACCAGAACAGAAAGACCACCACGATGATGGCGCAGATCGATGGCAGCTGCCGCCGGCTCTGATGCAGGACCACCCCCATCACCGCCCCGAGCTGCAGTGGCAGGCCGCGTTCCAGCCGGTGCGAGATTTCATAAAGCCCCACCGCCGCGAAGGGGCCGATCAGCGGAAAGCCGATCGCCGCCAGCACCAGCCAGAAGGTGGTCTGGGTGGAATAGGTGATCAGTGCCATCGTCCACCCGGCCAGAACGTAGAAGGCCGAAAACATCAGCCCGCACAGCGGCGCGCGGCGAAAATCCCGCCAACCGCAGCTCAGCGCTTCGCCAAGCATGGCAAAGCTCATCGGCCGCAGCGGCGGCACCCCCAGTTCTTTCTCCATCCCTTTGGGTCCTCCTCCCTTGGGTCAGTCGCTACATGGCGGGCCTCTTCTGCGGCCATTGCGTGGCCGCGTGATAGGCCGCACCGATTGCCAGCATCTGCCGGTCCGCCCCACGGCGGCCGAAGATCTGGATGCCCATCGGCAATCCCTGCGCCCCGAAGCCGCCCGGCACCGCCAGCGCCGGCAGGCCGATCAGGCTGATCGGGATCACCACCTCCATCCAGCGGTGATAGGTGTCCATCGGCCGGCCGGCGATGGCGGCGGGCCAGGGCTGATCGACATCGAAGGGCCAGGCCTGCGCGGTCGGCAGGATCAGCGCATCGTAATCCTCGAACAGGGCCGCGGCCTTGCGGAACCATTCCGAGCGGGTGACGCTGGCGCGGTGCACCTCTGCCGCGCTCATCGCCAGGCCGCGTTCGGTCTCCCAGATGGCGCTGTCCTTCAACTTGGCGCGCTGCGCCGGCTGCTCCATCAGCGGCGCCAGCCCCATGCCGACCTGCCAGGACCGCAGGGTGATCCAGGAGTCCCAGAGCGCGGCGGAGGAGAACGGCGGCGTCAGCTCCTCGACATGGGCGCCGAGCTCTTCGAAGACCTTCACCGCCCCGTCGCAGAGATCGAGAATGCCGGCCTCCATCGCATAGGCGCCGCCCCAGTCGCCCAGCCAGCCGATCCGGAGCCCCTTCAGCGTCGCAGGTTCCAGCGGCGCGATGGGCTGATGCGGCACCCCATGCGGCTGGCGCGGATCGGGGCCGGCGATGACATCCAGCAGCACCGCGATATCTTCGGGGCTGCGCGCCATCGGCCCCAGCGTCGCCAGCTGGTGCAGGAAGGTATCGCCGCGCGGCTCGGAGGGCACCAGCCCCCAGCTCGGGCGATAGCCGTAGACGTTGTTCCAGGCGGCCGGGTTGCGCAGGCTCCCCATCATGTCGGAGCCGTCGGCCAGCGCCGTCATGCCGGTGGCCAGCGCAACCGCCGCCCCGCCGGAGGACCCGCCGCAGCTGAGCGAGGTGTCATAAGGGTTCACCGTGGCGCCATAGACCGGATTGAAAGTATGTGACCCCAGGCCGAATTCCGGCACGTTGGTCTTACCGATCAGGATGGCGCCGGCGGCCCGCAGCCGGGCGGCGAGGATGTCATCCGCCTTCGGCACGAAATTGGCCAGGTTCGGCGAGCCGTGCGACGACACGATGCCGGCCACGTCGACCAGATCCTTCACCGCGATGGGCAGGCCATGCAGCGGGCCACGGCGCGGCGCCTGATCGGCCGCGCGGGCCTCGGCCATCAGATCGTCGCGGTCGCGCAGCGCCACGATGGCGTTCACGGCGGGGTTCACCGCATCGATGCGCGCCAGCGTCGCCTCCATCAGCTCGGCGGCCGACAGGCGATGCGCGGCCAGATCGGCCAGCAGACGGGTTGCGCTTTCTCGGGTCAGGGTCATTCTCTTCGGCTCACTTGGGGGACTTCGGGGGACTCGCCTCACCGTAGAACCAGCGCAGGGGCAAGAAAACCCTCCGCGTGTCCGCGCGCGCCATGCAGACCAGATCAGATGAAATCGAAATCCGCAGCGCCCAAATCCAGACCGGCCCGACCGCTCAGCAGGATGACGCCGCCGTCATAGGCGATGCGCAGATCCTCCCCCTGATCGCCGATCGTCAGCGTATCGAAGCCGCCGGCATGATCGGCGATCTGCAACCGGTCGGCAGAGCGGAGGTAATCCCTGACCCGGTCGGTGCCGCCATCGGCGCCGAAGATGAAGCGGTCGCTGCCGCCGCCGCCGATCAGCACATCATCCGCAGCGCCGCCCGCCAGAACGTCGTTGCCCCGGCGCCCGTTGAGAAGATTGCCCGCCTCATCGCCGGTGAGCCGGTCGGCCTTGTTGCTGCCGGTCAGGTTTTCCACCGAGGTTTCCCGGACATAGCCCTGCCCGCCCAGCGACAGGCTGCCGCCCCGCGCCGCCGGGTTCTGCCAGGCGCCATCGCTGTCGAGGGTGAAGACGATGCCGTGGCGAAACTTGGAGAAATCGAGCGTATCGCTGCCACCGTCGCCCATCACCGTCACCGCCGCCTCCGGCGCCATGGGTTTCAGCTGCAATTTGTCATCGCCTTCGCCCAGCTGGATCAGACCCGCGCCGCCCTTGCCCACACGCAGGGTATCGTCACCACTGCCGCTGGAGATCAGATCGACCCAGGCGCCGCCGGTGGCGACGACATCCGCCCCCGCGCCGGTCTTGATCGTCCCCACGCCGCCAAGCGCGGTCACCTTATCATTGCCGTCGCCGGTGTGAACGATCTCGACAAAGCCGCCGCCGGTCTTGACGGTGTCCTTGCCGTCATGGGTCCAGATCGCACCGACATACCCGCTGCCGGTGACGACGCGATCCGCCCCGTCGCCGGTGTCCACCGTCCCGGCGCCACCGCTGCCGATGCGGATGCTGTCGCCGATCGCCCCGGGGCCGCCGGTATCCAGGCTCTGCACCCAGGCATTGCCGGTGGTCACGACGTTTTCCCGCGCATAGAGGTTGATGCTGCTGACCGATCCCGCCTGCTTGTCGCCCAGCACCAGAACATGCTTGTCGCCGTCCCAGCCCATCACATAGCGCACCCGGGTGGAGATCAGTTCCACATCCGAATTATAGCCGAGTTCGAGCAAGTCGATCCTGCGATCGCTGCCGTCATCGGCATCGCGGATGATGGTTTCATTGCTGCTGGTGGCGCCGAAGCGCAGGGTCTTGACCGTCCAGTCACTGCCGCTCAACGTGACCCGGGCGCGGAACAGGTCGTCCTCCACCCCGTGAAACACGCTGTAGTAGCCCAGAAACCCGTCGAACCACTCCCTGCTGTCCCCCAGCGTTTCAACCGGTGTGCTGCCGTCGAAGACCGCCGTCAAAGTCGTCGTCATAAAGTCCCCCTCCCGAAAAAGCCGGCCTGCGCCGTTTCAAATAAGGGAAGGCTACCACAGACGGTGGCCGCAACGAAGAAAATGGAAAACGCCGCCCGCGAAAACGGACGGCGCCAGCACTGTCAGGATGTGAAAAGCGGCCGCTCAGACCTCGCCACGGGCCTCGGCCCGGCTCTTGCCGGTGGCGTCCATCGCCAGCGTCGCCGCCATGAACCCGTCGAGATCGCCGTCGAGCACCCCCTTGGTATCGGAGGTCTCGTGTTCGGTTCGCAGGTCCTTCACCATCTGGTAGGGCTGCAGCACATAGGAGCGGATCTGGTTGCCCCAGCCGGCCGAGCCCTTGTTTTCATGGGCCTCGTTGATCGCCGCGTTCCGCTTGTCGAGCTCGAGCTGATAGAGCCGCGATTTCAGTGCCTTCATGGCGATGTCACGGTTCTGGTGCTGCGATTTCTCAGAGCTGGTCACCACGATGCCGGTCGGGTGGTGGGTGATCCGCACCGCGGAGTCGGTGGTGTTGACGTGCTGGCCGCCGGCACCGGAAGAACGGTAGGTGTCGATGCGGATATCGGCCGGGTTCACCTCGATCTCGATATTGTCGTCGACCACCGGATAGACCCAGACAGAGGCAAAGGAGGTCTCGCGCGTGCCCTTGCCGAAGGGCGAGATCCGGACCAGCCGGTGCACGCCGGATTCCGATTTCAGCCAGCCATAGGCATTGTGGCCGCTGATCTTGTAGGCGCATGACTTGATCCCCGCCTCGGCGCCCGGTTCCTCGGACTGCAGCTCGACCTTATATCCGTGTTTCTCGGCCCAGCGGACATACATCCGCTGCAGCATCGAGGCCCAGTCGCAGGCCTCGGTGCCACCGGCGCCGGCGTTGATTTCCAGGAAGGTGTCATTGGCGTCGGCCTCGCCGTCCAGCAGCGCCTCCAGCTCCTTCTGACCGGCCTTGTCGCGCAGCGCCTTCAGCGCCTCCTCGGCCTCCTTGACGACCTCGTCGTCCTCTTCCATCTCGCCCAGCTCGATCAGCTCGACATTGTCCGACAGCTCCTGCTGGATCCCGTCATAGGTGGCCATCGCATCGACCAGCAGCTGACGGTCGCGCATCAGCTTCTGCGCCGCCTCGGGATCGTCCCAGAGGTTGGGATCCTCGACCCGCGCGTTGAACTCTTCCAGCCGGTGCGGTGCGGTCTCGCGGTTCATCCGCTGGCCCAGAAGGTTCAGCGATTTCTCGATCTCGGCAACGATGTTCTGCGTCTCGGCGCGCATGGGAGGTCCTGCGATACTCAATGAATTGAGAGAGGGTGATAGACCAGCGCAGGAGCACGGGCAAGGTGGCTGGCCCCGAAAAGGCGCAAACGGCCACCGCCCGCAGGCGATGGCCGCTCGACCGGTCCCGATGGTCCGGTCAGAACAGGAAGTCGTCCGCCGTCAGATCGGCGACTTCGACCCCGATCAGCTGGATCATCTTGCCCTCGGTCAGGATGAACGCCCCGTCGCTGTCCTCCTCCAGAACCTCTCTGACCTGGCTGAAACGGGCCAGCGTCGCGAGCCCCGACAGGTCGATCCTGTCCTCTCCCGGCGTGAAGTCGCGCAACCTGAGGTAGAGGCTGTCGTCATCGAAGACGAAGGTGTCCGCGCCGGCGCCGCCCTTCGCAGTGTCGAAGCCGGAGCCGGACATGATGATGTCGTCGCCGCTGCCGCCGAACAAGAGATCGCCGCCATCGAACCCATCCTCCTTGCCGCCGATCAGCACATCGTTCCCGGCACCCCCCTCGAGCCGGTCCCGCCCGGCCCCCGCCGACAGGATATCGTCACCGGCGCCGCCCAGCAGCAGATCCTTACCGCCGCCGCCGTCGAGGTGATCATTCCCACGCAGGCCATCCAGAACATCGCGGCCGCGGCCGCCCACAAGACTGTTCGCCCCGTCGGTTCCGGTCAGCACATCGTCGTAATCCGAGCCGATCAGGTTTTCGACCGACCGCAGGACGTCCCCCCGCGCATCCCCCCCCGTTCCAAGCCCGGTGGTCAGGTTCACCCCGACCCCCGCCGCAGACCCCTCATAGCTGGCGGTATCCCGGCCGGCATCCCCGACCAGCCGGTCGGCCCCCTTGCCGCCCTGCAGAAGATCGTTCCCCTTGCCGCCGAACAGCCGGTCCGCCCCATCGCCGCCGCTGAGGTCGTCAGCCCGGGCCCCGCCCTTGAGCACGTCGCGCCCGATGCCGCCTTTCAGCAGGTCCTCGCCCCCCAGGCCGACCAGACGATCATCGCCCGCAAGCCCCAGCAGAACGTCATTGCCGGCTCCGCCCTTCAGCAGATCATCGCCACCGCCAATTTCCATCGAGAACATGGCGAGATCTTCGTGCGGCCAGCTCCCACCGTCTCCCAGCAGGAAATAGTGACCGTCCACCTCGGCGAAGGCCAGACCGTTGGCGGCGGCGCCCAGTGTCTCATCCACCACCTCCTGCACCAGAGACACCCCACCGTCGGCGTCGAGACCGTAAAGCCGCAGC
Organism: Pseudodonghicola flavimaris; assembly: GCF_030164425.1. GTDB lineage: Bacteria > Pseudomonadota > Alphaproteobacteria > Rhodobacterales > Rhodobacteraceae > Pseudodonghicola > Pseudodonghicola flavimaris. The sequence goes on along the minus strand of NZ_JASNJD010000001.1, from coordinate 286,331 downwards.
TCATCGCGGTCACCGTCGATCACCGCCAGCATCTGAATTCCGTCGAGTTCGATCACCTCGACGGTCCGCAGATTGAAGAAACCATAGTCCAGATCGAACGAGGACACCTCGGCCAGCACGCCCCCGGCATCGCTGCGGTAAACGAGGAACCGGTCCTTCAGGTTGTCGTAGCCGACCAGATAGTCCGAGCCCCCCGCCGACACCGCAAAGAGATCGTCGAGCGCGCTGATGCCGGAGATTTCCATCTTCGACTGCAGGTTGAGAGTGCCGTCCGCATCCACCGCGAAGCTGACAATACCGCTGGTTGAGTTCAGCCGGGGATCCCCGCTCACCCAATGCGCGAAAAGCATCGTCTGGTCGCCGATCTGCAGCGTCGTCGAATCCTCGATCTGCTCGATCTCGGGCACCTCGGAGGGCCCGACACTGGCGACAAAGGTCATGTCGCCATCATACTCCAGCCTGAAAACCGACAGGGCATCGAGCTCCGCCACGGCGAAATACTGGCTGAATCCGATCTTGAACGGCACCACATTGTCAGTCGCATCGAACCAATAGCCATCCTTGTTCCCGACCAGATCGGCGAACCGCAACTCCCCCGCATTGTCGCCCGACCTGACAATCCGATAGGAGGCGACCCAGGAGCTGCGGGGATCGGCCATCAGCAGAAAGCTCTTCCCCTGATGCGAAATCAGCGTCGACAGGCCTTCGACATTGGGCATGCCGTCGGTCACGTCCCCGATGGCGCTAAATTGGCCATTCGCGTCCAGTTCAAAGATCGGCGTACCGCCAACCGTCGTGCCACTGAGGTAAACCAGCGTCCTGCCGTCCACCTCCGCCACGGCGGCATTGCGATACGGCAGGGTCGAGGTCAGGAGATATCCTTCGAGCATATCGGAGAGGTCGAGGGGGCCGACAGAAATCATCTGGTACATCCGCTTCATCAGCATTGCAGTCGCCCCGACCCTACAGAGCCGGCTGCGACAGAAACAAGCCTAAAGCCTTGAAACGGATCGCTTATGCGCCCGAAGAGGCACAGGCTGCCCGCCCCGACACGGGGCGGGCAGGATCACCCTCATCAGTAAAGCCCGCCCGAGCTCACCGTGCCGAAATCGGCCTTGGGGCCCACCACGGTGGTTTCGCCGGTGGAGGTGGTGACCTGACGCCCGCCGGAGGTGACCTCTTCGAACAACGGCAGATTCGACCCCATGGCGAAGCCGCCATCGTAAGTCAGCCCGAAGATCGGCTCCTCGCCATCGCGGAAGTATTCCGCCACCACCGCCGCGCCGCTGGCGTCGTCGGGAAGCCGGGCACCGGTATAGCGGTCGATCTTGATGAAATGGCCACCCGGGGGCACCTCGAACGGGCCGCCGCCGAATTTCTTCACCGCCTTTTCCATGAACCGCTGGAACACCGGACCGCACATCGAGGCACCATAGGCCCCCCGGCCCAGCGGCCGCGGCGTGTCGTAGCCGATATAGCAGCCCGCCACCACGTTGGAGGTGAAGCCGATGAACCAGACATCGCGCGCCTCGTTGGTGGTGCCGGTCTTGCCGGCGGTGGGCACCGGCAGGTTCACCACGCCAGAGGCGGTGCCGCGATCGACCACGCCCTTCATCATCGAGGTCAGCTGATAGGCGGTGATCGCATCCATAACCCGGCTGCGGTTCGACACGATATGCGGCCCCTCGCCCGTCGGCAGATTGCGCATCTCGCAATCGACGCAGTCGCGCTTGTCGTGGCGGTAGATGGTCTTGCCGTAACGGTCCTGCACCCGGTCGACCAGCGTCGGTTCGACCCGTTCACCGCCGTTGGCGAACATCGCATAGGCCGCGACCATGCGGTAGAGCGTGGTCTCCTCGGCGCCGAGCGAGTTGGCCAGATAGGGGCCCATCTCGTCATAGACACCGAACCGTTCGGCATAGCTGGCGACCACCGGCATGCCGACCTCCTGGGCCAGACGGATGGTCATCAGGTTCCGGCTCATCTCGATCCCGGTCCTCAGCGGTGTCGGGCCGTAGAACTTGTTCGACGAGTTGCGCGGCCGCCACAGACCCTGCGGCGTATTGATCTCGATCGGGGCGTCGACCACGATGGTCGCCGGGCTGTAGCCGCTGTCCAGCGCCGCCGCATAGACGAAGGGCTTGAACGAGGATCCCGGCTGGCGCATCGCCTGGGTGGCGCGGTTGAAGACCGAGGCCTGATAGGAGAATCCGCCCTGCATGGCGATCACCCGGCCGGTGTTCACATCCATCGCCATGAAGCCGCCCTCGACCTCCGGCACCTGGCGCAGGGTCCAGCGGATAAAGCTGCCGTCCTTGTCGTTGGTCATCCTGCGGACCAGCACCACATCGCCGACCGACAGCAGATCGCCTGCCACCCGTGCCTTGCGCGCCAGCTTGCCATCGGCCAGGCGCTTGCGCGCCCATTGCACGTCCTTGGCCGGGATCCAGTGGCCGTCGGCATCCTCCGGCACGTCCTCGATGCCGATGCGGGCGTCCTGGGCGCCGACCTGCAGCACCACGGCGGGATACCAGTGGCTGTCCAGATCGACGTCGCGCGGCACTTCGATCGCCGCCAGCGCCGCGCGCCAGCTCTCTTCGCTGGTCAGCGCCTCGGCGGGAATGCTGTGGCCGGTGCCACGCCAGATGCCACGGTTGCGGTCGTATTTCTCCAGCTGCTCCTGCAGCGAGGCAGCGGCCTCCACCTGCATGTCCTTGTCGACCGTGGCGCGCACGGTGAAACCACCGGTGAAGAATTCGCCCTCGCCGAAATCCTGGCTCAGCTGGCGGCGGATTTCATCGGTGAAATAATCGCGCGGCGGCAGGGTGCTCTTGAAGCTCTCGAAATCGCCGTTCTGCACCGAGCGCACCGGCTGGGCGACCTCATGTTCATAGGTCGCCTCGTCGATATAGCCGTTCTCGCGCATCTCGCGCAGCACGTAGTCGCGCCGCTGCTGCAGCCGTTTCTTGTTGCGGACGGGGTGGAAATCCGACGGCGCCTTGGGCATCGAGGCGAGGAAGGCCGCCTCATGCGGCTCAAGCTCCGCCAGCGTCTTGTTGAAATAGGTCTGCGCCGCGGCAGTGACCCCATAGGAGTTCTGCCCGAGGAAGATCTCGTTCAAATACAGCTCCAGGATCTGGTCCTTGCTCAGCGCATGTTCCACCTTGGCGGCAAGGATGATCTCCTTGATCTTGCGCTCGGCCTGACGGTCGCCCGACAGCAGGAAATTCTTCATCACCTGCTGGGTGATGGTGGAAGCGCCGCGCACGGTCTTGCCGCGCGAGCGAATCGCCTCGATCCCGGCGGCGGCGATGCCGCGCAGGTCATACCCCTTGTGCTGGTAGAAATTCTTGTCCTCGGCCGAGATGAAGGCCTCTTTCACCAGATCGGGAATTTCGTCCGAAGGGGTGAACAGGCGCCGCTCCTGCGCAAATTCGTCGATCAACTGCCCCTCGCCGGAGTAGATCCGGCTGATCGTCGGCGGCTTGTACTGGGCCAGAGCGGCATAGCTGGGCAGATCACGGGCATACATCCAGAAGATGCCGCCGACCAGCAGCGCCACCATGAAGATGCTCAGCGTCACAAGGCTGAAGATCGCCCCGAAAAAGGAGAGGATGAACCGAAGCACTATGAAGCCTTTTCTCGCGCGGGTGCCCCTATATAGGCACGCAGCGCTCTGGGGTCAAAACCGGAACCGGCCATCGGCGTCCCATGGCTGAGCCGCCGGCGGGCGGTCGCTCAGCCACGCACAAGCGCGATATCGGGCATCGCCGCGATGCGGTCAAGATGGGCGGCGTAGCGATCCTGCCAGGCCCGGGCCTCGGCGGCGGGGAAATCGGCGACCCCGCGTGATCTAGTGTCCCCTGCCCCGGCGGCGATCAGCGCCGCGATCTCCTCCCGCGTGGGGGGCCGCTCCTGCGCCAGACGGCTCTGGATCGCCTCCAGGGCGGCATCGGTGGGCAGGCTCTCGGGCGCCGCCTCTGCGCCGGCGCCGGCGGCGCCGATCTCGGGCAGCACCGCGGCCCAGTCGGGGGTGTCATCGCCCGACGGCGCGATCACCGTGACCCGCGCCGGCCGCAGCGCCGCCTGCAGCACCGCGACCAGCTCCGGCCAACCGCGATCGAGCTCGGCCAGACGGGCGCGCAGGGCGGCAAAGGGCGGCACCGGCCGCTCCGCCGCGCGCCGGCGATGCACCTCCGCGAAGTAGCGGTCATAGGGGCGCAGTGCGAAGATCAGATGATCCACAACACTGCCGGTGCGGTCCAGCGCCCGGGCCAGCGCCTCCGCCCGCAGCTCCGCCGCCGGGAAGAACCGGCCGCCATAAAGATGCACCACCCGTCCGGGAATGGTCTCCTCCGACAGGATCAGGCGGTCCTGCCCCCCGGCGAGCCGGTCGATCTCCTGCGCAGCGCGGTCGGTCAGGCGCTGCACCTCTGTCTGATCGTGGCGCGGCTCCGGCAGCTTCAGCCGCAGCGTCGCCTCGTCCTCGCCGCCCGGGCAGGCCACGGCGATCCCGGCGCCGGCCAGATCGGCGGCGCCAGCACGCAACAGCCGCTGCAACGCCTCGCTCCCGGTCCGCGGCGCGCCGGCGTGCAGGATCACCCGGCGCGGACGTGCCCCCCGGCGCGGCGCCGGATCGGTCGCAGCCTCCGCCACCTCGGTCTTGGCATTGGCCCGGCCCCACCAGGGCAGCGCGATGCCGAGAAAGGCGCTGATCTTCTGCGGCGCCTCCGGATCGCCCAGATCGTATTCCAGGAAATCCGGATCGTCGCGAAACACCCGCCGACAGAAGGCATAATGCCCCTCGATCCAGCGCAGCAGATGGTCCGGGCTGCTGCCATAGCCCGCCGGCAGCCCCGGCACGTTCTGTTGCGGCAGCCGCGACGAGCCGAGGTTCGACCAGCCCAGCATGGATTTGACCAGCGCCTGCGGATCGCGATGGCTGAGGATGAACTTGGTATTGGGATGATGCGTCCGGATCGCCTGCAACAGCCCCCAGTCCATCTGCGGCCAGAGCGAATGCCCGTGCGAGGCGACGCTCATCTCGGTCACCGCATCGAACTCTGCCAGCCGCGCCAGCGGATCGCCGGTTTCGTAGTAGCCCCGATAGAGGTGGTCGCCGACGAAACCGAAGAGGATGTCGCGATCCTCGGTCTGGCCCTTGCGGATCCGCCAGTCGGCGACCCGCATCCCGGCCCGGGTCAGCGCAACCCCGAGCGTGGTGGTGCCCGATTTCGGCAGCCCGAGGTTGATGATGCGCAGCCTGTCGTCCATCGCCGCCCCCTATTGCCGCACCAGCGGCCGGCGCGCCTGATCGGACTTGCGCCAGTTGACCAGCCCGTTGCGGATGCCGCGGGCGATGCCGGCGCGCCATTCCGGGTCCTTGAGGTTCTTCAGATCGCGCGGGCTGGACAGAAAGCCGACCTCGATCAGCACCGAGGGGATATCCGCCGCCTTCAGCACCGAGAAGGAGGCCGAGCGCAGCGGCCGCCGGTTCATCGGCCCGCCGACATTGGTGATGCCGGAGATCAGCGCCCGCGCCAGCGCCTCGGTCCGTGGCCGGGTCTCCTGCCGGGCGAGATCGAGCATGATATCGGTCACCTCGTCATCGGCCTGGCTGAGATCGGCGCCCGACAGCAGATTGGCGCGGTCGTGGCGTTCGGCCAGCAGCGCGCTGGCGACGTCGGAAGCGTCGCGCGACAGCATGTAGACGGTGGCGCCATGGGCCAGCCCTTCGGAGAGGGAATCGGCATGCAGCGAGATGAAGACATCCGCCGCCGCCTGATGGGTCAGCGTCACCCGCCGTTCCAGCGACACGAAATGATCGTCGTCCCGGGTCATCACCACGTCGAAGCCGCCGGAGCGCAGCAGCACCTCGCGCAGCTCCCGCCCGAGGGTCAGCATCAGGTCCTTTTCGGTGGCCTCTCCGGCCTCCGCCCCCGGATCGATGCCACCATGTCCGGGATCGATCACCACCCGCAGCGGCGCCTCCGGGTCGCGCGCGGCGGGACGATCCACCACCGCCGGTTCCGGCAGATCCCAGCGCGGATCATAGGGGGCGCCGGACTGTTCGGCAAAGCTCTCCGCACTGACCGGAGCGAGGTCGAGCGACAGATGCGCGGCGGCGGTTTCGGGATCGATGGTCAGCCCCGCGCGGGTCACCTGCATCGGCGCCGCGAGCTCCAGCACCATCCGCGACCAGCCCGGCACATAGGCGCCGAACTGCGCCTGCAGGACACGGTCAGTCTGCACCAGCCGCTCGGACCGGAGCCCGGTCCAGTCGATCTCCTGGAAATCGAGGATCAGCCGGTCCGGATCGGTCAGGGTGAAGAGCCGATAGGGCACCCCCTGGCTGAGGCCGAGATCGATGCGCAGGTTGTGCCGCCCCTCGGCTGTGATCCGGCTCTGGTCCGGATCGATCCGCGCCAGCGCCGAGAACCGATCCGGCGACTGTTGCGCCAGACCCGGCGCCGCCGCCAGCACCATCAGACCGGCGGTCAGGCCGACGATCAGCGAAAAAACCGCAAGAAACCTGCCCAACACCCGCTCCGCCCGCTGCCTGTGATCATTCGGATGCGGCCTTCTGTCCGGCCGCTTGGCGTCAGGATAGCCCAGCCGGCGGGGGTTGGAAATGTCGGATTTCGGCGCCTGCCCCGAGTGTCGCACGGGAGGCTGTCTGCCCCCCACCCCCCAGGGTATTTCCGGCCAGAAAAAGACGGGGGACGACGCCCCCGGAGGACGGCAGCGGCCGCCGGGGCCGCTGCGCTCCTGCCGATCAGCCGCGCGCGGCCATGAAGCGCACCAGCCGCGCCAGCCCCTCTTCGATATCGGCGGTGGACCGGGCGTAGGAGAAGCGCAGCGTGGTGGCCCCGCGTTCGGGATCGAAATCCAGCCCCGGGGTGACCGCGACACCGGCTTTGTCGAGGATCTCGGCGGCGAAGGCACGGCTGTCCCCGGTCAGTTCGGAAACATCGGCATAGATGTAGAAGGCGCCATCGGGCGGCGCGATCCGGTCGAATCCGGCCTTCGGCAGGCCTTCGAGCATCAGCGCACGGTTCCTGGCATAGACCGCGAGGTTGGCCTGCAGCTCCTCGGTGCAATCCATCGCCGCCAGCGCCGCCACCTGGCTGGCATGCGGGGCGCAGATGAACATGTTCTGGGCGATGCGTTCCAGCGTGCGGACATGATCCTCCGGCACCACCAGCCAGCCGGCGCGCCAGCCGGTCATCGAGAAGTATTTCGAGAAGGAGTTGATGACATAGACGTCATCGGAAAGCTCCAGCGCGGTGACCGCCTTGGCCTCATATTCCAGGCCATGGTAGATTTCGTCGCTGATGAAGGACGCCCCCTGGCCCTGCGCCGCCTCGATCAGCGCGCCGAGCGCGGCGTGATCCAGCATGGTGCCGGTGGGGTTGGCCGGCGAGGCGACCATCAGGCCGGCCAGATCCAGACCGGCGAAATCGGCGGCGACCGGCTGATAGCGGTTTTCCGGGGCTGCCGGCAGATCGACCGGTGTCATTCCCAGCGCCTTGAGGATCTGGCGATAGGAGGGATAGCCCGGGGCGCCGATACCGACGCGATCGCCGGTGTCGAAGAGCGCGGTGAAGGCGAGGATGAAGCCCCCCGAGGAGCCCGGGGTGATCACCACCCGTTCCGGGTTCAGATCGACATCGTACCATTCGCCATAGAGCCGGGCGATCCGCTGGCGCAGCGCCGGCAGACCCAGCGCCACGGTATAGCCCAGCGTATAGTCATCGAGCGCGCGCTTCAGCGCCTCGGTCGCGCCCTTCGGGGCACCGGTGCTGGGCTGGCCCACCTCCATGTGAATGATGTGACGGCCGGCGGCCTCGGCCTGGCGGGCGGCTTCCATCACATCCATCACAATGAAGGGATCGACCTGGGATCGGGTTGAGTTTCGCATGATCTGCTCCCATGGTTGCGGCATGGTTATTGCCTGCACCCGACGGCTGGCGTCAATCCCGGCCCTGCTGTTCTGCGCGCTGCTGGCACTGGCGGCGCCGCGTCCCGTGGCCGCCCTGACCCTGCTGCGCGATGCCGACATCGAACACGGGCTGACCGAGCTGTCGTTTCCGATCCTGCGGGCCGCCGGGCTGAACCCGCGCACGGTGCGGGTGATGGTGGTGGACGACGACACATTCAACGCCTTCGTGCTGGATCACCGCACCATCTATCTGCACTACGGGCTGATCCAGTCGGTCGACAGCGCCCGCATGCTGCAGGCGGTGATCGCGCATGAGGCCGCCCATATCACCAATGGCCATATCGCCCGGCGCATGGGCAATATGCAAAGCGCCCGCACCGCGGCAGGGCTGGGTGCGGCACTGGCGGCGATGGCCGCGGTGGCCGGCAACGGCGAGGCGGCGGTGGGGCTGGCGGCCGGCACCCAGAGCGCGGCGCTGCGCGGATTTCTCGCCCATACCCGCGCCGAGGAGGCGGCGGCCGACCGCGCCGCCGCAGGGTTTCTGACCTACGCCGGGATCGATCCCCGCGGGCTGGTGGAGCTGCACCGGGCCTTTGCCGGGCAGGAACTGCTGAGCGTGTCGAACCAGGACGTCTACATGCAGTCGCATCCGCTGACCCGGGACCGGCTGCGCGCGGCGCAGGATTATGTCGAGGCTTTCGGGCGCGAGCTGCCCGCCGATCCGCTGCACCAATATTGGTTCGACCGGGTCCGCGGCAAATTGTCCGCCTTCACCCGGGCGCCCGACTGGACGTTGCGGCGCGCCCCGGAAGAGGCCAATGCCGATATCCGGCTGATGCGGCAAGCGGTGGCCTATCACCGGCTGGGCCGGCTGGACGCGGCGCTGCGGGCGATCGACGGCGCCATCGCCCTGCGGCCCGAGGACGCCTATTATTACGATCTGCGCGGCCAGTTCCTGATGGAGACCCGCAATTGGGCCGGCGCGGTGGCCGCCTATGACACCGCCAACCGGCTGGCCCCGAACGAGCCGCTGATCCTGGCCGGTCTCGGCCGGGCGCAGCGCGCCGCCGGTCAGGGCGCTGCCGGGCTCGACAGCCTGGAACAAGCACGGTCGCGGGATTTCCGCGACGCCCGGCTGCTCCACGATCTGGCGCTGGCCTATGCGCAGGACGGCCGCCCCGGCATGGCCGCCCTGGTCACCGCCGAACGCTATGCGCTGGAGGGCCGGCTGGAAGACGCCGGCCCCCACGCCCGCCGTGCCGCGATGCAGCTGCCGCGCGGTTCGCCGCCTTGGCAACGCGCTCAAGATGTGCTGAGTGCTTCTGAAAAGCTCCAGAAAAGGAAATGACCATGACCCGACTTGCCGTCCCGGCGATCACCGCGCTGGCCCTGCTGGCCGGTCAGGCCCAGGCCACCGATCTGACCCAGATGACCGACGACGAACGCGCCGCCTTCCGGATCGAGGTGCGCGAATATCTGATGGACCACCCCGAGGTGATCCTGGAGGCCGTCACCCTGCTGGAACAGCGCCAGGCCGAGGCCGCCGAACAGGCCGATCTGGATCTGGTACAGGCCAATCACGACGCCATCTTCAACGACGGCTATTCCTGGGTCGGCGGCAACCCCGAGGGCGATATCACCCTGGTCGAATTCATGGATTACCGCTGCGGCTATTGCCGCAAGGCGGTGCCCGAGATCGACACGCTGCTGAAGCAGGACGGCAATATCCGGCTGATCGTGAAGGAATTCCCGATCCTGGGCGAGGCCTCCGTGATCTCGTCGCGCTTTGCCATCGCCACCCGGATGGTGGCCGGCAACGACGCCTATGCCGAGGTGCATGACGCGCTGATGTCGATGCAGGGCGATGTCAGCGAGGTGGTGCTGCGGCGGATGGCAGAGGGGCTGGGGCTGGATGCCGAGGCGATCCTGGCCGAGATGAACAGCGACGCGGTCAATGACGAGCTGAGCCGCAATCATATGCTGGCGCAGCGGCTGAAGATCTCCGGCACGCCGACCTTCGTGCTGGAAGACGAGATGCTGCGCGGCTATCTGCCGGCGGCGCAGATGGCCCGGATCGTCGCCGAGAAGCGGCAGGACGGGTAAGCGCGTCCAGCTTCGCCCAAGGCGCGGCGCCGACCGGCGGGGATGGGGGATGCGGCAGCGGATCGAGACGGGGGGCAGACAGCCCCCCGCACCCCCCGAGGATATTTCCGGCCAGAAAACCTCAGGCCCGGGAGCGTGGCGCGCGGCGTATCTTTGGCGCCGGACAGGCCGGCGCGCGCGCCCCTTTGACGCAAAACGCGAAACCGCCCACCCCGGCGAAACGGGATGGGCGGCAGAACAAGCGAGGGACCGGGCGCGGAGGCGCCCGCCCGAGACAGGATCAGTTCAGGGCCTTGTCGGTGATCGCATGGGTCCAGGCGCCCTCGGGCTCCTTGGTGATCACCGGGTCGGAGCCGCCGGCCAGCAGGGTTTTCACCGTGCGTTCGTAATCGGCCGGGTCCAGCGCCCCGTTCGACCCGGCGGTCAGCTTGGCGACCTCGCCCATCATGCGTTTCTGATGCTTTTCGGTCTGGGCGCCGGTGGCGTCGTTTTCCAGCACGATATCGGCCGCCTCGTCGGGGTTTTCCTCGGCGTATTTCCAGCCCTTCATCGAGGCGCGCACGAAGCGGACCATCTTATCCTCGAACGCCGGGTCGGCCAGCTTGTCTTCCAGCACATAGAGGCCGTCTTCCAGCGTGGCGACACCCTGATCCTCGTATTTGAAGGTGATCAGCTCCTCAGGGCTGACGCCGGCGTCGATGACCTGCCAGTATTCATTATAGGTCATGGTCGAGATGCAGTCGGCCTGGCGCTGCAGCAGCGGATCGACGTTGAAGCCCTGTTTCAGCACTTCGACGCTGTCGGGACCCTTGCCGTCGGTCTTGATGCCCAGATGCGCCATCCAGCTGAGGAACGGGTATTCGTTGCCGTAGAACCAGACACCCAGGGTGCGGTTGACCAGATCGGCGGGTTTCTCGATCCCGGCGTCTTTCCAGCAGGTCAGCATCATGCCGGAATGCTTGTAGGGCTGGGCGATATTGACCAGCGGCAGGCCCTTTTCCCGCGCCGCCAGGGCCGAAGGCATCCAGTCGATCATCACGTCGGCACCGCCGCCGGCGACGACCTGGGTCGGCGCGATGTCGGGGCCGCCGGGCAGGATGGTGACGTCGAGGTCCTCATCGCTGTAGAACCCCTTGTCCTTGGCCACATAGTAGCCGGCGAACTGCGCCTGGGTGACCCATTTCAGCTGCAGCTTCACCTCATCCGCGGCCATCGCCGCCGAGGCCGCCATCGCCAGCCCGACGGCCAGGGCGCTTTTCACCAAGATCTTCATCTGTACACTCCTTGTTGGTCGTTTGATTTTCGTTGACCTGCCAGCAACATGGCCGAAGCCCCATCGCCGCGCAAGATCGTGTCGCACCGATGCCCCGCGGGCATCGACCGCCGGTCCGGCCGCAGCCGGATTGCCGTTTTTCCGGGCGCCCGAAGATGGCTCCCGGTGCGGCCCGGGCCGGAGGGGATATGTCCCACCGGTCTCATCCACGCTGCGACGGATGCCAGAAGGTGACGCCCTTCTCGATCAGCGCCAGCAGGCCGTAGAACAGGGTCCCCGCCAGCGCAGCCACCACGATTTCGGCCCAGACCATGTCCAGCGACAGCTGCCCGACCGAGGTCGAGATGCGGAACCCCATCCCCACCGTCGGCGAGCCGAAGAACTCCGCCACGATGGCGCCGATCAGGGCGAGGGTCGAGGACACCTTGAGACCGTTGAAGATGAAGGGCATCGCCGCCGGCAGCCGCAGCTTGAAGAAACTTTGCCAGTAGCCGGCCGCATAGGTGCGCATCAGGTCGCGCTGCATGGCGGTGGTCTGGGCCAGACCGGCTACCGCGTTCACCAGCATCGGGAAGAACACCGAGACCACGACCACCGCCGCCTTCGACTGCCAGTCGAAACCGAACCACATCACCAGGATAGGCGCGGTGCCGACGATCGGCAGAGCCGCGACCAGATTGCCCACCGGCAGCAGGCCCCGGCGCAGGAAATCGCTGCGATCGATCAGCACCGCCACCAGCAACGCCGCGCCGCAGCCCATGATATAGCCCGACAGCGCCCCCTTCAGGATGGTCTGGCGGAAATCGACCCAGAGCACCGGCAGGCTGGTGACGAAGCGGGTAGCGATCAGCGACGGCGCCGGCAGGATCACCATCGGCACGTTCAGCCCGCGCACCAGCAGCTCCCAGACCAGCAGCACGGTGACGCCGAAGATCACCGGCACCGCCAGCCGGACCAGCGGCGCGCCGGCATTGGGCCCCTCGGCGAGCCGGACATTCAGCCACCAGCCAAAGGCCCAGAGGATCAGGGCCAGGATCACCAGGATCATCGCGGCGCCCTCCCCGTCTTCTTCTCTGCAAAAATACTCACGATCCCGACGCCCGCCATCATGCCATCCCCATCCGTTTCAGGGTGATCCGCTCGATCACGCCCAGGATGCCGACGAGGATCGCCGCCAGCAGCCCGGCGGCAAAGAGCGCCGACCAGATCTGCACCGTCTGCCCGTAATAGCTGCCCGCCAGCAGCCGCGCCCCCAGCCCGGAGACCGCGCCGGTGGGCAGCTCGCCCACGATGGCCCCGACCAGAGAGGCGGCGATGCCGATCTTCAGCGACGCGAAGAGATAGGGCATCGACGACGGCAGCCGCAGCTTCCAGAACCCCTGGCTGGCGCTGGCGTTATAGGTCCTGAGCAGATCGAGCTGCATGTGATCGGGGCTTCTCAGTCCCTTGACCATGCCGACGACCACCGGGAAAAAGCTGAGATAGGCAGAAATGATCGCCTTCGGCAGCATCCCCTGCACCCCGATCGAATAGAGCACCACGATGATCATCGGCGCCAGCGCGATGATCGGGATGGTCTGGCTGACGATGGCCCAGGGCATCACCGACATGTCCATCACCCGCGAATGCACGATCCCCACCGCCAGCACCACGCCGAGGCCGGTGCCGATGGCAAAGCCCAGAAGCGTCGCGCTCAGCGTCACCCAGCCGTGAAAGATGAGGCTGCGTTTCGAGGTGATCTTCTTCATCACCGTGGTCTGCCACAGCTCTACCGCCACCTGATGCGGCGCCGGCAGACGCGGGCGCTCCTGTGCCCAGGTTGCGGGAATGGCAAAGCTGTTGGCCACGACCAGCCCGATGGCGCTCATGTCGCGACGGGTCGGGGCCCCCTCAGGCACCACCTGCGCGCCACCGCGTTCCAGTTCGGTCAGCACCCCCTTGATATTCATGGGAGCGCAGGCGGCATACCAGATCGCCACGATGGCGGCGACCACGGTCAGAACGGCCAGAACGGATTTCATGCCCGGCCCTCCCCGAGCTGGCGCGGATCATTCGTCATAGGAATGCCCCGCCCGCAGCCCTTCGCGCACGCGATGGGCGATTTCGATGAATTCCGGCGTGTCGCGGATCTCCAGTGGCCGCTCCCTCGGCAGCGGGCTTTCGATCACATCCGCGATCCGCCCCGGCCGCGGGCTCATCACCACGATCTTGGTCGAGAGATAGACCGCCTCCGGGATCGAATGGGTGACGAAGCCGATGGTCTTGCCGGTCCGCGCCCAGAGCGCCAGGAGCTGTTCGTTCAGGTGATCGCGCACGATCTCGTCCAGCGCCCCGAAGGGTTCGTCCATCAGCAGGATATCCGCATCGAAGGCCAGCGCCCGCGCGATCGAGGCGCGCTGCTGCATGCCCCCCGACAGCTGCCAGGGATACTTGCCGCCGAAGCCCTCCAGATCGACGAGCTTCAGCACCGCCTCGACCCGCGCGTTCTGATCGGCCTTGGAATAGCCCATGATTTCCAGCGGCAGCTTGATGTTCTTGGCGATGGTGCGCCAGGGATAGAGCCCTGCGGCCTGAAACACATAGCCATAGGCCCGCTTGCGCCGCGCCTCGTCCGGGGTCATCCCGTTGACGGTGATGGTGCCGCCGGTGGGCTGCTCCAGCGCCGCCATCACCCGCAGAAAGGTGGTCTTGCCGCAGCCGGACGGGCCGATGAAACTGACGAAATCGCCCTTCTCCACCGTCAGGTTCACGTCTTTCAGCGCATGCACCGGACCGTCATTGGTGTGAAACACCAGATTGAGGTCGCGGGCTTCGATTACAGCTTGTCCCGTCATAGAGATCGCGTTGCTCCACCGTCTATTCTTATGTTTTGCCCGGTAATATAGCCGGCCCCGGGAGAAGCCAGAAAACTCAGCGTGGCCGAAACCTCTTCCATCCGCCCGTAACGGGCGAGCGGCACTTCCTTGCTGCGGGCGGGGTCAATCGGCAGGCTGTCGATGAAGCCCGGCAGCACGTTGTTCATCCGTACGTTGTCCGGCCCGTAGCGGTCGGAATAGAGCTTGGTGAAACTCGCCAGCCCGGCGCGGAACACATTCGACACCGCGAACCGCAGCTGCGGCTCCAGCGCCGCGAAGGTCGAGATATTGAGGATCACCCCATCCTTCTGTGCCACCATGATCGGCGTCACCAGCCGTGCCACCCGGATCACGTTCATCAGGAAGATGTCGAGCCCGGCGTGCCAGTCCTCGTCCGGCACCTCCAGCAGATCGCCACTCGGCCCGTGACCGGCTGAATTCACCACCACATCGATGCGGCCCCAGCGCGCCAGCGCCGCATCGACAAAGGCCTTCAGATCGGCAGGCTCCAGGTTGGAGCCGGTAAAGCCCAGCCCGCCCAGCTCCTCGGCCAGCGCCGCCCCCTTGCCCGAGGAGGAGAGGATCCCCACCTCGAAGCCATCGGCATGCAGCCGGCGGGCGGCATCCGCCCCCATGCCGCTGCCACCGGCGAAGATCAGAGCGACGCGGGCCACCCGGATCAAACCCCGGTCGCCGGAATGCCGGCGCGCGCCACCGGGCGCGGCGCGGTCAGTTCCTTCCACTTGGACAGCGCCTTGTTCACCGTGGCATTGGGATCGCGGGCGACGAATTCGCCGTGGCCTTCCTTGGCCTTCAGCTCGCCATTCTCCACCGCCACATACCCGCGGCTCAGCACATAGCGCGGCAGCGCCTTGACCTCGATCCCCTCGAAAACGTTGTAATCGATGGAAGAGGCCTGGGTGTCGGCCGAGATGGTCTTGCCCATGCCCGGGTCCATCACCACGATATCGGCGTCGGCGCCCACCAGGATCGCCCCCTTCTGCGGATAGCAGTTGAGGATCTTGGCGATATTGGTCGAGGTGACGGCGACGAATTCGTTCATGGTGATGCGACCGGTTTCCACCCCATAGGTCCACAGAACCGGCATCCGGTCCTCCAGCCCGCCGGTGCCGTTCGGGATCTTGGAAAAATCGCCGACGCCATAGCGTTTCTGCTCGGTGGTGAAGGCGCAGTGATCGGTGGCGACGCAGCTGAGCGTCCCCGACGCCAGCCCGGCCCAGAGGCTGTCCTGATGCTTCTTGTTGCGGAACGGCGGCGACATCACCCGGCGGGCGGCGTGGTCCCAGTCCTCGTTGAAATACTCGCTCTCATCCAGCACCAGATGCTGGATCAGCGGTTCGCCCCAGACCCGCTTGCCGTTCATCTTGGCCCGGCGGATCGCCTCATGCGCCTCCTCGCAGGAGGTATGCACGACATAGAGCGGCGCGCCGGCCATATCGGCGATCATGATGGCGCGGTTGGTGGCCTCGCCCTCGACCTGGGAGGGACGGCTGTAGGCATGGGCCTCCGGCCCGGTATTGCCCTCGGCCAGGAGCTTGGCGGTCATCTCGGCGACCAGATCGCCGTTCTCGGCATGCACCAGCGGCGTCGCCCCCAGCTCGGCGCAGCGCTTGAAGCTGGCAAACATCTCGTCGTCGTTCACCATCAGGCTGCCCTTGTAGGCCATGAAATGCTTGAAGGTGTTGATGCCCTTCTCCTGCGCGATGATCTTCATCTCGTCGAAGACCTGCTCGCCCCACCAGGTGATCGCCATGTGGAAGGAGTAATCGCAGCAGGCCCGGGCGGATTTGTTGTCCCAGACCTTGATCGCATCCAGCAGCGACTGCCCCGGATCGGGCAGCGCGAAATCCACCACCATGGTGGTGCCGCCAGCCAGCGCCGCGCGGGTGCCGGCATAGAAGTCATCGCTGGAATGGGTCCCCATGAAGGGCATTTCCAGGTGGGTGTGCGGATCGATCCCGCCCGGCATCACATAGCAGCCGGAGGCATCCAGCACCTCGTCGCCCTGCAGATCGGGGCCGATCTCGACGATCTTGCCGTCCTCGATCTTCACATCGGCCTGATAGGTCAGATCCGCGGTGACGACGGTGCCGCCCTTGATCACTTTGCTCATCATTCAAACTCCCAGTTTCGTCTTGTCAGACCGAGGCGTAGCACCCGATCGCATCCCCATGCACCCCGATGTCCAGCGGCCCGAAGACGCTCTCGACACAGAGCGAGAAATAGCCCGCCGTCGGCAGGTAGATTACCTGATAATCGCCATCCGTGCGCGTCACCGACCAACAGGTCTGGGTGATCCCGCCGGAGAAATTCACCGTGATCGGCCGGGGCGCATGCCGGGCGGCACGAAAGGCCGCCAGCGTCGCCGCCGCTCCGGGCGCCGTGCCGTCGTAACCGGCGATCTCGCGCGCGATCAGCGCCTCGATCTCTCCCGGTACTGACGACCGCCCGGCCCTGTCCATCTCGGTTCTCCCCGTCGCCCGACCGGTGTTGCAACGCCCCGGTCTGTTGCTGGCGTCTCTGTCTCTGATTTCTGTTTTTCTGGCCTTAAATATCCCGGGAGGCTGGGGGCAGCGCCCCCAGCCCGACGGTGGCGATCACACCGCCGTCACCCGACGATTTCAGCCGTTTCCAGCACCGCATGCAACAGAACATCGGTCCCGGCCGCGGCCCAATCCTTGGAAATCTCTTCCGCCTCATTGTGGCTCAGCCCGTCGACGCAGGGGCACATGACCATGGTGGTCGGGGCCATCTTGGCCGCCCAGCAGGCGTCGTGACCGGCGCCCGAGATAATGTCCATGTGGCTGTAGCCCAGACGCTCCGCGGCATTGCGCACATTGGTGACCAGCTCCGGGGTGAAGGTGACGGGGTCGAAATGCCCCACCGGCTCCACCGCGCAGTCGACCCCCAGCTCGTCGCAGATCCTGGCCGCTTCCGCCTCGATCTTGGCGCGCATACCGTCCAGCTTGGCCTGATCCGGGGTGCGGATGTCGACGGTGAAAACCACCTTCTCCGGCAGCACGTTGCGCGAATTCGGGGTGAAGGTCATCTGGCCGACGCCGCCCACCGCGTTGGGCTGGTTCTCCATCGCCACCGCCTGCACCATCTCCAGGATCCGGCTCATGGCGAGGCCGGCGTTGACCCGCATCGGCATCGGCGTGGAGCCGGTATGGGCCGCCTTGCCGGTCAGGGTGAATTCCAGCCACCACAGCCCCTGGCAATGGGTGACGACGCCGATGTCCTTGCCCTCGGACTCGAGGATCGGACCCTGTTCGATGTGCAGCTCATAATAGGCGTGCATCTTGCGAGCGCCGACCTCTTCGTCGCCCTGCCAGCCGATGCGCTTCAGTTCCTCGCCATAGGTCTTGCCCTCAAGGTCGCTGCGCTCATAGGCGTAGTCCAGCGAATGCACCCCGGCGAAGACGCCCGAGGCCAGCATCGCGGGGGCGAAGCGGGCGCCCTCCTCGTTGGCCCAGTTGGTGACCACGATCGGGTGTTTGGTCTTCAACCCCAGATCGTTCATCGTGCGCACCGCCTCCAGCGCGCCCAGCACGCCGAGGACACCGTCGTATTTGCCGCCGGTCGGCTGGGTGTCGAGGTGGCTGCCGACATAGACCGGCAGTGCCTCGGGGTCCTCGCCGGCGCGGGTCATGAACATGGTGCCCATCTTGTCGACCCCCATGGTCATGCCGGCCGCTTCGCACCATTTCTGGAACAGCGCCCGTCCTTCGGCATCCTCATCCGTCAGGGTCTGGCGGTTGTTGCCGCCTGCCACGCCGGGACCGATCTTGGCCATTTCCATCAGGCTGTCCCAGAGACGGTCTGCGTTGATTTTCAGATTTTGTGCCGGAGCGGACATGGCTGCTACTGGCTCCCCGTGTAATTCATGTGTCCTGGATCTTTGATTTGACCAAAAGGTCAAAGTCACGCTAACACGGGTTGCGCTTCAGTCAAGAAATTGCCGTAATCGGCACCGCAAAACCCCGCCACGTGCCGGGGCAAAGACAATAATTCAGGCAACAGACCAATCAGGGAGATCGCTCCGCCGATGCCAAAGGATCGCGCCCCGACCCGAATTCAGCGCAAGAACCGCGCCGCCATCCTCGACGCCGCGTTGGAGGTTTTCTCTGCTCAGGGGTTTCGCGGCGCCACGGTGGATCAGATCGCCAGTGCCGCGGGGCTGAGCAAACCCAATCTTCTGTACTATTTCCCCTCCAAGGAAGCCATGCACGAGGCGGTGCTGTCGCAGCTTCTCGACACCTGGCTGGACCCGCTGCGTGCGCTCGACCCGATTGGCGACCCGATCGAGGAAATTCTGGGCTACGTGCGCCGCAAGCTGGAGATGAGCCGCGATTTTCCCCGGGAAAGCCGGCTTTTCGCCAATGAGATCGTGCAGGGCGCCCCCCGGATTCACGAGGTGCTCTCGACCGATCTGAAAGCGCTGGTCGATGAAAAGACCGCGGTGATCCAGGGCTGGATCGATGAGGGCCGGCTGGCCGAGGTGCATCCCTATCACCTGATTTTCTCGATCTGGTCGCTGACCCAGCATTACGCCGATTTCGACGTGCAGGTGCGCGCGGTCCTGGGCAAGGAAGACCCGTTCGACGCGGCGCCGGAATTTCTCGAAACTCTCTATCGCCGGATGCTTCGCCCGGCCTGATCCGGGGGCGAGAGCGACCTGAAACCGGCCCCGCATCCGCGCGCGACCCCATCTCAATCGTCGCGCGGTGGCACCGGCTTCGGCATCTCTGCCCCGGTCTCTTCGGTCTCTGGGGCCGGGGGGGATGCCGCAACGGGGGCCTCTTCCGTCTCCTCGCTGCCCAATTCCTGTGCAAGCGCCTGCTCAGCCTGTGCAATTTCTTCTTCCGCCTCCTCGGCGGTGGCGGCAAGAACCGCGGTTTCCGGGGTCGAAACCCGGCCCGGCGGCACCGAAACGAAGCTGGCCTTGTCTTCCTCGACCACCGGCGCGCGCATCGCGATCCGCAGGACCGCGAAGAGGATGATCAGCAGATGCGCCACGGCCGAGGTCAGAAACAGCGCCGGCTCGCCCAGCCGCGCCATGCCGAAGCCGGCCGCCAGCGGCCCGGCGATCGATCCCAGCCCGAAGGTCATCAGCAGCCCGCCGCTGACCTGGATGAAGCTGCCCTCCTCG
Source organism: Pseudodonghicola flavimaris (assembly GCF_030164425.1). GTDB lineage: Bacteria > Pseudomonadota > Alphaproteobacteria > Rhodobacterales > Rhodobacteraceae > Pseudodonghicola > Pseudodonghicola flavimaris. The sequence continues at coordinate 266,985 of NZ_JASNJD010000001.1, read as the reverse complement.
GCGTGGTCGTTGGCATGGGCGATGATCACCGGATACATCGCATAGATCGCCGCCCCGAACAGCGCCGCCAGCCCGAGGTTGATCATCCGGTCCTCCGGCCGCAGCAGCAGAAAGGCCAGATCGGTGGCCAGTGCCAGCACCGCCACCCCGACCAGCACCATGCGCCGGTCGGTCCGGTCCGAGGCCATGCCGATCGGGATCTGGCTGAGCGCCCCGGCCAGCACCGGCAGGCTGGCGAACAGCGTGACCGAGGCCAGCTGCAGCCCCACCCCGCTGGCATAGACCGCCGACAGTGTCCCGAAGGCGCTGTTGGAAATGCCGACGCAGAACACCGCGAAGACCGCCACCGGAGAGTTGCGCCAGAGCGCCCGCATGTCGAGCGAGACCCGCACCAGCGGTCGCGGGCTGGCAGAGGAGGAAATCGCCGTCGGCACCAGCGCCAGGCAATAGAAGATCGCCGGCAGCACGAAGAACAACGCCCCCGAGGCATCGCCCAGCGTCAGCACCATCTGCCCGGCGGTGGAGGCGCCGAGGTTGACCATCGAATAGATGCCGAAGATGCGGCCGCGGGTGCTGGGCTCGGCCCGTTCGCCCAGCCAGCTTTCGACGATCATCGCCGCCCCGGCGAAACAGAACCCCGAGATCGCGCGCAGCGGCACCCAGGCCCAGGGGCTCAGCAGCAGCAGCGACAGCAGCACGGCGACGGCGGCGAAGGCCGCCATCACGCTGAACGACCGGATATGACCGACCCGCCCCACCAGCCGCGCCATCATCAGGCAGCCCAGCACATAGCCGACCGCCCAGCCCGAGCCGAGCAGGCCCAGCGAGCTGGCGCTGAAGCCTTCGATGGTGCCCCGCACCGGCAGGATCAGCCCGTTCATGCCACCGGCGAACAGCAGCAGGGCAGAGCCCAGAAGCAGGGCGGAAATCGGAAGAATCTGTCGTACCATCAAGCCGTCCAAGTCGCGGGTTTCCCCGACCCTGCCCGCCCGCGCTGCGACTTTCAATGGCCGGTTTCAGCCCGGGCGGACAATCTCTGCCACAGCCCGCGCACCGCCCATGGCCCGGTCACTCAGGCCTTTGCGGCCGTCTTTTTCCGCTCTGCCGCGACCTTTTCGGCCAGATCGCGGGCGATGGCGAAGGCGCCCTTGATCTTGTCGCTGTCCTTCTTCCAGTCCCGCCGCACCACGATCTTGTTGTCCTTGATCTTGGCCAGCCCGTTCTGCCCCTGGACGAAGTCCACCAGCCCCTGCGGCGAGGCGAACTTGTCGTTGTGGAACTGGATCGTCGCCCCCTTCGGCCCGCCGTCCAGCTTGGCGATCCCGGCGCGTTTGCACATCGCCTTGATGCGCACCACCAGCAGCAGCGTGTTGACCTCTTTCGGCAGCTTGCCGAAACGGTCGATCAACTCGGCGGCGAAGCCCTCCAGCTCGACCTTGGTGGAAAGGTTGCTGAGCCGGCGATAGAGCCCCAGCCGCACGTCCAGATCGGGAACGTAGTCCTCGGGGATCAGCACCGGCACGCCGAGGTTGATCTGCGGCGCCCATTGATCGTCCGCCTCGGTCAGCCCCTCCATCTCGCCGGCCTTGATCTTGGCGATCGCCTCTTCCAGCATCTGCTGATAGAGTTCATAGCCCACATCGCGCATCTGGCCCGACTGTTCCTCGCCCAGCAGATTGCCGGCGCCGCGAATGTCGAGATCCTGGCTGGCGAGGGTGAAGCCCGCCCCCAACGTGTCGAGACTGCCCAGCACCCGCAGCCGTTTCTCGGCCGCCGGCGTCAGCCTGGCCCGCGGCTTGGTGGTCAGATAGGCATAGGCACGGGTCTTGGAGCGGCCGACACGACCGCGGATCTGATAGAGCTGCGCCAGCCCGAACATATCGGCGCGATGCACGATCATCGTGTTAGCGGTGGGGATGTCGAGCCCGCTTTCCACGATGGTGGTGGCCAGCAACACATCGTATTTGCCGTCGTAGAAAGCGTTCATCCGGTCGTCGAGCTCTCCCGCAGCCATCTGCCCGTGGGCGGTGACGAAGGTCAGCTCGGGCAGCTGATCGCGCAGGAACTCCTCGATCTCCGGCAGATCGGAGAGCCGCGGCACCACATAGAAGCTCTGACCGCCGCGATAATGTTCGCGCAGCAGCGCCTCGCGGATGGTGACCGCGTCGAATTCGCTGACATAGGTGCGGATCGCCAACCGGTCGACCGGCGGGGTGCCGATGATCGACAGGTCCCGAACGCCGGACAGCGACAGCTGCAGCGTCCGCGGGATCGGTGTCGCGGTCAGCGTCAGCACATGGATGTCGGAGCGCAGCTGTTTCAGCCGTTCCTTGTGGGCGACACCGAAATGCTGTTCCTCGTCGATGATCAGCAGGCCGAGGTTGTGGAACCGGATACCCTTGGCCAGCAGCGCATGGGTGCCCACCACGATATCGACGGTGCCGCGCGCCAGCCCTTCGCGGGTCTTCGCCGCCTCCGCCGAGGTGACGAAGCGCGACAGCTGATGCACCTGCACCGGAAAGCCGCGGAACCGTTCGGCGAAGCTGGCGTAATGCTGCCGCGCCAGCAGCGTGGTCGGCGCCACCACCGCCACCTGCACCCCCGACATGGCGGCGGCGAAGGCCGCGCGCATCGCCACCTCGGTCTTGCCGAAACCAACATCGCCGCAGATCAGCCGGTCCATCGGCTGGCCGCTGGTCAGATCGCCCAGCACATCGGAAATCGCCCGCAGCTGATCGTCGGTCTCCTGATAGGGAAAACGGGCGCAGAAGGCCTCCCAGGCGTGATGCTCGGGCTCCAGCGGCGGCGCCCTGCGCAGCGCCCGTTCGGCGGCCACCCGGATCAGCCGGTCGGCCATCTCACGGATACGTTCCTTGAGTTTGGCCTTCTTGGCCTGCCAGGCGCCGCCGCCCAGCCTGTCCAGCAGCCCCTCGTCATGGCCGTATTTCGACAGCAGCTCGATATTCTCGACCGGCAGGTAGAGCTTGGCCGCCTCGGCATATTCCAGCAGCAGGCATTCATGCGCCGCACCGGCGGCGGTGATCACCTCCATCCCCTGATAGCGGCCGATGCCGTGATCGACATGCACCACTAGGTCGCCGGGAGACAGCGATTGCGTCTCGGTCAGGAAATTCTCCGCCTTGCGGCGTTTCTTCGGCGCCCGGATCAGCCGGTCGCCCAGCACGTCCTGTTCCGCGATCACCGTCAGATCGGCGGTCTCGAACCCCGCCTCCAGTGCCCAGACCGCCAGATGCAGCCCGCGCTTGCCGATCCGGGTGCCATTGCGCACCTCGATGATCTCGGCCAGCCCCTCGTCCTCGATCAGCCCGGCCAGACGCTCCCGCGCCCCCTCGGAATAAGAGGCGACCAGCACCGGCCCCTTGTCCAGCTTCTTGGTGATATGATCGGCCAGCGCGCCGAACAGGCTGATGTTCTCCTGCTGCCGCTCGGGGGCGAAGTTGCGGCCGATGCGACCGCCGGCATCGATCACCCCGGGGCCTGTGGCCTGCGGCAGCGGATGGAACTGCATCGTCCGGCGGCCCGCGACCGCCACCTCCCAGGCAGCATCGTCGACAAACATCAGCCCCGGCGGGATCGGCTTGTAGACGGTATCAAGCCGCGATTTGGCCTGCATCGCCAGCCGCCGGGTCTCATACTGATCGGCGACGCTGTCCCAGCGCGCCAGCCGCGCCGGCGTGACCTGATCGTCCAGCGTGATGGTGGCCCCCGGCAGATAGTCGAACAGGGTTTCCAGCTTCTCATGGAAGAACGGCAGCCAATGTTCGATGCCCTGGTGCTTGCGCCCGGCGCTGACCGCCTCATAGAGCGGATCGTCGGTGCCGGCGGCGCCGAATTCCAGCCGGTAGTTCTGCCGGAACCGGGTGATCGCCGCCTCGTCCAGGATCACCTCGGACACCGGGGCGAGTTCGACCGTCTCCAGTGTGTCGGTCGTCCGCTGGCTGGCCGGATCGAACCGCCGTGCCCCGTCCAGCACATCGCCGAAGAAATCCAGCCGCACCGGCCCCGCCTCTCCCGGCGGGAAGATATCGATGATGCCGCCGCGGATGGCGTAGTCGCCCGGCTCCATCACCGTGGGGCTTTGCGAGAACCCCATGCGGACGAGAAAGCCCCGCAACGCCTCCTCATCAACCCGCTGGCCGACACGGGCGGAGAACGCCGCATCGCGCAGCACCTCGCGCGCCGGGATCCGCTGAGTGGCGGCGTTCAGCGTGGTCAGCAGCACGAATTGCGCCGGCATCTGATGCACCAGCGCTGCCAGCGTCGCCATCCGCTGCGCCGAAATGCTGGCATTGGGCGACACCCGGTCATAGGGCAGACAGTCCCAGCCCGGAAAGGTGATCACCGGCATCTCCGGGGCGAAGAAGGCCAACGCGGCACGCATCGCCTCCATCCGCTTGTCGTCGCGCGCCACATGCAGCACCGGCGCCGCGGTCCGGCCGATCTCTCGCAGGATCAGCTGGGCGTCAAACCCCTCGGGGGCGCCGCCCACGGTGATGTGGCTGGCCTCGGTCATCGCATTCGTGCCTTTCGCGGTTTCCTTGCGCTAGCCCAACACGCCCAGCGACAGGTTTTGGTACATCCCCCAGAGCGCGGTGACGAAGATCGAGACGACGCCGATCATCTGGGTATAGAGCCGGCAGCGGATCAGCCGCTTGCGCAGCTGTTCGCCCTGGGCACGCTCGCGATGGATCAGATGGGCGGTATGGACCGACAGTACCCCGACCAGCGACATCGGACAGCCCAGCAGGAACAGCGCCTGAGAGAATTCGACGCCATAGACGAAGCCGGTCATCGCCAGCGAGGTCAGCAGAAAGAACCCGATCCCCACCAGCCAGGGCCCCGACACCCGCGCGATATAGAGCAGCCGGTTGACATGGATGCGCGCCAGATCGTCCAGGTCCTGCGCCGCCGGGCCGCCGACCCGCCGCGCCCGCAGCACCAGGTCATAGGGCACGCCCAGCACCCAGTGGCTGGCCGAAGACCAGGCGACCGCCAGGGCGATCCAGAACCAGAGGTTCGAGAAGGACCGCATGTCGATCATCTCGAAGACCGTGGTATACAAGTCCAATCGCCTGCCCTTTTTTCGCCGCGCCCGCCGACGTCCAGGCCGAACGCGGCTTCAGATGCACTTGTGAGTGGTTGCTTTCCATGCCACCCAATGGACGATTGATCAAGGAGTCCGCGCCATGAAACCGACCATCGCCCCCTTTCCCGCTGCCCGTCCGCGCCGCGCGCGGCAATCGCCCGCGATCCGCGGCCTGGTCCGGGAAAACACCCTGACTGCCGATGATCTGATCTGGCCGGTCTTCGTGCGCGAGGGCACCAATCAGGAAGAACCGGTGCCGTCGATGCCCGGGGTGATGCGTCGCAGCGTCGATCTGACCGTCAAGGCCGCGAAAGAGGCCTGGGACCTGGGCGTCCCCGCCATCTGCATCTTTCCCTATACCGATCCCAGCCTGAAGACCGAGGACTGCGCCGAGGCCTGGAACCCCGACAACATCTCCAACCGGGCGATCCGCGCGATCAAGGACGCGGTGCCGGAGATGGCGGTGATGACCGATGTGGCGCTCGATCCCTATAACATCAACGGCCACGACGGCTATGTCGAGAACGGCGAGATCGTCAACGACCGCACGGTGGAGGCGCTGGTGAAGATGACCCTGGCCCAGGCCGAGGCCGGCGCCGACATCATCGGGCCGTCGGACATGATGGACGGCCGGATCGGCGCCATGCGCAGCGCGCTCGAGGCCGAAGGTCACCAGAATGTGATGATCCTCTCCTATGCGGCGAAATACGCCAGCGCCTGCTATGGCCCCTTCCGCGATGCGGTGGGTGCCTCCGGCGCGCTGACCGGCGACAAGAAGACCTATCAGATGGACCCGGCCAATTCCGACGAGGCCATGCGGCTGATCGAACGCGACCTGAACGAGGGCGCCGATATGGTGATGATCAAGCCCGGCCTGCCCTATCTGGACATGTGCCGTCGCGCCAAGGAGACCTTCGGCGTGCCGACCTTCGCCTATCAGGTGTCGGGCGAATACGCGATGATCCAGGCCGCCGCGCTGAATGGCTGGATCGACGGCGAAAAGATCATGCTGGAAAGCCTGTTGTGCTTCAAACGCGCCGGCTGCGACGGCATCCTGACCTACTTCGCGCCAGAGGTGGCGAAACGCCTGAACGGCTGATCCGGTCGGCGCCAACCGGGTCCGGGCGCCGGTGACCCGCCCCGCCCGGTCCCGCGTCACCGGAGGGGCGAGAACCCGCCGCACGGACTGTTCCCCGGCCCTTGTCGGGTGACAGCCCGGGCGCGAACGCGTATAAATCGCGCCAATGCCGGAACAACCGGCCTGAGCAGACTTAAGATCCGACCAGTTACGATCAGACACGAACAGTCAGAAAACAGGCAAACGATGGACAATCCGATTTCTTACCGCCTGACGCGGCGTGGTTTCACTCTGGCGGCGCTTGCCGCGATGGGGGCGACCGCGGCCTGCGGCAATGGCGTCGGCAACAATAGTGCCGCCAAAATCGACGCGCGCGTCGACGCGACGCTGAACAAGATGTACGCCACCTATCCCAACACCGTGACGCTGGCCGAGAAATCCACCGGCATGCTGGTGATGCCGCTGATGACCGAGGCCGGCCTCGGTCTGGGCGGCGGCTATGGCCGCGGCGCATTGCGGGTCAATGGGGTGACGGTGGATTACTACTCTGCCGTCAAGGGCAGCGCCGGGCTGCAGATCGGCGCCCAGCAATATGCCCATGTGCTGTTCTTCATGACCGAAGACGCGCTGATGGACTTCCGCCGCTCCTCCGGCTGGGCCGCCGGCGCCGACATGGAATATGTCTTCCGCGACGAGGGCGACTCCGTCGCGGCCGATACCAACACGCTGCGCTCGCCGATCCTGGCCGCCGTCTTCGGCCAGGCCGGTCTGCGCATCGGCGCCTCGCTCGAAGGCACCAAGTATACCCGCATCATCCCCTGATCCGCGGACAGGACGATCCCCGCCCCCGGCTTTTCCTGCGGGGCGGAATCGCCTAGGTTGGCGGCGGACAGACCGCCAGGCAGACAGGCAGGGCCACTCCGGGCCGCGGTGCAAGACGGCCCGGGCGGACAGGATACGGGGACAGGGATGGGACAGGTATTTCGCTGGCTGCTGCGGATCGCGGCAGGGCTGGTCGGTTTGGTGGTGCTGGCGGTCGGGCTGATCTACTTTCTCGCCAATCAGTCGCTGCCCGATTACGACCAGACCGAGACGGTGACCGGGCTGACCGCCCCGGTCGAGATCATCCGCGACAATGCCGACGTGCCGCATATCTTCGGACGGGACGATCCCGACGTCTTCTTCGGCCTGGGTTATGCCCATGCGCAGGACCGGCTGTGGCAGATGACCACCATGCGCCGCACCGTCCAGGGCCGCCTGTCCGAGGTCTTCGGCCAGCGCACCCTGCGGATCGACCGGCTGCTGCGCCGGCTCGACCTCTATCGCCTGGCCCAGACCTCCTTCGAGGCGCAGGACGAGTACACCAAGGCCGCGCTCAGGGCCTATGCCGCCGGCGTCAATGCCCGGCTGGCCGAGATCAACGACGAGGCGCTCGGCCGCGGCGCCCCCGAGATGTTCCTGTTCAACGCCCCCGTCGCCCCCTGGCAACCCGCCGATTCCATCGCGCTGCTGAAGCTGGTGGCGCTGCAGCTGAGCGGGCATCTGGAAAACGAGGTGCTGCGTGCCCGCACCGCGCTGATGCTGGACGACACCGACCGGCTGAAGGACATCCTGCCCGACGCCCCCGGCACCGGCGTCGCCGCGCTGCCGGAATACGCCCAGCTGTTCCCCGGTCTGCCGCGCTATGCCGCCGGCACGCCGATGCCCGACGATCCGCTGTCGCCCTTCCCCAAACACGACATGGCCGGCGCCTCCAACGCCTGGGCGGCGGCACCGTCGCGCTCCGCCTCCGGGGGCACGCTCCTGGCCAACGACCCGCATCTGGGCTTCACCGCTCCCTCCACCTGGTATCTGGCGCGGATCGAACTGCAGTCCGGCGGGGTGATCGGCGCCACCATTCCCGGGATCCCGGCGATCATGTCCGGGCGCAGCCGGCAGATGGGCTGGGGCATCACCTCCTCCTATCTCGACGATCAGGACGTGTTCATCGAGAAGCTGAACCCCGACAACCCGGAGGAATACCTGACGCCGCAGGGCTACAAGCCGTTCGAGAGCCGCCCCTCGATCATCCAGATCAAGGATGCGCCGCCGATCACCCTGACCCTGCGCTGGACCGAGAACGGCCCGGTGCTGCCGGGCAGCCATTATCATCTGGACGCGGTGACGCCGCCGGGCCATGTCGCGGCGCTGAGCTGGACCGCCCTGGACGGGCAGGACACCACGATGACCGCCGCCATGGGCATCATGCATGCCACCACCGTCCAGCAGGCCATCGATGCCGGCGAGAAGTTCATCGCGCCGTCGCAGAACCTGATGCTGATCGACAGCGACACCATCGCGATGAAGACCGTGGGCGCCATGCCCCGCCGCGACCCCCGACACCAGAGCCAGGGCCGGCTGCCGTCGCAGGGCTGGCGCGCCGAAAACCGCTGGGAGGGCCGGCTGCCCTATGCCGCCAACCCGGAATTCGTCAGCCCGCGCGGCGGCATCCTCGGCAATACCAACAACAAGATCCTGGAACGCCCCTTCCCCAACCATGTCTCCTTCCTCTGGGGCGATACTCAGCGGGTCAACCGCTGGCAGCGACTGATGCAGGCGCGCCAGGTCCATACCCGCGAAAGCTTCATCGAAGCGCAGCTCGACACCGTCAGCTTCACCGCCCGCTCGCTGCTGCCGCTGATCGGCGCCGATCTGTGGTTCACCGGCGAGGCCGCGCCCGAAGGCACGCCGCAACGACAGCGCCAGATCGCCCTGCAGCTGCTGGCCGAGTGGAACGGCGAGATGAACGAGCATATGCCCGAACCGCTGATCTATGCCGCCTGGCTACGGGCACTGCAGAAACGGCTGATCGAGGATGAGCTGGGCCCGCTGGCCGATGAGTTCAAACATGTCGACCCGGTGTTCATCGAACGGGTCTATCGCAACATCGACGGCGCCGCGGTCTGGTGCGATGTCCGGCAGAGCGCCCCGAAAGAGACCTGCACCGATATGGCGCGGCTGGCGCTGGACGATGCGCTGGTCTGGATCGGCGAGAAATACGGCACTTCGCTGGAGAGCCTGCGCTGGGGCGACGCCCATCAGGCGACCCACGACCACCCGGTGCTGGGCGAGGTGCCGGTGCTGCGCTTCTTCGTCAACATCCGCCAGTCGACCAGCGGCGGCGACAACACCCTGGAACGCGGGCTGACCTCGGGCGAGGATCCCGATCCCTTCCTCAACGTGCATGGGGCGGGCTATCGCGGGGTCTACGATCTGGCCGATCCCGACAGCTCCGTCTTCATCATCTCCACCGGTCAGTCCGGCCATTTCCTGTCGCGCCATTACGACGATCTGGCCCAGCTGTGGCGCCGCGGCGAATATATCCCGATGTCGCTCGATGTGAATCTGGCGCGCGCCGCTGCCGTCGGCGTCACCCATCTGATCCCTCAGGGCTGGAAAGACTAGGCGCGGCAACCGCAGTCGCCGCGCCTGTCTGAAAGATCGTTCCGAGGAGCACTCAGCCGCCTCAGAGGGCGGCGAATTGCGCTTCCTGCTTCGGGGTCCAGAACACCGTCAGTTCGAACCCGTCTTCGGTCTGGCGCTCTTCGATCACCACGTCCTGGGCAAAGAGCCAGGCGCGTTTGCGGCCCTCGGAGAACGGCAGCGTGATCACCGCCTCGTGGCGCACGCCCTGCAACTGCTCGGCAATCGCGGCCAGCAAGGTATCGAGCCCCTCGCCGCTCCAGGCGGAGATGGCGAAGACCTCCGGCGTGCGCGCGGCGCGGGCCAGCACCGCGTCATGCTCGGCCTCGGGCAGCAGGTCGATCTTGTTCCAGACCTCGATCTGGGCGCGGTTCTCATCGACGCCGAGAGAGGTCAGAATCGCTTCCACATCCTCGGCCTGTTCCTCGGTGCTCGGGTGCGAGATATCGCGCACATGCACGATCAGATCGGCGGCCAGCACCTCCTCCAGCGTGGCGCGGAAGGCGGCGACCAGCTCCGTCGGCAGATCCGAGATGAATCCCACCGTGTCGGACAGGATCACCTCCGGCCCGTCGGGCAGCTGCACCCGCCGCATGGTCGGGTCGAGCGTGGCAAAGAGCATGTCCTTGGCCATCACATCCGCCCCGGTCAGCCGGTTGAACAGCGTCGACTTGCCGGCGTTGGTATAGCCAACGAGGGCAACAATGGGATAGGGCACCTTGGCCCGCGCCTTGCGGTGAAGCTCGCGCGTCTTGACCACCTTGTCGAGCTGCCGGCGCAGCCGCACCAGCTGTTCGTCGATGGCACGCCGGTCGGCCTCGATCTGGGTCTCGCCAGGGCCGCCGACGAAGCCGAGCCCCCCACGCTGGCGTTCCAGGTGGGTCCAGGCCCGGACCAGCCGGGTCCGCTGATAGGAGAGCGCGGCCATTTCGACCTGCAGCACCCCTTCACGGGTGCGGGCACGGTCAGAGAAGATCTCAAGGATCAGCCCGGTGCGGTCGAGAATCTTGACCTTCCACGCCTTTTCCAGATTGCGCTGCTGCACCGGGGTCACCGGGCCATCGATCAGCACAAGCTCGATCTCATGCGCCTTGAAGCGTTCGCCCAGCTCTTCGATCTTGCCCGACCCGAACAGATAGCCCGGCTGCGGCCGCGGCAGGCGCACGATGTCGGAACCGATCACGTCAAGACCGGGCAAAGCCGCGGCCAGGGCCACGGCTTCCTCTACCGCCGGACCGGGGTCGCGACGATCTTCGTCGGATTTAATCTCGGGATGCAGCACCCAGGCGCTGGTGACATCCCCACCATGTTCCATCAAGAGGCGTCTTCGCCCTCATAAAGGCTGATCGGCTGGGCCGGCATGATAGTGGAAATCGCATGCTTGTATACCAGCTGCGACTGGCCGTCCCGGCGGAGCAACACGCAGAAATTGTCAAACCAGGTGATCACACCCTGCAGTTTCACCCCGTTGATAAGAAAGATCGTCACCGGAACCTTGGTTTTTCTGACGTGGTTCAGGAACGCGTCCTGCAGGTTCTGTCTGTCCGAAGCCATTTCTTCTTATATCTCGCTTTTTCTTGTCACGCGCTGGGTCGCACAACACGCTCTTCACCAACAAGTATGGAGTGAGCTGTGGGGATATTCCACCCGAAAAAACAAGATCGTTTCGCAGTGACCTGAAAACTCGCTCAATTGCGCCACAGATCCGGCGTGATCAGCGCAATGATTGCCAGCGTTTCCAGCCGTCCCAGCACCATCGTGGCCGACAGCACCATCTTCGCCGCGCCGCTCAGTTCGGCCAGATGGATGGGGGTATCGGCCGCCACATGGATCAGCGGCCCGGTGGTCGAGAGTGTCGCGATCGACAGCACGATGGCCTGATCGAAGCTGAGACCCAGGGCTGCGAGAATCACGCAGACCAGCGTCAGAGACAGGGCGAACATCATGAAGAAGACCCAGGCGATAAAGGCGCCGTCCTTCTGAATCCGCCGCACGCCGCCGCCCTCGTTGCTGACCGAACTGGGATGGACCAGCCGTTCCATCTCGCGCAGGCCGTTGAGATAGAGCGCATAGACCCTCAGCAGCTTCACCCCGCCGGCGGTGGTTGCCACCCCGCCGCCGATCACCGCCAGCCCGGCCAGGATCAGCCCCGGTGTGCCCAGGCCAGACCATTGCCGCGCCTCGTCCCAATAGACGCTCTCGAACCCGGTGGTGGTGAGAAAGGAGGTCACCGTGAAGAGCGCGCCCCAAAGCGCCTCCAGCGCCAGCAGCGGGTCCTCCAGCGGCTGCACCTCCAGCGCCGCCAGCCAGTGGCGCAGGAACAGCAGCACCGGAATCGACACGATGATCAGAAGACCGGTGCGGAATTCCGGGTCCTTGTCCAGCCGCGCCTGCCCGGTGGCGGAGGTGTCCGAGGAGAAGGTCAGCCGCGACAGCGCGAAGAACATGAAGAGAAACAGGATCACCTCACCGACGATCCCGGCCTGGCTGCCGGCCATGCCCCCAACCGGCGACAGGCCCGAGGTCGCCATCACCGACATCGCGTGGCAGAGCGCGGTCAGCCCCTCCTCCCCCGCGATCAGCAGCGCCACCCAGACCACCATGGTCAGCCCGGTATAGACCGGCACCAGCGTCCGGGTCACCCGCAGCAGCCGCCGGCGCGGATCGGCCCGGGCGCTGAGGTCGGGCGAGGCGACGGCGCGGCCGGGCTGGCCGCGGGCGGTGATCTCGAACCCGCCCAGCGACAGCGGCGCCAAGATCGAGGAAGCCGCGACCCACATCAGCAGACCGCCCATCCAGCCGACCTGCGCCCGCCACAGATGCAGCGCCGGGTCGAGCCGTGCCGGATCGGCGAAGATGTCGGCGCCGGTGGTGGTGATGGCGCTGACCATGTCGAAATAGGCGTTAAGATAGCTGGTAGTCTTCAGCCCGTCATAAAGCGGCAGCGCCAGAAACACCGGCAGCAGCGCAAAGGTCGCCAGCAGGGCCAGCAGCTGGCCCAGAATACCGTGCTTGGGTGGCCGCGTGCCGCGCGCCAGCGCGATCATCGTCAGCCCCACCAGCCCCAGCAACCCGCTGAAGAAGAAGGCCTGAGACACCGGGTGGATGCCCCGGATCTCGGCATGGATCGCCGGAACCCACATCGACAGCGACGCGATCGCCCAGATCTGCAGAAACAGGGGCAATCGCATGAACAGCCCGTATTGTTCCGCCGCCCGCATGATCAGAAGAAATCGATCGAGACCTGGAGCAGACGCTCGACCTCGGGCACATCCGCGGCCATGGCGAAGATCGCAACGACGTCGCCCTCCTCGATCCTCAGCTCGCCCGCCGGCCGCATCACCTTGCCATCCTTCAGCACCGCGCCCAGCAGCACCCCTTCGGGGAAATCGATATCGCGCAGCCGCTGCCCCGCCATCGGCGAGGTCGACAGTACCTCGGCCTCGATCACCTCGGCCTCGGCATCGCCGATGGAATAGACCTGCCGCACCCGTCCGTGGCGGATATGGCGCAGGATCGAGCTGACGGTGGTGGCGCGCGGGTTGATATAGGCGTCGATGCCCAGAGGCTCCATCAGCGGCACCAGGGTGGGATCGTTGATCAGCGCGATCGCCAGCGGACAGCCCTCGGCCTTGGCGCGCACCGCCGACAGCATGTTGGTCTTGTCGTCGTCGGTGATCGCCAGCATCGCATCGGCCCGGGCGATCCCGGCCTCCTTCAGCAGCGCCGCATCCAGCCCGTCGCCGTTCAGCACGATGGTCCGTTCCAGCGCCTCCGCCGCGCGTTCGGCCTGGGCACGGTTGCGCTCGATCATCTTGGCACGAGTCCGGGTCTTGCGGCTTTCCAGCGCGCGGGCGACCTCCAGACCGACGTTACCGCCGCCGACGATGACGACCCGGTCCTGGGTCTTCTGGGTCTTGCCGAAGACCTCCATGGTGCGGTCGACATCGTCGACATGGCAAAAGACATAGCAGCTGTCGCCGGCGAAGATCTGGTCGTCCGGTTCCGGTGCGAACAGCGTCCCCTCGCGCCGGACCCCCACCACGATGGCGCGCAGGGTCGAGAACAGATCGGTCAGCTGGCGTAGCGGCGTGTTGATGATCGGGCAGCTTTCCTCCACCGCGATGCCCAGCAGCTGCGCCTTGCCGCCCATGAAGGTCTCGGTATCGAAGGCCGCCGGCGCCGAAAGCCGCTGCATCGCCGCCGCCGCCACCTCGCGCTCGGGCGAGATCACCACATCGATGGGCAGGTGATCGCGGCGGTAGAGATCGGAATAGATCGCCGTCAGATAGGATTGCGCCCGGAGCCGCGCGATCTTGCGCTGGATCGAGAACACCGAATGGGCCACCTGGCAGGTGACCATGTTGACCTCGTCCGAATGGGTGGCGGCGATCAGCATGTCGGCGTCATTGGCGCCGGCCCGCTCCAGCACGTCGGGGTAGCTGGCGAAGCCCGCGATCCCCTGCACATCCAGCGTATCGGTGGCGCGCCGGACCAGATCGGGGTTGTTGTCCACGACGGTCACGTCGTTGTGCTCTCCGGACAGGTGCCGGGCGATCTGCCAACCCACCTGCCCCGCACCGCAAATGATGACTTTCATCGCTTCCGTGCCTCTGCCGATCCTGTCTCAGTCAGACTGTTTTGCCAGAGTGCTTTGAATGACAGATGGTCCCGGGGCGGTCAATTCAATTGTACCGGCGCCGGCGTTGCGGCATGCTGCGGCCATGAAACGGAACCTTGCCCCGATCGCCCTGACCCTGCTGCTGGCCGCCTGCGCGCCGATGTCGATCTATTATCGGCCCGGCGCCCCGGTGGCGCAGATGGAAAAGGACACCACCCTGTGCGAGATTCAGGCGCTGAAACAGGCCCCCGTCGCCACCCAGATCCGGCAGATGCCGCCGGTCTACGTGCCCGGCCGGCGGGTCTGCGATGCACAGGGCAATTGCTGGGTCCGCCCCGGCTTCTGGCGCCAGGGGGAGATCTATACCGTCGATGCCAACGCCAGTCTGCGCGCCCGGGCCAAGAGCCTATGCATGGCCGAGAAGGGCTATAGCCCGGTCAGCCTGCCGCCCTGCCCGCCCGAGGTGAAATCGGCCACCCCGCCGGGCGTGACCACGGTGCTGCCGCAGCTGACCCAGAACGCCTGCGTGATCCGCAACAAGGGCGGCAGCTGGCAGATCGTCACCCGCTGAGCCCGGCCCGCCGCACTCCGCCGGCCCCGCACCGGCTTCAGTCGACGGCCTCGTCGACAGTCTCATCGACAGTCTCATCGACACGGGCCACCCTGGCGCCGGATTTCGTCGTCGTCACCACGCCCAGCGACTTCAGCTTGCGGTGCAGCGCGCTGCGCTCCATGCCGACGAAGCTGGCAGTGCGGCTGATATTGCCGCCGAAGCGGTTGATCTGGGTCAGCAGATATTCGCGTTCGAAGGCCTCGCGGGCCTCGCGCAGCGGCAGCGTCGCCAGCGCGCCGGAGAGCACGACACGGCCATCGTCGGCGGCCTTTTCCTCATCGCTCGGCAGCTCGCGCGCCTCGATCGGACCGGTGCCCTCGCCCAGAATCAGCACCCGTTCGATCAGGTTCTTCAGCTGGCGCACATTGCCGGGCCAGACCATGGTCTGCATCAGCGCCGCCGCCTCTTCGGTCAGCTCGCGCAGCGGCAGCCCCTGGCTGGCATGGCAACTTTCGATGAAATGCCCTGCCAGGAGCGGGATATCCTCACGCCGGTCCTCCAGCGAGGGCACCGCGATCGGCACCACGTTCAGCCGGTGATAGAGCTCTTCGCGGAACCGGCCGGCGGCGATTTCCATCTCCAGGTCCCGGTTGGTCGAGGAGATCACACGGAGATCGACCCGCACCTTGTCGGTGGCGCCGACCCGCTGGAACTGCTGATCGACCAGCACCCGCAGGATTTTCGATTGCGTCCCCGGCGGCATATCCGCCACCTCGTCGAAGAAGATCACACCGCCATGCGCCTCTTCCAGCAGGCCGGGCTCCACCCCACGCTCCTGGGTTTCGCGGCCGAACAGGACCTCTTCCATCCGCTCGGGCTCGATACTGGCGCAGTTGACGCTGACGAAGGGCGCGGTCGCCCGGCTCGAATTGGCGTGGATATAGCGCGCGGCGATCTCCTTGCCCGAGCCCGCCGGCCCGGTCAGCATCACCCGCCCGTTGGATTTCGTCACCTTGTCGAGCTGCCCCATCAGTGCCCGGAAGGCGGCGCTGTGGCCGATCATCTCTGTCGTGGTCACCTCGCGCCGCTTCAGCGCACTGTTTTCCCGGCGCAGGCGCGAGGCCTCCATCGCGCGGCGGATCACCACCATAAGCTGATCGATGTTGAACGGCTTCTCGATGAAATCGTAGGCGCCCTGCTTGATCGCCGCCACCGCGATTTCGATATTGCCATGCCCCGAGATGATCACCACCGGCACATCGGGATTGTCCCGCTTGACGGTCTTGAGGATATCGATGCCGTCCATCCGGCTGTCCTTCAGCCAGATGTCCAGGATCAGAAGCGCCGGCGCCTCGATGTTGATCGCGGCCATGCATTCGTCGGAACTGCCCGCCTTGCGGGTGGCATAGCCTTCGTCTTCGAGGATATCCGAGATCAGTTCCCGGATATCGCGCTCATCATCCACAATCAGAATATCACTCATGTCAGACCTGCTATAATATTATTTTTTCCCTGCTGCCCCGTCCGTCCCGAACTGCCCTGCGGCTGCCCGGTCGGCAGGTGGATGACGGCCATCGCGCCAAGGCGCGCGGCGCCGTCGAACGGCGGCGCGTCCTCCAGCGTGAGGCTGCCGCCATGTTCCTCGATAATCTTCTTCACGATCGGCAGGCCCAGGCCGGTGCCCTCGTCCCGCGTCGTCACATAGGGTTCGAACAGCCGCGAACGGTCCTCCGGCAGGCCGATGCCATTGTCGGCGACCGTGATCTCGCACCCGTCCTGCTGCGCCGTCAACCGCACCCGGATCTCCGGCTGAAAGCCCTCGGGCGGGCCCGCCCGGCGCAGGCTCTCGATCGCCTCGCCGGCATTCTTGATCAGGTTGGTCAGCGCCTGCGACAGCATGGTGGCATCGACCTCCGCCATCAGCGGCGCATCCGGCAGATCGGCCTTCAGCGTCACGTCGGGCTGGCCGGTCTGCTGCAGCAGCACCGCATCGCGCACGATCTTGACCATGTCCTCCTCGCGCCGGTCGGGTTCCGGCATCCGCGCGAATTTGGAAAACTCGTCGACGATGCGGCGCAGATCGTTGGTCTGGCGCACGATCACATCGGTCATCGACTGCAGCTGATCGCAGTCGGTCTCGGACAGTTTCGGCGCGAACTTGCGCTTGATCCGCTCCGCGCTCAGCTGGATCGGCGTCAGCGGGTTCTTGATCTCATGGGCGATCCGGCGGGCGACATCACCCCAGGCGGCCATCCGCTGGGCGCTGACCAGATCGGTCACATCGTCGAAGGCCACCACATAGCCCTCCAGCCCGCCATCGGCGCTCGACCGTGTCGACATCCGCACCAGCAGATGTTCCAGCTGCCCCTGCCGGCTGACCTTGACCTCGCCCTGGGCGATGCCGTTGGCGGCGGCGCGCAACCGGTCGAACAGCGGGCCGAACTCGGGCACCACCACCTCCAGCGCCAGGGCTGTTTCATCGCCGGACCAGCCCAGCAGCCGTTCGGCCGAGCGGTTGACGAAGGTCACCCGCCCCTCGGCGTCGAGCCCCACCACCCCCGATGTCACCGAGGACAGCACGGAATCGAACAGCCGGCGCCGCACCTCGATCTGCCGGGTGTTGGCCAGAAGCGTCTGGCGCTGGCCCTTGAGCTGCCGGGTCATCTGGTTGAAGTAGCGGCCGAGCATGGCGATTTCATCGTCGCCCTCTTCCTCCAGCACCTGCACATCGAGATCACCGGCCCCGACCCGCTGCGCCGCTGTGGTCAGCCGCCCCACCGGCCGCGACAGCCGCTCGGCGAACCACAGCCCCAGCCAGACCGCCGCCAGGATCAGGATCACCGCAAAGCCGATATAGAGCAGGCCGAATTCGAACAGCACCCTGCCCCGCTCACTCTCCAGTTGCTGGTAGAAAACCGCGGTCTGCTTGGTGTCGTCCAGCAGGTTCAGGATATCGCCATCCACGTCGCGGCTGACATACAGGAACCGGTCGACGAAGCCATTGAGCCGCACCAGCGCCCGGAATTCATTGTTGTCCCAGTCCTGGATGATCACCAGACCGGTCTGGTCGGCCTCGGCGATCTGCTCCGGCGAGGGCTTTTCGAAGTCGAAGAGATAGGACCGTTCGCCCCGGGCGCGAATCTCGCCGGTGCCGTCGATCACATAGGCCTCGCGCAGGCCGCGCTGGATCTGGCTCTGGCCCTGCGCCAGCATCTGGCGCAATTCGGCATCGTTGACGAAGAAGACCACGTTGCGGCTGCTGTCGAGGAACCGCCCCAGCGCCCGGGCGTCTTCCTCCAGCGCCTGGCGATGTTCGGTCTCATAGGCCTCCGCCGCGTCGAGCGAGGTGCCCACCACCTGCCGCACCCGGTCGGAGAACCAGCCCTCCAGCCCGATGTTCACCGTCAACGTGGCGAAGACCGCGACGATCACGGTCGGCACCAGCGCCAGGAAGGTGAAGACCCCGATCAGCCGCAGGTGCAGGCGGGATCCCGCCGATTTCGCCCGCCGCGCCACGATCAGCCGGCCCAGCTGCCCCAGCACCAGCGCCGCGACCACCAGCACATAGACCAGATCGATCAGCAGGATGACCCGCAGTTCCGGCGAGGAGGCACCCTGATCCAGCGGGCCCAGCACCATGAAGGTGGCCATCGCCAGCGCCGGCCCCAGAAGCACCAGGCCAAGCGTTCCGATGTTGCGTGCCCGCCGGGTGCGCCGCCATCGGTTCACCGCCGGGAACAGCCCGTATTGTGACCGGCTTGTCACCTGCCGCCCTCATCAAGATGTGCCGCTTGCGCGGCCAACCGCCAAATCTCGTGGTCTATTCCGGTCCCGGCACGACACTGGGACCAGACTGCCACGGTTCTGTGGCGATTTTACATCAACTTTCGGCGGCGTGTCACCTGAATATCAAGGTCGGTGATTTTCTTTCGCAGCGTATTCCGGTTGATCCCCAGAAGTTCGGCACATTTCGCCTGGTTTCCACCGGTCGCCTCCAGCGCGATTTCGATCAGCGGGATCTCCACCTCACGCAGGATGCGGGCATAGAGCCCCGGCGGCGGCAGCATATCGCCATGCAGGTCGAAATAGCGCCGCAGATGCCGCGCGACCGAAGCCGAGAGTTTCTCCGACCCGCCGCCGTCCAGCACCGGTTCCATCTCTGGCTGGCGGCCCAGAACGGTTTCCACCTCGGCGCGGGCAATCTCCTCGGCACGACCGGTCAGCACCAGCCGGCGCACGGCGTTTTCCAGCTGCCGCACGTTGCCGGGCCAGGAATAGGCACGGATCAGCGCCTCGGCCTCTTCGCCCAGGTGCCGCTTGGGGGCGCCTTCGCGTTCGGCGCGCGACAGGAAATGCGCCGCCAGCAGCGGGATATCGTCGACCCGTTCGCGCAGCGCCGGCACGTGGATCGTCGCGCCGCTGAGCCGGTAATAGAGATCCTGGCGCAGCCGGCCGTCCTCCATCGCGGTGGACAGATCGTGCTGGCTCGTCGCCATGAACCGCGGCTGGTGATCGCCCGGCGCATCCATCATCCGCACGATGCGGGCCTGAATCTCATCCTCCAGATCGCCGATCTCGTCGATCAGCAGCGTGCCGCCCTTGACCCGCGCCATCACCCGCGCCGGTCCCTCCAAATCCAGAAGATCGGCACCGGAGACGGTGACGAAGGGCAAGGTGCGGCGGTCGGAGAAATCGTGAATCGCCCGCGCGATCAGCGACTTGCCGGTGCCGCTTTCGCCGGTGATCAGCACCGGCAGATCGGTGTTCATCACCCGCGCAACCAGACGATAGAGCGCCTGCATCACCTGAGTGCGGCCCACCAGGGGCAGCTCGTCCGGACGCTCGGGGGCCTCTTCCTCGATCTGGCGCGACGGGGCGCGGCGTTTCTGTTCCAGCGCCCGGGCGGTGCGCTTCATCAGATCGGGCAGATCGAAGGGCTTGGGCAGGTAATCATAGGCCTCGGCCTCGGCCGCCTGGATCGCCGTCATGATGGTGTTCTGCGCCGAGATCACGATCACCGGCAGACCGGGCCGGTCCTGGGCGATCTTCGGCAGCATCTCCAGCCCGTTGCCGTCGGGCATGATCACGTCGGAGATCACCACGTCGCCCTTGCCCTCGCCGACCCAGCGCATCAGCGTGGTCAGCGACGAGGTGGCGTGAACCTTGCAGCCCGCGCGCGTCAGCGCCTGGGTCAGGACCGTTCGGATTGTACGGTCGTCATCCGCGACCAGAACCGTTCCATCCATCAGCTCTTCTCCTTGCTTTCATAGTCCCTGGGCACCCGCGCCAGAGACAGCCGGAACACCGTGCGCCCGGGCACCGATGTCACCGAAATCCACCCTCCGTGATCCGAAACGATCTTACTCACCAACGCCAGACCAAGTCCCGTGCCATTCTCCCGCCCCGACACGAAGGGGTCGAAGATGTCGCCCCTGATGTCTTCGGGCAGACCGGGGCCATCGTCTATAATCTCCACCTGCAGCGGCAGGGACTGACCGGTCCCATCGCTGCGCCGCAGCCGGAAGGAATGTTCGAAATAGGTATGCAGCCGAATGGTTCCACCTTTGGGATCAGCGGCTTCGGAGGCATTCTTCAACAAGTTCAGGATGACCTGCAAGAGCTGGTCCGGATCGCCCCAGGCCAGCGGCAGAGAGGGGTCGTAGTCCTCGATTATCTTCATGTGGGCGCCGAAGCCCAGCAGCGCCGAGCGGCGCGCCCGGTCCAGCACATCGTGGATATTGACCGGCTTCAGATCAGGCGGGCTGAGATTGCCGAACTGCTCCACCTGCTCCAGCAGCTTCACGATGCGGCGGCTTTCCGCCACGATCAGGTCGGTCAGCTCCAGATCCTCCTGGCTGAGGTTCATGCTCAGCAGCTGCGCCGCGCCGGTGATGCCGGCCAGCGGGTTCTTGATCTCATGCGCCAGCATCTCGGCCATGCCGATGGCCGATTGCGCCGCCGATTTCACCGAATGGCTCTGGGTCATCCGCCCGGCCAGCTCACGCGGGGAGATCAGCATGATCATCTCGCCCGGCCGGCCCGACAGCGGCGCGATCTGCAGCGCGCATTGCAGCGGCGCCCGATTGCCCGAACCGACGTCGATATCGTTGACGAACAGCGGCGTCCCGTTGGTCCGGGCGCGGTCGAAGGCATCCTCGATCGGCGCGTCGATGGCGATCATGTCCCAGATCGGCACCCCGATGACAGATTTGCTCGAGGCGTTCAGGAACCCTTCGCCGGCGGAGTTGACGTCTAGGATGCGATCGTCGGCGCCGATCAGGAAGGCCGGAACCGGAAGCGAGGCCCAGATGGTATTGTCGACGGTGTTCATGCCGCGTACCCCACCGATCGCGGATCGTCCTGCCCTGCCGCCAGCGCCTGCGGCAGCAGCCGCAGCACTTCGACCGGATCGCGGGCGGTCAGCACCGCGCGGCGCAGCGCCACGCCGGTGCCGGCGTGATCCATGTACCAGCCCAGATGCTTGCGCGCCACGCGCAGCCCCAGATCGCGGCCATAGAAGGCCAGGATCGCCTGATAATGTCCCGCCACCAGATCGGCCAGCGCCGCGCCGTCCGGCACCTCCGGCGCCGCGGCGCCATAGAGGCGATGGGCGATCTCGGCCAGCAGCCAGGGCCGCCCCTGCGCCCCACGGCCCACCATCACCCCATCGGCGCCGGACAGTTCCAGCGCGCGGAGCGCATCGTCGGCGTCGCAGATATCGCCATTGGCCACCACCGGGATGCTCACCGCCTGCTTCACCCCCGCGATCGCAGCCCAGTCGGCCTGCCCCTTGTAGAACTGGCAACGGGTGCGGCCGTGGATGGTGATCATCCGGATCCCCGCAGCCTCGGCCCGGCGCGCCAGCTCCGGCGCGTTCAGAAGATTATCGTCCCAGCCCAGCCGGGTCTTCAGGGTCACCGGCACATCCACGGCGCCGACGACCGCCTCGATCAGCGTCAGCGCGTGATCGAGGTCCTTCATCAGCGCCGAACCGCTGGCACCGGCGCCGCTGGCGCTGGTGACCTTCTTGGCCGGGCAGCCCATGTTGATATCGATTGCCGCAGCGCCCCGGTCGGCGACCTGACGGGCGGCCTCGGCCATCCAATGCGCCTCGCGGCCGGCAAGCTGCACGGCGGTATTTTCTACGTCCATTCCCAATTCGGCCTTTTCGCGCACGCCCGGTTTGGCCTGAACCATCTCCTGACTGGCGACCATTTCGCTCACCACCAGTCCGGCACCGAAGCGCATCACCAGATCACGGAACGGCCTGTCCGTGATTCCGGCCATCGGTGCCAGCGCCACGGGGGGCGAAAACGGGAGCCTGTCGAGGAAGATCGTCAATTGCCCAATCCTTGTGCATATGCCGACTACTTATGGGAGCTCAGGCGGCGCTACAATGTATCGCGGCGCCTCAAAGCCCAAGAATGGAACAGACGCCCAATTATTGGGCAGATTCCCAGCGGTCATTGCTTCGCCCTGCATCAGCCCATAAACAGCGGGATGAGCAGCGGCCGGCTGCACGGATCGGAGCGGAACAGATGACCACAGCGGCGCTTCTGGTGGCGGCGGGACGCGGACAGCGCGCGGGCGGCGGCCTGCCGAAGCAATGGCGCCCGCTGGCCGGACGGCGGGTTGCCGACTGGACGCTGTCGCAATTCCGCGCCCTGCCAGAGATCGGTCCCATCGTGCTGGTCCTCTCTGCCGAGGACACCGCCGCCTGGGACGAATTCGCACAAGACCCGCGGCTGATCCTGGCTGCCGGGGGCGACGACCGCGCCGGATCGGTACGCAACGGGCTGGCCGCGCTTGAAGACAGCGGCGCCGACAGGGTGCTGATCCACGATATCGCCCGCCCCTGCGTCTCCGCCCGGCTGATCCGCGACGTGATCGCCGCGCTCGACCACTCCGCCGCCGCCGCGCCCGGGCTGGCGGTGACCGATGCGCTCTGGACCGGGGCGGAGGGGCGGGTCACAGGGGTGCAGGACCGCAGCGGTCTCTTCGCCGCGCAAACGCCGCAAGGGTTTCATTTCGACGCCATCCGCGCCGCCCATGCCGCCCACCCTGGCAGCGCCGCCGACGATGTCGAGGTGGTGCGCGCGGCGGGCCTTACAGTCACCATCGTGCCGGGCGATCCCGACAATCTGAAAATCACCACGCCCGGCGATTTCGCCCGGGCCGAACGCATATTAGGACAGACAATGGATATACGGCTTGGCAACGGATACGACGTGCACCGGTTCGGACCGGGGGATCACGTCACCCTCTGCGGTGTCACCGTCCCGCACAGCCACGGGCTGGTCGGCCATTCCGATGCCGATGTCGGCATGCATGCGGTGACCGATGCGATCTATGGCGCCCTGGCGCAGGGCGATATCGGCCGCCATTTCCCGCCCTCCGACCCGCAGTGGAAGGGCGCCGACAGCGCCATCTTCCTGCGCCACGCGGGCGATCTGTCGCGGCAGATGGGCTATCGGATTTCCAACGTCGATTGTACGCTGGTCTGCGAACGCCCGAAGATCGGGCCCCATGCATTGGCGATGGCAGAGGCGATGGCCGCGATCCTGCAAATCCCGGCCGACCGGATTTCGGTCAAGGCGACCACCTCGGAGCGGCTGGGCTTCACCGGCCGCGAGGAAGGCATTGCCGCGCTGGCCACCGTCGCCCTGATCGGAGAGTAAACCCATGCTGCGCGCCATCAACACCTTCGGCTTCGTCGGCCTGCTGCGTCCGGCCCCCGGCACCTGGGGATCGCTGGTGGCGGTCCTGCTGGGCTGGGCCATCGAACACTGGCTGGGTTTCATCCCGCTGCTGGTGGCCTTCGTCGCGGTGACGGTGCTGGGCTTTGCCACTGTCGGCGCGGCGCTGAAGGACCGGCCCGGAGAGGACCCCTCCGAGATCGTCATCGACGAGGTGGCAGGCCAATGGTTGGCGTTGCTGTTCCCGGCCATGGGTTTCTGGATGCGCGATTTCCCGATGGTCTGGCCGGGGCCGGTGGCGGCCTTCCTGCTGTTTCGCCTGTTCGACATC
This sequence comes from Pseudodonghicola flavimaris, assembly GCF_030164425.1. GTDB lineage: Bacteria > Pseudomonadota > Alphaproteobacteria > Rhodobacterales > Rhodobacteraceae > Pseudodonghicola > Pseudodonghicola flavimaris. Next base: position 243,137 of record NZ_JASNJD010000001.1, on the reverse strand, counting down.
TGGAAACCCTGGCTGGTCGGCCGCGCTGACCGTCGCCACGATGCCGCCGGCGTCATGCTGGACGATCTCTGGGCCGGCATCTTCGCCGGGATCGTCAGCATCTTCCTCGCCGGGCTCTACCACGGGGTGATGATGCGATGAGCGGGATCGACGTCGCCGCCCTGCTCGACCGCGCCCGCCGCGCCGGGCTGCATGTTGCCACCGCGGAAAGCTGCACTGGCGGTATGGTTGCCGCGGCGCTGACCGATATCCCCGGCTCCTCCGACGTGGTGGAGCGCGGCTTTGTCACCTATACCAACCGCGCCAAGGAAGAGATGCTGGGCGTCACCCGCGCCAGTCTCGACACCTTCGGAGCCGTGTCCGAACAGGTGGCGCGAGAGATGGCCGAGGGCGCGTTGGCCCATTCGCCCGCCGATCTGGCGGTGTCGATCACCGGCATCGCCGGCCCCGGTGGATCGGAGTTCAAACCGGAGGGGCGGGTCTGCTTCGGCCTGGCCATAAGGGGCGGCGCGACCGTGACCGAAACGGTGGAGTTCGGCGCGCGTGGCCGGGCCAATGTCCGGGCGGCCTCCCGCGATCACGCGCTGGGGCTGCTCATCGGCGCGCTGCCGGCTTAGGCCCGGGTCCCGTAGAGCGCGGCGGCCCGGTTTTCGAACGCCTTGACGATCCGCTGCATCGCCTCGTTGAAGACGACGCCGATCACCTTCTGCAGCACCACGTTCTTGAATTCGAAATCGACGAAGAAGGCGACATCGCAACCGCCCTCGGGGCGGTCGGTGAATTTCCACTGAGACTTGAGGAACTTGAACGGCCCGTCCAGATATTCGGTGTCGATCACCAGATCAGCCGGCCAGAGCGTGACCCGGCTGCCGAATTTCTCGCGGAACACCTTGAAGGAGATCACCAGATCGGCCTCCATCACCTCGGCCGCGCCCTCAGCATAGGTCCGCCGGATCCGTGCCGCGGCGCACCAGGGCAGGAACTGGGGGTATTTCGCCACATCGGCCACCAGATCGTACATCTCGCGGGCCGAATAGGGCAGTTGGCGGGTTTCAGAGTGGGTGGGCATCCTGACGCATGGTTTCCTGGGTGACAGTGGCGCCCCATGTCGTATGGTTGGGCGCGAAGATCAAGGGGAAGCCATGACACAGCGGCCATATGTCATCGACGAAATGATTTCTGCCAAAGCAATCGCCGCCCGGATCGAAGTTCTGGCGCGCGAGATCGAGGCGGAATTCGCCGATACCGACAAGCTGGTGGTGGTCGGGCTGCTGCGCGGCTCCTTCGTGTTCATCGCCGATCTGGTGCGCGATCTCGATCTGCCCATCGAAGTCGACTTTCTCGAGGCCTCCTCTTACGGCGATTCCACCGAAAGCAGCCGCGAAGTGCGCATTCTCAAGGATCTGCGCGGCGCCATCGAGGGCCGCGACGTGCTGGTGGTGGAGGATATCGTCGACACCGGCTTCACGCTCTCCCATGTCATCAGCCTGCTGAAAAGCCGCAAACCCGCCCGGATGAGGGTGATCGCGCTGCTCGACAAACCCTCGCGCCGGGAAATCACCGTGCATGCCGACTGGATCGGCTTCGAGATCCCCGATGAATTCGTCGTCGGTTACGGCATCGATTTCGCCCAGAGGAACCGCAACCTGCCCTTTATCGGCAAGGTGCGGTTCAACGATTGAATTTCTTCTGGCTGCTGCGGATGAAACGGTGGGCGCAGCACCCGCCGTCCAGGAACCGTGTGCTGCTGGTGCTCGCCGTCATCGCCATCTGCCTGCTGCTCTACGGGATCGAACACTGGTTCGGCTGGCCCGAGGCGCTGACGCCGGCCGGCAGCGGCCGGCGCGGCCCGCTGCTGCGGTAAAACATCACAGCCCCGTGAGGTCGCCCCGAAATCTTTTGGCGCGGGCACAACCTCCGCGATAGCCTACCCCCGCACGTCTGTTTTGTTCATTTCGAGGTCGCCATGAAGACGAAGATTTTCGCTATCGCCACCGCAACCGCCCTGCTGGCCAGTACCGCCGTTGCACAGGATTTCTCCGCCCCGCTCAAGGCCCGCCAGGGGCAGTTCCGCATCATCGCGCTGAACCTCGGGATCCTGGGCGGCATGGCCCAGGGCAAGATCGCCTATGATGCCGATGCGGCGCAGCGGGCCGCCGACAGCCTGGCGGCGGTGTCGCAGATCGATCCGGCGCCGCTCTGGCCCGAGGACTCAGACAACGAGATGACCGAAGGCACCCGCGCGCTGCCGGCGATCTGGACCGATCACGACGGCTTCCTGGACAAATGGGCCACCTTCGGCACCGCCGCCGCCGGAATGCAGAGCGTTGCGGCCAACGGCCAGGAGGCGCTGGGGCCGGCCATGGGACCGCTGGGCGCCAGCTGCAAAGGCTGCCACGCGACCTATCGCGCCAAATAAGCTTCGCCTGACAGCATGCTGTTTCTCCGCATCTTTTTCATCGTCGCCCTGCTGGCCGGGGCGGCGGCTTGGTGGCTGACCCGGGCGGTGCCGCTGCCGCCCACGGCGATGGCCTATCTCGAAGGCGACGCCGTGCAGGGTGAGGCGGTGTTCCTCGCCGCCGGCTGCGCCTCCTGCCACAGCGCAGCGGGATCGGAAGACAAGCGCCTGCTGTCGGGCGGTCAGCGGTTCACGTCGGAGTTCGGCACTTTCGTGGCCCCCAATATCTCCCCCGACCCACTGCACGGGCTGGGCGGCTGGACGCTGGATCAGTTCGCCTCCGCCGTCAAACGCGGCGTCTCGCCCGATGGCCGGCATTATTACCCCGCGTTTCCCTATGCCGCCTATATCCGGATGACGGATCAGGATGTCGCCGATCTCTGGGCGTTCTGGCAGGGACTGCCGCACAGCGCCGAGCCGAGCCAGCCGCACGATCTGGTCTTTCCCTTCTCGATCCGCCGTAGCGCCGGCATCTGGAAACTGCTTTTCCTCAACGATGACTGGGTGATGCAGGGCGATCTTGATCCGCAGCTGCAGCGCGGCCGCTATCTGGTCGAGGCGCTGGCCCATTGCGGCGAATGCCACACCCCGCGCGGCCCGATGGGAGAGCTGACCACCAGCCGCTGGCTCGCCGGCGCCCCCAATCCCGCCGGTCCCGGCCGGGTGCCCGGGCTGACGCCCGGCCAGCTGGAGTGGAGCGCCGAGGAGATCGCCTATTACCTGGAGACCGGCTTTACCCCGGACTACGACAGCGCCGGCGGCCATATGGTCGATGTGATCGGCAATTTCGCCGCGCTGACCGCCGAGGATCGCGCCGCCGTCGCCGCCTATGTCAAGGCCGTGCCGCCGGTGGCCGGCCAGCCCTAGCGCTCCCGGCGCTAGCCGTCCACGGAGCGGTCGGGCCGCGGCGCCAGCGCCCGCGGCTGCGGCCGGGTCGGGATTTCCTTCAGCAATCCCCCCACCCCCATGCCGGCGATATCCGCGGCGCTGACCGGCAGGCCGCAGGCGACCCGCGCCAGCACCCAGTCGGCGCCGTTCAGCGCCGGCGAGCGGGCGCAGCCCGGCAGGCCGATCACCGGCCGCCCGACCAGATCGCCCAGGAACAGCAGGTTGCCCGGATCGACCGGCATGCCGAACCGCTCCACCCGGCCCCCGGCGCGGCGCAGTGCCATCGGCGCGACATCGTCGATGTCCATGGTGGCCGATCCGGTCAGGATCAGCGCCACATCGCCGGCCACCGCGCGCAGGGCGGCGGCCAGTTCGGCGGCCCGGTGCGGCACCTCGCGCACCTCCGCCAGTTCCATCCCCAGGGCCGCCAGGCGCGCCGCGATGATCCGCCGGCCCTTGCTGTCGTCCGGCCCGCCCGGCACCTGGGTGATCACCAGCCCGGCACTGCGATGCACGGGCCCGGCCAGCCGCAGCGCACCCGGCGCCAGCGCACAGGCCCGCTCCACATCCGCCCCCGACACCGCGAAGGAGATCACCTTGATGGTGGCGACCATGCCGCCCTCCGCCATCTGCTGAAATGGCGGCACGGTGGCGACGGTGATCATCGGCGCCACCGCGTTGAACGCCTCCAGCGCCGCGACGTCCAGCTCAACCACCCCCGGCCCCGCCGCCAGCACATTCACCCGGCCGGTGAAGGGCGCCGTCAGCTTCAGGCCGACCGCCGCCGGGTCCGGCACCAGCGCCGCCGCCAGCCGCGCCGCCGCCTCGTTCTCGTGCAGATCGCCAGGATCCAGCCGCGCGACGATCACCTCGGTCTCGCCGGCCGCGGCCAGCGCCTGCAGGTGCTCCGCCTCCAGCCGCAGCCCCTTGCGCAGCCGCCGGTCGCCGCAGGCCACCGAATGGGCCAGCAGCGCGCCCTCCGCCTCGGTCAGCGGGACTGGGCCGAACCTCATGCCGCCTTGCAGCGCAGAACCGCTGTCATCTCCGCCAGGATCGACACCGCGATCTCCGCCGGGCTGGCGGCGCCGATATCGAGACCGACCGGCCCGTGAATCCGGCCGATCTGCTCGTCGTCGAAACCCGCCGCCTGCATCCGCGCCACCCGCTTGGCGTGCGTCCGGGTCGACCCTAGCGCACCGATATAGAAACAACGCGCCCTCAGCCCGGCCTCCAGCGCCGGATCGTCCAGCTTGGGATCGTGGGTCAGCAGTACCAGCGCAGTCCGGGAATCGAGCCCGAGAGCCGCCACCGCCTCGTCCGGCCACTCATGCGACAGCACGGTATCGGGAAACCGCTCGGACGAGGCGAAGGTTTCGCGCGGGTCGATCACCGCCGGGTCGTAGCCGGCGATCCGGGCCATCGGCACCAGCGCCTGGGCGATGTGCACGGCACCGACCACGATCAGCCGCAGCGGCGGGTTGTGAACGGCGACAAAGGTCTCGCCATCCTCCTCGAACCCCGAACGATCCAGCCGCATCCGGTCGGGATAGCTGTCGCGCAGCAGCCGCCGCCCGCCGGTCTGCAGGTTGACCTCATAGGCCACCGGCTCCCGCGCGGCGCGGGCGGCGACCAGATCGGCCAGCAGCGCCTCGGGCAGGACCGCCCCCACCGGCTCCACCAGCACCCGGATAGTGCCCCCGCAGGCCAGCCCGACGGCAAAGGCATCCTCATCGCTGACCCCAAAGGTCAGCAGCCGATGTTCCCCCGCCGCCAGCGCATCCTGCGCCTCGACGATCACCGCGCCTTCGACACAGCCGCCCGACACCGAACCCTCGATCCGGCCGTCACCGGAGATCGCCAGCTGGGCGCCGATCCGGCGCGGGGCGCTGCCCCAGGTTTCCACCACGGTGGCGAGCGCGGCCCCCGCTCCCGCCCGGTGCCAGGCCAGGGCGGTTTCGGGAATGGTATCGAAGGATTGGGTCATGGTCGCTCCGTGATGCGGGCCAGAAAGCAATTGTTGCGCGCCGAACGCACATCAACATAGGCGATGCGCGGGTCTTCCAGCAAGCGCGCCGCAAAAGCCGGCAGCTCCCCCACCGGCACCACCCGCCCGGGTCCATACACGATCCGGTGATCGGCGCTGTAGCCCTTGAGCAGATAGTCCGGCGCCCCGGTCAGGATCTCCGGCACGCCGTCGCCGTGGAAGGGCGCGCACTCTCCAGCGCAGAGAAAGATCGGCCCGGTCTCGGCATAGGGTTGCAGCGCCGGAAATGGCCGCGCCGCCAGGATCAGCATCGGCGCCCCCTCGGGGATGTAGCGCAGGCAATGGCGGCAGGGGGACAGACCGGCGCCGGCAAGGCACCGTTCCGCCGGCAGACCATAGGCATCGCCGCCGCCACCGCGCACATGGGCCACGAAATCCCTGTCATAGGGGTGAACCTGAATCGTCATCGCATCATCCTCTCTGTCACATGATGCGGCAGGGATAGACGACGGGACATTCGGGCGGCGATCCGCTTCCTGCGCATTGGGGCCCGGGCGGGCGATGGAGGCGCGGCGAACAAAAAGGCCCCCCGGCAACAGGCCGGGGGGCAATCGGGGCAGAAACGGCCCGGCAGGAACACGGGAACCGGGCCGCTTCCGCATGGCCGGTTGCCCGGCCACTCTCCGGGGCCCGCCAGCCCCGGAATCTCTTTCAGTCCCGGATCACTCCGCCGGCTGAGGCTGCCCGGCGGGCCGATGCACGATCCGCTCCGGCAGGGCGAAGGCCAGCGCTATGAACCCCAGCCCCAGGACGATGCCCAGAATGTCGCCCGGCAGACCGGTCAGCCCGTCGAATTTCGAACCCGGCACGGTGCCCAGCGTCACCTTGCCGCCGGCGATATCGTCAAGCAGGCCGGAGGCCTTCCACGCCGGGTAGGTGACCATATAGGCCGCCGCCCCCAGCAACCCGCCGGCGACGTAGAAGACCGCGTCGCGCCGCCCGGCCCCCAGAGCCACCACCGCAGTGCCGGGGCAGAAGCCCGCCAGCGCCCAGCCGGCGCCCAGCAGCAGCCCGCCAAGGAAGACGCCGACATAGGCCGCCTTGACCGACATATGGCCCACATCCACCAGCCCGAGCATCTGGCCGGCGAACATCAGCACCGATCCGACGCCAATCGCCAGCAGGATGGATTTGGCAAGGTTGAGATTGGTCAGATTCAGCATCCGCCCGATGACCGAGGGGTTGCTCGCCCCCACCCGGTCCAGCACGAAGCCGAAGGCGAACCCGATCACGATGGCCAGAACGATGGTCGTCATGGCTCAGCCCTCCTTCCGATAAAGCATCAGGGCCACAGGCACCGCTGCCAGAAAGGCGCCGGCGGCGAAGATATAGCCCGAGAGGGCGGTCTGCATCATGCCCGACATCATATGACCGGAGGTGCAGCCACCAGCGAGCCGGGCACCATAGAGCACCACGAACCCGCCCACGAAGGCCGCCGCGTAGCGTTTCACCGGACTGGAGCCGAAATTCGCGGCCCACAGGGCGGGGATGCGGCTGTCGCCACTGCCGAAGCCGCCCCGCGCCATGACCGAGGCGAAGCCGCCGGCGATCATCGCGATCACGAAGACGAAGCTGTAGTTCAGCGGGTTGGCTACGGATTTGGCGTATTTGCCATGAGATTTCGCCAGATAGGCGTTGCCGGAGGTATATCCCCCGTCAGTCTGCGTCACCAGATCGGGGCTGACCGCATCCGCGATGATTCCGTCGAGGATGACAAATTGCGTCGATACCCCGATCGGCTTGACCAGCAGCACCGCCGCGAAGAACACCAGCCCGAGAAGCAGCCCCCCGGCCTTCCAGTTGAGTGTCATGCCTTTTCCCCTCTCCCAGGTCGAACTGGAAATCAGCATAGGGGTCACATTCCATTTCCAGAATGATTTAGATCAAATGGCCGCCGCCGCGCCTCACTTTCACCGCCTGCGCAGCCCTGCGGACCGGAGGGGCGCTGCCCCGGGGCGGCCTGCGCCCGCCCTCCCCAGGATATTTCGGGCCAGAAAAGCACCCTCGCTCTGGCAAGAGGCTGCAGCCGGTGCCTTCTTCTCTGCCCAAATACTCCCGCCGGAGGCGCCCGAAGGCTGCGGTGGGCACCGCGACCCGACGATCAGAGCCGCCCCGTCAGCCGCGCCTTCTGACCCGGATCGTCGGGCCGCGACAGGGCAGCGGCGAGATCTTCGAGCGCGGCGATATTGTGACCGGCGCGGAAACTGTCGACATGCGGCAACATGGCGGCGATGCCGCGGGCCTTCGGCGCGAAACCGTCCCAGCGCAGCAGCGGGTTCAGCCAGATCAGCCGCCGCGCCGAGAGCTGCAGCCGCTCGATCTCGCGGGCGAGCCGATCGGGATCATCGCGGTCGAGCCCGTCGGTGATCAGCAGCACCACCGCGCCCTGCCCCATTACCCGCCGCGACCAGTCGCGGTTGAAGCTCTCCAGACAGGCGCCGATCCGGGTGCCGCCCTGCCAGTCCTGCGCCTCCGCCCCCGCCGCGGCCAGCGCGGCATCGACATCGCGGCCGCGCAGGTGTCGAGTGATATTGGTGAGCCGCGTGCCGAAGGTGAAGGCATGCACCCTGGCCCAGCCCTGGCCCTCGGCATTGGAGACCGCATGCAGGAAATGCAGCACCATGCGGCTGTAGGCGCTCATCGAGCCGGAGATATCGCAGAGCGCGACCAGATTGGGCCAGCGCGGTCGCGGCGCCACCCGGGTCAACTGGCTCAGTTCGCCGCCCCGGCGCATCGCCGCGCGCAGGCTGCGCCGGGCGTCATAGCGCCGCCCGGTCGGGCTGGTCTGCAGCCGGCGCGACAGGATCGGCGGCACCGGCAGCCGCAGCCGGGCCAGCATGCGCTTGGCCCGCGCGATCTCCTCCGTGCTCATCTGTTCGAAATCGAGGGATCTGAGCCGCTCCTCGTCAGAGAGGGTGCGGGCAGCATCGATCTCGATCTTCACCTCGTCGTCTGCGCCGCCATCGTCGGGCTCTGGCAGCTCCGGCGTCGCGCCGTCGAGCAGCGCCTCGGCGGCGCGTTTCTCCGCCGCCTCTGCCTGGCGCTCCTCCTGCACGCCGCGCACCGCCGGCAGCATCAGCGCCATCATATGTTCCATGTAGCGCGGATCGCGCCAGTAGAGCCGGAAGACCTGGGCGAAGATCTGTGCCTCTTCCGGACGGGCCGTGAAGACCGCACTCAGGGTGTAGAAGAAATCGGGTTTGGAGCTGAAGCCCACCGCCTCGACCGCGCGGATCGCCTCGATCACCTTGCCGGGGCCGATCGGCAGCCCGGCCTTGCGCAGCGCCCGGGCGAACCAGGCGATGTTCTGGGTCAGCTTCGGATCGTCGGGCAGATCGAGGGCGGGAAACTCAACCATGGCGGCGGCCCCTGCGCCTGAGAGACCAGCGGCCGGAGGCACCGGGGCCGGCAGCGCCACGGGTGCAAGCCGGGGTCCAGACCGGCAGCCACGGGCCCGGGCGGCCGCGGCGCAGCGGGGGTTTTGCCCCCCCGCACCGCCGCAGGATATTTTCCGCCAGAAAAAGACCCATGCGCCTCAGCCCGGGGTGAGATTGGCGCGCAGGTCATCCAGGATGCGGCTGGTCTCCGCCCCCTGCAGGCGCTGGATATCGTCCTGATACTTGAGGATCGCCCCCAGCGTATCGGCGATCACCTGCGGGCTGAGCGCGATCACGTCGAGCGCCAGCAGGCATTTCGCCCAGTCGATGGTTTCCGCCACCCCGGGTTTCTTAAACAGATCCTCCGTGCGCAGCCGCTGGACGAACCCGACCACCTCGCGGCTGAGCGCCTCCGCCGCCTCCGGCACCCGGGCATGCAGGATGTCGATCTCGCGGTCGAAACCGGGGTAGTCGACCCAATGGTAGAGGCAGCGGCGTTTCAGCGCATCATGCACCTCGCGGGTGCGGTTGGAGGTGAGGACGACGATCGGCGGCTCCGGTGCGACGATGGGGCCGAGCTCGGGGATGGTGACCTGATAATCGGAGAGCGCTTCGAGCAGGAAGGCCTCGAACGGCTCGTCGGTGCGGTCGATCTCGTCGATCAGCAGCACCGGGGCGCCGTGTTCGTCAGGGCGCATCGCCTGCAGCAGCGGCCGTTCGATCAGGAAATCCGGGCCGAACAGCTCGCGTTGCAGGCTGTCGCGATCGGCATTGCCCTCGGCCTCGGCGGTGCGGATGGCGATCATCTGGGCCGGGAAATTCCATTCGTAGACGGCGCTGGCGGCATCGAGCCCCTCGTAGCATTGCAGCCGGATCAGCCGCCGGTTCAGGCCGCGGGCCAGCGCCTTGGCGATCTCGGTCTTGCCGGTGCCGGGCTCGCCTTCCAGAAACAGCGGCCGGCCCAGGGTCAGCGCCAGATAGGCCACCGTGCCCAGCGCCCGGTCACAGACATAGCGCTGCGCCGCCAGCAGGCTTTGCAGGGCCGCGATGGAGGTCGGTTTGTGCATGCTCTCTCTCCCTGCCCCAAGGAAGGCCGAAGTCGGCGCCCGGGTCAAGCCACCCGTTCCCCCCGGCACCGGCCGTTGACGCCCTGCCCCCGGGATGCGATGGTTTCGCCAAGCAGAAAGCGACGATGACCGGGGCCAACCCCGGCGGGTAGAGAGTGAGCAGCGGCAGCGCCCGGACCCCGGGTGGCGGGGCCAGTAAAGGAGGCGACATGCGGATCACCGCGGTGACCTGCGTGAAGAACGAAGGGCCGTTCCTGCTGGAATGGATCGCCTTCAACCGGCTGATCGGGGTGACCGATCACCTGTTTTATTCCAACGACTGCACGGATGGCACCGATGCGCTGCTGGACGCGCTGGCCGAACGCGGGCTGGTGACCCATCTGCCGAACCCGGCCGAGGGGCGCAATTACCAGATGGAGGCGCTGAAACATGCCGCCTCGATGCCGCTGGCGCGCGATGCCGACTGGGTCTGGATCGCCGATGTCGACGAATTCCTGAACATCCATGTCGGCGATCATACCATCCCGGCGCTGATCGCTGCCTGCGGCGACCCCCAGGCGATTTCCATCACCTTCCAGTTCTTCGCCAATGACGGGATCGAGGATTTCGTGGACACGCCGGTGATCGGGCAATTCACCCGCAGCCACAACCCCGATATCTGGTGCGATCAGACCGCACAGGAGGTCAAGACGCTGATCCGGCGTGATTTCCCGCTGCAGTATTACGGCGCCCACCGGCCGTTCTTCAAACGCCGGCTGACCGCCGGGGAGCGCCCCGCCTGGACCGATGGATCGGGCCGGCCGGTGCAGCACAAATTCCTGGTCGCCGCCAATCCCAACCGCATCCGCAAGTTCCCTGCCAGGGGCGCGCGGAACTTCGCCACGCTCAATCACTATGCGCTGCGCTCGCTCGACAGCTATCTGGTCAAGAACGACCGCGGCGATGTGAACCGCGAGAACCGGGCCTTCGACGACAGCTACTGGCGCGAACGCAACGATCCGGCCTGGCAGGATCTGTCGATCCGCCGCTATCTGCCCGACCTGCAGACGGCGCTGGCCGATCTGAAGGCCGATCCGGAGATCGCCGCGCTGCACGACAGGGCGGTGGCGCTGCACCGGGCGAAACGCGACGAACTGCTGGCGCGGCCGGCCTATCGCCGGATGCGAGCGCAGCTGCGGGCCGCCCCCGCCCTGCCGCCGCAGGAAGAGGCGCTGTTGAAACGACTGGGGGTCGCGTGATGCGTCTCTATCTGCATATCGGACCGCAGCACATGGGCGCCCACCGGCTGCAGGCGCTGCTGAGCCATCACCGCAAGGCGCTGAAGGCGCAGGGCGTGCTGATGCCGCTGGCGCCGGGGGACAAGAACCACACCCGGCTTTATATGGCGGTTACCGATCCCGACCATGTCGACCCGCTGCGCTTCAACCGCGGTCTGATCTCGGCGGAGAAGCAGGACCACATGTATCGCATGCTGGCCCGCACCCTGGCCGAGGATATCGCCCGCGAACAGCCCCGGGCGATGATCCTGACGGCGACGCAGCTGGGCAGCTCGCTCTGCCGGGTGTCAGAGCTGGAGCGACTGCGCGATCTGCTGGTGCCGCTCTCCGACGATATCCGCATCCTCGCCCATGTGGAGGATCCGGCCCGGGTGCTGGCGCGGACCTATGCCGGCCAGGTGATGGAGGGGCGCGCGCTGCCGCTCGATCACGACCTGGCCCTGGCGCGGTCGGGGGAGGACTGGTGGCAGGGCTGTCTGGACGCGGCGCCCGGGATCGATGCCGCCGCTGGCCGGTTCATCGAGACTCAGGCAGCGCCGTTCTGGCTGGATTACACCGCGCTGACCGCCTTCTGGGAAGGCACCTTCGGCAGCGGCAGCGTCACCCTGCGCCCCTATGATGCGGCGCGCTTCCATGGTCCGGACCTGGCCCAGGAGCTGGCCGACAGTTTTGATCTGGCGCCGCTGATCGGCCACCCGCAGGATATCCCCGGTATGGAACAGCCCGCTGCCGCCTGGGTGGCACGGGCACGGCAGCTGAATGCGCTGTTGCTGAAACGGCTCGACCAGCCCGGCACGGTGCTGCCGCGGCCGCTGTGGCACAGTTTCCTGAAGGAGATCGCCATCGAGGGCGCGCCGATCGCCCCGGGCGCGCTCTCTGCCGTCTCCGACCGGTTCGCGGCGGCCAATGCCGCGCTGGCGGACCGGTTCCCGGCGCTGGCCGGCCCCGCCTTCGTCCCCGATGCGCCACTGCCCGACTGGCAGGAAGCCGACCCGGAGCGCGGCTATCGCGCCTCGCAATACCTGCTGGTCTTCGACGGGCGGATCGACAAGGCTTCCAAGGCCGAGGCCGCAGGGAAAGAGGCTGCCCTCGCCGCCGTTTCCGCACCGGTGGAGACCGCCGCCCCGTCTGACGACGGGCTGAGCGAGACCGCGCGGCGCATCCTGCCGCCGCTGGCGCAGGAGAAATTCGCCCACCTGAAGACCTCCGCCTATGCGCCGCACGACCGTATCGGCAGCGTTGCGGAAGAGGAGGCCTTGCCGCCCTATGCACCGCTGCCGGACCGGACCCTGCCCGACGGCTCCACCGGCACTGTGATCGTCGGCTGCATGAAGAACGAGGCGCCCTATATCGTCGAATGGGTCGCCTATCACCGCGCCATCGGCGTCGACAATTTCCTGATCTACACCAACGACTGCACCGACGGCACCGACGAGATCCTCGGCCGGCTGCAGGAGATGGGCGTGCTCCAGCATCGCAACAACGACGACTGGAAGGGCAAGTCGCCGCAGCAACACGCGCTGAACCGGTCGCTGAAGGAACCGGTGGTGCAGCAGTCGGACTGGCTCCTGCACATCGACGTCGACGAGTTCGTCAACGTGCGCTGCGGCAATGGGACCCTGCCCGACTTCTTCGCCGCGGTGCCGGAGGCCACCAATGTGGCGATGACCTGGCGGCTGTTCGGCCACAGCGGGGTGACCCGGCTGGAGGACCGCTTCGTGATCGAGCAGTTCGACCGCTGCGCCCCGAAATACTGCCCCAAGCCGCATACGGTCTGGGGTTTCAAGACGATGTTCCGCAACATCGGCGCCTATCAGAAGATGTCCTGCCACCGCCCCAACAAGCTGGAGGAGGACAAGCGCGATCAGGTGCTCTGGGTCAACGGCTCCGGCCGCGACATGACCAGGGAGGCGATCGACAACGGCTGGCGCAGTTCCAAATCGTCGATCGGCTATGACCTGCTGCAGCTCAACCACTATGCGCTGCGCTCGGCCGAGAGCTTTCTGATCAAGCGTCAGCGCGGCCGCGCCCTGCATGTCGACCGCTCCATCGGGCTGAACTACTGGATCCGGATGGACTGGGACGATGCCCGCGACATCACCATCCAGCGCAACCTGCCGCGGCTGCGGGCCGAATACGACCGGCTGATGGCGGATGACAAACTGGCGGCGCTGCATCGTGCCGGTCTGGAATGGCACCGTGCCAAGGCGGCGGAGCTTCAGGCCACGCCGGAGTTCCGCACGCTCTACGATCAGGCGCTGGAGATCAGGCTGAACGGGACGGAGCGCGCCGCCTATGCGCTCGCGCTCGATCTGGAAAGCTAGGCAGAGGATATGCCCATGGACGCCCCCCGGACGACTGACCCCGCCGCGACCGAGGCGGCCGATAGCAAACCGAAGTTCATCCGCTCACGCGGGTTGCGGTTCCCCTATGACACCCGGATCATCAACCGAAAGCGCCGCGCACTTCTGCACAGCGACACCTATGAGCTAAAGGAATCCGAGGCAGTGCTGAGCCAGATCCGCCCCGACGACCGGGTGATCGAGCTGGGTGCCGGCATGGGCTATATGTCCACCCTGATGGCGCGGCACCTGAAGGTGCGCGACATTCATGCCTTCGAGGCCAACCCGGCGATGATCCCCTATATCCGTGCGGTGCATGCCTTCAACGGCGTCGACACCGTCCGGGTACATAACGCGCTGCTGGGCGAAACCGCCGGAGAGGTCACCTTCTATGTCCGCGGCGATTTCGTCGCCTCTTCCATGGCCGACAATCTCGGCGACAAGCACGGCGGCGTCATCGCCCGCGAAACCGTGCCTGTGCGCCCGGTGGCAGAGGCCTTCACCGAGATCCGGCCCACCGCGCTGGTCTGCGATATCGAAGGGGCGGAACAGCATCTGATCCCGCTGATGGATCTGTCCATGCTACGGGTGGCGATCCTGGAGCTGCACCCGCAGGTCTTCGGCCAGGACGGCACCCGGAGGGTGTTCGATGCCATGGCGGCGGCCGGTCTGACCTATTTCCCGCGCGCCTCGCAGGGCAAGGTCGTCACCTTCCGGCGCGGCTGGTAAGATGCGCGCGCTCGCCATCCTCACCCTGCGCAACGAGGCCGCCTTCCTGCTGGAATGGCTGGCGCATCACCGCGCCGTCGGCTTCACCGATTTCATCGTGCTGTCGAACGATTGCCAGGACGGCACCGACCGCATGCTGGACCGGCTGGAACAGATCGGCTGGCTGACCCATCTGCGCAACGACGGCCCCTATGACGACGGCGGCATCCAGTTCACCGGCCTGAAGAAGGCCGCCAAGCACAAGGCAATGCGCAAGGCGGACTGGATCCTGGCGCTGGATATCGACGAATTCGTCAACATCCATGTCGGCGATCACACCCTTTCGGCGCTGGTCGCCGCCCTGCCCGAGGCCACGGCGATCACCCTGACCTGGCGGCTGTTCGGCAATGCCGACACCATCCGCTATCGCGACCGGCCGGTGACCGAGACCTTCACCCGCTGCGCCCCGGAGGTGATCTACTGGCCGTGGCGCGCGGCGATGTTCAAGACCTTCTTCCGCAACGACGGCATCTATCGCAAGCTCGGGGTGCACCGGCCCCGTGCGCCCGACAAGGACCGGCTGGACGAGGCCCGCTGGTTCGACGGCGAGGGCCGCGAGCTGGGCGAACAGATGAAGACCACCCGGGTGTTCAGCAGCTACGGACGGCCGAATTTCAAACTGGCCCAGCTCAATCACTATCCGCTCGGCACGATGGAAAGCTTCGTGCTGAAGGCCGATCGCGGCCGGGCGGTGCATTCCGATCACATGCTGGATGTCGATTACTGGGTGGAGCGGAATTTCAACACCGACACCGATGTGACGATCCAGGCGCTCGCGCCCCAGAGCGCCGCGCTGCGGCAGGAGCTCCATGCCGATGAAGAACTGCACCGCCTGCATGTCGAGGCGGTGCAATGGCGCCAGCAGCGGTTCCTGGAGCTGATGGAGCAGGAACCCTATCGCGCGCTTTTCGCCCGGCTGCTGATGACGCCGCCGTCGCGGCCGATCTCGCAGAACTCCGCCCGCACCCTGACCGGCTTCGCCAATCTCGGACGGATGAAGGAAAAGGGCGAGGGCTGAGCCCCGGGTCGGGGGACGCCTGCCCCCCTTCCCTGCAAGCGCCTCAGGCGGGCCTGCCGTCAGAACTCCATGCGCAGCGCGACATAGAGGCTGCGCCCCGGTTCGTTGACCTGGGTGACCGTGGTGTCGAAGACATTGGCCCGGGCCAGATGCGTCGCATAGGTGCGGTCGAACAGGTTGTCGATGCCGGCCAACAGGGTGACGGCCTCGCGCAGCTGGTAACTGCCGAACAGATCGACCGTGCCATAGCCCGGCGTTGCCCCGGCATCGAGATTGGGATCGACCCGGGTCTGTGCCGCCGCCCAGTTCAGCCGCGCGCCCAGCTGCCAGACATCCGCGACATAGGTGGCGCTGAACATCCCCTGCAGCGGCGGGATCTGGCCCAGCGCACGATTGTCGCTGCGGTTCTCGCCATAGGTATAGGTCAGATCTCCGGCCAGTTGCACCTGTCCCAGCATCCAGGTCCCAGACAGTTCGATCCCCGCCAGCTCGGCCGAGACGTTGCGATAGATCGTGGTCGAGCCCATCATGCCGGGACGCACATCCTGCAGGATGAAATCGTCCACCCGGTCGTAGAAGGCGGCGGCGTTGAAGCTCCAGGTCTGCTGCACGGTCTCATATCCGAAATCGAGCTGATTGTGCTTCTCCGGCCGGATATCGGGGTTGCCGATCTGGACCGGCATGCCGCCCATGCCCCGCGCCATCGCCCGTTCGTTGGCATCCGCCGTGCGCACCGACCGCGAAAGTCCGGCGAAGATCTTGGAGCGGTCGGTCAGCTGATGCTCCAGCCGGATCAGCCCACCCCAGTTGTCCTCGGTCTTGTCGCCGTAATAGCCGATGCCATAGACCGCATTGTAATAGGCGTTGGGCGTGGTGCCGCTGTAATCCGCCCGCCCGTTGGCATCGCCGGCACTGGCGCGCACGTGATCATAGCGCAGCCCCAATTTCAGCGTCGTCGCCCCGTTCAGCGCGGTTTCGGTTTCGCCATAAAGGCCGGTCTGGGCGATGGTCACATCCGGCCAGCTCAGGGTGCTGGGGCTGCTCAGATCCAGCATCATACCCATATAGCCCACCGCGTTGCGGTTGTTGGACTGGTAATCCACCCCCACCCGCGCCGTGGTGGTGCCGAAATCGAACTGCGCCTCGATCTTGCCGCCATAGGTGTCGGAGGTGGTCGGCGACAACATCTTCATGCCGGTCGGCACCCGCAGCGAATAGTTGTCCATCGTGTGGTTCACATCGGAGCTGAACAGAACCCCCTCGACCCGGGTCAGCGCGCCAGCGTCCAGATCGATGCCGCCGCGCAGACGATAGGTGGTGGTTTCCGACAGCGGGCTGTCCATGCCGGCACCGGCGAATTTCACATCCTCGGCGCGGTCCTTCTCCACATCGAAGGCGATATCGATGCCGTTGGCGGCATAGCCAAGGGTCACGCCGGCGCTGCGCTGGGTGAAGCCGCTACGCACCTCGCGGCCGGAGCCGTCCTGATAATCCTTCGCCTGCTTGTTCTCGCCCGAGACCTGGATGTAGAACCCATGGCCCAGATCATAGGCCAGAGAGCCCGCGATCTCGGTGCCGTCGCCGTTCGAACGATAGCCGGTCGTCACGCTGCCGGAGAGCCGCTTGCCCGCCTCGAATTCCGGCGCGTGCCGAACCAGCCGAACGGTGCCGCCGGAGCCACCCGGACCGTTGGTCACGCTGGCATAGCCACGCTCGACGATCACCTCGTCGGCGCGATAGAAGGCGGCGATCGAGCTGGGAGGATCCATCCGGTTGGGGCAGCCGCCATAGGTGAAGCTGCCCGCGTCGATCACGTTCAGCTGGTTCTTCTGCATGCCCCGGATGATGATATCCAGCCCGTGGCCGCCCATTCGCCGTGCGGCAACACCCGGGACGCTGGCCAGAATCTCGCCTCCGTCCTGCGCCGGCGGCAGCGCCAGCACATGCGGATCGAAGACATAGGCGGTGGCCGTCGCCCCTGCATCGGAGTTCTGGAAATCGACCACGATCGGATCGAGGATCACCCCATCGCGCAGGGCGTCCGGATCGGCGGCCTGGGCCAGGGCGGTGGAAGAAATCGTGCCGAAAAGCAGCGCGGTCGCGCCGAGGCGCCGCGGAAAAAACACTGTCATTGTCGGTGTCCCGTCGTTCTGATTGATCTGTCTGTTGCCCGCGCGTGACCACCGCATGGCCTTGGCCGCGCCGGAGAGGGCCCTGTCGGGCCGATGCGAAATCAGACAGAGACGGGAGGCGCGCGGATGACCCGGCTGAAATCGCGCGCCGATCCGGCCCGGGCAAAGGAGCCGCCGGCCAGATACTGCGCCCGGTGAAAGCGGGCCGCGACCGGCACCACGACCGCCGCATCGACCAGCTGCACCATCCCGACGACGCAGAACGGACATTTCGGGGCATCGCCGCCCTCATCCACCGGCAGCTCGCGGGTCTCGCCGCTGCCGAGATCGTAGATGACGGTGCGAATCCCTGCCCCGTCGCAAATCTGCAGCCAGATTTCATTCTCGGAGAGCTGCGGCCGGCCGGTCCCGGGCTGGAAAGACAGCGCCAACTGCAGCGAAAACAGCACCGCCAGCCCCGCGGCAAGCAGGGGACGCAGAAGCTGTAAAGGGGCCGCAATCCAGGACATGCGCGCCATTTGAAAGAAAATCCCGCGCATTTCAACGGATTCCCGAAGAATTCCCGCATCGTTTCCCGATCCAGCGCTTCCCGCCACGTCACCGGGCCGTGGCGCGGGGGCGATCTTGACTCACCAGATATCAAGTGACATCTGAATTTCATCTGAGATTTTGACCCATGCGCCTGACCCGAAAACAGACCCAGGAACAGACCCGCGCCCGACTGCTCGACGCCGCGGCGGAGGCAGTTTTTGACGGCGGGATCGCCGCGATCTCGATCCGTGGCATCTGCGAGGCGGCGGGCTACAGCCAGGGCGCCTTCTATTCCAACTTCGCCGATCGCGACGATCTGCTGCTGGCGCTGATGCGTCGGCATATCGAGGAGGAGGCCGCCAACCTCGACCGGCTGATCGCCGACATGGGCCGCCCCCCCGAGGCGCGCCCGCTCGAGGACGATCTGCAGCGGATCGCCCGCTGGCTCAGCGATCATGGCGAAAGCGCCGACTGGTCGCGGCTGACCGCGGAATTCAAGCTCGAGGCGCAGCGCAACCCGGCCTTTGCCGCCGGCCATGCCACCGCGGCAGAGGCGTTTCACCACAGCTTCGCCCGGCTGATGAACGATCTGGTCACCCGCCACGGGCTGCGGCCAGTATTGCCGGCGCGCGATCTGTCGATCGGGCTCTATGCGCTGTGGAACGGCCTGGCGCTGCAGGCGGCCGTCGATCCGAAGCTGGAGCGCATGCCGCTCTATCTGGCGTTCTTCCGGGCCGTGACCGGGTCCCCGGCCCCGGCCACACCCGATCATCCCGCAACATGAAGACCGGCGGCGACCTCCCACCGCCGCCCCGAGAAAGGAACTCCCATGACCATCAAGACTGTCACCGTGCTTGGCACCGGGGTGCTGGGGGCGCAGATCGCCTTCCAGGCCGCCTATCACGGCTTCGCCGTGACCGCCTATGACATCGGCGAGGAGCAGATCGCCAAGGCGAAACAGACCATGGACTGGCTCGCCGGCCGTTACCTGGACGACCTGCCCGGTGCCGAACAGGCCGATGTGGCGCGCGCCCTGGCCAATCTCTCCTATGCCACCGATCTGGCCGAGGCGGTGAAAGACGCCGATCTGGTGATCGAGGCGGTGCCGGAAGCCATCGCGATCAAGAACGCCGTCTATGCCGATCTGGCCAAGGTGGCGCCGGAGAAGACCATCTTCGCCTCCAACTCCTCGACCCTGCTGCCCTCGGCCATGGCCGAGGCGACCGGTCGGCCCGAGCGGTTCACCTCGCTGCATTTCGCCAATGAGATCTGGACCCACAACATCGCCGAGATCATGGACCACCCCGGCACCGATCCGCAGGTGCATCAGGCGGTGGTCGATTTCGCCCGCGCCATCGGCATGGAACCGATCGAGGTGCTGAAGGAACAGCCCGGCTATGTGCTGAACTCGCTTCTGGTGCCGCTGCTGCGCGCCGCCGCCGGGCTCTATACCCAGGGCATCGCCAGCCCGGAGGATGTGGACAAGACCTGGCGCATCGCCACCGGCGCGCCCAAGGGGCCGTTCGAGATCTACGATATCGTCGGGCTGACCACTGCCTATAACATCTCGCGCATGTCGCAGGACGAGACCCAGCTAAAATTCGCCGCCATGCTGAAGGAAAACTTCCTCGACAAGGGCAAGCTGGGCGTGGCCACCGGCGAAGGCTTCTACAGCTACCCGCGCGACTGAGCCGCCGGCCCCTCTCTCCCCCTCGGCGCGGCCCGGAGCATGAAGATGCTCCGGGCCGTTTTCGTCATCGCCGCGCCCTGCCCCCTCTCCGAAAAAGATCGCCCGCGCAGGATATGCGACATTGTGTCGCTGCGATTCCGTGCTAGGCTCCTTCTCAGGGAGGACTGAAACCATGCTGTCATTCGTGATTGGCCTCTTTATCGGCCTGCTCATCATGGCGCCTGTGATCGCTCTGGTTCTGATTGCTAGAGCCGTGCAGAAGACCACGCCGCGCAACCGCAGCTTTGCAACGTCGGAACAATTCGCCCATGCCTTTGCCTCGCATCCCGCGCGGCTCGGCCGCGATCCTTCGTTCTGAGCCCTGAGGGACCGGCGGCACCGACGGGAGGCGGTGCCGCCGGTTTCCAGCCCATGCCCCGGTCTGACGGCAGGACTGGCGGGTCCCCCGTGGTCCACCGGGCGGGTGCAAAAGTTTTCCCCTCCGCCTGAACACCCGATCAGGGACAACCCCGCCTGTGTCGCGCCGGATCGGGCATCGGCGCCTCGACACCAAGAGGCATACCCGAGGCAGGTCACCACCTGAAACCTCCATATATTTCAGGCCACTATGCGACCCCTCCCGCACCCCGCGCCCGTCCTGCATCGGCGGATTGCTGCCCGGCTCCACAGAACCACCCGAAATCGATCTAATTTTAGCCGCATTCGCGCCCTAGCTAGGTCTTGCGCTAGACCGACCCACCGCAGGGCCGGCGACGATCGAGGACAGCAGTATGCAAGACGGCCCCATGCAGGACGAAGAGAACGGTATCGACAGCTCGCTCGCCGATCTGGACAAGGCAGCCTGGAGAGAGGCGCTGCTCGCCCAGGCGGAGGCCCATGGCATGGCCCAGGAGCTGGGCAAGCGCCACTTCGCCACCTTCATCGACAAGAAACCGATCCTTCTCGTCACCTTCGAGACCATTCAGGGCATCCGCGCCCTGTCGGAAACCGCGCAGCCCTTCGGCTTCGACATGGTCAAGGCACAGGGGTGGTCGCATCTCTGCGTCATCTCCGACGGCGATACCTGGTTCCGCGACGACGACGTCTATGGCTTTTTCGACCAGCTGATCGACGACGGCTTCTTCGAGGATTTCGAACGGGTGATCTTCTACGGCGCCGGTCCCTGCGGCTATGCCGCGGCGACCTATTCGGTGGCCTCCCCCGGCGCCACGGTGATCGCGGTACAGCCGCAGGCGACGCTGGAGCCGCGGATGACCGAATGGGACGACCGCTTCACCGAACTGCGGCGCACCGATTTCACCTCGCGCTATGGCTATGCGCCCGACATGCTGGATGCCGCCGGCCAGGCCTTCATCCTCTACGATCCGCGCCAGACGCTGGACGCCATGCATGCCACCCTCTTCGCCCGCGCCAATGTCACCCGGCTGCGGCTCCCCTTCATGGGCGGCGCGCTGCAGACCCAGCTGATGGAGATGAAGATCCTCTATCGCCTGCTGTCGCTGGCGGGGGCCGAGAAGCTGACCGAGAAGAAGTTCTTCGAGCTCTACCGGGCGCGGCGCGACCACATCGCCTATCTGCGCAACCTGATGAGCCATCTGGACCAGACCGAACGGCCCTATCTGAACATCCTGCTGTGTCGCAACGTCACCTCGCGCATGTGGGTGCGGCGGTTCCGCCGCCGGCTGGTGCAGCTGGAACAGCAGGCCGCCGAGGGCAGTTTCAAGGCACCGCCACCGCCGGCGGAGTGAACCGGGCGGCGGCACGCTTGGCACTGGTCCAGACCGCGCCGCTGTGCTAGCGGAAGCGCATGACCCAGACCCTCACGCTCCGCCGCCCCGACGACTGGCACCTGCATCTGCGCGATGGCGAGATGCTGAAGGCCGTCCTGCCCGAAACCGCGCGCCATTTCGCCCGCGCCATCATCATGCCCAATCTGGTGCCGCCGGTGGTAACCGGCGCCCAGGCCGCCGCCTATCGCGACCGTATCCTGGCGGCGCTGCCCGAAGACATGCGCTTCGAGCCGCTGATGACGCTCTATCTGACCGAGGACACCGATCCCGCCGATGTCGCCGCCGCGGCGGCAAGCGGCCTGATCAAGGCGGTGAAACTCTATCCCGCCGGGGCTACCACCAATTCCGCCTCCGGCGTGCGCGATTTCGACAAGGTGCGCGGCGTGCTGGAGAAGATGGCCGAGATCGGCCTGACCCTTTGCGTGCATGGCGAGGTCACCGACCCCGAGGTCGATATCTTCGACCGCGAAACCGTGTTCATCGACCGGGTGCTCGATCCCCTGCGACGGGTGACACCGGGGCTGCGGGTGGTGATGGAACATATCACCACCTCTGGCGCGGCCGACTACGTGCGCGGCTCCGACACCGATCTGGGCGCCACCATCACCGCGCATCACCTGATCATCAACCGCAACCATATCCTGGTCGGCGGCATCAAGCCGCATTACTACTGCCTGCCGGTCGCCAAGCGCGAGAGCCACCGCGTGGCGCTGGTCGGCGCCGCCACCTCGGGCGATGCGCGCTTCTTCCTCGGCACCGACAGCGCGCCCCACACCGACCCCAACAAGGAAAGCGCTTGCGGCTGCGCCGGCTGCTTCACCGCGACCAACACGATGTCGCTGGTGGCCGAGGTCTTCGACCACGAAGGCGCGCTGGACAAGCTGGAAGGCTTCTGTTCGCTGAACGGCCCGGCCTTCTACCGGCTGCCGGCGAACGAGGAGCGGATCACGCTGGAGAAGGGCGCACCGGTCAGCTACCCGGCCCATATCGTCAGCGGCGAGGGCCCGGTGACGGTATTCGACCCGGGCTTCCCGCTGCACTGGCGGGTCGCGTAAGGCGACATCACGGTTGAAAGGTCTGCCTTCAGCGAAGTCGGCCGGCCGATAGGTAGTGTTGATAGCTAATGTTACCGGGGGGCCTGGCTGATCAGCCGGCCTCCCATCTGTTTTTTCTTGCAGCTAAATAGCGCCATGCTCCATACAATGGCCTTCGAGCAAGCCGTCCGTGCTCGCCGGCAACAGGTCTAAATACGAGGAAATTCGATGACGACGTATACACTTGAAGGCGCACGCGCCGATTGGCGCGACAACGCCGACTGGACCGACATCGATTACACAGGCTTCAGCCCGAGCGCGACCTTCATCGTCACCACCACCCCTGACGGCGGCCTGACCTACAGCCTGCGGGCCCCGGAAGCCGACGGCGACGTCTGGGCCGACGAAACTCTGACCCAGACGTATTTCATCGGACTGGACAACGCGGTTCTCCTCCCCGATGCGATGAACAACGTTCTGGATGCGGAGTTCAATATCTCCGAGATCACCTGGAAGATCGGCGGTGTCGTCCACTCGACCACCCTGCTGGAATTCGCGGTGGAATGGGGCGACGATGCCACCGGCCACATGCTGGGCTCCGACTTCTTCTTTGTGATCGACGGCGACTCCCTGCCCAGCTTCTCGTCGTTGGCCGAGTTCGAGGCTTTCGCCAATTCCGACACCTATATCCTGTCGCAGGACGAGGTGACCGGCGCGTTCGCCGAGGGCGAATACATCCCCTGGAGCGCGCTGCAGGGCATCGAGGTGGCCACCGAGGACGATCAAATCTACGGCACCAGGGGCAAGGACGTTCTGATCGGCGGCATCGGCGAGGACGAGTTCTACAGCTCGAAAGGCGATGACACCTACGACGGTGGCGCCGATTTCGACGAATTGCATTATTCCGGCGACCCGGCCGGCGTCACTGTCGATCTGGGCACGGGCATCGCGACCGATGGCTGGGGCGACACCGACACCATCAGCAACATCGAGCTGGTGCGCGGGTCGCTCTTCGCCGACACCCTGATCGGCGGAGCGGCCGCAGACCAGTTCCGCGGCCTGGCCGGCGACGACCTGATCAAGGGTGGCAAGGGCGGCGATACCGTTCGCTACGACAAGGACGCCGACTATGCCGGCGGCGACAATGGCGTCAGCGTCAACCTGGGCACCGGAACCGCCACCGACGGGTTCGGGGACAAGGACAAGCTGGTGAGCATCGAGCATGTTAAAGGCTCGGACTTCAACGACACCATCATCGGCAACAAGGTCGCCAACCGGATCGACGGCAATGCCGGTGCCGACACCATCAAGGGCAAGGGCGGCAACGACACGCTCGACGGCAGCGGCGGCAACGACAAGATCTTCGGGGGCACCGGTCGCGATACGCTCAACGGCGATGCCGGCCGCGATACGCTGAAGGGCGAAGGCGGCAAGGACATCCTGTCCGGCGGCAGCGAGAACGATACGCTGCTGGGCGGCACCGGCAATGACAAGCTGCTGGGCGGCACCGGCAACGACAGGCTGGACGGCGGCGCCGATAACGACAGGCTGATCGGCGGCGGCGGTGCCGATACCTTCATCTTCTCTGGCAAGTTCGGCGACGACGTGATCACCGATTTCAACACCGTCGGCATCAAGGAGCGGATCGACCTCTCCGGCGTCAGCTCGATCACCGGGTTCCGGGATCTGGTCAACAATCACATCAGCGATGTCGGCGGCGACGCGGTGATCGACGACGGCAACGGCAACACGATCACCCTTCTCGACATCTCGGTCGACGATCTGGCCAAGAACGACTTCCTCTTCTGAGCCCGCCGTTCATCGCGCGTGCCCAGCCCGGCGCCCCCGCGCCGGGCTTTTTCGTGCCTGCCCGCCCTGCCTGCACTCTTCCCTTTTGGCCGGCTCTTCGCTAAGGCCGCTGCAACCCAGCCGCCAGATATGGAGACGCCCGATGATCCCCTCCTCCTACCCCTCGCCCGAAGAGATGGCCCGCCTCACTGCGCGGATGCTGCTTGAGATCGGCGCTGTGCATCTGAACGCGGCAGAGCCGTTCACCCTCGCCTCCGGCCTGCCGAGCCCGACCTATATCGACTGCCGCAAGCTGATCTCCTACCCGCGCATCCGCGCGACGCTGATGGATTTCCTCACCGTCACGGTGATGCGCAATGCCGGTTTCGAGGCCTTCGACAATATCGCCGGTGGCGAGACCGCCGGCATCCCCTTTGCCGCGCTGGTGGCCGAACGCATGGGCCTGCCGATGACCTATGTGCGCAAGAAGCCCAAGGGCTACGGCCGCAACGCCCGGATCGAGGGCGCGATGACCGAAGGCCAGCGGGTGCTGCTGGTCGAGGATCTGACCACCGACGGCGGATCGAAGCTGAGCTTCGTCGATGCCATCCGCGAGACCGGCGCCAGCTGCGCCCACACCGCGGTGATCTTCTACTACGGCATCTTCCCGGAGACCGAGAAGACGCTGGGCGATCACGGCGTCAGCCTGCATCACCTGTGCACCTGGTGGGACGTTCTGGCCGAAGCCAAGGCCTCCGGCGCCTTCGATCAGGCCACCATCGACGGGGTCGAGGCCTTCCTCAACGACCCGCGCAAATGGCAGGCAGAGCATAAGGCGTAATCCCGCCGCCCCCGGGGGATAACCTCGGGGAGGGAATGTGGACAAAAGCGGCGGCGGATCGATTCTCCGCCGCGCGCGTCGTCCATATTTTGCGGATGGGCCGCACCGTGCTACCATACCGTGACAAAAACACGCTCACCCGAGTCTGACACCCGCTTACCCACAGGCAATTCACAGGTAGTCCACAGGCTTGCCCGCAGAGTTTTGCAGATAGGGTGCGGCGTTGGAACCGGCTAGAACCTCCGGACCGCGGGCGCGATCGCCCGGCGCGAAGGTGAAAAAGACAGGCAGAACGGGACCAAGATGAACGAGATCACAACCGTCGCCCCGGCCACGCCCGAGACGGAACAGCCCGACACCATGCCCCACTCGATCGAGGCGGAGCAGCAGCTTCTGGGCGCGATCCTGACCAACAACGATGTCTACGACCGCATCGCCGCGATCATCGGGCCGCAGCATTTCTACGACCCGGTCCATGCCCGCATCTACGAGGTCGCCGCGGCCCGGATCGCCAAGAACGCGCTGGCCTCCCCGGTCACGTTGAAGGCCTTTCTGGAAAAGGACGAAGGGTTGAAGGAACTGGGCGGGCCGGCCTATCTGGCGCGTCTGGCGGGGGCGGCGATCTCCTCCTTCGCCGCCAGGGACTACGCCCAGATGATCTATGATCTGGCGATCCGCCGCGAGCTGATCTCGCTGGGGCAGGAAATCTCCAACAAGGCGGCCAAGGTCGATGTCGCCTCCGAGCCCAAGGAACAGATCGTCGAGGCGGAGCAGCGGCTCTACAAGCTGGGTGAACAGGGCCAGTCGGAAAGCGGCTTTCAGTCGTTCCTGCGCGCCGTCACCGATGCGGTCAACGTCGCCAACGCCGCCTATCAGCGGGGCGGCGGCATGGCGGGGATTTCCACCGGTCTGGTCGATCTCGACAAGAAGCTCGGCGGCCTGCACCCCTCTGACCTTCTGATCCTCGCCGGGCGGCCGTCGATGGGGAAAACCTCGCTGGCGACCAACATCGCCTTCAACGTCGCCAAGGCCTATCGTCGCGGGCTGAAGACCGACGGCACCGAAGGCGCGATCGACGGCGGCGTGGTCGGCTTCTTCAGCCTGGAGATGAGCGCCGAACAGCTGGCCGGCCGGATCCTGGCCGAGGCCGCCGAGATCTCCAGCCACAAGATCCGTCAAGGCGACATGACCGAAAGCGAATTCCGCCAGTTCGTCGAAGCGGCGAAGACGCTGGAATCCTGCCCCCTCTTCATCGACGACACACCGGCGCTGCCGATCTCGCAGCTGGCTGCCCGCGCCCGGCGGCTGAAACGGACCCATGGGCTCGATCTGCTGATCATCGACTACCTGCAACTCTGCCGCGGTACCGCCGACAACCGGGTCAACGAGATCGCCGAGATCTCGATGGGCATGAAGGCCATCGCCAAGGAGCTGAACATTCCGGTGATTGCCCTGTCGCAGCTGTCGCGCCAGGTGGAAAGCCGCGACGACAAACGGCCGCAGCTGTCCGACCTGCGGGAATCGGGCTCGATCGAACAGGACGCGGACTGTGTGCTCTTCGTCTATCGCGGCGAGTACTACAAGGAGCGGGAAAAGCCCGACGAGGCCGACCTGCCGGCCATGGAAAAATGGATGCAGGACATGGAACGCCTGCACGGCAAGGCCGAAGTGATCATCGGCAAGCAGCGCCACGGCCCGATCGGCACGGTGGAACTCTCCTTCGAGGCGCAGTTCACCCGCTTCGGCAACCTGGTGAAACCCTGGCAGCAGGACGGCGGCGGCGACGAGTTCTGAGCGCAACCCACCGGGGGAGGAGACCCGATGTCGATCACCGATTTCATGGCCGCCTACAAACGCGTGTGGGAGGGGCAGGATTCGCAGGGCTTTGCTGCCCTCTTCACTACCGAGGGGCGCTATCACAACACGCCGTTCCAGGTGCAGCAGGGCCCCGAGGCGCTGGCCGCCTACTGGGACCGGATCAAGTTGCAGCAGGAAATCACCCTGCGCTACGAGGTGCTGGGCGAAACCCCGGCGGGCGGCATCGCCCATTGGCATGTCAGCTATCAAGTCGCGTCGGAGGAGCTGTTCGCGATCTGGGCCAAATCCACGGGCACCGGCCTGCCCGACCGCGCCCCCGGCGATCCGCTGCCGCGGATGGAGCTGGACGGGGTGCTGGTGGCCGACTTCGCGGCCTCCGGACTTGCCCGCGAGGTGCGCATCTGGTGGCATTCGATGCCGCGCCCGGCCTGAATTTGCCGGCCCCGCCCGTCCCCCGGGGGGCGGCCGCGTTTTCCGCTTGACCCTCCCGTCCCCAGTGGCATGAACAGCGCATGAGCACCGGACATCTTACCATCGACCTTTCCGCACTCGCCGAGAACTGGCGCGCGCTGGACGCAATGACTGACGTTGAAACCGCCGCCGTGGTGAAAGCCAACGGCTACGGTATGGGATCGGGTGTGGTCGCACGCACCCTGGCGCGCGCGGGCGCGCGGCGGTTCTTCGTGGCCGTCGCCGAGGAAGGCGCCGCCGTGCGCGAGGCGCTCGGCCCGGGGCCGATGATCGCGGTGCTCTCGGGGCATATGGACGGCGACGCCGACCTGATCCGCGACCACGATCTGACGCCGATGCTGAATTCGGTCGATCAGGTGCTGCGCCATGTGGAATCGCTGCCGCGCCGGTCCTTCGGCATCCAGCTCGACACCGGGATGAACCGCCTGGGGCTGGAGCCCGACGAATGGGCGGCGCTGCGCGATGTTGCCCTGAAACAGATGCCGGTGCTGATCATGTCGCATCTGGCCTGCGCCGATGAGCCCGATCACTTCATGAACCAGCGCCAGCTGACCGCCTTTCTGGAGATGACCGCCGGCATCGATGTGCCGCGATCCCTGGCGGCAACCGGCGGACTGCTGCTGGGCAAGGACTATCATTTCGACGTGACCCGCCCGGGCATCGGCCTGTACGGCGGCCGGCCCTATGAGAATGCGAAACCGGTGGTCACGCTGGATCTGCCGGTGGCGCAGATCCGCGAGGTCGCCGCTGGCGAATCCGTCGGCTACGGCAACACCTGGACCGCCCAACGCCCGTCGCGCATCGCGACGCTGGCGGCCGGCTATGCCGACGGGCTGTTCCGGGCGCTGTCGCCGGGGATCAAGCTCTATGACGGCGAGACCCCCTATCCGATCGCCGGCCGCATTTCGATGGACCTGATCACCGTCGACGTCACCGAGATGGACCCCGAGCGCAAACCCGAGGTGCTGACGCTGATGAACGATATCCAGGGCGTCGACGCGCTGGCCGATGTCGCCGGCACCATCGGCTATGAACTGCTGACCCAGCTCAGCCAGCGCTACAAGCGCAGCTATATCGAATGACGGTTCTGCTCGACCCCATCGCCCATCTCGGGCGGGCGGTGCTCTCGGCGCTTGGCGCGATGGGGCGGGTGGCACTGTTCCTGCTGCTGGCGCTGCGGCACCTCTTCACGCCGCCCTTCTACCTGCGCGAGATTCTCACCGCGATGCTGAACATCGGCTGGCTGTCGCTGCCGGTGGTGGGGATGACGGCCGTGTTCACCGGCGGCGCGCTGGCGCTGCAGATCTATTCCGGCGGCGCCCGGTTCAGCGCCGAGGCGGTGGTGCCGCAAATCGTCGCCATCGGCATGGTGCGCGAACTGGGCCCGGTGATGGCCGGGCTGATGATCGCGGCGCGGGTCACCTCCTCCATCGCGGCGGAAATCGCCACCATGAAGGTGACCGAGCAGATCGATGCGCTGGTGACGCTGTCCACCAACCCGATGAAATATCTTACAGCGCCGCGCCTGCTGGCCGGGCTGATCACCGTGCCCATGCTGGTGGGCATCGGCGATATCCTCGGCATCGCCGGCGGCTATTTCGTCTCGACCCAGAGCCTCGGGTTCAACACCGCCGCCTATATCAAGAACACGGTCAACTTCCTCGAACCGCTCGACGTGATCTCCTCGCTGGTCAAGGGCTGCGTCTTCGGCGGCATCGCCACGCTGATGGGCTGCTACTACGGCATGAACTCGGGCCGGGGCGCCCAGGGCGTCGGCCGCGCCACCAAGAGCAGCGTCGAGGCCGCGGCGGTGCTGATCCTGGCTGCCAACTTCCTGATCACGGGGGTGTTTTTCTCGGTATGATCCGGCTTGAGGACGTCCATAAGAGCTTTGGCAACAACCGGGTGCTGCGCGGCCTGAACCTTGAGGTGCCAAAGGGCACCTCGATGGTGATCATCGGCGGCTCCGGCACCGGCAAATCGGTGGCGCTGAAATGCATCCTGGGGCTGGTGACGCCGGATTCGGGGCGCATTCTGGTCGACGATCAGGATGCCACCCAAGGCGACCGGGATGCCTTTCTGGCCCGGTTCGGCATGCTGTTTCAGGGCGGCGCGCTGTTCGATTCCCTCTCGGTCTGGCAGAATGTCGCCTTCCGGCTGCTGCGCGGATCGCTGAAACGCCCGGCCGAAGAGGCCCGCGCCATCGCCATCGACAAGCTGCGCCGCGTCGGGCTGAAGCCCGAGGTCGCCGATCTGTTCCCGGCCGAACTGTCGGGCGGCATGCAGAAGCGCGTGGGCCTGGCCCGTGCCATCGCCGCCGATCCCGAGATCATTTTCTTCGACGAGCCGACCACCGGGCTCGACCCGATCATGTCCGGCGTCATCAACGAGCTGATCCGCGAAATCGTGGTGGAGATGGGCGCCACCGCACTGACCATCACCCACGACATGACCTCGGTGCGGGCGATCGCCGACAATGTGGCGATGCTGCACGACGGGGTGATCAAATGGACCGGCCCGGTGGCCGAGATGGACCATTCCGGCGATCCCTATCTGGACCAGTTCATCCATGGCCGCGCCGAGGGGCCGATCGAAGCGGTTCGCTGATCCCGGGCCCCGGAAAATTCGAATTTTCCGGGGCATTTTCTTCGGAGAAAATGCCGGCAACCGTCCAAAGGCCTGCATGTTCAAACCCCGCAGACTGGGCTAGGGCTGTTCCATGTTCCTTCTCCGCCTCGCCAATCTCGCCCTGCTGCTCCTCTACCCCGTTGCCTGGTTCGCGCCGCTGCTGCGGGCGGGGCTTTTGCCGGTCTTCGGCCTGTCGGAGATCTCCGTGGTCACCGGGCTGCAGTCGCTCTGGCGCACCGATATCGTGCTGGCGCTTCTGGTCACCGTCTTTGCCATCTTCGCGCCCTATCTCAAGACCATCGGCCTGGCGCTGGTACAGTGGCACCTGCTGGACCGGCGCGCCCTGCCCGCCCTGCATCTGCTGGGTAAGCTGGCGATGGCCGACATCTTCCTGTTCGCGCTCTATATCACCCTGGCCAAGGGCATCTCCTATGCGCGGATCGAGGTCGCCTGGGGGCTCTACCTCTTCAGCTTCTGCATTCTCGCCTCGCTCGGCCTCAGCCTGCTGACCGAAGCCCGGCTCAAGAGGGTTGAGCCCGCCGCCCGCCTCGGGCAGGAGTAATCCATGGCAAAATCCAAGACCTTCGTCTGTTCCTCCTGCGGTGCCAGCTTCTCGAAATGGTCGGGACGCTGCGAGGCCTGCGGCGAATGGAACACCATTTCCGAAGAAGTGCCGCTGTCCTCCGGGCCGGCCTCCAAATCGCTGGGCGCCCGACGGGGCAGTGCCGTCAAACTGACCGATCTGTCGACCCAGGAGGCACCGCCGCCGCGCGCCGCCTCCGGCCTCGATGAGCTGGACCGGGTATTGGGCGGCGGGCTGGTGCCGGCTTCGGCGATTCTGGTGGGGGGCGATCCCGGTATCGGCAAATCCACGCTGCTGCTGCAGGCCGCCGCCGCCTTTGCCCGCAAGGGGCTGAAGACCGTATATGTCTCCGGCGAGGAGGCCAGCGCCCAGGTCCGGATGCGGGCGCAACGGCTGGAGCTGGCGGATGCGCCGGTCAGGCTGGCGGCCGAGACCAATCTGCGCGACATCCTGACCACGCTGGAGGCGGAGAAGCCGCAGCTGGTGATCATCGATTCGATCCAGACCATGTGGGCCGACAATGTCGACAGCGCCCCGGGCAGCGTCACCCAGGTGCGCGCCACCGCGCATGAGCTGACCACCTTCGCCAAGCGCCACGGCGTCTCGGTGGTGATGGTGGGCCATGTCACCAAGGAAGGCCAGATCGCCGGCCCCCGGGTGGTGGAACATATGGTCGACACCGTGCTCTATTTCGAAGGCGAGCGTGGCCATCAGTTCCGCATCCTGCGCGCGGTCAAGAATCGCTTCGGCCCGGCCGATGAGATCGGCGTCTTCGAGATGACCGGCACCGGCCTGGCCGAGGTGGTCAACCCCTCTGCCCTGTTTCTATCCGAACGCGGCCAGCCGACGCCGGGATCGGTGGTCTTCGCCGGGATCGAGGGCACCCGCCCGGTGCTGGTGGAGCTGCAGGCGCTGGTCGCCCCCTCGCCGCATTCGCAACCGCGCCGCGCCGTGGTCGGCTGGGACAATGCGCGGCTGTCGATGATCCTTGCCGTGCTGGAGGCCCGCTGCGGCATCCCCTTCGCCGGGCTCGACGTTTACCTCAATGTCGCGGGCGGGCTGAAGATCAGCGAACCCGCCGCCGATCTGGCGGTGGCGGCGGCGCTGCTGAGCGCCCGGGAAGATGTTGCAATTCCGGCGGAAACAGTGGTTTTCGGGGAAATCAGCCTCTCCGGTGCCCTCCGCCCCGCGCCGCAGACCGAAAACAGGTTGAAAGAAGCCCGAAAACTTGG
The DNA here is from genome assembly GCF_030164425.1 of Pseudodonghicola flavimaris. Classification (GTDB taxonomy): domain Bacteria; phylum Pseudomonadota; class Alphaproteobacteria; order Rhodobacterales; family Rhodobacteraceae; genus Pseudodonghicola; species Pseudodonghicola flavimaris. The sequence goes on along the minus strand of NZ_JASNJD010000001.1, from coordinate 211,360 downwards.
TTTCACCGCAGCAATCGTTCCGGCTGGCGGCAAGATCGGATCGGGTGGCGGCCTGCAACTGACCCGGCCCGCCGACCTGACCGGATTTGTCGGCGACATTTTCGGGGCCGGGTAACGCGCAGTGTAAGATCAGGCGAGGGACATGGAAGGTTTCACCATCATCGACGGGGTCGTGGCCCTGATCATCGTGGTTTCGGCACTGCTGGCCTATGCGCGCGGCTTCGTGCGCGAAGCCATGGCAATCGCCGGCTGGATCATCGCTGCCGTCCTGGCCTTCATCTTCGCCCCGCAGGTGGAGCCGCTGGTCAAGGAAATCCCGATGCTGGGCGACTATATCGCCGACAGCTGCGAGCTGAGCATCATCGCCGCCTTTGCCGCCGTCTTCGCGGTGGCGCTGATCGTGGTCTCTTTCTTCACGCCGCTGTTTTCCTCGCTGGTGCACCGCTCTGTGCTGGGCGGGCTGGACCAGGGCGCCGGCTTTCTCTTCGGCGTGGCGCGCGGGGTGTTGCTCGTGGCGATCGCTTTCCTGGTCTACGACACGGTGATGACCGGCCAGAGCTTCACCATCGTCGACGAAAGCCGCTCGGCCAAGGTGTTCTCGCGGCTGACCGGGCAGATCGAGAATCGGGACCCCGAACAGGCGCTCGGCTGGATCACTCAACAGTACGAAGGGCTGGTCGGCAGCTGCGGTGCCCCGAAATAAGGCATTCGTTCCGACATCTCGGAACCGGCAGTTTTCCCCGCCGCGGCCCCAGCCCGGCGGGGTTTTCTTTTTCAACCAGCCCTTTACCGGCACCGAGCGGGTGAAATCGCGTTTCACGCGGCTCCGCTCATCTCATTGTTGCCACATTTGGGTCATCACTCTGACCCGAGGGCAGTCGATCAATCCTACGTTGTTTCATTTTTACAGTTTCAGCGGGAAAGATACATCCATGGCCCTCGCCCAGTTCCCCGATCAGCTCGACGACACCGATCCATCCGACGCCGAAACCGCTTCCCGGGTCTCTCCCGGGTCCTGGACCGAACTGTTCGAGACCCGCCCCGGTCGCCGCCGCGATCGGCTGCAAAAGCGGCCGCAGCCCCCCCTACCCGCCGCACCGGCGCTGCCACCCCGCCCGGCCATGGCCCAGATGCCGCCCGCGGCCGCCGCCCAGGCACTGGCCCGGGCCGAACCCCGGTCCGCCTCGCCGCTCTCCGCCCAGGACCGTCCCGTCCGCGCCTTCGAACGCACCTTCGCGCCGGGCACCATGCTGGAGACGGAAACCGGCTGGCGCCCGGTCGAATCACTGCAACCCGGCGACCGGGTGCGCTGCCTGAACGGCATGGCCACCCTGCTGGAAGCCGGCCGCCAGCCGCCGGATCGCAGCCATATGCACTGGCAGGTCCCCGCCGGACGGCTGGGAAACTGTTCCGTGTTGCGCCTGAACGCCGGCCAGCGCGTTGCCCTGCTCAACCCCCTGTGCAAGCAGCTTTTCGGGGTGCCGCTGGTGCTGATCCCGGTGCCGACGATCACCGGCTATTGCGGCATCCGGATGATCAACGGCTTCAACCTGCGCAGCGGCATCACCCTTGGTTTCGCTGCGGAAGAGGTGGTTTTCGCCCATACCGGCACGCTTCTGCACGTCCCCGGCCCCGACGGCGATCTGCGCCACCGGCTGCTCAGCTATCGCGAAAGCCACCGGTTGCTGCGACAGATGTGCCAGGGCAATTTCCACGCCAGCAGCGCCGCCGGCGGGACCGTATCCGAGCAATCCGCCTGAAGGTGATGCAGCTTTGATCCTCTCGCAAGGGGAGTTTGCGTGCGATTCATGTGATCATTTCGTGACACTTCCCCATCATGGCATTATGTGGGGGCCATAGAAAGCCAACGGATTCGGAGCTGCCAGCCGTGCCGACGCCGCAAATGCCCCCCGCGCACCCCTTCGACGATGACAAGCTGCATGAAGAATGCGGCATTTTTGGCGTGCTCGGCGTCCAGGATGCCGCCAACTTCGTCGCGCTCGGTCTGCATGCCCTGCAGCACCGCGGACAGGAGGCCGGCGGTATCGTATCCCACGATCCCGAGCAGGGCTTCAACTCCGCCCGCCGCTTCGGCTACGTCCGGGACAATTTCACCTCCACCGACATCATGGAGACATTGCCTGGGCCGCTCGCCATCGGCCATGTGCGCTACTCCACCGCCGGCTCCAAGGGACAGACCGCGATCCGCGACGTCCAGCCCTTCTTCGGCGAATTCTCGATGGGCGGCGCCGCCATTGCGCATAACGGCAATATCACCAATGCCAATGCCCTGCGGCGCGAACTGATCGAGCGCGGCTCGATCTTCCAGTCCTCCTCGGACAGCGAATGCATCATCCATCTGATGGCGCGGTCGCTGCAGCGGGACATCCCCGCGCGGATGGAAGACGCGCTGCGCCGGGTCGAAGGCGCCTTCTCCGTCGTCGCCATGACCCGCACCAAGCTGATCGGCGTGCGCGACGCGCTCGGCGTGCGGCCGCTGGTGCTGGGCCGGATCGGTCCGGAGGAGAACAGCGGCTGGGTGCTCAGCTCGGAAACCTGCGCATTGGACATCATCGGCGCCGAATTCGTGCGGGAAATCGAGCCCGGCGAAATGGTGGTGATCTCGCAGGAAACCGGTGTCGAAAGCCGCCGTCCGTTCCGCCAGAAGAAACCCCGCTTCTGTATTTTCGAACAGGTCTACTTCTCCCGCCCCGATTCGATTCTCGGTGGCCGCTCGGTCTATGAGACCCGCCGCCAGATCGGCGTGGAGCTGGCCCGCGAGGCCCCGGTCGAGGCCGATCTGGTCTGCCCGGTCCCCGACAGCGGCACCCCCGCGGCCATCGGCTTCGCGCATGAAAGCGGCATCCCCTACGGCATGGGGATCATCCGCAACCAGTACATGGGCCGGACCTTCATCGAACCCACCGAACAGATCCGCAACATGGGCGTACGGCTGAAGCTGAACGTCAACCGCGCGCTGATCCGCGGCAAGCGGGTGATCCTGGTCGACGATTCGGTGGTGCGGGGCACCACCAGCCGCAAGATCAAGGAGATGATCCTCGACGCCGGCGCCGCCGAGGTGCACTTCCGCATCGCCAGCCCGCCCACCGCCTGGCCCTGTTTCTACGGCGTCGACACGCCGCAGAGGGAAAAACTGCTCGCCGCCACCATGTCCGAGGACGAGATGCGCGATTTCCTCGGCGTCGACAGCCTCAAGTTCATCTCGCTCGACGGGCTCTATCGCGCCGCTGGCGAGGCCGGCGGACGCAACAACAGCTGCCCGCAATATTGCGATGCCTGCTTCTCCGGCGAATACCCTGTGGAACCCGCCGACATGATCGAAAAGGGCTTCAAGCTGAAAACCGCCGCCGAATGACCCCGGCACCGGCGGGCTTTGGCCGGGTCTCCACGACCCCGCTTTCGCCCGCCCGCTCCCGGCGCTAGGAGACAGCCCGCCGCCCCGCCCCGGGGCGGCGCAATTGTCTCTGCCAGGACAGGACCCGACCGCAGATATGACCAGCATGAGCAAACCGGGCGTCACGCCCGACGCGGTGGCGCGCCTCGCCACCACCCCCAAGGCGATCGACGATCGCGGCCTCGCCCTGATCGGGCTGTCGGGCGGCGCCGGTGGCGGCTTTCGCGCACTGGTGCGCCTGCCCGGCGGCCGGATCAAAGAGGTCGAGGCCGGCAGCCGCCTGCCGCAGGGCCGGATCACCGCCATCGACGGCGACGGGCTGATCCTCGACCGCAACGGCAAGAGCCGTCGGCTCGGGCTGCCGGGCGGCTGAGTCCGCCTTCGACCTGGTTCAAATATCCTCGCCGAAGGCTGCGCCCCCATTGGGGGCGCATGGCGCCGCCGGCCCGGCGGCGGCCTCTCTGCCGTCCCCCCTTGACCTGACCAGGGAAAGACCGCACACCGCTTGGCATGACACGGATTGCCCTGATCACCGGCGCCTCCCGCGGCCTTGGTGCCGCCCTGGCCGAGGCGCTTTGCGAGACGCATCACATCGTCGCCGTGGGCCGCACCACCGGCGCGCTCGAGGACCTTGACGACCGCATCAAGGCCCGCGGCGGCAGCGCCACGCTGGCGCCGATGGATATCACCGTGCCGGAGGCGATGGCGACGCTCTGCCGCGGCATTCACGACCGCTGGGGTCACGCGGATATCTGGCTGCACACCGCCATCCATGCCGCCCCGCTCAGCCCGGCGCATTTCATCGATCCGAAGGACTGGGATAAATCCATCGCCGTCAACGCTTCGGCCACATCGTTGCTGATCAGCTATGTGGCGCCGCTGCTGGGCGAGCATGGCACCGCCGTCTTCTTCGACGACCCGCGCGCCGGCCAGAAGTTCTTCGGCGCCTACGGCGCCACCAAGGCGGCGCAGATCGCCCTGGCGCGCAGCTGGGCGGCGGAAACCCCGCGCACCGGACCGCATGTCCGCATCCTGGAGCCGCAGCCGATGGCCACTGCCCTGCGCGCACGCTTCTTTCCCGGCGAGGACCGCGCCCCGCTGGCCCGCCCTGCCGACGAGGCCGCCCGCCTGCTGGCCGATCTCTGACCCAGGCCGCCCTGGCGGCCCCTGCCGGCCGCCGCCCTGACCCCCGATGCGGCAGCTGCGCCGCGGCCCGGGTCTAATTCACATCACCGCGGTCCGCTTGCTTGCCCCCCGGGGCCGGCAGGTCTATCAACGAAACGCAAAGGGGCAGGTAACATGCGCATTCTTCTGACCAACGACGACGGTATCAACGCCCCGGGACTGGATGTGCTCGAGGCGATCGCAGAGGATCTGGCCGGCCCCGAGGGCGAGGTCTGGACCGTTGCCCCCGCCTTTGAACAATCGGGCGTCGCTCATTCGATCAGCTACACCCGGCCGATGATGATCGCCAAGCTCGGCCATCGTCGGTTCGCCGCCGAAGGCAGCCCGGCTGACTGCGTCATGGCAGGTCTGCACGACGTGCTGAAGGATTGCCGCCCCGATCTGGTGCTCTCGGGCGTCAACCGCGGCAACAATTCGGCCGAGAACGCGCTCTATTCCGGCACCCTCGGCGGCGCCATGGAGGCCGCCCTGCAGGGGCTGCCGGCGATGGCGCTGTCGCAGTACTTCGGCCCCGCCAACCTCGGGCTCGACAACCCGTTCGAGGCCGCCGCCCATCATGGCGCCGCGGTGATCCGCAAGGTGCTCGACGCCGGGCTCGATGCCGGCGAGGATTACCGGCTGTTCTACAACATCAACTTTCCGCCGGTCGCCGCCGCCGATGTGCGCGGCATCCGCGCCACGCCGCAGGGCTACCGGCGCAACACCCGCTTTTCGGTCGAACCGCACAGCTCCCCCTCGGGGCGGCGGTTCCTCTGGATCAAGGGCGGCAATCAGCATGAACCCACCCTCCCGGGCAGCGACGCGGCAGCCAATCTGGACGGCTTCATCTCGGTCACGCCGATGCGCGCCGATCTGACCGCCCATGATGCGCTGGAGGCGCTGAAGGCCATCGAATGACCGGACCCGCGCCAGAGACCAAGATGCAGTTTCTCTTCGCTCTCCGGTCCAAGGGGGTGACCGACCGTCGGGTGCTGAACGCGATGGAGGAGATCGACCGCGGCCCCTTCGTGCGCGGCATCTTCGCCGCCCGCGCCTATGAGGACATGCCGCTGCCGATCGCCTGCGGCCAGACCATCAGCCAACCCTCGGTGGTGGGGATCATGACCCAGGCGCTGCAGGTCAGCCCGCGCGACAAGGTGCTCGAGGTCGGCACCGGGTCCGGCTATCAGGCGGCGATCCTGTCCAAGCTGGCGCGGCGGGTCTATTCCGTCGACCGCCATGCCCGGCTGGTGCGCGAGGCGCGCGCCATCTTCGAGGCGCAGGGGCTGACCAATATCACCGCGATCACCGCCGACGGCAGCCACGGGCTGCCGGAACAGGCGCCCTTCGACCGCATCCTGGTCACCGCCGCGGCGGAGGATCCGCCCGGGCCGCTCTTGGCGCAACTGAAAATCGGCGGTATCATGGTGGTGCCGGTCGGTCAGTCCGACACCGTGCAGACCCTGATCCGGGTCCGCCGCGACGAAGACGGATTCGACTATGACGAAATCCGGCCGGTGCGCTTTGTCCCCTTGCTCGAAGGGCTGGGACAGGATGTGTGACAATATCAGGTGAACCGCAAAACCCCGGCCAACAGGGGGTGAGCATTGAGGACGACGAGATGTCATTTTTCTCCCCCAGCTGTGCTGGCATGACCCCGCGACGCCTGCTGCCGGCGACCGCCCTGCTGGCACTGCTGGCCGGCTGTTCCGATCCGATGGACTTCGACCTGCGCGGCAATCTCGGCGGCTTCAGCACCGCCGAGGCGGCCCGCGCTGCCGGCACCGCCCATCGGCCGGAGCCGGATGCGCGCGGCATCATCTCCTATCCCAGCTATCAGGTCGCGGTGTCGCGGCGCGGCGATACCGTCGCCTCGGTCGCCAGCCGCATCGGCGTCCCCGCCGGCGATCTGGCCCGGTTCAACGGCATGCAGCCACAGGACGCCCTGCGCCCCGGCGAGGTTCTGGCCCTGCCCGGCCGGGTATCGGAGCCGCCCGCCGGCAGCCCCGGGTCGATCGACATCGCCACGCTGGCCGGCAGCGCCATCGACGCCGCCCCAGACACCACGCCGCAGCAGGTGCAAACCGCCGCGCTGGAACCGGCGCAGAACAGCGCCGGCACGCCCGCAGCCAGCGCCCCGCCCGCCCGGGTCGAGCCGATCCGCCACAAGGTGGTGCGCGGCGAGACCGCCTATACCATCTCGCGGCTCTATCAGGTGCCGGTGAAGGCTCTGGCGGAATGGAACGGGCTCGGCGCCGATTTCGCCATCCGCGAAGGCCAGTACCTGCTGATCCCGGTCAAGGACCAGCCGGCGCCGCGCCGCGCCGCGCCGCAGACCTCGGTCACCCCGCCCGGGGTCGGCTCACCGACGCCGACGCCGCCCAGTGCGGTCGAGCCGCTGCCCGACGAGAAGATCTCCGCCACGCCGCCGGAGCCGCCGAAAGTCTCCGTCGGCAGCCCCAGCAAGGCCAGCGCCGCAGCGATGGGCATGCCGATCACCGGCGGCAAGATCATCCGCGCCTATTCCAAGGGCCGCAACGACGGCATCGATATCTCCGGCACGGCGGGCACCGCGGTGAAGGCGGCCCGCGAGGGCACCGTCGCCGCCATCACCCAGGACGCCGATCAGGTGCCGATCATCGTTGTGCGCCACGATGCCAACCTGCTGACCGTCTATGCCAATGTGACCGAAATCGCGGTGAACAAGGGCGACCGGGTGAAACGCGGCCAGACCCTGGCTCAGCTGCGCAGCGGCAGCGACGCCTATCTGCATTTCGAGGTCCGCGACGGGTTCGAAAGCGTCGATCCGGCGCCTTACCTGAAATAAGCTCTCGCTCTGACCTCCCCCCGGCTGGACCGGCGACCATCTTGGTCGCCTGTGTCAGCCGGCAGGCCCCATGCAGCAGCTGATTTCTGCTTCCGCCATTTCGTGCTATCATTTCGATGCGTGGGAACGGGAGGGAGGAATGCAACCGGGCCTCGTCATCGCAATCGTCTGGCTGACCTTTTCCGCCACGTTCAGTGCCGCCTGCCCCTGGGCGAACGGCACCTACCTCATCCGTGACCGTGCGCTGACGGTGACGCTGATCATCAACAGCGACTGCAGCAGACTGATCTGGCAGATCAAAGGGTTCGATCCCGTCCCCTATGCCCTCAGACCAGTCAAGAATGACTGGGTCACCCGCGACTCCATCTACGACCTGCACCTGCATGCCAACGGCAAGAATGTCACGATTATTGGCGCGGATGGCAGCGTAGTCCGCTTCCGTGCCCGTCGGCTCAACAAATGAAGCCGAGCCGCGACGCTACAGGCTCACCCCATGGCGGCCGGCCAGATCGGTGAAGAACTGCCAGGCGACCCGGCCCGAGCGGGACCCGCGGGTGGCCTGCCATTCGATCGCCTCTGCCCGCAGCACCTCCGGCTCGACCGTCACGTCGTAATGGGCGCAGTAGCGGCCGATCATCGCCAGATAGTCGTCCTGATTGCAGGGGTGGAAGCCCAGCCACAGACCGAAACGGTCGGAGAGCGAGACCTTCTCCTCCACCGCCTCGGAGGGGTTGATGGCGCTGGAGCGTTCGTTCTCGATCATGTCGCGCGGCATCAGGTGGCGCCGGTTCGAGGTGGCATAGAGCACCACATTCTCCGGCCTCCCCTCGATCCCGCCATCCAGCACCGCCTTGAGGCTCTTGTAATGCTGGTCGTCATGGCTGAACGACAGGTCGTCGCAGAACAGGATGAACCGCTGCGGCGCCGCCCGCAGATGGGTCAGCAGGCGGCCGACGCTGGGCAGATCCTCGCGCTGCAGTTCCACCAGTTTCAGATCGGGGTGGTCCGCGCTCACCTCGGCATGGATCGCCTTGACCAGGCTGGATTTCCCCATCCCCCGCGCGCCCCAGAGGAGCGCATTGTTGGCGCCGAAGCCCCGGGCGAAGCGGCGGGTGTTCTCCAGCAGCGTATCGCGTGACCGGTCGATCCCCACCAGCAGATCCATCCGCACCCGGTTGATCCGCGCCACCGGCTCCAGCCGGTCCGGCTCCACATGCCAGACAAAGCCCGGGGCCGCGGTGAAATCCGGGGCCGGCATCGGCGCCGGGGCCATCCGTTCCAGCGCCGCGGCAATCCGGCTGAGCGTGGGCTGATCCATCTGCATGCTGTCGTCCTCCAATCCGTCCTTGGGCGGTTCAAGCAGGAAAGCGCAGGCGCAACAAGAGGGCATAGGCCGAACAGGAAAAGGGGGCGCGCGGATCCCGCCGCACGCCCCCCCCGTGTCAGGTCAGCCCTCGGGCTCAGTCCGTCTTGGAACTCTCGTCCGCGTCGAACTCCGCCATCAGCGGATCGTCGATCTCTTCCTCGTCGTCGTAGTAGCCCTCGGCGCGCAGCTGTTCCTCGCGCTTGGCCTCGACCCGGCGCACCAGGAAGATCGAGATCTCATAGAGCCCGTAGACCACGGTGAAGAGGATGATCTGCGTCACCACATCCGGCGGCGTCACGATGGCGGCGAGGATCAGGATCGCCACCACGGCATATTTGCGCACCCCGGCCAGGCCGGCGGCGCTGACCAGCCCCGCCTTGCCCATCAGTGTCAGCAGCACCGGCAGCTGGAAGCAGAGGCCGAAGGCGACGATAAACTTGATCGTCAGGTTCAGATATTCCTGCGCCGAGCCCTGAAACACCACGCTGAGCGGCGCGGCGCCATCGGCCACCGCCGTGCCATCGGCGCCGAACTGCTGGAAGCCCAGGAAGAAATCATAGGCCAGCGGCGTCACCACGTAGAAGGCAAAACCCGCCCCCAGCAGGAACATGAAGGGCGAGGCGACCAGGAAGGGCAGAAACGCCCCCTTCTCGGACTTGTAGAGCCCCGGCGCCACGAACCGCCACATCTGATAGGCGATATAGGGGAACGACAGGATCAGCCCGCCCAGCAGCGACACCTTGATCGCCACGAAGAAGCCTTCCTGCGGGCTGATAAAGATCAGATCGCAGTCCTGGCCACGATCCGCCAGCACCTGACACAGCGGATTGGTCAGGAAATTGAAGATCGGCGTGGCCACCGTGAAGCAGATGATCATCCCCACCAGGAAAGCCACCACGGCGTGAATCAGCCGCGTTCGCAGCTCTGCCAGATGCTCGATCAGCGGGGCGGAGCTGTCGTCGATCTGGTCGTCGGTGTCGGTCTTGCTCATGTCTTGCTCTCAGGCTCCTCTGGCGCCGGATCGTTCAGCGCCTGCAGCTCGGCCTCGGCCTTGGCCAGGGCATCCTGCGCCTCGCGCGCCTTGCGCTCTGCCGCGGCCTTGGCGGTCGTGGCCTGGATCCGCTTGGCATCCTCGCTGCGCTTGGCCGCCAGCTTGCCGGTCTCGCTCTCGGGATCGTATTTGCCGCTGCCCATGCCCTCGGTCAGGCCGCGGGCGGCATCCTTGACCCCGTCCATCGCCGAGCCCAGCGGATTGGTCGCGGTCTTGAAGGTCTTGGCGACGTCACGCATGCCGGATTCGTCGGCCGCCTCGTTCATGGCGCGGCTGAATTCGCGCGCCATGCCGCGCGCCTTACCGACGAAACGGCCGACATTGCGGAACAGCACCGGCAGATCCTTCGGCCCCACGACGATCAGGGCGACGACGCCGACGACCAGCAGTTCGGACCAGCCCATGTCGAACATGGGTGGTTACGCCTTGTCTTTTTCGGCTTCGGTCTCCGGCGTCACGTCCTTGGCCGCCGTGGCCGCGTCTTCTTCCAGCTCCTTGGTGCCGTCGGTCACGCCCTTCTTGAAGGCGGTGATGCCCTTGCCCACCTCGCCCATGAGCGAGCTGATCTTGCCCCGCCCGAACAGGACCAGGACGACGACGGCGATCAGAAGCAGGCCGGGAAGGCCGATGTTGTTCAGCATGATGATATCTCCTTGCGTGGGCCCGGCGGCAGAGGATTCCCCGGGCGCTGTCCCCCTCTGGATAGCCGAGACGCCCGCCGCGCCGGAAGCGCGCACCGCCCTGCCCGGGCCGGATCAGGTGGCAAAATCGCCGCCCGCCGCGGCGCCCCGTCCACTCCTGACATGTTTTTGGCAGTTTTTCTGGGCAAAACCGACGAATCCCCCCATAACTGTGCCATGCCGCGCCAGGACCGCCTGTTCCAGCTCACCCGAATCCTTCGCGATGGTCAGTGCCACCGCGCCGAGGATCTGGCGCGCCGGCTCGACGTCTCGCTGCGCACGATCTACCGCGACATGGAGCGGCTGGCCGCGGCCGGCGTCCCGGTGACCGGCACCCGCGGCAGCGGCTACCGCGCAACCGGGACCACAGTGCTGCCGCCGCTCGCCCTCAGCCCGGAGGAGCTGGAAGTGTTGCACCTCGGTCTCGCCATCGTGGCCGAGGCCCCCGACCCCGGGTTCAAGAGCGCGGCGCAACGCCTCGCCGACAAGATCGACGCGCTGCTGCCGGAAACCGGCCTGCCCGAGGCCGAGGCGTGGAAATTCGCGCCAAGCCCCTTTGCCGATGCCGCCCGCGGCTTCTCCCATATGGCCGCCCTGCGCAGCGCCATCCGCGGCCGGCAGAAACTGCGGCTGCGCCACCGCCGCGCCGATGGCAGCATCGCCGAAGAAACGCTGCGGCCGCTTGAACTGGATCACTGGGGCCGCATCTGGACCCTCACCGGCTGGAGCGAGACCGCCGGCGATTTCCGCGAATGCCGGGTCGATCTGATCGAGGAGGCGCTGCCGCTGCCGGAGCTCTTCGTCGACGAGCCCGGAAAGCGCCTTGCCGACCTCCGGGCGCCGGGCTGACCCGGCCCTTCGACCTGGTCCAAATATCCCCGCCGGAGGCCCGCGCCCGCCCCGGGCGCGACAGCGGAATTTCCCCGAAATTCCGCAAAGGCAGGGACCTCGGGAAATCGCCTCTTGCTGACGTCAAACTGACGGGTCAGCGTTACACGCCTGGCCCCGCCCCCCTGTCTCCCTGGCGCGCCTGCCCCGGAGCTCCGCCCGTTCGGACCTGAAAAAGGTCCCCCGGACCTTTTTCCGGGCGCGCCTCACCCCAATTCGAAGGTGGTGACGCCGAAGACGCGGGAAAGATCGACGTGAGGCGCCGGGCCGCGATACATGCGGGCGGTCTCGAAGACCGGGCGCAGCCCCAACCCCTTGGCCATCACCACCGCCTCCACATTCGGTTCCGGCACGTCGAGGAAGACCTCCGCCCCGGCCGGCAGATCGCGGGTCAGTTCGCCCAGCACAGCGCGGGCCGCGCCCAGATCGCGGGCCACCAGTGGCCCGACCTTATAACCGGACTGACAGGCCCGCAGCGTACCGAAACCCGCCAGCGCCGCTCCGTCGAAGGCGGCGACCGAGCGGTGGCCCGGCGCGGTCAGCCAGGCCTCCCAGAAGGCGCTGCGGGTGGCGGGAAACACCTCTGCATCCATCCGCTCCAGCGCCGCGAAGGGCGCCGTCACCGGCCGCAGTTCCAGCCCCGGCTCCGGCGCCATCGGTCCGATCACGCCGCCGAACCGGATGTTGCGATAGGCCAGATCGAATCCCGACCGCTGGTAATTCGCCTGCTGCGCCACCACGCCGTCCAGCCCGACGACCCGGTCGCCGGCATGTTCCATCGCCGCCTGCCACAGCCTGAGCCCATGGCCCTGCCCGCGCAGCTCCGGCTGAACGATGTAGAATCCGAGAAAGGCGAAATCAGTGCCGTAGTTCACCACCGAGATCGAGGCGACCATTTCGCCTTTCCGGCGGCCGGCGAAAAACCCCTGCGGATCGACCCGGGCAAAACAGGCCATATCGCTGGCGCCGGGGTTCCAGCCCTCCGCCGCCGCCCAGTCGGAGACACGCGCGCGCTCCGCCTCTGTCATGATGCCGATGTCGTCCATATCCGGCCTCCCGTCCTGACGCCCCTCGCGGCAGAGTATTGCGCGGCGGTTGCGCCGGCGCCAGAGGTTTCCGCGCCGCGGCTCAGGCCGGGAAGACGAAGCAGCGGTCGCGGCGCACGGTCAGCCACATCACTCGGCCGGGCTGCGGCAGGAACACATTGGGAACCGTCGCCTTCAGCAGCGAGCCATCGTAATCCATGCGGAATTCCACCAGGCTCTCATGGCCCAGAAACCGCGCCCGTTCCACCACGCCGCGCGCCGCCACCCCTTCGGAGGGCGTCGGCAGCGGTCCCTGCCCGCCACGGTCGAAATCCAGCCGCACATGCTGCGGACGGAACACGATATCCACATCGGTGCCATCCGGCACCCCCGGCGCCAGAAACTGACCGAAGGGCGTTTCCGCCAGCGCCCCCTGCACCCGCGCCTGCAGCACGTTGGTATCGCTGAAAAACGCCACCGCCGCCAGATCGGCCGGGCGGGTGTAGACGTTATAGGGCGCGCCGCGCTGCACGATCCGACCGGCACGCATCAGGGCGATCTCGTCGGCCATGCGCATCGCTTCTTCCGGCTCATGCGTCACCAGCAGAACGGCGGTGTTCTCTTCCTTCAGCAGCGCCAGCGTCTCATCGCGGATCCCGTCGCGCAGCCGGTTGTCGAGCCCGGAGAAGGGTTCGTCCATCAGCATGATCTTCGGCCGCGGCGCCAGCGCCCGCGCCAACGCCACCCGCTGTTGTTCGCCGCCCGACAGCTGGTGCGGATAATCGTCGATATGGCCGATCAGATGCACCCGGGTCAGCAGTTCCTCGACCCGCGCACGTTTCTCCGCCTTGCTGCCCTGGCGCAGCCCGAAGGCGACGTTGTCGGCCACGCTCAGATGCGGGAACAAGGCGAAGTCCTGGAACATCAGCCCGATTTCGCGGCGTTCCGGCGGCACCCGGAAGATGGTGTCGCAGACCAGCTTGCCATCGACCCAGATCTCGCCCGAATCCTGCATCTCCACCCCGGCGATCATCCTGAGCGTGGTGGATTTGCCGCAGCCCGACGGGCCCAGCAGGCAGGTCACCTGGCCGGCACGGATGCTCAGCGACACGTCGTCGACCACCCGGCGGCCATCGAAGTGACGCACGAGGTTCCTGGTCTCAAGCCGGGGGGTGTCGTTCTCAGCGCTCAACAGCAGCCTCTTTGCCAAGCCCGGGGACAATCCGGGGTGCCGCCGGGCATAGCAATCCCCGGCGGCGGGAACAAGCGGTCAGCAGCACCCGCCGCTGCTGGCGGCCCCGCTGCCGGCGACGAGATCGTCAAACGGGCTGTCACCGCCGCAGCCGGCGAAGATGCCGTAGTGGGTCGAGAAATCGCCGATGAAGTCGAAATGCGGTGCCAGCCGAGTCTCGGCCAGCATCCGCCAGGTGTTGCCGCAGACCGGGAACACCCGTCCGGTTTCGATCACGTGGTGATCGTCGAGGCGCAGCGCATGCGGCGCTCCCGGCACCGTGCCCTTGTAGATCACCGCCTGGCCATAATCCTCGCAGGCCGGTTCCAGCCCCGGCAGGTTGAACAGACGGTAAGTGGCCGACAGGAAACGGATCGGCGCCACCCGCGCCTCCAGCGCCGGGTTCTCGATCGTCAGCGGCCGGTGCTCCACCCGCCGGGGATCGCCGAACCCCGCCGCCCGGGCCATGGTCAGGAAATCGTTCCAGTAAAGCGCCCCCGACAGGCATTCGCCATAGAGCACCTCGTCTTCGGCCAGCGCCGCCGGGATGCGGCGGTCGGCATAGACATCGGAGAAATACATCTCGCCGCCCGGGCGCAGCAGCCGCTGCGCCCCCCTGAGCACCGCCGCCTTGTCGGTGGCGAGGTTGAGCACGCAGTTCGACACGATGACATCGAAGGAGCCCGGCTCCAGATCGAGCGCGTCCAGCTTTTCGATGAACCCCTCGTGGAACTCCACATTCGAGCCGGCATGACCGAAGGCCTCGGCATGAAAGTCCTGATGGCGCCGCGCGACCTCCAGCTGGGCCGGCGTCATGTCGACGCCCACCACCCGGCCGCTTTCGCCGACCATGGCCGAGAGCGCATAGACATCGCGCCCGGCGCCGCAGCCCAGATCGAGGATCCGCATCCCCTCCAGCGCCTCGGGGGCGATCAGCCCGCAGCCGTAATAGCGGCTGAGCACCTCGTCGTGCAGCTTGGCCAGAATCGCCTTGAGATGATCGGGCACCGCACCGGCGGTGCAGCAGGCATTGGTCTGCAGATCGCCGCTGCCCTGCAGGGTTTCCCCGTAATAGGTCTGAACCGCTTCGTGTTTCATCGTGGCCTCCCCAAAGAAAGAGGCCGGGGCGCCCAGCCCCGGCCCGGCAGGGTTTACATGGTCAGGTTGGTGCCGCCGCCGTCCAGCAGAATATTCTGGCCGACGATAAAACCCGCGTGTTGCGAGCAGAGGAAGGCACAGGCGGCGCCGAATTCCTGCCGGGTGCCGTAGCGCCCCGCCGGGATCGAGGCGCAGCGCCGCGCGCGGGCCTCCTCGATGGTGATCCCCTGCTGCGCCGCCGCCGCGGTGTCGAGCGATTCCGCCCGGTCGGTGGCATGCAGCCCCGGCAACAGGTTGTTGATCGTCACGCCGGAGCCCGCCACCTGACGCGAGGTGCCGGCCACGTAGCCGGTCAGCCCGGTACGGGCCGAGTTCGACAGGCCCAGCACCGGGATCGGCGCGCGCACGGCCTGGCTGGTGATATTGACCACCCGGCCCCAGCCGCGATCCATCATCGCCGGCACCAGCGCCTTGATGAAGGCGATCGGCGTCAGCATGTTGGAATCGAGCGCCTTGATGAAATCCTCGCGCTCCCAGTCGGTCCACATCCCCGGGGGCGGACCGCCGGCGTTGTTGACCAGGATATCGACCCCCTCGGCCGCGGCCAGAACCGCCGCCTGGCCCTCGGGCGTGGTCACGTCGCAGGCCACCGTCACCACATCGACGCCATAGGTCGTGCGGATATCCTCGGCGCTGGCTTCCAGCGCCTCGGCACCGCGCGCGTTCATCACCAGATCGACGCCTTCGGCGGCCAGCGCCTCGGCACAACCGAGCCCCAACCCCTTGCTGCTGGCACAGACCAGCGCACGTTTTCCGGAAAGTCCAAGGTCCATCTTCACCTCTCCCCTGATCTAAAGCCCGGCCCCCGGGATGGCGCCGCGCCCGGGCGTCTGCCCGTATATCTCCCGCATCTCGGCCCGGATATGCCACAATTCAGGCCTAACCTAGCGTCAGCGGGGTTTCCGCTCTCACCGGTTCCGGGTCTCATCGACCCGGGACGCGCTGAGCCGTCTACGCCATTTGATAAAGGTCCCTGCCCGTGACCACAACAGACAGCCCGATTCAGGCGATCGCCGTCTATCCCGCCCGCAGCTTTCGCGTCACCGAAGGCGCCAATCTGGGCGATCCCATCGCCGACATGGACGATCTGATCCTCGACGACATCTATGAGCTGAGCCCGGAGGCGGAACCGCAGCGGCTGGTGCTGGAGGCGCTCGGCGACGGCGGCTTCCGCATCGCCGAGAACAGTGAGCGGGGCACCCCCGGCGCGCCGCTGCATCTGGACAGCGCGCTGCAGTTCATGTCCCCCGACGGCCAGATGACCGAGGCGCTGATCCTGGTCGAACTCGACCCCGAGGGGCTGATCGCCGGCCTGTCGCTGCTGCCGCTGAGCCCGCTGCGGCCGAAGACGGAATATCGCCTGGTCCGCGTCGACCGCGACAGCGCACGGGTGAAATTCGCCCAGATCGCCTGCGTGTCCTTCTCCCGCGGCACCCGGATCACCCTGGCGACCGGCGCCCAGGTCGCCATCGAGGATCTGAAGGTCGGCGATAGGGTGCTGACCCGCGACGACGGCCCGCAGGAGATTCGCTGGATCGGCCAGAGCACGGTGCGCGCCGCCGGCGCCTTCGCCCCCATCGTGATCACCGCCGGCACGCTGAACAATTCCGGCGATCTGGTGGTGAGCCCCGATCACCGTCTGTTCGTCTACCAGCGCAGCGACCGGCTGGGCGCCGGCCGGCCCGAACTTCTGGTCAAGGCGCGCCACCTGATCGACGGCGACAAGGTCTATGTCCAGACCGGCGGCTTCGTCGATTATTTCCAGCTGCTGTTCGACCGCCATCACATCATCTATGCCGAAGGCATCGCCGCCGAGAGCCTGCTGGTCGATCCGCGCACCCGCCCGGCGCTGCCGCCCGAACTTCTGGATCAGATCGGCGACGACCTGCCCGGTCATGCCCGTCAGGACGCCCATGGCGTCGACGTGCAGAAGGCGCTGCTCGACCGGCCGGACGCCATCGACCTGCTGCGCCGCGCCTCGACCGACTAGGCGCTGATTTCCTTGCCTCCGCCCCCGAGCGCGCCTATACGCGCGACCATGCTGGACACCGCCTCGAACAGACCCGCCGTGCCGCCGGAAATCGCCCGGCGCCGCACCTTTGCGATCATCTCTCACCCGGATGCGGGCAAGACCACGCTGACGGAGAAATTCCTCCTTTACGGGGGCGCCATCCAGATGGCCGGACAGGTGCGTGCCAAGGGCGAGGCCCGGCGGACCCGGTCGGACTTCATGCAGATGGAAAAGGACCGCGGCATCTCGGTCTCGGCCTCGGCGATGTCCTTCGACTATGGCAACTTCCGCTTCAACCTGGTCGATACCCCCGGCCACTCGGACTTTTCCGAGGACACCTATCGCACCCTGACGGCGGTGGACGCGGCGGTGATGGTGATCGACGGCGCCAAGGGGGTGGAAAGCCAGACCCAGAAGCTGTTCGAGGTCTGCCGCCTGCGCGATTTGCCGATCCTGACCTTCTGTAACAAGATGGACCGCGAGAGCCGCGACACCTTCGAGATCATCGACGAGATCCAGGAGATGCTGGCGATCGACGTGACCCCGGCCAGCTGGCCGATCGGTCAGGGCCGCGATTTCATCGGCTGCTACGACATCCTGCGCGACCGGCTGGAACTGATGGACCGCGCCGACCGCAACAAGATCGCGGAATCGATCAAGATCGAGGGGCTGGACGATCCCAAGCTGGCCGAACATGTCCCCGCCCATCTGCTGGACCAGCTGATGGAAGAGCTGGAGATGGCCCGCGAACTGCTGCCCAAGCTCGACCCGCAGGCGGTGCTCGAAGGTCACATGACGCCGATCTGGTTCGGCTCCGCCATCAACTCCTTCGGGGTGAAGGAACTGATGGACGGCATCGGCACCTACGGGCCGGAGCCGCAGCCACAACAGGCCAGCCCGCGCCAGATCCTGCCGGAGGAAACCAAGGTCGCCGGTTTCGTCTTCAAGGTTCAGGCCAATATGGACCCCAAGCACCGCGACCGGGTGGCCTTTGTCCGGCTGGCCTCGGGCCACTTCAAGCGCGGCATGAAGCTGCTGCACGTGCGATCGAAGAAACCGATGGCGGTGTCGAACCCGGTGCTGTTTCTCGCCTCCGACCGCGAACTGGCGGAAGAGGGCTGGGCCGGCGATATCATCGGCATCCCCAACCACGGCCAGCTGCGCATCGGCGACACGCTGACCGAGGGCGAGGCACTGCGGGTCACTGGCATCCCCTCCTTCGCGCCGGAACTGCTGCAGACGGTGCGCGCGGGCGACCCGATGAAGGCCAAGCACCTGGAAAAGGCGCTGATGCAATTCGCCGAGGAAGGCGCCGCCAAGGTGTTCAAACCCTCGATCGGCTCCGGCTTCATCGTCGGCGTCGTCGGCGCCCTGCAGTTCGAGGTTCTGGCCTCCCGGATCGAGATGGAATACGGCCTGCCGGTGCGCTTCGAGCCCAGCCAGTTCACCTCGGCCCGCTGGGTCAGCGGCGACAAGCTGGCGGTGGACAAATTCGTCAATGCCAACAAGCAGCATATCGCCCACGATCACGACGGCGACATCGTCTATCTGACCCGGCTGCAATGGGATATCGACCGGATCGAACGGGATTATCCCGACCTGACGCTGAGCGCGACCAAAGAGATGATGGTCTGAGCGCGGATGGCTGAGACGGCCAAGCCCGGCATCGCGCTGAAGGTGCCGCACCGCAAGCGCGAAACCGACCCCGACCGGCTGCGCTGGGGGACCGTCTCGACCATCAAGGCGCCGTTACAGGCGATCGCCCGGTTCGCGGCCTATCACCTCGATCTCGGGGCGGCGCTGGTCGATATCTACCTCGATGAGCCCGACCCGCAGGTGGTGGAGTTCTTCGCGCCGCACCCCCGGGTGCGGCTGACCCAATGCGATGATGCCTACTGGCAGGACAAGCCCGAGCGGGCGCGTAGTTCGCATCAGCTGCGCCAGGCCTTCAACGCCTCCCGCGCCTATCGCAAGAGCGACCTGCACTGGCTGACCCATATCGATGTCGACGAATTCCTGATCGCGCCGCGCCCGATGGCAGAGATTCTGGCCGCCGTCGCCCCAGAGGCCGCCTTTGCCCGCGTCCGCCCGGCAGAGCTGCTGGCCCAGCCCGATCCCTGGCGCGGTCCCTCGCACTTCAAGCTGACCCGGCGCGAACTGGGGCTGACCAAGGCCGAGCTGGTCCGCATCTACCCCGATTACGGTGCCTATGTGCCCGAGGGGTTCCTAGGCTACACCGGCGGCAAGAACATCGCCCGCACCGGCCTGCCGCAGATCCGGCTGGGCATCCATGCCGTGCTGCACAAGGGCCAGCCGATCACCAATTTCGAACGTCTGCCCGAGGTTCACCTGGGCCATGCCCATGCGCCCGACTGGACCCATTTCGAACGCCATCTGAAGTTCCGGATGAACAAGGGCTCTTATCGCGAAAAACTGCGCGATCGCATGCGGTTGCGCGACGTGATCGATATCGTGATCGAGGATTCCGGCACCGCCGGCCTGCGTCGGTTCTATGACGAGCTGAACGCCGCCACCCCGGAGCTGCTGGAGCGGCTGGCGGCCCATGGCATGTTGCTGACCGCGTCTCTCGATCTCGACGAGAAAGTCGCGCGCTGGTTCGGCGACCTGCCCTGACGCGCGCCTGGGTGCCGCACCACGGCTGAGATACCCACACCTCCCGCCCCCCCCTTCGCATGCCCTGAGGCCTGTGCTAGACCTCAGGGGCAACCGGAGCCCTGCCGCAGCGCTCCTTGGCTTGGGGCAATCGGGATACAGCGCAATGGAGCCAAAGCGATCCGAAGCCGGCATCAAATGGGGCATCGTCAGCACCATAAAGGCGGATGAGAGAGAGATTCTCGAATTCGCTGCCTATCACCTCGAACTCGGGGCGCATCGGCTCTACATCCATCTCGACGATCCTGAGCAGGAGACTTTCGACCGGCTCAAGGCACATCCGAAAATCCGCGTCTTCGCCTGTGACGAGGCCTACTGGCGCAAACGCGGCAAGCGGCCGGTCAAGCATCAGGCGCGGCAGACCGCCAATGCCACCCGGCTCTATCGTCGTGCCCGCGATGTCGACTGGCTGATTCACATCGACGTCGACGAATTCCTCTGGCCCGGGCCCCCGCTGGCCGATCAGCTGGCCGCCCTGCCCGCCGATATCCTCTGTGCCCGGGTCCGCCCGATCGAGGCGCTGGCCGGGCCGGAGCCGCTGTTCAAGGGGTTCATCCCCGCCGGCCCGGAACGAGAGGCGACGGTGGAACGGCTCTATCCCCGCTTCGGGGCCTTCGTGAAGGGCGGCTTTCTCAGCCATCTGGCCGGTAAGCTCTTCGTGCGCACCGGGCTGGGGCCGACAACGCTGAAGATCCACAATGTCTTTGTCGGCGATCAGATGAATCCCGGGGAGACCGAGCTGCGCGACACCCTGCTCTGTCACAACCACGCCAAGAACTGGGACGAGTGGATCGCCAGCTTTCAGTACCGGCTGTCGCAGGGCTCTTATCGCGCCGAACTGGCCCCTTCGCGGCCCCGCGAACACGGGGGGCTGACCCTGCACGAGGTTCTCAGCACCATTCACGACAGCGAGGGTGATGCCGGTCTGCGCGCCTTCTACGACGAGCTTTGCGCCGACACCCCCAGCCTGCGCGGGGCGCTGGAGCGCGAAGGCCTGTTGCATCGCTGCGAGCTCGATCTGACGGCGAAGTACCGGAAACAGTTCCACGGATAGCCGGAAACCGTTTCCAAAAGATCAGGGTTTGCAATGAATTTTCATGCTTTTGCAACTCTGTTTGACCCCATCCCCAGATTTTGCTATGCGGCTGCACGAGCCGGTATGCGAAAGTCGCAGCACCAACCGGGGCCGGCTCCTGATCAGATGCGCGGGCCAAGTCGATGTCCGCGAAATGCGGTAACATATGACGAAATTCACTGACCTGAATCTGAACCCCAAGGTTCTGAAAGCCATCGAAGAAGCCGGGTATGAAAGCCCGACCCCCATTCAAGCGGGCGCGATTCCGCCGGCGCTGCAGGGCCGCGACGTGCTGGGCATCGCCCAGACCGGCACCGGCAAGACCGCCAGCTTCACGCTGCCGATGATCACGCTGCTGGCGCGCGGCCGTGCCAGGGCGCGGATGCCGCGGTCGCTGGTTCTGTGCCCGACACGGGAACTGGCCGCCCAGGTGGCGGAAAACTTCGACACCTACACCAAGCACCTGAAGCTGACCAAGGCGCTGCTGATCGGCGGCGTCTCGTTCAAGGAGCAGGACGCGCTGATCGACAAGGGCGTCGACGTGCTGATCGCTACCCCGGGCCGGCTGCTGGATCACTTCGAACGCGGCAAGCTGTTGCTGACCGGCGTGCAGATCATGGTGGTGGACGAAGCCGACCGGATGCTGGACATGGGGTTCATCCCCGATATCGAACGCATCTTCTCGCTCACCCCCTTCACCCGCCAGACCCTGTTCTTCTCGGCCACCATGGCGCCGGAGATCGAGCGGATCACCAATACCTTCCTGTCGAATCCCGAACGGATCGAGATCGCCCGCCAGGCGACCGCCTCGGAGACCATCGAACAGGCGGTGGTGGAATTCAAAGCCTCGCGCCGCGACCGCGAGGGCAGCGAGAAACGCCACCTGCTGCGGGCGCTGATCGATGGCGAGGGCGACAAGCTGTCCAACGGCATCATCTTCTGCAACCGCAAGACCGATGTCGATATCGTCGCGAAATCGCTGAAGAAATACGGCTATGACGCGGCCCCGATCCACGGCGATCTGGACCAGAGCCAGCGGACCCGGACCCTCGATGGCTTCCGCGACGGCTCGCTGCGCATCCTCGTGGCCTCGGACGTCGCCGCCCGGGGGCTCGACGTGCCCAGCGTCAGCCATGTGTTCAACTTCGACGTGCCCAGCCATGCCGAGGACTATGTCCACCGCATCGGCCGCACCGGCCGCGCCGGGCGTGAGGGCAAGGCGATCACCATCTCCTCGACCCGCGACGAAAAGCTGCTCGACGCGGTAGAGCGGCTGCTGCAGAAGCAGATTCCGCGCCTGGAGAACCCGCTAAAATCCGCCCCGGTGGCGGAGGTGGCAGAGGCGCCCGAAGCCGACGCACCGCAAAGCGACGACAGCCGGAGCAGCGAACGGTCGCGGTCGAAACCCGCATCGAAACCGGCGCCGAAGGCCTCGGGCAGCAGTAGCAGCAGCAGCAGCCACAAATCCGGCGCGCCGAAATCCTCGAAATCGCGCAGCAGCAGCAGCCGTGGCCAGGACAGCAAGGTCGTCGGCATGGGCAATCACATGCCCAGCTTCATCGCGCTGAGCTTTGAAGAGCGCCGCGCCACCGCCTGAGGCGGCCTAAAACGGGAACATTCTGACACCCCGGCCAGTCCGGGGTGTTTTCATTTCCGTACTTCGGCTGGCCATCCCCTGTCCGCCATGATTAGTTCGCGCAGGCTCCTTGGGGCAGAGACGGAGGCCGAGATGACACTGAAGGCAGAGGCAGACCTGTTGTACCGGCCGCTCCCCCTGCCCTGCGGCGTCACGTTGAAGAACCGGATCGCCAAATCGGCGATGTCCGATGCTCTGGGCGATGGCTGCGGCGCCCCGACCGAAGCACAGATGCATCTTTATCGCCGCTGGGCCGATGGCGGGCTGGCCCTGTCGCTTGTGGGAGAGGTTCAGGGCAATCCGCATTTCGCCGAGAACCCCGGCAATCTCGTCCTGAACGACGCCTCAGATCCGGCTGGATTCGCGGCGTTGGCGCGGGCCGGCCAGCAGGACGGGACGCAGCTTTGGCTGCAACTGGGGCATGCTGGCGCATTGGCCTATGCCGCCACCAGCAGCCCCAGGGGTCCAAGTGCGCTCGATCTGCCCGGGCTGCACTGCGCCGGCCTCAGCCCGGATGACATCCGGGCGCTGCCGCCGCAGTTCGCCCGCACCGCCCGTCTGGCACAGGAGCTCGGTTTTGGCGGGGTCCAGGTTCACGCCGCACATGGCTTTCTGCTCAGCCAGTTTCTGTCACCGCTGTTCAACCGGCGCGGCGATGGCTATGGCGGCGACATAACCGGCCGGATGCGGATCGTGATCGAGGTTGTCGAGGCCGTGCGCCAGGCTGTCGGCCCGTCCTTCCCCATTGCGATCAAGCTGAACGCAACGGATCAGCTCGAAGGCGGGCTCACCGGGGCGGAGGCGCTCAGGGTCGTCGCCGCCCTCGACAAAACTGGTGTGGATCTGATCGAGATCAGCGGTGGCACCTATTTTCCCGGCGCCAGTTCCGCCTCCGACAATGCCGCGACAGAGGGCCCCTATTTCCTCGACTTTGCCCGCGCCGCCCGCCGGCAGACGAACAAGCCGCTGATGCTGACCGGCGGTTTCAAGACCCGGGCGCAGGCCCTGTCGGCCCTCGGCGAAGGGGCCGTCGACGTCATCGGGCTGGCACGCGCCTTCGTCCTCGATCCGCAGTTGCCGCGGAGCTGGCGCACGCCCTCCGGCCATGATCCAGGGTTTCCCCGCTTCACGACCCGGCCCGAAGGGGGTGTCACCGCATGGTACACCATGCGGCTGGCGGCGCTGGCCCAGAACCGGGAGACGGGAGAAGATATGGATGTCGATGCCGCACTGGCCGCCTCTGGCCGCCGCGACGCGATGCGGGCGGCCAGTTGGCGACAGCACTTCGGCCTCTGACAGCCGCCGCGGCCGCAGCCGCGACGGAGATCAGCCCAACCGGCTGATGACCACGGTCACCTCGGGCTTCTTGCCGATCTCGTTCATCGTGCTCTGACGCGCGACCCGGCGCAGCCCCTCTTCCAGCTTGTCGTCATCGGTCAGCGTCTTGCGGTTGGCGCGGCCCAGGAACTGGCTCAGATCCTCTTCCACCACCTCGACCAGGCCGGCATTGGAACTGCCCATCTCGGCCAACCCCTTGATGTCGACCCAAGCGCCGTCAATGGGATCATCGTCCTCATCGAGAACGACAGAGACCACCATATGACCGTTCAGCGCCATGCGGATGCGGTCGCGCACGATCCCGTCCAGCGCCCCAACCTTGACCGAGCCGTCCAGATAAGTGCGGCCGGTCTCGACATAGTCGGCCACCGTCGGCGCATTGCCGGAGAGATCCAGCATCATACCGTTGACCGCGATCACCGACTGGATGCCGCCGGCTTCGGCCAGCCGCGCATGTTCGCGCAGATGGCGGTGTTCGCCATGCATCGGGATCAGCATCTGCGGCCGCATGATCTCATGCATCCGCTGCAGGTCCGGGCGGTTGGCGTGGCCCGACACGTGATAAAGGCCGCCGTGATCGTCGACCACGTCGATGCCCTTCTCGCTCAGCTGGTTCATGATGCGGATGACGCCGCGTTCGTTGCCCGGGATGGTCTTCGAGGAAAACAGGAACATGTCGCCCTCCTTCAGCTCCAGCCCGCGGTACTTGCCGCGCGCGAGCTGGGCACTGGCGGCGCGCCGCTCGCCCTGGCTGCCGGTGACCAGCAACATCAGGTTCTCACGCGGGATGTCCTGCGCCTCTTCCGGGCTCACCACCTTGGGAAAGCTGCGCAGAACGCCGGTTTCCACCGCCGCCTCGACCATCCGGCGCATCGCCCGGCCCAGCAGAACAATGGACCGTCCGGCACGATCGCCGGCCTCGGCCAGCGTCTTCAACCGGGCCACATTGGAGGCGAAGGTGGTTGCCACCACCATGCCCTGGGCCGATAGGACCAGTTCCTCAATCGGTTTGCCCAGCTCGGATTCCGAGCGGCCCGGCTGCGGCGAGAACACATTGGTCGAATCGCAGACCAGCGCCCGCACCCCGGGTTTGGCCACCTCGGCCCAGAGTTCCGGATCGAAGGCCTCCCCCACCACCGGAGCGGGGTCGAGCTTGAAGTCGCCGCTGTGCACCACCCGGCCCGCCGGGCTGTCGATCACAAGCCCGGCACTCTCCGGGATGGAGTGCGAAATCGGCAGGAAACCGATGCTGAAGGGGCCCGCCTTCACCGTCTCCGGCCAGGCGGAGGCAGTGGTCACCGCCTCGTCCGGCAGGCCGTATTCCGACAGCTTGCCGCGGGCGATATTGGCGGTGAAGGCGCGCGCGTAGATCGGCGCCCCCAGTTCGTTGTAAAGATGCGACACCGCGCCGATGTGGTCTTCGTGCGCATGGGTGATGAAGACAGCCTCCAGCCTGTCCGTCCGCTCCTTCAGCCAGGCGATGTCGGGCATGATCAGATCGACCCCCGGGGTGCCGTCCATGTCCGGAAAGGCCACGCCCAGATCGACCAGGATCAGCCGCTCCTCTCCCGGCGCGCCGTAGCCGTAGACATAGGCATTCATGCCGATTTCGCCTGCGCCGCCAAGCGGCAGATAGATCAGTCTCTCGCTGCTCATATCACTCCGTTTTCTTTGTTATAGCGATGGATCACGGTCAGCCCGTGCATCGTGAGGTCGTCTTCGAAGCGGTCGAACAAATCTTCGCCCTGCTGAAACAGGGGCGCCAGACCGCCGGTCGAGATCACCTTCATCGGGCGGCCGTATTCAGCCTTGATGCGGTCGATGATCCCGGTAATCAGCCCGATATAGCCCCAGAACACGCCGGATTGAATACATTCAACCGTATTTGTGCCGATCACCTTGTCGGGCTGGCTGATATCCACATGCGGCAGCGCCGCCGCCCCCGAATGCAGCGCCTCCAGGCTCAGGTTCACCCCCGGCGCGATCACCCCGCCGACATAGGCGCCATCGGCCGCGACCACGTCGAAATTGGTGGCGGTGCCGAAATCGACCACCACCACATCGCCGCCGTGGCGGTCGAAGGCGCCGGCGGCATTGGCCAGCCGGTCGGGCCCGGGCCGCGTGCCCTCGTCGACGCGCGGGTCATGCGGCAGCAGACAGTCGGGTCGGCCCACCACCAGCGGCCGGCAGCCGAAGAAGCGGTCGGCGAAGATGCGCAGGTTGAAGACCACGCGCGGCACCGTCGAGGAGATGATCACATCGTTGATCTCCGCCTCGATCCCGTAGTGCTTCATCAGCGTCGAGAACCAGGTGAAATAGGCATCCGCCGTGCGCCCGTGGTGCGTCGAGGTGCGCAGGGTGCACAGGAACCGCTCTCCGTCCCAGACCGAGAACACGGTGTTGGTATTGCCGCAGTCGATGGCAAGAAGCATGGGGCCTCCCCTCCCGATGAAATCAGAAATAGACGTCCGCCGCCGGGATCCGCACGCGGCCAGAGGCGGTGGACAGAACCAGTTGGCCATCGGTGTCGATGGTTTCGAAGATCCCGACGGTTTCCGAGGTGCCGGTGCGCGCGACGATCTGCTCCCCCAGACGCGCGGCGCGGGCCAGCCAGGCGCTGCGGATCGGGGCGAACCCCTCGGTCGAAAGCTGCGCCTCGTAACGGTCGTAGGCCAACGCCAGTTCGATCAGGAAATCGTCCGGGGTTATCAGTACCCCTGTCTCTCCGGCCAGCGATACCGGGCGCACGGCCCCGGGCTCCACCGCCTCGACAGGCGGCGCATCGGCCAGGTTCACACCGATTCCCACGGCCAGATACAGCCTGTCGGGCCCCAGGCTGAGGCTCTCCAGCAGGATGCCGGCCAATTTGCCGCCGTTCAGCAGGACGTCGTTGGGCCATTTCAGCGCCAGCCCCTCGGCCCGGCCGATCACCGCGACGCAGGCATCGAACAGCGCCAGCGCGGCCACGAAACTGCGCAGCGCCGCCTGCTGCGGGCCGCAGCCGGGATTATAGACCAGTGTCGAGTAGAGATTGCCGCGCGGGCTGTCCCAGTTACGACCGCGTCGCGCACGGGCTGCGGTCTGCAACCGCGCCAGCATCCAGACCGGCCTGCTCACCCCCGGGGCGATCCGCGCCGCCTCGGCCAGGGTACTGTCGATTTCGTCGTAGATGCGGAGGTCATAGGCTTCGGGCCAAACGCTCATCCTGCGGACCTCCGGGGCAACTCTGTCGCCATACAGCGGGGCGCCCAGACCGGGCGCCCCGATTTGCTCAGTTCAGCAGCGTGGCGGCGGCAGCAGCGGCTGCCCCATCCACGCCGAACATGTTCACGATCCCGGCGACCATCACCACAGCGGAGGCGGTCAGCAGCAGCCACAGCACCGGCGAACGGTGGGTGTCGAGCTCTTCACCGTCCTTGCCGAAGTACATGAAGTACACGATCCGCAGGTAGTAGAAGGCCGCGATGACCGAGGCCACCACACCGGCGATCGCCAGCCAGGCCAGACCACCCTCATAGGCGGCGCGCAGCACGTAGAACTTCCCGAAGAAGCCCAGCATCGGCGGCACACCGGCCATGGAGAACATCAGCACCAGCATCGCCAGCGCCTTGCCCGGCTCGCGCTTGGAATACATGTTCAGCGCGTTGATATCGGTCACCGGCTTGCCGTCCTTCTCCATCATCAGGATGAAGGCGAAGGTGCCGATGTTCATGGTGACGTAGATCGCCATGTAGATCAGCATCGACTGCACACCGAAGACGGTGCCAGAAGCCAGACCCATCAGGGCGAAGCCCATATGGGTGATCGAAGAATAGGCCATCAGGCGCTTGATATCGCGCTGGCCGATGGCGGCGACCGAGCCGACGAACATCGACAGCAGCGACAGCACCGCGATCACCTGGCTCCAGTCCGGGATGGCATTGCCGAAGGCATCGAACAGCAGCCGCGCCAGCATGCCCATCGCAGCCATCTTCGGCGCAGTGGCAAAGAAGACGGTGACCGGGGTCGGCGAGCCTTCGTAGACGTCCGGCGTCCACATGTGGAACGGAACGGCGGAGACTTTGAAGGCCAGGCCCGAGATCAGGAACACCAGGCCGAACAGCAGGCCGATCGACACTTCGCCATGCTGTGCCGTCTGGATGATGCCGGAGAACAGCGTCGTGCCGGCATAGCCATAGACCAGCGAGGCGCCATAGAGCAGCAGGCCCGAGCTCAGCGCGCCGAGGACGAAGTATTTCAGGCCGGCTTCGGTCGACTTCACGCTGTCACGACGCAGCGCCGCGACGACGTAGAGCGCCAGCGATTGCAGCTCCAGCCCCATATAGAGGGTCATCAGGTCCCCGGCGGAGACCATGACCAACATGCCCACGACCCCCAGCGCCACCAGCACCGGATATTCGAACCGCAGGATGCCGCGGCGCGACATGTACTCCTGGCTCATCACCAGGACCAGCGCGGCGGAGAGCAGGATCACCACCTTGGCGAAACGGGCGAAGCCGTCGTTGATGAACATGCCACCGAAGGCTTCCTGGGTTCCGGCCGGCGCGGTGCCGATCCAGAGCCCCAGCAGCAGCATCAGCGCGGCGGTCACCCAGACCAGCGTCGGGCCCAGTTTGTCCTTGCCGGTGTAAACCGCCGCCACCAACGCCAGCAGGGCGAAGAGGGCCAGAACGATTTCCGGCAGGATTACAGTGAGATCAGCCTGGATCATCTGTCCGGTTCCCTTAGTTCGATGCGTGCTGCGTTGCGGCCTCGGCCGCAGCCAGCGCAGTGTCAAAATGCTCGACCAGCGCGGTGGTCGACGGGCTGATGATGTCGGTCACCAGCGCCGGGTAGAAGCCCAGGATCAGGGTCATCGCCACCAGCGGCGCGAAGATCCATTTCTCTCGCGCGCTCATGTCCTTGATGGTCTTCAGGCTCTCCTTGATCAGATCGCCGAACACCACCCGGCGATAGAGCCAGAGGCCATAGGCGGCGGACCAGATCACCCCGGTGGCGGCGACGGCGGCAACCCAGGTGTTGACCTTGAAGACGCCCATCATGGTGAGGAATTCACCGATGAAACCCGAGGTCCCCGGCAAGCCGATGTTGCCCATGGTGAAGAACATGAAGACCAGGGCATAGGCCGGCATCCGGTTCACCAGACCGCCATAGGCGGAGATTTCACGGGTGTGCATACGGTCATAGATCACCCCGACGCAGAGGAAGAGCGCGGCGGAGATGAACCCGTGGCTCAGCATCTGGAAGATGGCGCCGTCGATCCCCTGCTGGTTGGTGGCGAAGAGACCCATGGTCACGAAGCCCATGTGCGCAACCGAGGAATAGGCGATCAGCTTCTTCATGTCCTCCTGCACCAGTGCCACCAGCGAGGTATAGACAATGGCGATCGCCGACATCCACAGCACCAAGGGCGCCATCACGTCGGAGCCAACCGGGAACATCGGCAGGCTGAAGCGCAGGAAGCCGTAGCCGCCCATCTTCAGCATGATCGCCGCCAGCAGCACCGAGGCCGCGGTAGGCGCCTGAACGTGGGCGTCCGGCAGCCAGGTATGCACCGGCCACATCGGCATCTTCACCGCGAAGGAGGCGAAGAAGGCGAGGAACAGCATCGTCTGCATGCCCCCCAGCACGTGGATCCCCAGCACCGAGAAGCTCTCGGTCGCGAATTCGTGGGTCAGCAGCAGCTCGATATCCGTGGTGCCGGCATCGGCATACATCGCCACCATCGCCACCAGCATCAGAACCGAGCCGAGGAAGGTGTAGAGGAAGAACTTGAAGGAGGCATAGATGCGGTTGGCCCCGCCCCAGATGCCGATGATCAGGAACATCGGGATCAGACCGGCTTCGAAGAACAGGTAGAACAGCACCAGATCGAGCGCCATGAACACGCCGAGCATCAGGGTCTCGAGCATGAGGAAGGCGATCATATATTCCTTCACCCGGTCGGTGACATTCCAGCTGGCCAGAATGGTCAGCGGCATGATGAAGGTGGTCAGCAGCACGAAGAGCACGCTGATCCCGTCAACGCCCATCTTGTACTTCATCCCCATCAGCCATTCGCCCTCTTCCACGAACTGGAAGCCGGTGTTGGAGGGATCGAACTCGGTATAGAGCGCGATGGAGATCAGGAAGGTCACCGTGGTGGCGAAGAGCGCCACCCATTTGGCGTTGCGCTGCGCCGCAGCATCATCGCCGCGCAGGAACACCGCCAGGATCAGCGCCGCCAGTGCCGGCACGAAGGTGATAATGGAAAGCAGGTTGTCCATCAGTGTGCTCCTCCGCCGATCGACATCCAGGTAACGAGGGCAGCTATGCCCAGCACCATCCAGAAGGCGTAGGTGAAGATGTAGCCAGACTGCGCCCGGCCCGCGAGCCGGGTGAAGAACGGAACGACCCCCAGGGCGATCCCGTTCAGGAAACCGTCGATGGTCTTGCCATCGCCGCGTTTCCACAGCAGCCGGCCCAGAGCCACGATGGGCTTCACCAGAACGGCGTCATAAAGTTCGTCGAAGTACCACTTGTTCAGCAGGAACAGGTAGAGCGGGCGCTGGCTTTCGGCCAGCTTCTTGGGCAGCGCCGGGTTGACCAGGTAGAACCAGATCGCGACCAGCAGGCCCAGCACCATGGCGATGAAGGGCGAAACCTTGACCCAGGCGGGGGCCGCATGGGCAGCTTCCAGCACACGGTTGTCGGCCCCGATGTAGAGCGCCCCCTGGCCCGGCTCGCCGGCGAAGACCATATGGCCCCCACCCTCGGCCGCGTGGCCCTCGGTGGCAGTGTCGGCGGCGGCGGTCGTCTCGCCATGCGCTGCGGTGGTTTCACCATGCGCGGCGGTCTCGCCGTGGCCGGCGTCACCGTGCATCGTCGCCTCGGCAACCGGGATCCCGTAGAATTCACCCAGCTGGTCGGCGTGGCCGAAGAAGTTATTGTACCACAGCATCCCGGCGAAGACGGCGCCCAGGCTGAGAACGCCCAGCGGGATCAGCATGACCATCGGGCTTTCATGGGCATGATCATGCGCATGTTTGTCGCCGCGCGGCGTGCCGAAGAAGGTCAGGAAGATCAGACGCCAGGAGTAGAAGCTGGTGAAAGCGGCCGCGATGACCAGAGCCCAGAAGCCGAAGGTCGACCCGCCGGCCCAGGCGCTCTCGATGATGGCGTCCTTGGACAGGAAGCCGGCGAAGCCGAAGTGGGTCAGCGGAATGCCGACACCGGTGATCGCCAGCGTGCCAAGCACCATGGTCCAGAAGGTGAAGGGGATCTTCTTGCGCAGACCACCGTAGTTCCGCATGTCCTGCTCGTGATGCATCGCGTGGATGACCGAACCGGCGCAGAGGAACAGCAGCGCCTTGAAGAAAGCGTGCGTCAGCAGGTGGAACATTGCCGCGGAATAGACGCCGACACCGGCGGCCACGAACATGTAGCCCAGCTGCGAACAGGTCGAATAGGCGATCACCCGTTTGATGTCGGTCTGAACCAGGCCCACGGTCGCCGCGAAGAAGGCGGTGATGGCGCCCAGAATGGTGATGAAGCCCGTCGCGTAGGGGGCGAATTCCATCACCGGCGACATCCGGCAGACCAGGAAGACACCGGCGGTGACCATGGTCGCGGCGTGGATCAGCGCCGACACCGGGGTCGGGCCTTCCATCGCGTCCGGCAGCCAGGTGTGCAGCAGCAGCTGCGCCGATTTCCCCATCGCCCCGATGAAGAGCAGGATGGCGATCACTTCCGAAGCGGTCCATTCCCCCCAGAGGAAGGTCAGCTTGGTTTCCGCCAGCGTCGGCGCATAGGCGAAGACATCGTTGAAGTTGATGCTGTCGGACAGGAAGAACAGCGCGAACATTCCCAGCGAGAAGCCGAAGTCGCCGACCCGGTTGACCACGAAGGCCTTCATGGCGGCGGCGGAGGCCGAGGGCTTGCGATAATAGAAGCCGATCAGCAGGTAGGAGGCGAGACCCACGCCCTCCCAGCCGAAGAACATCTGCACCAGGTTGTCGGCGGTCACCAGCGACAGCATCGCGAAGGTGAAGAGCGACAGATAGGCGAAGAACCGCGGCTTGTAGCTTTCGCCGTCCTTGAAAGCCGGGTCATGCGCCATGTAGCCGAAGCTGTAGAGGTGCACGAAGGCGGAGACCGTGGTCACCACGATCAGCATGATCGCGGTCAGTCGGTCCAGCCGGATCGACCAGGAGGTCGACAGCGAGCCGCTTTCGATGAACCGCAGCACCTCGATATGCTGGGTGACACCGTCGAAGCTGAGGAAGACGACCCAGCTCAGTGCGCAGGAGAGGAACAGCAGGCCCGTGGTAACCCACATGGCTGCCGTCTCGCCGATGATTTTCCAGCCAAAGCCGGCCAGGATCGCACCGACGAGCGGGGCGAAGAGGATGATGGTTTCCATAGGTCTCTTACCCCTTCATCACATTGACGTCTTCGACCGCGATGGTGCCGCGGTTGCGGAAGAAACACACGAGGATGGCAAGCCCGATCGCGGCCTCGGCCGCGGCGACCGTCAGCACGAAGAGCGTGAAGACCTGCCCCGCCATATCGTGCAGAAAAGACGAGAAGGCGACGAAGTTGATGTTCACAGACAGCAGGATCAATTCGATGCTCATCAGCAGAATGATCACATTCTTGCGGTTCAGGAACAGCCCGAAGATCCCGATCACGAACAGCGTGGCTGCCACGGTTAGGTAATGCTCAAGTCCGATCATATCGTCCCTCTGGGCCTGGCCCATTCGTTCATTCTCTCGTTGCCCCGGTCGCCCGGGACTGCCGGACATCGCCCGGCCTAGACATCACGTCACCGCATTGCGGCGCGTTTCAGTTTCCACCAGCGGTACAGCAACCAGCTGACCGCGGCCTTCACCCCCCAGATCAGAGCGACCCCGATAATCCCAACCTTGCTGAACACCAGGTGGGCGAGGCCGATCCAGTCCATTGCTCAGAGCCCCTGCCCCGGCTTGACATCGCGCAGCTCCATCGCCTTGGCCGGATCGCGGTAAAGCTGGGCCAGAACGTTCTGCCGTTTGATGTCCTGCCTGTGGCGCAGCGTCAGGACGATCGCCCCGATCATCGCGACCAGCAGGATCAGCCCTGCCAGCTGGAACAGCAGGAAGTATTTGTCATAGAGCAGCGACGCGATCGCCTCGGTATTGGTGATATCGCTCGGCGTCGGTGCCGCGCGCAGCGTCTCGGCGGCGCCGTTGGCCTCCCAGGCGCCATAGGCAACGACGAATTGCATCAGGATGATCAGCCCGACCAGCAGCGCCAGCGGCAGGTACTTGGCCATCTCCGCCTTAAGCGCGGCGAAGTCGACATCCAGCATCATCACCACGAAGAGGAACAGAACCGCCACCGCGCCGACATAGACGATCACCAGCAGCATGGCGACGAATTCGGCTCCCAGCAGAACGAACAGCCCCGCCGAAGAGATGAAGGCCAGGATCAGCCAGAGCACCGAGTGAACCGGCTGTCGGCTGATCACGGTGAACAGCCCGCCCGCGAGGGCGCAAATCGCGAACAGGTAAAAGGCAAACACGCTCATGCTTCGTCATCCTCGTTGTCGCCGGCCATGGCCTCACGCGCCAGTTCCAGCGCCCGGGTCATCGCCGGAATGCCGGCGAAGACCGACATCTGGCCGATCGTTTCCACGATCTCCTGTTTCTTCGCGCCCGCCTCGATCGCGTGGCGCACGGTCTGACGCACGGCCGTATCGGCCTGCGCGCCCTGCATCGTCAGTCCCGCCAGCGTCAAGAGCAGCCGGGTCTTGGCATCGAGCCCTTCCTTGTTGAACGCATTGCCGAACATGAATTCCATGAAGTCCTTGGGCATGGTCGGCCAGAGCGCCTCGAACCCTTTCGGGCTGAAGCTCTCGAGCGCGGGATTGAAGGCACGCGCCATGTCATGGGCCTGCTTCATCATGGCCTCGAACGGATTCTTCGGCGTCTCGCTCATCGGTAGGGCGCATCCAGTTCCAGGTTACGGGCGATCTCGGCTTCCCAGCGGGCCCCGTTGTCCAGCAGCTTTTCCTTGTCGTAGAACAGCTCTTCGCGGGTCTCGGTGGAGAATTCGAAATTCGGTCCCTCGACGATCGCATCCACCGGGCAGGCTTCCTGACAGAATCCGCAGTAGATGCATTTCGTCATGTCGATGTCGTAACGCGTGGTGCGGCGGCTGCCGTCCTCGCGCGGTTCGGCGTCGATGGTGATGGCCTGGGCCGGACAGATCGCTTCGCACAGCTTGCAGGCGATGCAGCGTTCTTCCCCGTTGGGATACCGCCGCAGCGCATGTTCGCCCCGAAAACGCGGGCTGAGCGGCCCTTTTTCGTGCGGGTAGTTCACCGTCATCTTCGGTCCGAAGAAATACTTCAGGCCCAGCTTCATGCCGGTGAAGAAATCGGCGAGCAGGAAGTATTTCGCGGCGCGGGTATAGTCGATCTGCGTCATTTTGCTGAGCACTCCACTTGTGCGGGGCTTGTCTTAGTCTTGGTCACGCCCTGTCTCCTCAGCCCCAGCGCGCGAAGGCGCCCCAGAACCAGTCGAACCGTGCCGCGAAGGCCACGAAGACCACCCAGACCAGCGACATCGGCAGGAAAATTTTCCAACCCAAGCGCATCAGCTGGTCATAGCGGTAGCGGGGCGTGATGGCCTTCACCATGGCGAACATGAAGAAGACGAAAAGCATCTTGGCGATCATCCACAGCACGCCATCGGGCAGGCCCGGGATCGGCGACAGCCAGCCGCCGAAGAACAGCAGCGTCGTCAGCGCGCACATCAGGACCACCGCCGTCAGTTCACCGATCATGAACAGCAGGAAGGGGGTGGAGCTGTATTCGACCTGATAGCCGGCCACCAGTTCCGATTCCGCTTCCGGAAGGTCGAAGGGCGGGCGGTTGGTTTCGGCCAGCGCCGAGATGAAGAACAGGAACAGCATCGGCAGATGCGGCAGCCAGTACCAGCTGAACAGACCGAAGCGGCCGTCCTGGGCATGGACGATATCGGTCAGGTTCATCGACCCGGTGGAGATGATCACACCGATGATGATCAGACCGATCGACACCTCGTAGGAGATCATCTGCGCCGCAGAGCGCAGCGAGCCGAGGAAGGGGTATTTCGAGTTCGACGCCCAGCCGCCCATGATCACGCCGTAAACCTCGAGCGAGGAGATGGCGAAGACATAGAGGATCGCGACGTTGATGTTCGAGACCACCCAACCGTCGTTGAAGGGGATCACCGCCCAGGCGATCAGCGACATCACCAGGGTGATCATCGGCGCCAGGAGGAAGACGAAGCGGTCGGCCCCGGCAGGGAAGACCACCTCTTTCACCATGTATTTCAGGAAGTCGGCAAAGCTCTGGAGCAGCCCGTAGATGCCAACCACGTTGGGTCCGCGCCGCATCTGCACCGCGGCCCAGACCTTGCGGTCGGCATACATCAGGAACGCCAGCGCCACCAGCAGCGGCACCACAACCAGAAGCACCTGCCCGATCAGGACGAGGGCGATGCCCAGATAGGTGTTGGAAAAGAAGTCAGCCATAGGTCCTCACACCGTCGGTATTCCGTTCTCCGCGCAATGCGCAACTACGACCTCGGCGTCTAGCTTGCGCAGCCCACGGGGCAGCGATGGCGAGATGGTGTAAACAGCATCTGCCCGCCACACGCCACCCTCTTCATAAACATTTGTGCGCAGATGCCGCGCGAAACCGTATCCGCGGATCAGCGCATATTGCGCCGCCGCACATTCGGCATAGGCATCCACATCGGCCTGATCGCGCGCGCCGGTCATCGACACGTCGAACTGCACCAGATCGCCGTCCAGCAGACGGGTCTCCACACCCTGATAATCAGGAGCGAAACGCGTCACCTCGTCGCCGGTGGCCTGCACACCGCAGGCCCCCAGCAGCAGGGGCGATATGAGCGCCGCGCGGATCATTCCGCCGCGATTTTCCCGGATTTGCGCGCCGCCGCATTGGCGCTGAGCTCGGCCATCAGGGCCGAGGCGCGGGCAATCGGGTTGGTCAGGTAGAAGTCGCGGACCGCCGGATGGAACTTGCCGGGCTTCAGTGCCACGGTGTCCAGCGGCTGCCAGGCGTTCTCGATCACCTGATCGATCTGCGCCAGATGCGGCACCTCGGCGACCAGCGCCTGACGCAGCTGCGCCAGCGAATCGTAGGGCAGCGGGCTGCCCAGCTCACCGGACAGCGCCCGCAGGATCGCCCAGTTTTCCTTCGCCTCGCCCGGGGCGAACCCGGCGCGCAGAGCCAGCTGCGGACGGCCCTCGGTATTGACGAAAAGCCCGGCTTCCTCGGTATAGGCGGCTGCCGGCAGGATCACATCGGCGCGATGCGCGCCGCGGTCGCCATGGCTGCCCTGATAGATCACGAAGGGCCCAGCGGCGATCTCGACCTCATCGGCGCCCAGGCTGTAGACCACGTCGGCCCCCTCCAGCGCCTTGGTCATGCCACCTTCGGTGACAGCCCCCAGATCCATCGCGCCGACACGGGCTGCAGCGGTGTGCAGGACCAGCATCTTGCCGCCCAGCTTCTCGGTCAGCGCCATGGCCTGGCCCAGAACGGCGATGCCGTCGCCCTCGGTCAGGGCGCCCTGCCCAACGATGACCAGCGCCCCTTCGGAGGGTGCGGCCGCATCGACCAGCTGGTTCAGCGGGGCGCGGCCCGGGCCGACCCATTCGAAGTCATAGGTCAGATCCATATCCTTGGGACCGACCACATGCACGTTGGTGCCCTTGGTCCAGGCCTTGCGAATACGGGCGTTCAGCACCGGCGCCTCGTCGCGCGGGTTGGAGCCGATCAGATAGATGTCCTTGGCGGTATCGATATCCTCGATCGCCGCGGTGCCGACATAGGCCGAACGGTTGCCGGCGGGCAGAACCGCACCATCGGTGCGCGCCTCGATCTGACCGCCGAGGCCGGTGACCAGCTGTTTCAGCGCGAAGATCGCCTCGACCGGCGCCAGATCGCCGACCAGCGCCGCGACCTTGCCGCCCTTCATCGCGGCGGCGGCCTTCGACAGCGCCTCGCCCCAGGTGGCGGGACGCAGCTTGCCGTTCTCGCGGATATAGGGCTTGTCCAGCCGCTGACGGCGCAGGCCGTCCCAGACGAAGCGGGTCTTATCGGAAATCCATTCCTCGTTCACGCCGTCGTTGTTGCGCGGCATGATCCGCATCACTTCGCGCCCCTTGGTATCGACCCGGATGTTCGACCCGAGCGCATCCATCACGTCGATGGTCTCGGTCTTGGTCAGCTCCCACGGGCGGGCGGTAAAGGCATAGGGTTTCGATGTCAGCGCACCGACCGGGCACAGGTCGATGATGTTGCCCTGCATGTTCGAATCGAGCGTCTGGCCCAGATAGGAGGTGATCTCCGCATCCTCGCCGCGCCCGGTCTGGCCCATCTGGGTGATACCGGCCACCTCGGAGGTGAAACGCACACAGCGGGTGCAGGAGATGCAGCGGGTCATATGGGTCTCGACCAGCGGGCCCAGGTTCAGGTCGTCGCTGGCGCGCTTGGCCTCGCGGAAGCGGGAGAAGTCGACGCCATAGGCCATCGCCTGATCCTGCAGGTCGCATTCGCCGCCCTGGTCGCAAATCGGGCAATCCAGCGGGTGGTTGATCAGGAGAAACTCCATCACCCCCTCGCGGGCCTTCTTCACCATCGGCGAGTTGGTCTTGACCACCGGCGGCTGGCCTTCCGGCCCGGGCCGCAGGTCGCGGACCTGCATCGCGCAGGAGGCCGCCGGCTTGGGCGGGCCGCCCACGACCTCGACCAGACACATGCGGCAGTTGCCGGCGATCGACAGCCGTTCGTGATAGCAGAAGCGGGGAATTTCGACCCCGACCTGTTCACAGGCCTGGATCAGGGTCATCGCCCCGTCCACTTCGATCTCTTTTCCGTCGATGATGACTTTGCGGAGGTCAGACATGGTCTAATTCGCCCTCAGTAGCGCGCCGATTGCGCTGTTGTTCTTGATTTCCAACCGGCCCAGCCGGCACAGATCGCCCGGTTTGTCGTAGTCCAGCCCGAACTTGGCCATATAGGCCCGGCCTCGCGCGATCATCCGCGCCTTCTCGTCCTCGGAATCGAGCACGGCCTGAATCTCGGCATCCGAATAGCCAAGATCGTTGGCCCGCGCCTTGACCCGCTGGATTTCCGCAATCCCCCGGAACAGACGCGCGCTGATACCGTCGCATTTGCGGCGGATTTCATTGGCCAACACGATGGTAAAGATCCCGTCGGCAACCTCCGGCACCTCGCGCAGCGGCGGCTTCGCCTCTGCCGCCTGCGCCGGCAGGCCCAGCAGCAGCGTCGCCGCGACGGCGAGCGGCATCAGACCGGTCCGCAGCATCGCGGACAGTCCAGCACCGCTCAGCCCGCGGGGGCCGGGATATGCCAGCCCCACGGTCATGGTTTCTGACAGACCCCGCGCAGGATCAGGTCGCCCTTGTCGAACACCAGCGCCTCGGCCGCATCCTCTGGCCCGTTGATCCAGTGGATCACCGAAGAGCCGTAATTCTCGATGCAATAGCGCGTCGCCTCATAAGCGCCGGCCTGACGGGCACCGTCCAGCGACTTGCCGGCGTCTTTCACCTCGACCCGGAAGTCCGCGACCGACGCCTTGCGGTCGACCGCCTTGGCCTTGGTCTTGAAGTAGACCCCGTCGAAGGTCATCTCCTTGTCCTTCTCGGTGCAGCCCGCAAGCATCGCCAGGCACAGGACCGTCAGCGCCGCGCCGCGCACCAGAGCAGGAGTTGAGCCGAAGCCAGCCATCGTCCGGATCACTCCGCCGCCATGGCGCCCATGCGCCCGGTTTTCTTCGCCTTGATGCGGTCTTCGATTTCCTCGCGGAAGTGACGCACCAGACCCTGGATCGGCCAGGCCGCCGCATCGCCGAGCGCGCAGATGGTATGGCCTTCGACCTGCTTGGTCACCGACAGCAGCATGTCGATTTCCTCGACCTCGGCGTCGCCGGTCACCAGACGGTCCATCACCCGGCTCATCCAGCCGGTGCCCTCGCGGCAGGGGGTGCACTGGCCACAGCTTTCGTGCTTGAAGAACTTGGTGAGGCGCCAGACAGCTTTGACCACGTCGACGGAGTTGTCCATCACAATCATGCAGCCGGTGCCGAAGGAGCTCTTGTTCTCGCGCATCCAGTCGAAATCGAAGATCGCGTCTTCCAATGCCGATTTCGGCAGCACCGGACAGGAGGCGCCGCCGGGAATGATCGCCTTGAGATTGTCCCAGCCGCCACGGATGCCGCCGCCGTGATGCTCGATGATCTCGCGCACCGACATCGACATGCTTTCCTCGAAGACGCAGGGATTGTTGACGTGGCCAGTCAGCGCCATCAGCTTGGTGCCATGGTTGTTCGGCCGCCCGAAGGAGGAGAACCACTCAGGCCCGCGACGGATGATCGTCGGGGTGACGGCGATGGATTCCACGTTGTTCACCGTGGTCGGGCAGCCATAGAGACCGGCACCGGCCGGGAACGGCGGCTTCATCCGCGGCATCCCCTTCTTGCCTTCCAGACTTTCCAGCAGCGCGGTTTCCTCGCCGCAGATATAGGCCCCTGCGCCGTGGTGCAGGTAGACGTCGAAGTCGTAACCCGACTTGCAGGCGTTCTTGCCGATCAGCCCGGCGTCATAGGCCTCGTCGATGGCCGCCTGCAGCGCCTCACGCTCACGGATGTATTCGCCGCGGATATAGATATAGGCAGCGACCGCATTCATCGCGAAACCGGCGATCAGCGCGCCTTCGACCAGCGTATGCGGGTCGTGACGCATGATCTCGCGGTCCTTGCAGGTCGCTGGCTCGGATTCGTCGGCGTTGATCACCAGATAGGCCGGCCGCCCGTCGCTTTCCTTCGGCATGAAGGACCATTTCAGACCGGTCGGGAAGCCGGCGCCGCCACGGCCCCGCAGGCCGGAGTCCTTGACCTGCTGGATGATCCAGTCGCGCCCGTTGGCGAGGATCCCGGCGGTGCCGTCCCAATGGCCGCGGGCCATCGCGCCTTTCAGCGAACGGTCATGCATCCCGTAGAGGTTGGTAAAGATCCGGTCCTGGTCCTTGAGCATGCGTGCTACCCTTGGCTGTCCTGGCGCATCCGCCAGAGTTGATAGATGTTGACGAACGCCCAGACAAAGGCGGCCAGAGAGGCGAAGTAGATCAGCATCTCATGCCGAATACCCAGCCCCAGCAGCCCGGTGATCCAGGGCGCCAGCAGCGCGGCCAGAGCGGCACCGGCAATCACCAGCCCCGTCGTCCGGCCCTTCCGGGCCATCGCCCTGTCGCGCTCGTCGCTCATCGTGTTCCCATTTGGCTGTCCCCCGCGCCGCGACGCGGGAAACCGTCACTCGTAAATCTTGTCGTCTTTCGCCCGTTTGGCGAATTCGGTCTCTTCCCCTGCGGCCAGTTGCCGGGCCTGCTCGATCCAGCCGTCGCGCTCGATCCGGCCCTTGAAGGCCAGCCGGGCATCGACCCAGGCGATCTCGGCAGCGGTCCAGGCGGCGATCTGGTCATAGTGGTAGATGCCCAGATCGTTCAGCATGCCCTCAAGCTTCGGGCCAACACCCTTCAGCAGCTTCAGGTCGTCGGCCCCGCCGTCACGGGCGGCGCTGAGGATTTCCGGTTCCTGTTCATCGACCTCGGCCACGGCAACGTCACCGGCGGCTTCGGTCTTGCCCTGCCAGGGCGCGCGCAGCGGCACTTCGGTGCCGTCGATCCGCTTGATGGTGTCGCCGATCTCCACCGCGCGGGCGGCAGAGGCGTTATACTGGGTGCGGCCGCTTTCGAATTCGGTCAGCGCCACCAGCCCGGCCTTGGGCTCGGAGGAATAACGCCCGTTCTGCGGCCCCGGCACCGGTACCTCGCCGGCGGCGAGCTCATCGAGGATCTCGGCGAAGCGGTCCTTGGTCAGGTCCTCGTAGTAATCCTTGCCGATCTGCGCCATCGGCGCATTGGCGCAGGCGCCCAGGCACTCGACCTCTTCCCAGGAGAACTTGCCATCGGCGGACAGCTCATGCGGCTTCGGCGCGATCTTCTCGCGGCAGACGTCCATCAGGCTCTCGGCGCCGCAGATCATGCAGGTGGTGGTGCCGCAAACCTGAATATGCGCCACCGAGCCGACCGGCTGCAGCTGGAACATGAAGTAGAACGAGGCCACCTCGAGCACGCGGATATAGGCCATCCCGAGGAAATCGGCG
The DNA here is from genome assembly GCF_030164425.1 of Pseudodonghicola flavimaris. Classification (GTDB taxonomy): domain Bacteria; phylum Pseudomonadota; class Alphaproteobacteria; order Rhodobacterales; family Rhodobacteraceae; genus Pseudodonghicola; species Pseudodonghicola flavimaris. The sequence goes on along the minus strand of NZ_JASNJD010000001.1, from coordinate 170,602 downwards.
ACATATTCGATCGCCGGACGGGTCAGCCAGCCTTCCTGCTCCTGGGCGCGCCACAGCAGCGGGATGACCGCGCTGGCCTGACGGCCCTCGGGATATTTGGTGATCTGCGCCTCGGCCCAGGCCTGGTTGGCCGGGGTGAAGGCGAAGCTGTCGGGCTGGTCGTGATGCAAGCGGCGGAGCATTAGGCTGTCCCCTTGTGCGGGCCGCACCGGAGGGAGCCTCCGGCGGGAGTATTTTTACAGAGAAGAAGCAGGGCGGCGCGGGCCATCAGCGGTCCACCTCGCCGAACACGATGTCGAGCGTGCCGATGATGGCGGCGACGTCGGCCAGCTGGTGGCCCTTGGCGACATGGTCGATCGCCTGCAGGTGCAGATAGCCGGGCGCGCGCAGCTTGGCGCGATAGGGTTTGTTGGTGCCGTCGGCGACCAGATAGACCCCGAATTCACCTTTCGGCGCCTCGACCGCGGCATAGACTTCGCCGGCGGGCACGTGGAAGCCTTCGGTGTAGAGCTTGAAGTGGTGGATCAGGCTCTCCATCGAGGTCTTCATGTCGCGCCGCTTCGGCGGGGTCAGCTTGCCGCGCGCCAGGACGTCGCCCTGGTTTTCCGGCATCCGCAGTTTCTCGATCGCCTGCAGGATGATGCTGGTCGACTGCCGCATCTCCTCCATCCGGACGAGATAACGGTCATAGCAGTCGCCGTTCTTGCCGACCGGGATCTGGAAGTCGAATTCGTCGTAGCACTCGTAGGGCTGCGCGCGGCGCAGGTCCCAGGCGAGGCCGGAGCCGCGCACCATCACGCCTGAGAAACCCCATTGCTGGATCTCTTCCTCGTTGACGACGCCGATATCGACGTTGCGCTGCTTGAAGATGCGGTTCTCGCTCAGCAGCGCGTCGATGTCGTCGAGCACCTTCGGGAAGGCATGCGCCCAGGTCTCGATATCGTCGAGCAGTTCCGGCGGCAGATCCTGATGCACGCCGCCGGGGCGGAAATAGGCGGCGTGGAACCGGGCGCCGCAGGCGCGCTCGTAGAAGATGCAGAGTTTCTCACGTTCCTCGAAGCCCCAGAGCGGCGGCGTCAGCGCACCCACGTCCATGGCCTGGGTGGTGACGTTCAGCAGGTGGTTCAGCACCCGGCCGATTTCGGAATAGAGCACCCGGATCAGAGAGGCGCGACGCGGCACCTCAACCCCGGTCAGCTTTTCGATCGCCAGACACCAGGCATGTTCCTGGTTCATCGGCGCCACATAGTCGAGCCGGTCGAAATAGGGCAGGTTCTGCAGATAGGTGCGGCTTTCCATCAGCTTCTCGGTGCCGCGGTGCAGCAGGCCGATATGCGGATCGCAGCGCTCGACGATCTCGCCGTCGAGCTCCAGCACCAGGCGCAGCACGCCGTGGGCAGCAGGGTGCTGCGGGCCGAAGTTGATGTTAAAGTTGCGAATCTGCTGTTCGCCGCTCAGCGCATCGGTGCTGCCGTCGTCAAATTTGGAGCCGTCCATCACTTCGCCCCCTCTTTCTCGTCACCGGGGAGGATGTATTCGGCGCCTTCCCACGGGCTCATGAAATCAAACTGGCGATACTCGGCCACCAGGCTCACCGGCTCGTAGACCACGCGTTTCTCGACTTCGTCATAGCGCACCTCGGTATAGCCGGTGGTGGGGAAGTCCTTGCGCAGCGGGTAGCCGCGGAAGCCATAGTCGGTCAGGATGCGGCGCAGGTCCGGGTGCCCCGAGAACAGGATACCGAACATGTCGAAGGTTTCCCGCTCGAACCAGTTGGCCGAGGGGTGCACATCGATGATCGAGGGCACGATCTCATCCTCGCGGATGGACACCCGCAGGCGGATCCGCTGGTTCTGATACATCGACAGCAGGTGATAGACGACATCGAACCGCTTGGGTCGGGTCGGATAGTCCACCCCGGTGATATCCACCAGCGAGGAGAACTTGCAGGTCGCGTCGGTTTTCAGAAATTCGACAAAGGCGGGGATGCTGGCGGGAACCACGTCCACGTTCAGCTCGCCATAGGCGACGTCCCAGCCCAAGACGCAGTCGGGACGTTTCGCCTCGATATGCGCGCCCAGTTCCTTGAGTGCTTCGCTCATCGTGCTCTCTCCATCCTGGCGCGGCTCAGCGCACGAGTGTCCCGGTGCGGCGGATCTTGCGCTGCATCTGCATCAGGCCGTACATCAGCGCCTCAGCCGTCGGCGGGCAGCCCGGCACATAGACGTCGACCGGCACGATGCGGTCGCAGCCGCGCACCACCGAGTAGGAATAGTGATAATAGCCGCCGCCATTGGCGCAACTGCCCATCGACAGCACATAGCGCGGCTCGGGCATCTGGTCGTAAACCTTGCGCAACGCCGGGGCCATCTTGTTGGTCAGCGTGCCAGCCACGATCATCAGGTCGGACTGACGCGGGGAGGCGCGCGGCGCGATGCCGAAACGTTCAGCATCGTAGCGCGGCATCGAGGTATGCATCATCTCGACGGCGCAGCAGGCCAGACCGAAGGTCATCCAGTGCAGCGACCCGGTCCGGGCCCAGTTGATGATGTCTTCGGTCGAGGTCAACAGGAAGCCCTTGTCCTGCAGCTCGGCGTTCAGCGCCTGGGTTGCGACTTCCTTGTCGGCGCCGGCGGTGTTCGCTCCGGTCATCACTCCCATTCCAGCGCCCCTTTCTTCCATTCATAGGCAAAGCCAGCGGTCAGAATGCCAAGGAACACCATCATGCCCCAGAAGGCGACATCGCTGAGATCGGCAAAGCCCACCGCCCAGGGGAACAGCATGGCGATTTCCAGATCGAAGATGATGAACAGGATCGACACCAGATAGAAGCGCACATCGAACTTCATCCGGGCGTCGTCAAAGGCGTTGAAACCGCATTCGTAGGCGCTGACCTTTTCCGGGTCGGGGTTGCGCACGGCCAGAACGACAGCAGCGAGGATCAGGACCAGCCCAAGACCCACGGCAACCGCCAGAAACACCAGAATCGGGAGGTATTCCCGCAACAACTCTTCCACGAGTGGCTCCTTTCCCGCGCGCATCCGTGCGGCGCGCCGTCAATTGGCATGTTGACCTGCCGCCTCTCTACTCCCGCCGGACCAGAGCGTCAACCAAGGCCGGGGCATTCAAATCGCGGAGAAATGCCGCGGCCCGACAGCTTCATTATACTGAATGTGTTAGGAATTTCCCTGTTTTCACGGGATCACGCCGCAGTGCAGCAGCAGACCGGCCTCCCGCGACGGTAAGCAGCTGTTTCCGAAGTTTGCGAACCAAGCCGGGTTTTCAGGCAGCGGGTGAGTCCTTTTCCCCGAAACCGGCGCTGTCAGCCCCCGGTCTTGCCGGCCTTTCGCTCAGTCCCCCTGCCCCGCCGCCGTGCGCAGCCAATCGAGCAATGCGGCAACCGATCGCCGGTCGCGCGCCCGCGGCATCACCGCCGCCCGGAAACCGTCTGGCACGGTGACGAATCCGAAGGGGGCGGTCAGCCGGCCGGCGGCGAGATCGCCGGTCACCAGCCGGCGTTCGGCCAGCGCCACGCCCAGCCCCGCCACCGCGGCGCCAAGCGCCAGGAAGTGATGCGCATGCACCTCTTCGCGCCCGCTGCGCAGGGCGACGCCGCTGCGCTGCATCCATTCGCCCCAGGTCTGCAGCGCATTGGGCTGGGTCAATCGCACCGGTGCGCTCCACCCCTCCGGCCCCTGCTCCGGCGCCGCCTGTTCCAGCGGATAGCCCGGCGCGCAGACCAGCCCGTAGGCAGCCTGCCCCAACGGCCGCTGATCGGCCTCACGCAACCCGCCGCGCAACCGGTCATAACTGAGCAGCACGTCGAAATCGCTGTCGCGCAGCTGCTGCGGCCCCGACATCCGCAGCCGCAATTCGATATCGGGTTGGCGGGCATAGAACTCCGGCAGGCGCGGGATCAGCCAGCGGCTGGCCAGCGTGGCGCTGACCGCGAGATCGACGAACCGGTCGTCCTGTTCCGCACGCAACGCCTCGGCCACGGCGCCCAGTTCATCCAGCATGGCGGTGGCGCTGCGCCGCAACCGCTCCCCCCGCGGCGTCAGCCGCAGGCCGGTTCCGGCCTTTTCGAACAGATCGCCGCCCAGATCCTCGGACAGATGCCGGATCTGCTTGCTGACCGCGCTATGGGTGCGCCCCAGTTCCTCCGCCGCTGCGGTGACAGAGCCGCGCCGTGCCGTCGCCTCGAAGGCCGGCAGGGCGGAAAGCGGAGGCAAGCGGCGGCTCATATGTTCCCATTTCTCACAAAGACGGGGACAACTTCTCAATTTTTGCAGATCAGTACAAGGAATATACCATGCAAAAGTGGAACAGAGGAGAGAGGCAGATGGCCGTGATCGTTCCGTTTTCCCCGGCGCCGAAGGGGCACCTGCCCGCGCAGATCGTCCGAAACGCGTCCCCGTCCCGGCTGTCCCGGCTGATGCTGTGGCGGCAGCGCCGGGCGCAGCGCCTCATGCTGCGCGACGACCTGCTGCGCCAACCCGACAGCGTGCTGGCCGACGCCGGCTGGACCCGCGCCGCTGCCCGGGCCGAAGCCGCCAAACCGTTCTGGCGCGGCTGACCTCAGCCCGCCATCCAGCCCGGCTTGCCCTTGGCGAAGAAGGCAGCGATGCCCTCTTTCGCCTCTTCGCCCTCCCAGCACTCGACGAGGGCACGGATCGTATGGTCGATCACCTCATCGTCGATCCGGGGTCCGAGGGTGCGGGTCAGTCGCTTGGCCGCCGCCACCGCGCCGGGCGCGCAGGACAGATAGGGGAGAACCTCGGCCTCCGCCGCCGCCATCAGATCGTCGGCCGGAACGGCGCGGGCCAAGAGCCCCAGCTCCACCGCCTCGGCCGCATCGAACAACCGCCCGGACATGAACACCCGCCGCGCCCGCGCCTCCCCCATGCGAGCGACGACATAGGGGCCGATTGTGGCCGGGATCAGCCCCAGCCGCGTCTCGGTCAGCCCCATCTTCAGATGATCGGCCCCCAGCGTCACGTCACAGACCGAGGCCAGCCCGACACCGCCGCCGAAGGCATTGCCCTGCAGCGCCCCGATCACCGGTTTCGGCAGGGTGTTGAGCGCCTGCAGCGCCAGCGCCAGCTTGCGCGCCTCGATGAACCGGGTCTCCGGATCGGCGGCCATCTGATCCTGCATCCAGCCCAGATCGCCGCCGGCGCAGAATGTCTTGCCCGCCCCGGTCAGGATCACCGCGCGCACCCCTGGATCGGCGCCAAGCTGCTCTGCCGCGCGCGTCAGCTCGGCGATCATGGTCGCCGACATCGCATTATGCTTGTCGACCCGGCTCAGAGTCAGCGTCGCGACACCCCGGTCGTCACACGCGATTGTGATGGTCTCGAACATATTTTAGGCCCCCTCTCCCAGGCGCATCGCCCGCGCCATCTCCGCCGCGCGCTCGATCACCGCCAGATCGAGCCCGGTGTCATAGCCCGCCGCCGCCAGATGCGCGGCGACCCGCTCGGTCGCCACATTGCCGGCGGCCCCGGGTGCATAGGGGCAGCCCCCCAGCCCCCCGACCGCCGCATCGAACACCCTAAGCCCCAGCGCCAGAGAGGCATCGATATTGGCCAGCGCCCGGCCGGCGGTATCGTGATAATGCCCGGCCAGCCGGTCTGCTGGCACCTCCTCCAGCACCGCCCGCAGCATCGCGGTGATACTCTCCGGCGTCGCCTGGCCGATGGTGTCGCCCAGCGAAATTTCATAACATCCCATCGCCTGCAGCCGCGCCGCCACCTCGGCCACCTTTCCCGGGCGCGTCGGCCCGTCATAGGGGCAATCGGTCACGCAGGAGATATAGCCGCGCACCGGCAGGCCGATCTCGGCCGCTGCCGCCAGGATCGGCTCGAACCGGGCGATGCTCTCCTCGATGGTGGCGTTGATATTGGCCTTGGAAAACCCTTCCGAGGCGGCGGCGAAAATCGCCACCTCATCGGCCCCGGCCGCCACCGCATCCTGAAACCCGCGCAGATTCGGCGTCAGCGCCGCATAGCGGACCCCCGGCGCGCGCCGGATACCGGCCAGAACATCGGCGCTGCCGGCCATCTGCGGCACCCATTTCGGGCTGACGAAACTGGCGCATTCGATCCGGGCGAAACCGGCGCCGCTCAGGCAATCGACCAGCGCCACCTTCTCCGCCACCGGGATCGGCCGTTTCTCGTTCTGCAGCCCGTCGCGGGGCCCCACCTCGAAGATCTCGACACGCTCAGCCATGGCGCGCGTCTCCTCTCGGGCCCAGGCCTCGGTCGCACCGCCGCGCCCTCCCCCGCTCCGGCGCATCGTCGCCGATCACCAGGGCCGCGCCCCCTGCTTCTTCTCTGCGAAAATACTCACCGGCCCCACCGCCGGTCACGGGCGCGCCGCTCATGCCTCGTCCTCCTCCAGCCGCACCAGAGCGGCGCCGGCCTCGACCTGATCGCCGGCGGCAGCCAGCACCTCGGCCACCACGCCATCGCGCGCCGCCACCAGCGTATGCTCCATCTTCATCGCCTCGAGGATCGCCAGCCGCTGACCCTCTGCCACCGTCTCGCCGGCCGCAACGAAGACCGCCTTCACCAGACCAGGCATCGGCGCCTCGATCAGGTTGCCGCCGGCGGCATCGGCGCCGGCACGGTCCAGCGGATCGACCAGATCGAACACCGGCGCCGCCCCGGAAAACAGCGTGATCCGCGCGCCCGCCCGCGCCATCGGCACCGCCCGGGCGCCATCGAACCGCCAGCCCGAGGCATCGCGGCAGGCGATGACCGTCCGGTCCTCCACCACGATCTCCGCCCGGTCCGCCGCAGAGAGGCGCACCGTGACCTGCCGCGGCGCCTCGGCACAGAGCAGCGTCACGCTGCGCTCCAGCGACGCCCAGAGGGTGAAGCCCGCCATCGGCGCCGGTGCCGCCATCAGCCCCGACGCCGCCAGCGCCGCCTGCGCCACCAGCCGGGGCTCGGGCACGGGATCGGCGATCAGCCCGTCCAGATCGCGTTCGATCAGCCCGGTGTCGACATCGCCCGCCGCGAAGCCCGCATGCCGGGTCAGCGCCGCGAGAAAGGTCAGGTTGGTGACGGATCCGGCCACTTCCGACCGCTCCAGCGCCCGGGTCATCCGCGCCAGCGCGATCTCCCGCGTCGGACCATGGGTGATCACCTTGGCGATCATCGGATCGTAGAACGGGCTGATGGTGTCGCCCGCGCGCACGCCGCTGTCGATCCGGGCGCCGGTCGGAAATTCCAGATGAGTGAGCGTGCCGGTCGCGGGCAGGAATCCCTTCGGCACGTCCTCGGCATAAAGCCGCGCTTCGAAGGCATGGCCCTTGAGAGGGATTTGCACTTGCGTCATCGGCAGCGGCTCCCCGGCGGCGACGCGCAGCTGCCATTCGACCAGGTCGATGCCGGTCACCGCCTCGGTGACGGGATGTTCCACCTGCAGCCGGGTGTTCATCTCCATGAACCAGAAGCGATCGGCGCGCAGCCCGTCTGAAGCATCGACGATGAATTCGATGGTGCCGGCGCCTTTGTAGCCGATGGCCTTCGCCGCCCGCACCGCCGCCTCGCCCATCGCCGCGCGCATCTCGGCGGTCATGCCGGGCGCCGGGGCTTCCTCGATCACCTTCTGGTGACGGCGCTGCAGTGAGCAGTCGCGTTCGTATAGGTGAACCGCGTCCTGCCCGTCGCCAAAGACCTGCACTTCTATATGACGCGGTTTTTCGACGTATTTCTCGATCAGCACCGCATCGTTGCCGAAGGCGGTGCGCGCCTCGCCACGGGCCGAGTCGAGCGCGTCGGCGAAATCCTCTGCCCGCGCCACCCTGCGCATGCCCTTGCCGCCGCCGCCGGCGACCGCCTTGATCAGCACCGGATAGCCGATGGTATCGGCGGCCCCGGCCAGATGTTCGGGGTCCTGATTGTCGCCGTGATAGCCGGGAACCACCGGCACGCCGGCCTTTTCCATCAGCGCCTTCGCCGCGTCCTTCAGCCCCATCGCCCGGATCGCGGACGCCGAAGGGCCGATGAAGGTCAGCCCCGCCGCCTCCACCGCCTCGACGAAATCCGGGTTCTCGGACAGAAACCCGTAGCCCGGGTGGACCGCCTGCGCCCCGGCCTTGAGCGCCACCTCGATCAGGGTTTGCCCCTTGAGATAGCTTTCCGCAGGTTGCGGCGGACCGATCGGAAAGGCCTCATCGGCCAGCACGACATGTCGCGCCCCTGCATCGGCCTCGGAATAGACCGCCACCGTGCCCACCCCCATCGCACGGGCGGTTTCGATGATGCGGCAGGCGATTTCGCCACGGTTGGCGATCAGGATCTTCTTAAACATCTGTCTCTCCCTTGGTCGCCGGGGTCGGGGGCGCTGCCCCCGCTCCTGCGGAGCCCCCCCGGGATATTTCCGCCAGATCGAAGGCTTCGACCCGGTCCAAACATCCCCGCCAGAGGCATTGAGTTTGTCACATCCGGAACACGCCGAAGCGGGTGGGTTCGATCGGTGCGCAGAGGCTGGCAGACAGGCTCAGCGCCAGCACCTCGCGCGTCTTGCGGGGATCGACGATACCGTCGTCCCAGAGCCGGGCCGAGGCATAGAGCGGATGGCTCTGGCGTTCGAACATCTCCAGCGTCGGGCGCTTGAACTCCGCCTCCTCCTCGGCCGACCAGCTGCCGCCCTTGCGTTCGATCCCGTCGCGCTTGACGGTGGCCAGAACGCCCGCCGCCTGTTCGCCCCCCATCACCGAGATGCGGCTGTTGGGCCAGGTCCAGAGAAACCGGGGCGAATAAGCGCGGCCCGCCATCCCGTAGTTGCCGGCGCCGAAAGAGCCGCCGACCAGCATGGTGATCTTCGGCACATTGGTGGTGGCCACCGCCGTCACCATCTTGGCGCCATGCCGTGCGATGCCCTCGTTTTCGTATTTGCGCCCGACCATGAAGCCGGTGATGTTCTGCAGGAAGACCAGCGGGATATTGCGCTGCGAGCAGAGCTCGACGAAATGTGCCGCCTTCTGCGCGGCTTCCGAGAAGAGCACGCCGTTGTTGGCGACGATCCCCACCGGGCAGCCCATCACATGGGCGAAGCCGGTGACGATGGTCTCGCCGAACCGCGGCTTGAATTCGTCGAAGCGGGAGCCGTCGACGGTGCGCGCGATCACCTCGCGGATATCGTAGGGGGTGCGCAGATCGCCCGGCACGGCGCCAAGGATCTCCTCGGGGTCATAGGCGGGGTCCTCAGGCGACTGCCATTGTACCGTCTGCGGCTTGGCACGGTTCAGATGGCTGACGGCGCGGCGGGCCAGCGCCAGGGCGTGGGCGTCATCCTCGGCCAGGTAATCGGCAACCCCTGACAGGCGGGTGTGCACATCGCCACCGCCGAGATCCTCGGCCGAGACGACCTCGCCCGTCGCCGCCTTCACCAGCGGCGGGCCGGCGAGGAAGATGGTGCCCTGATCGCGCACGATGATGGTGACATCCGACATCGCCGGCACATAGGCGCCGCCGGCGGTGCACGAGCCCATCACCACGGCGATCTGCGGGATGCCGCGGGCCGACATGTTGGCCTGGTTGTAGAAGATGCGGCCGAAATGGTCGCGATCCGGGAACACCTCGTCCTGCTGCGGCAGGTTGGCGCCGCCCGAATCCACCAGATAGATGCAGGGCAGCGCGCATTGCGCCGCGATCTCCTGCGCGCGCAGGTGTTTCTTGACCGTCATCGGGTAATAGGTGCCGCCCTTCACGGTGGCGTCGTTGCAGACCACCATGACCTCTTGCCCCTCGACCCGGCCGATGCCGGCGATCACCCCGGCGGCCGGGGCGGCATTGTCGTACATGTCATGTGCGGCGGTGGCGCCGATTTCCAGAAACGGCGCGCCGGGGTCCAGCAGATTGGCAACCCTTTCGCGCGGCAGCATCTTGCCACGGGAGACATGGCGGGCGCGGGCTGCCTCGCCGCCGCCGCCTTCGGCCTGCTGCGCGGCGGCGCGCACGGTCTCCAGCGCGGCGAGATGGGCGGCGCGATTGGCCTGAAACGCCTCTGAGGACGGCAGGATACGGGATGTGAGTTTCACGACAGGGCCTCCTGTTCTGCCGCCATGCGGCCTTGTGCTTGCGGGCGGGACGATGCGGCGGCGCGGCGGCCGGCGGCCACGGCGGGACGCGCGGCGACCGACCTGCGCGTCTCCGGCATAGCCGCCATGCGCCTGCGCCAAACCGTCCCGTTTCTGGGGAGAAAGCCGCCATTCAGCGCGATCCGCGGACCAGCTGCCGTGACGGCAGCCACGGTTTCTTGATCCAGATCAGCGAATCCACCGGGGGCCGGCGCCACAAGGGCGCCATCAAGATATGAAAGGACAGACAAATGACACGCCAAGCCGCAGCATTGGTTTTCTCGACCGCTCTTGCCGCCGTTCTGGCTGGGCCGCTGGCCGCCCAATCGCAGGGTGACTGGACCCTGGGTTTCGGGCTCGGCTACGTCGATCCGAAATCCGACAATGGGACGCTGGCCGGGGCCAGCGCCGATGTCGGCGACAACGCGCAGCCGATCTTCACCGCCGAATACTTCTTCCGCGACAACTGGGGCGTCGAAATCCTCGCCGCCACCCCGTTCAAGCATAACGTCTTCGTCGGTGGCGGCTATGCCGCAACGGTGAAACAGCTGCCGCCGGTGGTTTCGGTCAACTATCACGTGCCGACGCAGACCGCGTTCAAGCCGTTCTTCGGGCTCGGGGTGAACTACACCACCTTCTTCGAGGAAAGCTCGCCGCTCGGCAATATCGAGCTGGACGATTCCTGGGGTGTCGCCGTGCAGGCCGGTCTGGACTACGAGATCAGCGACAAGAACGCGGTGCGGTTCAACGTGCGCTGGATCGACATCAACTCCGACGTGACGCTGAATGGCGCCAACATCGGCGAAGCCGAGATCGACCCCTGGGTCGTGGCCGTGTCCTACGTGCATCGGTTCTGATCCTCCTCTCGGCGCAGAGCCCGAACCGGGCCCTGCGCCATGGATCGGCCCCAAACGTCCCCTCGGTCGTTTGGGTGCCATGCGTCGATGGCCGTTCTCCTCTCAGGCCATCGACGCCATAAGTTCCCGCCCGATCAGCATCCGGCGGATTTCCGACGTGCCGGCGCCGATTTCCATCAGCTTGGCATCGCGGAACAGACGGCTGACAGCCGCGTCGGAGAGGAACCCAGCCCCGCCCATCGCCTGCACTGCCTGATGTGCCTGCACCATCGCCTGTTCGCTGGCATAGAGGCAGCAGGCCGCCGCGTCCTGGCGTGTCACCGTGCCGGCGTCGCAGGCCTTGGCGACCTCGTAGACATAAGCGCGGGCCGAGTTCATCGCCGTGTACATGTCGGCGATCTTGCCCTGCATCAGCTGGAAGTTCCCGATCGGCTGACCGAATTGCTTGCGCTCGGCCAGATAGGGCATGATCTCGTCGAGACAGGCGGCCATGATCCCCAGGCCGATGCCCGCCAGAACCACCCGTTCGTAATCGAGCCCGGACATCAGCACCCGGACGCCCCGGCCCTCTTCGCCCAGCACGTTTTCGAACGGCACCTCGACATCGTCGAAGATCAGCTCGGCGGTATTGGAGCCGCGCATCCCCAGCTTGTCGAAATGCGGGCTGGTGGAAAACCCCTTCATGGTCTTCTCGACGATGAAGGCGGTGATGCCTTTCGAGCCGCCCTCCGGGTCGGTCTTGGCATAGACCACCAGCGTATCGGCATCCGGCCCGTTGGTGATCCAGTATTTGTTGCCGTTCAGGACGTAATAGCCGTTCCGCTTCTCGGCGCGGAGCTTCATCGACACCACGTCCGATCCGGCTCCGGGCTCGCTCATCGCCAGGGCGCCGACGTGTTCGCCAGAAATCAACCCCGGCAGGTATTTGCGCTTCTGCTCTTCGCTGGCGTTCAACTTGATCTGGTTGACGCAGAGGTTGGAATGCGCGCCGTAGGACAGCGAGACCGAGGCCGAGGCGCGGGCGATCTCCTCCACCGCGACGGTATGGGCCAGATAGCTGAGACCAGTGCCACCGTATTCCTCGGACACGGTGATCCCGAGCAGGCCCATCTCCCCCAGCTCACGCCAGAGCGGCGCCGGGAAATCATTGCTGCTGTCGATCTCTGCGGCCATGGGCTTGATCCGCTCCTGGGCCCAGCGATGGACGCCGTCGCGCAGGGCATTCACGTCCTCCCCCAGATCGAATGTCATCGTCGCGTTGAACATGTCCTCTCCCCATGGATTTATTGAACGCACGTTCATTTACTACGCAGCCGAAGCGAGTCGCGTCAAGAGATTGCGACGCAACAAATGAAAAAGGGCGCGATCAGATCGCGCCCCGGGGTCGGTCCTGATTTGCTCGGGCGGATCAGTCCAGCCGCTCTCCCGGATAGGAAATCAGGTAGAAACCCACCTCGGTGCCCTGCCCCTCGGTGCTGTCGATCTCGATGGCGCCACCGTGCTCCTCGACGATCGAGCGCGCGATCGAAAGCCCGAGCCCGGCCCCTTCGGAGGGTGCCTGATCCGAAAACTCCGCCTGGGTGAACGGCTCAAACAGATACGGCTTGGCCGTCTCCGGGATCCCCACGCCCTGATCGCGGATCACGATGCCCACATGGGCACCGCTGCGCTCCACCGACACATCGACAACGCCGCCCGGATGGGAGAATTTGACGGCATTGGTCAGCAGGTTATGCAGCACCTTCACCAGGCTTTCCTCATCGCCCTTGACCCGAACCGGCGACTCCAGCCCCTGGCAGTGAAAGCGAATGGCCTTTTCCGGCTTGTAGCCGGCCATCTCCTCCAGCTGCTGCGCGATCAGCTCGCAGATATCGACCTTGCCGAGCTTGGCCACAAGACGGCCAGAGGCGATCCGCTCCATGTCGAGGAGATCCTCGATCAGATGTTCGAGCCGCTCGGTGTTCTTCAGCCCCATCGCCGCCAATTGTCCGGAGCGTTCCCGCGTCGCGCTGCAGAGGCCAGAGCGGATCAGCTCGAACGCACCCTTGATCGTGGTCAGCGGCGTGCGCAGCTCGTGGCTGACATTGGCGACGAACTGCTGCTTGGCGATTTCCGCCTGCTTGCGCTGGCTGATGTTGCGGATATGGGCGAGCAGCCGGCTGCGTTCGCCGTCCGGGGCGATCATCTGGATCGTCACCTCGACCGGGTTGCTGCGGCCATCGGCGCGGTGCTGGCTGGCCTCAAAGGTCACCCACTTGCGCACGCCCGCGCGCAGTGGCGCCAGCCGTGCCGCCAGCTCGTCCTCGCGCATGTTTTCCAGAAGCTCAGCCAGGTTCAGCCCGGCCATGCTCTGCCCCAGCGCCTTCAGGCGGGTGCGCGCGCTGCGGTTGGAATAGAACACCGTCAGCGTATCGGGCCACAGCAGATGGATCTCCTCGCGGATCAGATCGAAGGACAGTCGCTGCTGATGGATCGCCTCGTTCAGCTTGGTCTCGGTGATATCGGTGGAGACGGAGAGATATTTTTCCGCCTGACCGTCGGCACCGACATAGGGCACGATGGTGGTGCGGACCCAGAACGGCTCCCCCGTCTTGCGATAATTCTTGATCTCGCCATTCCAGGTGCGGCCGGCCACGATCGTCTCCCACATGTCGCGAAAGAAACCGGGGCTGTGTTCGTCGGATCGCATCGCGCGGAAGGATTCGCCCAGCAACTCCTCCCGGCAATAGCCGCTGATTTCGACGAATTTCCGGTTCACGTAGAGGATGCGCCCATGCGCATCGGCGACGCTGATCACCGCATGCTGGCCGAGGGCCTCGATCAGGAACCCCTCGTCATCGCCCATGCCGAACGCCAGCCGCCCCTGACCGGGGAACAGACTGGCCAGGTCCGGCTGGGCCGCAGTCGCGTTCATACGCATGTCCTTGTTTTTATCCTCGCATTTGCGAAATGCAGGGAGCTGCTCACGCCCCGTTTTCATAAGCTACGCAATTTATGAAGATAAAAATCAACCTAAAATTGCAGATGCCACGCAAAACAACGCGATTTCGCCCTATTCATGAGCAAAATGCATGACATTTCAGGACCCTAGACGTGTGTGATTTCGCAACTGCAGCGGCCCGCTCCGGGCCCTGGCCTTACGCTCAACCCGCCACCGCCTGCCCCTGGAACACTGCCCCCACCTCGGCCCGGATGATCCGGGCGATCAGCGCGCAATCCTCCAGGCTGAAGGTCAGCGGCACCCGCATGTCGACGATGCCGGCCAGCACCCGGTCGCTTTGCGGCATCGGCGCGGAGGGCGCATAGCGCCAGCTGTCGTAGCGCGAGGTGAATCCCACCGGCTCCGCCGCGCCGAACCATTTCAGCTCCACCCCCCGGGCGGCGCAGCGGCGCACCACGTCGGTCACCTTCTCCGCGGCCCAGTCGAGCAGCAGGAACTGGATCGACGAGCCGACATAGACCTCCTGCTCCGGGCGGTCGATCACCGTCAGGCCGGGGGTGCCCCGCAACCCCGCCTCGATCGCCCGATAGCGTTCGTTCCAGCGTGCAACCTGCTGATCCAGAACACGCAATTGTGGCCGCAGGATCGCCGCGCGCAGGTTGTCCATACGCCCCGAGATATTCGGCGTCTGGTATTTGATCCGCTCGAAGACCTCCGCCCCCGGCGCCGCCAGATGGCGTTCGAACAGCATGTAGGAGCCCGACAGCATCACCGCCCGCGCCGCGATCTCCTCGTCATCGGTGATCAGCAGCCCGCCCTCGCCGGAGTTCACATGCTTGTAGGTCTGGCAGGAATAACACCCCACCGCGCCGGACCGGCCCGAGGGCACCCCGTTCCACGAGGCTCCCATGGTATGGGCGCAATCCTCGATCACCGTCACCCCGGCAGCATCGCAGAGCGCCATCAGCCGCTCCATATCGCACAGATGCCCGCGCATATGGCTCAGCATCAGCACCTTGGCCTGATCCAACTTGGCCGCCAGATCGTCCAGATCGATCACCAGCTGTTCGGTCACCCCGACATAGACCGGTACCGCCCCGACCGAGGCGATAGACCCCGGCACCGGCGCCAGGGTGAAGGCGTTGGTCAGCACCCTGTCGCCCGGTTTGACCCCGACCGCGCGCAGCGCCGTGGCCAGCGCATAGCCGCCCGAGGCCACCGCCAGACAGTATTTCGCGCCCATCTGGGCGGCGAATTCCTGTTCCAGCAGCGCGGTTTCCCCCAGCTCTCCGGGGGCGGTGTTGTAGCGATGCAGACGGCCATGACGCAGCACCGCAACCGCCGCCTCGATCGCCTCTTCGGGGATCGGCTCCTGCTGGGTGAAACTGCCGGAAAATATCTCGTTCATGCGATGTTTTTGCGGCGCCGGCACAGCCCGGTCAAGAGCATGCCGCGAGAATTCATCAGACTGACATGATCGCGCCGAAGACGGTGGCCGCCCCACCCCGGCCAAACAGACAATTTCATGTCGGAAACGGCGCTGCCCCGCCTCCGGCAACGGCGCAGTCTGACCGTATGACACCGATAGAACTGATCCATGGCCTCAGATGGGCCGACCTGCCCGCCGCCGTACAGGCGCGGATCGAACTGACGCTGCTGGACCTGATCGGCATCGCCGCCGGCGGTCACGGCACCCGGCTGAGCCGGATCATCCGCGATCACGCCGCCGAGATGTTCGGCGGTGCGGCACCGATGATCTTCGATCACCGCACCGCCAGCCCCGCCGGCGTGGCGCTGGCCGGCGGCATGATGATCGACTCGCTCGACGGCCATGACGGCTACAACCCCGCCAAGGGCCATATCGGCTGCCCGCTGTTCCCCGCGGCGCTGAGCCTGGCGCATCTGCAGGGGGCGAGCGGCGTCGAATTCCTGACCACCCTGGTGATGGGCTATGAATTCGGCGCCCGCGCCTCGGAGGCGCAGCATGCCACCGTGCCGGAGTTCCACACCTCCGGCAGCTGGGGCGCGACCACCGCCGCCGCCGCCGGCGCCCGCCTGCTGGGGCTCGACACCGAGACCACGCGCCATGCCCTGGGGATCGCCGAATACCATGGGCCACGCAGCCAGATGATGCGCTGCATCGATCATCCCACCATGGTCAAGGATGGCTCCGGCTGGGGATCGATGGCGGGGGTTTCCGCGGTCTATCTCGCTCGCCAGGGCTTCACCGGCGCGCCGGCGGTGACAGTGGAACAGGCGCCGGAGGTCTGGGCCGATCTGGGCGACCGCTGGGCGCTGATGCAACAGTATTTCAAACCCTATCCGGTCTGCCGCTGGGCCCATGCGCCGGTGGAGGCGGTGCTGAGCCTGCGCGCCGCCCATGGGCTGAGCCCGGAGCAGGTGGAGCGGATCGAAGTCGAGACCTTCCATGAATCCGTCCGTCTGGCGATGAACGACCCCCGGCTGTCGGACGAGGCGCAATATTCCACCTCCTTCCCTGCCGCGCTGGCGATGGTGCACGGCACCATCCTGCCCGACCATCTGGCCGACGAGGCGCTGGATCAGCCAGAGGTGAAACGGCTGTCCCGGTCAATGGTGCTGCGCGAATCCGAGTATGCCAATGCGGCCTTTCCGCTGCGCCGCTTCGCCCGTGTCACGTTGCTGCTGCGGAACGGAGACCCGCTGCAAAGCGACTGGACGACACCGCGGTGGGATCACACTTCCCCGCCGACTGCCGCCGAATTGCGCAGCAAGTATCACGATCTGGCCGATCCGGTTCTGGGCCGTGATCGCGCCGATGCGATCGAGGCGGCGCTTGCCGATTTGCCGAAAACCGGGCTGGCGCCGCTGACCGATCAGCTGTTCGCGCCGATCAGCTGACCCACCAGCGCCGGCAGATCGGCGTAATCATCCAGCAGCGCCTCCGGCTGCAGCGCCGCCATATCGTCGCCCGACGGCCCGAAGGTGACCAGCACCGACGGCACGCCGGCCGCCCGCGCGGTGTTGCGGTCGGTGTCGGAGTCGCCCACCAGGACCGTCCTGGCCGGATCGCCCCCGGCCCGCCGCGCCGCCTCGCGCAGCGGTTCGGGATCGGGCTTGTGCACGGCCAGCGTGTCCGCCCCGACGAGAGAGGCGAATTTGTCCCTGACACCAAGGCTTTGCAGCAGCTGATCGGCCAGACGCTCAGGCTTGTTGGTGCAGATGCCAACGCCGTAGCCGGCCGCGCAGAGCTGCGCCACCGCCTCCATCGCGCCGGGATAAAGCACGGTGTGACGGTCGATCTGCTGCGCGTAAGCCTCTAGAAGAATGGGATAATATTGATCAACCACCGAGGGTTCGAACCGCTCCGCCCGCTGCAGGCCGAGGGTCAGCATCCGCCGCCCGCCGCGCAGCGCGGTGCCCTGATCGCGATCCGCATCCAGCATATCGCCCAGCCCCATCTGACGAAAGCAGGCATTCGCTGCCGCGATCAGATCGCCGGAGGTGTCGGCCAGCGTGCCATCCAGATCGAAGATCACCGTGCGCATGTCTATCATCCCCTCTTCGGCCCCATTTCGGCGTGTTTCCGCCCGCCCGTGTTGCAGCCCGCAACCTTGTTTGATCGGGCTCCCGGTTGCGCCTCTGCCTCCAGCCGATAAAACGGGCCAAGCGAAAACACAAAGAGAAAACGCGATGAGCATTGCCCTCGTCATCCTCGCCGCAGGCAAAGGCACCAGGATGAACTCAGATCTGCCGAAAGTTCTGCATCCGATCGCCCAGGCACCGATGCTGGCCCACGCGATGCAGAGCGCCGCCGCGCTCGATCCGGCGCGGACCGTCATCGTCGCCGGCCATGGCGCCGATCAGGTCGCCGCCGCGGTGGCGGAGCTGGACGAGACGGCCGAGGTCGTCCTGCAGGAGGACCAGCTGGGCACCGCCCACGCGGTGGATCAGGCCCGCGCCGCACTGGCCGGGTTCAGTGGCGATCTGGTCGTGCTCTACGGCGACACCCCCTTCGTCAGCCCCGAGACGCTGGAACGCATGGTCGCGGCCCGGCAGGCGAACGATCTGGTCATCCTCGGCTTTCATGCCGCCGATCCGGCCCGCTACGGCCGGCTGGTGATGGCGGGCGATCGGCTGGAACGGATCGTCGAATACAAGGATGCCACGGATGAGGAGCGCGCCATAAGCTTCTGCAACAGCGGGCTTATGGCCTGCGACGCCACGACGCTGTTCGATCTGATCGCGGCCGTCGGCAACGAAAATGCCGCCGGCGAATACTATCTGACCGATGTGGTCGAACTGGCCCGCGGTCGCGGCCTCTCCGTCACCGCGGTGGCCTGTGACGAGGCCGAGACCATGGGCATCAACTCCCGCGCCGATCTGGCGGCGGCAGAGGCGGTGTTCCAGGCCCGCGCCCGGGCCGAGCTGCTGGAGATCGGCGTCACCCTCACCGCGCCGGAGACGGTGTTTCTCAGCTTCGACACGGTGATCGGCCGCGACACGGTGATCGAGCCGAACGTGATCTTCGGCCCCGGCGTCACCGTTGAATCCGGCGCCACCCTGCGTGCCTTCAGCCATCTGGAGGGGTGCCATGTCAGCCGTGGCGCCATCGTCGGCCCCTTTGCCCGGCTGCGCCCCGGCGCCGAACTGGCCGAACACAGCCATGTGGGCAATTTCGTCGAGCTGAAGAACACCTATCTGGGCGAAGGCGCCAAGGCCAACCACCTGACCTATCTGGGCGATGCCAGCATCGGCGCCGGCAGCAACATCGGCGCCGGCACCATCACCTGCAATTACGACGGGGTGATGAAACATCATACCGAGATCGGCCGCGGCGCCTTCATCGGCTCCAACACCATGCTGGTGGCCCCGGTCACCCTGGGCGCAGGCGCCATGACCGCCAGCGGTTCGGTGATCACCCGCGATGTCGAGGCCGACGCGCTGGCGCTGGCCCGCGCCGATCAGGTCAACAAGCCGGGCCGCGCCCGACGATTGTTCGAAATGTTAAAGGCACGCAAAGCGAAACGCGATCTGGAGGCCGAATAATGTGTGGTATTGTCGGGGTACTGGGAAAGCATGAAGTCGCGCCGATCCTGGTTGAGGCGCTGAAACGTCTGGAATACCGCGGCTATGACAGCGCCGGGATCGCAACGGTCAACGACGGGGTCCTGGACCGCCGCCGCGCCGTCGGCAAGCTGGTCAACCTCTCGGACCTGCTGGTGCACGAACCGCTGACCGGCAAGACCGGGATCGGCCACACCCGCTGGGCCACCCACGGGGCCCCGACGGTGGCCAATGCCCATCCGCATCAGTCCGGCAGCGTCGCCGTGGTACATAACGGCATCATCGAGAATTACCGCGAGCTGCGCGCCGAACTGGCCGAATGCGGCGTCAACTTCCAGACCGACACCGACAGCGAGACGGTGGCGCTGCTGACCGAACGCTATCGCCGCGCCGGTGAAACCCCGGTCGAGGCCGCCTTTCACGCCATCGACCGGCTCAAGGGCGCCTTCGCGCTGGCTTTCCTCTTCGAGGGCGAGGAGGATCTGATCATCGCCGCCCGCAAGGGCTCGCCGCTGGCGATCGGCCATGGCGACGGCGAGATGTTCGTGGGCTCGGACGCCATCGCGCTGGCGCCGCTGACCGACAAGGTCACCTACCTGGAGGAAGGCGACCGCGCCGTCGTCACCCGCGCCGGGGTCCGCATCTTCGATGAAAGCAGCACCCCGGTCAGCCGGCCGATGAAGACCATCCAGGTCGACCGGGTCAGCATCGACAAGGCCGGCCACAAGCATTTCATGGCCAAGGAGATCGCCGAACAGCCCGCCGTGGTGGGCGAGGCCATTGCCCATTACCTGCCCGCTGGCGACGACACCGTTCGCCTGCCGGGCGAAGGCATCGATTTCTCCGGCGTCAGCCGACTGGTGCTGGTGGCCTGCGGCACCGCCTATTACGCCTGTCTGACCGCGAAATACTGGTTCGAACAGATCGCCCGCCTGCCGGTCGAGGTCGATGTCGCCAGCGAGTTCCGCTATCGCGAACCGCCGGTGCCGGCGGGCACGGTGGCGCTCTTCGTCAGCCAGTCGGGGGAGACCGCCGATACGCTGGCCGCGCTGCGCTATTGCCGCGGCAAGGCCGAGAAGATCCTCTCGGTGGTGAACGTGCCGGAAAGCTCGATCGCGCGGGAAAGCGATCTGGCGCTGCCGATCCATGCCGGGGTGGAGGTTGGCGTCGCCTCGACCAAGGCCTTTACCTGCCAACTGACCGTGCTGCTGATCCTGGCGCTGAAGGCCGCCGCCGACCGCGGCCAGATCAACGCCGAAACGCTGGCCGACCATATCGCCGCGATCCGCGGCCTGCCGCAGCTGATGAATGTCGCGCTGGACGATGGCGAGACCGTGCGCCGCGCCGCGCAATGGCTGGCCGACACCCGCGACGTGCTGTTCCTCGGCCGTGGCATGATGTATCCGCTGGCGCTGGAAGGCGCTCTCAAACTGAAGGAAATCAGCTATATCCACGCCGAAGCCTATGCCTCGGGCGAGTTGAAGCATGGCCCGATCGCGCTGATCGATCCGACCATGCCTGTGGTGGTGCTGGCGCCGATGGACCCGCTGTTCGACAAGACCGTGTCGAACATGCAGGAGGTGATGGCGCGCAAGGGAAAGGTGCTGCTGATCTCGGACGAGGCCGGGCTGGAGACCGCCCGGGACGGGGTCTGGGTCACCGTGAAGATGCCCGACGTCGCCCCGCTGCTGAGCCCGATCCTCTATGCGCTGCCGGCGCAGCTGCTGGCCTATCACACCGCGGTGGCCAAGGGCACAGATGTCGACCAGCCGCGCAACCTGGCGAAATCGGTGACGGTGGAATAACCCCGTCCGGTCCTGGCGGAACTCAAGGAGGAAACAGGGGAGGACGCTGACGCGTCCTGCCTCCGGCGGGGATATTTGCGACCAGGTCGAAGGCGGGCGCCGGCCCTGCCCCGGCTGGTCAAACCCCGGGCGCTGGGGTAGCCTGATCAGGGAGGACCGCGCATGGCCAAGCAATTCGACCGGATCGAGGACGATCACCGCCGCTTCATCGAAGCCCAGCATCTGTTCTTTGTCGGCAGCGCCGCTGCCGAAGGGCATGTGAACATCTCCCCCAAGGGCATGGACAGCCTGCGCGTTCTGGGGCCCAACCGGATCCTCTGGCGCAACCTGACCGGCAGCGGCAACGAGACCGCCGGCCACCTGCGGCAGGTCAACCGGATGACGCTGATGTGGTGCGGCTTTGAAAAGCGGCCGCTGATCCTGCGCGCCTATGGCCATGCCCGCACCCTGCATCCGCGCGATGCCGATTTCGCGGCGCTGGACGCCAGATTTGCGCCGAGCCCGGGGGCGCGGCAGCTCTATGACATGACGGTCGAGCTGGTGCAGACCTCCTGCGGCTATGCCGTGCCCTTCTTCGACTATGCCGGCGAGCGCGACGTGCTGGCAAAATGGGCCGAGACCAAGGGCCCGGCGGGCATCGCCGCCTACTGGGCCGAGCGCAACCAGACCACCCTCGACGGCATGGCCACCGGCATTCTGGGAGAGCCGTCGTGACGCTGGAGGAGGCGCTGGCCGGGCTGAAGGCGCATGTCGAGCCGGGGCGCGACGCGCAGATGGCCGCCTATCACAAGCAGAGCCGGCCAGTTCTGGGCATCGCCAATCCGGCGCTGAACGATCTGACCCGGACCTGGCGTCAGGCGCTGTCGGTCGAGGCGCGGGTGACACTCGCCGGGGCGCTCTGGCAAACCGATATCTTCGAGGCGCGGATCGCCGCCGCCAAGCTGCTGACCCAGGCCCGGATCCGCCCCGATGCGGCGGTCTGGACCCTGCTGCAAAGCTGGCTGCCGGACTTCGACAGCTGGGCCATCGCCGATCACGCCGCCATGGCGATGCAGAAACGTCTGGTGGCCGATCCCACCCGGCTGGATCAGGTCGAGACCTGGACCCGGAGCGATCACATGTGGACCCGGCGCGCCGCGCTGGTCGCCACCCTGCCCTGGACCAAGCAGAACCACCCGAAACCGGAGGAGCTGGCCGCCCGTGACCGCATCCTCGGCTGGGCGGCGGGCTATGTTCCCGACCGCGACTGGTTCATCCAGAAGGCCATCGCCTGGTGGCTGCGCGAGCTCAGCAAGCATGATCCGGAGCGGGTGCGCGGCTTTCTCGCCGCCCATGGCGCCGGGCTGAAGCCGTTTGCCGCCCGCGAGGCGGGGAAGTACCTCGCCGCCGCGGCCTGAGAGCCGTCAAGGTTAGGGGAATGGGATCGCTGCCGGCTCAGCCGCCGGCGTAGACCTCGACCTCGATCAGCTCGGTCAGCGGCGCGCCGAGCGCCTGGAAGGCCGCCAGCGACATCAGGCTGCCGGAGGTCACCGCGCCATCGGCGGGTTCCAGCGCCACCGCCACCCAGCGCCCGGAACTGGGCCAGACCACCCGCCCCTTGCCGCCGGCGCTGACCAGCGGGGTTTGCAGCCAGAGCCCCGGCTTGCCCGGATCGCCGAGACCCGCCACCGTGGTGCCGAGCCGGCCATTGGCCGCCTTCGGCACGGCGGCGACCGGGGCGTTGTCCGGCAAAGCTGCGACCGGCGCGCCGGCCGGCGCGTCAACGGGGACCTCCGCAGCCGGGTTCGCAACCGGTGCGGCGGCCTCTGCCCGCATATCGTTGCCCAGGCTCAGACCCAGGCCGGAGAGCCCGGTTCTGACACGGCCGGCTACATCGCCGACCTCGGCACAGCCCGCCAGACAGACGAGCGGAAGGATCGCAGCATATCTCATGGGGCGGACCATATCCCGCCCCCCGGTAGGCCGCCAGCGCCAAGACGCCGCCAGACATCCGATCGGCATCAATCCCCCTTGCCGCGTGGCGGGGGGCGCTTTACCTATGCCCTATGAGCGCCCCGCTAATCGATCCCTTCGCCCGCGCAATCACCTATCTGCGCGTCTCCGTCACCGACAGGTGCGACTTCCGCTGCGTCTATTGCATGTCGGAACACATGACCTTTCTGCCGAAGAAAGAGCTTCTGACGCTGGAGGAGCTGGACCGGATGTGTTCCACCTTCATCCACCTCGGGGTGCAGAAGCTGCGCATCACCGGCGGCGAGCCGCTGGTGCGCCGCGATATCATGACCTTTTTCCGCGCCATGAGCCGGCACCTGGACTCCGGCGCGCTGAAGGAGCTGACGGTCACCACCAACGGCTCGCAGCTGGAACGCTTCGCAGCCGATCTCTATGCCGCCGGCGTGCGGCGGGTGAACATCTCGCTCGACACGCTGGATCAGGACAAATTCGCCGCCATCACCCGCTGGGGCCGGCTGGATCAGGTCCTGCGCGGGGTCGATGCGGCGCAGAAGGCCGGGCTCCGGGTCAAGATCAATGCGGTGGCGCTGAAGGGCTTCAACGAAGACGAGCTGCCGGCGATCACCGACTGGTGCGGCCAGCGCGGCATGGACCTGACCTGGATCGAGGTCATGCCGATGGGCGATCTGGGCAATGAATCGCGGCTCGATCAATACTGGTCGCTGAAGGACGTGCGGGCGCGCTACGAGGATCATTACACCGTTACCGATCTGGCCGAGCGCACCGGCGGGCCGGCGCGCTATGTGCGGCTGGAAGAGACCGGCCAGAAGATCGGCTTCATCACGCCGCTCAGCCATAATTTCTGCGAAAGCTGCAACCGGGTGCGGCTGACCTGCACCGGCCAGCTGTTCATGTGCCTGGGCCAGGAGGACATGGCCGATCTGCGCGCGCCGCTGCGCGAACATCCGAACAGCGAGGTCCCCTTGGAGCACGCGATCCGCGCCGCCATCGCGCTGAAACCCGAGGGGCATGATTTCGACTATTCCCGCCAGCGCGCCGACGGGCAGATGTCGCGCCACATGAGCCATACGGGCGGCTGAGGATGGCACAGGCCCCGATGCTGGTGCGCCTCTACCGGGGGCTGACGCCGCTTCTTCTGCCGCTGGCCTGGCGATCGGTATCGCGCAAACTGACAGACCAGGGCGTGTCCGAGGCCCGGGCGCGGGAACGTCTGGGACAGGCGACGCTGCCGCGGCCGCAGGGGCGGCTGATCTGGTTCCATGCCGCCAGCGTCGGCGAAAGCCTGGCGGTTCTGCAACTGATCACCGCGCTGGGGGAGCATCTGCCGCAGACGGAATTCCTGATCACCTCCGGCACCGCCACCTCGGCCGAGCTGATCGCCAAGCGGATGCCGCCGCGCTGCCGCCACCAGTTCGCGCCGCTCGACGCCCCGGCGCCGGTGTGCCGGTTTCTCGACCACTGGCGGCCCGATGCGGCGCTTCTGGTGGAATCCGAGCTCTGGCCGTTGATGATCGTCGAGACCGCCGCGCGTGGCGCGCCCTTGGCGCTGGTCAATGCGCGGCTGTCGGCGAAATCGGTCGAGGGTTGGCGCAAATGGCCGCGAACCGCCGGCTATGTCCTGGGGCAATTCGCGCTGTTTCTCACCCAGAACCAGGCCGCCGCCGACAATCTTCTGTCACTGGGGGCCGATCCGGCGCGGGTGGTCACCGGCATCAACCTGAAATCCACCTCTGCCCCGCTGGCCGAGGATGCCGCCACGGTGGCGGAGCTGGCGGCGGCGCTCGGCGGCCGGCCGCTCTGGGCCGCCAGCTCGACCCATGCCGGAGAGGAGGAGATCATCCTCGCCGCCCACCGGCAGCTGCTGGAGCGGCACCCCGATCTCTGCCTGATGCTGATCCCCCGCCACCCCGATCGCGGCGCGGACATCGCTGCGATGATCCGGGCCACCGGAATGGCGCTGGCCCGTCGCAGCGCCGGCGAGATGCCCGGAGCCGGCCAGCAGGTGTTTCTGGCCGATACGCTGGGCGAACTCGGCAGCTGGTATGCCGTTGCCCCCATCGTCTTCATGGGCGGATCGCTGAAACCGATCGGCGGCCACAATCCATTTGAGCCCGCCGATTTCGGCGCCGCGCTGCTGACCGGCCCGCATGTGAGCAACTTCACCGAATCCTACGCGCCGCTCTTCGCGCTCGGCGCCGCGCGGGAGGTAGCGGACGCCCCGGAGATAGCCACCGCGGTCGATGACCTCCTGACCCGCCCCGAGCATCTGACCGCCATGCGCAGCGCCGCCCGCAGCTTTGCCGATCGGCGTCAGGCCTCGCTCGACGAGATGGTCGCCACCCTATCCACCGCGTTGTCGCTGCGCCCCGCCGCCCCGGCCGGGGCCGGCCCCGATCAGGTCTGAGGTCCCATGCCCAAGATCGCTTCCCGGCAGATCGACGTGATCGCCCCGAATTTCAAACGCCGCCTGTCCGGCGTGACCTCCACCATCATCCGGCTGGTGCCGATCCAGGCCCGTGACATCGCCATCGCCGCCACCGGCCCCGCCCTGCCCGACGACCTGCCGCAGATCCCGCTTTCCGCGCTGCTGACGATGTCGCGGCGCGGCCCTTCCGGCTGGCGGGTCTGGCATGCCCGCCGCAATGTCGAGATGCTGGCCGGGCTGGCGCTGCGCCGGCTGCTGGGCAAACGGCTGAAGCTGCTGTTCACCTCGGCCTCGCAACGCCAGCACAGCGGCTATACCAAATGGCTGATCGCGCAGATGGACGATGTCATCGCCACCTCGGCCCGGACCGCCGCCTATCTGGAGCGGCCGGCCCATGTGGTCCACCACGGCATCGATTGCGGCAGCTTCCACCCCGCCGCCGACAAGCCGGCGCTGCGGGCAGAGCTGGGTCTGCCGGTGACGGGGCCGCTGATCGGCTGTTTCGGCCGGATCCGGGCGCAGAAGGGCACCGATGTCTTCGTCGACGCGATGATCGACATCTGCCGGACCCAGCCGGATGTCACCGGCCTCGTCATGGGCGGCACCACCGACAGCCACAAGGCGTTTCTTGCCGGGCTGAAAAACAGGGTGGCAGAGGCCGGCCTGGACGGGCGCATCCTGTTCCTGCCTGAGGTGCCGGTCTGGGAAACCGCCCGCTTCTATCAGGTGCTCGACCTCTATGTGGCCCCGCAACGCTGGGAGGGGTTCGGTCTGACCCCGATCGAGGCGATGGCCTGCGCCGTACCGGTGGTGGCCACCCGTGTCGGCGCCTTCGAGGAACTGATCGTGGAGGGGGAAACCGGGCGGCTGGTGGCGGCGGACGATCTCCCGGCCCTGACCGCCGCCGTGGCCGATCTGCTGGTCGATCCCGATGCCCTGCCCCGCATGGCGCCCGCCGCGCGCACCCATGTCGAGGCGCAGTTCCGGATCGAGACCGAGGCTGCCCGGCTGAACGCGATCTATCGCCGGTTGCTGGGATCGGAGGCGCCGGCCTGAGCCGCCGCCTCCGCAAATCACAGAACGCGGGCCGGCGGATCAGGCCGCCGGCATCCGGCCCTCGACGATCTCCGCCCACCAGGAACAGCCGGCCGGGATCGCCTCGTCGTTGAAGTTGTATTCCGGGTGATGCACCATCGCGCCGGGCCCGTTGCCCACCAGGATATAGGCGCCGGGGCGTTCTTCCAGCATGAAGGCGAAATCCTCGCCGCCCATCACCATCGCCGCCTCGTCGCACTGGCCGGCCACCTTGCGGGCGACCTCTGCCGCGAAGTCGGTCTGTTCCTCGGAATTCACCATCACCGGGTAACCGCGGTAATAGAGCACCTCTGCGGTTCCGCCGAAGGTGGCCGCGACCCCGGCACAGATCGCCTTGATCCGGGTTTCGGCCAGCTCGCGCATCGACTTGCTCATGGTGCGCACAGTGCCCTTCAGCTTGACCTTCTGCGGGATCACGTTGAAGGCTGTCGAGGAGGTCTCGAACGAGGTCACCGACACCACAACCTGATCGATCGGGTCGGCGTTGCGGCTGGCGATGGTCTGCAGCGCGGTCACCGCCTGCGCCGCCATCACCGTGGTATCGACCGTCTCGTTCGGCTTGGCCGCATGGCCGCCGAGCCCTTCGAAGTTGATCTCGAACTGATCGGTGGCGGCAAAGAAAGCACCGGGGCGGATGGCAAACTGACCGGTCGGCAGACCCGGCCAGTTGTGCATGCCATAGACTTCCTGAATGCCCCAACGCTCCATCATGCCGTCATCGCACATCTCCTTGCCGCCGGCGCCGCCCTCTTCGGCGGGCTGAAAGATCAGCACCACGGTGCCGTCGAAATTGCGGGTCTCGGCCAGGTATTTGGCAGCCCCCAGCAGCATCGCGGTGTGGCCGTCATGGCCGCAGGCGTGCATCGCGCCCGGGGTCTTAGAGGCATAGTCGAGCCCGGTGGCCTCAAGGATCGGCAGGGCGTCCATGTCGGCGCGCAGCCCGATCACCTTGCCCGAGCCATTGGCCTTGCCCCGGATCACGCCGACGACGCCGGTACGGCCGATGCCGGTGACCACCTCGTCGCAGCCGAAAGCCTTGAGCTTTTCGGCCACCAGCGCGCTGGTGCGATGGGTATCATAGAGAATTTCGGGGTGTTCGTGCAGATCGCGCCGCCAGGCGGTGATTTCGGACTGCAGTTCGGCAAAACGGTTCTTGACCGGCATGATAACGCTCCTCTCGTCTTGGCACCCGGCCCGCCGCCTATCGGGCGCGGGCCGGAGATTGTTCAGGGCCGCTGCCTATCGAGCAAGGGCCGGGGATTGCTCCGGGCCGCCGATCAGGCGGCGGGCATACGGGTTTCGACCAGCTCGGCGAACCAGCTGCAGCCGGTCGGGATCACCGCGTCGTTGAAGTCGTACTTCGGGTGGTGGACCATCGGGGTGTCGCCATTACCGATGAAGACATAGGCACCCGGGCGTTCCTCCAGCATGAAGGAGAAATCCTCCCCCGCCATCACCGGCGGCGTGTTGCGGTCGACCTTCGGCGTCACCACCTCGGCCGCGTCGGCGGCGATCTCGGCGCTGTCCTCGGCATTGATGGTCACCGGGTAGTCGCGCAGATAATCGATACGGGCGACGCAGCCATAGGCCTCGGCGGTGGCGGCGACGATCTGCTTCAGCCGCTCCTCCGCCAGATCGCGGACCTTGTTCGACAGCGCTCGCACGGTGCCGCGCAGCAGCACGGTCTGCGGGATCACGTTGTTCGATTCATTGTCCGAGCGCAGCGTGCAGACCGAGACCACGACGTGATCCAGCGGGTCGACATTGCGCGAGGCGATGGATTGCAGCGCCACCACCACATGGGCCGCGGCCAGATTGGTATCGACCGCCTGATGCGGCGCCGCCGCATGGCCGCCCTTGCCGGTCAGCAGGATATCGAACTGATCTGCAGAGGCCATCAGCGGCCCGGAGCGCAGCGCGAAGGTACCCTCGGGGATCCCCGGCATGTTGTGCATGCCATAGACTTCCTGAATGCCCCAGCGGTCCATCAGCCCGTCACGGCACATCTCGCGGCCGCCGCCGCCGCCCTCTTCCGCCGGCTGGAAGATCAGCACCACGGTGCCGTCGAAATTACGGGTCTCGGCCAGGTATTTGGCGGCCCCCAGCAGCATCGCGGTATGGCCGTCATGACCGCAGGCATGCATCGCCCCCGGAGTCTTGGAGGCATAGTCGAGCCCGGTGGCCTCGTTGATCGGCAGCGCGTCCATGTCGGCGCGCAGCCCGATCACCCGGCCCGACGTATCGGTCTTGCCCTTGATGGTGGCGACAACGCCGGTCTTGCCGACACCGGTGGTGATATCGGTGATGCCGAAGTCGCGCAGCCGGTCGACGACAAAGGCGGCGGTGTTGTGGACGTTGAATTCCAGTTCGGGGTTTTCGTGCAGATATCGTCGCCAGCCGGTGATTTCGGCGTGCATCTCCGCCAGGCGGTTCTTGATCGGCATATTTCAGCCCTCCTGAAGTTGGGTGACAAGGCGGTCGGCAAAGGCTGCCCCGGCCTCGAATTGGGATACGGTGATGAATTCGTCGGGCTGATGCGCCTGGGCGATATCGCCCGGCCCGCAAACCACGGCGGAATAGCCGGCGGCCTGGAAATGTCCGGCCTCGGTCCCGTAGCTGACCACATGGGTGGCATTGTCGCCGGTGACCCGGCGCACGAAGGTTTCCGCGGCCCCGTCGGTTTCCGGACGCAGCCCCGGCACCGAGAACCGTTCGGTGAACTCGATCCGCGCCTCGGGGCAG
This sequence comes from Pseudodonghicola flavimaris, assembly GCF_030164425.1. Lineage (GTDB taxonomy): Bacteria > Pseudomonadota > Alphaproteobacteria > Rhodobacterales > Rhodobacteraceae > Pseudodonghicola > Pseudodonghicola flavimaris. The sequence continues at coordinate 141,624 of NZ_JASNJD010000001.1, read as the reverse complement.
ACCGCCTGCATCTCTGTCTGGATCTCCGCCAGCCGCGCCTCGGCCCGCGCCTGCCACGCATCCAGGCTTTCGTCCGGCACCGCGCGGAAGCCGAAATCGAGCCGGCAATGCTTGGCGGTGATATTGGCGGCGGTGCCGCCTTCGATCAATCCGGTGTGCAACGTCGTCCAGGGCGGCGTGAACATGGCGGCGATGGGGCTGGGCGTGGCCGCCATCTGTTCCGCGTTCACCTCGTTTTCCCAGACCAGGAATTTCGCTGCCTCGAGGATCGCGTTGACACCGGTGTGCATGATCGAGCTGTGCACCTCGACGCCCCACACATCGACCCAATAGCCGCGCCCGGACTTGTGGCCGGTCACCGTCTTCATCATCGACGGCTCGCCGATGATCGCCGCCGTCCCCTTGGGCAGCACCCCCTGCATGGTCTCGATCATCGGTGCGGCACCGGTGCAGCCGACTTCCTCGTCATAGCTCAGCGCCAGTTGCAGCGGCCGGCGGACGCCGCGGGCCTGCGCCTCGACCAGCGCCCAGATCGCCAGCGCGTCAAAGGCCTTCATGTCGACCGCGCCGCGCCCGAACAGCTTGCCGTCGCGTTCCGTCAGCACCCAGGGGTCGGAGGTCCATTCCTGGCCGTCGACCGGCACCACATCGGTATGGCCGGAGAGCACCAGAGCGCCCTCTTCCCAGGGGCCCGCATGGGCGAAGAGCGCGGCCTTGTCGCCCTCTTCGTTGTAATGGCGGTGGCCAGTGATGCCGTGTTCGGCAAGATAACCTTCGACCCAGTCGATCAGGGGAAGATTGCTGTCGCGGCTGACAGAAGGAAAACTCACCAGCTTGGCGAGGATCTCACGCGGGGATAGTCGGGTCGGCATCAAAGCTCCGTTGGCAGGGCCAGGTTCGGGATCGCATCGGGGCGGTGCCGGCGGTGCCGGCAGCGTCCGGGTCGGGCCGGCCGCGCCTGTGGCGGGCGGGCCCTCTCCCTCGATCAACCGCCCGCCCCTGCGGAAGTCAATAGCCGCTGTCTGTCGTCAGCACGAAATGGCCCGGCGCGACCTCATTATATTCAGAGGGGGCGGGATTGTAATCAGGCGGATGGATCGGCGATGGGATCGGCTTGAAGTTCAGCTCGCGCTCGGCCTTGCGGCGATGGGGATCGGCGATCGGAACCGCCTTCATCAACGCCTGGGTGTAGGGGTGCTGCGGGCTCTCGAAAACGGCGGCGCGCGGCCCCATCTCGACAATCCGGCCCAGATACATCACGCCGACATGGTGGCTGACCCGCTCCACCACGGCCATGTCGTGGCTGATGAAGAGATAGGACAGCCCCAGTTCCGCCTGAAGCTCCATCATCAGGTTCAGAACCTGCGCCTGCACCGAGACGTCCAGCGCCGAGACCGCCTCATCCGCGACGATCAGCTTGGGGTTCAGCGCCAGCGCCCGGGCGATGGCGATCCGCTGACGCTGACCGCCCGACATCTCATGCGGGAAGCGGCGCATGAAGCTGCGCGGCAGCTGCACCCGGTCGAACAGCATCGCCACGCGATCCTGAATCTCCGAACCCGAGCCGATGCCGTAGTTGCGCATCGGTTCGGCGACCTGATCCATCAACTGCATCTGCGGGTTCAGCGAGGCGAAGGGATCCTGGAAGATCATCTGCATATCGAGCCGCGCCTTGCGCAGCGCACCCGGGTCGAGCGTCATGATATCGGTGCCGTCGAGGTTGATCTCTCCGGCCATCGGTTCCACCAGCCGCAGGATCGACCGGCCGCAGCTGGATTTGCCGCAGCCGGATTCGCCCACCAGGCTGAGGGTCTGGCCCTTGTTCAGGGTGAAGGAGACATCCTCGACCGCATGGACATTGGCCACGGTGCGGCGAAAGAACCCACCCTTGACCGGGAACCGCGTGGTCAGCCCCTTGACCGTCAGCAGCACCTCGTCGGTGCCGGGGATCGGTGCGATCTTCTGGTTTTCCACCCCGAGGAGCTTCATCGGCTCCGGCGCCGCCTTGCCGCGCATCTCGCCCAGTTTGGGGACCGCCGCCAGCAACGCCTTGGTGTAATCGTGCTTCGGATTCTCGAAGATCTGCTCGACCGGGCCTTCCTCGACCTTGTTGCCGCGGAACATCACCACCACGCGGTCGGCCATCTGCGCCACCACCGCCATGTCATGGGTGATGAACATCACCGCGGTGCCGGTTTCGCGTTTCAGCCGGTCCATCAGCGCCAGGATTTCCGCCTGGATCGTCACGTCGAGCGCGGTGGTCGGCTCATCGGCGATCAGCAGACGCGGCTCGCAGGCCATCGCCATGGCGATCACCACCCGCTGGCGCATGCCGCCAGACAGCTCGTGCGGGTATTGCCCCATCCGCCGTTCCGGCTCCGGGATACGCACCTCCCGCAACAGCTCCAGCGCCCGGTCCCGCGCCTCGTCCTTGCTCATGCCCTTGTGGACGCGCAGCCCCTCCGTCAGCTGCCGGCCGACAGTGAACACCGGGTTGAGCGCGGTCATCGGCTCCTGAAAAATCATCCCGATCTCATTGCCGCGGATATGGCGCATCAGGTCCTGATCGGCCTTTGCGAGATCGGTCTCTCCGCCGTCGCGGCGATCAAAAATTAGGCGCCCACCGGCGATTTCACCGCCGCCGAATTCCACCAGTCGCATCAGCGACAGCGACGACACCGACTTGCCCGAGCCGGATTCGCCGACGATGCAGACGGTTTCACCCGGCGCCACCGAAAACGAAACATTCTCGACCCCGACGACAGGCCCGTCCTTGGTTTCGAATTCGACACGCAGCCCTTCAATCCGGGCGATTGGGTGATCCAGCACGCTCTGACCCCTTTAATCCGTTTCCGAGACGCTAAGTCGGGCCGCGCGCCTAAGTCAAACCCCCACCGCGCAATTTCCTGCCCCGGAGGCTTGCTTTTTTCTCAAACTCTGTTTCGATGGGCCGGTAATCGCCGGATCGAGCCCACGAGAAGACCCAGAACCACACGATGTTTCTCTTTTCCTGCAACGGCTTGAACTACGTTACGAAACCAAAAGCCCCACCGCGCATGACGCGGACAAGACATGAAAACATGTCCAATAATCATGCCCAATAGGAGTGTAGCATGAAGATCAAATCCCTTTTGCTCGGCGCGATCGCTTCGTCCGCGCTGGCCACCACTGCGATGGCCGAGCGTGGCAGCGATGGCACCGTGAACATCATCTACTGGCAGGCCCCTTCGATCATGACGCCCTATTTGTCGGGCGGCACCAAGGACATCGAGGCCTCGTCGCTGGTTCTGGAACCGCTGGGCCGTTATGACCCGGAAGGCAACCTCGTCCCCTTCCTGGCGGAGGAAATCCCGACTGTCGAAAACGGCGGCGTCAGCGCCGACCTGACCTCGATCACCTGGAAGCTGAAGCCCGGCCTGAAATGGTCCGACGGCAGCCCGGTGACCTCGGCCGACCCGGTCTTCACCGCCGAATACTGCATGCATCCCGAGGGCGGCTGCGCCCAGCTGTCGAAATACGACGGCGTCAAATCGGTTGAAGCGCTGGACGATCTGACCGTGAAGGTCACCTTCGAACGTCCGATGCCGAATCCCTATGGCCCCTTCATGGGCGCACAGTCCCCGATTCTGCAAAAGGCGCAGTTCCAGAACTGCCTGGGCGCCAAGGCCCCGGAATGCACCGACGCCAACTTCGCCCCGATCGGCACCGGCCCCTTCATGGTCGATGAATTCCGTCCCAATGACGTGATCTCGCTGTCGGCCAACCCGAACTATCGCGATCCGGCCAAACCGGCCTTCGCCAAGGTCAACTTCAAGGGCGGCGGCGACGCCACCGCAGCCGGCCGCGCCGTGCTGGAAACCGGCGAATACGATTACGCCTGGAACCTGCAGCTGGCGCCCGAGGTGATCGCCCAGATGGCCGCCGCCGGCAAGGGCACCCCGGTTTCGGCCTTCGGCACCCTGGTCGAGCGGATCGAGATGAACCTGACCGACCCGTCGCCGTCGCTGCCCGACGACGTGCGCGCCACCCGCAAGGCGCCGCACCCGATCCTGAGCGATCTGCGCGTCCGCAAGGCGCTGTCGATGGCCATCGACCGCGAACTGCTGACCGAGATCGGCTATGGCCAGGCCGGTCGTCCGACCTGTAACCTGGTGCCGGCCCCGGCGCTCTACGCCTCGCCCAACACCGACTGTCTGACCCAGGACATCGAGGGCGCCAAGGCGCTGCTGGAGGAAGCCGGCTGGACCGTCGGCGCCGATGGCGTGCGTGAAAAGGACGGCATGAAGCTGAAGCTGCTCTATCAGACCTCGACCAACGCCGTGCGTCAGGACTTCCAGGCCCTGATCAAGCAGTGGTGGAGCGAAATCGGTGTCGAGACCGAGCTGCGCAACCTCTCCGGTTCGGTCTTCTTCGGTGGCGACCCGGGCTCGCCCGACACCTTCCAGAAGTTCTATGCCGACGTCGAGATGTACGCCAACAACTTCGACGGCACCGACCCGCAGGCCTATCTGTCGATGTACCGCTGCGGCAACGAGCCGAAGCCGTCCAGCCAGTGGCAGGGTGAGAACATCAACCGCTTCTGCGATCCGGAATACGACAAGCTTCTGGACGAACTGGCCCAGACCGGTGAACTGGCCAAACGTGGTGAAATCGCCATCCGTCTGAACGAAATGCTGACCAAAGACAGCTATACCATCGTTCCGCTGGTTGACCGCGGCCGCGTCTCGGCGCATTCCAACACCCTTGGCGGGGTCCGTCTGAATACCTGGGACTCCGAACTCTGGAATGCTGCGGACTGGTACCGCATCAAGTAACTCCGGCCACAGGCAGCCCCGGTTCGCCCGGGGCTGTCATATCTGACGATGGCCCCCGGCCGCGCCCGACCGGCGCCCGGGGCGCCTGAAATAAGGGTGTATTCCTCATGCTCACCTTTACCGTTCGGCGTCTGGTTCTGGCCGTACCGACGCTGTTGTTCATCAGCCTCGTGTTGTTTCTTCTGCTGGAACTCGCCCCCGGGGATCCGATGGCGCAGGTTCCGCTGACCGTTCCGCCGGAAGTCAAAGAAAAGATGCGCGAGGCGCTTGGGCTCGGCCAGCCAGGCTATGTGCGGTTCTGGAAATGGCTGGTTCAGTTCTTCTGGATCGAGCCGCAGGTGCTGATCGATCACTATCTCGGCACCAGCTTCTCCGAAGGCGATCTGCGGGTGATTTCCTGGCAGACCCGGAGCCCGGTGATGGATATCGTGATCCAGCGCATCCCGCAGACGCTGTGGGTGGTGGGCACCGCCTATGTCGTCGGCGTTCTGATCGCGCTGCCGATCGGGATTTACTCGGCCTACCGGCAGTATTCCTGGTTCGACCAGGCCGGGACCTTCGTGTCGATGATCGGCTTCTCGGTGCCGCCGTTCTTCTCCGGCGTGCTGGTGATCGTGATCTTCTCGGTCAATCTCGGCTGGTTCCCGTCGATCTACGACACCACCCACAAGGTGGTCGACTGGGACAGCTTCGTGATCCAGCTCAGGCAGATGATCATGCCGGTGATGGTGCTGGCGCTGCAGATCACCGCGCAGATCAGCCGCTTCATGCGCGCCTCGATGCTCGACAACCTCAATCAGGACTACGTGCGCACCGCCCGCGCCAAGGGCTTGGGCGAAAAGACCGTGGTGCTGGTGCATGTGCTGCGCAATTCGATGATCCCGGTGGTCACCGTGATCGCACTGGGGGTTCCGTCCATCTTCGGCGGCGCCATCATCACCGAGCAGGTGTTCAAGGTGAACGGCATCGGCCAGCTGCTGATCGGCGCCATCCAGGCCAACGATCTGCCGATGGTGCAGACGCTGACCTTCATCTTCGCGGTGCTGATCGTGCTGTTCAACCTGATCGCCGATGTGCTCTATGGCCTGCTTGACCCGAGGATCCGCTATGACTGACAAAGACCGTCTGGTTCCCGACGAAGGGCTTGCCCCTGCTTCCACCGTCCTGCCCGCCGCGGCCGGCCCGCTGGAGGAATTCACCCGGCCGCCGCGCAGCCAGTGGCGCGAGGTCTGGGGCCAGTTCAAGAGCCACAAGGGCGCGCTTTACGGTGGCATCCTGTTCGTGCTGATCATCGGCTGGGTCTATCTGGGACCGCTGCTGTGGCATCTGGATCCGACGCTGATCAACATCCGCGCCCGCAACCAGGGCCCGAGCCTGGCGCATCCCTTCGGCACCGATCAGCTGGGGCGGGACACCTTCGCGCGGATGATGGCCGGCGGCAAGACCTCGGTCTCGGTCGGCATCACCGCGATGCTGCTGGCGCTGGGGCTCGGCTCTCTCGTCGGGGTGCTCGCCGGCTTCTTCAAACGGCTCGACGGGCTGCTGATGCGGATGACCGATCTGTTTCTGGCGCTGCCGCTGCTACCGCTGCTGCTGGTGATGATGCTGCTGTTCCGCGAACCGCTGAACGCGGCTTTCGGGCCGGAACAGGGGATCTTCATCCTGATCGTGGTCTCGATCGGGGTGACCAGCTGGATGCCGACAGCGCGGATCGTGCGCGGCGACGTGCTGGCCATCAAGGAACGCGAATTCGTTCTGGCGGCCCGCTCCATCGGCACCCGCAACAGTATGATGATCCTGCGCCACATCCTGCCCAACGTGCTGTCGCCGATCATGGTCTCGGCCACGCTGGGGATCGCCACCGCGATCATCACCGAAAGCTCGCTGAGCTTCCTGGGCCTCGGCTTCCCGCCGGACTTTCCCACCTGGGGGCGGCTGCTGTTCGATGCCACCGACTATTTGCAGCAATATCCCGAGCGGGTGATCTGGCCCGGTCTGGCGATTTCGCTGACGGTGCTGAGCGTCAATTATCTGGGCGACGGGCTGCGCGACGCGCTCGATCCCCGGATCCGCGGGCGCTGAGCCCGGGAGCGGAAAATAAGAACAGAGCTCTGCCGCCGCCCTCCGGGGCGGCGGTTTCGTTTCCGGCGCTGGCACTGGCCCGGAACACCGGTGCGCGCGTCGGCGCGGCTTTGGAACTTTGTTCTGCCGCCCACTGGAGCCGGCCCCTCCAGCGCGCTTGATCGGAATCGAATACGACCCCTATTGGGAAAAAATTCCGTTTTCCCGGAGAATGGCGTCATGTTTGAGACATTCGGTTTCGAAACCACCACCGCGCGGGAGGCCAGCGTTCTTTTCGGCCTCGGACTTGGGCTGGCCTTCGGCATCCTCGCCCGGCTCACCCAGTTCTGCTTTCGCCGCGCCCTGGTCGGCACGGATCGCCGCGCCGCGCTGGGGGTCTGGATGACGGCGCTGGCCGTGGCCCTGGCCGGCACCCAGATCGCCGTCGGGCTGGGCTGGATCGGCTTCGCCGATCATCGCCTGCTGTCGCCCGATCTACCGGTTCTGGCCATCACCCTCGGCGGGCTGGCCTTCGGCGCCGGCATGGTGCTGACCCGGGGCTGCGTGTCGCGGCTGACGGTGCTGGCCGGCGGCGGCAATCTGCGTGCGCTGCTGGTGCTGCTGGTCTTCGCGCTGACCGCCCATGCCACGCTGAAGGGGGTGCTGGCGCCGCTGCGCAGCGGTCTGGGGACGGTGACCCTGCCGCTTGGCGACAGCGTCAGCCTCGCCGCGCTGCCCGGCGGACGGCCGCTCTGGACCGCCGCCCTGCTGGCGCTGGCCCTGATGCTGGTGGCCCGTGCCCGGCCCCGCCCCCGCCTGCTGCTGGGGGCGGCGCTGATCGGGCTACTGGTGCCGCTGGGCTGGGTCGGCACCGGGCTGGTGCTCTATGACGAGTTCGAACCGATCGCGATGGAGAGCCTCTCCTTCACCGCACCGATGGCCGAGACGCTGTTCTACACCGTCGCCTCCAGCGCCGTCAGCGCCGGCTTCGGCGTGGCACTGGTGGCAGGCGTGATCCTGGGCGCGCTGCTGGTCGCCCTCGCCCGCCGCGACTTCCGCTGGCAGAGCTTCGACAGCCCGCGCCAGACCGGCCGTTACATGGCCGGCGCGGTGCTGATGGGGATCGGCGGCGTTCTGGCCGGCGGCTGCACCCTGGGCGCCGGTCTGTCCGGCGTGCCGACGCTGAGCCTGGCGGCGCTTCTGGCGCTTGCCTCCATCGCTGCCGGGGCGCTCGGGCTCAATGCGGTTCTGTCTCCAGCTTCCGGCGAATCCGCCGGATCGCCCCCCAGACCCCAAGCACAACCGGCAGAGTAAGCACCGCCGACAACATCCCCTTGCTGTGGCCGGTCGCCGCCGCAAGGGGATAGAGCAGGTAGGAGGCGAGCGAGACCGCATAATAACTGATCGCCACCACCGACAGCCCCTCCACCGTGTGCTGCAACCGCAGCGACAGATCGGCGCGGCGGTCCATGCTCTCCAGCAGCGCCTGGTTCTGGGCACTGCGTTCCACATCCACCCGGGTCCGCAGCAGATCGCCCGCCCGCATCGCCCGATCCGCCAGCGCCTGCAACCGGCGTTCGGTGGATTTCACCGTGCGCATCGCCGGTTCATAGCGGCGGATCATGAAATCGGCGAAGGTCTGGCGGCCCTGGAACCGCGCCTCGCGCAGCGAGGCGATGCGCTGGGTCACGATCGCCTCATAGGCGCCGGTGGCCCCGAACCGAAAGGCGCTGCGGGCCACGAGCGCCTCCAGTTCCGCCGAAATCGACAGCAGCCCGCCCAGCGTCTGCTCGGCCGGGGTGTCGCCGTCGGTCATCTTGCTCATCAGCTCCGACAGCCGCCCGTCCAGCGCGCCGATCTCGGCCGAGAGGCCCCGGGCGCGGGAAAACCCCAGCATCGACATCGCCTTGTAGGTCTCGATCTCGCACAGCCGCTGCACCACCCGGCCGATGCGGCGCTGCCCGGTGCCGGCGGTGACAAACAGCGCGAACCGCATGTGCCCGGTGGGATCGATGCGGAAATCCCCCGCCGCGACGATGGCATCGTCCAGCACCGAGGCAGCCGCAGTGCTTTCGGCGACGAACCACTCCGCCAGCGCCGCGTTGATCCCGGCCTCATCCGGGCGGGCGCAGACCCTGAGCGAGATCGAGGTGATCCGCTGACCCGGCGCCCGATCCAGCCAGTCGTCGGGAAATACCGCGAAATCCGCCGGATCGAAGGCCCGGTCGCTGACCCCCTCCGAAATCGCCGTATAGGTGACGAATTCCGCGTGCTGTTCCCATTTCAGAACGTGCCGGCCGATGCGGCCGGAGTAATGCGTCGCCCCCGGCTGCGGATGCGGCGCGCCGTGGCGGTCCAGCAGCGCCGTCAGATGCGCCAGATCGGCCGCCCGGTCCCGGCCAGCTGCGCGCGAGGGCTGCTTGATCGCCAGATAGACCACGGTGGCCGGCTCCTGCATCGCCGGAAACGGCCGGGCGTGCAGCTCATTGGCCAGCGGATAGCGCAGCGGATGATCTACGATCGGAGGCATGGGGCGTTCCTTGACAGTGATCTCGCCCTTATACGTGACCGAGACCTCAATTAAAATCTTTTTATTTCAAACCTTTAACTGGATACCACTGCATACCGGAGAAGGTGGCGCATGCCGTGGGGCGCCGCGTTCATCCCGGTGATCGCCGCCGCCCCCCGCAGCGTCAGGTCGATCAGGCTGACTTTTCGGCCGCCCTCAACCTGTCTGAGCCCGGATCGGATTGCTCGCCTCTTTGAAAATTTCCGCCGCCCCGCCCTGCCCGAATTTCCCTGATACCGATTGAACTTACGCCGCGCGGCGCCTGCCGCCTCGTGCGATTTCCGCAGTGGCCGCGAAAAAAACCGACGGCCGCGCGTCAGGCCGCCGCAGCCCCTGCGTATAGACCTGCATAACCGAGTGACGAGAGGTTCACATGAGCAAGCGACTGACACCCCCGGCCCTGCCGCTCGCCCTGGCGCTGATCGGCCTGACGCCCCTGGCCGCGCCGCCGGCCCAAGCCCAGGCCCGCGCCCAGCAGGCCTTTGCCCGGATCGACGCCAATGGCGACGGCCAGATCAGCCAGGAGGAGTTTCTGGCGCTGCGGCGGCAGATGTTCGCGGCGATGGACGCCGACGGCAACGGCCAGCTGACCAAGGCCGAGATCGAATCCGCCCGCGCCCGCCAGGCCAATGGCCGGACACCGCGCAGCAACCAGATCTGGAAACAGGACAGCAATGGCGACGGTGTTCTGACACTGAGCGAATACACCGCCCAGACCCGCGGCTTCGCCTATGCCGACAGCAACAGCGACGGTGTGCTCAGCCAGCAGGAATTCACCCGGATCGCGCGCTTTCTGGCGCCGGCCCAATAACCCCTCACCCTGACCCATCCCCCCTGACAGGAGATTTCCAATGTCCACATCCCTTCGCCTGACCGCCGCGCTGTTCGCCCTCGCCATCGCGCTGCCCGCGGCTGCCCAATCCGTCACCGTCACCGGCAATAATGGCGGCACCATCCAGAAGAATCGCGAATGTCTGCGTGGCGCCGGCAGCGCCATGTGCCAAACCTCCGCCACCGCGACCACCGCGAACGGCCAAAGCGCCACGCGCAACCGCACCCGCGTGACCGGCGATGGCCAGTCGACCACCTCGGTGTCGCGGATGGGACCCAACGGGCAGACCGGCGGCCGCACCCGGCAGGTCACCCGCTGATCCGGGCGCACCGGGCGCCGCCAGGGTAATGGAGGACGAGTGAGCGATCTCTCCCCTCAGGACCACGCGCGCACCCTGGTGGCCGCCATGGCCGCCGGGGACCGGACGGCGCTGTCCGGGCTGATCCGCCTCTACGGCGGCGGCATTCAGGCCTTTGCCGGGCGCAGCCTGGGTAATGTCGCGGATGGCGAGGATATCGCGCAGGAGGTCTTCTTGCGGGCCTGGAAACAGGCGGCCCGCTACGACCCTCGCAAGGCGGCGGTGTCGACCTGGCTCTACCGCATCGCGGTGAACCTCTGTATCGATCAGCGACGCCGGCGCGGGGTGCGCCTGTTCCTCGGGCTGGAGACGCTGGAGGCGGCGGCCGAACCGCCCGATCCGGCGCCCGATGCAGCGCAGACGGTGGAGGCGCGCAACCAGCTGGCACGGCTGACACCCGTGCTCGAAGACCTGCCGGATCGCCAGCGGATGGCGATCCTGCTCAGGGCCGTGGCAGAGATGGACACGGCCGAAATCGCCCAGACGATGGGCACCAGCCCCGGCGCGGTGGAACAGCTGCTGGCCCGCGCCCGTAGCCGGCTGCGCCGCGATCTGCAGGAGGGTCCGCGGGGCCACCCCCGGGCTGACAGCGACACCAAGACAGGGAGCACATCCAGATGACAGACAGACAGCCCCCCGCCCCCCTTCCGCCGGTCGCGTCTCCGCCCGGGGACGACACCGAATTCGACCTGTGGCTGCGCCAGAGCCTGTCGGCCGCGCCGGAGGCCCGGGCCGATCCCGATGCGCTCAGCCGGGCGGTGCTGACCCGGCTGGTCACCCCGGCCGCCGCGTCCCACCGCCCCCGGCTGTCGCCCGGCGGGGTGCTGGCCGGCTATGGCACGCTTTTGTCGCTGGGGGTTCTGGCCGGATACATGGCGCTGCCGATGCTGGGAATTTCCAGCGAACTCGTGGTGCTGATCGGCACCGTCACCGATGGCCTGGGTCTGATGGGAGGACTGAGATGACCGGTATCGACACCCCGCCGCGCCGCCGCAGCAATCGCGGCCGGCTGATTCTGATCGGCGTGCTATCGGTCTCGCTGCTGGGCAATGCGGTCAGCGTCGGCACCCTGCTGCAGCTGAACCGGATGCGCAACCTGCTGCTGGGGCCCGACGCCCATCAGGCGCTGTTCCCGCGTGAATACCGCCGCGATTTCAACGCCGCGCTGTCTGAGCATCAGGAGGAGGTGCGCCAGGCCCTGCACCGCATCGTCGCCGCCCGGACCGCGCTGGTGGAAACGGCAATGGCCCGGCCTTTCGACCGGGCCATGACAGAGGCCGCGATGACCGGTTTCCGCACCGAGGTGACCCGGACGATCGCCACCGTGCAGGGGGTCCTGCTGGACGCGATCGAGGATCACGCCCGGCAGGACGACGGCTGAGCCGTCAGTCGATCAGCGGGATCAACTTGTCCAGGCTGTCCTTGGCATCGCCGTAGAACATCCGCGTATTCTCTTTGTAGAACAGCGGGTTCTCGATCCCGGAATAGCCAGTGCCCTGACCGCGCTTGGACACGAACACCTGTTTCGCCTTCCAGACTTCCAGCACCGGCATGCCGGCGATGGGCGAGTTCGGGTCTTCCTGCGCCGCCGGGTTCACGATGTCGTTCGACCCGATCACGATGACCACATCCGTCTCCGGGAAGTCATCGTTGATCTCGTCCATCTCCATCACGATGTCATAGGGCACCTTCGCCTCGGCCAGCAGCACGTTCATGTGCCCCGGCAGACGGCCCGCCACCGGGTGGATGGCGAAGCGGACGTTCTTGCCCTTGGAGCGCAGCTTGCGGGTCAGGTCGCTGACCGCGTTCTGCGCCTGCGCCACCGCCATGCCATAGCCCGGCACGATGATCACGCTGTCGGCATCGTTCAGCGCCGCGGCCACACCGTCGGCGTCGATCGCCACCTGTTCGCCCTCGACCTCCATCTGCGGACCGGCTGCGCCGCCGAAGCCGCCCAGGATCACCGAGACGAAGGAACGGTTCATCGCCTTGCACATGATGTAGGACAGGATTGCACCGGAGGAGCCGACCAACGCCCCGACCACGATCAGCAGATCGTTGCCCAGCGAGAAGCCGATCGCCGCCGCCGCCCAGCCCGAGTAGCTGTTCAGCATCGACACCACCACCGGCATGTCGGCGCCGCCGATGCCCATGATCAGGTGATAGCCGATGAAGAAGGCCAGCAGCGTCATCACCACCAGCGTCCAGCCGCCGGCGCCGCCCATGTAGAGAAAGAGCAGGATCAGCGACAGGATCGCCGCGCTGGCGTTCAGCATGTGGCCGCCCGGCAGTTTGGTGGCCTTCGAGGTCACCTTGCCCGCCAGCTTGCCGAAGGCGATCACCGAGCCGGTGAAGGTCACCGCACCGATGAAGATGCCCAGGAACAGCTCGACCTTCAGGATGTTCAGCTCAACCGGGGACTTATGCGCCAGCAGGGCGGCGAAACCGGTCAGCGCCTCGCGCGTCTCGGGGCTCATGGCCGCGACGCGGGCCGCTTCGATATGCGCGTTGAAGCCGACGAAGACCGCTGCCAGACCGACGAGGCTGTGCATTGCCGCGACCAGCTGCGGCATCTCGGTCATCTGCACCCGCTTGGCGACGAAATAGCCGATGATGCCACCGCCGGCGATCAGCACGACAGACAGCAGCCACAGGCCGGCACCGGGGCCGATCAGCGTTGCGACAACCGCCAGCGCCATGCCGGCGATGCCGTACCAGACCGCGCGCTTGGCGCTTTCCTGGCCCGACAGCCCGCCCAGCGACAGGATGAAGAGGACGGCGGAGACGACATAGGCCGCCGTGGTAAATCCGAATTCCATTATCCCCTACTCCTTACGATTTCTGGAACATGGCGAGCATGCGCCGGGTCACGAGGAAGCCGCCGAAGATGTTGATGCCGGCCATGAAGACCGACAGCGCGGCGAGCAGGATCACGAGCCAGGAGCCAGAGCCGATCTGCATCAGGGCGCCCAGAATGATGATCGACGAGATCGCGTTGGTCACGGCCATCAGCGGCGTGTGCAGCGAATGGCTGACGTTCCAGATCACCTGGAAGCCGACGAAGACGGCCAGCACGAAGACGATGAAGTGCTGCATAAAGCTGGCCGGAGCCACCAGGCCGACGCCCAGCAGCAGCACCGCACCGATCACCAGCAGGCTCACCTGGGTCTTGGTCTGCGCCTTGAAGGCGGCGACTTCCTGCGCCCGGATTTCCTCCGGCGTCAGTTCCTTCGGTTTTTCCTTCTTCTGCGCCGCGATGGCAGCCACTTTCGGCGGCGGCGGCGGGAAGGTGATTTCGCCCTCGAAGGTGACGGTGGCGCCCCGGATCACGTCGTCTTCCATGTTGTGCACGATCTTTCCGTCCTTCTCGGGCGTCAGATCGGTCATCATGTGACGGATGTTGGTGGCATAGAGCGTCGAGGCCTGCGCCGCCATCCGGCTGGGGAAATCGGTGTAGCCGATGATGGTGACACCGTTGTCGGTGACGATCTTCTCGTCCTTGACGGTCAGCTTGCAGTTGCCGCCCTTCTCGGCGGCGAGGTCGACGATCACCGATCCCGGTTTCATCGCCTGCACCATGTCCTCGGTCCAGAGCTCGGGGGCCTCGCGGTTCGGGATCAGCGCGGTGGTGATCACGATGTCCACCTCCGGCGCCAATTCGCGGAACTTGGCCAGCTGGGCTTCGCGGAACTCGGGGCTGGAGACGCTGGCATAGCCGCCGGTGGCGGCGCCGTCCTGCTGCTCTTCCTCGAAATCGAGATAGACGAACTCGGCGCCCATCGATTCGACCTGTTCGGCCACTTCCGGCCGCACGTCGAAGGCGTAAGTGATCGCCCCCAGCGAGGTCGCGGTGCCGATCGCGGCCAGACCCGCGACGCCGGCGCCGACGATCAGCACCTTGGCGGGGGGCACCTTGCCCGCGGCCGTCACCTGACCGGTGAAGAAACGGCCGAAGTTGTTGCCCGCCTCGATCACCGCGCGATAGCCGGCGATGTTGGCCATCGAGCTCAGCGCGTCCATCTTCTGGGCGCGACTGATCCGCGGCACCATTTCCATGGCGATGACCGCGGCGCCCTTCGATTTGGCCAGCTCCAGCCCCTCTTCGTTCCCGCCGGGATTGAAGAACGAGATCAGAGTCTTGTCCTGGGTCAGCCGCTTCAGCTCGGTGTCGTTCGGCTGACGCACCTTGGCGATGATGTCGGCCTCTTTCCACAGGGCGGCAGCGGTCTTGACGATCTCGACCCCAGCGGCCTCATAGGCGGCATCCGAAAACCCGGCCGCCGCACCGGCGCCGGTTTCGATGGCGCAGTCATACCCGAGTTTCTGCAGCTGCAGCGCAGAATCAGGCGTCATCGCGACGCGCGCTTCGCCGTCGTAGATTTCCTTCGGTGTCCCTATCTTCACCTATTCATTCCCCCTCTGACGCCCGTGGTCCGGACGAAATTCGGTACAGTTTGCAAATTACTCACCTATCCCGCGCAACAAAATTTCGCAAGCGCAGCAAGCGGGGCCTGCGTCAAATGATACATATGAGCTACACCCATCTGCGTACCTTCTGTTCGTAACGCGCGAAATCCGCGCGATATTTGCGTCGCATGCGATCTTCTTCCGGAACGATGAAGCGGCGCTCCAGCACCCAGGTCAGAATAGGTAGCAAAGGCAGTGCCAGAACCGCGTCGAAGCGCAGGATCAGGCCGCCCAACACCAGCACATCGCCCAGATAGATCGGGTTGCGGCTGCGGCTGTAGATGCCCGATTGCACCAGCCGGTCCGGCACCCGATGCGGCATGACGGTGGTGCGCTGGCGGCGCAGCTCGTAGACCGCCAGCAGCATCAGCAGCAGACCCGCCCCGACCAGAAGCCCGCCGAGGAACTGCGCCCAATCGCCGCCGAAGCTCAGCCCCAGCGACAGGTAACGGCCCTGCGCCCAGGCCAGCAGGGCGCTCCCCAGCAACCACAGCGGCGGCAGATCGATCCGTCGCATGGCTCAGCCCCGCACCGGGAAGGCTGCGAGATTTTTCCCAAAAATCTCGGCAAATTTCTTCGAAGAAATTTGGGTCATTCCCACTCCATCTCGGCGAAAACGCGGCCTGCGTTCTTCGTCGCCAGTTCCTCGAATGTATCCAGATGCGCCCATCTGGACTGGTCCACATAATAGGCCCCGGCCAGATCGCCGCCCTCTTCGATATGTGCGCCTATCTTTTCGCGCAGGTCCACCAGATAATCGTGGGTATAGCGCCGCACCTGGGCGAAATTCGTCGGATGCCCGTGCCCCGGGATCACATAGGTCGGCGCCAACGGCTCCAGCTTCTCGGTCCAGGTTTCCAGCCAGCAGCTGGTGCAGGTGTCCTCGAAGATCGGCAGCATCCGTTCGTGAAAGGCGATATCGCCGGTGATCATGATCTCCCACGCCGGGATCCAGACCTGCAGATCGCCCGGATCATGCGCCGGCCCCAGATGCAGCACCTTGATCTCCACCCCACCGAGGCTGAGGTCATAGCCCTCCTCGAAGGTCAGATTGGCATGTTCCACCCGGGTGCCTTCCGCCTTGTCGCGATTGTAGCGCTGCATCCCCTGCAGGATGAAATCGCCGTTCTCCTCGGTCTCGGCCACCGCATCGACATGGGCGAGGATATCGACCCCCTGATCGCGCCAATAGCTGTTGCCCAGCATCGCATGGCCCTGGCCGTTCTCGTTGATGACCAGAACCACCGGCTGATCGGTGACGCGCCGAATCTCCTCATGCAGCGCCGCGGCCAACCGGGCGGAGGCGCCGGCGTTGATCACCACCACGCCCTCGTCGGTGACAATGAAGGAGAGGTTGTTGTTGTGCCCGGCGTTCTCATAGGTCGGCGGCGCCGTCGCCCCGATGGCGGAGAAGACATGCGGGATCACCTCCACCGGTTTCGAATAGAGTTCCGATTGCGGATATTGATCGGCGATATCCTCGCTGGCCCCGACCGGCCCGGCGCAAAACGCCGCAAGACCGATCGACGCGGCTGCGATATGGTGGCGCCCGATGCGCGCGGTGATGACGTTGATCATGGTTCCTCCCTGACCCTCCGGTCTCCGGCCCTCCCCGGGGCCGCGAACACATTCGCAGTCATGAATGGGTAAGTAAAGTGACGGGACGGCGCGCTTGCCTGCCCGGCGCCGGCCGATAGGGTGAGCCGCGAGGAGACAGGCGACATGAGGGGCGCCTGGCGTGACGACAGACACGGGATACGAACGGGGGAGTTTCATGACAGTCGCAGGAAAACACGCGCTGGTGACCGGTGGCGGCACCGGCATCGGTCTGGCCATTGCCGAGGCATTGGCTGCGGCCGGCGCCCAGGTCACCATCACCGGTCGCCGGCAGGAGGTGCTGGACGCGGTCGCCGGCGTCAATATGACCGGGCTGGCGATGGATGTGCGGGACGAGGACGACGTGGTGACCAAGATCGCCGCCGCCACCGAGGCGCGCGGGCCGGTGCAGATCTGCGTCGCCAATGCCGGCATCGCCGAGGGGCGCGCGCTGCAAAAGACCTCTCTGGAGATGTGGCGCAATATCATGGCCACCAATCTGGACGGTGCCTTTCTGACCATCCGCGAATGCCTGCCCGGCATGGTTGCCAGCGGCTGGGGCCGGGTGATCACCATCGCCTCGATCGCCGGGCTGCACGGTCTCAAGGGCGCGGCGGGCTACTCTGCCTCGAAGCACGGGCTGATCGGTCTGACCCGATCGCTGTCAGAGGATTTCATGGGCAGCGCCCTGACCTTCAACGCCATCTGCCCGGGCTATGTCGACACGCCGATCGTGACCCGCAACACCGAAACCATCGCCCAGCGAACCGGGCTCAGCGCCGAACAGGCCCGCGCGATGATGGTGGAGGAGAACCGCCACAAACGGCTGATCGAACCCGAAGAGGTCGCCGCCGCGGCGATGTGGCTGGTCGGCCCCGGATCGCAGAGCATCAACGGCCAGTGTATCGAGATCGCCGGCGGCCAGATTTGAGCCGCGCGGCCCCTGAGGCCCGTGATGCCAGTCAGCTCAGTGAGTTCACTCCGGGGTCACGGGCGCCGGCACGGCGCCCCTGCCTCAGGGCCTGATCGCTATGCGGTCAGCCCGGCCCCGGCGAGGGCGGCGAATTGCGCCACCCGCGCCCGATAGGTCGGGTAATCCGGCACCACGCATTTGATGCCCTTGAGCACGGTGGTCAGCATCACCGCCACCTCTTCCGCCGGGCCGGTCAGCCGCACCTGCCCCGCCTCTGCGGCGCGGCTGAGCCAGAGCGCATAGACCACGCTCAGCCGTCCCTCGCCGGCCTTGACCAGATCGCCGGCGGTATCGGTCCCGGCATCGAGGATTTCCATCCCGTGCGGCGATGTCAGCATGATGCGCGCGACCTCGCCGCCCTGCGCCTCGAAGGCCGCGGCGAGCAGATCGCTGACACTGCCCTCGCCCTCCAGCGCCGCCGCCACCTCCTGAACCGCATGGGCATAATAATATTCCACAAGGGCGCGATAGATGTCGTCCTTGTTGCGGTAGTGCAGATAAAGCGCCGGGCGCGACATCCCTGCCCCGCGGGCAATATCGTCCATCGAGGTCTTGCGGAACCCATAGGTCGCAAAGGCCTGTTGCGCCGACAGCAGAATCGCCGCCTGCCGGGGATCGAAGTCTGACTCACTCATGCGGACGATTTGACAGAAGTTGACAAAATTGTCAATTGACAGACTGACAGTAAATACCCATTTTGTCACAAAGTCAGCGCCGCAGCCGGGGGAGCCTCCCATGCCAACCACAGTGACCGTCAACGGAACCCGCCACGATGTCGATTTGCCAGGCGACGTGCCCCTGCTGTGGGTGTTGCGCGACGAACTGGGGCTGACCGGCACCAAATACGGCTGCGGCGTCGCCGCCTGCGGCGCCTGCACCGTACAGATCGACGGCGAGGCGGTGCGCAGCTGCCAGGTCGCGCTGGCGGATGTCTGGGGCGCGGTCACCACTATCGAAGGGCTCGGCCGGCCTGGCGCGCTCTCGGCGCTGCAACAGGCCTGGCAGGATCACCAGGTGGCGCAATGCGGCTATTGCCAGTCCGGCCAGATCATGCAGGCCGCCGCGCTGCTGGAGACCACTCCGGCGCCGACCGATGCAGAGATCGACGAGGCGATGCAGGGCAATCTCTGCCGCTGCGGCACCTACCCCCGGATCCGCGCTGCCATTCACAGCGCCGCCCAGATGATCAAGGAGGGTTGAGCCGATGTCGCGTCTTGGCAAAATCACCCGCCGCAGTTTCCTGATCGGCTCCGTCGCGCTGGTCGGCGGTGTCGCGTTCGGCGTCTATGCCGTCTCCCGCCCGGCGCCCAATCCGCTGGACCCGGCCGAGGGCGGCGCCACGCTCAATCCCTTCGTGCTGATCAACCCCGATGGCATCACCCTGATCGCCCCCAAGGCGGAAATGGGCCAGGGCATTCACACCACCTGGGCGGCGCTGATCGCCGAGGAGCTGGATGTCGCGCTCGATCAGGTGCGGGTGTTGCACGGACCGCCGGCCGCCGCCTATTACAACAGCGTCGTGCTGGCCGAGGCGCTGCCGGACAAGGGCTATGACCGCTCCGACATGGCGCATGCCCTGGGGGAACAGCTGGGCAAGATCGGCAAGCTTCTGGACCTGCAGATCACCGGCGGCTCCACCTCGGTGCCCGACGGCTATGACCGCATGCGCGCCGCCGGCGCCAGCGCCCGGGAAACGCTGAAACAGGCCGCCGCCGAACGGCTACAGATCGACCGCGCCAGGCTTCGGACCGAGGCCGGCGCGGTGATCGCCCCGGACGGCAGCCGCCTGGCCTATACCGATCTGGCGGTCGCTGCCGCAGGGCTCGATCCGATCGAGGCGCCGCTCAGGCCGAAATCGGACTGGCGGCTGCTGGGCCGGACCCAGCCCCGCGTCGACATGCTGGCCAAGATCACCGGCACCGCCACCTTCAGCATCGACGTGCGGCGGCCGGGGATGAAATTCGCCGCCCTGCGCCGCAATCCGCATCTGGGCGGCCGCATGATCCGCTTCGACGACAGCGCCGCCCGCGCCATGCCCGGGGTCGACCGGGTGATCAACCTCGACGATGGCTTCGCCGTGGTCGCCTCAAACACCTGGCTGGCGATGCAGGCCGCCGACGCGGTGGAGGTCGAATGGGGCGGCGCGCCGCATCCCGCGACGCCGGAGGCCATCTTCGGCAAGATCGCCGAGGCCTTCGACGGGCGCGCCAATTCCACCCTGCGCGACGACGGCGATGTCAGCGCCCCGCCGCTCGGCACGGAAGAGATCAGCGCCGAATACCACCTGCCCTATCTGGCCCATGCCACGATGGAGCCGATGAATGCCACCGCGCTCTATTCCGGCATCAAGCTGGAGATCTGGAGCGGCAACCAGCTGCCGCTGATCATCCGCAACGCCTGCGCGCAGGCGGTCGGGCTGAAGCCCGAGGCGGTGGAACTGCACACAACCCTGATGGGCGGCGGCTTCGGCCGGCGGGCAGAGCCCGATTTCTCGGTCTATGCCGCCCGCGTCGCCCGCGAGATCGCCGACACCCCGGTCCAGCTGACCTGGAGCCGCGAAGAGGACATGAGCCACGATTATTACCGCCCCGGCGCCATCGCCCGCTATCGCGGCGGGGTCAAGGACGGCCGCGCCGTGATGATCGACGGGCAGATCGCCGCCCAGGGCGCGACGCCGCAGGCGATGGGCCGCTGGCTGGGTCTGCCGATCGCCGGCCCGGACAAGAGCACCGTCGACGGCGCCTATAACCAGCCCTATGCGATCCCGAATTACCGCATCCGCGGCTATCTGGCCGATCTCGACCTGCCGGTGGGCTTCTGGCGCTCGGTCGGGGCCTCGTTCAACGGCGTCGCCTTCGACTGGTTCCTCGACGAACTGGCCCATGCCGCCAAGGCCGATCCGCTGGCCTTCCGGCTTGCTGCGATGGGCGATACCTATGCCCCGGCCCGCCAGGTGCTGGAGGCGGTACGCGATCTCTCCGGCTGGGACGGCCCCCGGGCGGCGAACACCGGTCGCGGCGTCGGCTTCTGCTATTGCTTCGGCGTCCCCTGCGCCACGGTGATCGAGGTCGCCGAAGCGGATGGCGAAGTCTCCATCCCCCGGGCCTGGATCGCCGCCGATGTCGGCACCGCGCTCGACCCCGGCAATCTGGAACAGCAATTCACCGGCGCCCTGGCCTATGGGCTCTCCGCCGCCTGTTTCGAGGAGATCACCTTCACCGATGGCGCCGCCGATCAGCTGAACTTCCCCGATTACGAGGCCCTGCGCATCTCCACCATGCCCGAGGTCAGCCTGCGCATCCTGGAAAACCAGCCCCATATCGCCGGCGCGGGAGAGCCCGGCACGCCACCGGCGATGGCCGCGCTCGGCAACGCGCTCTTCGACCTTACCGGCACCCGCCCCCGCCGGCTGCCGCTGATGCATGATTTCCCGCTGAAGATCTGATCCAAGCCCCCGCCTCAGGCGCCCGGGCCGGCCCACTCTGCCAGCGCCTCGGCCAGCGCCGGCCAGTCGGTATATTCGCGGTCCTGATGCGGATCCACCTGCTGGCCGCGACGGCGCGCGATCCACCGCATCGCCAGTGACCGGAACACATCGTATTCTGAGAACCTGAACGCCCCGGCGACATGCAGGATCCGCCCCGGCCGCCAGCCGCCGCCGGCGCAGAACTCCGCCGCGATCCGGTCCAGTTCCGCCCGGTCCTCCGCCTCGCCCGAGGCGATGGCGAGAGAGACCACCAGGAACAGCGTCGGCAGCCGGTTCAGCGCCAGCGCATGATCGGCAGCGAACGCAGACAGCGGCGCCTGCAGCCGGCCCAGATGCACCGACCCGGCCAGGATCGCCGCATCGAACGGGGCCAGCGCGATCTCCCCCGCCTCCGCCACCGGCAGCATTTCCACACTATGTCCATGGGCGATCAGCTGCTCGGCGCAGAACCGGCAGATCTTGCGCGTCTGCCCCTCGGTGCTGGCATAGCAGATCAGAACCCGCATCACCCGGGCTCAGCCGCGGCAGCGCGCGCGGCTCAGGCGCTGCATTTCAGGGGTAGCGCCTGTTTCTGCGCCGCCCAGTCATGCACTGCCTGCCCGAAGGCCTGGAACAGCGGCCGCGACACCGGGTCATTGGCCGCATCCCATTCAGGGTGCCATTGCACCGACAGGGTGAAGCCCGGCGCATCCTTGACGCGAATCGCCTCCGGCGTGCCGTCCGGCGCCCAACCCTCGATCACGATACGGTCGCCCGGATGCTTGATGCCCTGCCCGTGCAGGGTATTGGTCATCACCTCGGGCGCGCCCATCAGCCGGTGGAACACGCCGCCTTCCAGCAGCCGCACCCGGTGGCGCAGGGCGAATTTCTCTTCCAGCGTCCCCTCCGGCGGCATCCGGTGGTTCATCCGCCCCGGCAGATCGCGGATCTCCGGATACAGCGACCCGCCCATGGCGACATTGACCTCCTGGAAACCGCGGCAGATGCCCATCACCGGCTGGCCGCGTTCGACACAGGCACGCACCAGCGGCAGGGCCACCGCATCGCGCAACCGGTCGAAGGTGCCATGCGCGGGGGTCTCTTCCTCGCCATATTCCTCGGGATGCACATTGGGCCGGCCACCGGTCAGCAAGAAGCCGTCGCAAATCTCCAGCAACTCCTCCACCGGGCAGAGCCGCGGATCGGCCGGCACCAGCATCGGCGCGCAGTCGGAGACATAGGCGATCGCCTCGGAGTTCATCGTTCCGCCGGCATGCGCCGGATAGCTGTCATTGATCAGGAAGGAATTGCTGATGATGCCGACAACCGGGCGGGCCATGAAAGATGTCTCCGTGTGCTTGCCGGAGAAGATATAGACCGCCCCGCCGCGCGGCAACACCCCGCCACCGCACGGTGACCGGACGGGATGTGCCCTGATGCACAAGAAATGGGCGCCGGCCTCAGTCCTCGCCGACCAGCCCCACCGCGGCGATGCCCGCCAGCGCCACCGCCGCGTCGTTGTCCGAGGTATCCCCGGTCACCCCCACCGCGCCGATGATCGCGCCGGTCTCGTCGCGCACCAGCACGCCGCCCGGCACCGGCACCATCTGGCCACCATAGACCCCGTTCAACGCCGCCATGAAATAGGGTTGCGCCTCGGCCCGCGACATCTGCTTGCGTCCGCCCATGCCGGTCATCGCCGCCCCGAAGGCCTTGCCCTGAGCAATCGCGAAGCGGCCCGGAGGCGCGCCGTCCTCGCGCTCGAAGGCGATGGGATGGCCGCCGGCGTCCAACACCGCCACCGACAGGGGCCGCATGTCGCGCGCCCGTCCCGCCGCCAGCGCGGCCTGAATGATGCCGCGCGCCTGTTCCAGTGAAAGTCCCATGAAAGCTCCTCTCCGTTTGGGTCCCTGTCGGGGCCCCTTGCCCGCCGGCCGCAGGCCTCACGCCGCCATCGGGGGGTTGTGATTTCAGCTGTCTTTTTCTGGCCCGAAATATCCTCGGGGGTGAACTGGCCGCAAGGCCAAGAGGGGGCAGACAGCCCCCTCCCCTGCTGTGCGCTAGCCGCGGTTGCGACGCGCCTTCAGCTCCAGCCGGCGCCGGTGCAAGACCGGTTCGGTATAGCCCGAAGGCTGCACCCTTCCCTTGAACACCAGATCGCAGGCGGCCTGAAAGGCGATGCCGTCGCAGCCCGGCGCCATCGGCACATAGGCAGGATCGCCGGCATTCTGGCGATCGACCACCGCGGCCATCTTGTGCATCGCCTGCATCACCTGATCCTCGCCGATCACCCCGTGATGCAGCCAGTTGGCCAGCGCCTGGCTGGAAATCCGGCAGGTGGCGCGATCCTCCATCAGTCCGATATCGTGGATATCGGGCACCTTGGAACAACCCACCCCCTGATCGATCCAGCGCACCACATAGCCGAGGATGCCCTGGGCGTTATTCTCGATCTCGCGGGCGATCTCCTCGGCGCTCAGGTTGCGGCCCTCCATCACCGGGATGGTCAGCAGGTTGCCCAGCGTGCCGCGGCTGCCGCCGGCGGCAATCTCGCTCTGCCGCGCGAAAACGTCGACCAGGTGATAATGCGTCGCGTGCAGCGTCGCCGCTGTCGGAGAGGGCACCCAGGCGCAGTTGGCCCCGGCCTGCGGGTGGCCGATCTTGGCGGTCAGCATATCGGCCATCCTGTCGGGCATCGCCCACATGCCCTTGCCGATCTGCGCCTTGCCCTGCAACCCGCAAGCCAGCCCGATATCAACGTTGCGATCCTCGTAAGAGGCGATCCAGGGGGTCGATTTCATCTCTCCCTTGGGCAACATCGGCCCGGCTTCCATGCTGGTGTGAATCTCGTCGCCGGTGCGATCGAGGAAACCGGTATTGATAAAGGCGACCCGCGATTTCGCCGCCCGAATACAGGCCTTGAGGTTGACGCTGGTGCGCCGTTCCTCGTCCATGATACCGAGCTTGACGGTGTTGCGCGGCAGCCCGAGGATATCCTCCACCCGATCGAAGATCTCCACCGCGAAGGCGACTTCCTCCGGCCCGTGCATCTTCGGCTTCACCACATAGACGGAGCCATGCACCGAATTGCCGCTGGGCTTGTGCAGATCGTGCATGGCGATCATCGTGGTGACCAGCGCGTCCATCAGCCCCTCGGGAATTTCACCGCCCGCATCATCCAGCACCGCCGGGTTGGTCATCAAATGGCCGACGTTGCGCACCAGCATCAGCGACCGGCCCTTCAGCCGGATCGGGGTGCCGTTGGGGGCGAGAAATTCCAGATCCGGCGCCAGCACCCGGTCGAAGGTGCGGCCCGCCTTGGTCACGCTTTCCTTCAGGTCGCCCTTCATCAGACCGAGCCAGTTGGAATAGGCCAGCACCTTATCCTCGGCATCGACGGCGGCGACGCTGTCCTCGCAATCCATGATGGTGGAGACGGCGGCTTCCAGGATCACATCGCTGATCCCGGCGGGATCATCGCGGCCCACCGGCGTTTCCGGGTCGATCACGACGCGGATATGCAGACCGTGGCAGGAGAACAGATATTCGTCGCCCGCGGCGCTGCGGCCCTCGTATTGCGCCGGTCTCTGCAACCGCAGCGGCCCCTGGGCGCTGGCGAAGATTGCGCCGCCCTGGTCCTGATCCAGCCCGGTGACATCGGCCCAGCTGCCGCCCGTCAGCGGCAACGCCTTGTCCAGATGCGCCTTGGCCCAGGTCACCACCCGGGCGCCCCGCGCCGGATCGTATCCCCCCGCCGCCGGCAGATCGCCCAGCGCATCGGTGCCGTAGAGCGCATCGTAGAGCGAGCCCCAGCGCGCGTTGGCCGCGTTCAGCGCAAAGCGCGCATTGGTGATCGGCACCACCAGCTGCGGCCCCGGAAGCAGGGCGATCTCCGGGTCCACCCCGGCGGTGTCGATCTGAAAGCTCTCCCCCTCGGGCAGCAGATAGCCGATCTCGCGCAGGAAACTGGCATAGGCCTCGGCGTCATGCGGCTGGCCGCGACGGGCCTGGTGCCAGGCGTCGATCCGGCCCTGCAGTTCTTCCCGCCGGTCGAGAAAGGCGCGGTTCTTCGGCCCGAGGTCCGCCACCATTCCGGCCAGCCCCTGCCAGAACTGGTCCGCCCCGACCCCGGTGCCAGGCAGCGCCCGGTCTTCGATGAATTCGGCCAGCTCCGCGGCCACCTGCAGCCCCTGCCGCTCCACTCTCCGTGTCATTGTCAAACGGTCCTCCTGCTGACGTCCCCCGGGGGTCTGTTCACGGTCTACGTCGAAAGTTTCCTATCGGCAACAAAAGTGGTCAGTCGATTTGACCGATTTTTCGCAAAGCAGTTTCAAGCCGAAGCCGCGAAATCGGCCCGCTCAGGCGGCACCGCTTGCGGCGCCGGGGTCCATTGCCTAACGTCGGCGCCAAGATATGACAGAGGAAGTGCCATGCGCGACGCCGAGCCGAAAACCATTTACCTCAAGGATTACAAGCCCTTCGGCTATCTGGTCGACTCCGTCGACCTGACCTTCGATCTCTCGCCCCATGCCACCCGGGTGACCAGCCGGATCGCCTTTCGCCCCAACCCGGAGGCCGAGGATCGAGAATTCTTCCTGCATGGCGAAAAACTGAAGCTGATCAGCGCCCGCATCGACGGCAACGAGATTACGCCAGAGGTCACCCCCGAGGGGCTGACCGCCGAGGCCCCCGATGCCCCCTTCGTCTGGGAGGCAGTGGTGGAGATCGACCCGGCCGGCAACACCGCGCTCGAAGGGCTCTATATGTCGAACGGCATGTATTGCACCCAATGCGAGGCCGAGGGCTTTCGCAAGATCACCTATTACCCCGACCGCCCCGACGTGATGTCGGTCTTCACCGTGCGCATCAACGGGACGCTGCCGGTGCTGCTGTCGAACGGCAACCCCAAGGGTAAGGGCGACGGCTGGGCCGAGTGGCACGATCCCTGGCCCAAGCCCGCCTACCTCTTCGCGCTGGTCGCCGGCGATCTGGTCGCCACCTCCGACAGTTTCGAAACCGTCTCCGGCAAGGAGGTGGCGCTGAACCTCTGGGTGCGGCCCGGCGACGAACACAAGACCGCCTTCGGCATGGAGGCACTGAAGAAGTCGATGAAGTGGGACGAGGACACCTATGGCCGCGAATACGACCTGAAGGTGTTCAACATCGTCGCTGTGGACGACTTCAACATGGGCGCGATGGAGAACAAGGGGCTGAACATCTTCAACTCCTCCTGCGTGCTCGCCTCTCCCGACACTTCGACCGACATGAACTTCGAACGGATCGAGGCGATCATCGCGCATGAGTATTTCCACAACTGGACCGGCAACCGGATCACCTGCCGCGACTGGTTCCAGCTCTGCCTGAAGGAGGGGCTGACGGTCTATCGCGACAGTCAGTTCACTTCCGACATGCGCTCCGCCCCGGTGAAGCGCATCCACGATGTGATCGACCTGCGCGCCCGCCAGTTCCCCGAGGACAACGGCCCGCTGTCGCATCCGGTGCGCCCCGAGAGTTTCCAGGAAATCAACAACTTCTATACAGCCACCGTCTATGAGAAAGGTGCCGAGGTCATCGGCATGCTGAAACGGCTGGTGGGCGATGCCGCCTATGCCGAGGCGCTCGATCTCTATTTCGCGCGTCATGACGGCGAGGCCTGCACCATCGAGGACTGGCTGAAGGTCTTCGAAGACGTTACCGGCCGCGATCTCAGCCAGTTCAAGCGCTGGTATGCGCAATCGGGCACGCCGCGCCTCAAGGTGACCGAGGACTGGGCCGACGGCAGCTATACGCTGCATTTCGAACAGACCACCCTGCCCACCCCCGGCCAGCCGGAGAAACTGCCGCAGGTGCTGCCCATCGCGGTGGGGCTGATCGGCCCCAATGGCGACGAGGTGCTGGAAACCAAGGTGCTGGAGATGACGGAAGCACAGCAGAGCTTCCGCTTCGACGGGCTGGCGGCGAAACCGGTGCCCTCGATCCTGCGCGGCTTCTCTGCGCCTGTGATCCTGGAGCGCGAGACCAGCAGCGCCGAACGCGCCTTTCTGCTGGCGCATGACACCGACCCCTTCAACCGCTGGGAGGCCGGCCGCAGCCTGGCCCGTGACAGCCTGCTGAAGATGGCGACCGAAGACGCCGCGCCCGATGCCGATTACCTCGACGGTCTGGTGCAGCTGCTGCGCGACGACACGCTCGATCCGGCCTATCGCGCGCTGATGCTGGGGCTGCCGGGGCAGTCCGAACTGGCCGGGGCGCTGGCCGAGGCCGGACAGACACCGGATCCCGACGCGCTCTGGCAGGCGGCGGAGCGGCTGCGTGCGGCACAGGCCGTCGCGCTTGGCGATCTGATGATGCCGCTTTACGACAGCTGCCGGATCGACGGCGCCTATGCCCCGGATGCAGAGCAATCGGGCAAGCGCGCGCTTGGTGCCGCGTTGCTGCGGCTGATCACCCGTCAGGACGACGGCGCGGTAGCGGCGGCGCAATATGCCGCCGCCGACAACATGACGCTGCAGCTTTCGGCACTGGCCTGCCTGCTGCAGGCGGGCAAGGGTCATGCCGAACTGGCCGCCTTCTACGATCAGTGGAAGTCCGACCGGCTGGTGATCGACAAGTGGTTCATGCTGCAGATTTCCGAGGCCGCGCCAGAGCAAGTGGCCGCCACCGCCACCGCCCTGACCGAACACCCCGATTTCAACTGGAAGAACCCGAACCGGTTCCGGGCGCTGTTCGGGGCGCTGGCCGGGCATCACGCGGGCTTCCATGCCGCGGGCGGCGGCGCCTATCGCCTTCTGGCCGACTGGCTGATCCGGCTCGACCCGGTGAACCCGCAGACCACGGCGCGCATGTGTTCGGCCTTCCAGACCTGGAAACGCTATGACTCCGATCGCCAGACTCTGATCGGGGCAGAGCTGGAGCGGATCGCCGCCACCCCCGATCTGTCGCGCGACACCGCCGAGATGATCGGCCGCATCCGGGGAGCCTGAGCCATGTCGCGACCGCATCTTCTGATCACCGGCGCCAGCACCGGGATCGGTGCCGCCACCGCCCGGATGGCGGCCGCGCGCGGCTATGATCTGGCGCTGAACTACCGCTCCGACCGCGAGGGGGTCGAGGCGGTGGCCGCCGAGGCCCGCGCCGCCGGGGCGCGCGTGCTGATCCTGCAGGCAGATCTGGCCGCCCCCGAGGCGATCGAGGCGATGTTCCAGCGCATCGACCGCGACCTCGGCCAGCTCGACGCGCTGGTGAACAATGCCGGCATCAACGAGCCCATCGCCCAGGTGGTGGAGATGGATCACGCCCGGCTGCGCCGTACCTTCGACATCAACGTGATCGCGCCCTTCCTGGTGGCGAAACAGGCGGTGCTGAGAATGCAGGCGCAGGGCGACGGCGGGGTGATCGTCAATGTCTCCTCGGTCGCGGCGCGGCTGGGATCGGCAAATACCTTTGTCGATTACGCCGCCTCCAAGGCCGCCATCGACATCTTCACCAAGGGGTTGGCCGAAGAGGTGGCGGGCGACGATATCCGTGTCAACGCGGTGCGCCCCGGGCTGATCGACACCGGGATCCACGCCAAGGCCGGCGATCCCACCCGCCCCGAACGGCTGAGCGGCGGGGTGCCGATGGCGCGCACCGGCTCGGCCGAGGAAGTGGCGGAGGCGATCCTCTATCTGCTGTCGGACCGGGCCTCCTATATCACCGGAACGACGCTAGATGTCTCCGGTGGACGCTGAGCCGTTTCATTTCCACCGCCGTGCCCGGTCGCTGCGGCTGGCGGCGCTGCTGGTGGCGATCTGGGCCGGGCTGCTGGCGATTGTCCTGCGACTCGACGCCGCCTGGTGGGTGGTCGGGCTCCTCGCCCTGCCCACCCTGCCCGCGCTGACCGATCTGATCCGCAACCCCGAAAGCGGCATCGACATCACCGCGGAGACGATCCGCTGGCATTCCGGCCGCCATCGGGGCCAGGTGGCGCTGACCGAAATCGACCACATCCGCATGGATACGCGCTGGGATTTCTCGGTCCGGGTGCGGCTGATGCTGCGCACGGGCCGGCGCCTGCAGCTTCCGCATGACGCGCTGCCACCGCACCGTCAACTGGAGGCGGCGCTGACCGCCCTTGGCCTGCGGGTGGAGCGGCACCACTTCACCACCTTCTGAGCAACTCTCCGGGAGTGTACGTCCTCGGCGATTTCACGCTCAAGCCCCCGGAAACAGTAAACAATCACCCGGCGATCCCCAATGAATGCGGGGAACCGGCGCAGCGGCGTAAACAATGCCGCCCAAATACCTCAAAAGGTGGCGGCAAACACCCAACGGACGCCATGATTGCGCCCCAATGCGCCCCCACAGTCGGCCTCGTTCCGCTGAATTGCTGCCCGGGATAGAAGATGCCGAAGACCCCCCGTTCCCTGCCCGCTCTGGCTCCCAGACTGCGCGCCCCGAAACTGCTGAGCGTGGCGCTGACCCGCCTTGGCCTGAGCGCCGGCACCGAAGGCGGCGCCACCGTGCCCCGGGAGGTGCCGGAGGAGCTGCTGGACATCCCCGTCCGCGAGCAGAGCGCCGAGGATCGCGCCGCCCGGGCCGCCCGCGACCGCGGCCTGTTCCTCGCCCGTCAGGACCGCTGGGAGGAGCTGTCGCAGGAGCTGCACGCCGCCGATCTGGCGCGCAGCCTGACCCCAGGCTGCACGCCGCTGGCCGATCACCTGTCCTTCGGCGCCCGGTCCGATGTCGTGCTCGCCGTCGAGGAGGCGCTGGCCGACGGCAAGGGCCGCAGCCGCTCCAACCGCAGCCTGCTGGACGGCATCATGGGGCTGGAGGCGATGCGGCAAGAGCATCGCCACGATCCCTATATCAATCTGGTGCTGGCGCAGGCGCATATGGACATTGCCTGGGCCTGGCGCGGCACCGCCGATCCGCAGACCCTGCCGAAGCTGAACCGCCACCGCTGCGCCGCCCATCTGGACCGCGCCGCGCATCTTCTGGCCCCTTTCGACGCCGCCGCCCTGTCGAGCCCGGCACTCGGTGCGGCGCAATGCACCCTGCTGGCCGACCGCCATGGCGAGGTGTCGCAGATCGCCGATGCCTATGCCGCGGTGATCGACCTCGACCCGCGCAATCTGCGGCTGATGCGCAGCCTCGGGCTGCATCTGCTGCCGCGACGCGGCGGCAGCCATGCCACGCTGGAGGTCGAGGCCCGGCGCACCGCCGCCCGCACCGCCGACATCTGGGGCGCCGGCGGCTACACTTGGGTGCTGTTCGACGCCATCGCCCGGGATCCCGGCGCCATGGCCCATGTGGATGTGGACTTCTTTACAGAGGGCCTGCGCGATATCCTCGCCACCCGGCCGGATCAGCCGATGGTCAACCTGCTGACCGCCTATTGCGCGCTCAGCCTGCGCGACCTGCCGGCAGAGGAAACCGCCCGGGAGCCGCAGCGCCGCATCGCCGCCAGCGCCGGCTGGCTGATCCGCGATCACCTGACCGAGCTTCACCCGCTGATCTGGGCCCATGCCGCCGAAGGCTTCGACAATGCCGCCTATGTCCGCTCCGCCCGCCGCTTTGCCGCGCGCGGCCGCGCCGACGGGTTGCGCGCGATTGCCGAGCAATTCCGCGACGATCTGGACCAGGGGCTGCGCATCACCTTCACCCCCGATGGCCCCGTGGTGGCTGGCACCCACTGAAACCCCGCCTCTGCCCTTGCTCCGCCCGGCGCTCTGCCCTAGAACGCAGACCGGTATTCTGCGGAGACGAGGCACATGCTGGATCTGACTTTCGAGGCGCCCAAACCCAAGGTGATCGCCGGGGCGAAATACGATTGGGAACTGGTGATCGGGATGGAAATCCACGCCCAGGTCAGCTCCAAATCGAAACTCTTCTCCGGCGCCTCGACCGAATTCGGCGCCGAGCCGAACTCGAACGTCGCCTTCGTCGACGCGGCGATGCCCGGCATGCTGCCGGTGATCAACGAATTCTGCGTCGAACAGGCGGTGCGCACCGGGCTGGGGCTGAAGGCCGAGATCAACCTGATGAGCGCCTTCGACCGCAAGAACTACTTCTACCCCGACCTGCCGCAGGGCTATCAGATCAGCCAGCTCTATCACCCCATCGTCGGTGAGGGCGAGGTGATCGTCGACATGGGCGCAGGCATCGCCCGAAAGGTGCGGATCGAACGCATCCACCTGGAGCAGGACGCCGGCAAGTCGATCCACGACATGGATCCGAATATGTCCTTCGTCGACCTGAACCGCACCGGTGTGGCGCTGATGGAAATCGTCAGCCGCCCCGACATCCGCGGCCCCGAGGAAGCGGCGGCCTATGTCGGCAAGCTGCGCCAGATCCTGCGCTATCTGGGCACCTGCGACGGCAACATGCAGAACGGCAACCTGCGCGCCGACGTCAACGTCTCGGTCTGCCGACCGGGCGATTACGAACGCTATCAGGAAACCCAGGATTTCAGCCACCTCGGCACCCGCTGCGAGATCAAGAACATGAACTCCATGCGGTTCATCCAGGCGGCGATCGAATACGAGGCGCGGCGCCAGATCAAGATCCTCGAAGAGGGCGGCAAGGTCGATCAGGAAACCCGTCTCTACGATCCGGACAAGAACGAGACCCGGTCGATGCGGTCGAAGGAAGAGGCGCATGATTACCGCTACTTCCCCGATCCCGACCTGCTGCCGCTGGAAATCGAACAGGCCTGGGTCGACGACATCAAGGCGACGCTGCCCGAGCTGCCGGACGAGAAGAAGGCACGGTTCATGTCGGCCTTCGGCCTGACCGATTACGATGCCAGCGTGCTGACCGCCGATGTGGAATCGGCCACGTATTTCGAGGCGGTGGCCGAGGGGCGCGACGGCAAGACCGCCGCCAACTGGGTGATCAACGAGCTGTTCGGCAGGCTGAAGAAGGACGATCACGATATCACCACCAGCCCGGTCAGCCCGGCGCAGCTGGGTGGCATCGTCGACCTGATCGCCAAGGGCGACATCTCCGGCAAGATCGCCAAGGATCTGTTCGAGATCGTCTACACCGAAGGTGGCGACCCGGCCGAGATCGTCGAGGCACGCGGCATGAAGCAAGTCACCGACACCGGCGCCATCGAGGCCGCGGTGGATGAGGTGATCGCCGCCAACCCGGCGCAGGTGGAAAAGGCCAAGGCCAATCCGAAGCTGGCCGGCTGGTTCGTCGGCCAGGTGATGAAGGCCACCGGCGGCAAGGCCAACCCGAAAGCGGTCAACGATCTGGTGAGCGCAAAACTGGGGCTGTAAACGGCCCCCTTTCACTCTGGACAGTGAAGACCCGCGAAGCCCCGGCCACCGTGCCGGGGCTTTTTCCGTTACGCCCCGGCGGCGGGATGGTCAGGTCGCACGAGAGACCTGTTCGCGGGATGCAGGCGCCCGGCCGGCTCAGGACTGCCAGAACCGCAGCGTCAGGATGGTATAGACCACCATCAGCTCCAGCCGCCCCACCAGCATCCCCACCGCCAGCATCCATTTGGCGGCATCGTTGAGACCGGCGAAATTCCCCGCGGGCCCGATCTGATCGCCCAGCCCCGGGCCGATGTTGGCGAGCGCCGTGGCCGCCCCCGAGACCGATGTGGTCATGTCGAGCCCGGTCATCGACAGCCCCCAGGACAGCATCCCCAGCGAGACCACGAAGAACATGAAGAAGGAGATCACTGAGCTCAGCACATCGGGACCGACGGGGCGCCCCTCGAACCGCGGCGTGAAGATACCGTGCGGGCTGCGGATGCGGCGGATCTGCACCACGATGGAGGAGAACAGCAGCTGATAGCGGAAGATCTTCACCGAACACGCGGTGGAGCCCGCGCAGCCGCCGATCAGACCGATGAAGAAGAACAGCATGATCAGGAAGCTGCCCCAGGCCATGTAATCGACGCTGGCATAGCCGGTGCCGGAGATGATCGAGGTGATGTTGAACAGGGCCTCGCGAAAGGCCTGCTCCCAATGGTGCGGAAAGATCGAGGTCAGCACCAGCGTCGTCACCCCCACGAGCACCGCGATAATCGCCAGAAAGGTCGCCACCTGGCTGTCGCGGAACAGCGGTTTCGCATCGCCGTTCAGCAGCTGCACATAGCGCACGAAGGGCAAGGCGGCGAGGATCATGAACAGCGAGGCGACATATTCCGCCGGCCCGGAGAATTGCGCGAAGGAACTGTCGTAATTGGCGAAACCACCGGTGGAACAGGTGGTCAGCGCATGCACCAGCGCATCGAAGAACGACATCCCCAGCCCGAGATAGGCCAGCATGCAGGCCACTGTCAGCCCGATGTAGATGGTCGAGATCTGGCCGGCGATGGCGGTGGCGCGCGGCAGGATCTTCCCCATCGTGTCGAAGGCCTCGGAGCGGAAGATCTGCATGCCGCCGACCCGCAGCTCGGGCAGGAAGACCATCGCCACCACGATGATGCCGACCCCGCCCAGCCATTGCAGGATACCGCGCCACAGCAGGATGCCCTTGGGCAGGGTCTCCAGCCCGGTGATCACGGTGGAGCCGGTGGTGGTCATCCCCGACATCGCCTCGAAAAAGGCGTCAACGAAGCGCAGCTCGGTCTCGCCCAGCATGAAGGGGATGGCGCCGAACAACGGCAGCGCCACCCAGACGCCGGTGGCGAGCAGGAAGGTCTGCTGGATCGTCAGCCCCTCGCGCACACCGTTGGAACAGCTCAGCGCCACCAGGCCGCCGGTCAGCATGGTCAGAAGCGCACTTTGCAGAAAGACATGCCATTCGCCCCGCCCCTCGACCAGGTCGGCGATCATCGGCAGGCTCATGGTGGCGCCCAGAATGGTCACCAACAGGCCGATCACATATCCCACGGGGCGCAGATCGAACATGCGCGCAGGCTTGGCGTGGCCGCTGCGGGCTGTCAAGCGTGACGCGGACCACAATGATCCGCGTCAGCAAACCGGGGCCTCAGGGCCGCAGCATGTCAGTCCTTGGACTCGGGCAGTTCCGGCGGTTTGGCCGGCGTGCGGGTGCGACGACGCGGCGCAGGTTTCGCCGTGGTCGCCGCCGCCTGCGGCGTGGGCGCCGGGGTCGCGGCGGCCGGTTTCGGGGCGGCCGGTTTGGCAGCCGCCGGTTTCGCCGCGGCACTGCGCCGCGCGGCCGGCTTGCGTGCCGGTGTCTTGGGGGCCGGTGTCTTGGGGGCCACGGGCTTGGCGGCGGCAGGTTTGGCCGTGGCCGCCTCTGCCTTGGGCGTCGTGGCCGTCGCCGCCTTGGCCGCGGTCGCGGGCTTGGCGGCAGCCGGTTTCGGTGCGGCGGGCTTCGGCGCTGCGGGTTTCTCAGCCACCGGCGTCGGCGCCGCTGTGGCAGTGGGTTTCGCGGCCGGAGCCGCTGCGGGCTTCGGCGCCGGAGCGGCAGCAGGCGTCGGGGCCGGTTTCTCAGCCGGCATCGGCGCCGCGGTCGTTACGGGCGCGGCGGCGGCTTTCGGAGCCATCGGCTTGAACCAGCTCTGCACCGGCAGGCTGCCCGGGAAGACCGCGCTGGGGATCTCCGGCGCCAGCGCCGTCGCCGCTTCGAACACCCGCGCCTGCAGCGCCGGGATCTGCAGCGCCGACCGGGTCATGGTCTGCATCAGGCGCATCTGGTTGCTGATCGCCAGGCCCGCCATCCGGCAGGCGGCGGCGTGGACCTGAAGCGGAATGGGTTTCGGGGTCATGATACTGTCGCTCCGTTCTGGGATTGCAGGTCGTTCCAAGGGTCGGATTCAGATGTCACTTCGAAGGTCTCGAAGATATCGAGAACCTCAAGCGCCAGCAGCCGCGGCCCCAGCCGCGCCAGCCGGCTTCGATTGGCCCGCGCGCGCGCCGAAATCGGCTCCACCGCGGCAAGCATCACCTGGTCCGGCCAGCGGCCGGCCCAGGCTGTCAGCGTGCCGGCGACAATCCCTTCGGTAAAGGCAGGCACTTTCTCTTGAATCATATCATGGGATTCGCCCTGTGGCACAGACCAGATTCCGGAGAATCCCATCAACCGCATGGCGACGACGTAGTTCGCATCTTCGACCAGGACCGCGACGCGCCACCACAGGCGGGTCATGTCACTGGCACAGTCGATGGCAGATTGCATCGTGGCTCGGCTCCGGTTCCTAGCCCGCGGGAGGAGGCGCAGGCGTGGTTCATCCGAGTCTAGCCGATTTCCCAAGCAGGCGCAGCAAAAAATGCTGCACTGCGGCAAATGACCGGTTTCCCGCCGATGCATCGCAACGGCGGCAGCCCGTCAGCCGCGATGGATCAGAGTGGAAAACAGTTGCGGATCAAGGCTTTCGGCGGCGAAAGTCTCACCCTCTATCAGCATGCTGACCGCATCGTGACTGTGCAGGCTTTCCTGATGGCTGGCGACCACGCGGAAATCGCCGATCCGCTGATCGGCCTGCAATTCGGCACAGAACAGCCGCACCGCATCCTCGACAAAGATCGGGTTGGCGGCGTTCAGCTCGGCAAAGGCCTGTTCGTCCTCGCGCTTGACCATCACCTGGGTCTCGGTCGGTACGGCGCGGCGGCAGGCCTCGATCAGATCCTCGAACCACAGGCAATCGGACTCGCAGTCCTGCGCCACCGAAATCCGCGCCACCGATCGCTGCGAATGCGGGGTTGCCAGCTGGCCACGCTGCGACCGGGCGTGTTCGCTCAGTTCCAGCGAGCAGGGGCAGGTCGAGGAGTAGACGTAATCGAGGTGCATGATCTTCTTGCGCACCCCGGCCGTCTCCACCAGTTCCAGCGCGATGTCGTAATACTGATATCCAGACAGGCCGGACCGCAGGCTGGCGACCCGCGCCGGGAAGGAAAAGCGCATCTGGATGCGGGCGTCGAAGCTCTCCAGATCGGCCTTGTAGTCATCCAGCGCGGCTTCCATCACCTCGAAGCTGAAGGTCCGCTCCGCATGGGCATAGAACGACCGCATGATCCGGGACATGTTGATGCCCTTCTTGTCGGCCTCTAGGCTGACGGTGCCGGTCACGCTGGTCTCCAGCGTCAGATCACCGTCGTCGCGGGTATGAAACCGGATCGGCAGGCGGAAGTTGGAGATCCCGACATGCTGAATCTGCTGTTTGGCCCCGCGGATCAGGCTGGACGGCCCGTTCTGCAGATCGGGCAGCGACGCCTTATAGGCCTCATCCACCGTGAAGTTCTCAGGGTAAACCCGCGACAAATCGGGATAATTTGACAGCGCGTGATCGGGGAGCAGGCGCGCGATGGCCGGATCGAGCTGGGCGACCTCGGTCGGGGTCGCCGTCTTCGCCCAGGCGCGCAGAACCTCCAGCGCGGCGCTGGCCTCATCGCGGTCAGGGGCGTGATCCAGCTTGGACATATGTAAATTCATCGCCGGTCCCTTTGCTGCCGATCGTCATGATCTGCCCGTCAATCCTAAGCACGCGGGCGGGGATTTCAAATTCTATCCGCCCGCGCATCAAAGTTACAGGTGCCGGATATCTTTTCCGGCCCGCCGGGTCAAACCGCCGCGTCCAGCGCCTGCAGCAGGTCGGCAACCAGATCCTCGCCGTCCTCGATCCCCAGCGATACCCGCACCAGCCCCGGGGTGATGCCCAGCGTCGCCTTCTGCTCGTCGCTCAACCGCTGATGGGTGGTGGTGGCGGGATGGGTGACGATGGTTTTGGCGTCGCCCAGGTTGTTGGAGATCAGCGCGATCTTCAGCGCGTTCAGGAACCGGAACGCCGCCTCCTGGCCGCCCTTCAGATCGATCGCCACCATGGTGCCGCCAGAGCCGCCCATCTGCGCCATCGCCAGATCGTGCTGCGGATGGCTGTCGAGCCCGGGATAGAGCACCCGGGCCAGCGCCGGATGGCCTTCGACCGCCCCGGCCACGGCAGCCGCATTGGCCGCCTGCGCCCGCACCCGCAGATCCAGCGTCTCCAGCCCCTTCAGCAACACCCAGGCGGTGAACGGGCTCATCGCCGCACCGGTGTGTTTCATATAGGGTTCGATGCGCTTGCGGATCAGCTCCTTGCTGCCCAGGATCACCCCGCCCAGCGTGCGGCCCTGCCCGTCGATATGCTTGGTGGCCGAATAGACCACCAGATCGGCGCCCTGCCCGATGGCGTCGGAAAACACCGGCGTGGCAAAGACGTTGTCGACCACCACCAGCGCGCCGGCGGCATGGGCCAGGTCGGCCACCGCCCGCAGGTCGGTGACCTCCAGCGTCGGGTTCGACACGGATTCGAAGAACACCAGCCTGGTGTCGGGGCGGATGGCGGCCCGCCACTGATCCAGATCGGTGCCGTCGACAAAGGTCACCTCGACCCCGTAGCGGCCCAGGACCTCTTCGAGGATGTAAAGACAGGAGCCGAACAGCGCCCGGGCGGAGACCACATGATCGCCGGCCTTCAACAGCGCCGTCAGCGCGCCCGAGACCGCCGCCATGCCCGATGCGGTGGCGAATGCGTCTTCCGCCCCCTCGAGCCCGGCGATGCGCTCTTCGAACATCCGCACGGTCGGGTTGCCATACCGGGCATAGATGAATTCATCCTCGCCCAATTCGATAAACCGCGCCTCTGCCGCCTCTGCCGTCTCATAGACAAAGCCCTGCGTCAGAAAGATCGCTTCGCTCATTTCGCCATACTGGCTGCGACGGATGCCGCCATGGACCGCCGCCGTGCGTGATTTCCAGCTCTCGCTCATGTTCCCTATCTCCCGCCCGTCCGTTCCTGAAGGGCACAAAAAAACCCCGATCGCGGCCAAGCGAAAGGGGTCTTTCATCCTGACCTTTTAGCGGCATTGTTTAACGTGGCCCGCAATCCGGTAACAAATCGCCACGGTGATGATGTGACGCAGGCCTTACGCCGCGTTGACCGTCCAGTCAAGCCCCGGCGGCCGCCCTTCACGAAGCTGTAATCCAACCGTCACGCCGCCGTCACAGCCCCGGTCCATAGCGTCAGGGACCGTATCAGGCATGGGATCTGGGCCATGGCACTCGTCAGGATCAACGCAGTCGGGAACGATCCGGTGCTGCACAACAGCCCGCTGCCGGTGGCGCGCGCGCTGGCCCGCGCCGATCGCGGCGACGGACCCGCGATGGTGATGATCCACGGCTTCAAATATCTGCCCGGCCATCCCCGCCATTGCCCGCATCGCCATATCCTGGCGCTGCATCCCGACGATCTGCCCTGGCGCTCGCCCTCCTGGCCGCGCCAGCTGGGCTTCGGCACCGGCCACCGCGACGAAGGCATTGCGGTGGCCTTCGGCTGGCAGGCGCGCGGCGCGCTGTGGCGGGCGCAGGCCCGCGCGGTCGAGGCCGGGCAGGCGCTGGCCCGTGTCATCGCGCAACTGCGGGCGCAGCGCCCCGACCGGCCGGTGCATGTCATCGCCCACTCGCTCGGCACCGAAGTGGCGCTGGAGGCGCTGCACCACCTGCCCCGGGGTGCCGTAGGGCGGCTGATCTCGCTCAGCGGAGCGGCCTTCCGCAGCCGCGCCGAACAGGCGCTGGCCACCGAGGCCGGCCGCGCTGCAGAGTTCTTCAACGTCACCAGCCGCGAAAACGATCCCTTCGATTTCCTGTTCGAACGGCTGATCGCGGCCCCCGCGCCCGGCGACCGCGCCATCGGCCACGGGATCGCGGCGCCGAATGCGCTGACGCTGCAGCTCGATTGCGCCGGAACCCTGGCGCATCTCGACAGGCTGGGCGCCGCCATCGCCGATCCGGCGCGCCGCATCTGCCACTGGTCGAGCTACACCCGCCCCGGCGCGCTGCAGTTCTACAAGGAGCTGATGCGCCGCCCCGCCAGCCTGCCGCTGAGCACCCTGCAGCGCGGCATGCCGGAGCAGCCGGCCCGGCGCTGGTCGCGGCTGGTGGCACCGCCGCAGCTGCCGCTGGCCTTGCCCTTCGTTCAGAAAGCGTCATGATCCCCCGAAAGGGAGGATGAGATGACCGCAGCGATCGACCTGTACTACTGGCCCACCCCCAACGGCTGGAAAATCTCCATCGCGTTGGAGGAGATGGGCCTGCCCTATGATCTGCATCTGGTGGATATCACCGCCGGCGCCCAGTTCGACCCGGATTTCCTGAAGATCGCACCGAACAAACGGATGCCGGCGATCGTCGATCCGGAGGGCCCGGACGGGGCGCCGGTGGCGATCTTCGAATCCGGCGCCATCCTGCAATATCTCGCCCGCAAGACCGGATGCTTCTACGGCAGCACGGAGCGGGACCGGATCGCCGTCGATCAATGGCTGATGTGGCAGATGGGCGGGGTCGGGCCGATGGCCGGACAGGCGCATCATTTCCTGCAATATGCCCCGGCGATGGATCCGCCGCAGGATCTGCCCTATGCCAAGGACCGCTACCGCGCCGAGGTCGCCCGGCTCTATGGCGTACTGGACCGACGCCTGGCCGAGAGCGCCTTTGTCGCCGGCGATTTCTATTCCATCGCCGATATGGCGATCTGGCCCTGGGCGCATCTGTGGAAACGGCAGGAGCAGCGGATCGACGACAAGCCGCATTTCGCCCGCTGGATCGAAACCGTCGGTGCCCGCCCTGCGGTGCAGCGCGGCCGCGCCCTGGCGGCTGAGAAACGCGGCAACATCCAGGA
This sequence comes from Pseudodonghicola flavimaris, assembly GCF_030164425.1. Taxonomy (GTDB): domain Bacteria; phylum Pseudomonadota; class Alphaproteobacteria; order Rhodobacterales; family Rhodobacteraceae; genus Pseudodonghicola; species Pseudodonghicola flavimaris. Next base: position 101,926 of record NZ_JASNJD010000001.1, on the reverse strand, counting down.
CAACAAGGCGGCTCAGTCGCTGCTCTTCAAACGCTGACGCGCGGCGCCGCGTCGGCTGCGGGAGCCCTCCGGCGGGGATATTTTCAGCCGGGAAAAGACCCGCCGCAGGCGAGACAGGCCGAACCCGTGGCCCCTTACGGCGCCTGCCGGGCCACCGCCACCAACCCAAGCCGGCGCGCCGTCTCCAGCGACAGGATGGCGCTGTCGAGCCCGCGTTCGGCCTGATAGCGATGAACCGCCGTGCGGGTGGCGCGATCCATCCGCCCGGTGACCGGCCCGCTATAGAGATCGCGCGCCGCCAGTGCCCGCTGCAGGCTGGCGGTGAACTCGGCGGTCATCACCGCGTCGCAGGGCCGCTCGAACCAGGTCTCCACCCGTTCGCGGACGATCTTCTGCACGGTTTCGGTGCGGTAGAGCGCCGGCCGGATCAGAGTGCCCTCGGCATCGCGTTTCTCCGGCCGCGCCACCACCTGTTCGGTGACGGTCTCGATCACCGCAGGCGAGACATGGCGGCCCCAGCAGGTGCCAGGCGCAGCCCCCGGCGGCGCCTCTGCCTGGCTCTGGCGGCTGACGGCGGGGGCGCCGGCGCCCGGGGTCTCGCAGGCGGCCAGCCCGGCCAGGGCCAGCGCGCTCAGAACGATGCGGAATGACGTCATGCTCGGGCCTTCGCGGCAGGGTGTCGCTTTGCGCTCACCCTAGACGATAAGATTTGCCTGGCAAAGCGCCCTTCTGCGCCAGATCGCCGGCCCCGGCGGCAGGAACCGTCCCTGCGACCCGAATGGGACTGGAAACGACGCCATGGCTTGTCTAAGGACAGCTCTGAACACCGCGAGCCCGGCTCCGGAGGATCAGCGAGAAGGAACTGCCACGATGCCAAAGATCACCTATATCGAGCATAACGGGACCGAACATGTGGTCGACGTTCCCGTCGGTCTCACCGTGATGGAAGGCGCCCGCGACAACAACATTCCCGGCATCGAGGCCGATTGCGGCGGCGCCTGCGCCTGTTCGACCTGCCACGTGTATGTCCACCCCGACTGGGTCGCCAAGCTGCCGCCGAAGGAAGACATGGAAGAGGACATGCTGGATTTCGCCTTCGCGCCCGATGCCGAGCGCTCGCGGCTGACCTGCCAGATCAAGGTGACGCCCGAGCTGGAAGGGCTGGTCGTCGAAATGCCCGAAAAGCAGATCTGATGCGACGGGCCGCGCGTCTCGGCGCCGCGGCCCTTCTGGGGCTGGCAGGGCTGATCGCCGGCCCGGCCAGCGCCTGCGATGCCTCCATCGTCGCGGCGCGCTATCTGGCGCCGACCGATCGCTATCCGCATGGCGCGCTTGGCGATCCTTGGGAATGGGGCGCGCTGGAGGTCACCCTGGCCCTCTGCGACGGCATGGAACGAAGGTTGCGCCACGACCTGCCCCGCGCACTCGTCTTCGAGGATGTGCAGCCACGGCGCGTTGATCTCGACGCCGATGGAAGGCCCGAGCTGCTCACAGTCGAGAGCCATCGCCGCCTGGGTGCCCGGCTGGCGATCTGGGGGCAGCGCGACGGCCGGCTGACCCGTCTGGCCGCCACCCCGCACATCGGCCAGGCGAACCGCTGGCTGGCGCCCCTGGGCGCGGCCGATCTGGATGGCGACGGGCGGTTCGAGCTGGCCTATATCGACCGCCCGCATCTGGCACGCACCCTGCGGATCTGGCGGTACGCAGACGCCACCCTGACCCAGATCGCCACCGCTCCGGGCCTGACCAACCACCGCTTCGGCGACAAGGACATCGCCGGTGGCCTGCGCGATTGCGGCGCCGGGCCGGAGATCGTCACCGCCGATGCCGACTGGCAGCATCTGATCGCCAGCCGCCTGCGCGGCGGCACGATCGACAGCCGGGTGATCGGCCCGGACACCTCTGCCGCGGGCTTCGCCGCAGCGCTCAGCTGCGCGGAGTGACCGGACGGCGCAGGGTGACGGAGGTCGGGCGATCATAGCCCGGATGTGCGGTCCGGCCGGTTTCGACGAACCCGAGACGCGAGAACGCGGCCTGGTTTTCCCTGAGCTCCACCCGCACCTGCAACTCCACCGCCGGCAGGCCGAGCACCCGCGCCCGCGCTACGGCAAGATCGACCAGCTGCCGCGCCAGCCCCTGCCTGCGCGCAGCGGCCGCCACCGCAAGCTTGCCGAGATAGAGACACTCGGGCTTCGGCGTCAGTACCACGCAGGCCCGCACCGGCCGGCCCAGCCCCCAGATCTCCGCCGTCTGCGCCTGTTCGCGCAGCCCCTGCAGCGTCAGCCGGTGCATCGAGCTCGGCGGATCGATCCGCCCCTCCATGTAGGCGAAACTGTCGCGGATCAGCGCCAGCACCTCGGCCAGCTGCGGCGCATCCGGCCCGAGCCGCTCCGGCGCCTGCATCTCAGCCGCTCACCACGTGATCGCCACCGATATCGCCCAGCGACTGGAACAGGCCGGCGGTATTGCTGACCCCGAATTTCTTCAGCAACCGTGCCCGATGCACCTCCACCGTGCGATAGCTCAGCTCCAGCGTCCGGGCGATCTCCTTGCTGGTCTTGCCCTCGCCCAGCAGCGAAAACACCTCGCGCTCGCGCCGGGTCAGCGGCTGATAGGGGCGGGTGTCGGACAGATCGGCAAAGCTCCAGACCGCGCGGGTCAGCGGCGCGTCGGGGGTGAAGGTATGGCCCCGCACCCTGCACCAGAACAGCTCTCCGCCCTTGCGCATCATCACCCGCTCGTCCCAGTACTGGCCGCGCTCCTGCAGATCGCGCACCCCGCGATTGCGGATATTGGCGAATTCCTCCTGGCTCGGATAGAGAATCGCAAAGGTGCTGTCGCGCAGCGCCGCCCGGGAATAGCCGAACATCGCGGCGAAGGCATGGTTGCAGTCGCGGATCACCCGGCTCTCGGTCACCACCAGGCCCACCGGCGCATGGGTAAAGGCCAGTTCGGCCAGCTCGCGGCCGGCAAAGAGCCTGTCCAGAACCTCTTCGGTCAACGCGGTCATCTGCGCTCCCTCTTGCCCCCTCACGCTACCCGGGTGCCGCTGCGCATGCAATCGCCACGCCACCCGCCCGCTGGCCGGGATCCGTCGCCAGCTTCGACCTGGTCCCAAATATCCCGGGGGACGGCCGCAGGCCGGGGGGCAGCGCCCCCGCTGCGCTCAGACCTCCCCGAGCGCCCGCCAGCCGATGTCGCGCCGATAGAACCCCTCGGGCCAGTCGATCGCATCCGCCATGGCATAGGCCCGGGCGCGCGCCGCGGCCAGGCTGTCGCCCCGGGCAGTGACATTCAGGACCCGTCCGCCATTGGCCAGGATGCGGCCGTCCTTCTCCACCGTGCCGGCGTGAAAGCACATCTCCTCACTGGTCTCCGGCAGGCTGTCGAGCCCGCGAATCTCGCTGCCCTTCTCATAGGCACCGGGATAGCCGCGCGCCGCCAGCACCACCGTCATCGCATGATCCTCGGCCCAGTTGACCCGCATCCCGGCCAGCCGGCCCTCGGCCGCCGCCTGCATCAGGTCCAGCGCCTGGGCCCCCAGCCGCATCATCAGCACCTGGCATTCGGGGTCGCCGAAGCGCACGTTGTATTCCACCAGCCGCGGCTGGCCGTCCTTGATCATCAGCCCGACATAGAGAACGCCCTGATAGGGGGCGCCGCGCCGGGCCATCTCCGCCATGGTGGGCTTGACGATCTCTTCCAGCGCCTTCTCGGTCACTGCATCGGTCATCACCGGCGCCGGCGAATAGGCGCCCATACCGCCGGTATTGGGGCCGGTATCGCCCTCGCCCACCCGCTTGTGATCCTGGGCAGTGCCGATCGGCAGCACGGTTTCCCCGTCGCAGAGCACGAAGAAGGACGCCTCTTCGCCCTCCATGAATTCCTCGATCACCACCTCGGCGCCGGCGGCCCCGAATTCGCCGCCGAACATGTCGTCGATGGCGGCCAGCGCGGTGTCGACATCCATCGCCACGATCACGCCCTTGCCGGCGGCCAGCCCGTCGGCCTTGACCACGATCGGCGCGCCCTCGGCCCGGATGTACTCCTTGGCCGGCGCCGCTTCGGTGAAACGGGCATAGCCGGCGGTGGGGGCGCCCGCCGCATCGCAGATTTCCTTGGTGAAGCCCTTGGAGGCCTCCAGCCGCGCCGCCTCCAGGCTCGGACCGAAAACCAGAACGCCGGCATCGCGCAAGCGGTCGGCAACCCCGGCGGCCAGCGGCGCCTCCGGGCCGACGATGACGAAATCGATCGCGTTTTCCTCGACGAAGGCCACCGTCGCCGCGCCGTTCTCGATATCGAAACTGGCACATTCGGCGATCCGGGCGATCCCGGCATTGCCCGGCGCCACGATCAGCCGGTCGCATTTGGGGTTCTGCAGCACCGCCCAGGCCAGCGCATGTTCACGCCCGCCGCCGCCGAGGATAAGGATGTTCATCGCGCTTGGTCTCCGATCTGCTTGGCCTTGCCTGCGGCGCGTTCTATTCTGGGCAGCGCGCCAGAACAAGGAACAAGGTAACCTCCGATGTCCGACCTCCTCGACGATCCGACCCCGGGACAGAACCTGCCGGAATTCAGCGTGTCCGAGATCTCGGGCGAGATCAAACGCACGCTCGAGGGCGCCTTCGGCCGGGTCCGGGTGAAGGGCGAGGTCGGCCGGGTGTTCCGCGCCCGCTCCGGGCATCTCTATTTCGACATCAAGGACGATCGCAACGTGCTGGCCTGCACCACCTGGAAAGGCCAGGTCGCGGCGCTCTCCGTCGTGCCGGAAGAGGGGATGGAAGTCGTCGTCACCGGCCGGCTCACCGCTTTCGGCGGCCAGTCGAAATACAACCTCAACGTCGATGAGGTGGCGGTGGCGGGCCAGGGCGCGCTGATGGCGCTCCTGGAGCAACGCAAGAAACAGCTCGCCGCCGAGGGGCTGTTCGCGCCCGAGCGCAAGAAGCCCCTGCCCTATCTGCCCGGGATCGTCGGCGTCGTCACCTCGCCCTCCGGTGCGGTGATCCGCGATATCCTGCACCGGCTGCGCGACCGTTTCCCGCGCAAGGTGCTGATCTGGCCGGTGGCGGTCCAGGGCGCCAATTGCGCCCCCGAGGTCGCCCGGGCCATCGCCGGCTTCAACCGGCTCACCCCCGGCGGCGCCCTGCCGCGCCCCGATCTGATCATCGTCGCCCGCGGCGGTGGCTCGGTCGAGGATCTCTGGGGCTTCAACGAAGAGATCGTCGCCCGCGCGGCGGCGGCCTCCGACATCCCGCTGATCTCCGCCGTGGGCCATGAGACCGACACCACGCTGATCGACTATGTCGCCGACATGCGGGCGCCGACGCCGACGGCAGCGGCCGAACTGGCGGTGCCGGTGCGGCTGGAACTGATGGCCTGGGCCGACGGCATGGGCGCCCGGCTCTCCCGCGCGGCGACGCTCGGGATCACGCAACGGCGCCAGCGGCTCGGCGATCTCGGCCGCGCCCTGCCCCGCGGCGAGGCGCTGCTCGACAGCCCGCGCCAGCGGCTCGACTGGCTGGCCGACCGGCTGCCGCAGGCGCTGACCCACGGGGTGCAGCGGCGCCGGGTGCAGCTGTCCGAAACCGCCGGCGGGCTGCGTCCCTCGGCGCTGCGCGCGCTGCTCGCCCGTCGCCGCGACCGGCTGGCCGCGGCGCGGCTCAGCCTGATGCCGCTCAGCCGCGAAATCGCCCGGGGTCGCGACCGGATCGCGACGCTGTCGCAACGGCTCGACGCGGCGCAGGGCACACGGCTCGACCGGCTGCGCCGCCAGCTGGAGGCGACGGACCGGCTGCGCGAAACCCTGTCCTACAAGGCGACGCTGGAGCGCGGCTATGCGGTGGTGCGGGCCGGCGACCAGCTGATCACCGGCGCCACCGCCGCCCGGACCGCCGCCGCCCTGGAGATCGAATTCCACGATGGCCGGGTCCGCGCCCTGCCCGAGGGCGGCAGCGAGCCGGACGCCCCCGCAGCGCCGCGCAAGGCCGGCCGGCCAAAGACCCCGCCGCCCGAACAGGGCTCCCTGTTCTGACCGCAAAGGCCGCTGCGCGCCCTGCCTCCGGCGGGAGTATTTGCGACAGAGAAGAAGCCGGGAAAGAAGTCTGGCCGCGCGCCATTGCAGTCCCGTGGCAGCCGTCTCTTTCTGGCTGAAAATATCCCGGGGGAACGACTGCAGGCCCTTGCGGGCAGCGCCCCCTCCCTCTCAGACGCCGACCTCGGGCCCCTTGCAGATCATCTCTTCCCCGATGTCCTCGGCCTCGTAAAGCTCGGTCGCCTGCGGATCGTTCTCGAAACGGGCGATCAGGCCGTTCTGGCCCTGCGAGAAGGTCCAGCATTGTGGATCGAGCCGGTCTTCGTAGACGAAGCAGATCTGCCCCGCCTCCTCATACCATTGGCCATATTTGCAATTGCCGTCGAGGAAGGACCAGATCACCCGGCGCCCCTCGAGATAGCGTTCCACGCCGTAGGCGGCGCCGGCCTGGCCGTAGAACAGGGTCTTGCCACGGGTGTAGCGGTCGAATTCTTCCGCCGTCATCGGCGACTGGGCCAGCACCGGCGCGGCCAGAAGGCAGAGGGGAATCAGCAGGGAGATGCGCATGGGGCGACTCTGGCAGATCGGCGCCGCGCTTGCCAACGCCCGATCAGCCCCGCCCGCCGCGCGGCGGCGGCGCTTTGCCCATCGCCCAGGCACGGGCGCGGCGATCCATCATCCGCCGCCACAGCGGCGGCACCAGCGCCACCGCCGCCATCACCGGCATCGACCGTGGCAGGATCGGCATCCGCGCCGGATCCAGCCGCAATTCCGGATAGACCCGGGTGGGATGCTGGTGATGATCGGAATGGCGCGGCGCGTTCAGCATCAGCGCCGAGGAATACCATTGCGGCGCATTCCAGGAATGCTGCGGCCCCGCCGGCTCTGCCCGCCCCTCCGCCCCGATCCGCCGTCGCAGCCCGTAGTGTTGCACGTAATCGGCAAGCAGCAACTGCATCTGCGCATAGAGACAGAGGAGCAGCAGCGCCACAACGCCACCGCCCCCTGCCAGCGTCCAGGCCAACCCCAACGTCAGCGCCCCGCCGGCGACATAGACGACATAGGGATGCGGCCCGCGCGCCCGCGCCCCGGCCCGCTGCCGCGCCGCCGTCTCCGCCCGCATCCCCTGGACGAAGGACCCGATCCAGGCGCGCGGAAAGAACCGGTAGACGCTTTCCCCCATCCGCGCCGAATTCGGGTCGCGCGCCGTGGCGACATGGATGTGATGCACCTTCGGATGGGCCGAGGCATGCTGCCCGAAGAGCATCGAGACATAGACCGCCGTGCCCAGCCGCCGCAGCCCGCGTGGACTGCGGTGGATCAGCTCATGCGCGTTGGGATGCGATACCTGGCCCAGGAACATCCCCAGCGCCAGCCCGGTCAGAACACGCGCCGCCGGTGCCAGCCCCGAGGCGCCACCAACCGCCCAGACCCCCAGCGCCAGAAGCGCAAAGTGCAGCCCCCCCAGCAGCACCGACAGCCGGTTGGCCGCCGCGCCCGCCTCGGGCAGCTCCGGCAGCGCCTCCGGCCCCAGCCGGTCGGCCAGTGCCACGAAAACGGTCATGTAGATCAGGCTGAGCGCCGGCCAGGGTCCGCCCGACAGGCAGGCGAGCGCGATCAGCGCGACAGGGGTCAGCGTGGCGACGACGAAGCGGAGCATGCGGGCGGTCCCGAAGCGGCGCGGCAGCCCCGCGCGGGCAGCGGCAGCTTCTGCCGCTGGCGGGCCGGTGTCAAATGCGCCATGTTGCCCCGACCCTCACCTCGTCGCCCCCCAACCCCCGCCCCTGTCCGGAGCTTCCGATGTCCACCCTCAGCCTCGCCCCGGCACTTGTCGCCCTGCTCTCGGCCATCGCCTATCTGGCGCTGACCGCCCGGCCACCGAATGCGCTGCGTTCGGCGATCAAGACGCTGGCTGTGGCGCCGCTGGCGCTGTTGGCCGCGCTCTCCGGTGCGCCGGCGCTGCTGATCCTGGCGCTGACGCTCTGCACGCTGGGGGACCTCGCCCTGTCGCGCCCGGGAGACCGCGCCTTCCTCCTGGGCGGGCTGGCCTTCGCCGCCGGCCATCTGAGCTATGTCGCGCTGTTTCTCGGCCATCCTGCCGCCGCGCCGGCGCTGCTGGCCCAGCCAGAGCGGGTCGCCGCGCTGATCGCGCTCGCGGCCCTCGGCCTCGGGCTGGCGGCGATCCTGCTGCCGAGGGCCGGCGGCCTGCGGGCGCTGGTGGCGGTCTATATCCCGGTCATCCTGACGATGACGGCGGCCGCGCTCAGCCTGCCGGGCGATGGCAGGCTGACGCTGGTACTGCCGGCGGCGCTGGCCTTTCTGCTCTCCGACACGATCCTGGCGGCAGAGGTTTTCCTGATGTCGCCCGACCATCCCGGCCGCCGTTGGGCGCCCTATGCGATCTGGCCGCTGTACTGGGCCGCCCAGGCCGGTTTTCTGGCCGCATTCCTCCCCGGCTGAGCTCCTCGCCCTTTGCAACCCGCCCCATTCCGCATTAGGTGGGGGGAAGACTGCGCGGAGACCAGCATGGCGTTTTTCTCGAAACTCAAGGATCGGCTGTTCAAATCCTCCTCCAAACTGGAGGAAGGGCTCGACGCCATTGTCGAGGAGGGCGGCGAGGAAGAGCCGCTGATCGAGGAACCGACCGCGCCGGAGCCTGCCCCCGCACCTGAACCGACCCCCGAGCCCGAGCCGCCCCTCGAGCCAGCCCCGGTGCCGGAGGTCGAACCGACACCCGCCCCGACCCCGGCGCCCACCCCAACGGAAGTCCCGGCCGGGATCCCGGCGGAGGCCCCGGTCGCGCCGCCGGCGGAACCCCCGGCCCCGACGCCGGTCGAGCTGCCCGACAGCCCGCTGACCGAAGTGCCGGGCGACGCGCCCCCCGCCGAAACCGGCCCCGGCTTCTTCGGCCGTCTGCTCGGCCGTGGCGCGCCCGCGCGCAGCGTCACCCGCCGGGTGCTGGACGACGACATGCTCGAACAGCTCGAAGAGCTGCTGATCGCCTCGGACATGGGCGTCGATACCGCACTCAGGATCACCGCCAACCTGGCCGAGGGGCGATACGGCCGGAAGGTCTCCACCGAGGAGATCAAGAAGCTGCTCGCCGCCGAGATCACCCGCGTCATGGAACCGGTGGCGCGGCCGCTGCCGATCTATCCGAAACGGCCGCAGGTGGTACTGGTCGTCGGCGTCAACGGCTCCGGCAAGACCACCACGATCGGCAAGCTCGCCAGCCAGTTCAAGGCCGCCGGCAAGTCGGTGGTGATCGCCGCCGGCGATACCTTCCGTGCCGCGGCCGTCGAACAACTGCAGGTCTGGGGCGACCGCGCCGGGGTGCCGGTGCTGACCGCGCCCGAGGGATCTGACCCCGCCTCGCTCGCCTTCGATGCTATGACCCGGGCGCAGGAAGACGGCGCCGATCTGCTGATGATCGACACCGCCGGCCGGCTGCAGAACCGCGCCGACCTGATGGAGGAACTGGCCAAGATCGTCCGCGTCATCCGCAAGAAGGACGAAACCGCGCCGCACAACACGCTGCTGGTGCTGGATGCCACCACCGGGCAGAACGCGCTGAACCAGGTGGAAACCTTCAAGAAGATCTCCGATGTCTCGGGGCTGGTGATGACCAAGCTCGACGGCACCGCCAAGGGCGGCGTGCTGGTGGCGCTGGCGGACAAGTTCGGCCTGCCGATCCATGCCATCGGGGTGGGCGAACAGATCGACGATCTCGCTCCCTTCGACCCCGCCGATTTCGCCGCCGCCCTGACCGGGCTCGACCGCGGGTGAGCCTGGCAATGCGCCCCTGGCTTCTTCTCTGCCCAAATACTCGGATGTCCCACCCTCCCCGCCGCCACACCGCCGGCCGGCAGTCTGATCCGGCGGCGCCATGAGCCAGTTTCTCCTGTCTCTCGAAGGCACCGAGGCCGGCCATACCGCCGCGCTCTTCCTCGCCGTGCTGGCGGCCTTCCTGCATGCGGTCTTCGGCGCGCTGCAGAAGGGGCGGCACGATCCCTGGCTCAGCCGCGGCGCCATCGACGGGGCCTATTTCGTCATGGCCGCGCCCTTCGCGCTCTTCGTCGTGCCCTGGCCCGAGCCGCATATGTGGCCGATCTTCGCCGGCGCCTGGGTGATCCACGTGATCTACAAGCTGCTGCAGGCGCTGGCCTATACCAAGGGTGCCTATACCGTGGTCTACCCGGTGGTGCGCGGCACCGGGCCGCTCTTCGCGGTGATCGGCGCCGGCCTGCTCTTCGGCGAGCATTTCACGGCGGTGCAATGGCTCGGGGTGGCGGTGCTGCTGGCCGGGATCTTCGGCCTGGCGCTCTACAACCTGATCTATCTGCAGACTGCCCGCGACACGCTGGTTCCGGCGCTGCTGCTGGCGGTGGCGACCGGGCTCTTCGTGGCGCTCTACACCACCTATGACGCCTATGGCATCCGCTCCACCGCCGATCCCTTCACCTTTCTGGCCTGGTTCTTCACCTTTGACGGCATCGTGATGCCGGTGATCGCGCTGCTGCGCTATAGGACCATGGCAGAGCGGCCGGCGCTGGCGCCCCTGGCGCTGCGCGGCTTTTCCGGCGGCATCGTGGCCTTCTTCAGCTTCGGGGCCATCATGCTGGCGACCCGGCTCGACAAGGTCGGCGAGGCGGCGGTGCTGCGCGAGACTTCCACCGTCTTTGCCGCGCTGATCGGCTGGCTGGTGCTGAAGGAAACCGTCGGACCGCGGCGCATCGCGCTGATGTCTTTGATCGCGCTCGGCGCGGTGATAGTGGAACTGGGCAGCTGACCCTGCCGCCCCCGGCAGAACGCAAACAGGCGACGAGAGAGAGATGAGCGAGAAAAAAGACGTGAACCCGATCCTGCGGCAGGTGCTGGAACTGGGCCCGACGGTGATCTTCTTCCTGCTCTACATGAAGCTGAAGGAACAGAGCTTCGACATCGGCGGCACCGAATATTCCGGCTTCATCATCGCCACCGTGCTCTTCGTGCCGGTGCTGCTGGTCTCCATCGGCATCCTGTGGAAGCTGACCGGACAGCTCAGCCGGCTGCAGATCTTCACGGCCTTCGTGGTGATCTTCTTCGGGGCACTGACCGCCTGGTTCAACGACGAACGGTTCTTCAAGATGAAGACCACCATCGTCTACGGGTTCTTCGCCGCCATCCTCGGCACCGGGCTGCTGCAGGGCCGCTCCTATCTCGCCTATGTGCTGAACGAGATGCTGCCGATGGAAGAGACCGGCTGGATGATTCTCACCCGGCGGCTCTGTCTGGGCTTCACTGTTCTGGCCGGTGCCAACGAACTGGTGTGGCGCACGATGTCGACCGATCTCTGGGTCAAGATCGAGACCTTCGGATTTCCCATCCTGCTGTTTCTCTACCTCTGGTGGCAGGTGATGGCGTTGCAAAAATACCTGATCGACCCGGCCGACCGCGATCTTTGATCCACCGCGCCGCCGCCCGGACTTGTCCTTGCGGAAACCTCTGATACCCTTTGGAAAACGCGGGGCTTTTCCCTGCATCGTCTCCGAAGGAGCTGGCCATGACCGTCATCCCCCTGCCCGAGAGCGGCTTTCTGTCCGCCGCCTCGGACGATCTGAAACGGATGCTGGCGGCACAGGCCGTCGACCTGGCGCTGCAACCGGGAGAGGTGCTGTTCGAACAGGGAGAGCCGGGCGATTCCCTCTATGCGATCATCGAAGGGCAGCTCGAATTCTCCATCCTGGCGGCGGACGGGCGCAAGCTGTCGCTGGACATGATGGGCCCCGGCGCGGTTTTCGGAGAGATCACCCTGTTCGATCCCGGTCCGCGCACCGCGACGGTGACGGCGCTGATGCAGTGCCGGCTGCTGCGGGTGCGCCATGACGACGTGCTGGACAATATCCGCCGCAATCCCGATCTGGCCGAGGATCTGATTCATCTCGCCGGCCAGCGGATGCGCTGGATGGGGCGGCTTTTGAATGAACAGGTGTTCCTGCCGCTGCCGACCCGGCTGGCCCGCAAGCTGCTGCATCTGACCGAAGTTTCCGGCGGCGACGGCGCCGCTCTGGCCCTATCGCAGGCGGAGCTGGCGGAATTCGTCGGCGCCACCCGCGAGGCGGTGTCGAAAACCCTCTCGGCCTGGAAGAAATCCGGGGTCATCACCGCCGGGCGCGGCGGGCTGGTGATCGAGGATCGCATCACCCTGCGGACCCTGGCCGACCCTGACGCCATCTGAGCGGGATCAGCGCCCGCGGCCCTGCCCGGCGCGCCCTCCCCTCCTCCTCCTCCCCGATCCGGCACGACATTTCCTTGCGCCGGAAAGCGGGATTTGTTGCGAAAAACTGTACACTTGTGAACTGGATTACAGAGTGTTTCCGCGCAGAGCCCTAGAACTGGCCGCGGAAGTGCTCGCTGCCCCCACGGCGGGCGCGCTTCCCGGGGAAACGTACCCCGAGAGGCCGGTCCACCATCCCGTACCGTACCGGGCCGGTCTTGTTAGAGCCATGTGTCCCTGGGCACATGGCTCGCTTTTTCGGGGGCGTCAGGTTGCGCCGGCGCTCAGGCGCGCAGCTCGTCATAGGACAGCATCACATGCTCGCGATAGGCCGGGCGCCCGGTCAGCCGGGCATAATAGGCCGCCAGATGCGGCAGCTCCGCGCGGGCGATGTCGATGTCGTAATAGCGATAGAGCACATGGCCGAACTGGATGTCGGCCAGGGTGAACTCCGGCCCGGCCAAGAACCCCTCTGCCCCGATCTGCGCCTCGGCAATCGCCAGCTTGCGCTCCAGCGCCGCCACCGCCCGCGCGATCGCCGCCCCGTCACGCCGCCCGGCCGGGGTGCGCACCAGGCGCCCGAAGACCGGCCCGGTGAAGCCCATGGCAACGTTGATCTTGGCCCATTCCGCCCAGCGGTCGACCTCGGTCCGGGGCAGCAGCGCCTCCGGCCAGAACGGCCCCTTGCCGTAGCGGCTGGCGAGATAGCGCAGGATCGCGCCGGATTCCCATAGCGGCGGGTTGCCGCCATCCTGCAGCACAGGCACCGTGCGATTGGGATTCATCGCGATGAATTCGGCGGTATCGGTGCCACCGAAGCGGTGACCGACATCGTGACGGCGACAGGGCAGCCCCAGTTCGCCGATGCACCACATCACCGCCTGCACGTTGGAAGAGGTCCTGCGCCCCCAGACTGTCAGCATTTTCTGTCCGTCCCCTCCTGATCCGGCGCGGTCGCGCCACAACCGAAAAGGCCGGGCATCATGCCCGGCCTTCTCAAGTCTCTGCAACGACGCTTATTCGCTGTCATCGAGGCTCAGCGCCACGAACCGCGGGTCGCCGCCGCGACGGATCAGGAGCAGCAGCGACTTGCGCCCAGCCTCCTTCGCCTCGGCGACGCGGGCGTTCAGATCGGCGACCGAGGTCACCTTCTGCTGGCCCGCCTCGGTGATCAGGTCACCGGCGCGCAGCCCCTTTTCAAAGGCCTGCGACGCCTGATCGACATCGGTGACCACCAGCCCCTCGATGCCCTCGGGCAGGCCCAGTTCCTGGCGCATGTCGTCAGTCGGGGCGCTCAGCGTCATGCCGAGGATGTCTTTCTGCTCCGGAGCGGCCTCTTCGCCTTTCATGGCGGCCGGCACGGTGCGTTCGGCATCCTCGCGGCGGCCCAGCGTCACCAGCAGCGTCTTGGTGCCACCGTCACGGAAGACCACGACCCGCACGGTCTTGCCGACGGCGCTGTTGCCCACCAGCTTGACCAGTTCCCGGGTGTCCTTCACCTCGGTGCCGTCAAAGCTCATGATCACGTCGCGCTGTTCCAGGCCTGCCTCCTTGGCGGGGCCCTCGGGCACATCGGTCACCAGCGCGCCCTCGGGCTTGGTCAGACCGATGGCATCGGCGACATCCTCGGTCACGTCCTGGATGCGCACGCCCAGCCAGCCGCGACGGGTTTCGCCGAATTCCTTCAGCTGATCGACCACCTTGCTGACCACGTTGGAGGCCATCGAGAAGCCGATGCCGATCGACCCGCCGTTGGGCGACAGGATCGCGGTGTTCACACCGATGACCTCACCCTCCATGTTGAACAGCGGCCCGCCGGAGTTGCCGCGGTTGATGGCGGCATCGGTCTGGATGTAGTCGTCATAGGTGCCCGACAGCGCCCGGTTGCGGGCCGACACGATGCCAGCGGAGACCGAGAAGCCCTGCCCCAGCGGGTTGCCCATCGCCATCACCCAGTCGCCGACACGGGCGGTATCGCTGTCGCCGAAGCTCACGAAGGGCAGCGGCTGGCTGGCCTCGACCTTCAGCAGCGCGATATCCGTCTTCGGATCGGTGCCGACCACCTTGGCGTCCATCTCGTCGCCATCGAAGAATTCAATGCGAATTTCATCGGCGCCGTCGATGACGTGGTTGTTGGTGACGACATAGCCGTCCTCAGAGATCACGAAGCCCGAGCCGAGCGCGGTGGAGCGGCGCGGGCGATCCTTGTCACCGCGGTTGCGGTCCTGGAACTCCTTGAAGAAATCCTCGAAAGGGGAGCCTTCGGGGACGATGCCCTGCGGGCCGGTGCGGCCCTCGACCAGGGTGGTGGTGGTGATGTTCACCACGGCGGGGCTGACCTTTTCGGCCAGCGGCGCAAGGCTCTCCGGCCGCGCCTGCGCCAGCGCGGCCTGCGCCAGCACCAGAACGGTGGCCAGAACGGTCAGCCAGACGGCCCGGAATCGGACGATCGGGCCGGCCTGCCCGTTTGGAAAAGTGATTGCCTGTGGCTGCACTGGTTGCCTCCTTGTCAAAGCCAGAATGAACCGGAAACCCCGCCCCGCACGCGGACCCAAGGCTTTCCTACCCGGGCCGAAATGTAAGCGCTCTTCCTGCCCCTGCAACGAGTGTTGCACGTTTTCAACGGCTTGTGAAACGACCGTGACAACGCTTGACAGAAGGATCAGGCCCTGTCGGCGGAGGACCGCGGATGGCCCCCGCCAGACCCGGGTTCTGTCGCCGCTGCACGATGCCACGCGATGCCGCGCGATTGCACATGACGATACGTCACCGTCGTGCCATGCTCGTCCTCATGGGGCACCTGATCTTCATCACCCACCCCGAGGTGGTTGTCGATCCGCAGATCGATGTCCGGCGCTGGCGTCTCAGCGACCGGGGGCGCGCGCGTATGGAGCGGTTCGCCGAAAGCCTGGCCGTGGCCGAGGTAACTGCGGTCTGGTCGAGCGCGGAAACCAAGGCAACCGAGGCCGCCGCCATTCTCGCCGGGCGCCTCGGCCTCGGGGTGCAGATCGACGTCGACCTTGGCGAGAACGACCGCAGCGGCACCGGCTTCCTGCCCCCGAAGGAATTCGAGGCCACCGCTACCGCCTTTTTCGAAGCCCCCGAGCACAGCATTCGCGGCTGGGAACGCGCGGTGGACGCGCAACAGCGCATCCGCACCGCCGTCAACCGGATCGTCGCCGGCCATGGCCGCGGCGATCTGGCCATCGTGGCGCATGGCGCGGTCGGCAGCCTGCTGTTCTGCAGCCTGTCGAGCCAGCCGATCAGCCGCCGCGCGGATCAGCCGTTTCAGGGCCATTACTGGGTTGCCTCGCTGCCCGGACTGCAGCCAGTGCAGCCCTGGCGCCCGATCGCACCCCGGCGCTGAGGCGATGCCTCAGCCCGGACAGACGGCGCCGAACCGGGCGGCGATCCACAACAGGATCAGGCCGCTAATCACCGCAAGCGCGCCGATCTGCCGCCGCGCCGGCTGTGGCAGATCGCGCAGCAGATCCAGCATCCGTTCGATAAGCGAAGGGGCCAGCACCCAGGCCAGCCCCTCCACGATCAGCACCAGCCCGAGGGCCAGGATGACAAACCCCATCACTCCGCCTTGGGCGCAACGCCGGTCGGCGATTTGAGGTAGTTGAAGAATTCCGAGTCCGGCGTGATCACCATCGACGAATTGCTGCCCAGCAGCGACCGGCTGTAGGCGGTCAGCGACCGGTAGAACTCGAAGAACTCCGGATCCTTGCCGAAGGCCTCGGCATAGATGCCGCTGCGCTCGGCGTCGGCCTCACCGCGGATGATCTCGGCCTCGCGCTTGGCGTCCGACACCAGTTCGACCTTGGTCCGGTCGGCCTGGGCGCGGACCCGCTGTGCCGCCTCGTTGCCGCGGGCCCGTTCGTCGGTTGCCTCTCGCTCGCGTTCCGCCCGCATCCGGTCGAAGGTGGCGGCGAGGTTCTGCGACGGCAGATCGGTGGCTTTCAGCCGCACGTCGACGATGTCGAGCCCCAGCGCCTGCGCCTCGATCACGGCGCCGTTGCGGATCCGTGCCATCAGCGCCGCCCGGTCCGAGCTGAGGATATCGCCCGAGGTGACCGACCCCAGGATTTCCCGCGTTTTCGCCCGCAGGATCGAATCGAGCCGGGCCTCGGCCGCCGAAATGCCGCCGGCGCCGACGGCCTGCCGGAACCGGGTCACATCGACGATGCGATAGCGCGCGAAGGCATCGACCACCAGGCGGCGATCGTCGAGCGGCGTCACCTCCAGCGGCTGGACATCGCGGCTGAGGATCCGGTCGTCATAGCGCACGACCTGCTGGATCAACGGGATCTTGAAGGCGAGCCCGGGTTCTTCCTTGACCGAAACGACACGGCCGAACTGCAGCACCAGCGCCTTTTCCCGTTCATCGACGATGAACAGCGACGACATGCCCAGGGTCACCAGAACGACCACCACGGGCAGGATGAATGTGGATTTCCGCATCACTTGCTCTCCCCGTTGTCGGTGTTGCCACCGCGACGCAATTCATTCAGCGGCAGATAGGGCACCACGCCCTGCCCCTGCCCGCTGACACCTTCGTCCAGGATGATCTTGTCGATATCGCCCAGCACCTTTTCCATCGTTTCGATGTAGAGACGCTTGCGGGTGACCTCGGGGGCCTGCTCGTAGGATTCGCGCACGGCGGAGAAGCGGCTCGCCTCACCCTGCGCCTCGTTGACGACCTGCGCGCGATAGCCCTCGGCCTCTTCGAGGATCTGGGCGGCCTCACCGCGGGCCTCGGCCAGCACCCGGTTGGCATAGGCATCGGCGACGTTCTGCAGCCGGTC
Source organism: Pseudodonghicola flavimaris (assembly GCF_030164425.1). Lineage (GTDB taxonomy): Bacteria > Pseudomonadota > Alphaproteobacteria > Rhodobacterales > Rhodobacteraceae > Pseudodonghicola > Pseudodonghicola flavimaris. The sequence continues at coordinate 84,828 of NZ_JASNJD010000001.1, read as the reverse complement.
ACGTTCCTGCTCGGCGGCCTGGACCTCGCGGAAGGCGTCGATCACCTGCTGCGGCGGGTCGGCCTTGTCGAAGTTGACGCGGACGATGTTGACGCCGCTGTCATAGCTGTCCAGCGTCGACTGGATCAGATCGTGCAGCCGGTCTGCGATCACGCCGCGGTCGCGGTTCAGGATCGGCGCCAGATCGGTCTGGGCGATGATTTCCCGCATCGCCGATTCCGACACCGCCCGGATGGTCATCCGCGGATCACGCACGTTGAACAGGAATTTCGCCGGATCGCTGATGTTCCAGATCACCTGAAAGTCGATATCGACGACGTTCTCGTCACCGGTCAGCATCAGCCCGGCGTCCTGGCCACGGCCGGTGCCGATATCCTCGCGCTGTTCGGTGGTCACCGGAATCACCTCTGCGGTGACCAGCGGCCAGGGCGCGAAGTTCAGACCGGGCTGACCGATGCTGGAGAACTTGCCGAGGAAAAGCTCGACCGACTGTTCTTCCGGGCGCACGGTGTAGAAGCTCGTCCACCCCCAGAGGAGGACCGCCGCTGCCACGCCCAGGCCGATGGTGCCCTTGGTGAAGAACGGCGCCCCGCCGCCACCGGGCCCGCCGGAGCCGCGCTTGCCGCCGCCAGAGCCGCCGCGTCCGCCCATCAGCACACGCAACTGTTCCTGGCCCTTTTTCACCAGCTCGTCGATTTCCGGGATCTGCGGTCCCTCATCCTCGGGACGACGACCACCGCCGCCGTTGTTGTTATTGCCCCGGTTGCCACCGCCCCCGGACGACCCGCCGCCGCCCCAGGGGCCACCGCTGTTGCCCGCCATTCGTGTTAATCCCCTCTCCTGCCGCCGAAGCGGCTTTCTATCCACTCAGATGTATCGATCACTAACCTGTGTTCGACTGTGTCGAATTCAAGCGCTGCGCACCGGCGACTTCATGGTCACGATTTCCTCGGCCATGGTCGGGTGCACCGCGACGGTGCGGTCGAAATCCTCTTTCGTCGCGCCCATCTTCACCGCGATGCCCGCCAGCTGGATCATCTCGCCGGCGCCCGGCGCGACAATATGACAGCCCAGAACCTTGCGGGTCGCCTTGCTGACCACCAGCTTCATCAGCACCCGGTCGGTGCGCTCGGCAAAGCCCATCTGCATCGGCCGGAAGCTGGTCGAATAGACCTCGATCGGCTCCTGCTTGGCCGCGTCCTCCTCGGACAGGCCGACCGTGCCCATCTCCGGCTGGGTGAAGATGGCGGTCGGGATCAGCTCATGGTCGACCGGCGTCGGATTGCCCTTGAAGACGGTTTCGACGAAAGCCATGCCCTCGCGGATCGCCACCGGAGTCAGGTTCACCCGGTCGGTCACATCGCCGATGGCATAGACCGACGGCACCGAGGTCTGGCTGTACTTGTCGACCAGGATCTCGCCCTTGCGGCCGCGTTCGATACCCAAGGCCTCCAGCCCCAGATCGTCGGCGTTGGGGTTGCGGCCGGTGGCAAACATCACCTGATCGAAGACCTTTTCGTCGCCGTTCGAGGCGGTGACGCGGATGCTGTCGCCCTCGCGGACCATCTCCATCACATTGGTGCCGAAATGCAGGTCGATGCCGTTCTTGCGCATCTCGTCGCTGACCAGCCCGCGCGCCTCGTCGTCGAAGCCGCGCAGGATCTGGGCGCCGCGATAGAATTGGGTCACCTCAACCCCGAGCCCGTTCATGATGCCGGCGAATTCGCAGGCGATATAGCCGCCGCCGACGATCAGGATCGATTTCGGCAGTTCCGGCAGGTGGAAAATCTCGTTCGAGGAAATGCCCAGCTCGGCGCCCGGCACATCCGGCATCACCGGCCGGCCGCCGGTGGCGATCAGGATGTGCTTGGCCGTCTTGCGGCTGCCGTCGGCCAGTTCGACCGTATGCGCATCCACCAGCCGCGCGCGCTGGTCGAAGGTCTCGACGCCGGAGTTCTTCAGCAGGTTGCGATAGATACCCTCCAGCCGGTCGAGCTCCGCGGCGAGCTTGCCGTGGAACTTGTCCCAGTCGAACGCCCCGGGGGTGATCGACCAGCCATAGGCCTGCGCATCGGAGACCATGCCGGAATATTCGCTGGCGAAGACCATCAGCTTCTTCGGGACGCAGCCGCGGATGACGCAGGTGCCGCCGTAGCGATCCTCCTCGGCGAGCGCGACACGCGCCCCGGCATCGCCGGCCGCAACCCGCGCGGCCCGCACCCCACCGGAGCCGCCCCCGATGACGAACAGATCGTAGTCAAAGCTCATCGCCTGCCTTCCTCTTCTATCGCCCCCCGTCTCGTCAGGAGCGACGCCTCATGTATTGCATCGGATGTGAGAGTCCAACCGGCACACGGGCGAAAACCCGATTTGCCGCGCCCGCGCGACCCTAGCCCCTGCGGTCCGGAGCGTCCAGCGACCCGGCAGCCCATTCGGCGGGCAGTCCCTGCACGACAGGCCACGGCCGGCACCGCCCCAGAGAGCAGGCCGGCGCGGGACCGGTCGATGATCAACGTGAAAGAACCGACCCGAGGGCAAGCCCGGCAGGACCAGCCCCTCCGGGCCCGATCACGCCCCTAATCGAGACGCGCCCCCACGGTTTTCGACAGGTTCTTCATCAGACTGCCGATATCTGTCATCGTAGCGTAGAAAATCTGCTGCGACGCTGCGCCGTTCTCGTAGTCGTTCAGTTCTTTTCTCTCAATCTCCGGCGCAGAAAACAGACCCTGGTTTTCCTGCGCCTTTTCAATCGCGGCGTAGGCTCGCGCAGTGATCTCCGTCGTTGACGAAAAGGAGTTTCGCGCCGATTCCAAAGTTCCCTTGAAACGCGCCTGCAAAGCAGCACTGATATCTGCATTCGTAAAATATGACAAATGCTGCGCGCCCATCGTCAGTGTCGCGATTTTGGTTCCATCGGGAAAATTCTTGAAATCGTCTTTGAACGTATCGACCCCGATCATAAGCTGGGACACGGTCAGCCCTGCCACGATGACCATGCCGCTTTGCGAGCGTGAGGCCTCCCCCCCACCCGAAAGCACATCGGCCAGCTTGACGGAACCACTTCCCTCGGCCTTTCCCGCCCAACGGAAGATGAAGAGGTTGCTCCGGGACAATGCCGCTGCCACTTCATTGGCCTTTTCTTTGACGGCATTGCTCGCCTGCGCGACGTTGACAGCCAGCTCCTCCAGATCGTCGGTTGAGGTGCCTCTTTTTGCCTGCGCTTCAGCCTGCGATGCTCTTGCCGCGACGAGCTCCACCACCAGAACATTCAGCTCCATCAATGCGGTTTTCACGGCTTGAATCGCCGCTTCTTCCGAAGCGTCACCTGCGGCTTTCTTGAACTTGAACGTCCTCGTCAGAACGTGAGTGCTGCCATCGCTACTGAAGCAGATGATCGAATTCGCCACCCGAAAGCTGCTGGCGAGGCAGGAGGCGCCCGGTGCAGGAACAGGCAACTGCCCGTTGACCGAGAGGAACCGGGATTGAAGCGGGTAATTGAAATTGACCGGTCTGGAAATTTCACCGTCGTTCCCGACGCTGATCGTCATATTGTCCAGCGTATTGACCGGTTGCGAGCTGCAGGACACCAGACCGGTGACCGCCCCCAAAAACAACAATCCCTTGAGAAAAGCAGACATTGAGATACCCCCTAAAGACCAGAAACAGGCTCTTCGGGAATCATCTTTTGAGTCAAGAATTCGAACGCGAATACCCCCCGAGGGATCGAAATATATGCATTCGTATAGAACGGAAGTCCAGACGACCGTTTCCAAGGACAATGACCCCGGAAACGGCGGTGGCCCAAGAGGCCGGCCGCGATACCGACACCGTCGTCCAAGCGCCGCGCGGGCGTCAGTCCGACAGATCGGTGAACAGGTTCTCGCTCTCCACGAAATCCAGCCTGTCGTGGGCGATCGTGCCCTCGTTTATATCGCGCAGTTCGACGCGGCCGTCGCCATAGCCGATCACGACGGTATCGCAGATATCGATGAACAGGCCGTTTTCCACCACCCCGGGCATCTGGTTCAGCACCAGCGCCATCTGCCGCGGGTTGCCGATGCGGTGCAGGTGAAGGTCGAGGATGAAATTGCCCTCATCGGTGACGAAGGGCGCCTCGCCGTTCATCCTCAGGGTTGCGTCACGGCCGAGCACGTCCATCGACACCAGAGTTTCCTCGATCAGCGCCTGGGTGGCGCTCCAGCCGAAGGGCACGATCTCCACCGGCAGCGGGAAGGCACCCAGCGTCTCCACCTGCTTGCCGACATCGGCGATCACCACCATCCGGTCCGAGGCGGTGGCGACGATCTTCTCCTGCAGGAGCGCGCCGCCGCCGCCCTTGATCAGGTTCAGATCGCCATCGAATTCATCGGCGCCGTCGATCGTCAGGTCGAGCCAGCGCGCCTCGTCCAGGCTGACCACCTCGATGCCCTGATCCCGGGCCAGTTCCGCCGTGCGGGTCGAGGTCGGCACGCCTTTGAACTTCAGGCCGTCCTCGCGCACCATCTCGCCCAGGCAGCGCACCAGCCAGGCGGCGGTGCTGCCGGTGCCCAGCCCGACGCGCATGCCGTCTTCGACAAAATCCGCGGCCCGGCGAGCAGCGACGAATTTGGCCTTGTCGATGGGCGACAGTTCTCCGGTCATGGCAGCCTCTTTGCGCTAGGGTCTGCCGAGTTATAGGCAATGGATCGCGGTTGGGCGAGCGTTATTCGGCGGCCCCGCCCGGGCCGGGGGACGCATCGCGGCGCTTTTGCATGGTGGCGATGACCGTTTTCATCAGCGCCAGGAACTGCGCCTGTTCTGCCGTGCTGAGACCTGCCAGCGCCTCGCTGTTCTGCGCCTGCGCGGCGGCGATCGCCTGCGGGCGCAGGGCCCGGGCGCGCGCGGTCAGACAGATCAGCCGGGCCCGGCGGTCGGTCGGGGACGGCTGTCGGTCGATCAGCCCGTCGCGTGCCATCCGCGCCAGCGTATTGGCCATGGTCGCCTGTTCCACATCCAGCCGCGCCACCAGATCGGCCTGCGACAGCCCGTCTTCCTCCCAAAGCTCCAGCAGCACCATGAACTGCGCGGGCGCCAGCCCCAGGGGTCGGATGCGCCGGCTGAGCCCGGCGAAGAACAGCCGGGCCATGTGGTTGGCCAGATAGCCGGCAGAGCGGTCTTTCGAAAAGGTCATGTCCATCGCTTATCTTTTGCATAGCACACTATGCAATCCTTATATACATAGCACGCTATATTTAACGAGTCGGGAGACCGCCATGACACACAGACTTCACGCCGCCAGCGGCGCCCTCGCCCTCTTGATGATCCTCGGGTTCTGGAGCGCCACCGCGCTCTCGGAACTGTTCGGCGGCCCGGAGCTGATCGCCCGGGTCAAGATGTCGATCCTCTACGGCATGCTGGTGATGGTGCCGGCCATGGCGCTGGCCGGGTCCACCGGTGCGCGGCTGGGCCGCGGCATGCGATTGCCGCAGGTCGGGATCAAGATGACGCGGATGAAGGTGATCGCCGCCAATGGTATCGCCGTGCTGCTGCCGAGCGCGGTCTTTCTGGCGCTGAAGGCGCAGGCCGGGCAGTTCGATACCCGGTTCGCCCTGGTGCAGGGGCTGGAATTGGTGGCCGGGGCCACCAACATCACGCTGCTGGCGCTGAACATGCGCGACGGGCTGCGGCTCGCCGCCCGACGGCAGCGCGCCCGGGCCTGAGCAGAGGCCCGCGCCCGCGCCTCTGCCGACGTCTCCGCCACGGGCCGCCCCCCGGCCTGTGGCCGCCCGGTCACTCCGGCCGGTAGAGGTCCGAGGTCTTGTCGCGCACCGCCAGCCACCAGCCCGATTGTGCCGGCCATGTACCGTAATCGGTATCGTGGCCCAGGGTCTGCGCCGCATGCAGCGCCCACATCGGATCGACCAGCGCCTCACGGCCGATGGCGATCAGATCGGCCTTGCCGGTGGCCAGGATCTCCTCGGCCTGCTCGGGATGGGTGATCAGGCCGACCGCCATGGTCGACAGCTCCGCCTCCTGCCGCACCGCCTCGGCGAAGGGCACCTGGAATCCCGGCTGGCGCTTGCCGCCGCCGGCGGCAGTGGCCGCCCCGGCGATGCCGGAGGAGGAACAATCCATCACATCGACGCCGAGCGCCTTCATCCGCTTCGCCAGTTCCACGGTATCGGGCAAGGTCCACCCCTGCGGATCGCCATCGACGGCGGAGATTCGGAAGAACACCGGCAGCTCCTCGGGCCAGGCCGCCCGCACCGCCTCGGCCACCTCCAGCGCCAGCCGCATCCGCCCCTCGCGGTCGCCGCCGTATCTGTCGGTCCGCTTGTTCGACAGCGGCGACAGGAAGGAATGCAGCAGATAGCCATGCGCGCCGTGCACCTCGACGATCTTGTAACCGGCGGCCCCTGCCCGGCGGGTGGCGGCAACGAAATCGGCGATCAGCGCGGCGATATCCTCTTCGGTCAGCGCATGCGGCACCGGCCAGCCCTCGGCCACCGGAATCTCCGAGGGACCTACCGGCCTCCAGGGCATGTCGCCACGGGCGAAATCGGCCTCGGTCAGCGGGCCATTGCCGAACCAGGGCCGCTGCATGCCCGACTTGCGCCCGGCATGACCCAGCTGTACCGCCGGGATCGCCCCATGCGCCAGCGCGAATTGCGCCACACGGGCATGCCCGATGATCTGACTGTCGGCCCAGAGCCCGGGGCAGCCATGGGTGATCCGCCCGTCCTTCTGCACCGCCGTCGCCTCGGTGAACACGATGCCGGCCCCGCCCATCGCGAACCGGCCGAGGTTGACCAGATGCCAATCCTCCAGATGCCCCTCATGCGCGGCGTATTGGCACATCGGAGAGATCACCACCCGGTTGCGGGCGGTGATCCCGCGCAGGGTGATTGGGCGGAAGAGACGCGGCGTATCGGTCAAGAGAAACCTCCGGAGGTCGGCTGGGGATCGAGTCGCGCGCAAGCTAGCGCGCGCATCCCGCCTCCGCAATCAAACGTCCGCGAGCCGCCCGAGCCCCCAGGACCGGTGACTTGTTTCCGATCGGAAATGTCGCTTTGGTGCGACCGAGATCACCGCCGCCCGGATAGGATGCCCCATGACCCAGCGCTATCGCCTGCATTATGCCCCCGACAATGCCTCGCTCGCCATCCGGCTGGCGCTGGAGACCTTGGGTCTGGCCTATGACACCGCCCTGATCGACCGCCGCAACGGCGCGCTGAACAGCCCCGCCTATCGGGCGCTCAATCCCGGCGGGCTGATCCCGGTGCTGGAGACCGCCCACGGCCCGATCTTCGAGACCGCCGCGATCCTTCTGTGGCTGGCGGACCGTCATGGCGGGCTGGGGCCGGCGCCCGCGGATCCGGCGCGCGGGACCTTCCTGAAATGGCTGTTCTTCACCTCGAACACGCTGCATGCGGATCTGCGCATGGTGTTCTACCCGGCCAAATACATCGGCCCCGACCCGCAGGATCAGGCGGCGCTGCGCCGTGGGCTGACCGCCCGGCTGCAGCAACATCTCACGATGCTGGACCGGGCCGTCGCCGCCCCCGACTGGCCCGGCGGCGCCACCGAGCTCTATCTGTGCTGCCTGCTGCGTTGGATGCCGCTCTATCCCGACGATCAGGACAACGGCTGGTTCGACCTGAGCCGTTATCCTGCGCTCGCCGCCCTCGCCACCCGGATCGAAGCGACGCCGGCCGCCGCCGCCGCCAGCGCCGCCGAGGGGCTGGGACCCACCCCCTTCACCGCGCCGCGCCCGGCCACCCCGCCAGAAGGATCGCCCACCTGATGTTCCTCTCCGTCTTCGACATGTTCAAAGTGGGCGTCGGCCCGTCCTCCTCTCATACCATGGGGCCGATGCTGGCCGCCGCCCGGTTCCTGGAGACGGTGCGCGGCGCGCCCTTCGGCGTTGTCGGGCTGCGTGCCTCGCTGCATGGATCGCTCGCCTTCACCGGTGTGGGCCATGCCACCGATCGCGCCACCGTCCTCGGCCTGGCCGGCTTTCGCCCCGACAGCTATGACCACGACAAGGCCGAGGCGGCGCTGGAGGCGATCCACCGGACCCATCGCATTCCCCACGCCGACCTGGGCGATCTGCGGTTCGATCCGAAACGGGATCTGATCTTCGACTACGATACCCAGCTGCCCGGCCATGCCAATGCGATGATCCTGATGGCGACCGACGCCCAGGGCGACGTGATCCTGCAGGAGACCTATTATTCCATCGGCGGCGGTTTCGTCCTGACCGAGGCGGAACTGGCCGAGGGGCGCGATACCGATGACGGTCCCGCCGTGCCCTTCCCCTTCCACTCCGCCGCGCAGATGCTGGAGATGGCCCGCGACAGCGGCAAGACGATCGCCGGGATGAAGCGCGACAACGAGATTTCCCGCGGCGGCCGCGACCGGCTCGCCTCCGGCACCGCCCGGATCTGGGAGGTGATGAACGCCTGTATCGACCGCGGCCTGACCACCGGCGGCACCCTGCCCGGCGGGCTCGGGGTGCGGCGCCGGGCCAAACCGATCCACGATGCGCTGCAGGCCGAACGCGGCATGAACCTCTCCGCGCCGCATGTGATCAACGACTGGATCAGCGTCTATGCCCTGGCGGTGAACGAGGAAAACGCCGCCGGCGGTCAGGTGGTCACCGCCCCCACCAACGGCGCGGCCGGCGTGGTCCCGGCGGTGATCCGCTACTGGCTGGATCATGTGCCGGGGGCCAGCCCCACGCGGGTGGAGGAATTTCTGCTGACCGCCGCCGCCATCGGCGGGCTGGTGAAATACAACGCCTCGATCTCCGGCGCCGAGGCCGGCTGCCAGGCCGAGGTCGGCTCCGCCGCCGCCATGGCCGCCGCCGGGCTCTGCGCGGTGCTGGGCGGCACCCCCGAACAGATCGAGAATGCCGCTGAAATCGCGCTGGAGCATCACCTTGGCATGACCTGCGACCCGGTGAAGGGGCTGGTGCAGGTGCCCTGTATCGAACGCAACGGGCTGGGCGCGATCAAGGCGGTCTCGGCGGCGAGCCTGGCGCTCAGGGGCGACGGCCAGCATTTCGTGCCGCTCGACGCCTGTATCGAGACCATGCGCCAGACCGGCCGCGACATGCACGAGCATTACAAGGAAACCTCGCTGGGCGGGCTGGCGGTCAACGTCCCCAACTGCTGAGGGCACCCCACGCCTGCGACAGGCGGCGGGACCGCATGCGGAAGAAAGCTATGCCGCCGGTTGCAACGGGCCTGTCCCCTGCCTAGATGATTGCGGAGCCGCTGGCGCAGCCGGCGGTTCGACCCATGGAGACTGGATGTCAGAGCTTGTGTGATAAGGCTCTCTGATCCTCAGAGAGCCGCGTGAAACCAAAGCTGCCCGACGCAGAGGCGTCCGGGCGTTTTTTCACGTCTGCCACGCAGGACTTCCATGAATATCTCAAGACCCGAACAACGTGCGCTGCACGTTCTGGCCCTTGGCGGCCGCATTCTGCACGAGCGCGAGGAGGGGGCCAAAGTCACCTCCGTCACCTGTGTCACCCGCGACGGGATGATCCTCGACGGTTTCGATCTGACCGTCTTCAACCGGTTGCGACGCAAGCGGCTGATCGAATCCCGCTCCGGCAGCCCCTATCGCATCTCGAAACTGGGCCGCCGGTCGGTGCGGGCGCAGCTCGACAACCAGGGGTGAGGCGCTCAGGCCAAACCAGGCGACGGGGCGAACAGCCCGCCCCGTCGCTGCCCTCCCGGCGCCTCCGGCCTCAGGCCACCGGCTGACGGCTAAAATCAATCCGAAATTCCATCACAACCACAGCTTGCATTGTACAGCATTGCCCCCTAGCGTGCCGCAATGACAGCCGACCGTCCCCTTCTGGGCATCTTGCTGATGCTGTGCTTCTGCCTGCTCGCCCCGATGGGTGACGCGGTGGCCAAGCTGCTGAGCGGTCATATCCCGCTGGGTCAGCTGCTGCTGGTCCGCTTCACCGTGCAGGCGGCGATCCTGATGCCGCTGGTGATCCGGCAGGGCGGCATCTGGCGGATGAGCCCGCGCCTGGTCTGGCTGACGACGCTGCGGACGCTGCTGCATATGGCGGGGATCGCCTTCATGTTCTCGGCGCTGAAATACCTGCCGCTGGCCGATGCCGTCGCCATCGCCTTCGTGATGCCCTTCATCATGCTGATGCTCGGCCGTTTCGTGCTGAAGGAAGAGGTCGGCTTTCGCCGCCTCGCCGCCTGCGCCGTGGGCTTCGCCGGTACGCTTCTGGTGATCCAGCCCAGCTTCGCCTCGGTCGGCTGGCCGGCGCTGCTGCCGCTGGGGGTCGCGGTGATCTTTGCCCTCTTCATGCTGGTGACCCGCCAGCTCGCCAAGGATATCGAGCCGGTGGCGCTGCAGGCGGTGAGCGGGGTGATCGCCACCGGCATGATGCTGCCGGTGCTGCTGGCCGGCACCCTTCTGAATCTTTCCGATCTGCACCTGCAGCTGCCCAACGGCCCGCAATGGGCACTGCTGGCCGCCATCGGCCTGCTCGGCACCGCGGCGCATCTGGTGATGACCTGGTCGCTGCGCTTCGCCCCGGCCTCCACCCTGGCACCGATGCAATATCTGGAGATCCCGGTGGCGACGCTGGTCGGCTGGATCGTGTTTCACGATCTGCCCAATGCCGAGGCGAGCCTGGGCATCTGCATCACCATTGCCGCCGGCCTCTATATCGTCGCGCGGGAGAATGCGATGGCACGGGCCGCGCGGCGCAAACCGCTCAAGACCCCGGCCTGAGCGCCACGATCAGCGCCTCCAGCCGGTCGCGCGGCAGAATCGCCAGCAGGCCCGGCCCGTCGGTTTCCAGCGTCACTGGCCCCAGCGCCCGGTTCGAGGTGCCGATCTGCCCGTCGGGGGTCAGCACCAGCCCGTCGATCGGCCACTCCAGCCCTTCGGACCGCCCGGTCACCCGGCCCATCGGGAACAGCGACACCACCTGCCCCGCCGCCATGTCCAGCACCAGCCGGCGCGGCGCGTGAAAGATCACCTCATGCACGCCGATCAGGATGCAGGCGCGATGGGCATGGCGGGTCAGCACGTTGAAGGCTGCCAGCTGATGATCGACCCGGTCGCCCAGAAACCCTACCGCCAGCACCAAGGGCGCCGCGACCGAGCGCAGCGCCTTGTCGAAATCGGTGCTTTCCTGTTCACGAATGGGAAACAGGCGATCCGCCGGGATCCCCGCCCGCGCCCGGGCCGAGAGGGAATCGAAATCGCCGATCACCGCCTGCGGCATCCGCCCGGCCGCCAGCGCCGCATCGGCGCCGCCATCCGCGGCCACCAGCACCGGCGCCAGCGCCAGCGCGGTCTCCAGATCGCTCGGGCCGAGCGCACCGCCGCCGATCAGCGTGACAGGGGTTTCAGATTGGACAATGGCTGAGGTCATGCGGCGATTTATGCGTTTTCTGGAAACAGATCACAATCTGGTCACAAAATGATACGGTGATGGGCACAGATTCGGGCCGAATTTGTCTCGTGCCGCCTGTTAGGTCAGTCCAACGATTTTGAAAAGGACGAGCAGCCTATGGTACATAGTAACAAGGTGTTGACCGTCTCCTACGGGACGTTCTCATGCACTCTGGAGGGCTTTGAGGATTCCTTCGACACGATGAAGGCGATTGCGGAGTATTTCCGCGATCTCGCTGCGGACGACCGCTATTTCGGCGCCGAACCGCCGCAGCCCGACGCGGAAATGCTGGCCCGGATCGCCCAGCGTGAGATCGCCCGCCAGGTCGAAGCCCGTCGCGAGGGCACCGGCTTCGTGCTGCGCGCCGCAGAGGCCGCCGACACCGCCCCCGTGACCGCGCCCGTCGCGCCGGCCGCAGAAGCTGCGCCCGCAGCGGGGCCCGCTGCGGGGATGGAGACAGCCCTGCCCTCGGCACAACCGGTCGAAGACGCGGTGGAGACCGTCGCGGAAGAGTCGGCGGCCGCCCAGCCGATCGCCGACGATGTGACCGCGCTGGTCGAGACCGCCGAGGAGGTCGCCGACGCCGAAGCCCCCGCCGAGAGCGTGGCGGAAGCGGCTGAAGAAGATGTGGCCGAGGCGTCGGAGACCCCCGAAGAAGGGGTCGCCGAGATGGCGGCAGAGGAAGAGGTGATGCCCATCGCCGAAACCGCCTTGCCCGAGGACGCCCCCGCCGAAGCCGCCGTCGCCGCCTTCATGGCCAGCACCGTCGAGGACGAAGACCCCGCACCTGTCGCCGAAATCATCGCCCCGGTCGCACCCGCTGCCGCGCCCTCGGCCGACAGCATCGCGGCCAAGCTGCAGCGCATCCGCGCCGTGGTCTCGCGCAACGAACAGGCCGCCGCCAGTGCCAGCTATGACGAGGATTACGCCGAGGATCAGCCCGCCGCCGGTTTCGCGACGGAGGAGACCCCCGATCTCTCCGGCATCCTGGAAGAGGTCGCAGCCGCCGAAGACGACACCCTGACGGAGGCGCGCGAACCGGAAACGCCCCAGGCAGAAGCATCTGAGGTCGAGCTCGCCGAAGTCGATCTGGCCGCGGCCGATCTGGCCGAAGGCGAGAACGAAGCGCTGTTCGACGATCTCGATGCGGATCTGGCCGAAGAGGATACGACGGAGGACGCCGTCGAGAACATCCTGCGCGACGCCGAAGAGGCCGAGGCGGTCGAAGCGGTCGAAGAGGCCGGTATCGAGGACGTCGCGGATGAGGATCTCGCGGCGGAAGCTCCTGAGGAGACCCTTGAGGAGGCCCTCGGGGAGGACACTGCCGCGGTGCTGCGTCAGCCCGCGACCCAGCTGCCCCCCGGGACATTGTCGCCGGAGGACGAGGCCGACCTGATCCGTGAGCTCGCCGAAGTCGAGGCCGAGCTGCGCGGCGATCACGCCGACCTGGAAGAGGATATCGCGGAAGAGGACGACACCGCCGAGGTCGCCCTTGCGGAAGAAGAGCCTCTTGACGCGGCAGAAGACGCGCCGCTGGTGCTCTCCACCCCGGAAGCGGGGAAACAACCGCAGTCCGACCTGTCCCGCCTGATGGCCGCCGCCGATGCCCGGCTGGACGATCCCGAAGCCACCAGCACCCGCGAGACCTATTCGCATCTGCGCGCCGCCGTCGCCGCGACCGAGGCCGAAAGCTCTGCCGGCGGCCTGGCCGCCGATCACCCCGACGCCGAGGCCTATCGCGACGATCTGGCCCGCGTGGTGCATCCGCGCCGCCCGGTGCTGAGCGGGGGCGACCGCCGCCGCCGCCCCGGCGGAGAAACCGGTCAGCGCCCGGCGCCGCTGAAACTGGTGGCCGAACAGCGGGTCGACGATATGGCCCCGGCCGCCGCCGAACGGCACGAAGGTCCGGTGCGCCCGCGCCGCGTCGCCGCCGCGCATGAGACCCCGCGCCCGGTGGCCAGCCCTACCGGCGGCTTCGCCCAGTTCGCCCATGACATGGGGGTGACCGAACTGCCTGAGCTGCTGGAAGCCGCCGCCGCCTACATGCAGTTCGTCGAAGGCCGCGAACAATTCACCCGGCCGCAGCTGATCCACAAGGCGCGCGAAGCCTCGGTCGAGGAATTCAACCGCGAGGACGGGCTGCGCAGCTTCGGCGTGCTGCTGCGCGAGGGCAAGATCGTCAAGAAGGATCCGGGCCGCTTCGTCGCCTCGGGCGAGATCGGGTTTCAGCCGGCCTCCTCCCGCGCCGCCGGCTGATCCGGGCCGTCACATCGCCGCGCGGCCCGCTTCGGTCGCGCGCACCTGGGGGAAAGGCAGGCCTTGCGCCTGCCTTTTCAGTTGCTTGCGCCTGCCTTTTCAGTTGTCCGTCCCCCGCGCCAGGGCCGCAGACCGTCGGCGCCCCGCCATGTCCCTGTTGCACCAGGCGCCGGCAACCGGCAGGGTCACGGCATGGACCATCACCGGCTTCAGATCCGCCCGGCGGAGCGTGGCGATCTCGGCGCCCTGCTCGACCTCTATCGCCACCTCGACCCCGAGGACGCCCGCCCGACGCCCGGACAGGCGGCGGCGATCCTCGAGCGGTTCCTGCGCTACCCCGGCAGCGTGATCCTTCTGGGGGAGGTCGATGGCCGGCCCGCCTGTTCCTGCACCCTGGTGGTCATCCCCAATCTGACGCGCGGCGGCCGCCCCTATGGGCTGATCGAGAATGTGGTGACCGATGCCACCTTTCGCCAGCGCGGCTATGGCCGGGCGCTCCTCGACGCCGCGACCGATGCCGCCTGGCGGCAAGACTGCTACAAGGTGATGCTGATGACCGGGTCGAAGACGCCCGCCACCCTCGCCTTCTATGCCGGCGCCGGGTTCGAGCCTTCGAAGACCGGATTTCAGAAACGGCGTCTGCCGGTGCGGAAAGAGCCCTAGGCGTTAGGGCTCCTCGCTGTCGGCCCCGTCTTCCGTCGCGTCGGGATCGGCCTGGCCGACCCCGCGGAAGACGAACTTGAAGGGCAGCGCCCAAAGGATGCCCAGCAGGATATAAACCCCGAGCTCGACCCACATCGGCGGCCGGTCGAGCCAGTTCATGACCGTCACCGCCACCACGATATAGGCCGGCATGCCGACCAGAAGGATCACCAGCGACCAGCGCCGGCGGGCCTTGTAACTGAGGGCGGGCTTGTCGGTCATGCGCGTGCTCAGTCCGCGAAGGGGTCAGTGACCAGGATGGTGTCGTCCCGTTCCGGCGAGGTCGACAGCAGCGCCACCGGGCAATCGATCAGCTCTTCGATATGGCGAACGTATTTGATCGCATTGGCCGGCAGATCGGCCCAACTGCGGGCGCCTTCCGTCGATTCCGACCAGCCCGGCATTTCCTCGTAGATCGGGGTGCAGCGGGCCTGCTGATCCGACGCGGTGGGCAGATAGTCCAGCCGCTCGCCGTCGAGCTCGTAGCCGACGCAGATTTTCAGCGTCTCGAAGCCGTCCAGCACGTCGAGCTTGGTCAGCGCGATGCCGTTGATGCCGGAGATGGCGCAGGTCTGGCGCACCAGGGCCGCGTCGAACCAGCCGCAGCGGCGTTTGCGGCCGGTCACGGTGCCGAACTCACGGCCCCGGGTGCCCAGGCGCTCGCCGGTCTCGTCTTCCAGTTCGGTCGGGAACGGGCCGGCCCCCACGCGGGTGGTATAGGCCTTGACGATGCCCAGCACGTAATCCACCGATCCCGGCCCGATGCCAACCCCGGTGGCCGCCTGCCCGGCGATCACATTCGACGAGGTGACAAAGGGATAGGTGCCGAAGTCGATGTCCAGCAGCGACCCCTGCGCGCCTTCGAACAGGATCCGTTTGCCGGCCTTGCGCTTCTCGGTCAGGACCTTCCAGACCGGAGCGGCATATTGCAGGATCTCGGGTGCGATCTCTTCCAGCTGGGCGATCAGACCATCGCGGTCGACCGGCTCCAGCCCCAGTCCGGCGCGCAGCGCGTTGTGATGGGTCAGCGCCCGGTCGACGCGGGCCTCCAGCGTGGCGCGGTCGGCCAGATCGGCGACGCGGATCGCGCGGCGGCCGACCTTGTCCTCATAGCACGGGCCGATGCCACGTCCGGTGGTGCCGATCTTGGTGCCGGTGGCGGCGGCCTCTTCGCGGGCGCGGTCCAGTTCGCCGTGGAACGGCAGGATCAGCGGCGTGTTCTCGGCGATCATCAGCGTCTCGGCGGAGATCTCCACCCCCTGCTCGCGGATCTTGGCGATCTCGCCGACCAGGTGCCAGGGGTCCAGAACCACCCCGTTGCCGATCACGCTGAGCTTGCCGCCCCGCACCACCCCCGAGGGCAGCGCGTTCAGCTTGTAGACCTGGCCGTCGATGACCAGCGTATGCCCGGCATTGTGCCCGCCCTGAAAGCGCGCGATCACATCGGCGCGCTCCGAAAGCCAGTCCACAATCTTGCCTTTTCCTTCGTCGCCCCATTGGGCGCCGACCACGACGACATTGGCCATAACAGGTCCTTTGCTGCGTTCAGTGTATTCAAACCCGAGCCCATATACCGGGACAGCGGCAGCAGGGAAACCGGAATCTCCCCCGCCATGCGCTCAGGGCTGGACAGGCTTGCAGCTTTGCGCGAACTTGCCCGGCAACCCGGATAGGACGGATTTTAACGATGGGCTTGTTCCTGCGCTGGCTATTTGCATTCCTGCTGCTCGCTCTGACCTATAATCCGACGCCGTGGAATTATGTCCGCTGGGTGGCGGAGCACTATCACCAGTATCTCTCCGTGGCGGTGTTCCTCGGCCTCGTCCTGATGATCGGCTATATCATCTATCTGCGCGCCACGCTGCGCTCGATCGGCGGCTTCGGCATGGGGCTGATTCTCGCGCTGGTGATGACGCTGCTCTGGGTGCTTTACGATTTCGGCCTGCTGTCGCTCGACAACGCCGATCAGAACACCTGGCTGGGGATTCTGGCGATGTCGGTCGTCCTCGGCATCGGGCTGAGCTGGAGCCACGTGCGCCGGCGGCTGTCCGGTCAGGCCGATATCGACGACGTCGACGAAGACTAGCGCGTCTATCCCACCGATGCGGGACGCGGCCGGGTCAGACGCCCTCGGGCAGATGCACCGGATCGCCGTGCGGCGTGCTCAGATAGGCCTGCTCCCAGGCGGCGCGCAGCTGTTCGACATCGACCGGCGCGGCCTCTCCGATCTCGGCCAGGAAGGCCTCCAGCGTCACCAGCCAGGCGGTGAAGTAATCGTCGCCGCCGTCCAGCGCCCGGGCCAGCCCATGAGCGGCCAGCGTCGCCGAAAACCGCGCCGTCCACTCCGGCCAGGCGAAATGCCCTGCCTCGTTCAGATGTACGGTCAGCGCGAAGACCTGGGCATGCCAGGGTTCGGTGAAAACCGGTTCGGGGATCTGATCGGTCATGCCGGCTCCAGATAGCTTTGCCACAGATCGAGGGTGATCTCATCCTCCGGGTTCTCGGGATGGGCCCAGAGCTCCGCCGCCGAGAACACCACGGTATAGAGCGGCTCCGGCGCCTCGCCCAGCCGGTGGGCATTGCTGTCGGGCAACACATGGGCCCCGTGACAACACAGGATGCGTCCGGTGGCGCCGGCGGCATAGGCCGGCAGGCGGGTGTGACCGCCGTCGACCAGCCGGTTGGCGGCAGGCCGCTGCGCCCGCACCCGGTCGCCGGGGCGATAGGCTGGCGGCGCGGTCATCGGCCGGTCGGCCGGGCCGCCCCGGGCCAGCGTCGCGGCGACCGCCTCAGCCTTCAGCGCCCGGTCGGCCAGCGGATGACGGCTGTCGTCGCCCTCCCCCCTCAGGTCGGCCTCGGTCAGCACGCCGGTCGAGACCAACAGATCGGCCACCGCCGAAATCCATTTTTCATAGTAGGAGAAATCCACGTAATCGCGCGGCGCCAGTGACTCGCGCGCATGGCGCGACATGTCCAGGTTCCACTGCCCCAGCGCCCCGGTCGCCAGCGTCACCGCCAGGGCCCGCGCGTGCCAGTCCTGCGCATAGACCGGGTCGTCGGGCTGGCCCGGATCGACAGGCCCGTCGCCGAACCGGCCGCCCATGTCGTGAACCCGGGTCACGCCCCCGGCTCCCGCGCGAGGCCGGTGCCGATCATGCTGTCGCGGGTGACCAGCGCCGCCAGGTCTTCCACCCCCAGCCCCTCGGTGCCGACGGGCCTTCGGGGAATCACCAGGTAGCGCACCTCCGCCGTCGAATCCCAGACCCGCACCCGGGTCGTCTCAGGCAGGGTGACGCCGAAATCCGCCAGCACGGCGCGCGGCTCGCGCACAGCGCGGGCCCGGTAGGCATCGGACTTGTACCAGCCCGGCGGGATCCCCAACAGCGGCCACGGGTAGCAGCTGCACAGGGTGCAAACGACCATGTTGTGGACGTCTTCGGTATTTTCGACCGCGACGATATGTTCGCCCTGCCGGCCGAAGAACCCCAGATCGGCAACCACCGGCGTCGCATCCTGCAGCAGCGCGGCGCGAAAGCCGGGGTCGGCCCAGGCCCGGGCCACCACCATGGCGCCGTTCTTGGGTCCGATACGGTTCTGATATGTGTCGATGATTTCGTCGAGCGCGCCGGGATCGATCAGCCCCTTGCGGGTCAGAAGCGTCTCCAGCGCCCGCACCCTGAGCGCCGGATCGGGCGGCAGCAGGGCATGGGCGTGATCGTGGTCGTGATGGTCATGTGGCATGGCGGCAGCTTGCGACCGGCCCCGCCGCTTGTCCAGTCCCGTCGCAGTCCCGGCGGCTAGTCTGCCGGCCGTGTTGTCACCGGCGCCCGGCAGATCGGCTCCCGCACCGGCGGGGAACCCAACTGATTGCTTGCCCCGCGCGGCAAACTTGCCTACATACCCCGCGACACCGAGCAAGCGCCGCAGGATCTTAATGGAAAACGTCGTCCTCATCATCCACCTCATTCTGGCCGTCGGCCTGATCGCCGTCGTGCTGCTGCAGCGCTCGGAAGGCGGCGGCCTTGGCATGGGCGGCGGTGGCGGTGGCGGCGTAATGAGCGGCCGCGCCGCGGCCACGGCGCTGGCCAAGGTGACCTGGGGGCTGGCTGCGGCCTTCATCATCACCTCGATCGCGCTGACCATCATCGCGGCCGAAAAATCCGCTGGCACCTCGGTCCTCGACCGGCTGGGGGGAAGCGCGACGGAAACCACCGGCGAGACGAGCGACAGCGCACCCACCGCGCCGGTCGGGTCCGACCTGCTGCCGCCGGCCGAAGGCGATAACGCGCCGTTGGTGCCGCGCGCCGATTAATCTACAACACCTTGAAGTCAGGATGAGAACCGCAACAGCATCTTGCGGTTCTCTTGCCATTGCTATGCGAATCCTGTAATCATGAAGTCCCGTGGTGCTGCGGTTTTCGAACCGCACGGGCACTGAAGTTACAGGCAAATCACGGGGGCTGCCGAACCATGGCGCGATTCATCTTCATTACCGGCGGTGTTGTTTCGTCTCTGGGCAAGGGGCTGGCTTCCGCCGCCCTCGGGTCGCTGCTGCAAGCGCGGGGCTTTTCGGTCCGGCTGCGCAAGCTCGACCCCTATCTGAACGTCGATCCCGGCACCATGTCGCCCTTCGAACACGGTGAGGTCTTCGTCACCGACGACGGCGCGGAAACCGATCTCGACCTCGGCCATTACGAACGCTTCACCGGCGTGGCGGCGCGCAAGACGGACTCGGTCAGCTCCGGCCGGATCTATTCCAACGTGCTGGAGAAAGAGCGCCGCGGCGATTATCTGGGCAAGACCATTCAGGTGATCCCCCACGTCACCAACGAGATCAAGGATTTCATCCGCATCGGCGAGGATGAGGTCGACTTCATGCTCTGCGAGATCGGCGGCACCGTCGGCGATATCGAGGGCCTGCCCTTCTTCGAGGCGATCCGCCAGTTCAGCCAGGAAAAACCGCGTGGGCAATGCCTGTTCATGCATCTGACGCTGTTGCCCTTCATCAAGGCCAGCGGCGAGCTGAAGACCAAGCCGACCCAGCACAGCGTGAAAGAGCTGCGCTCGATCGGGCTGGCCCCCGATATCCTGGTCTGCCGCTCCGAAGGGCCGATCCCGCAAAAGGAACGCGAGAAGCTGGCGCTGTTCTGCAACGTGCGCCCCGAGGCGGTGATCGCGGCACAGGATCTGAAATCCATCTACGAGGCCCCGCTGGCCTATCATGGCGAAGGTCTGGACCAGGCGGTTCTGGACGCCTTCCAGATCAGCCCGGCGCCGCGCCCCGACCTGACCCGCTGGGAAGATGTCGCCGACCGGATCGAGAATCCGGAAGGCGAGGTCCGGGTCGCCATCGTCGGCAAATACACCCAGCTGGAAGACGCCTATAAATCCATTGCCGAGGCGCTGACCCACGGCGGCATGGCCAATCGGGTCAAGGTGAAGATCGAATGGGTCGATGCCGAAATCTTCGATCACGAGGACCCGGCGCCCTATCTGGAGGGCTATGACGCCATCCTGGTGCCCGGCGGCTTCGGCGAACGCGGCACCGAAGGAAAGATCAAGGCGGCGCAATTCGCCCGAGAACACAAGGTGCCCTATCTTGGCATCTGCCTCGGCATGCAAATGGCGGTGATCGAGGCGGCGCGCAATGTCGCCGGTCTCACCACCGCAGGATCGGAGGAATTCGACCACGAGGCCGGCAAGAAGCGCTTCGAACCGGTGGTCTACCACCTCAAGGAATGGGTGCAGGGCAATTACAAGGTCAAGCGCGCGGTGGGTGACGACAAGGGCGGCACCATGCGTCTGGGCGCCTATGATGCGGTGCTCAAGGACGGCTCGCGGGTGGCCCAGGTCTATGGCACCCAGAACATCGAGGAGCGCCATCGCCACCGCTACGAAGTCGACATCAAGTACCGCGACAAGCTGGAAGACTGCGGGCTGGTGTTCTCCGGCATGTCGCCGGACGGCCGGCTGCCCGAGATCGTCGAATGGGCCGATCACCCCTGGTTCATCGGCGTCCAGTTCCATCCGGAGCTGAAATCGAAACCCTTCGATCCGCATCCGCTGTTCAAGGATTTCGTCCGCGCCGCAAAGGAGACCAGCAGGCTGGTATGAAGCGGCGGCAAGATCTGTCATATTCGATCCATTGCGGCCCGATCCCAGCTTGGTGTGAAGCATGAAACCGGCTAAATTGTCCCCGATGTTGAAGAAGCTCTTTCAGTCCTTCCGCCCGGCCGAAGCCGCGCCGCTGCCCGACCCGGATGCCGAACTGGCTCTGGGCGCGCTGCTGGTGCGGGTGGCACAGGCAGACCGCGATTATCAGGTCGAAGAGATCAGCCTGATCGACCGGATCCTGGCGCGGCTGTACGAGCACAACCCGATCGAGGCGGCAAAGGTCCGCGCGACCTGCGAAAAACTGCACGCCGCTGCCCCCGAGACCGACACCTTCGGCAAGCTGATCCGCGAAACCACCGGGCTGGAGAACCGCCTCGCCGCGCTGGAAGCGCTGTGGGAGGTGGTCCTGGCCGACGGATCGCAGAAAGAGGGCGAGCTGAAGATCGTCGACGATGCCCGCCGCGCCATGGGGCTCAGCATCGCCGACAATCAGGCCGCGCGCGAAAGGGTGATGGCCCGGCTCTGAACCGGGCCTTGGCCGCGGCGCCCGCCAGGTCTATATCCGTGTCATGATCCGCGATTTTCTCAGCCGGCTGATCCAGCCCGAGCCCGATCCCCTGACCGAAGCAGATGCCCGTCTGGCGCTGACGGCGCTCTTGGTGCGCATCGCGCGGTCCGACAACGATTACGCCCAGACCGAACGCGACCGCATCGACCGGGTGATCGCCGCCCGCTACGGGCTGTCGCCTTTCGAGGTGGCGCATCTGCGCGGCCAGGCCGAGGCGCTGGAGGCCGAGGCGCCCGACACCGTGCGCTTCACCCGCGCCATCAAGGAGGCGGTGCCCTACGAGGATCGCCGCGCGGTTCTGGAATCGGCTTGGTCGGTGGTGCTGGCCGACGGCACCCGCGCCAAGGAGGAGGATGCCCTGCTGCGGCTGGTGTCGAATCTTCTCGGCGTCAACGACCGCGATTCCGCGCTGGCCCGCCAGCGTGCGGCGCAGGGGTGATTGCCTGGCTGGGCATGTATGACTTCGGGCCGCTGCAGGCGGCCAACGACCGGTTCTGGCAGGCGCTGCGCCGCGCCCTGGGCGATGGGCCGGAGCGACTGAGCCGCGATCTCGATCCCTGGCAGGCCTGGACTGCCCCCGACCTTCTGCTGGCGCAGACCTGCGGCCTGCCGTTTCGCAGCCGGCTGCACGACAGGGTAACGCTGGTGGCGACACCGGATCACCGGCTGCCGGGCTGTCCGCCCGGCTACTACCGCTCTGTGCTGATCGCCCGCGCCGATGCGACGGCCCGGACCCTCGCCGATTTCGCCGGCGGGACCTTCGCCTATAACGATCCGCTGTCGCAGTCGGGCTGGGCCGCGCCGCTCCTTCAGGCGGAGCGTGACGGGGTCTGCTTCGGCGCGATGCTGGAAACCGGGGCCCATGTCGCCTCGGCCCGGGCGGTGGCGGATGGGGCCGCGGATGTCGCCGGGATCGACGCCCTGACCTGGCAGCTGCTGAAGGACCACGACCCGGCGCTGACCCGGCGGCTGACCCCCATCGGCGTGACTGTCCCGACCCCGGCGCTGCCCTATATCACCGCGCCCGGCGGCGATGCCCCGGCGCTGCGCCACGCGCTGGGGACCGCGATCGCGGCGCTGTCGCCGGCCGACCGCCAGAGCCTGCATCTGCATGGTGTGGTGGAGATCCCGGCGCACGCCTATCTCGCCCTGCCGATACCGCACCCGGTCTGACCCGCCCTGACCGGCCCACCCGTCGCGAGCTGCCGAGCCGCTGTGCCGGAATTTCAAGCACGCCCTATGGTCACTTCCCCGGATTCGCCCCGTGTTGCGGCGTTTTGAAGATTGCATTGATACGGATTATCCGCCCTAGTGGGGGCAGAACGGCGCAATCAACGGAGTACCCGTGTCCGACACCTCCCCGGTCATCGAAATTCGCAACCTGCACAAGAGCTATGGCGATCTTGAGGTGCTCAAGGGGGTCGATATCACCGCTCATCGCGGCGATGTGGTGTCGATGATCGGCTCTTCCGGCTCCGGCAAATCCACCCTTCTGCGTTGCGCCAACCTGCTGGAGGACAGCCAGCAGGGCGATATCCTGTTCAAGGGCGAACCGCTGCGGTGGAAGGGCGAAGGGCTGCACCGGCGCCCGGCCGATCCGAAACAGGTGCTGCGCATCCGCACCAACCTGTCGATGGTGTTCCAGCAGTTCAACCTCTGGGCCCATATGACCATCCTGCAGAACGTGATGGAGGCGCCGGTGACGGTGCTGGGCCGTGACCGAGCCGAGGTGGAGGGCGCCGCCCGGAAATATCTGACCAAGGTCGGCATCGGCGACAAATGCGATGCCTATCCCGCCCAGCTTTCCGGCGGTCAGCAACAGCGGGCGGCGATCGCCCGGGCGCTGTGCATGGAGCCCGAGGCGCTGCTGTTCGACGAACCGACCAGCGCGCTCGATCCCGAACTGGAGCAGGAGGTGGTCAAGGTGATCAAGGACCTCGCCCGCGAGGGGCGCACCATGATCATCGTGACCCATGACATGAAGATGGCCCATGATGTGTCGAGCCACGTGGTGTTCCTGCATCAAGGCCGGATCGAGGAAGAAGGCACCCCCGACGTCCTGTTCGGGGCGCCCAAATCGGAACGCCTGCAAGGCTTTCTGAAATCAACCACCCACGCATGAAGCGCGGGAAAAAACACTAATCTGGGAGTACTACAAATGAAAAAGCTTCTTCTCGGCACCGCCGCCCTGGCCTTCAGCGCCGGCATGGCCCTGGCCAGCGACGTCGTCCGCATGGGGACCGAGGGCGCCTACCCTCCGTATAACTTCATCAACGACGCCGGCGAAGTGGACGGGTTCGAGCGGGAAATGGGCGACGAGCTGTGCAAACGCGCCGAGCTGACCTGCGAATGGGTCACCAACGACTGGGATTCGATCATCCCCAACCTGGTGTCCGGCAACTACGACACCATCATCGCCGGCATGTCGATCAACGACGAACGCGAGAAGGTGATCGACTTCACCCAGGATTACATCCCGCCGGCGACCTCCTCCTATGTGGCGCTGTCCGAAGGCGCCGATCTGAAAGGCATCGTCGCGGCCCAGACCTCGACCCTGCAGGCGGGCTATATCACCGAGAGCGGCGCGACGCTCCTGGAGTTCTCCACCGCCGATGAGATCATCGCCGCGCTGAAAAGCGGTGAGGCCGATGCCGTCTTCTTCGACACCGACTATCTGGCGCCGATCGTCGAGGAATCGGGCGGCGAGCTGATGTTCGTCGGCGAGCAGGTGACCCTGGGCCGCGGCACCGGCATGGGCCTGCGCAAGAGCGACACCGAGCTGAAGGACAAGTTCAACGCCGCCATCACCTCGATGAAGGAAGACGGCACGCTGAACACCATGCTGGTGAAGTGGTTCGGCGAAGGCACCGATACCTACTGAAGGATCGGCGGCGGAGGGTGACCTCCGCCGCTGCCTGCCGCGCTCATGTTTTCCGTCTGCACCGACCCTTCGGTCCTCTCCGCCCCGGCCTGGTTTGCCTGCTATCTGACGACAGGCAAGCTGATGATGTTCTACGGCTCCTTCGGGGTCGTGCTGCTGCTGCTGGCGATCACGGCGCCGGCGGCGCTGCTGTTCGGCTTCGCGGCCGCGGCGGCGGCGCGGTCGCCGTTCGTGCCGCTCAGCTGGGCCGGCAAGGCCTATATCGCCATCGTGCGCGGGGTGCCGGATATCGCCTTCTTCCTGTTCTTCGTGATCGCGCTGGATCAGGGCTTCGAATGGGTGCGGCACAAGATCAAATGCCCCGACTGGGACCAGCCGATCCGCCAGGGCAACGATTTCGTCGTCTGCGCTGCGGCCAAGTTGCCGCTGTCGACCTCGCCGCAATGGGTGCATGAGACCTACGGCTTCTTCCTGGCCGTCCTGACCTTCGCCATCGTCTTCGGCGCCTTCGCCGGCAACGTGCTGTTCGGCGCCATGCGGGCGGTGCCCCGGGCACAGATGGAAACTGCCGAGGCCTATGGCATGAGTCACCGCCAGACCTTCTGGCGCATCCTGGTGCCGCAGATGTGGGTCTATGCCCTGCCCGGCCTGTCGAACCTGTGGATGGTGCTGATCAAGGCGACCCCGCTTCTGTTCCTGCTCGGGGTCGAGGATATCGTCTACTGGGCGCGGGAACTGGGCGGCGCCAAGACCGCGCGATTCACCGATTATCCCCATGGCGACTGGCGCATGTGGTATTTCCTGGCGCTGCTGATCTTCTACCTCGCCTTCACCAAACTGTCCGAAGTGGTGCTGAGCCGGATCATGCGGCGGCTGTCGCACGGTCAGGCCACCGCCGCCGGAGAGGCGCAGCGGCGCACCGCCGGAGGTCCGGCATGAGCTGTTGGGTCACTGTTCAGGACTATGCGCTGCGCTCGCTCGGCTTCGGCGAAAGACTGCTGCCGCGTGGCGATTTCACCCTCTGCCAGCAGTTCACCCTGATCGGGTCGGGGATGATCTGGAACGTCTATTTCGGGCTGCTGGCGCTGGTCACCGGCTTCTTCCTGGCCACCGCGCTGGCGGTCGGCAAGAACTCCGCCAATCCCTGGCTGCGCAAACCGGCGGAGTGGTTCATCTTCGTGTTCCGCGGCTCACCGCTCTTCATCCAGTTCTTCTTCGCCTATTTCCTGTTTCTCAGCCTCAAGGGGCTGTCGCCCTTCTTCAGCCCCTTCACCTCGGCCTGGCTCGGGGCGCTGGTGGTGCTGTTCTTCAATACCGCCGCCTATTCCGGCGAGATCTTCTATGGCGCGCTGCTGTCGATTCCGCGCGGCGATCTGGAGGCGGCGGATGCCTATGGCTTCTCCGGCTGGAGCAAATTCCGCAAGATCACCTGGCCCACCATGCTGCGGCTGGCCTGGCCGGCCTATACCAACGAGGCGATCTTTCTGTTTCACGCCACCACGCTGGTGTTCTTCTCCGGCTTTCCGGCGCTGCAGCAGCGGGGCGACGCGCTCTATTACGCGAATTACTTCGCTGACAAGACCTTCAACCCCTTCATCCCCTATCCGATCCTGGCGGTCTATTTCATCCTGCTGACCCTGACCGTGGTGGGGTTGTTCGGATGGGTTAACCGGCGGCTGAACCGGCACCTGCCGACCGAGCGCCGCACGCGGATGCGCATTCGTCCGAATCTGCTGCGCTGAGCCACCGCGCCCGGTCCCTCTCCCATCCGTATCGCCCCGGGGGCTGCGCATTTGCTGCGCGCCCCGCCCCCCGCCCAGCCGCTTTGCGGTACGGCAGGCCGGCTTTGGGGTTGCCAACCGGGGGGGCGGCTCGCTATCCATAATTTGATCAAATTACGGAAAACACAAAATGTCCGCGAATGCGATGAATTCCTGGCTGCGCAAGAATCCCCAGGTGCGCACCATCCGTGTGGCCGCTGCCGATCTGAACGGCCAGCCGCGCGGTAAACGTGTCCCCGCCCGTTTCGCCGACAAGGTGGTCAGCGACGGCACCCGCTTTCCCCTGTCGGTGATGAACCTCGACATCTGGGGCGAGGATGTGGACGACAGCCCGCTGGTGTTCGAAAGCGGCGACCGCGACGGCGTTCTGAAGCCGACCGAACGCGGCTTCGTGCCGATGCCCTGGCTGGAGGGGCAGACGGCGCTGCTGCCGATCTGGATGTATTACGACGACGGCCGTGCCTTTGACGGCGATCCGCGCCATGCGCTCTCCGCGGTACTGAAACGCTACAAGGCGCTGGGGCTGACCCCGGTGGTCGCGGTCGAGCTGGAATTCTTCCTGATCGACGACAGCGGCAAGTCGCTGCAAGTGCCTATCTCGCCCCGCTCGGGCAAGCGGCGCAAGGCGGCCGAGATCATGTCGATCCGCGCGCTCGACGCCTTCGACACCTTCTTCACCGATCTCTACGACGCCTGCGAGGCGATGGACATCCCGGCCGATACCGCGATTTCCGAAGCCGGCCTCGGCCAGTTCGAAATCAACCTGATGCATCAGGACGATGCGCTGCGCGCCGCCGACGACGCCTGGCTGTTCAAGATGCTGGTCAAGGGGATGGCACGGCGGCACGGGTTCGCCGCCTCCTTCATGGCCAAACCCTATGAGGATTACTCCGGCTCCGGCCTGCACATGCATTTCTCGATCCTCGATGAAAACGGCAAGAACATCTTCGACGACGGCGGCCCGCGTGGCACCGACGCGCTGCGCCACGCCGTGGGCGGCTGCCTGGCGGCGATGCATGATTCCACCCTGGTCTTTGCCCCCCATGCCAACAGCTACGACCGGCTGGTGCCCGGGGCGCATGCCCCCACCGGCATCTGCTGGGCCTATGAAAACCGGACCTCTGCCGTGCGCATCCCCTCCGGGGCCTCGGCCGCGCGGCGGATCGAACACCGGGTCGCCGGCGGCGACGTGAACCCCTATCTGACGGTCGCCGCGATTCTGGGGGCCGCGCTGGTCGGGATCGAGGACCGGATGGAGCCGCCGGCGCCGATCACCGGCAACGCCTATGACCTCGACCTGCCACAGGTGCCGACCGACTGGAACCAGGCGATCACCGCCTTCGAGAACAGCCCGCTGATTCCGCGCATCTTCCCGGCCGAGTTGATCCGCAATCTGACGCTGACAAAGAAGCAGGAGATGCTCTACATGGCCGAGCTTTCGCCGCATGAACAAGCGGAAATCTATCTCGACACGGTTTGACCCCGCAGGCGCGCCCCTTGTCTGGGGGCGCGGCCAGGCTTACTCTCTCCTCAGCCATGAACTGGTGATCCATGAAAATCGGCATTCTGCAAACCGGCCATTCCCCCGATCCGCTGATCGCGCCTCTGGGTGATTATGATCAGCTTTTCGAAACCCTTCTCGCCGGCAACGACTTCACCTTCGAGGTCTTTGCGGTGGTCGATGGCATCTTTCCCAGCGGGCCGGAGGATGCCGAGGGCTGGATCGTTACCGGCTCGCGCCACGGCGCCTATGAGGATCACCCCTGGATCCCGCCGCTGGAGCAGTTGATCCGCGACATCAAGGCCAGCGGCAAGCCGATGATCGGCGTCTGTTTCGGCCATCAGATCATCGCCCAGGCGCTTGGCGGCAAGGTCGAGAAATTCGCCGGCGGCTGGTCGGTTGGCCGGACCGAATACATGATGGACGGCGCCCCCGTCGCGCTGAACGCCTGGCATCAGGATCAGGTCACCGAACTGCCCGAAGACGCCCGGGTGCTGGCCGGCAACGAATTCTGCAAGAACGCCATCCTCGCCTATGGCGACACCGTCTGGACGGTGCAGCCGCATCCCGAATTCCAACCGAGTTTCATCAAGGGTCTGATCGACACCCGCGGCAAGGGGGTCGTGCCCGACCCGCTGCTGGAACGGGCCGAGGCGCAGCTGAGCGCGCCCGTCGATAACACCCGCATCGCCCGCCAGATGGCGGATTTTCTCAAACGAAAGAGGTCATAATGACCACCGATTGGCTGAAAGACCTACCTGAAGCCGCCAAGACCTATCTCGAGGGGCGCCGCCTGGACGAGGTGGAGTGCATCATTGGAGACCTGCCCGGGATTGCCCGCGGCAAGGCGGTGCCGGCGACGAAATTCGCCCGCCAGCCCTATTTCCACCTGCCCGACAGCATCTTCTTCCAGACCATTACCGGCGACTGGGGCGAGGCCGCCGGCGAGGACGGGTTCATCGAACGCGACATGATCCTGCGCCCCGACATGTCCACCGCCACCGCCGCCCCCTGGACCGGCGACTGGACGCTGCAGGTGATCCACGACGCCTATGACCGCGACGGCGATCCGATCCCCTTCAGCCCCCGCAACGTGCTGAAGCGCGTGGTGCAGATGTACCGCGACAAGGGCTGGGAGCCGGTGGTGGCGCCCGAGATGGAATTCTACCTGGTCGCCCGCAACACCGACCCGGCCAAGGAAATCCAGCCGATGATGGGCCGCTCCGGCCGCCCGGCGGCGGCGCGGCAGGCCTATTCGATGACGGCGGTGGACGAATTCGGCCCGGTGATCGACGATATCTATGATTTCGCCGAAGCCATGGGCATGGAGATCGACGGCATCACCCAGGAAGGCGGCGCCGGCCAGCTGGAGATCAACCTGCGCCACGGCGACCCGGTGAAACTGGCCGACGAGGTGTTCTATTTCAAGCGACTGATCCGCGAGGCGGCGCTGCGCCACGACTGTTTCGCCACCTTCATGGCCAAGCCGATCGCCGACGAGCCCGGCAGCGCCATGCATGTGCATCATTCGGTGATGAACCGGACCCGGAAACAGAACCTGTTCATCGGGCCGCAGGGCGGCGAGACCGATATGTTCTATCACTTCATCGGCGGGCTGCAGCGGCATCTGCCGGCGGCGATCGCGATGCTGGCGCCCTACGTCAACTCCTATCGCCGCTATGTCCGCGAGCAGGCCGCGCCGATCAACCTGAGCTGGGGCCGCGACAACCGCACCACCGGCATCCGGGTTCCGATCTCCTCGCCCGAGGCGCGGCGGGTGGAAAACCGGCTGGCGGGGATGGACTGCAACCCCTATCTCGGCATCGCCGCCAGCCTCGCCTGCGGCTATCTCGGCATGACCCAGGAAATCCGCCCCGACAAGCAGCAGCGCGGCGACGCCTATAACGGGGAGCCGGACATCCCGCAGGTGATGGGCCAGGCGCTCGATCTGTTCGACGAATCCGACGATCTTCGCCACATGCTGGGCGGCGAGTTCTGCCGCGTCTACAGCATCGTCAAGCGGCTGGAATACGAGGAATACCTGCAGGTGATCTCTCCCTGGGAGCGCGAACACCTGCTGCTGAACGTCTGAGCCCGGACCGGCCAGCGTCGCCCCCGGCCGCGGGCCGGGGGATTTGAGTATTTTGACAGAGAAGAAGCCGCCTTCGGGCGCGGAAAGGACCGGCGATGGGCCTGAACCTGCTCTATTCCAACGACACGCCCGGCAGCTATCCCGACAGCTGGTATGCCGCGACCGCCCCCGCGCTCGATCCCTTTGCCGCGCTCGAGACCGACACCCGCGCCGATGTCTGCATCGTCGGGGCCGGCTTCACCGGCCTCTCCGCCGCCCTGCATCTGGCCGAGGCCGGCCTCGACGTGGTGCTGCTGGAGGCCAATCGCGTCGGCTTCGGCGCCTCCGGGCGCAATGGCGGCCAGCTCGGCAGCGGCCAGCGTTTGCCGCAGGATGCGCTGGAAAAGCTGACCGGCCGCACCGAGGCCGACAAGCTGTGGCAGCTGGCGGAAGAGGCCAAGGCCATCACCAAGGGGCTGATCGCCCGCCATGGCATCGACTGCGATCTCCGGCCCGGGGTGGCCTGGTCCGGCTCCTCCAAAGGCGATGTCCAGCATCTGCACGATTACGGCCGCCACCTGCAGGATCGCTATGGCTATCGGTCGCTGGAGCTTCTGGACCGCGAGGCGTTTCACGCGCTCTGCCCCTCGCCCGATTACCGCGGCGGCATTGTCGACTGGGACGCGGCGCATCTGCATCCGTTGAAATACGCGCTGGGGCTGGCCCGCGCCGCCGCCGGCGCCGGTGTACGCCTCTTCGAGCGGACCGAGGTGCAGGCGATCGAGGAAGGCGCGCAGGTCAGGCTGAAGACCGCTGGCGGCACCGTCACCGCGGATCATGTCATCTTGGCCTGCAACGGCTATCTCGGCGGGCTGGAAAAGCGCGTCGCCAGCCGGGTGATGCCGATCAACAACTTCATCATCGCCACCGAACCGCTGGGCGCCGACACCGCGAAGGTCCTGACCAAGGATATCGCCGTCGCCGACAGCCGGTTCGTGGTCAATTACTTCCGGCTCAGCCCCGACGGGCGGCTGCTGTTCGGCGGCGGTGAAAGCTATGGCTACCGATTTCCCGCCAGCATCACCGACAAGGTCAGAAAGCCGATGCTGGAGATCTATCCGCATCTGCGCGACGTGCGGATCGATTACGCCTGGGGCGGCACATTGGCGATCACCATGAAGCGGATGCCCTATCTGACCCGGCTGCGGCCGAATGTGCTGTCGGCCTCCGGCTACTCCGGCCACGGCGTCGGCACCGCCACCCATGCGGGCTACCTGATAGCCGAGGCGATCCGGGGCGAGGCCGCAGGCTTCGACACCATGGCGCAGGTGCCCAACACCCCCTTCCCCGGCGGCCCGGGCTTCCGCACACCGCTGTTGGTGCTGGCGATGACCTGGTTCGGCCTGCGCGACCGGCTGGGGATCTGATCCGCCCGCCCCGGCCGCCAGACAGGGCCGGAGGGGCGGACCAGCCTGGTATCGGGTCAGATCAGGATATCGTCCTTAAGCTCCGCGACGGTGGTGTTGCGGATCGTCAGCCTGTCGCCATCGCCGAAGGCAAAGACCACATCGTCGCCGACCTGATCGGCATGTTTCAGAACCGCGCGTTTGCTGCCCAGCCCATCAAAGGCCAGCGTGTCGACATCGTCGCGGAAGTCGCGCACCACATCCGCCCCATAGCCGGTGCCGAAGACGAAGAGATCCGCCCCCGCCTGGCCGACCAGCACATCGCGCCCCTGCCCGCCATCGAGCAGATCGGCCCCCTTGCCGCCGACCAGCTTGTCGCCGCCCTTGCCACCGTAAAGCGCATCGTCGCCGGCCTTGCCGACCAACTCATCCTTGCCACCGGCGCCGAGGATGGCATCCGCCTTGCGGCTGCCGACGATCTTCTCGTTCGCCGCGGTCCCGGCCGTCTGCGCCGCGAAGCGCAGAAAGAACACGCCCTCGTCGTCGCCGTCCGCGTTCCAGTCCTCATAGGCGACAACCAGGGTTCCATCGCGCAGAACCGTCAGATCGGCATCGTACTGATAGGCGCCATCGCCGTCGTCCCTGTTCGCCATGGCGAAGGGCCCGACCGGCTGCCCATCGGCATCGAACCGCTGGATATAGGTATCTTCCCGCCCCGCGGTCGTCTCCGTGCCATAGAAATCCACCGTGGCCGAGACCACGAAGCCGCCCTCCGGCGTCGCCGCGACCTGGGTGTCGTAGGTCGAGGCGCCGGGGACCATCACCACCCAGCTGTCCCCCAGTGCGACCCCGGATTTGTCGAAGATCTGCACCACGGCCCCGTTATAGCCCTCGGTCCTGTTCCAGCCGACGGCAACGAATGACCCATCCGCGAGCGCGGCGAGGTCGTAGACGCCGTTGAAGTCCTGATCGGCGAAGATCTCGAAGGTCTCGCCGACCGGCTTGCGGCCGTTGGAGGTCAGGATCTGCCCGAAGGACTGATTGCCGATCCGCTCTCCGTCGCCGTCAAGCAGCGGTTCCTGCCAGGAGACGACAACCTGCCCGGAACTGAGCGTGATCGCCTCCGGGTATTTCTGATCCGCCTCGGTCTGCTGGTTGACGGTGAACTCACGACGAATCTTGTCGCCGGAGGCACTGAACACCTGGGCGCGGATCCCGGTCCCGTCGCCATCCGCCCCAGCCCCGTACCAGGTGATCAGAAACCCGCCGCTGTCGAGCGCGGTTACCGCATGGCCGTATTCCGCGCCGGTCTCACGGCTGTTGACCTGGAACTGATCGCCGAGAGCGTCGCCCTCGGCGGAGAACATCCGCGCCGCGACACGGCCGAAATCGCGGCCGCTGTCCCAGTCTTCCCAGACCACCACCCAGGCTCCCTCCTCCAGCACCTCCACCATCGGGTTGGACTGCGACCGGGCACTCTCGGTGCTGATGACGACCTCCGCCGTCAGCGGATTGCCCTTGGCGTCGTAAACGCGCTGGTAAATCGCGTTTCTGCCGCTCTCCGCCGTCGGCCCTTCCCAGACGGCGACAAACCCGCCGTCCGGCAGGGCGGCAATGCTGATATCGTCCTGCTCCCCCGAAACGCGTTCATTCACCTGGGTCTGTTTTCCCAGTTTCTTCCAAAAGACCATTTCACGCTTCCCCACAAAAAAGGATAAATAAAATTTTCGAATTTTCAGTCTGCCGGCGAATTGTGACGATTTCTATCATGATCTGAGCGTTCATCTCGCCGCTCCCGGAGGTCGCACAAAGCTTGGTCGCCCTGCGCGACAGTCGTGGCAGGGTTTTTTCCCGTCGGCCGCTCTGCGCGCTTGGCTTCCCGGCGCATCTGTTTTACCTTTCCCGAAGGTTCACTTCAGGAATTCGAAATATGGCTCTTCCCCCGAACGTCCACGACGCCGAACCCATCCCTCCGGCGGCCCGCGATGCCATCGACGCCCTGCTGCAGTCGGGCGATCTGTTTCGTTACACCGCGCCGCAGGACGCGCCGGTCTCGCTCCTGGAAAGCGAATTCGCCGAGATGATCGGCGCGAAATACGCGCTCGCCGTCTCTTCCTGTTCAGCGGCCCTGTTTCTGTCGCTGAAGGCGCTGGACCTGCCGCGCGACGCCCGCGTGCTGATCCCCGGCTTCACCTTTGCTGCGGTGCCCTCTTCGGTGATCCACGCTGATTGCTACCCGGTGCTGTGCGAGGTCGGCGACAATTACCGCATCGATCTGGCCGATTTCGAAGCCAAGCTCGATCAGGATATCGCCGCCGTCATCATCAGCCACATGCGCGGCCACACCAGCGACATGGATGCGATCATGACGCTCTGCGCCGCGCGCGACATCCCGGTGATCGAGGACGCCGCGCATTCTCTGGGCACCACCTGGGCCGGGCGCAACATCGGCACCATCGGCAAGATCGGCTGTTTCTCCTTCCAGTCCTACAAGATGATCAACGCCGGCGAAGGCGGGATCCTGATCACCGACGATGCCGATCTGGTCGCCCGCGCGGTGATCATGTCAGGCGCCTACGAACACAACTGGCAGAAACACAAGGGCCCGCGCGGCGACAACACCGGCGCGCTGCAGGCCGCCTTCGAACGCTGGCAGAACCAGCTGCCGCTCTATAACCTCAGGATGAGCAACCTCTCCGCCGCCGTGATCCGACCGCAGCTGCCCGAGCTGGTCCGCCGCATCACCGATGGCCGCGCCAACCACGACTACGTCGCCGCCCGGCTGAACGCCTGCCCCTATCTCTCGGTCCCCGATCCGCTGGGCCCGGAGGTTCGCGCCCCGGATTCGATCCAGTTCAACGTGGTCGGTTTCGACGACGATCAGACCCGCGCCTTCGCCGAGGCGGCGGCCGCGGCCGGCGTCAAGGTGCAGATCTTCGGGATGAGCACGGATAACGCCCGCGCCTTCTGGAACTGGCAGTTCATCCCCGACCTGCCGGAGCTGCCGCAGACCCGCGCCATGCTGATGCGCGCCTGTGACGTGCGGCTGCCGGTCTACCTCAAGACCGATCAGCTCGACGCCGTGGCCGAGGTGCTGATCGAAGCCGCCGAAACCGCTGCCGGTCAGCTGCGCGCCTACGGCACCTGAGCCAACCTGCTGGCACAGCCCCATCTTCGGCCGGCCCGGTCCTGCGCGACCCGGCCGGCCGTTTCATACCTGCGTCTTTTTCTGGTTGAGAATATCCTCGCCGAAGGCACACGCCGCAGGCGCGTTCCGGATCTAGGCTACTCCTCCAGCGCCCGGCGCAACGCCCGGGCCGGGGCGGCAACGGCCACCGCCAGGCTGGCTGTGCCGCCATCGCCATCCACCGCGATGGTGGAAAAGAGACCGGCCACCGCCCAGCCCTCCTGCCGTGCCACCAGCATCGGCGCGCCGGAATCGCCGGGCATCGCCGCGCAATGGGACAGCCCCACCGCTCCGCCTGCCAGCCAGTGCCAGCCCCCGCAGTCTTCCGCCCGCGTCAGCACATGCGGCCGCAGCGCGGCATAGCCGGCCAGCGCCACCGCCTCCCCCTCCTGCGGGGTCTCCACCAGCGGCAGAAGCCCCAGATCGCGGCCCAACGGCGCCTCCAGCTCCAGCAACGCCCAGTCCTGCGCCACGCCGCCGCGAAAATCGCGGCTCTGCGGGTCCTGCAGCGGATCGGTGATGTAGCGGCGCACCGTCGCCTGCGCCACCGCGGTGCCACGCTGATAGCCGGCGGCAAAGCGCAGGCTGGTCGCCGGGATCCAGGATTTGCGCGGGAAATTATACAGGCAATGCGCCGCGGTCAGCACCCATCGATCCGCGATCAGTGTGCCGGTGCAGTGCTGGCGCAGACCGATGCTGGCGAAATTCACCCGCCCGATCGCCCGCCACGGCGAGGTCTCCGCCGGCAGCACCCGCCGGGCCCGGATCGCGGCACAGCCGCTCTGCAACGCCCGCCCCCGCCCGCAGATCGCATCCAGTGCCGGCACGAAGACATCTTCATGCAGCGGACCAGGGTCCGGCTTTGCCACCTCGGCCAGGGCCGAAACCGGCCCCCAGCCGCCCAGCCCGCAGCCCAGGATTACCGCCAGTGCGGCGGCAGCGGTTCGCAACGGCATGATCTTCTCCCTCTCAGAGCTGCCGCCAGACTAGGCCAGCCCTGCGCCTGACGCCATGGCAGGGATCGCCGGCACTTGCCAAAACCCGGCCGCCGCGCCACGCTTGGCGGATGACAGATCTCAGCCACGGGGCTGCCTGGATCGGCGGCCGTATCCTCCCGATTTCCGAAGCCTCCATCGGCGTCACCGACTGGGGGCTGACCCACTCCGACATCACCTATGACGTGGCGCCGGTCTGGGGCGGCGCCTTTTTCCGGCTGCACGACTACCTCGACCGGTTCTTCGCTTCGATCCAGGCGGTGCGGATGAACATCCTGATGGACCGTTTCGAGGTGCATGCCGCGCTGGAGGAAATGGTCGCCGCCAGCGGCCTGCAGGACGCCTATGTCGCCATGGTTGCCGCCCGCGGACCCAATACCGTGCCGGGCAGCCGCGATCCGCGCGATTGCAGCAACCATTTCTACGCCTGGTGCGTGCCTTACGTGCATATCGTCAAACCGGAGCAGGCGGAAAAGGGCACCAGCGTCTGGATCGCCAAATCGGTCCGCCGCATCCCGCGCGACAGCGTCGATCCGCGCGCCAAGAACTACCACTGGGGCGATTTCACCTCCGGTCTGTTCGAGGCGAAGGAGCAGGGCTTCGAAACCACCATGCTGCTGGATCATCAGGGCAATGTCACCGAAGGCCCCGGTTTCAACGTCTTTGCCCTGTTCGGCGAGGTACTGGTTACCCCGGAGCATGGGGTGCTGCAGGGGATCACCCGGCAAACGGTGATGGAGATCGCCCGCGCCAGAGGCCTGCGGGTCGAGGAACGCGCCTTGCCGCTTGAGGAATTGCAGCAGGCGGATGAGGTGTTTCTCTCCTCCTCCGGCGGCGGCGTGATCCCGGTGGCCCGGATCGATGACCAGAGCTTTTCCAACCGCGCCCCGGGACCGGTGGCCCTGGCGCTGCGGTCGACCTATTTCGAATGGCTGGAGGAGCCACGGCTGCGCAGCCCCATCCGCTACGGCTGAGCCGGGCTATTTCAGCTTCGACAGTTTCTGCTGCAGATCGGCGAGCTGGCGCTTGATCGCGTCTAGGTCTTCGTCCTCGCCGCCGGTCTTGCCGTCTTCCGCCGCATCGCGCCCCGGCCCCGACCAGCTGCTGCCGAGCCCACCGGTCATCGCCTTCAGAAACGCCTCCTGCTGCGCCTTCATCGCCTCGAACCCGGGGATCTTGGCCATCGGGTTCATCGCGTTCATGTTCTCCATCATCTTGGACTGGCTTTCGCGCAGCATTTCGAAGGAGCTTTGCAGGAACTGCGGCATCATCCCGCCGCCCGGCACCATATAGCTGCGCACCAGGTCGTTCAGCACGTTCACCGGCAGCACGTTCTCGCCACGGCTTTCATGTTCGGCGATGATCTGCAGCAGATATTGCCGCGTCAGGTCGTCCCCGGTTTTCAGATCGACGATCTGGACCTCCCGACCCTCGCGGATAAACCCCGCGATATCCTCCAGCGTGACGTAATCGCTGGTTTCGGTATTATAGAGCCGGCGGCTCGCATACCGCTTGATCAGCAGGGGTTTTTGGTCTTCTGCCACGTCTTGCCCTCCAAGAGACATGATGCTTGCGGAAAACACTATGCGACCAAAAATAAAAAAGAAAGAGCGGGCCGCATCGGCCCGCCCCTTTGATTTTCAATCCCATTTCCCGGGATTGCAGCTTACTTCGCAGCTTTGGCTGCGGCAGTGGTGGCCTTCTTGGCCGCTGCGGTGACGCCATCGGTGGCCTTTTTCATGGCCGCGCTTGCATCTTCGGTCATGTCCTTGCCGGCAGCCATCATCAGTTCGACGGTGTCCATCTGCACTTTCTTGGCGATTTCGGCGAAGGCGGCCATGTTCTCGGCTGCGACTTCGGCGGAGGCGGCGGCGAAATCGGTCATCGCCTTGGCGTAATCGGCCGGCTCAGCCTTGGCACGCGACATCTCATTCAGCTTCGACAGCGTGTCGATGGCCCATTTGTTGGAGATTTCTGCAGATTTACCAGCGGCTTCGAGAGCCACGGAGGACAGCTTCTCATTCAGCGACGCGGAGGTCTTGAAGGCATCTTCCATCGCCGACATGTCGACCGGGAAGCTACCGCCCATCATGTCCTTGATCATGTTGGAAAAGTCTTTGGTATTGGTCATGGTCTTCTTCCTTGTAGAATACGGGCCAGTGAGGTTCATCCGATCCCATCATCATGCCCTCGGTTGCTGACAGGAATATGAATGCTGCACCGCAGCATTTCAAGAGGAGAATGCTGCATTGCAGCAAAAATTCTACAGCCCCAACGGGACGGGCGGACAGGAAAAACATCCTGGCCGCCCCTCGGAAACAGAAATTCCAATCAGAAGACATGAAAAAAGGGCAGGCCTTTCGACCTGCCCTTCGCAATTGCACCGGTTGGGAGGAGAGGGGTGCAGGCTTGCGATTCTGTCGCGCTTACTTCGCGGCGGCTTTCTTCGCCGCGGCGGTCACCTCTTCGGTGGCCTTTTTCACGGCGGCGGTCGCATCTTCGGTCATGTCCTTGCCGGCGGCCATCAGCAGCTCGACGGTGTCCATCTGCACTTTCTTGGCGATCTCGGCGAAGGCGGCCATGTTTTCAGCGGCAACTTCGGCGGAAGCGGAGGCGAAATCGCTCATCGCTTTGGCGTAGTCGGCGGGCTCGGCCTTGGCTTTGGACACTTCAGCCAGTTTGGCCAGGGTGTCTTTGGTCCATTTGTTCGAGATTTCCGAGGTCTTTTCGGCGGCTTCGAGAGCAACGCTCGTCAGTTTCTCGTTCAGAGCAGCGGTGGACTTGAAGGCATCTTCCATCGCGGTGGTGTCCACCGGAAAAGCGCCCATCATGTCTTTCATCATTGCGGTGAAGTCTTGAGTTTTAGCCATTGTCACGATCCTCGCGTGCTGTCCGGGAGATGCCCCGATGTCCTCATCAGCTGGGATCAATATGCATGCTGCGGCGCAGCATTTCAAGGAAATTCGCTGCGCCGCAGAATGAATTCTGCATTTGCAATGTAAATCAGGTGGTTGGCGTGGCCACCACATAGGTGCCCGGTGCCGGCCCGAGGCTCGGATGCTCCGAATCACCTGCGTCGCGCGCCGGAACCTGTTTGCCGGCCCGCTTCGACAGCCACTCGCCCCAGAGCGGCCACCATGAACTGTCGTGGAAAGTGGCCCCTTCCATCCAGGCCGACGCATCGCCGCTGAGGTCGCTGTTGGTGTAATAGCCGTATTTCTTCTTGCTGGGCGGGTTGACGATCCCTGCCACATGGCCCGACTGCGACACCACGAACTGTTTCGACCGCGAGCCCATCTGCTGCACCCCGCGATAACAGTCGCGCCAGGCGGCGATATGGTCCTTTTCGCAGGTGATCGACATCAGCGGCACGCTGACGTCCTCGATCTTCAGCGTCTCGCCCAGAAGCTCGAACCCGTCCTCGCAGAAATCGTTGCGCTGGCAGAGGCCGCGCAGATACTGCATCGCCATCTTGCCCGGCAGGTTGGTGCCATCGCCGTTCCAGTACAGCAGATCAAAGGCCGGCGGCGCCTCTCCCATCATGTAACTGCGGATCGCCGGGCTGTAGACCAGATCGTTCGACCGCAGGAAGGAGAAGGTTCGCGCCATGATGTAGGACCGCAGAATCCCTGTTTCCGCCACCTCCTCCTCGATCGCGTCGATGAAGTCGTCCTGCAGGAAGGGGGTGAATTCCCCCTGATCGGAGAAATCCGTCAGCGCGGTGAAGAAGGTCGCGGATTTCACCGATTTGTCACCGCGCTTCTTCATCAGCGCCAGGGTCAGCGCCAGCGTGGTGCCGGCGATGCAATAGCCCACCGCGTTGACCTGATCGGTGTTGCAAATCGCCTTGACCTCGCGGATCGCGGTCAGGAAGCCCTCCTCGATGTATTCCTCCATGCCGATATCGGCATAGGAGGCATCGGGGTTGACCCAGCTGATCACAAAGAGGGTATAGCCCTGCTCCACGATCCACTTGATCAGGCTGTTCTGCGGCTTCAGATCGAGGATGTAGAACTTATTGATCCAGGGTGGGAACAGCACGATCGGGATTTCGTGCACCGTGTCGGTCGCCGGCTTGAACTGGATGATCTCCATCATCCGGTTGCGATAGACCACATCGCCCGGGGCGGTGGCGATATTGCCGCCGACCTCAAAGGCCTTCTCGTCGGCCAGCCGCACCACCAGTTCGCCGTTGTTGGCCTCCAGATCGCTGATCAGGTTTTCCAGCCCGTCGACCAGCGATTGCCCCTCGGTCTGCAGCGCCCGTTCCAGAGCGTCGGGGTTGGTGGCCAGATAGTTGGTCGGCGCCATCAGATCGACGATCTGGCGCGCGAAATAGGTCAGCCGCCGCTTGTCCTTGGCCTCCAGCCCCTCGACTGCGCCAACCGCCTGTTCGATCGCCTTGGCGTTGATCTGGTACTGCTGCTTAATGAAGTTGAAATAGGGGTGCGACTCCCACAGCGGGTTGGAAAACCGCCGGTCCTTGGGGCCGGGATCGGCCGGCGCCTCCAGCCGGCCCTTGGCCAGCGCCTGCTGCGCCTCGGCGAAATGCTTGACCGACTCGCCCCAGAATTCGATCTGATGTTCCAGGATCTTGGCAGGATTCTGCACCGCCTGGTTCCAGTAGGCGGCCGCCGCCTTTGTGAACAGCCCCTGATCCGGCGTGTCCAACCCCGGGTTGTGCGAGGTCTTGTGCGCCATCACGTCGATAAGCCGCTTGGAGAGATTTTCGACCTTGGAAAGGTTCTCGGTCAGCCGGTCCAGATGCTCTGCGGGGACGGCCGTGCCGTCATCGTCTACAGTTGTCATTTCTCCGAATCCCCCCTAATCTTCTATATGCGCAGAATACCGTCGCAGCGTTCGGGAGGCAAAGCGGCGTTTAGTCCAAGTTGCATTGGCTCACAAACGAGGAGACCCCGAATGCGCTATATGATGACCTACGACCTGATGGAATCCGCCCGCAATGCCAACCAGTGGCTGGGCGCCACAGCTCAATCCTTCGCCTCCTACCCTGCCTTCAGCCTGGCACCGGTGCCGGCACTGAACTGGCTGGCGGCCTGGGGCAAGGTGACGGAACGAACCTTCCAGCGAATGATCGTCAAGCCCGACTGGGGCATCCGGACGGTCACCTGCGAAGATGGTAAAGACCACGTTGTCGAAGTTCAGACCGTGGTGGAACGGCCGTTCGGCGACCTGATCTATTTCAAGGTCCCCGGCCGCGATATCCAGCCGCGCAAGGTGCTGCTGGTGGCGCCGATGTCGGGACATTACGCGACGCTTCTGCGTTCGACCGTGGCCAGTCTGCTGCCTGATTGCGAACTTTACGTCACCGACTGGCACAACGCCCGCGACATCCCGGTCTCCGAAGGTAAGTTCGACGTCGAGGATTACACCCTCTATCTGGTCGACTTCATGCGCCACCTCGGCCCCGACACCCATGTGATCGCGGTCTGCCAGCCGGCACCGCTGACGCTGGCCGCCACCGCCTATCTGGCCGAGCTCGACCCGGCGGCCCAGCCGCTGACGCTGACGCTGATCGGCGGCCCGATCGACCCCGACGCCACCCCGACAGAGGTGACCGATTTCGGCCGCCGCGTCACCATGGGCCAGCTCGAGGAAACCGCGATCCAGCGGGTCGGCTTCAAATACAAGGGCGTCGGCCGTCTGGTCTATCCCGGGCTGCTGCAGCTGACCTCCTTCATGTCGATGAACGCCGACCGCCATTCCGAGGCCTTCTCGAACCAAATCCGCCGCGAAATGCGTGGCGAGGCCGGCGATCACGATGCCCACAACCGCTTCTACGACGAATACCTGGCGGTGATGGACATGACCGCGGAATTCTATCTCTCCACGGTGGAGCGGATCTTCAAGGCCGGTGAAATCGCCAAGAACGACTTCGTGGTCGACGGTCACAAGGTGGACATCGGCAAGATCACCAATGTGGCGGTGAAGACGGTCGAGGGCGCCAATGACGATATCTCCGCCCCGGGCCAGTGTATTGCCGCGCTCGATCTCTGCACCGGGCTGCCCGACAGCATGAAAGCCAGCCATGTGGAACCCGGCGCCGGCCACTACGGCATCTTCGCCGGCCGGTCCTGGCGCGACAACATCCGGCCGCTGGTGCTGGAGTTCATGAACACCAACAGCACCAAGAAATCGACCCGCCGGCGCACCTCGTCCCGCGTGGCCAACACCAACGCCGCGGCGAACTGACCGGACATGGCGGACGGCTCCCCTGGCCCCGCCGCCCCCGATTTCCGCTGTCGTTGCGGAACCTTGCATGGTCACCTCAGCCCCAAGGGGCTGAGGCGAGGCACTCATGTCGCCTGTTTCTGTGCCGACTGCCGCGCCAACGAACTGGCCCATGGCCAGCCCGACCCGGCGCCTGAACCGGTCGGTCTGTTCCAGCTCTCCGCCCAGGAAATCCGCTTTGACGGCGGCTTCGATCAACTGGCGCTGATGCAGCTGTCGCCCAAGGGCCTCTACCGCTGGTACGCCCGCTGCTGCGACACACCGATGTTCAACACGCTGAGTTCCCCCGCGCTCAGCTTCGCGGCGATCCGCACCGCCTGCCTCGACGATCCCGCCCGGCTCGGCCCGCTGCGCGGCCGGGCCTTCGTGCCGCAGGCGGCGGGAAAACCGAAGATGGAGGGGCTGGTGCCGGTGATCCGGGGATTTGCCGTCCGCGCGCTGGCAGGCCGGCTCACCGGCGGCTGGCGCCGTTCGCCCTTCTTCGACGCCGCCGGCGCGCCGATCGTTTCCCCCAGGGTGCTGAGCCGGACGGAACGAGCCGCGCTCTACGACAGATAGGTCCTGATCAGCTCCGCGCGATGCGCGAACACCGCCTCATCGGTGAAGGGCGCGCCATCCAGCGCGGCCCTCTCCAACAGGGCCGCCAGCCGATCGCGATCGGCGTCGAGCTCCGCCAGCGCCGCGGCCAGCGCCCCGGCCTCTCCCATCGGTACCAGAACGCCACCGCCGTGGCTCTGGATCAGATCGCGGGCAAAGGCGCCGTCATAGCCGACCAGCGGCGCCCCGCAGGCCAATGCCTCGATCAGGCAGCGCGGCGATTCCGGGGTCAGGTGACAGAACAGGAACAGATGCGAGGCCCGGCAGGCGGCGAGAACCGCGTGATGATCGGCGACGAACCCCGGCGTCTGCACCCGGTCTTCCAGCCCCAGCGCCGCGATCCGTTCCCGCATCTGCGGCAGCAGCGCCCCCACCCCCAACCATTCGGCGGAAAAGACCACATCGCGATCCTTCAGCCGCCTCAGCGCATCGAGCCAGTCGAAGGGCCCCTTCATCGCCTCCGCCCGGCCGGTATAGATCAGCCGCAGCGGCACACCGGCGCGCAGCTCGGCCTGTTTGGCGGCCAGATCGGCGGCGCCGATATGATCGCCCGGCGCCAGATGGATATTGTGAACCACATGCGGCTGGCGGCAGTAGCGGGCATAGTGATCGTAGGTTTCGCGCCCGTGAAACAGCCCCAGCGCGGCGCGGCGGATCACCAGCCGTTCCAGCGCCGCCATCGGTCGGTGGCTCAGCCGCGCCTTGAGCCGCCGGCGCCAGGGGGCGCTGCCGGCCGTCCGGCGCTCCACCTCGGATTCCACCCGGTCGGTCCAGACCGCGAAACGCCGGCCCATGGCCGATGCTGTCAACGCCGCCACCGCGCCCCAGTCGCCGATCAGCCCGCCAATGGCGAAACTGAGATAATCGGCCCCTTCGATCAGCCTGCGGATGCGGGCGCGGGTCGCGGGCAGATGACGCAGGAACGCGCCCGTCCTATAGGCCGTGGGCAACAGCGCCAGGGCGATCCGCTCCAGCGGCCCCTGCCCCGGCACCACCGGCCGCCAGCCGGCCGGCGGCGCCCCCGGTGCAACCGGCATCATCACGGTGACTTCGGAAAAATGCGTCGCCCACAGCCGCAGCCCGTTCACCGCCTGCGCCTCGACCCAGATCTGGCCATCCCGACGATAGGCCGGCACCGGCGCATAGAGCAGCAGGCGATCTCTGGCGTGTCCGGCCATCTCAGAGCCCCGGGCGGGGCGCCTGCAGCCAATGCCGCAGCGCCGCTGTCGTCGCCTCCGGCGCTTCCAGCGGCGGCAGGTGGCCGGCCTCCTCGATCACCTCGAGCCAGGCCTGCTGCATCAGTTCGGCCATGAAACTATGGCGTTTGACCGGTGCCAGCCGGTCATGGGCGCCGCAGAGGATCAGCGTCGGCACCTTGAACTTGCGCAGGGTGCTCTGCTGGTCTCGGCGGCGCTGCAGGGCGCGGGACTGACGGACGAAAACCTCCGGCCCAAGATCCGCGGCCATGCTTGCGATCTGCCCCAGCACCGCCATGCGCCCGGGCCCTGGCGCCAGCGCCTCGGGCGGCAGCGCTTCGCGCATCACATCCTCCAGCCGGCCCGCCCGGGCCCGCACGATCAAGGGCTCACGCGCCGCGGCCTCCGCCGGGGTTTCGGCCAACGGGTTGGTGCCCATCAGGCACAGCCGCGCCACCCGGTCGGGCACCCGTCGCAGGATTTCCATCGCCACGATCCCGCCCAGCCCCAGCCCGGCGAGCGCGAAGCGCTGCGGCAACTGATCGATCAGGTTCGAGGCGATTTCCTCCACCCGCTCGCCCTGCGTCACCGGCGCGATCATGACCGCGCGTTCACGAGACAAGCTGTTGATCTGCGGCGCAAAAACCCTTGCGTCGCCCATCAAGCCCGGCAACAGGACCAATGGCTCAGCCATCACAACCCCTTTGTTCGCGCAACGCATTCTGCCTGATCGATTTGGATCCGTATCCCCCAGCGCAGCACACAACCGGGAGTGGACGACCACTGGCTCCACCATGCGGATTTCCGCCGCTGCGGGCAACCCGATATGGCGCGGCTTTTCGCGCCATCGCCGATTTCGCGGCGGTCGACCGGTCCGCCGAAGGAGAGGGTCCCGGCGGCGGCGCGGCAGGTTACCCGGCGGCGGTCAGGATATCCTCGATCGCGGCTTCGATCAGCCCCAGGCAGGGGCCGTCGGAGAACCGGTGATCGGCGTCTTTCACCAGGGTCAGCCGCATGTCGTCGCAGCTTGCATGATCCAGCAGCCGCAATGCGGTTTCGGTGGAAACCGCCGTGTCGGCGGTGCCCTGAAGGCAGCGCACCGGAAACGGCAGCGGCAGCGGATCGCGCAGCACCAGACGGCTGCGGCCATCTTCGATCATCCGGCGGGAAATGCGGTAGGGTTCCATATAGTCCGAGGGCACCTCGACATAGCCGTCGGCCTCCAGCCGGGCCTTCTGTGCCGGGGTGAAACTGGCCCAATAGCCGTCCTCGGTGAAATCCGGGGCCGCGGCGACCAGCACCAGCCCCAGCAGCCGCTCCGGCACGGTGCGGGCCAGAAGCAGCGACTGCCAGCCGCCCATGGAGGATCCGACGGCGATGATCGGCCCCTCTGTCAGCGCGGCGACCGCGGCCATCGTATCCTCGTGCCAGTCGCCGATGCAGCCGTCCTCAAATATCCCGCTGCTCTCGCCATGGCCGGAGTAATCGAACCGCAGAAAGGCCTGCCCCCGGGCCCGGGCCCAGGACTCCAGATGGGTGGCCTTGGTGCCCTCCATGTCGGATTTCAGCCCGCCGAGAAAGACCACCCAGGGCCCCTGCCCTTCGGTCCGGTGATAGGCAAGCTTGCGGCCCTGCGGTGTTTCGAGAAAAGTGGTTGCTGGCATGCGCATCTCCTTGAACTTGTAAAAGATCATGCCGACAGCGACGGCGGGCCGCAATGCGCAATACGGCCCGCGTGAGATCAAGGGCTTAGCGCCCGCTCATGATGATGCGATAGCGCAGCTGGTCGAAAATCACCGCGAGGATCAGCAGCACGCCCAGCAGCACCATCTGCATGTAGGAGCTGACCTGCGCCAGGTTCATACCGTTCTGCACCAGGACGATGAAGAAGGCCCCCAGCACCACGTTTTCCACCCGTCCGATCCCACCGCGCAGCGACACGCCGGCGATCACACAGGCGGCGATGGATTCCAGCGCGATGGAGCCGCCCATGTTCGCCTCGCCCGATTCCACCCGGGCGGTGAGCAGCAGGCCGGTCAGCGAGGC
Source organism: Pseudodonghicola flavimaris (assembly GCF_030164425.1). Taxonomy (GTDB): domain Bacteria; phylum Pseudomonadota; class Alphaproteobacteria; order Rhodobacterales; family Rhodobacteraceae; genus Pseudodonghicola; species Pseudodonghicola flavimaris. The sequence goes on along the minus strand of NZ_JASNJD010000001.1, from coordinate 39,856 downwards.
GATCAGCGCGCAGACCATATATGCCAACATCAAGGTCCGCTTGGTGTTGATCGCCGACAGATGCGCCGCCTTGATATTGCCGCCGACCGCATAGATCTGGGTGCCCAACCGGGTGCGCGACATGAAGATCCACATCACCACGATGCAAATCAGCGCGATCAGCACCGGCACCGGTATCCCCCAGAGCCGCCCGAAGCCGAAAGTGTCGGCGAATTCGAACGGCAGGCCGGAGACCGGCACACCGCCGGTGAGGAACAGCGCCAGCCCGGCGCCGACCGACGAGACGCCGAGCGTCATGATGAAGGGGGAGACGTCGAAATAGGCGACGCCGAGGCCGTTCACCATGCCCACCAGCAGCGCCGCAGCAAAGCCCGCGAAGGCGCCGAGGAGGATCGCCAGCCAGATCGCATCCGGGAAGATGCCGGCGAAGAACACCATGGCCGAAGCCGAGACCACCGAAGTCAGCGCAATGGCCGTGCCCACCGACAGATCGAAGCCGCCGGAGATCAGCACCAGCATCTGCCCCATCGACACCAGCACCAGATAGACCGATTGCCGTGCCACGTTCACCAGGTTCTGCCCGGTCAGGAATTTCGACGACAGCGCGGTGAAGATCACCAGCGCCGCCAGCAGGAAGAACGGCAGAACGCCCACCTTGACGAAGACGCGCCTGATCAGACCGCCCGCGCCGGTTTTGTTGCTTTGCTCGCTCATGCCTTGGCTCCGCTCTCATCGAAGAAATGTTTCAGGACCAGATCCTCCACCATCTCGTCCCCGCTCAGTTCGGCCGAGATCCGGCCATGCGCCAGCACCAGCATCCGGTGCGACAGGTTCAGGACTTCGGGCAGGTCGGAGGAGATCACCACCACCGCCTTGCCGGCCTCGGCCAGTTGCTGGATCAGCCGGTAGAGCGCCGAGCGTGTGCCCATATCGACGCCGACCGTCGGCTCGTCGAAGACATAGATGTCGGCCTCCTGGCCGAAGCATTTGCCGAACAGCACCTTCTGCTGGTTGCCGCCCGACAACTGCGACACCAGCTTTGGCCGGTAACCGTCATTAAGTTCGACATAATCCGCGATCCGATCGCTCTCCGCGCGGATCGTCTTCCAATTGATGAAGCCCGCCTTCGACACGCCCTTGCCGCCCATCACCAGATTGAGCGCGAGGTTATCGTTCGAGGTCTTCGCGAGGTCGAGCCCCTCCGCCTTGCGGTCGGGGGAGAGATAATACATCCCAGCCCTGAGGATCGCCCGGGTCGGGGCGCCGGTGATGTCCGCGCCCTTCAGCGTGACCCTGCCGCCGAGCCGGGGCGCCAGCCCCATCATCGCGCGAAAGAGCCGCGACTTGCCCGAGCCCACCAGACCCGCGATCCCCAGCACCTCGCCGGCGCGGATTTCCAGCGAAGCATCGGTGACGCCCGGCGTCGACAGCCCCTCCGCCGTCACCAGAACCTCGCCCGGGGTATGGGCGATCTGCGGGTAAATCTCGGTGATGGCGCGACCGGTCATCATCTCGACCAGCGCGTGTTCGTCGGTCTCGGCCATCGCCACGGTGCCGATCTTGGCACCGTCGCGCAGCACCGTCACCCGGTCGGCGATGCGCTGGAATTCCTGGATGCGGTGCGAAATATAGATGATCCCCACCCCGCGCGCCTTCAGCGACGCGATAAAGCCGAACAGGTGATCGACCTCGCGATCGGTCAGCGAGGCGGTCGGTTCATCGAGGATCAGCACCGAAAGATCGCCGTGAAACGCCTTGGTGATCTCGACCATCTGCTGCTGTGCCCGCGACAGCGACGCGGTGATCGCGGTCGGGTCGATGGGAAAGTCCAGTTCTTCGAACATCTCTCGGGCGCGACGGCGCATCGCACGATGATCGACGAAGGGGCCTTTCATCGGCTCCCAGCCCAGAAAGATATTCTCGGCCACGGTGAGGGTCGGGATCAGCGAGAATTCCTGAAACACCGTGTAGATGCCGGCCCGCTGCGCATCGGCGACCGAGGCGAAGGTCATCGTCTCCCCGTTCAGCGTCAGGCTGCCCTCGCTCGGGCTGTTGGCGCCGGCGAGCATCGAAATCAGCGTCGATTTGCCGGCCCCGTTCTCACCGAAGAGCACATGAACCTCGCCCTTCTCAAGATCGAAATCCACCCCGTTCAAGGCCAGCACACCGGGATAGCGCTTGGTCAGGCCGCGTGTTTCCACCAGCTTTGTTGATTGCATCTCCGCCTCCGGAAGGAATGCGGGCCGGACAGGATCGCCCGGCCCGCGGTATCGGCTCAGGTCGCGGGTCTTAGTCGACCGTGAAGACCGGCTTGAACCCATCCGGCGGCAGGATGTTTCCACGCGGGACATCGTTGATGTTCGACGGATCGACGACGAAGATCTTCGGACCCACATGTTTCATGTAGTCCTTGCCTTCCAGCACACGCACCGCCTGATCCATGGCGATCCGGCCCTGGATGACCATCGAGTCTGCCGGCGCGGCCAGGATGAAACCGCGTTTGATGCCGGTGTAGACGCCCGGGGTCATGTAGAAGGCCAGCAGATCGACCTTGCCCTTGAGCCCGCGCTCGCGGATCAGGCCCTGAGCGGCTTCGGCGGTCACCGCGGTGCCGGCCAGATAGCGGACATCGGGGTTGGCCTGCAGCACGTCCTCGACCAGCTTGAGCTGGGCTTCCTTGCCGGTGTCGCCATAGCGGGGTTCCAGCACCTCGACGGCCGAGCCCTTGACGGCTTCCATGAAACCCTCGTTGGCGGCCTCGACCCAGCCCGCGCCTGCCGGTCCGGGGAACCAGCCGACCTTGACCGGCTCGGAGCCGGCGGGGTGTTTTTCGGCCAGGTACTTGCCAGTCTCAAAACCCATGGTCTTGAAGGAAACCAGCGACTTGGCGGCGATGTCGGGCGAGGACATGCCATTGATGACGTCGATCACCGGGATCCCCTTGCCGGCGACCTCTTTGACGACGCTGTTCAGCCCCTCATAGGAGATCGCGCCAATCACCACGGCGTCGGCACCGCTGGACACGCAGTCCTCGATCTGGCTGATCTGCTTGTTCAGCTCGGTGTAGCCCCCGGCTTCGACCAGGTTCATCTTGACGCCAAGCCGCGCGGCTTCATCGGCGACACCATAGTCGACCCCCAGCCAATAGGCGTCTTTCATATGCGGGAAGGACACGCAGATGTTCCAGGGCTTCTCGGCCTTGGCAAGCGGCGTGTAGGTGACGTCGCTGACTTTGCCGTCGGCGGCGAAAGCCGGGGTCACCTGTTCGGCCGGATAGGGGAACCAGTCCGCCGCGAAGGCGCTGGCGGGGATGACGGTCGCCAGCGCCAGGGCTGCGGCAGTCTTCAGGGTGAGCTTCATTGTTCTGACCTCCTTGTCAGTTACACATTTCAAAGCGGCGAGCCGCGATTTGGGTTTATTGTCCGGCTCTTAGACGAGCTCTTTTCGGATTTTCTCGATCAGGGCCTTGCGGTCGGCACGCGCCTGCAGGGCCTCGTCCATCTCGACCTTGATGAATTTCACCGATGTATTGGGCTGCAGCTGCCCGATCAGATCCATGTCCGCCGAGATCACCGCGCCCAGGGTGAAGTAGCCACCGCCCGACACCGCGTCGCGATGCAGCACGATGGGTTCCGAACCGCCCGGCACCTGGATGGAGCCGTAGGAATAGCAGCCATCGACGATGTTCGAGGGATCAGCCCCGGCGCCGAAAGGCTGCTCGCGCTCGACGAATTCCATCGGCAGGCCGCCACGGAACCGATAACCCATGCGGTCTGCCTCGGGCGCGACGGTCCAGGTGTCGTTGAAGAAGGCCTCGCCCGACTTCTCGGTCAGACGATACCAGTAGAGACCGGTCAGCACCCGCAGTTCGGCCGGGTTGCCCGGACCGCGGCGCAGGTCGGCCGGGACAGTGCGCCCCTCTTCCACCAGCGCGCCCTCGCCCACCGGCACCTCGTCGCCGGCGGCGATGTTACGGCCATGGAAGCCGCCCAATGCGCCGATCGGATAGGTCGAACGGCTGCCCAGTGCCGGTTCGGTGGCGATACCACCGGAGACGGCGATATAGATCCGCGCACCCGACTTCAGGAACCCGAAGCTCAGCGTCTGACCCGCCTCGACGGTGAAGCTGGTCCAGCTCTCTTTCGGCTCTCCATCGACCAGGATCGGCATCTCGCCACCGGTGATGGCGACGCTGGCCGCCTTGTCGAAGGTGATCTCGGGGCCCATGAACACCGCTTCGAGACAGGCGGCGTCTTCGGGGTTGCCAACCAGAAGGTTCGCCGCGCGCAGGGCCAGACGATCCATCGCGCCGCCTTCGGGAATGCCGAGGTGAAAATAGCCGGGACGGCCCAGATCCTGGATCGAGGTGGCGAGCCCGGGTTTGACAATCTTAAGCGTCATTGAGCGCCTCCATCAGCTTGGCGTTGAAGCCGGTCATATCGGCGTTGAAGGCGTCGAGATCGAAGTCGACCTCGGCGATGCGGGGGGTGTAGCTGCCCTGCTCCACCTCTTTGAGGATGCGATCGTATTCGGCCTGGTCGATCGGCTTCCATTTCACGATGTCGCCCGGCTTGAAGAACACCATGAAGTCCTTGAGGTAGGAGACTTCCTGTTCCGGGTCGAAGATCGGCATGGGGGTGATGCCGAACATCTGATAGCCGCCGGCGCCTCGCACCGAATAGATGCAGGAGAAGCAGCCGCCATAGCCGACCGTCTGTTTCGGCGTGTCGGTGCGCGGGCGCAGGTATTTCGGCACCTCGAGCTGCTTGTCGCGATCCACCAGCTGATAGAGGAACGGCAGACCCGCGACGAAGCCCACCATGGACACGAACCAGGGCTGGGAGTGAAACGCCTCGATAAAGGCCTCGACACTGTCGTAGCCGTTGATCCGGGCGGCGTAATCGAGATCGGAGCCGCTGGGGTCCTGATGCCGCTCGCGGAAGCGCATTAGCGTCTCATGCGTCCAGGGGTCCTGGAAGAACACCGGGATTTCGATGATCCGGGTGGAGAGCCGCTTCTCGGCGGTTTCCGCCTTGTGCTCCAGCTCCTTGATCCGCTCCATCATATCGGCCGGCGCGATCACATCGGGGTCGAACCGCACCTCGAAGGATGCGTTGGCAGGGCAGATCTCGGTCACGCCGGGGATATTGGCCTCGCGCACCGCGTTGCTCATCGACAAAGAGATGAAGAACGCGTCCAGCGACATTTCCTCATCCACTTCGACGTAGATGTGTTCGTCGCCGCCGTAAGAATATCGTGTCTTCACGAAACACCTCCTGTTGTTGCTTTTGTCAGATTGCCGGCCGCCAGCCAGGGTTCGAGCCACTGGGTATGGAAATCGCCGGCGCGAACGCCGGGATCGGCCGCCAGCGCCTTGTGCAGCGGCGCGGTGGTCTTCAGCCCTTCGAGGCTCAGCTCCTCCAGCGCGGCGGCAAGCTTGTCGATCGCCTCGGCGCGGGTCGGCGCATGGACGATCAGCTTGCCCAGCAGCGAGTCGTAGAAGGGCGGGATCTGATAGCCCTCGTAGAGGAAGTGATCGAAGCGCACCCCCTCGCCCGCGGGCAGGGTCATGGCGCCGACCTTGCCCGGCCAGGGCATGAATTGCATCAACGGGTCTTCGGCGTTGATCCGCACCTCGATGGCGTGGCCGGTGCAGGCGATATCCGCCTGCGTCAGGCTCAGCTTCTCACCGCCGCAGACCTTGATCATCTCCTGCACCAGATCGACGCCGGTGATCATCTCGGTCACCGGATGCTCCACCTGGATGCGGGTGTTCATCTCGATGAAGTAGAACTCGTTACGGTCGCTGTCGTAGAGATATTCCAGCGTCCCCGCCCCGCGATAGTTCACCGCCTGGGCCAGCGCGACCGCCGAGGCACAGAGCGTCTCGCGCGTCTCGTCGTCGAGACAGACCGCACCGGCCTCTTCCCAGACCTTCTGCCGCCGCCGTTGCAGCGAGCATTCGCGTTCGTAGCAGTGGATCGCGGTTTCGCCGTCGCCGAGGACTTGCACCTCGATATGGCGGGGGTTCTGCACCGCGCGCTCCAGATAGAGCCCGCCGTCGCCGAAAGCGGCCTGCGCCTCTTGCTGGGCCTGCGGCGCCAGCTTGCGCAGCTCGGCCTCATCGGCGGCGATACGGATGCCGCGGCCTCCACCGCCGGCGGCCGCCTTGATCATCACCGGATAGCCGACGGTCTTGGCAACCTCTGCGGCCTCGTCGACGGTGCCGATCCGGCCCTTGGAGCCCGGCACCACCGGCACGCCTGCGGCCTCGGCGGCCTGACGCGCGGCGACCTTGTCGCCCATCCGCTCGATGGTTTCGGCAGAGGGGCCGACATAGGCGATCCCGGCCTCGGCCAGCGCCCGGGCAAAGGCCGGGCTTTCCGACAGGAACCCGTATCCCGGATGCACTGCGTCGGCATGCGTCTGCTTCGCCGCTGCCACGACCTTGGCGATATCCAGATAGGAGTCCTTCGAGGGGGCCGGCCCGATGCAGACCGCTTCGTCCGCGAGCTTGACGGCCAGCATATCGGCGTCGCCCTCGGAATAGGCCTGAATGGTGTGAATGCCCAGCTCCCGCGCGGCCCGAATGATCCGGACCGCGATCTCCCCCCGGTTAGCGATGAAAAGACGGCTGATGGTCATCGGTCAGTCGTCCAGCTCCGCCAGAACCGCACCGGCCATCACCGGCGTCTCGTTCTCGGCCACGTAGCCGGCGAAAGTGCCCGCCGCTTCGGCCTTGACCTCGATGAAGGTCTTCATCACCTCGATCAGCCCGATCACGTCGTCCACGGCCACCGCGTCGCCCTTGGCCTTATAGGCGGGCTCTTCCGGCGAGGGTTTGTGATAGAAGGTTCCGGGCAGGGGGGATTGGATTTGTGCCATTATCTTGCTCTCCTGTTGGGCCGATTTCGGGTCAGGCCATGTTTTCAAGAACCGTCGCGGCGGGCGCGATGGTGATACCGTTGTCTTGCAGCGTCTTGCGGATCGCCCGGCCGTTCTCCAGCGCGCCGGGCGTGTCGGAGTGGAAGCAGATCGATTCAAACTCGATCGCCACATCCTTGCCGGTCACCGTGCGCACGACACCCTCCTGACAGGCGCGCAGGCACTTGTCGGCAATCGCCTGCGGATCGGTGCGGGCCACCTGGCGGGCGAAGACGATCGAACCGCTGTCGTCATAATCGCGGTCGGCATAGAATTCGCGCACCACCCGCTGCCCCATACGCTTGGCGATCTCATAGGTCTTGGAGACGCCCATGCAGAACAGGATCGCATCGCCGCAGGTCTTGCTGAGGGTGTCGACCAGATGCTGCGACAGTTCCTCGTTCACCGCGGCTTCCATATAGAGCGCGCCGTGCGGCTTGATGTGCTGAAGCTGGACCCCGTAGCGGCGGCCGAACTCTCGGATCGCACCGATCTGATAGACGATGTCGTTGACCAGCTCTTCGGAGGAGGTGCGGATATAGCGGCGGCCGAAGCCCTGCAGGTCGCGGTACCCTGGATGCGCGCCGACCCCGACGCCATGCTGCTGCGCCAGCTTGATCACGCGGTCCATCGTACTGGGATCGCCTGCATGAAACCCGGCCGCAATATTGGCCGAGCTGATTAGCTCCATCAGGTCCTCGTCCGGTGCCTCCCCCAGGGTCCAGTGGCCGAAGCCCTCGCCCATATCACAGTTCAGATCGATGATGCCACGCATGGTCTCGCCTCTGTTAGTCTTCGAGAGGCATCTTCCCTTTCCTTCCGCACATAAGTAAAATTCTAAATGCCGCAGATGCAAATTCGGAAAATCCGATACCACCACGACAGGCCACCCCGCGAAACCCCTTGAGAAAGCGTCGATTTTCCCCAGGAGTTCAGCACAAATCACAAGGGTATCTGAAAATCAGATATCTTGACCGCAGGAAATCGGATATCCGACCATGATGAACATTCGACACCTCAAGTATTTCGTGGCCACGGCTGAATCGGGTCAGGTCAGCCGCGCCGCGAACCTGCTGGCGATCTCGCAATCCTCGGTCACCGGGGCGATCCGCGATCTTGAGGCAGAGCTGGGCACCGACCTGTTCCTGCGCTCCTCCCACGGGATGGAACTGACCGAGGCGGGACGAGAATTCCTCGCCTCGGCGCGGGAGATTCTGCTGAAGCTGGAAGAAGCCACCAAGCTCACCCGCCGGCATTCCACCGTCACCGGCGTGATCTCTCTCGCCGCGACCTATACGGTCATCGGCTATTTCCTGCCCTACCACCTGGACCGGCTGAAGCATCTCTATCCCGGGCTGGAAATCCGGCTGAGCGAACTGAACCGCGAAAGCATCGAAGAGGGACTGCTGTCGAACCGCTTCGACATGGCCGTGCTGCTGACCTCGAACATCAACAACCCCGAACTGGAAAGTGAGACGCTGCTGAAGTCGACCCGGCGGCTCTGGGTGCCCTACAATCACCCCTTCCAGCGCCGCGGCAAGGCCAGTTTCGAGGAGATCGCGCAGGAGGATTACATCATGCTGACGGTCGACGAGGCCGCCCATACGACGATGAAATACTGGAGCCTGACCAGCTTTCAGCCGCAGGTGAAGCTGCGCACCTCCTCGGTCGAGGCGGTGCGGTCGATGGTGGCGAACGGTCAGGGGGTGACGATGCTGTCGGACATGGTCTATCGCCCCTGGTCGCTGGAGGGCAAACGCATCGGCACGATCACCACCGACAAGGAAATCCCGTCGATGGATGTGGGTCTTGCCTGGCGACGGGGCCTCGAATTCTCGCGCCCCGTCTCGGTCCTCGTGGACTATTTCAAACAGTGCTACGCCCTGCCCCAAACACCGTTTTCGCTGGCACGGGGCTGAGCGGTCAGGGCTTCAGCAGCACCTTGCCGGACTTGCCCGGCGCCAGCGAGGCGCGCACCGCGTCGCCGATCCGGTCGAGCGGAAAGATCGCCTCGACCGGCAGCTGCACCGCGCCGGACATCACCAGCCGCAGCAGTTCGCCGAACAGCTGGTTGCGGGTATCGGGCGGCATGGCGGCACTGACCTTGGCACCCCAGAACCCCTTGACCACCGCCTGCTTGAAGATCAGATCGCCCGAGGAGATCTGCATCGGCTCGCCGGTCATGGTGCCGAAGGAGACCAGAAGCCCGTCATCGCCCAGCAACGACAGCAGATCGCCGCTGGCGGTGCCGCCGAGGGAATCGACCGCCGCCCGGATCGGCGCGTCGCCGGCCAGCGCCCGCACCTGCGTCTTCCAGCCCTCGGCCGCGGTGGAGACCGCATTGCCGATCCCCAGCGCCTCAAGCTCGCCAATGCCGGCGTCGCGACGCACCAGGTTGATCGCATTGATGCCGCGCGCCTTGCCCAGCATGGCGACCGCCTTGCCGACCATGCCATTGGCGGTGTTCTGGACGATCCAGTCGCCTTCCTTGACCTCAAGGAATTCCAGCAGCGTCAGGGCGCTGAACGGCATGGCGATCAGCTGCGCCGCCGCCTCATCGGCAATCGCCTCGGGCAGCGGCACCAGCCCCTTGGCGGAGACGGCGAAATATTCCGCCCAGGTGCCATGCGCACCGGCAACGGCAACCCGCTGCCCCAGGGCCACGCCCTCGACCCCGTCGCCCAACGCATCGATGATGCCGACGGCTTCGGAGCCGCCGATGGCCGGAAGCTCGGGTTTGTAGCCGTACTGGCCGCGCACGGTCCAAAGATCGTGGTTGTGGATCGGCGACAGGATGGTTTTGATCCGCACCTGACCGGCGGCAGGCTCCGGCAGGGGCGCATCGACGGGGGCCAGAACCTCGGCCGGATCGCCGAAAGTCGCATGAGTTGCAGTCCGCATAGTGGTATTCCTTGGCGTCAGGCAGAAGTCACGTGCAGGCGCACGTCGATATTGTCGCGGGTGGCGTTGGAATAGGGGCAAACCTGATGCGTCGCGGCGACCAGCTTCTGCGCCTCCGCCTCAGCCAGACCCGGCACGTCGATGTAGATATCCAGATCCAGCTTGTAGCCGCCCTCCGGCGTCTGGCCGATACCGACCTCGACCGAGGTTTTGCTGCCACTGGCGTCCAGCCCCAGCTGTTTCGCCACCACCGCCATGGCGCTGTCGAAACAGGCGGCATAGCCCAGCGCAAAGAGCTGTTCGGGATTGGGGCCGGACTTGCCCGAACCGGGCATCGCCAGATCGAAGCCCAGGCTGCCGTCATCCAGTTCGGTATGGCCGGAGCGGCCGCCGGTGGCGGTGGCCCGGGTCTTGTAGAAGATCTTCATGATCGTCCTCCTGAAAAATTGGGGGTCGCGGCCTGCGGTCCGGGGCAGACCAGCAGCGCCTCGGTCGCGGTAAAGGCCTGCTGCATCGCGGTTCGGTCGCGGCTGAGCTTGGTCAAGAGCGCCGCCCCCAGCCACATCTGATAGAGCATCTGCGCCAGCGCCTGCGGTGGTGCCCCGGCGGGCAGCGATCCGTCGGCGCGGGCCTCAGCGATCATCCCTGCGATCCGCGCCACCAGCGCGGCGACACCGTCGTTCAGCACCCGGCGCATGTCTTCGGACAGATCGGCAACCTCGGCGGCCAGTTTCACCACCAGGCAATCCTCGGCCCAGCCGCGCGCCGGGTCCTCCGGCCCTGCCAGCCAGGCCGACCAGTAGCGCATCAGCCGGATGCGGCCATCCGGCAAATCGGCAGCCAGCAACTGATCCATCTGCGCCAGATAACCCTCGACATAGCGCTGGAGCAGGGCACAGCCGAAGGCCTCCTTCGACGGGAAGTAGTAATAGAACGAGCCCTTCGGCACGCCGGAGGCCTTCAGGATCTCCTGCAGGCCGACGCCGACAAAGCCCTTCTGCAGCACCAGCATCTGGCCCCGGTCAAGGATGGATTGGCGAGTCGCCTCGGCTTTCTCGGATCTGCTCATGCGCCGTGACCTAATCATTAATAGACCGGTCGTCTAGTTACTTTTCCGTGACCACCCCGAACAAGCCAACGGCCCCCGCGCATTGCGGAGGCCGTCCCCTGTGACCCAGCCAAAGCCCCCGAGCCCGCTCGGGAGCCCGGTTATTTCCAATAGGTCTTGTCCATCGGTGCGGTCGCGCCCCAGATCCCCACCGGCACATCCATCAGATCGCTCTTGCGCGCAGTGCGCACCGGCACCTCGTTGAGGTAATAGATCGGCAGATCGGCGACGACGATCTGCTGGAACTCCTTGTAAAGCGCCTTGCGCTTCTCCGGATCGGTCTCCACCGCCGCCTGTTCCAACAGCTCATCCACCCGCGGGTTGGAATATTGCTGGGTATTCGACCAGATCACCCCCTTGCGGATATTCGACGACAGATAGGTGCGATTCACCCCCAACACCGGATCGCCGGTGTTGAAGACCACATCCTCAGTCAGGTCGAAATCGTAATTCGCCACCCGCTGCGCCCAGGTCGGAAAATCGGGGGCGACGCGCACTTCAATGCCGATGCCGATCTTCTTCAGCTGTGAACGCAGGTATTCCGCGATGTTGCGCCCCAGTTCCTCCTGCCCCGGAATGAAATCCATCGTCAGGGAGAACCGCAGCCCGTCGGCGCCCGGGGCGAAGCCGGCCGCGTCCAGCAGCGCGCGGGATTTGTCCAGATCGAGCCCGTAGCGCTCCACCTCATCGGTGTAGAAGGGCGAACCCGGAGCGATCGGCCCCGTCGCCTCCGGCGCCTGCCCCTGCATCAGCGCCTTGAGGATGAAATTGCGGTCGATGCCATAGGCGATGGCCTGGCGCACCCGCAGATCGTTCAGCGGCGGTTTCTGCGTGTTGAAGGCGATCCAGTTCAACGGCCCGTTCGCCTCGCCGCCACGGGTGTCGATGACGATCCCGTCATAGCCTGCCATCCGCTTGATATCGCGGGGCGCACTAAGGAAGGGCACCATGTCCAGATCGCCGTTCTTGGTCGACAGCACCATGCTGCTCGGTTCGGAAAACAGCTGGATCAGGATCTCGTCCAGATGCGGCCGGCCTTCGATGAAGAACCGGTCGAATTTCTTCAGCTTGATATACTGGCTCTGCTTGTACTCGACGAATTCGAAGGGGCCGGAGCCCACCGGCGCCATATTCGCCGGGTGGGTCTTGATATCCCCCTCGCCATAGATGTGCTTGGGCAGGATCGGCATCAGGTTCGGCGACATCGACAGCAGCAGCGCCGGATGCGGCTGCGACAAATGCAGGATCACGGTCAGCGGATCGGGGGTCTCCACCGTCTCCACCGGCGCCAGCATGGTGCGGAACGGGTGATTGGCCTTGATGATCCCGATGGAGAACTTGACGTCCTCCGATGTCACCGGCGTACCGTCGTGAAACAGCGCGTTATCCACCAGATGCAGGGTCACGCTCAGCCCGTCGTCGCTGACCTCCCAGCTCTTGGCCAGATAGGGCTGCGGTGTCCAATCGTCGTCATAGCGCAGCGGGCTGGCGAAGATCTGGGTGGCGGGCAGCGCGGTGGCGATCCCGGTCTGGATCGCCATGTTGAAATGGCGCGGCACGTTGAGCGAGCCGATCACCAGCGTGCCGCCATCATCGGGGCCGGCCATGGCCGGCAGACCCGAAAGCCCGCTGAGCGCGAGACCCGCGGCAAGGGCAAGGGCGGTGGGGAATTTCATCTTCAGTCTCTCCTGTCGGGGCTGCGGACCGGTGCGCCCGGTCCTGCGGTTCTGATCTGTCGGCGCCGGTCGCGACCAAAGGGCAGGCCCGGTTCGATGCGCCGGCAGGAAAACCATGGGCGGCAAGAGATTATCTGTAAAATCGCTATTTTGTATTCATTTAACGATTTTTCCGATGTTGGTCGCATCGCCCTCCCCTCCCTGCACGGGCCGTCCGGCGATCCGTGGGGTCAAGCGGTCAGCGATGGTGCCGCGTGGCGCGGCGCGGGCCGTCCGGCGTGATCATGGTCCAGGCGAACCGCCCCTGGGCGTGGGCCATCCGGTGATCCAGCAGCCCCCGGGTCATCTCCAAAAGCAGGGGCTGTGCCTCCGGACGGGCGGCGATATTCTCCGCCTCCCCTGCCCCGTCGCGGTCGAACAGCAACGGCGGCAGCCCGCCGTTCAGATGCACCAGCGTATACCGCCCGTGCCGCAGGATGCAGAGGTTCGCCCGGTCGGCGCCAAGCCCCAGCGCCTGCTGCCCCGGCGTCGGCCGCAGCGGATCACCGAAGTCCAGCTCGGAATAGCTGCTGTCGCGCCAGCCTTCCGGCGTTGCACCATCGAGGAAGGGCGCCAGGCTGCGCCCGTCCATCGTATCGGGGATGTCGATGCCCAGCAGATCCAGGATCGTCGGTGCCACGTCGGTGGATTCGGTGGCCAGCGTCACCGCCGTGCCGAAGCCCTGCGGATGATCCGGATCGCGCACGATCAGCGGCACGTGATAGGCCGCCTCGTGATAGGTCATCTTGCCCCAGAGCCCGTAGTCCCCCAGCAACTCACCATGATCGGCGGTGACGATCAGCAGCGTCTCGTCATACTGGCCGCTCTGTTTCAGCTGGGTCAGGATGCGGCCGATGTGATGATCCACCTCGGTTGCCAGCCCCAGATAGATCGCCCGCAGCATCGCCACGGCCTCCGCCGTCGGCTGCAGATCGGGAAAGCCCACCACGTTGCGCGCGATCGCCTGCGCCGCCCGTGCCGGGGCGTTGATCGGGTGATCCCCCGCCGCCCCCGATACCGTCGCCGCCGGCGGCAGGCTGGCGGGATCGTACATGCGGTTGTAGGGCGCCGGCGCCACCAGCGGCGGATGCGGCCGGATATAGGTGACATGGGCGCACCAGCCGGCGGGCCGTACCGCCAGTTCGGCCAGCACCCGGTCGGTCAGAAAGGCGGTATCGCTGTCCTCCGCCCGATAGAGCGCCGGGTCGTCGGGGCGGTCGCCCAAGGGCCGGAAGATCTCCGCCCCCTCCGGCACCTGATAGCCGCGCGCCGCCAGATGCGCCCGCCAGGGCCAGCTTTCCTCCAGTCGCATCTCCAGCGCCTCGTCAAAACCGGTCATCACCTCTTCGTAAGAGGCCAGCGCCGGATCGCGCGGATCGCGGCCACGCGGATCGACGGAGCTGTCGGTATAGCCATAGAGCAGCGGCCGATAACCTCCCCGGCGCAGTTCCGTCGCCAGAGTGGGGGTATCGGCCGGCAGCGGCGTACCATTGCGCACCGCCCGGTGGTTCATCGCATATTGCCCGGTCAGGATCGAGGCGCGCGACGGCCCACATGGGTTGGTCACCGAATAATGGCGCCGGAAGCTGACCGCATCGCCCATCAGGCTGCGCAGGTTCGGCAGCTCCACATGATCGGCCAGCGCCCCGTGCAGGCAATCGGCGCGGAACTGGTCGATCACCACGAAAAGCAGATTGCGACGTGCGGTCATGCTGACGCTCCTGAGACCGGGAAACGGGCCCCGCGCCGGCCGAGGCCGCCGCAGGTGCTGATATGGGGATCAGCCGCGATGACGCGCGGCGCGCGGCTCGATCGGGCGCACCAGCGGCTGGCTCCGTTCCAGCACCTCGCCGGCGGCCAGCAGCATGTTTTCGGCAAACCGCGCCGACAGAAGCTGCACCCCGGTGGGCAGCCCATCGACCTCTCCCATCGGCACCGAGAAGCCCGGCAGCCCCAGGATCGGCGGCATGAAGGCCGGCGCCAGCTCGGTCAGATAGGTCCGGCCGGTCACCTCGGGCTGCATCTCGTGCCGGGTCGGATAGGGCCGGCGCCAGGACGGTGCCGTCAGCACGATGGGATGGGTGGCGAACAGCAGCTGCCATTGGCGCAGCACCGTGCTGCGGCTGGCGAAGGCTGCCATGAAGCCGTCGCGATCCAGCGGCTCGGCGATCTCGACCATCAGGTCGACCAGCCGGTTCACCCGTGCATCGCCCAGCTTGCGGATGGTGGGCAGCGATCCGCTCATCATCTCATTGCCCAGAAGCGTCTGCCAGAGATCCGCCGCCATCAGGAGCGAGGGGGTCTCTACCTCCTCGACGGTATAGCCGGCCTCAGACAGCGCCCGCGCGGCGCGGTCGATGGCATCGATCACCTCCGGGTCGGCCTCGCAGCCCTCGGGCTCCCGGATAACCGCCACCTTGCAGGGGCGCGCCACATAGGCCGGATCAATGGCCGGCATCGCCACCTGCAGCGGGTCGCGCGGATCCCACAGGCTCAGCGCCCGCAGCCCGAGACGGACATCCCGGACGCAGCGCGCCAGCGGCCCCTGGACCGAGGCAACCTGCGACACCACCATCCGCTCGCCCGAGGACGAGGGGTTGTGACAGGGCAGAATCCCCGCCGTCGGCCGCAGCCCGAAAACCCCGTTTACATAGGCCGGCAGCCGGATCGAACCGCCGATATCGCTGCCATGGGCCAAGGCACCGATGCCGGCGGCCACCGCCGCGCCCGCCCCGCCCGAGGACCCCGCCGGGGTGGTCTCCGGATCGTAGGGGTTCATCGTCGGCCCGAAGAGGTCGTTATCGGTGAAGAAGCTCATCGAGAAGGCCGGCGTGTTGGTCCGCCCGATGATCACCGCCCCGTTCCGGCGCAGCGACCGCACGGCAGAGCCGTCCTCGGGCGCGATCAGATCGGCGAAGGCGACGACGCCGTTGGCGGTGGCGCGGCCCTTGTAGTCGGCGTTCATCTTGGTGGTGACCGGCACCCCATGCAGCAGCCCCAGCGCCTCGCCCCGGGCGCGGGCGGCATCGGCGGCGCGGGCGTCTTGCAGCGCCTGATCCGGCAGCGCGTCGACCACCGCGTTCAGCGCCGGGTTCACCGCCTCCATCCGGGCAAGCGCGGCTTCCGTCGCCTCAACGCTGGAAACATCGCCCACTGCAATGGCCGTGGCCAGCTCGGCGGCGGTCCAGCTCCAGAGCTCTTTTGTCATCGCCATATCTCCCGGGCGGTCTGTTGTCGTGAAGTGGAAAAGGGCCCCGGCAATCGCGGGGCCCCGAAACGTCAGGCGTCGAGCTGTCGCAGCAGCTCCGGCAAGTCGGCCACCGTGTCGATCACGTAGTCGGCGCCGGCGTCCTTCAGGATCTGCGTCGCATGGGCACGCAACGCCTCGACCTCCTCCGCCGGCAGCGCCGCCAGCTCCTCGGGCGTCTTGCCCACCGCATTGCCCGACATCGCGACGCCGACGGTCAGGCAGCCCGCCGCCACCCCCTCACCGATCCCCGGCGCGGTGTCGTCAACCTTGACGATGGCCGACGGCGGATAGGCCACCAGATCGACCATGCATTGATACATCCCCAAGGGGCCGGGCCGCCCCTCGGGCAGATCGTCGGCACAAATCAGATTGTCGGGCTCATAGCCCTGGGCGGCCGCCACCGGCAGAACATGCTCCATGATCGAGCGGGTATAACCGGTGGTCGACCCGATCTTGAGCCCCATCGCCCGCAGCTCGTCCACCGCCTGTTTGGCGCCCGGCACCAGATCAGCGTAATCGGCGGCGACCTTTTCATTCATCGGTACGAAGATCTCATAGACCTTGTCGACATCGGCATCGGTGGGCGCCGCGCCGTATTTCGCGGCCCATTGCGCGGCGATCTCGGGCATGTTCATCATCGCGCGGATATGGTCCCATTTGGCCGAGCCCATGGGCCCGCGCGCCTGTTCGATGGTCGCCGCGATGCCGAATTGGGCAAAGGCCTTCACGAAGACGCCCATCGGCGCGAAAGAGCCGAAATCGACGATGGTGCCGGCCCAGTCGAAGACGGCGGCCTTGAAACGGGTCATGCGGTTTTCCTCTGCTCTGCTGCGGCCAGTTTGGCGCGTTCTTCCAATGCGGCGGCCGGCGGTGCGGCGCTTGCCACCCCAAGCTCTGCCAGGCTGTCGCGGGCGGCCTCGACCACCCGGGTCATCACGGCAGCATCCATCCGACCGATACAACCGATACGGAAGCTGTCCACCACCGTCAGCTTGCCCGGATAGATGATGAACCCCTTGTCCTTCATCAGCTCGTAAAAACGGGTGAAATCGAACTTCGGATCGGCGGGGTTGAAGAAGGTGACGATGATCGGCGACAGCCAGGTCTCATCCAGCAGCGTCTCGAACCCCAGCCTGCGCATGCCCGCGACCATCACGTCACGGTTGTTGGCATAGCGCGCGCCCCGGGCGGCCACGCCGCCCTCGGCCTCGTGCATCCGCAACGCCTCGATAAAGGCGGCGACCACATGGGTCGGCGGGGTGAATCGCCACTGGCCGGTGGTCTCCATATAGTCCCATTGCGCATGCACATCGAGCGCGAGGGAATGCGACCGCCCCTTTGCCGCCTCCAGCTCAGATTGCCGCGCCAGCACGAAGCCGAAGCCCGGCACGCCCTCGATGCATTTGTTGGCGGAAGAGACCATCGCCTCGAAGCGGATCTCCCCCGGTTCCAGCGGCACGGCACCAAAGGCGGACATGCTGTCGATCAACAGCTTGCGCCCGGCGGCATAGGTGGCCTCGGAAATCTCCGCCATCGGGTTCAGGATGCCCGAGGAGGTCTCGCAGTGAATCGCCAACACATGGGTGATCGCCGGATCCGCTGCCAGGATGCGGGCGACATCGGCGCCGCGCGGCGGCATGTAGTCGCCCATATCCAGCAGATGATGCGGCCGGCCGATGGTGTTGCAGGTCTTGGCGGCGCGCAGCCCATAGGCGCCGTTGGCCAGCACCAGAACCTTGCCGTCCTTCGGCACGAAGCTGCCCAGCATCGCCTCAACCAGATAGGAACCCGATCCCTGCATCGGCACGCAGGCGAAGTCTTCGCCTCCGGCGCCCAGCATGGCGACCAGACGCGCCCGCATCTCGGCGGTCATGGCGCGGAAATCGGCGTCCCAGCTGCCCCAGTCGCGCAGCATCGCCTGTTTCACCTCATAGGCCGTGGTCAGCGGCCCCGGGGTCAGCAGATAGGGCTCGCCCAGTTTCGGCGGCGGGAAGGTGCCCTCAGCAGTCATTCGTCCTCTCCTTCGGGTCTGGAGTTGGCGCCACATTGCGCGGGGCGCATTCATCTGTAAAATCTTTTAAAATTATTTATCCATCGGAATTTTCTATGATCCCGACCGGGCAGCGCGAAGTCCCCGCTGCCGCCCCGGTCGCGCCACCGAACAGGCCGGCCGGATCATGACCCTAGACCGTATGGCTGACAGTGGTGTGACACCCCGGCGCCCGGTCAAACGGCGCGCAGACGCGATCCGCGCAGCGCCCCCTGCGCCTCCAGCACCGGATAGGCGATCGAGGTCAAAAGCGCGTTGATCTGCTTGAGATCGCGCAGTGTATCCAGCTGGATCGAGGCGCCGCCGGTCTCCGCCGCGCCGCGCTGCCTGAGCCGGGTGAACTGACGATGCCCCGCCGCCCGTTCCGCCGCGCGCAGCCGGTCCTTGCGCTGAACCAGCAGCCGCGCGGTCTCCGCATCCTCCGACACGATCAGATTGAAGACCAGCCGGGCATTGGCCAGGACGGTGGCGTGAAAGGCACAGAGCTCGCGCCAGTCCTCGGCGCTGAAGGCGATGTCCCGGTCCTGCTTCTTGCGGACCTGCGCCAGCAGATTACCAGCAACCAGATCGCCGACCTGCTCCAGCTTGAGACAGGCCTCCAGCAGGTCCTCGCAGCGGCGGGCCTCCTCCGGGCCCATCTCCCGCTCGGCGATCCGCGCGAGGTAGAGGCGAATGCTCCGGTGGCGGCGGTCGATCCGATCGTCCAGCGCCGCAAGATCGCGGATCGCCTGCGGCGACGCCCCGTCGTAGAGGTCGATCACCCGGTCCAGCATCGCCTCGACGGTCTCGCACATGCGGACCACCTCGCGGGTGGCATGGACCAGCGCCTGCCGCGGCCGGTCCAGCGCCGTCTCATCCAGCGCGCTGACCTCGGTTTCCGCGGTCGGTGCCGGCCCCGGCGCCTGCAGCGCCGCCAGCCGGGTGCTCAGCCTGACGATCAGCGGCGACAACGGCAGGCCGACGACGAAGATCAGCAGGTTGAAGGCGATATGCGCCTGCACGATCCGGTCGGCTGCCTCCTGCCCCAGCCAGGACAGATCGGCCCGCCCCAGCAGCAGCACCGCCAACACCGCCAGCGATCCGGCACCGCGCATCAAGAGATTGCCCAGCGGCACCACCTGAAAGGCCGGCGCCGCGCGCCGCGTCAGAACCGGTGCGATGAAGGACGACCCGAGGTTGACCCCCAGCACCATCACCACCCCGAGCTCCGCCCCGATCGCCCCCTGCCCGGCCAGCGCCGCCAGCAGCAGCACCGCGGCGATAGAGGACTGCAGCAGATAGGTCAGCAGCGCCATGATCAGGCATGCGGTCACCGGGTCGCCCTGAAGATAGCCGGCCAGCACCGGCAAGAGCGTGCTGTCGCGCAGCGGCACCGAGGCGCGGCCCATCAGCTCCAGCGACAGGATCAGCAGGCCGATGCCCACCAGCACCCGCCCGATCTGCCGTCCGCCGCGCCGCTCCGTGCCCAGAAAGGCCACCGTGCCGAGGATCAGGCACAGCGGCGACAGCAGCGTCAGATCGAAGCTCAGCACCCGGACCAGCACGGCGGAGCCGACCTCGGCACCGCGCACCGCCAGAACCCCGGCGAGCCCGGTCATCAGCCCGCTGCCGGCGAAGGAGCCGACCAGCAGCGTCACCGCGGTGGAGCTTTGCAGCAGCACCGCCAGGCCGAAACCGGTGCCGGCGGCCAGAACCGGGCGATCCATCGTCGCCCGCAGCCGGTGCCGCAACAGCTTGCCCCAGCCCCGCTCCACCCCGGTGCGCACCATTCGCGTCGCCCAGAGAAGCAGCGCCACCGCACCCGCCATATGCAGCAGAACCACCGTGCCGCTCATTCCCGCCGCGCCCGGTCCGGGGAAAGGATACCGCTCTGCCCGTCTGCTGCCATGTTCGTCCCTTCCCTGTCGCGCCTCTTGCCGGATCAGTCATGCGCATCCGCAATCCATCTGTAAAATCGTTATTTTCGAGATTTCAATTTACTGGCCTTATGAATAAACTCGCCCCGGTCGCCACCTTCCGGGATCCGCCACATGCGATACGTCCAGCTCCGCGCCTTTCACTACGTCGCCATCTGCGGCGGCTTTTCCCGCGCGGCGGAGGCGCTGTTCCTGACTCAGCCGGCGATTTCGGATCAGGTGCGCAAGCTGGAGGAGGAATACGACATCCTCCTGTTCAACCGGCGCAACAAGCAGGTCACCCTCACCCGCGAGGGGGAGGAGCTGCTGTCGATCACCCGGCGAATGTTCGATGTGGAGCAGCAGGCGCTGGAACTGCTGACCGAATCCCGTGCCCTGCGGTCCGGAGAACTGCGGATCGTCGCCGATGCGGCGCATCACCTGGTGCCGGTGCTGGGCAGGTTTCGCGAGAAATACCCCGGTGTGCGCATCACCCTGCGCAGCGGCAACACCCAGAGCGTTCTGGACGGGCTGCACGCCTATGAGGCCGATCTGGGGGTTCTGGGCGAAATGCCGAGGGGCCGTGATTTCGTCACGCTGAAACTGAACTCCACCCCGATCATCGCCTTCGCCCATCGCGACCACCCGGCGGCAACGGCCGGACGCCTGAGCCTGGAGGAGCTGACCCGCTTTCCCCTGGTACTGCGTGAGAAGGGATCGAAGACCCGCCACCGGCTGGAGGAACTGGCCGCCGCCGAAGGGCTGACCCTGAGCCCCACCATCGAGGCCGAAGGACGCGAGGCGGTCCGCGAAATCGTGGCCTCAGGCGCCGGAGTGGGCTTTGTCTCCATCGCCGAATTCGGCGCCGACAGCCGGTTCACCCCGATCGAGATCGCCGCGCCGCCGATGCTGATGGACGAGGCGCTGATCTGCCTGCGCGAACGCGCTGGCGCCAAGCTGGTCCGGGCGTTCTTCGAGATCGCCCGCGGGCTGGCGGACGACCCGGCACCATAGCGCGACCGCACAAGTCGCTTGACCGCCCCCATGCTAGAGCCGATCCGCCCGGACCCGGAGCGGAGAGGACGCATGCAGCTGACCCACGAACACGAAGAACTGCG
This sequence comes from Pseudodonghicola flavimaris, assembly GCF_030164425.1. Lineage (GTDB taxonomy): Bacteria > Pseudomonadota > Alphaproteobacteria > Rhodobacterales > Rhodobacteraceae > Pseudodonghicola > Pseudodonghicola flavimaris. Next base: position 18,895 of record NZ_JASNJD010000001.1, on the reverse strand, counting down.
CCGCAGCCTGCGCCGCTGGATCGACACCGAAGTGAACCCGAACACCGCCGAATGGGAGGCCGCCGGCATCTTTCCAGCCCATAAGGTGTTCCGTTCGCTAGGGGATCTGGGGCTTCTGGGGATCAGCAAATCGGTCGCGTTCGGCGGCATGGGGCTCGGGTTCTCCTATGCGGCGGTGGCGGCGGAAACGCTCGGCGCCGTCCAGCCCGGCGGCGTGGCCCTGGCCATCGGGGTGCAGACCGACATGTGTACCCCGGCGCTGGAGAAACATGGCAGCGATGCCCTGCGTGAGGCGTTTCTGCGCCCGGCCATCTCCGGCGAGCGGGTCGGCTGCATCGGCGTCTCGGAACCCGGCGCCGGATCGGATGTGGCGGCGATCCGCACCAGCGCGCGCAAGGACGGCAGCGACTACATCATCAATGGCGCCAAGATGTGGATCACCAACGGCACCCAGGCCGATTTCTGCTGCCTGCTGGCCAATACCGGCGACGGGCCGGTCCACAGGAACAAATCGCTGATCGTGGTGCCGATGGACAGCAAAGGGGTCGAAGTCACCCGCAAGATCGACAAGATCGGCATGCGCTGTTCCGACACCGCGCAGCTCTATTTCGACGAGGTGCGGGTGCCGCAGTCCAACTGCATCGGCGAAGAGAACATGGGGTTTCTCTATCAGATGGAGCAGTTCCAGTACGAAAGGCTCTGGGGCTCGCTGAACACCGTGGGCGTACTGCAGCGCGCCATCGACTGCACCATCGCCTATACCCGCGAGCGTCAGGCTTTCGGCAAGGCCATCCTCGACAACCAGTGGGTCGCCTTCAAGCTGGCGGAAATGCAATGCGAACTCTCGGCGCTCCAGGCGCTGAGCTGGCAGGGCGTGGCTGAGATCGAGGCCGGCCAGGACGCCACCCGCACCGCCACCATGGCCAAGCTGCTGGCCGGGCAATTGTCACGCCGGATCGCCGATGGCTGCCTGCAGTTCTGGGGCGGCATGGGCTACAGCGAAGACAGCGAGATCTCGCAAATCTTCCGCGACACGCGGCTGACCTCGATCGGCGGCGGCGCGGATGAGGTGATGCTGCAGATCCTGACCAAGTTCATGGGCACCCATCCGCAGGGCTGAGGCCGCCGGCGGCCCCGGCCTCTGACGGAACGTCACGGCGGCTCGGCACAAGTGGGGTCCCTGCCTCTTGCGCTAGGCTGCGCGTCCGGGCAGGCTGTCCACCCGCTGAAACCGCCGCGAGACCAGACCAGATGACGACCCAGACCCAGCCACTGATCCACCCTTTTCCCGACGCTCCGGCCGAGGGCGAACTGGTCGAAATCACCCCCGGCATCCTCTGGACCCGGTTCGCCCTGCCGTTCCGGCTGAACCATGTGAACGTCTATTTCCTGAAGGACGACGACGGCTGGCTGATCGTCGACACCGGCATCGATATGCCCGAGACCCGGACCGCCTGGCGCAACCTGCTTTCCGGCGCGCTGAAGGGGGAGACCATCACCGGGCTGATCGTCACCCATCACCACCCCGATCACATCGGACTGGCCGGCTGGCTCTGCGACACGCTGCAGATCCCGCTGATGACCAGCCAGGCGACCTTTCTGGCGACGATGACCTATTTCAATTCGCCGGAGCTGCTGGCCGCCAGTATCTATACCCGGTTCTTCGTCAGCCACGGGATGAGCCGCGAGATCGCCGCGCTGGTCAGCGTACAGGGCCATGAATACATGCGCATGCTGTCGAAACCGCCCTTCACCTACCGCCGTCTGGCTGCCGGCGATGTGTTGAAGGTGGGCGGACGCGATTTCCATGTGCTGTCCGGCGACGGCCATTGCCCGGAACAGCTCATGCTGCATCTGCCGGAAGAGAATATCCTGCTGGCCGCCGACCAGGTGATCGAGAAGATCAGCCCGAATATCTCGGTCATGGCGATCGAACCCGACGGCAACCCGCTGGGCGCCTTCATCCGCTCGCTGTCGGCGCTGGCCGCCGATCTGCCGGCCGAAACGCTGGTGCTGGCCGGTCACCGGCTGCCGTTTCTGGGCCTGCAGCAGCGCTGCGCCGAACTGATCGCCCATCACGATCACCGCTGCGACCTGATCCGCGAGGAAACTGCGGTGCAGCCGATGTCCGCCGCAGATCTGGTGCCGGTGCTGTTCCGCCAGGAGCTGAGCCCGCATGAGATGAGCTTCGCCTTCAGCGAGGTGCTGGCCCATATGAACTACCTGGCCGCCGATGGCGAACTGGTCTGGCAGATAGACGCCACCGGGCATCGCCGTCTGGCCCGCCCCTGAGGCGACAAAAGATGTACCCGCAATGCCGCATTGTCGGGCAGAGCCGCCGCCCCCGGTCCCGGCGCGATGGAGAAAACTGGCAGCCCCCCGCCAAAGCCACTAGAACCGCGCCACGGGGGCGTGCCCTCCAGCAGCGGGACCGACAGTCATGACCACCACCGGCAGCAGCAAGACCAGCGATACGGGCAGTTCCTCCAGCCTGATCGTCCAGGACGTCATCCGCGGCCTTTACGAGGGCCGCTTCGTCCCCGGCCAGCGGCTGGTGGAACCCGATCTGGTGCGCCAGTACGAGGTCAGCCGCAGCACCGTACGCGAGGCGCTGAAGCAGCTCTCGGCCGACGGGATCGTGGTGTCTCACCCCTATCGCGGCGCCAGCATCCGCAAGCTGACCCGCACCGAGGCGGCCAATCTCTTCGCCATCATGGAGGTGATCCTGGGGCTGGCGGCGCGGCAGGCGGCGCAGAAGATCGAGACCCCCGGCGCGCGCGAGAAACTGACCGAACATCTCGAGGCCATCGCCACGCATGAGGACACCAACGACCGGTTCGAATTCCTGCGACGACGCAACCGCTATTTCCGGGCACTGACGCAGATCGCCGAGAATCCCGAACTCGGCCGGCTGCTGCCGCGGTTCCAGGCGCATCTGGTGCGCAACCGGCTGACCCTGACACCCGAGCAGCGGGTGGAGGGCTATCGCAAGATCACCGACGCGGTGCTGAGCGGCGATCCCCGCCGCGCCGAGCGGGTGGCACGCGGCTATATCGCCATGACAGCGGCGCGGGCGCTGCCGCTGTTCCCGGAATAGCGCCGCGCGCCCCGGGCCTCAGTCCGGGGTCACTTCCACCACCACCGCATGGGCGGTCACCTGGGCGCCGGCGGCGACATGCACCGCCGCCACGGTGCCGTCGGTGGCCGCGCTGTGGGGGTGTTCCATCTTCATCGCCTCCAATACCAGCAGGGTCTGCCCGGCCCGGACCCGGTCACCGACCGACACCCCGACCGAGACCACCGACCCGTTCATCGATGCGCGCAACTTGCCATCGCCACCGGCGACGGCCCGGCGCACCGGGGCGAAGCTCAGGTCGTGAAAGCTCAGGTTGCGGCCCTCCAGATGCAGCCAGACCCGGTCCGCCACAGACCACAGCACCGCCTGCTGGCGCAGACCGTCGCATTCGAACCTCACGCAGTCGCCTTCACGTTCCAGCACCCGGAGCTGCAGCGGATCGTGCCCCGGCAGGCTGACCTCGCATGCCCCGTGCGGCAGCACCCGCACCTGGGGCGCAAAGACGACCTCCGCCGCCGCCAGCCGCAACGGCGTCGGAAACCCGTGCGTGAGCCCGATGCCCGGCCCGGCCCGCAACAGCGCCGCAGCGATCATCGCCCCGCGCGCCAGCGCCGGCTCCGGGTCCGGCAGCAGCTGCGCCTGCCGTTCCGCGATGAACCCGGTGGTGGCGGCACCGGCGGCAAACACCGGATCGGCCAGGCAGTCGGCCAGGAAATCGAGGTTGGTCGAAAGCCCCAGCGCCAGGCTGTCCCGCAGCCCGGCGATCAGCTGCCGCCGTGCCGCGTCCCGGTCGGGCCCATGGGCGATCATCTTGGCAATCATCGAATCGTAGAACGGCGGCACCCCGGCCCCGTCGCGCAGCGCGTGATCCACCCGCAGCCCCGCCGCCGGCGCCCACCGCGTCAGTTCCCCGCTTTGCGGCAGGAACCCCGCCCGCGGATCCTCGGCGCAAAGCCGCACCTCGATCGCATGGCCGGTGAAGGCGACCTCCTCCTGCCGCAGCGGCAGAGCCTCGCCGGCGGCGACGCGCAGTTGCAGCGCCACCAGATCGAGGCCGGTCACCGCCTCCGTCACCGGGTGTTCGACCTGCAGCCGGGTGTTCATCTCCATGAAATAGAACTGCCCCTCGGCATCGAGCAGGTATTCGAAAGTGCCTGCCCCCTCATAGCCGATGGCCCGGGCGGCAGCGACCGAAACCGCCCCCATCCGCGCCCGCAGATCGGCGTCGACGGCAGGCGATGGCGCCTCTTCGATCAGCTTCTGATGTCGGCGTTGCACCGAACAGTCGCGTTCGCCCAGATGGATGGCAGAGCCGTGACGATCCGCCATCACCTGGATTTCCACATGCCGGGGATCGAGGATCGCCTTCTCCAGCAGCACCACATCGCTGCCGAAGGCCGATTGCGCCTCGGACTTCGCGGCCGCCAAAGCCTCGGGGAAGTCCGCCTCCGCCGCGACCAGCCGCATGCCGCGCCCACCGCCGCCGGCGGTGGCCTTGATCATCACCGGAAAGCCGATCTGCCGCGCCTCGGCCAAGAGGGTCTCCGCCCCTTGGTCCGCCCCCTGGTAGCCGGGCACGCAGGGCACCCCCGCCCCGGTCATCAGCGCCTTGGCGCCGGCCTTGTCACCCATCGCCCGGATCGCCGCCGCAGGGGGGCCGACGAAGACGATGCCCGCTGCTTCACAAGCCTCTGGGAAGTCAGGGTTTTCCGCTAGAAACCCATAGCCCGGGTGGACCGCATCCGCGCCGCTGGCCCGGGCGGCGTCGATGATGCGGTCGATCCGCAGATAGGACTCCGCCGGCGCCGCGCCACCGATGCAAACGGCCTGATCGGCGGCGCGCACATGTTCGGCCCCGGCATCGGCCTCGGAATAGACGGCGACGGTGGCATAGCCCATCGCCTTGGCGGTGCGCATCACCCGCAGGGCGATCTCCCCCCGGTTGGCGATCAAGAGCTTGGTGAAAGGGGTGGTCTTGTCCATGGGTCCTACGCCTTCGGGATCAGGGGCGGGCGACGGCGAACTGGATCGCCTGAGGCTGGCGCGCGGCGGCGTCCCGGGCAATGGCCATCAGCTCGATCATCAGCTCACGGGTGTCGCGGGGGTCGATCACCCCATCGTCCAGCAACCGGGCAGAAGTGTAACGCGCCCCCATCTGGCCGTTGAACATGTCGACGATCTTCTGTTTCATCGCTGCGATCTGCGCCGGATCGAGCTCCTCCCCCATCCGCGCGGCGCGTGCCTCCTGCACCACCGCCATGGTGCCGGCCGCCTGTTCGCCGCCCATCACCGCGGTGCGCGCATTGGGCCAGCTGAAGCAGAAGCGCGGATGGAACCCCCGGCCACACATGCCGTAATTCCCTGCCCCGAAGGAGGCACCGCAATAGATGGTGAACTGCGGCACGGTGGCATTGGTCACCGCCTGGATCATCTTCGAGCCGTGCTTGATGATCCCCGCCTCCTCATAGCTGCGACCGACCATGAAACCGGTGGTGTTGTTGAGGTAGAGAAGCGGCGTAGCGGCCTGACAGCAGCTCTGGATGAAATGGGTGGCCTTGGCGGCGCCATTCGGGTCGATCGGGCCGTTGTTGGTCAGGATGCCGATCGGCCAGCCGCCGATCCGGGCAGTACCGCAGACCGTGGCGCTGCCGTAGCGCGCGCCGAATTCGACGAACTCCGATCCATCGACGATCCGCGCGATCACCTCGCGCATGTCGACCGGCTGGCGGTGATCCATCGGCATGAGGCCCAGAAGCTCCTCCGCCGGATAGGCGGGCGGTTCCGCCGGGCGCGCCGCGCCACCGGCTTCTTGCCAATCGATATTCGCCAGGATCGCCCGGGCCATGCCGATGGCCTCCCGGTCGTCTTCGGCCAGAAGATCGCCCAGCCCCGAGATACCGGTGTGCATCTCGGCGCCGCCCAGGTCCTCTTCGCTGGCGATCTCGCCGGTGGCCGCCTTCAACAACGGCGGGCCGGCCAGAAACGCCCGGGTGCGACCGCGCACCATGATGATGTAATCCGACAGGCCGGTCTGATAGGCCCCGCCGGCGGTGGAGCTGCCATGCGTCACTGTCACCACCGGCAGGCCGGCGGCGGAGAACCGCGCCAGATTGCGGAAGATGCTGCCGCCGCGAATGAAATCCTCCACCCGATAGGCCATCAGGTTGGCCCCGGCGCTCTCGACCAGCTGGATGAAGGGCAGCTTGTTCTCCAGCGCGATTTCCTGAACGCGCAGCTGTTTCTCTAACCCCATCGGCTGCAACGCGCCCGCCGCGATGCCGCTGTCGGAGGCGCTGATCATGCAGCGGATGCCGGAGACGAAGCCGATCCCGGCGATCACCCCGCCGCCGGCGACCGATTTCTCCGGGTCCGGGTGATCGAGGCCGAACCCCGCCAGCTTCGACAGTTCGACAAACGGCCGGCCGGGATCCAGCAGCAGCGCCACCCTGTCGCGCGGCAACAGCTGGTCGCGTTTCTCGAACCGTGCGCGGGCCCGTTCCGAGGCCGCCCGGCGCCGCATCTCGATCGCGTCGAGATCCGCGAGCAGCGCCAGCATCCCCTCCCGGTTCTGGCGAAAGGGGTCTGATGCGGTGGAAATCGCGCTCTGGATCTGGGGCATTCGTCGTCCGCCTTGGCTGTCGGTCAGAAACCGGCGCGGCGGCAGGCGCCGCGACCGTCTGCCCCAACCCTAGCCGGGACGACGACGGCGATCTTGTGCCGGCGCGCTACGGCGGCGCGCCCGGCTCAGGCGCAGCGTGCACCCACCAGCCTGAGCCCGCGCGACCCCTCGCGGATCGAACGGGGTTTCAACCCGTAGGTGCGACGGATCGAATGGCTGAAATGGCTAGAATCGGGGTATCCGAGGTCCAGCGCCACCTCGGTCAGATTGCGGTCGTGGGTGGCATGTTCCAGGAACCGCCGGGCCCGCTTCCACATCCGCATGTTGCGGTAGGAGGCGCCGGTTTCCTGTTTGAACAGGTGCAGAAAGCGTGAGGCCGAGAGCCCCACCTGCCGAGCGCATTCCTCCGCCGAAAGCGCCACCTCGCCCAGGTCCTGCTCGAACCGGTCGAGCGTCAGATCGATCCGCGGGTCGAGCCGGCGAGCCGGCAGCTCCGTCCCCAGCAGCAGCCGATCGAAGCCGGCGGTGCCCAGCCGCTGCGCCCCCCCAGCAGCCGCCAGCGGCATCAGCGCCGCGCGCACCCGCGCGATCCAATCGGCTTGCGCCGGCCCCGCGCCGCCGGCCGCCAGAAGCCAGGCCTGATCCTCCGGCCGCAGGCGTTCGGGTTCGAACATCAGGCAGAACACGCGGTCGCAATCGATCGCCACCTGATGGCTGCAGTAATGCGGCAGCACGATGCAGGGCGCCGCCGTCCAGCCCCCCGACCCGAGGCGCACCCGCACATCGCCCCGTTCCGCCAGATAGAATGTGATGCCGCCCGGCCGGCGCGGTTTCATCCGGGCGCCGAGCAACCCGTAATAGAACACGCGGTCACGGTTCACGAACATGATCTTGTCGGGTTCAGATGCCTCTGCCACCGGTTTCCCTCCCCTGATACCGCCCGAAACGGGGCGGCCTCCTCTCTCCGCCCACATTGTTGGAAACTCGCGCCGAAAGGTCAATTTGCGATCGCCGGGGTCCAGGCGGTGCCGCAGCGTCTTTGCGCAAGCCCCGGCGCCGGCCCTGCCCTAGGCTCGGTCCCGACCAGAGGCGGTGGCCAAAGGCGGCCGGCCCGAAGCGGCGGAGGGAAACCACATGTCCAAGGCGATCATCACCTGCGCGATCAACGGCGTTCTGACCGATCCGCGCCAGCACAACGTGCCCGTCACCCCCGAGGACATGGCGCAGGAGGCCCGCCGCGCCTATGAGGCCGGAGCCAGCGTCATGCATATCCACCTGCGCCAGCAGGCGCCCGGCATGGGCCATCTGCCCAGCTGGGACGTGGATCTGTCGCGCAGGGTGCAATCGGCGATCCGCGCCGCCTGCCCCGGGGTGATCATCAACCACACCTCCGGCATTCCCGGACCCGAGTATCAGGCACCGCTGGAGGTGATCCGCGCCACCGCGCCGGAGATGGCCGCCTGCAACGCCGGATCGCTCAATTACCTCAAGCTCCGGGCCAACGGCGACTGGGCCTGGCCGCCGATGCTGTTCGACAACCCGGTGGAGAAGGTGCAGGACTTCATCGACGTCATCGAGGCCGCCGGCGGCGTCCCCGAATTCGAATGTTTCGACACCGGCATCGTGCGCAGCGTCGCCATGTACCAGCGCGCCGGCATGTTCAAAGGCACCGCGCAGATGAATTTCGTGATGGGCGTCGCCTCGGGGCAGCCGGCGCGCGCCGATCTGCTGCCGATCCTCGCCGATCTCGCCCCCCCGGATGCCCGCTGGCAGGTCACCGCCATCGGCCGGGCCGAGATCTGGCCGCTGCATGCCCGCACCGCCGAGCTCGGCGGTCACCTGCGCAGCGGGCTTGAGGATACCTTCTATCTGCCCGATGGCCGCAAGGTCAGCTCCAACGGCCCACTGATCGAGGAACTCACCCGCACCGCGCGGGCCGCCGGCCGCGAGATCGCCTCCCCGGAGGAGGCGCGCGCGCTCCTCGGGCTCTGATCCCGCCCCCGGGAGTTCCTCGCCCCGGGACGCGCCCGCGGCGCAGCTGACGCGCATGGGGTTGTCATCCCTGCGGCAACCGGGCACAGTTGCCTCGCGGCGGCGGTGTTCTTCCAGGTGCGATTCTGCGCCGTCTTTCCCATATACAACCAAATAAAAGTCTGTAGGTTTCCCGATGCGTGACCCTTTGTTCCGCATGGCGTTGATCCTGGGTCTGCTCTCGGCCGTGGGCCCCTTCGCCATAGATATGTACTTGCCCGCCATGCCGATGGTGGCCGACGATCTCGGCACCACCGAGGCCGGCGCGGCGCTGACCCTGACATCCTATTTCATCGTCTTCGGCCTGGCGCAGATGATCTATGGCCCGATGGCCGATGCGATGGGACGCAAGTTGCCGCTGATCCTCGGGCTGGCGGTCTTCTTCCTTGCCACTGTGGCAGCCTCTTTCGCGCCCGATATCCGCTGGCTGATCGCGGCGCGCGGTCTGCAGGGGCTGGGCGCCGCGGCGCTGATGGCAGTGCCGCGCGCAGTGATCCGCGACAAGGCCAGCGGGCCCGAAGCGGCGCGGATGATGGCGGCGGTGATGATCGTGATCTCGGTCTCGCCAATGCTGGCGCCGATGACCGGCTCTGCGGTGATGCTTTGGGGCGGCTGGCGCGAGATCTTCGCGGTTCTGGCGGTGGCCTCGCTGCTCAGCCTGGCCCTGGTGATCTTCGCGCTGCCGGAAACCCTGGATCCCGCCGCCCGCCGCCCGGTCCGCGCCCGGGCGATGCTGTCGGGCGGCGCCCGGCTGCTGACGGACCGCCGGTTCATGGGGCTGACCATGGTCGGCGGCTTCGGCATGGCGAGCTTCTTCGTCTTCATCGCCGCGGCGAGCTTCGTCTACACCCGCGAATTCGGGTTGAGCGCCACCGGGTTCTCGCTGGCCTTCGCCGTCAACGCGGTTGGCTTCTTCAGCGCCTCGCAGCTGGCCGGGCGACTGGCCCAGCGCTTTGGCATGGATCGGGTGATCTGGCTGGCAATCAGCGGCTTTCTCGCCGCCAGCGCGACTCTGGCGCTGATCGCCCTGCTGGGCGGCGGCAGCCTGCCGGTGGTGATTGCCGGGCTGTTCGTCGCCAATGCCTGCCTCGGTCTGGTGATCCCGACCGCGGCGGTTCTGTCGCTCGACCCGCATCCCGATATCGCCGGGCTGGCGGCCTCGCTCGGCGGGACATTGCAGATGCTCACCGGCGGGCTGATGATCGCGCTGACCGGGCTGTTTCTGGAAAACACCGCCACCAGCATGGTGCTGGCGATCGCGCTCTGCGCATTTCTGGCCTGGCTGTCGGCGCTGCTGTCGCTGCGCGGCGACCAGCGCCAGATCGTCTGACAGAAAAGGCCCCCGCCACGGGCGGGGGCCGATCAAGACCGCAGAAAGGCCTCTGGATCAGAGGTTCACTTCGAAGAGACCCGCGGCCCCCATGCCGCCACCGATGCACATGGTGACCACGACGTATTTGGCGCCGCGCCGCTTGCCTTCGATCAGCGCATGGCCGACCAGACGCGCCCCGGTCATGCCATAGGGGTGACCGATGGAAATCCCGCCACCGTTGACGTTGTAGATTTCCGGATCGATGCCCAGGTGATCACGGCAATAGAGCGCCTGCACCGCGAAGGCCTCGTTCAGCTCCCACAGGCCGATATCCTCGATCTTCAGCCCGTGCTGTTTCAGCAGCTTCGGAATCGCATAGATCGGGCCGATGCCCATTTCCTCGGGCGCGCAACCGGCCACTGCCATGCCGCGATAGATGCCCAGCGGCTCCAGCCCGCGCTGTTCCGCCAGCTTGCCTTCCATCAGCACGCAGGCCGAGGCGCCGTCGGAGAGCTGGCTGGCGTTGCCGGCGGTGATCACGCCGCCCTCGATCACCGGCTTCAGACCCTGCAGGCTCTCCAGCGTGGTGCTCGGGCGGTTGCCCTCGTCACGGTCCAGCGTGATTTCCGTTTCGCTGATCTCGCCTGTGGCCTTGTCCTTGACCATCATCGTTGTGGTGAAGGGCACGATCTCGTCGTCGAACTTGCCGGCGGCCTGCGCTGCGGCGGTGCGCTGCTGCGAGCTCAGGGCATATTCGTCCTGGGCATCGCGGCTGACGTTATAGACCTTGGCGACATTCTCGGCGGTGAAGAGCATCGGCATATAGGCGTGCTTGGCATGGGCCAGCACGTTGGGATCGACCGTCTCCTGCACCCAGGCGGTGTATTTGTCCTGCACGGCAGAGATATTCTCCTGCCCGCCGGCGGCCACCACATCCATGCCATCGACCATCACCTGCTTGGCCGCCGTGGCGATCGCCATCAGACCCGAGGCGCATTGCCGGTCCATGGTCTGGCCCGATACCGTCACCGGCAGGCCGGCGGCGAAAGAGGCATTGCGCGCCAGGTTCATCCCGGCGGTGCCGGCGGCCAGCACCGTGCCCATCACCACATCCTCGATCTCGGCCGGATCGATCCGGGCGCGCTCCACCGCGGCCTTCAGCACATGGCCGGCCATGGTGGGGGATTTGGTGGCATTGAAGGCGCCGCGATAGGCCTTGCCAATCCCGGTGCGCGCGGTGCTGACGATGACAGCTTCTCTCATCTGATCTCTCTCCTCCAGAGGCTCTGACGCGCGCCTCAGTCCTCCGGGCGCGCCCTGCCGCGCCACTTTCTGCAGCTGCAGCCACGCTGTCCAGTCGCCAGCGAAATTACCGTGCGTCGGAAAGCCCGAGGATATCGTCTGACGTTCCTGTCTGCCGATCTCAGCCCACAGGGGCGCCGGTCAGGCCGCCGCCGGGCCGTCCTGCCGCCCGGCCCGCAGCGCCTCGCCAGAGCGGCGCACGCTTTCCGCGACCTCCATCAGCTGCTTGCCCAGCGGGTTGGATTTCCGCCAGATCATACCGATGGTGCGGCGCGGCTGGGTCCCCTCGAACCGCGCGACCGAGACATTGGCCGACCGGGTTTCCACCGCCACCGCCATTTCCGGGATCAGCGTCACCCCGATCCCCGCCCCCACCATCTGCACCAGCGTCGACAGCGAACTGCCGTCCAGGATCTCCCGCGGGCGGGAGGATTGCATGTCGCAGAAGGACAGCGCCTGATCGCGGAAACAATGGCCTTCCTCCAGCAGCAGCAGCCGCATCTCCTTCAGCCGTTCGCGGCTGGGCACCGGCTTGCCGGCCTCCTCGCCCGGGCGGACCAGCACGAAATCCTCGGAGAACAGCGCCACCTCCTCAAAGGCCGGCTCGGAGACCGGCAGCGCCACGATGGCGGTATCGAGCCGTCCGGCGCCCAGTTCCTCGATCAGTCGCGGCGTGATCGTCTCGCGTACCCGGATATCCAGCCCGGGGTGGGCGCGTGCCAGATCGCCGACGATGGTGGGCAGCAGATAGGGCGCAATTGTGGGAATCACCCCGATCCGCAACCGCCCGGCCAGCTGCTCGTGCGAGGCGCGGGCCAGATCGTCCAGTTCGTCGACCGCGCGCAGGATATCGCGCACCCGCTCGGCGAAGAGCTCGCCAAAGCCGGTCAGCCGCACCTGCCGCGGGCCGCGTTCGAACAGCGGCACCCCCAGTTCCTCCTCCAACTCCTTGATCTGAACCGAAAGCGCGGGTTGCGAGATGGCCGACGCCTCGGCCGCGCGGCCGAAATGGCCGTGCTGGGCGAGCGCCTCGAAATAGCGGAGCTGGCGGAGCGTGAGATTCTTCATAATCTCAGATTATCACTCCGATCAGTTTATACAACTTAATCCAATGCAAAACCTCTGTTAGGGTGAATTCACACGAGGAGGAGAGGAGAGCCCGCCCCAACGACCCCTGAGCCAGCGGGTCCGAGCGGTGGGGGACCCCGACGTGTCCGGAGCCTGAAATACCCCCGCCAGGGGACGGGAGACGTGCGCGGTTTGATTGCAGGAACACTCGATACCCTCGTTCACGTAGCGGATCGACGAACACGAGCCACGATTGGAGACTGAAATGGACGGAAATGACGCAGCCCCGACCGGCAAATGCCCGGTGATGCACGGCGCGATGACAGCAATCGGCACCTCGGTGATGGATTGGTGGCCCAATGCGCTGAACCTGGACATCCTGCACCAGCAGGACACCAAGACCAACCCGATGGGAGCGGAGTTCGACTATCGTGAAGAGGTCAAATCGCTGGACGTCGAGGCGCTGAAGAAAGACCTTCACGCGCTGATGACCGACAGTCAGGACTGGTGGCCGGCCGACTGGGGCCATTACGGCGGTCTGATGATCCGCATGGCCTGGCATGCCGCCGGCTCCTATCGCACCGCCGATGGCCGCGGCGGCGGCGGCACCGGCAACCAGCGCTTCGCCCCGCTGAACTCCTGGCCCGATAACGTCAGCCTCGACAAGGCGCGGCGCCTGCTGTGGCCGCTGAAGAAGAAATACGGCAACAAGATCTCCTGGGCCGACCTCATCCTGCTGGCCGGCACCGTCGCCTATGAATCGATGGGGCTGAAGACCTTCGGCTTCGGCTTCGGGCGGCAGGATATCTGGCATCCGGAAAAGGACGTCTACTGGGGCTCCGAAAAGGAGTGGCTGGCGCCCTCTGACGAACGCTATGGCGATGTCGAGAACCCGGAGACAATGGAAAACCCGCTCGCCGCAGTGCAGATGGGGCTGATCTATGTCAACCCCGAAGGCGTGAACGGCAAACCCGATCCGCTGAAGACGGCGGCCCAGGTGCGCGAGACCTTCGCCCGGATGGCGATGAACGACGAGGAAACCGTGGCGCTGACCGCCGGGGGCCATACTGTCGGCAAGACCCACGGCAACGGCGACGCCAGCGTGCTGGGCGCCGATCCCGAGGCCGCGGGCCCGGAGATGCAGGGGCTTGGCTGGGCCAACCCGAACCAGAACGGCAAGGCCGCGAATGCGGTGACCTCGGGCCTCGAAGGCGCCTGGACCACCCATCCGACCCAGTTCGACATGGGCTTTTTCGACATGCTCTTCGGCCATGAGTGGGAGCTGAAGAAATCCCCGGCCGGCGCCTGGCAGTGGGAACCGGTCGACATCAAGGAAGAGGACAAGCCGCTGGACGCAAGCGATCCCAGCAAGCGCCACAACCCGATGATGACCGATGCCGACATGGCGATGAAGATGGATCCGGCCTATCGCGCCATCTGCGAAAAGTTCATGGCCGATCCGGAATATTTCAAGGACACCTTCGCCCGCGCCTGGTTCAAGCTGACTCACCGCGACATGGGCCCCAAGGTCCGCTATCTCGGCCCCGACGTCCCGGCCGAGGATCTAATCTGGCAGGACCCGATCCCCGCCGGTCCCACCGGCTATGACGTGGCGGCGGTCAAGGCGGCGATTGCCGGCAGCGATCTGAGCCTGTCGGATATGGTCTCCACCGCCTGGGACAGCGCCCGCACCTATCGCGGGTCGGACATGCGCGGCGGCGCCAATGGCGCGCGCATTCGCCTGGCGCCGCAGAAGGACTGGGAAGGCAACGAGCCCGAACGTCTGGCCCGCGTGCTGTCGGTGCTGGAGCCGATCGCCGCGTCGCATGGCGCCAGCCTCGCCGATGTGATCGTGCTGGCCGGCAACCTCGGGGTGGAACAGGCGGCCAAGGCCGCCGGTATCGACCTGACCCTGCCCTTCGCGCCCGGCCGTGGCGACGCCACCGACGAGATGACCGACGCCGACAGCTTCGCGCCGCTGGAGCCGATCGCCGACGGGTTCCGCAACTGGCAGAAGAAGGACTATGTCGTCAGCCCCGAGGAGCTGCTGCTGGACCGCGCCCAGCTGATGGGGCTCACCGCCAACGAGATGACGGTGCTGATCGGCGGCATGCGGGCAATGGGCACCAATTACGGCGGCAGCAAGCACGGCGTGCTGACCGACCGCGAAGGCTCACTGACCCCCGATTTCTTCGTCAATCTCACCGATATGGCGAATGAATGGAAACCGGCGGGCGATGGCGTCTACGAGATCCGCGACCGCAAGAGCGGCGCGGTGAAATGGACCGCCAGCCGGGTGGACCTGGTGTTCGGCTCGAACTCGGTCCTGCGCGCCTATGCCGAGGTCTACGCCCAGGACGACAACGCCACGAAATTCGTTGAGGATTTCGCCGCCGCCTGGACCAAGGTGATGACCGCAGACCGGTTCGACCTGGCCTGATCGGCCCCACTCACGGCACGATAAGACGGCGTCCCCGACAGGGGGCGCCGTTTTTTCTGCCCTGCCCCCGCGGCTTTGATCCGGATCAAGTTCCGACCGTCCCGGATATGCGCTTATGCGCATAAAGGAGAGAGCCCATGATTCTTCCCATCCTGTCCGCTCTGGCCGAGCCCACCCGACTGAACGCGCTCCGCATCCTCAGCGATGGCGAAGAGCATTGCGTCTGTGAGCTGATGGCCGTGATCGGCGCCACCCAAAGCCGCATGTCGCGGCACATGCAGGTGCTGAAACAGACCGGGCTGGTGATCGACCGCCGCGATGCGCAATGGGTGCGCTACCGGCTGAACCCCGAGCTGCCGAAGGACATCGCCGCCGTGCTTGACGCGGTCGTCCGTGCCGCCCGAACCGAGGAAAGGAAAGCGGCATGAGTGCCGAAACGACCCATCCCCTGCGTCCCGCCCGCCCCGACTGGCTCTGGCATCTGGGCGTGGCCGGATTCATTCTGCTCTGGGTGCTGATCTATCGGCAGCTGAGCCCGCTGGCCGAGACGCTGACCGCGCTTCTGCCGATCGACCGCCACAGCCATACCGGCGAGGCGGTGGCCTTCTTCCTCTATGACGTGCCCAAGGTGATGATGCTGCTGATGCTGATCGTCTTCGCCATGGGGGTGGTGCGCAGCTTCTTCTCGCCGGAAAAGACCCGCGCGGTGCTTTCTGGCAAGCGCGAAGGCGTCGGCAATATCTTCGCCGCCGGTCTCGGCATCCTGACACCCTTCTGCTCCTGCTCCGCGGTGCCGCTGTTCATCGGCTTCGTGTCGGCCGGGGTGCCGCTGGGGGTGACCTTCTCCTTCCTGATCGCGGCGCCGATGGTCAATGAGGTGGCTCTGGTTCTGCTGTTCGGGCTGGTCGGCTGGCAGGTGGCGATGACCTATCTCGCCTTCGGCCTGGCCATCGCCATCGTCGCCGGCTTTGTCATCGGCAAGCTGAATCTGGAAGGCTGGCTGCAGGACTGGGTGCGCGACATCCACGCCGGCACCGCCATCCTGCCCGAGGACGAGGGGCTGAGCCTGGTCGCCCGCTACCGGCTGGGGATCGAGGCGGTGCGCGAAATCTTCTCCAAGGTCTGGATCTGGATCCTGCTGGGCATCGGCATGGGGGCGCTGATCCACGGCTATGTGCCCGAGGATCTGATGGTCCGCATCATGGGGGCCGAGGCTTGGTGGTCGGTGCCCGCGGCGGTGGTCATGGGGATCCCGATGTACACCAATGCCGCCGGCGTCATCCCGATTGTCGAGGCGCTGCTGGGCAAGGGTGCCGCGCTCGGCACGGTTCTGGCCTTCATGATGAGCGTGATCGCCCTGTCGCTGCCGGAAATGATCATCCTGCGCCAGGTTCTGACCCTGCGCCTGATCGCCGTCTTCATCGGCGTCGTGGCCAGCGGCATCCTGGCCGTAGGATTCCTGTTCAACCTACTGTTCTGAAAGGACATTCAGATGAAAACCGTCACCGTCTACGGCCCCGGCTGCAAACGCTGCGAAACCACCGAAGCCATGGTGAAAGAGGCCGCCGCCAAGCTGGGCCTGGACATCGCGGTGGAAAAGGTCTCCGACCCGAAATCCATCGCCATGGCCGGCGTGATGTCGACCCCCGGCATCTCGGTCGACGGCAAGCTGGTCCACACCGGCGGCCTGCCCGATGCGACGAAACTGGAAGCCTGGCTGCAGGGCTGAGGAGCGATCCTGCCGACGGGCGGCCCTCTCTCAGGGTCGCCCGCAAGGCGGTGGCCACACAGGCCCCGCGCGATGGATGCCCGATGGCTGCGGTGCGCTTCCGGACCGGCGCCGCTCCGGGATCGCGGGCCCCTATTCCTCGGTCAGCACCGCCACGATGCCGGCCTCGCGCCCCTCGATCTCCTCCGCGCCGACCTTCTTCTTGAACCGGTAGTCGGCGAACATGTGCTCCGCCGTATCGGCATAGGAGATCGAGATCGTCTCCCCCGCTTCGAAGTGGATATCCTCGCCCAGAAGCATGGGGATCGACACGAATTTCACCAGCGTCTTGTTGAAATCCTTCTCCCGGTACGAGGCGCAGAGCCGCATCGCGATATCGCCGATGCGCAGCTCGAAGACACCGCCGTTCTGGGTGGAGGTCATGACCAGCCCGACGATGCGGCCTTTGCCCTCGAACCGGCCAATCAAACCTTCCGGCCCCGGCCGCCATGTCGTCAGCCGGATCGCCCTGTTCTCGAAGAGCTCGTCCTCGGCTCCCTGGAAATCGGCGTAGATTTTCAGCTCTCCGGCGCCGGTCTCGACGCTCTCCCCCGGGATCCGCGCGGTCTCCAGCAGCTGCAGCGCGCCATCGACGATCAGGTTCATCAGCTCGTCCCCGGTTCGGTAATGCGCATTGTCGCGGAAATAGCGCAGCGGGATACGGGTGCTGCCGGGGTTCTGGTCCAGAAACGCCTGCGGCACGTCGAAGAAGCCGACCCCGTGCTTTTCGCAAATCCGGTGCAGCATCTTGCGATAGGCGGTCAGCCGCCCGCGCTTTTCCCGGTTCCGCGGCTGGAAGATCAGCGCCGCGAACCGGGCCTGCCGGTCGCGGCAATGCCGCATCGTCCATTCCACCGCCTTCCGCAGCTCGGGATTGGTATAGCCGCGCGCATCGATATGATTGGCGTCGTTGACGCCGTATTCCCAGATCACCGTGTCACCCGGCTTCAAGTCGATGGTGTGCAAGCAGCGGAAGGCCCCCATCTGCGACGGAGCTGCGCCGATGGAGATATTCACGATCTCCTGATCCTCCGGCAGACGATCACGAAGCCTGTGAACCCAGCCTCCCTTGAGCAGGGAGTTTGAACCGCCAGAAATATAAATTGTCATATGTGCACCATCGGCAACGAAAGCTGCGTTTTGATGACATATCCACAACCGGAAGTGTAGCCCCCGGCCCGACCATAGTCAGCGGACTGCGACGCCGGTGACGAGGTCGCCCTGCCTCCTGCCGAAGTCAGGCTTCCGCACCCCGGCAAGCGTACGCCATTGGGGCCGCAGGGGGCGAAACCACACCACACCGAACTGCATTTTTCCGCAGAGGACGAAACTTGTCGATTTGCTTTGAAGATCCGGCCCTTCGGGCCAGCTGATGGTGCGGTCGAGAAGACTCGAACTTCCACTCCGGTTAAGGAACAGCGACCTCAACGCTAGGTTCGGAGGGTTTCCCTCCTCCCTAAACCTATAAAATCAAACAGATTTTAAAGGCTGCGCGATCCACCAACAAACTGTTGCAGTCTTGCAGGAATATAGCCGAGAGACCCTAACAAGACAAGGTAAGGGTGCGTGTATACCAATAAGTGTACACAAGAGTCAGTGGTCACTTCTGCTCCTAAGAAGAAAGACAAGAACAGAATATTTAAAGCCAAAACAATAACTTATCTTATATTACGGGATGGCCTTCTCGGTCACAAGTTCAATGATAGTAGCGAGTAACGCCCCAGAGCCCCCCGGGGGGAGGGGGGACATACCCCCCCTTGGTTATTACTGAACCACACCCAAAGATTTTCTCGTCAACTTTTTTGGCTAGCGAACCTTGGGGGAACGGCCCAGAGGGCCGCCCCCGTTTGTTCCTCTCCGTTTACTCAAGAACAGGCAGGACACTTCCGGTTGGCAGCTCTTGCCTCCCTAAGCGCAGTTGAGCGGCCCTACCTTGGCCCGGATTGTCGTTCTCCAACAGCTCCAACTCGATTGCCCGGTGTACGTTCCGGCTTACAACGCTTGGATCAACACCCATGTAGTTAGCTATCTCACGTTGGCTGACAGAGAGGCACCCCAGAGGATTGCTAGATGCTTGCTCCATCTCTTGAACCGCTTCCACTACTCCTCGAACACCCGAAGACACCGAGACCTCAAGACCATGCGATAGCGTATCTTCGTAAGCGGCGGCTGCATCCCACCTCAGGTTCAGCTTGACGGCTTGAAGTTCCACGGGAGAAGTTCGTCGATGCGGCCTTGCGGATGGCCGGCGGCGATGGCCTCGAGGGTGGTCTTGAGAT